>CAVUES010000007.1:0-189122 GCA_963740555.1 uncultured Solirubrobacterales bacterium
CCTCAGGCCCTGTCTCAGCGATGGGATCGCAGCAGCGCGCCGCCCGTCCCGCCGGTCTCCGGACGGTTCCGTCGTGGGAACGTCGTCCTGACCGCTGGTCAGTTAGAACCGAAACTTACTCATTAATCCCGATTGACTGTGCGTCAGCCAGGGATAGCGTTGGCAGATCAGGTCCTCGGCATCGAAACGCCTCCGCAAAGTTGGAATCGCGACTCTGTTCGTTGGAGCCGTCTTCGTCCTCTCCGGTTGCTGGGCAACCTCGCACACGAACCTCTTCGAGAGCAATCTCACCGTCAGTCAGGATGCGACGGCGAAGACCATCCTGGTCTGCACCCAGCAGCACCCGACCGATGCCAACGCGAGAGCTGCGTGCGCCCTTGACGTCGTGAAGCTGTCCTGCCACCTTCAGCCGGTGCCGAACTTTCCGGTTGGGGAATGCGACTACGCGACCGACCACCGCTACGTCCCCGACATGCGGGCCTCGATCCAGTCGATTCTCAACAACGATCCGGTCCCGGGGGGCGGCAAGTATGCCTGTCTCTTCTACGTCGATCCCCTTTACGTCGGAGTCGACGCCTGGTACCCCCAACCGCTCGGCGAGCCCGGCTGTCCGGACTGATTGCCTGCAATCTTCCGCGCCGAACGCCGGCTCCGCGGCCGCTAGCCTCTAGGCGACTTCCCCGGAGGGGTGCCGGAGTGGTTGAACGGGGCGGTCTCGAAAACCGTTAAGGGCCTTCGGGTCCTTCGTGGGTTCGAATCCCACCCCCTCCGCTTTTCAGGACGCAAATTCGCGTTTAGAGGGGAACCTGGGGCGCCGTTGCGTTGGCGAGCATCAGGTTGCGAAGCCGCTCGCCCAGCTCCGCGCGCAAGGCCCGATCGGACGCTCTCACGGCCTCGCCGCTCGAGCGCTCGACCAGGTTCGCGCTCTCGTCCGGGTCGCGCTCGAGGTCGTACATCTCGTACTCGGGCGCGGCATCGCCGGCTGGATCGAAGTAGAAGGCAAGCTTGTGTCGCGGCGTCCGTATCGCGCGGATCCGGTTCGGCTGACCGGGGACGTCCTGCAGCGCCGTGGCCGCCTGGTGGTCGTCGTATGTGAAATGGACCTCCTCCTGCACCGACGAAGCCGGGGCGGGATGACTTGTCAGCGGGCTGAAATCGCTGTCGGCCCGCCTCAGCAGCTCCCGCTCAGGGGTCGCCTTGCCGGCGAGGATCGGGGTGAGGTCGTGGCCTCGCGCGTCCGGATCGAGCTCGGCGCCGGCGAGCGTCGCGATCGTCGGGAGCAGATCGACGAGGGAGCCCAGCGCATCGGTCTCCACGGCCCGCGGGAAGAGCACCGGGTTGGATACGACGAGCGGGACATGGATCGTCTCCTCGTAGGCGTTGAAGGCCTTCTGGCGCAGTCCACCATGCGAAAGTCCCATCTCGCCGTGGTCGGCGCAGCGGAAGATCACCGTTCGCGAGCGCAGTGAGCCAGGATCGCCGGCCTCCCCGAGGGCCTTCAGCACCCGCCCGACCTTCTCGTCGACGACGCGGTGAAGGTGGGCATAGAAGTTGACGTAGTCGATCTTTGCCCTGTCGCTGTCGAGGGGGCCGAGATAGGCGGTCATCCCCATCTTGATCAGCTCGTGGACGGTCGGTTTGTCGCGCAGACTCTCATTGACGGTGGGCGGCAGCTGCACGCCCAGCTCGCGGAAGTCCGCGGAGTCGTAACCGCCACGTTCGTACTGGGCGGGGTAGCCAAGCACGTCATGGGGGTTCACCAGGGAGACGACCAG
This sequence comes from uncultured Solirubrobacterales bacterium, assembly GCA_963740555.1. Taxonomy (GTDB): domain Bacteria; phylum Actinomycetota; class Thermoleophilia; order Solirubrobacterales; family 70-9; genus Mayfieldus. The sequence continues at coordinate 1,776 of CAVUES010000007.1, forward strand.
GCAGAAGGGCTCGGGCAGATCCTCTTGACCGAGCCAGTTCTCCGCCTGGCGCGTGTACACCTCGTCCCAGCCCAAGCCGAGCGGGCCGGCGTTGCCGGAGCCGAAATGCTCGGCCTTCGCGTTCTCTCCTGCGTCCGGCGGCTCCCAGTCGGCGAACCCGAAGTCGCGACGCAATCGCTCCGCGTCGGCGTCGCTCCAGCCCGCAAGCAGCGAGCCTTCACCCGAGGGGTGGGTGAGGTGCCACTTGCCCTTGTAGCCCACCTCGTAACCGCGTCCGCGCAGGACGGTCGCAAGGCTCGGGGTGTCGGGGGAAAGCTCCGGCTCGTTCCCCGACTTCGGGCCGAGCTGGAGCAACCCGCGCGAGAACTGGGTCAGCGCCCTCCTTCGCGGAGCCCCCTGGCCGCGCAGGATCCCGAGCAGAGTCCGCACGACCGCGGGCGAGTTGCGGGGGTCGGGCCGCAGATCGGCCTGAGTGTGGGTCAGGGTGACGCCGTGCTGAGCCGGGTAGCGGCCGGTGAGCAGCGTCGCCCGGCTGGGCGAGCACATCGACGTGTTGCAGAAGGCGCTGCTGAAGCTGAGGCCTGTATCGGCCAACTCGTGGTCGCTCGGGGTCAGCTCTCGCAACCAGCCCGGTTCGTCCGGCCAATGGCACGGGTAGCGCTGCTGATCGGTGATCAGCAGCAGGATGTTGGGAGGGCGGACCAGAGCTTGCGACATCGCGTTCCCGAAATCGCCAGAGAGACTAGGCGACGCTCAGGGTTTCGACCAAGTCCTCTTCGAAGATGAAGCCCGCCTCCAGCGCCCGGCGGAGCGGACAGGCCTCGGCCACCCGCTCGAGCCGGCGCACCTGCTCGGGTGAGAGCTGGCTCGGTAGCTGCAAAGCGACGTCGAAGCGTCGTGGTGAGCACTCGTTGTCGTAGCTGACGTCGACCGAAGGCTCGCCAATGTCCCAGCCGCGGCGTTGGGCGTACATCGCGACCGTCGTCGCGACGCACGAAGCAAGGGCGGCGGGCAGAAGCTCGTGCGGGGCCGGCCCCTCGTCGGTTCCGCCGAGCGAGAGCGGCTCGTCGGTGACGATCGTGTGGCGCCCGTTGACGTCGACCTCGTGTTTGAGGGTCTCACCGATTCGTCGTGCGGTTGCTGTCATTGTCATGGAGCTAGACTACCACACAACGATCTAGTTGTGCTATCTTTTCTCGTCATGGCAAGTACCGCGACTGTCCCGCATCCCCTTCCGGCCCCGCTGATCGAGCAGATCGCCGAGCGCTTTCGCGTCCTCAGCGAACCGATGCGGATCAACCTGCTCGACGTGCTGCGCGACGGCGAGGCCACGGTGGTGGAGCTGCAGAAGGCGACCGGCGCTTCGCAGCAGAACGTCTCCAAGCATCTCGGCGTACTGCTTCGCGCCGGCATCGTCGGCCGCCGCAAGGAAGGCAACTTCTCGGTCTACTCGATCGCCGACCCGGCAGTCTTCGGGCTCTGCGAGGAGGTCTGCGGCGGGCTGCGCCGGCAGCTCGACGAGCTCGACACCTTGCTGCAAGGAGGTCACTGAGATGCGGCCCCCCTCGCGCCCACGCGGCTGGCCACTGGAGAGGGTTCTCTTCGCTCTTGCCGGCAGCATGACCTTGATCAGCGCCGCTCTCGCCGCCCTGGTCTCGCCCTGGTTCCTTCTTCTCGCCGCCTTCGTGGGCGTCAACCAGTGGCTCTACGTCGTGGTTGGAGCCTGCCCGGCATCGCTGGTCCTGAAGCGCGCCTGCCGGCTGCGCTCGGCCGTCTACCCGGGCCCTGAGACCCGATGACCTCGATCGGACCGATCGGCAGGCTGGGCCGCTACACCGCGACCCACTTCCGCACCGTGCTCGTGGCATGGCTGGTTGTCGGGGTAGGGCTCGGCTTCTTCGCGCCCCGGGTCGAGCAGGCGCTCTCGGGCGCCGGCTGGGAGACGACCGGCTCGCAGTCGGTGCAGGCCCGCAAGCTGATCGACCGGAATTTCGGCGGCCTCTCCAGCTACGGCCTGATGACAGTCATTCATTCCTCCACGACAACGGTCGATAGCCCAGCCTTCGCCTCGAGGATCGCCGCCACCGAGCGGCTGCTGCGGGCCGACCCGGCGGTTCGCACCGTAGTCCCGCCGCAGTCCGGCGTGTCGGTGTCGCCTGACAAGCACACCGCGATCGTCCAGGCCGGCGCCGCCCGCGACTCCAACGCCATGGTGCGGGCGGCCGACGGGCTCAAAGGCCCCTTGAACGGGCTCAGTCGCCAGGGCGTTCAGGTGCACCTCACCGGTGCGGCCGGCATGTGGTCGGACTTCAACGCCGCCAACAAGAGCGCGATGCTGCGCTCGGAGGTGATCTCATGGCCGGTCACGCTGGCGATCATGGTGCTCGCGTTCGGCTCGCTGGTCGCGGCGGGCCTGCCGCTGATGTTGACCATGGTCGGGCTGCTGGCCGCCGCCGGCTCGCTCTATCTCGGCACGCAGGTGCTGCCGATCTCGATCTGGGCGATGAACTTCGCGCTGATGTTCGCCCTGGCGCTCGGCATCGACTATGCGCTGTTCGTCGTCTACCGGTTCCGCGGCGCCTTCTTCGGCTCCCGGCTGGACGCGGTCGAGGCCACGGCGCTGACGATGGACACCGCGGGCAAGGCCGTGCTCTTCTCCGGCCTCACGGTGTTGATCTCGCTGACGGCGGTGATGCTTGTACCCAGTCCGGCATTTCGCTCGATGAGCCTCGGGATCATGCTGGCTGTCCTCTTCGTCTTGGCGGCGACCCTCACCCTGCTGCCGGCCGTCCTGGCCAAGCTCGGGCCCCGGATCGACAAGGTCTCGCTTCCGTGGGTGCACTCGGGCGAGCATCGCTCGGCCCGCTTCGCGGCCTGGGGCGAGCGCCTCTGGCGCCGGCCGCTTCCCTACGGGATCGCCGCCCTCGCCGCTCTTCTGGTGCTCGCCTTCCCGGTCACCCAGCTGCGAACCGCGATGCCGTCGATCAAGGTCGTACCTCCCTCGGACTCCTCGCGGATCGGCTACCAGCAGGTCCAGGCCGCCCTCGGTCCCGGGGCGACCGGGCCGCTGCAGCTGGTGGCACCGGCGCGAGAAGCGAAAAGGGCGATGGCGCTCGCGAAGCGTGACCCGGGAATCGCCCAAGTGCTGGCCCCGCAGAGAGGCGGCGGCAACTTGGCGCTTATCGACGCCGTCCCGAAGCAGGACCCCTCCAACCCGGCAGTCGGCCGCACGATCGACCGCCTGCGGGCCGAGCTTCCCCCTGAAACCTACGTCGGTGGGGCGGTGGCAGAGAACCACGACCTCGAGCGGGCCCTATCGGCGAAGACGCCTCTCGTGATCGGCGTCGTCCTCGGCCTTGGGTTCCTGCTCCTGCTGTTCGCCCTGCAGGCGCCGCTGATCGCCGCTGTTGGCGTGGTCACCAACCTGCTCGCCACCGGCGCGGCATTCGGCGTCGCGAAATGGATCTTCCAGGACGGCACCCTTCACTCGCTGCTCGGCTTCCAGCCCCAGGGCTTTCTCGACGCCTGGGGGCCGGTCTTCTTCTTCGCGATGATCTTCGCGATCTCGATGGACTACACGGTCTTTCTGCTCTCCTCGGCGAAGGAGCATTGGGACCGCACGCATGACCCGAAGGAGGCGATGGTCGGCGGGCTCGCCCACTCGGGCCGGGTGATCTTCGCGGCCGCCGCGGTGATGGTGGCGGTCTTCTTCACCTTCGCCCTCTCGGGCCCACTGCCTCCGAAGGAGATGGGCGTGATCCTCGGCGTCGCGGTGCTTCTGGACGCGATGCTGATCAGGCTTCTGTTGCTGCCCGTGTTGCTGCGGCTGCTCGGCCGCTGGGCCTGGTATCTGCCCAGCTGGGCGCATCGCGTGCTCCCCGATGTTCGCTTCGGGCATGCCGTAGGCTCGACCTCGTGAAGCGTGTAGTGATTCTCGGCGGCAGCGGCGGTGCCGTCGCCGTTCTGCGCTCCCAGCGCGGGCGCTAAGGAGCGACAGAGCCGGACCATGGCCTCGTCCGAGCATCGAGAGCTGAGCGCAAGTCAGGCCTGGGAGGCGGCGCGGGAGGGCGCCGCTCGAAGCTGACCCGCTGGCGTGGTGCGGTCGAGATCGCCGAGGGCTGGAAGGCCTGGGAGGTTGCCGGACTTCCGGCTGCGCACCCCGAGGGAGGAGATGAGAAACCATGAGGTCCCTGCCAGCCCCGTGATTTTCGGTCTCCGCGCGGGTTGACGCCGCGGGACCGGTAAGAATAGGCTGCCCTCCGCCCTCGGGAGGGTTTGAGAAATGCTCGGCGCGCTCTTCAATCTCAATCACCCGGCTCACTACGTGCACTGGCACTTCTTCCAGATGTCGGTGGCGAACGTCGTCGTCATCCTGTTGATGATCCTGGTCTTCGTGCTGGCGATCGCACTGCCGTTCCCGACCCGCAACCGGGAGCTATGAGCCCCGAAGAGTCACGAATGTGGACGGAGTGGGTACGGGAGCGGGCCGTCCGCGCGCTGCCCCCGGAGAAGCTTCTCCCCGACCGCCAGCCCGCCTACGTCTCCTCGTGGATCTACGTCTTCGGCGTGGCCACGATCGCGGCGTTGATCGTCGTCGTCGCATCCGGGATGATCCTCGGCCTCAAGGGACCCGAGTGGTGGCACGTGTCGAGCGTCGGGCGGTTCTTCAACAGCATCCACCTCTGGGGGGTGGAGCTGTTCTTCTTCGCGATGGTCGTCCACCTCTGGGGGAAGTTCTTCATGGGGGCCTGGCGCGGCGGACGCGGCCGCACCTGGGTCACCGGAGCGATCGTCTTTCTGGTCTCGATCGGAACCGCGTTCACCGGCTACCTCTCGCAGCAGAACTTTGATTCCCAGTGGATTGCCAGCGAAGGCAAGGACGGGTTGAACTCGGTCGGCATCGGCGCCTACTTCAATGTCATCGACTTCGGCCAGATGTACACGTGGCACGTCATCCTGCTTCCGGTTGCCGTCGTGGCGCTGGTCGCTTGGCATGTCCTGCTGGTGCGCCGCCATGGGGTGGTGCCGCCGTACCCGGCCAAGCGTTCAGGTTCGACCAAGCCGACCGCGTCCAGCGAGGCGAGCTCGCCGTGAACGCGACCACGCCGGCGCCTGCGCCGTCGAGCGACGAAGGCGAGTGGCAGGGCGGCTACGTTCGTTACGACCTGATCAAGGAATTCGTCGTCGCGCTGGCGGTGATCACCTTGCTCACCGTGGTCCTGGCGGTCCTCTTCTCCTCGCCCGACGATCCGCCGGTCACGATCCAGCAGTGGTCGCGCGCCGACCCCGGCGACTTCCTGGCCACTGCGGTGACCGAGCTCGACCGCTCGAGCGAGCTGGCTACCTACGGACCTCCTTACAACCACACGCCCGACGTGGCGCAGAAGATCGGTCCAATCTGCCTGCAGTGTGCACCGGGTGTGCATATCCCGATCGACACGGCCAACGACTTCGTCTTGAACCCGCTGCGCAGCATCCCCGGGAACGCCGCCCTTCGAAGCTCCCTGGCCGCCTATCAGGCGGCTCCCGCCGCCCAGAAGACGAAATGGACCGACGCCTACACGGCTGCGCTGGAGAAGGCCCGCTTCCCCGCCGGTCGCCCAACGCTGCCCCGCGGCGACTACGGGCCCGTTGCCCCGATGATGACCTCGCTGCTCGGCCTCGCGCAGAGCAGCGGCCTGGACGGTGCCCTGCTGACGACGCGCCAGTTCTACCAGACCAACTACACCAAGCCGCTGCTGTTCATCTCGGGAGGCAGCTTCTTCGAGGACCGGGCCTCGGCGCAGCACTTGCTGGGCGATCAGTGGGGGATGATGAACGAGACGGGCAGCTACCCGGGCCAGGTCTGGCTCTGGCTTTACACCTTCTGGTACCAAATCGCGCCCTTCGACACCTCGGAGAACGCCGACGCGCTCATCTGGGCGCTGATGATGGTGCTCAGCCTCGCCTTCATCTGCATTCCATTCATCCCGGGCCTTCGCACTCTGCCGCGGCACCTTGGAGTCCACCGGCTGATCTGGCGCGATCACTATCGGCGAGTGGAGTAGCGCGGGCTACTTTGCGGCCTGACTCTGGGTCATCGCCGATTTCACTCCGTCGCCCGCCCGCCGGGTTATCGTCGGCCAGATCGTGAAGCGGATTGACTCCCGCATCGCCGGGCTGACGGTCGTCGCGCTCAGCTTCGGCGCCCTGATCGCCTACGGGTTGACGAGGAACGCAGGCGCCCAAGGCGCCGACGGCTCGAGCACGACGCCGGTGGTCGAGGTCGTCTTCGACGAGCTTCCGACGGCGACCCTGATGAACCCCTCCGGGACGCGGATCGACTCGAAGCGCTTCCCCGGCTTCGCCAGCCTTGCCGCTCACTCGACCTGGTACCGCGACAACACAACGGTCGCCGACTTCACCGGCCGGGCGGTGCCGGCGATCGAAACCGGCATCGACCCCGGCTACACCACCCTGCCGACCTACTCGCAGCAGCCGAACAGCATCTTCACCCTGCTCGGGGGCAAGTACAGGTTCAACGTCAGCGAGCCGGTCACCAACGTCTGCCCGCCGTCGCTGTGCAGTCGCGGCGGCAAACGACGACGGGGTGGGGGCGGGCCCACGAGCCCGGACCAGCATTCCCGCTCCGCCGCAGCCAAGCCCTTGACCGGCGGCGACTTCGCACAGGACCAGTTCGTGCCGCCGAAGCCAGGTGAGTTCCAGCACTGGATCAAGAAGATCTCGCCCGGCGCGCGCAGCTTCAACTTCATCCACTTCGAGGTGCCCCACGAGCCGTTCCATTTCCTTCCCGACGGCCGCTCCTACAACTACACCCCGATCTCAGACGTGGCCAGCTCCGACGCGCAGAAATGGGCCGGCGGAATCGGCGGCGCGGCGACCACCTGGCAGCGCCACTACATCCAGACCGGCTACGCGGACACGCTCATCAAGCAGACGATTGCGCGCCTCAAGAAGGTGGGCATATGGAAGAAGGCCCTGGTGATCGTCACCGCCGACCACGGCATCAGCTTCGATCCCAAGACCTACCGCCGGATCGCCCTCCCGGACAACTTCGGCGGTATCGCCAACCCGCCACTGTTCATCAAGTACCCCGGACAGAGCAAGGGGACGATCTCGGACGTCCACAGCCGGACGATCGACATCGTGCCGACCACGGCGCAGGTGCTGGGTATAGAGCTCCCCTACCAGACGCAGGGAGTGCCGATCTCAGACGATGGCCTGGAAGGCCCGATCACGATCTCCAATGGGTTAAAGAACGATGTCTCGGGCCCCCTTTCGGAGATGGTGGCCGAGCGCGACGTCGTGCTGAGCCGGGCGGCACAGCAGCTGGGAGCGCACACCGGCCTCTTCCAGCTCGGTCCGGCCCCCCAACTGCTCGGAAGGCGGGCGGCGGGCTCGCGGAGGGGCTCGGCGAGGATCGACAGCGGCCTCAGGCTGGCGAACGTTCGGCTGGGCGGCGGCGCCAAGGTTCCCGCGTTCATCGACGGCACCATCGGCGGCGGGGCGGCCGGGAAGGTGGTCGCGATTGGCGTCAATGGGCGGATCGTCGCCACCTGCCGCGCCTTCCGATTCGGGGGTAGGACCAGATGGGGCGCTGTGGTGCCTCCCGCCAGCCTGCACAGGGGCAGCAACTCGGTTGGCGTCTACCTTGCGCGGGCGAACCGCCTCGTTCGCGTCGGAGGCAGCTAGCTGGTCGTTTTTCCCGCGTCAAGCGGGACCCCTCTCAAGCGCCGGGCGCCTTGACGTCGGTCTCTGGACGCTCGGTATTTGCCAGCGGCTCGAGTAGGAAGAACTCGACCGCGTAGTCGGGGTCGATGTGGTTGTCGCTGAAGAACGCCTCGACCGTGCGATCAGTCAGCCTCTCCACGAGCTGGACCAGATCGTTGCGCATCAACCGTTGGTAGTTGCGCCGCGTGTGAAGGACGTGCTCTTGCTCGCCCATCCCGACCAGGCTGCGCTCCCCCCGGGTCAGCGTGTCCGCGAGAACGATCGCGACGGTGCCCTTGCTTATGACCGTGCGGGCCTTGGTCGGCCCGCGGCCGGTGTATTCGTGAAACAGCTGAACCGTCCCGCGCGAGATGTCCGCGGCAACCGAGCCGTCATGGACGTGAGTGTCGGGCATTAAGAGCCCTTCTCGTCCTCTCTGGGGTGAAGCCACGCGAGAGGCAGAGAGGGCGCTGAGAACCCGACGTGCGGCCTATCCAGGGTAGCGCGATACTGCTGAGGCGGACAGGGCTTCCCGAAACGTCTTCGGTGCGAGTCTGCGCAGTCGACCACCGCAAACTCCGGGGTTGCAAGCCTGGCAAGCCACACAAGCCCCGTCCAACCTGTTAGCAACATGCGTTGAGTGGTCTGAGGGCCGCCTGCCCGGACGCCTCCGAATCGCGTGAGAAACGGTCCGCCGGTCGCCTCGCTCGGACACCCCCGACCCCTCCTCTGAATCGGACGATCGCGGTCACTGGCCGGCGATCTGGACTTGGACCCCGCGGGGTTTCGAGGAAGGAGTCAGACATGGATCTTCTCGCGTGTTCGCAATGCGACCATCGCTTCTACGCGCCAGGGCCGGGATCCCCCGATGACCCTTGTTGCCCGCAATGCGGAGGGGGCTTGATCTTGGCCCAGCATGGCATGAGCTCGATTCCCCTGGACGCTCGCTGGCTCGACCCCAGGGCTGGGCCCGCCGATCGAACGGAGGTCACGGTCGTGGAGCTGCGCCGTAAGCGCCAGCGTTGCGGCGCCGCCGACAAGCGGATCATCAGGGATCTGGCCGACTACTTCGCCGTCAGGGCCAACGGGCGATCGGTCGAGGTCTCGGTCAACCGTGGCGCTCCGACCGACGCGGCGCTCAGGGTGGCGGCGGTACTCGACGGAGTCGACATCGGTTGGGAGCGGCACTTCTACCTGCCGACGTCAGATAGCGAAGGCCCATCTCCCGATCCGCGAGGGCCAAGACCTCCTCGGCTGGGTCACCTCCGTCTCGTTGAGTCGGAGCGCAATGGCGTCCGATCCGAGTGGCCGGCGTGACCGAATGCCTGCCCGCCCTGCCGATCAACCGGAAGAGGATGCGGCTCTATAGGCGGGATTGAGAGGCTTAATCGGGGTTTGATGGCCCAGTTACCCGAAAGTCATTAGTCGTACGTGACGCTTCTTGCATATTGGGCTTTAGAAGAAGCCCCTCTACGTCGACGCATGTTGAGTGCGAACGACATCGCCAAGGCACCCGGGTGCGCCCCCCGAATCCCGCCAGCGCGGGATTCCTCGCGTAGCGGCAACACTCATCGGATTGTCCTTGCTGGCCGCCGGGCTGACCCTGCCCGCCACCGCGTCGGCCACCCAGGTCTACGTCTCGGGCTCCGGAACGACCGGTAACGCGATCTCGCCCTTCTCGGTCGGCAGCAACGGCTCGCTGACCCCGATCAGCTGCGGATCGAACTGTGTCACCGGAACGGCGCCGATCGGCGTCGCGATGACCCCCAACGGTCAGTACCTCTATTCCTCCGCCTTCACTCCGAACAAGGTCTCGGCGTTCTCGGTCGCAGCGAATGGCTCGCTGACGCCGGTGACCTGCTCGGGGACCAACTGCAATACGGGGACGGGGCCCTACGGCATCGCGGTGACCCCCAACGGCCAATTCCTCTACACGGCGAACAACACCGGCAATACGGTCTCACCCTTCTCGATCGGGTCGGGCGGCGCGCTCACCCCAATCACCTGTTCCGGGACCAACTGCAACACCGGCACCAAGCCTTACGGGGTCGCGGTGACGCCGAACGGCCACTACCTCTACACAGCGAACAACACATCCAACACCGTCTCGGCGTTCTCGATCGGCTCCAACGGCTCGCTGACCCCGATCACCTGCTCGGGCGGCAATTGCAATACCGGAACCAACCCGGAGGGAATCGCGGTTAGCCCCAACGGCCAGTATCTGTATACGGCGAATCGCGGCAGCACGACAGGCGCCATATCGGTGTTCTCGATCGGCGCCAACGGCTCGCTGACCCCCGTGACCTGCGGCTCGGGCTGCAACTGGGGGGTGGCCGGCGCCTTCTCGCTCGCGATCAGCTCCAACGGTGCGTACCTGTACTCGACGATCCGCAACGCGACCGCCAAGGTGGCCACATTCTCGATCAACTCGAACGGCACCCTCAGCGCGGTCACCTGCTCGGGAACCAACTGCAACGTTGGGGGCACTCCAGGCGGCGTCGCGGTGAGCCCCAACAACCAATTCGCCTATGCATCGAGCTTCACCGCCAACAACGTCTCGCCGTACTCCATCGGCGGCACGGGCGCGCTGACCCCAATCACCTGCACGTCGCCGAACTGCAACACCGCGGCTGGCCCCGACTTCCAATCCGTCGTTGTCAGCCCCGACCAGGCCCCGACCGCGGCGTTCAGCGCCACGGCCGCGCGCCCCGGCCAGGTCTCGAGCTTCAACGGCTCTGCTTCAACTGCTTCGACCGGCCAGACGGTGGCCCGCTACGACTGGAACTTTGGCGACGGGCAGTCCGCCCCCAACGCCGGCGCGACGCCCGCCCATACATACAGCGCCGAGGGCAACTACACGGTCACCCTGACCGTGACCGACAATGCTGGATGTTCGACGACGCAGACCTTCACCGGGCAGACGGTCTCCTGCAACGGGTCGTCGGCGGCCACGACGACTCACACCGTCTCGGTCGATGGCACCCCGCCCAACACGATCATCGACTCCGCCGCCCACGGCACCACCGCGGACTCGGCCCCGAGCTTCGACTTCCACTCCACCGAGGCCGGCTCGAGCTTCGAGTGCTCGATCGACACAGGCACGGCGAACTTCGGCCCCTGCTCCGGACCCGGCGCCAGCCACACAACCTCTGCGCTCTCCGACGGCATCCACACCTTCCGGGTGCAGGCCACCGACGCACAGGGAAACACCGACCCCTCGCCGGCGACCGAGACCTTCACCGTCGACACTGTGGTCCCGGATCCCCGTTGCCCGGAGGTTCACGTTTCGCTTGCGAACTACACCCCGACGGACGTCGGTACGGCACAAACCGTCGCCGGCAACCTCGGGCCAACGGCGCCAGGGATCAGGGCGAGGATCTCGATCGCCGAGCCGTCAACGCTTCAGATCGCCGCCACACTTGGCTGGCGTCGCCGAGGGCGGTGGACAACGGTCGATCTCGGAGCGAGCAACGTTGCGAACGCCGGGACACGGGTCCTCCGCCTTGCCCTTCCTGCTTCGCTGGTAGACAACCTGCCGCGGGGCACGCGGGTGACGCTGAAGCTCACTGTTGCCGCCTTGCCCGACGCGTCGCCTGGCTGCATGGACCCCGCGGTCCAACACCTCGCGCTCAGGACAAAGGTGATCCGAGTGCTCGCCCCAATGGCCCGGATGAGGATCCTCCCCACAGGAAGGCCGCGGCTACGCGCGCACCTCGGTGGGCGGCCGACCGAGACACGCCGCGGCCGCCCCTAGGCGGCTTCGGAGTAGGCCGGCTCCGCGTCGGCGAACACCGCTTCCTCTTCCTGCTCGACGGCCGCCGCCGGCTCCAGCACGGTGAGGGCGACGCCAATCGCGGCGACCAGTAAGCCGGCCCCGATAAAGAACGCGAGGTGGTAGCCGCTGGTCAGCGCCGAGGCCGGCGAGTGGCCGCTGGCGAGCAGGCCGTCGGTGCGCGTCGTGGAGAGCGTGGCCAGCACCGCGAGCCCGATCGCGCCGCCGACCTGCAGCGTGGTGTTGACGAGACCGGAGGCAAGCCCCGAGTCTTCGCGCGTGGCACCGGACATCGCCAGAGTCATCAACGACGGGAAGGCCAGGCCGGCGCCGGTGCCGAGCAGGAGCATCACCGGCAGCACGTCGGTCAGGTAGCTGCCGCAAGGCAGAGACCGCGGCCGCTCGACGCTAACGGCCCGCTAGTCTCGTCGCCAACCGACGGACGAGGAGGCGACTAGCCACAGCTCACGGCTGCCTGGCTATTCGGGCAGTGGCGTGGCGGACCGGATCCTCAAGGTCCTGGTGAAGACAGAGTTCAGCGGGTCGGGGTGGACCGATCGCGCGTGCCGCAAGGGCGGGACGCCAAACACCGACTCGAGCTCCCGCAGGGTTGCGTACTGATCCATCGCCGTCGTGATGCGGGCGCCGCGACGCACCTCGGGCCCGACCACGATCGCCGGCACGTGCCCGCCGCCCAGTGTCCCGCCCAGCCCGTGATTGCTCCGCCCCTCGTCCCAGAGGATGAACAGAGCCCCATGCGGGCCCAAGCCGCGTAGCAACGGCGGCACGAGCTTGGCCATGAAGCGATCACCGGCCCCGACGCCGCAGTGGTGCGTGTCCTGACATAGGCTCGGCGTGATCCATGAGAAATCGGGGAGGTTGCCCGCTTGCAGGTCCGTTGAGAGATTCGAAAGCGGTACCAGATTCGAGCAGCTGCCCGGGCGACCGGCCACCCGCCTCAGGTAGGCGAAAGGGTTCAGCGGCTTGACGTAGCCGGCGGCGCGACTTTCGAGGTAGCAGCTGTTCGGTACCCCGGCGACGTAGCTCTTCCAGGAGATCCCGGCTGAGCCAAGCTGGGTGAGGAGATTGGGGCCGCCGAAGCTGCAACCCGTGCAGTCGTGACGGACTCCAAACGTCGAGCCGGCGCTGAGCGCAAGGTAGTTGGGCAGCGATGGATGGGTGACTCCGTAGTAGCGGGTGGCCAGCGCATAGCGGCGCGCGAGCGAGTTCAGATATGGGGCCGCCGGGTTGCCGATCACCTGGCCGTATTCCTTGTTCTCGAGCACGATCACGGCAACGTGCGATCGCTCCGAAGCCGGCACGGTCGAGGCCAAGGGGACCGAGAGTCCGCCGACGGTCACGGTCGACGTTGCCGGTTCCTCGCTCTCGGCCACGTCGGCGGCAAGCCAGGCCGCGGCCGCCACGGCCAGCCCAATCGTCAGGACCGCCCGAAGGCTCGGTGTCGAGAGAGACATGCCCGCGAGATTGAGCCACACGGATGAGACCGCGATGATGTTTGCCTCAACGGGAGCTAAAAATCAGCGACGGCGAACGCTGTCGGCGAGCCGGCGACTAGCCGATGAAGTAGAACGGGTTCGGCAGCTTGAAGCCGCGATCCGCGTGGCCGCCGCGCAGGTCGCTTTCCTGATCGCCGACGTTGGCGACGATGTCGAAGCCCTGCTGCTCGATCTTCGCCCGCTCGCCGCTCTTGTAGGGGATCGCCGATCCGCCGATCGTCGGGTTGAGGATCAATCCGTCCCAGCTCTGGTAGCCGGCGCTGTGCAGGTTCGCCTCGGTCTGGGTGCGAACGAGGGGGATGCTGGCCGGGCGCCCGGTGATGAAGAAGACCGCGACCCCGTGGGACTTCGCGAAGTCGTAAAGGTCGAGGGTCGGCGCAAGGACCGGATCGTTTGCCCCCACGACCCCGATCGCGAGCTGGGCCGTGGTGTTGGTGAAGTTGGTGGTCGCGAGGTTGGAGTAGTTGGAGAGCGAGGTCTCGTCGATGTCGAGGACCAGTGCCGTACGCTCGCATCCACGGTGGAAGGCCCGGATCGTTCCCCGCGGGCAGTGCCGGCCGCCGAAGAACAGGCGGGCCCCGAGGAAGTTCTTGGCCTTCCCGTCGACCGCCGCGAAGTCCCGCATGTAGCTCCCGGAGTCGTGGTAGGTCTTCAGCGCGGGGGCGTAGTCGCCGGCGCCGACCGTTCCGCTGGCCCCGACGAGCGGCAACCCCTCGCCGCTGGGGTGGATCCCCGAGATCGGCGTTCCGTCGCTGATCGCGGTGAGGTGGATGTCGTCTGAGCCGCCGAAGTCGGCAAGCGCGATCGCCGCTGTCGCGACGACCGCGATCGTCAGCACCAACGCCAAGCGAAACAGAGACCCGACTCCCTTGCGCACGGCGGCAATCTTCCCATTCCGCGGCTTCGTTGTGTGACCGAACCCAGTATTTGGGTTGCTGCCGTCCGCCGTAGTCGGTAGACCGTACGAGGGGGCGGCTAAAGGGAACCGCGCCGGTTGTCGAAGAGGAGAGGGATCACCGGTGACTGCACCTATCTCACAGAAGCTGCGCTGCATGTTCTCCGGACACGACTGGCGCACCGCCATCGGTCCGCGTGACGGCTACTTCGAGCGCTGCCGCCGCTGCTACTCGACTCGCACCGTCGTCGAGGAGCCCGCGCAGCACACGCCCGCGCAGCACGCGCACGGCGTCTCGGCCTCTATCGACCGAGCAGCCTGACCAAGCCGCCGATTCGGCTGCCGATCGTCGATCGTTAGGCTGGGCCGGTGAGCGACCGGTCGTGGAACGTCTATCTCTCCGGTGAGATCCACTCCGATTGGCGTCAGCAGATCGCCACTGGGGTCGAGCAGGCAGGCCTGCCCGTGCAGGTGAGCGCGCCGGTCACCGACCACGGGGCATCGGACGACGCCGGGACCGGCACGCTGGGGGAGGAGTCGGAGGCGTTCTGGCGCGATCACAAGGGCGCCGGAGTGAACGCGATCCGCACCCAGACCTTGATCCGCAACGCCGACGTCGTCGTGGTGCGGTTCGGCGACAAGTACCGGCAGTGGAACGCCGCCTTCGACGCCGGCTTTGCGGCGGCGCTCGGAAAGCCGATCGTCACCATGCACGACGAGGACCTCGACCACGCGCTGAAGGAGGTCGACCGCGGAGCGCTGGCCACCGCCCGCAGCGCCGAGCAGGTCGTCGACGTCCTGCGCTATGTGATCGAGGGCAAGCTGCCGGGATAGGCTCGCGCCGTGTCCGAGTCGAACCGCGAGCTGATCCGTCGCCTCTACGACGGGCTCGGCAGTAAGGACGGGGACGCGATGGCCGCCTGTTACGCGAAGGACGCGAGCTTCCATGACCCCGCCTTCGGGGACCTGCACGGTCCCGAAGTCGGCGGGATGTGGCGGATGCTCGCCTCGCGCGCCGGCGACCTCGAGGTTGAGCTCCGCGAGCATGACGCCAACGACCGTGTCGGGGCAGCGCACTGGGTCGCCCACTACACGTTCACCCAGACCGGCCGCCCGGTCGTCAACGACATCCACGCGAGCTTCACCTTCGGCGACGGGCTGATCACCAATCACGTCGACGAGTTCAGCTACGGCCGCTGGGCCCGGCAGGCGCTGGGCCCGATGGGCTGGGCGATCACGGTCCTCCCGCCGCTGGGGGGGATGGTGCGCCGGCGCGCCCGCGCGAGCCTCGAGGAATTCCTGGCCAACAGCTAGGCCCAGCGTCCTGCGCCCGTTAGGCTGGGCGCCTGCATGGATTGATGGCGCTCCGACACGCCGGACCTCCCTCGGCCAAGTAGCCGGCTGGCCGGCGTACCGGTCCTGTCCTCGACCAGTAGGAGCGCTTTTCCATGCCTATTCGCCGCCTTGCCCTCGCGCAGGCGATCTCTTTCGCCGGTGGTACCTCGGCCTACGTCGCGCTGACCAGCGCGATCTACTCCCGCACCGGATCGGCGGTCTGGGTGGCCGCGGTGGCCGCTGTCTCGTTCGCGCTACCGAGTCTGATCAGCCCGATCTCCGGTGCGCTCGGCGACCGCTACGACCGCCGCGCGGTGATGATCTGCTCGGACCTGCTCGGGACTGTCTGCTTTGTGGCGCTGGCGCTCTGCTCGGCGCCGTTGGCATTGATCGGCGTGAAGACGCTCGCGGCGATCGTGGCCGCGCCGTTTCTCCCCGCTTCCGCCGCGGCCATTCCGCGCCTGGTCCCGAGCGAGCAGCTGCCGCGCGCGAACGCAACCGTGACGGCATGGGGGACCGCCGGGACGCTCGTCGGCCCCGTGCTGGGCGGGTCCGGGGCGGCACTGGTGGGCGCGGGCTGGGTCTTCGCAGCCAATGCGCTGTCCTTCGCCATATCGGCGATGCTGATCGCGAGGCTGTCAGGAGACTTCAAGCCGATCGGCGGCGAGCGTCGCCATGAGCATCGCGGCTTGGGCGCCGGTCTGCGGTTTCTGATCCGCGATCCCCTGCTGCGACCTCTAACCCTCGGCGTCGCCCTGCTGTTCGCCGGCGTGGGAATGACTCTCCCCGCCGAGATCGTCAGGGCGCGGGAGTTCGGGGTCGGTGCCAACGGGTACGGCCTGATGATCGCCGTTTGGGCGGCCGGAGGCCTGGTTGGGGCCCAGCTGGCAGGACGCTGGCTGCAAGCCCGGCCAGCGGGTTTGACGTTGACAGTCGCGACAGTCGGGCTGGTCGCTGGTTTCGCACTCGTCGGTGTAACGGGCTGGTTTGGCCTCCTTCTGCTCGGACTCGTCGTCGGCGGTTTCGCCGAGGCAGTAGTCGAGGTCGCCCACCAGCTCCTTCTCCAGCTCAGGACGCCGGACCCGGTGCTCAGCCGAGTCTTCGCGGCCAATGCCGCGGTGGAGCAATTCGCCCTCTCGGTGCCTCTGCTCTACAGCGGCTGGCTGGTCGACGACCTGGGTGCCCGCGCCGTCTACGGACTTGCGGCCGGCATCTGCGCGGTCGGCCTTCTCTTCCTCGTCGATTTGGCTTTTCGTCGCCGGCAAGTATGCGAACATACGTTCGATGCGTTGGGATGAGCAGAGAGTCGAGGCGGAGCGGGAGCGCCCTCTGCCAGGCCTCGCGGTGGACGCGGTGCGGACCTTCGACGCTCCGGAAGCGCTCGGGATCCGCTTTCACGAGGTGCGCGCGAAGTCGACCCTGAACCACGTACCCAACGCCCCCTTCGGCTTCAACTGGACGATCAACCTCTATCGAGGATGCGTTCATGCCTGTACTTATTGTTTTGCTCGTCGGACGCACCGATATCTCGATCTCGACGCCGGCCGCGATTTCGAGCGCGAGATCGTTGTCAAGGTCAACGCGCCGGAGGTTTTGCGCGCCGAGCTGGCTCGTCGCTCCTGGAAACGCGACCTGGTCGCGATCGGGACCAACACCGATCCCTACCAATGGTGCGAGGGTCGCTACAAGCTGATGCCGCCGGTGCTGGAGGCGCTGCACGAAGCCGATACCCCGGTCTCGGTGTTGAGCAAGTCGCCGCTCGTGCTGCGCGACCTCGACCTGTACGTCGAGATGGCGCAGGCCGCCGGCGCCTCGGTCAACCTCTCGGTCCCCACCCTCGACGAGAAGGTGTGGAGGGCGACCGAGCCCCACACGCCGCACCCACGGGCACGCCTGGAGGCGGTGGCGGAGCTGAACGGCAAGGGCGTCAGCTCCGGAGTGCTGGTTGCGCCGCTGATGCCGGGGATCAACGACGCGCCGGAGCAGGTCGAGCCAATCGTCGAGATCGCGCGCGAGGCGGGCGCGAGCTTCGTCGGCTGCTCGGCGCTTCACCTGCGCGACGAGGTCCGCGACGTCTTCTTTGGCTGGCTCGAGGCGAAGCGCCCGGACCTGATCCCGCGCTACGAGAAGCTCTACTCACGCGGCGCCTACCTGCCGACCAGGGAGCGAACCCGGCTGGGCAACCTCGTCAAGGGGTGGGGGATGCGCCGGAGGCACTCCTCCACGGATGGCCCGCCCCACAGGGCCCGCGGCCGGGTGCCCCAGGGAAAGCTCTTCTAGACCAGTAGTTCTTCCAGTGCGTCCGCCGCCGCTGGCGCTCCGCCGGCGTGTCGGAAAGCCTCGGCGATCCGCTTCGCGCCCTCGCGCTTTCCCATCGCCTCTCGCACCGCGGCGCGCAGGCGCGCGGGGTTCAGGCGGGGGCCGGGCAGGCGGGTCCCGGCGCCGGAGACCTCGACTCGACGGGCGACCTCGAACTGATCACGGCCGAACGGCACGGCACAGACCGGGGTCCCGGCGGCCAGTGACTTCTGGGTGATGTTGGCGCCGCCGTGACAGACGACGCAAGACGCCTGCTCCACCAGAGGACGGTGGGGAAGAAAGCGTTCGAGGCGGGCGTTTGCGGGAGGGTCGAAGCGGGAGGGGTCGACCGCGGCGGTCGTCGCGACGATGAACACGTCTTCTCCGGCCAGCGCCTCCAGCGCCGTGCCTACCAGCCTGCCGTCGTCCTGAAAATCGGTCGAAGTGGTCACCAACACGAGCGGCTTGTCGATTTCGTCGAGCCATTGTGGCCTGGCGGCGGGCGGGTCCCAGAGGCCGGGTCCGACGAGGCGATAGTTAGGAGGCCAGCTTGCGTGCGGATACTCGAACGGCTCCGCCGTGTAGTGGACGACCAACGGCGCGGCGAGGAATCCCTCAGCGATGCTCCGGCGCGGTGGAAGGCCAAGGCGGGCGCGAAGCGGGTTGGCCCGGGAACGGACTCTGCGCTCCAACGGTGCGAAGGCCAGCCTCCGAATCATCCAGTCGCGAAGGCGACCGACTCGGTCCTTTCGCGGCGCCAGGCCGGGTCCAAACGGCGGGGCATCGGGCGACGGGACCTGCGGCATGGTGGACGAGTAGATCGCCCAGGGTAGACGCGACGCCTCGGCGGCGAATGCGGCTCCGAAGCTGTTCGCATCCACGAACAGTGCATCGGGGAGTTCCTCATCGACCGCCTTCTGCAGGTCGCCGACCGCGTATTCGGCCCGTTCGGCGAAGCGTTCCATCATCCGGCGCGCAGCGCCGGAAGGGGTACGAGCGCGCCAGTCGTCCAGCTCGATCGCCTCGATCGCGGGATCGACCGGGGCCGCCGATAGCCCGAGGCCGGAGAGATTCTCGACCTCCGCGGCGAGCGTTCTGACCGCAACCCGATGCCCTCGGTCACGGAGCACCTCGCTCGTCGGCACGACCGGATAGAGATGCCCCCGCGCAGGGGCTGTGTAGACGAGGAAGCGGGCCATGGCGGCCGGCGAAGCCTATTGCCGGCCGGGCGCCCGCAGAGCTAAGTCTGCTCGAGCTCCTCGAAGCGGCACTCGCGCGGTTCCTTGTCGTCGCGAAAGCGCAGGAACCGTGTCCCGTGGCGGATCCGCCCTGCGGCTGCGTGGTCGTAGCCGACCTCGATCACCAGCTCCGGGCGTAGCGCAACCCACTCGAGGTCGCGATCACCGGCCCAGCGGCTCGGCTCGGCGCTGCCGTGCTCGCCGGTCTCCAGTGGAGCGAGCATCTTGCGCAGGCTTCGCTTCGTGGAAGCCGTGAACCCCGAGATGTGCCCCACCGGCCGCAAATCTCCGCCGTCGTAGAGGCCGAGGATCAGCGAGCCGACCGTGCCCTCCTCCTTGCCCGGGCGCCAGCCGAGCACCACGCAGTCGATCGTCCGCTCCCTCTTCACCTTCGCCATCCCCTTGCGCTTGCCCGGCATGTAGGGGGCATCGAGCTGCTTGGCGACCACGCCCTCGGAGGTGCGCAGCCACTCGCCCGCCTCGGCCGTGTCGGTGGTCAGCGGGGTCAGCTCGACGCTCGAGTTGCGCTTCGCCAACGCCTCGAGCCGCTGGCGGCGCTCGCGCAGCGGCAGCTTCAGCAGCTTCTCGTCGCCCTCGGCGAGAAGGTCGAAGGCGACGTAGTCGGCGGGGATCTCCTCCGACAGCAGCTTGATCCGCGACTCGGCGGGGTGGAGGCGCATCTGGAGCGAATCGAAGACCGGGTTGCCGTCGGCATCTCGGATCACCAGCTCGCCATCGATCACGTAGCGACCGGACGGGAAGCTCAGCTCGGGGAAGTAGCGCGAGAGGGGCTTGCCGCTTCGCGATTGGATGTAGGACTCCTTGCCGTCGACGAAGACGATCGCGCGAAAGCCGTCCAGCTTCGGCTCGTAGGCCCACTCCTCTCCCTCCGGGAGCTGCTTGCGGGTCAACGCCAGCTGCGGCTTGATCGGGGGCTTCAGCGGCAGCTTCACGAGCGCACCTTCGCCGATCCCGGTGGCCTCACGCTTCGACCTTTATCCAGGCATCGCTGCGGCGACCGGGCTCATAGGCGGAGTCGAGCCGCTTCGCCACCAGGCCGGCCAGGCGGCGCTCCCGCGCCGCGGCGAGCAGGCTCTGCCCGTCGCCGCGGTGGTAGGAGGGTGTCTGCCACGCCTCTCCCTCCAGCTCCAGCGCCTCGAGCCGGCGCCGGCGCTCCTCGTAGGTCGAATCGAGCAGCAGGTGCCCGTCGACGAACAGCAGGTCGAAGAGCATCAGCGTCGCCGGCTGCTGGCGCGACAGCCGGCCGGCAACGGACTGCGAGCCGGCCCGCTTGCGCTCCCGCAGGCCGGTGGGGGAGGGGCGAGCCCCCTCGTCGAGGACCACGATCTCGCCGTCGAGCACCGCCTCGGTCGACCCCAGGGCTCGCGCGATCCGGCGCAGCTCCGGGAAGCGGCCGATCAGCCCGTCGACGCCGCGGGCCTCGGCCTTGCGGATGTGCCCCGGCTCGCACCAGAGCATCGTCCGCAGGCCGCCCCAGGCGATCTCGTAGCCGAACTCCGCCTCGTCTGTCGGCAGCGGGCCGCGGCGGGGCAGCATCGGGCGCAGGTCGTCGGGCATCAGGGCCCACTCAGGGTCGACTGGCGGGTCCATGCGATGGATGATCCAGTTCTTGCCGCCGGTCTGAAAGAGGGCGTAGCGCCCCGACATCCGCTCGCCGTCGAATGTGGCGATCACCTCGTCGTCGCGCAGCTTCTCCGCCTCATACGTCCCCGAGTCCCAGATCGTCATCTCGCCGGCGCCGTACTCGCCGGCCGGGATCTCGCCATGGAAGTCGATGTATTCGAGCGGATGGTCCTCGGTGTGCACCGCCAGCCGGTTCGCGGCCCGATCCGGAAGCTGCGGCACGCCGCGGGGAAGCGCCCAGGAGAGCAGGACGCCGTCGTGCTCGAGCCGCAGGTCCCAGTGCAGGTTGCGGGCGTCGTGCTGGTGGACAACGAAGCGACCGCTTGCCGCCGGTGCCTCACGGCGGCCGCCTTCGCCGCGCGGCTCGGTCGTGCGGTCGAAGTCGCGCTTGGCGCGGTACTGCTCGAGCTTGCGGGCCATGACCCCAGACTAGGGCCAGTTTCGCGCCAGCGGACCTAGACCTTGGCGTTGCGCGGGTGATGGCAGGCGGCGATGCGTCCCCTGCCGTAGGGCTCGAGCTGCGGCTCGACTTCCGAGCAGATCTCGGTCGCCCATGGGCAACGGGTGTGGAAGCGGCAGGCGGAGGGCGGGTCGACGGGACTGGGGACGTCGCCCTCGAGGACCATCGGCTCTCGCGCCTTGTTCTCCCTCGGGTCGGGGATCGGCACCGCGGAGAGCAGGGCGACCGTGTAGGGGTGGACCGGGTTGGCGTACAGCTGATCGGCCGGCGCCGTCTCGACGATCTTCCCCAGATACATGACGGCGATCCGGTCGGAGACGTGGCGCACCACCCCGAGGTCATGGGCGACGAATATGTAGGTGAGCCCGAATTCGTCCTGGAGGTCGTCGAGCAGGTTGATGATCTGAGCCTGGATCGAGACGTCGAGCGCCGAGACCGGCTCATCGGCGACGATCAGCTTCGGCTTCAGGGCCAGCGCACGGGCGATGCCGATCCGCTGCCGCTGTCCGCCCGAGAACTCATGCGGGTAACGGTTGTAGTGCTCGGAGCTGAGCCCGACCCGCTCCAGCAGCTCCTGCACCTCCCGCTTCAACTGGTTGCCGGATGCCACTCCCTGCAGGCGCAGCGGGTCGCCGACGATCTGCCCCACCCGCTTGCGGGGATTGAGCGACGCGTAGGGGTCCTGGAAGATCATCTGCATATCGCGCCGCACGGGGCGCAACTCGCGGCGCGAGAGGCCGATCAGCTCGCGGCCCTGGAAGCGAACCGAGCCCGAGGTCGGCGTCAGCAGCTGAAGCAGCGTCCGGCAGAGGGTTGACTTCCCGCAGCCGGATTCGCCGACCAGGCCCAGGGTCTCGCCCTCGTTGACCATCAGGCTGACGTCGTCGACGGCCTTCACGGTCGCAACCTCGCGGTCGATCAGCACCCCAGCCTTGATCGGGAAGTACTTGACCAGGTTGTCGATCTCGAGCAGCGGTGCGTCGCCGTTGCTGCTCATGCGACCGGTGCCTCCAACCCAATTCTTCCCTCGACGACGCGCAGTGCACGCTTGTCCTCCACGCTCTTCCAGCAGCGGTCGAGATGCTCGGGCGCCTCTGGAATCCGCGCCTCGAGCGGTGGCACCTGCTCACAGCGAGCGAAGGCGTGCGGGCAGCGGGGCCGGAAATGGCAGCCCTTCGGCGGCGCCAGCAGCGAAGGGGGCAGGCCGCGGATCTGGGGCAGGCGCTGCGGCCGCGGCTGGTCGAGGCGGGTCAGCGAGCCCATCAAGCCCCAGGTGTAGGGGTGTTGCGGGTCGTAGAAGATCTCGTCGAGGGTTCCATGCTCGACCACCCGCCCGCCGTACATGACCACGACCCGGTCGGCGATCTCGGCGACCACACCGAGGTCGTGGGTGATCAGGATCACCGACAGCCCGCGATCGCGGTTGATCTGCTCGAGCAAGCGAATGATCTGCGCCTGGATGGTCACGTCGAGCGCCGTCGTCGGCTCGTCGGCGATCAGCAGCGCCGGCTCGAGCGACAGGCCCATCGCGATCATCGCGCGCTGGCGCATCCCACCCGAGAACTCGTGCGGGTAGTCGCGGACCCGCCGCTCGGGGTTGGGGATGCCGACCGAGCGCAGGAGCTCGACCGCCCTCTCGAGTGCTTCGCTTTTGGTGACGTCGCGATGGGCGCGGATTGCTTCGGCTATCTGGTTGCCCACCCGGTAGACAGGGTTGAGCGATGTCATCGGGTCCTGGAAGACCATCGCGATCTCCTCACCCCGGATCCCCTGCATATCCCGTTCGCTGGTGTTGACCAGTTCCCGCCCGTCGAACCGGACGCTGCCCTCGATATGCGCGTTGTTGCCGCGAGTGAGGCCGATCAGCGTCTGCGCCGTGACGCTCTTGCCGCTGCCCGACTCGCCGACGATCGCCAGCACCTCGCCCTTGGCGAGCTCGAACGAGACTCCGTCGACCGCGCGTAGCAGGCCGTCTTCGGTGTTGAAGCCGACCCGCAGGTCGGATACTGAAAGCAACGCGCTCATTCGGCTCTCACACCGCCACAACTGCCTCGGTACCGAGGCGGATGCGGGGATCGAGGTAGGCGTAGGCGATGTCGACGAGCGCGTTGAAGAAGACGATGAAGAAGGCGCCGAGCATGGTCACAGCCATGATCGGGGGCAGGTCCTGGTTGCTGAGTGCCTGCGCCGCGAAGTACCCGACCCCATGGATGTTGAAGATCGACTCGATCACGAGGTCGCCGCCGCCGAGCACTGCCCCGAAGTCGAGGCCGAAGATCGTCACGATAGGAATCAGCGCATTACGGAGCACATGGCGGAGACGGACTTGGCGCTCGTTCAATCCCTTGGCTCGCGCGGTTCGCACATAGTCCTCGTTCATCACGTCGAGCATGTTGGAGCGCAGCACGCGGCTGTAGAACCCGATGTAGAGCACCGTCAGGGCGAACCACGGCAGGATCAGGTGCTTGGCCCAGCCGAACGGGTCCTGGGTCAACGGCACATAGCCGCCGTTGGGGAACCAGGTGAGCTTGAAGGTGAAGTAGTAGAGGAGGAAGGAGGCGAGCAGGAACACCGGCATCGAGATCCCGACCAGAGCAGCGACGGTCAACCCCTTGTCCGTGAACCCACCCGCGCGGACTGCGGATAAGTATCCGAAAACGATGCCAAAGAACAGCCAGAGGACGGCCGCGCCGATGATCACCGAGAAGGTGGCGGGAATCCCTCGTTTGATCTCATCGTCGACATTGAGCGTGCTCGAGTAGGAGACCAGGGTGCCGGTGAAGATCTTCTTCATCATCGTCGTGTACTGGACCGGCAGCGACTTGTCGAAGCCGAAGTCCTTCTTCACGTTCTTGATCAGATCTGGGGTGGCGTTCTTGCCGGCGATCCGCCGCGCCGCGGCGTCGGTGCCGCCGCCCGGCGCGACCATGAAGACCAGGAACACGAGCACCGAGCAGGCGAACAGAACCAGAACCATTCCGACCAGCCGCCTGACGATGAAGCGCAGCATCAGACTCCCTCGGTCTCCACGGCCGCCTCAGGCTTGATCCTCCCGGTTCGCTGCTCGAGCCGCAGCTTCGCCTTCGGATCGAGCGCGTCGCGGAGGCCGTCGCCGAACACGTTCAGGGACAGCACCGCAAGAAGGATCATGGTGCTCGGGATCAGCGTCAGCAGCGGATCGCTGTAGATGTAGTTCGTACCTTCCGCGGCCATCAAGCCCCAGGAGGAGGCCGGCGGCTGGACCCCTGCGCCGAGGTAGGAGAGATACGACTCCAGGATCATGTTGCCGGCGACGTTGAGGGTGAAGAAGACGATGATGATCGACCAAAGGTTGGGCAGGATCTCGCCGAACATGATCTGCGTCGGTCCCGCCCCCTGGGCCACGGCGGACTCCACGAACTCCTTCTCGCGCAGGGCCAGCACCTCGCCCCTGATCGGCCGGTACATGTAGGGGATATAGACGCCCCCGATGATCAGGATCGGGATCCATATCGAGTTGTTGGCGATCGTTATCGGCCCGATGTGCAGCCCGCTGATCTCGAGTGCGGCTCCAATCGCCAGTCCTAACAGGACCACCGGGAAAGCCCAGATCACGTCGGCGATTCGCGAGAGGACACCGTCCACCCAGCCGCCGTAGTAAGCCGCGATTAGCCCCAGGACCACGCCGAAAACAGTCGTGATGATTCCCGAGACGATGCCGATGAACAGCGAGACGCGGCCGCCGTACATCAACCGCACCATCTCGTCGCGGCCGAGGCGGCTGTCGGCGCCGAGGAAGAACTTCCCTCCGGCTCCGAACCACTGGGGGCTGATCGGCTGGCCGGCCGGGGTTACGACGTCCTTCTTTTCACCGTTTACGGTGACCTTCTCCAGCGTGTGGGTCGTGTCTGGACCGGAGTGCGCGACGTTCGTCGCCCACAGCGGAGCGGCGAGGACGAAGATCACGATCAGGATGAAGAGGCCGAGGAAGGCGAGGGCGGTCTTGTTGCGCCGCAGTCGTCGGTAAGCGAGGTACCAGGGGCTACGGCCCTCGATCGCAACGCCCTCCGGCACGGACGGAATCCCTGGCTCGCGGCCCGGATGGGGCTGAAGTGCTGGCTCGGAGTAGGGCTCTGTTGCCACTGCTAGATACCTCTCCTTAGGTCAGCCTAGCGGTCCTTCGTCTCCGAATCTCGGACCGAGTGTCCAATGTCGAACCCCCGGCTTCTACGCGATGGAGGGGCCTCGCGGCCCCTCCACCAACGCTCGATACGAGTCGAACTCACTTGAACTGCATGCTCGTGAGGTCGTCCTCGAAGGTCGGATTCCAGATGATCGAATCCAGATTGATGTCGCTCGACACGAAGGTCGAGAGCGTCCGGTTGCCATACGGCGCGAAGGCCGCCTCCTTCATGAACGACTTGTCCAGCGCCGCGTACTGCTTCTCCGTTGTCGGGGTCAACTGCTGTTCGGAGAGTTTGTCGATCTGCTTGTTGAGTGCCGGCGTGTTGTTCTGCGAGAACACCTCGTTGTTGGTGCTCGCGATGTTCTCGCCGTTGAGCAGGATGTCGAAGAAATCGTTCGGGTGCGGGAAGTCCTCGAACCAATCCGACCATCCGATGTCGAGATTCGGTGTGCTCGTGTTGCCGATGATCGTGAAGTAGTTGTCGGCGTTCACGATTTTCAGCTGCGCGTTGAAGCCGAGCTTCTTCAGAACGTCCTGGAGGTAGGTTCCGGCGTCGTTGTTCGGGCTCTCACTGTCGGTCCAAACCGTGATGTCCTTGTCCGACGGGTTGGCCTGAGCGAGCAGCTGCTTCGCCTTGGTCAGGTTGTGCGGGTATAGCTCGAACTTCTGGTAACCGGGCATTCCCGGCGGCAGGATCTGCTGCGTCGGCGTGATCTGGCCGACGTAGATCCGCTCCAGGGCCGCCGGATCGATCGCGTAGTTGATCGCCTGGCGGACCTTCGGGTCGCTGAAGGTCGGCGACTTGTAGTTCATCCAGTAGTAGTAGGTGCTGATCGTCGGCTCGACCCGGAACTGGGTTCCGTCGTACTTGGTCTTGACCTGGGCGTAGCGATCCGCCGGGGGCGGGTCGAAGATCCAGTTGGCCTTGCCCTGCTCGACGTCGTTGACCTGACTCGACTGGTTGCGGTTGACCGTGATGTCGATCTTGTTCACGTGCCCGTCCGGGACGTCGATGCCGGTCGCCTTGTTGGTCTTCCAATTCGGGTTGCGCGCGTAGGACCAACCGCGACCCGGATCCGACTTGGTGAACATGTACGGCCCAGTGCCCGCGGCTGGGCTCGCGCTCTGGTCCTTGTCGGGAGTGTTCGGCGGGACCGGGGCGACGAACATCAGCGCCAGGACGTTGTTGAAGTAGCCCTGCGGCTGGGTCAGGTTGATGACGATCTGTCCGGTCTTGTCGTCCGTCTTGATGCCGGAGATGTGACCCGACTTGGTCTTCTGGAATTGCTCCGCGCCGACGATCGACGTGTAGAAGCCGCTGCCGCCTGAGTCGGTGATGAACATGCGCTCGACCGCATTGGCGAAGTCGCTCGCTTTGACAGGCGTGCCGTCGGAGTACTTGAGGCCCTTGCGCAGAGTCAGCGTGTAAGTCTTGCCGCCGTTTGTGATCTTCGGCAGGCTCTGGGCGAGCCCTGGGACCACAGTGCTGCCGTCCGCTCCGGAAGCCCACTTGTACATCAGGAGCGGGATGTAGACGGGACGCATCGCCGTCCAACCCTCGGCGGTGTAGGAGATCTGCGGGTCCATGTAGTCGGGGAAGGACGTGTACTCGCCGTTCAGCGTCCCACCTTCCTTGCCGCCGCCGCCGCCTCCTCCTCCGCAGGCAACAAGCAGGGATCCCGCCATCAGTGTCATCGCAACCGCCGCTAGCTTCCTCAACTCACAGCCTCCTCGGTTCTTGACGCTCTGATTCCTCTTCTCTCACCGGGTGCCCCCCCACGTGTGCTAGAGGCTCGCCCTGGTCACCAGTTTTGGACCCTATCGCGTCATCAGTTTTCAACATATCGCCCCCATCGGGTTCGTCAAGGCCCGACGGGCCAATTGCACCTTCGCCCCTTGTCCATGGTGTCCCTGCAAGGGCGTACGCCGCGACGGCGACGACGACCAGCACGCCTACACCCGCGACGAGGAAAGTTGTGCGGGGGCTGTGCCCGGCGGCGACCAGACCGCCAATGATGTAACCGAGTCCTGGCATGGCGGACCCGACCGACTCGAGCACGCTCATCACCCGAGCCTGCATGGAGCTGCGTGTCATCTCCTGGATCGCACTGACGACCGAGACCCATTGGACCCCGTTGCCGAGGCCTCCCAGAACCGATATGGCGCAGGCCGCGAGCAGAGTCGGTGCCGCGGCCAACCCTAAATATGAGACGCCGACAGCAATCGTGCTGTACATCAGCAGCAGGGGGAACCCGGTGCGACGGAGGCCCGCGAACACCAGGCCGCCCAGCACCATTCCGATCCCCCAACTGGCCAGTAGTGCACCGTAGCCGGAGTCCCCGGATTCGAGGGTGCTCTTGACATAGATGACCTCAATAGGAAGAACCGCCGCGAAGAAGACAAAGGCGGCAGCCTGGGCGAAGAGCAGTCGGCGCAGCGGCACCCGGGCTGCAACGTAAGCGAGTCCGGCCTTGAACCGGTTGCTCCAGCCGCCCTCCTCC
This sequence comes from uncultured Solirubrobacterales bacterium, assembly GCA_963740555.1. Taxonomy (GTDB): domain Bacteria; phylum Actinomycetota; class Thermoleophilia; order Solirubrobacterales; family 70-9; genus Mayfieldus. The sequence goes on from CAVUES010000007.1 coordinate 29,311, forward strand.
AACTCGGGGTGGGGGAGTGGTCCAGCGAACATGACGCCGGCAATCAGCAAGAAGGACAGCGCGTCGAGCAATAGAGCCGTGTGGACGCCGAATCCGGCAACCACCAACCCAGCCACTGCTGGGCCGACTGCGGCACCCCCGGTGAAGCCGATGTTGAGGATCGCGTTGCCAGAACGAAGCTCCCCGACTGGCTTGAGCAATGCGGCCACGACCGAGCGCGTCAACGAACGACTGGCTAACGCGAGCGTCCCGTCGATGGTTGCCACCGCGACAACCGCCGAAACTGAGAAGTGGTCGACCAATAGGGCCAGGACTCCAAAGGCGGCAGCCTCGCTGCAGTAGATCGCGGCGAGCGCGAAACGTGGAGGCGTGCGTTCCACCCGCACCACGAACGCTGGACCCAGCAGGGCCGGAATGAAGCGCATGCCGAGGAATAGGACGGTTGTTGCAAGCGCATTGTCGGTCCGGTCGAAGACGAGGACGGCCAAGGCGATGAGGCCCAGCCAATCCCCGAGCTCGTTGAGCGTGTACGAGACGACGAGGCGGCGGAACGCAGGGCGGCGAAGAGGGGCCGAAAGCTCTACGGAATGGTCGGGATCCTCCATGAAGGTTGAGTTTCCCTTGCCTGCCCTACCTAGTTTTTGCACAATTTTTCCTGCATTTGCATAAGTTCTCTGGAGGTTCTGCTACAACCTGTGCACGGATATCCAGAGCTTGCAAGCTGTTAGGAGGATCAAGATGGGTTTTCGCCACGGCTGATTTCAAGCAGACTAAGTACGTAACTGGAGGGCGTCCTCGATAGGGCGCCCTTCGTCGTTCGTGGGGAAATCGTCGGCACCTTCCAGGGGTGCAGATCGGATTGCCGGCCAAGGGGTGAAGGAATTCGCATTTTGTGCCGAGAATAAGAGTGGCTCCGCACGCACGAATTGCGGGGCAGGCCACCCATGGGCACAAAGCGCCCCACCAGACTTTTCCTGGGCATCGAGTCGGTCGCCCTGGTTGCCGCATGCGTTGTTGCCGTTCTCCTGTCCTCGCATAGCGACTGGAACATCCCACTTCTCGTAGTTCTTCTTGGGCTCTCCGCGCTTAGCGACCTGACGTCGGCACCAACCGCGAGCAAGGTTCGGATCTCGGGCAGTTTCCTCGCGCTTGTTCTGGCCATGGTCTTGCTTGGACCGGCACCTTCGGCCCTACTTGGCGTGCTGACGATCGCGATCGGATCCTCGCGCTGGCGGGAGCCCAAGCACTACTTCGTCAACAACTTGGTCACTTATGCCTGGTTTCCACTCATAGGTGGGGAGGCGTTCTGGCAGGCCCAGAAGGGATTCGATGTAGCCCCGGACAACCCGAATTTCTACTTGCTTGTACTGGCGCTATTCCTTTTCTCAGTGGTTCTGAACTTCTTGATGATCGCCTCGTACGGGGCGTACGTGGAACGAAACTCGATCATGGCCCGAACCCGAACCGTGCTGATGCCAGTTCTTCCCTCTGAGCTCGCGGCAGGTGTGATGGCGGCCACCGTTGCATACGTCTACCACCGGATCGGACTTGTATCAGTTGTGCTATTTGGCGTCGTCCTGGTCACGTTCCAGTATCTGCTTGGGGCATTGATCGTCTCGCAGCAGCGCGCCGAGGAGCTCGAGAGCCGCACCAAACAGCTGGTGAGCTTCCAGGTCGGGATGCTGAGCGCGTTGCTTCGCACCCTCGACCTTCGCGACGAGATGACCGCTCGGCACAGCGCCGCGGTGGCCAAATACTGCCGTGCGATCGCCGAGAAGGCGGGACTTTCACAGCGCGATCAGGAGCTGGTACACGTCGCTGCCCTGGTGCACGACATCGGCAAGTTCATCCTCCCCGACAAGGTCCTCAAGGGAAACGTTCCGCTCGACGACGAGGACTGGAACCTGATCAAGATGCACCCCGCCCAGGGAGCCAAGGTGGTTTCGGCGGTGGAAGGGTACGGGCCGGTCGCCGACATCGTCATCGCCCACCACGAGCAGATCGACGGTTCGGGCTATCCGCGCGGGCTGAAGGGAGATGAGATCCCCGAGCTGGCCCGGATCATCTCGGTCGCAGACGTCTACGACGTGATGACCGCCCGCCGCACCTACCGCAAGCCGGTCTCTTCCTTCGAGGCCATACAGGAGCTGAAGCGGGTCGCCGGAACCCAGCTCGACGCACGCTTCGTCGAAATCTTCGTCGAGCTGCTGGAGGGCAAGGACCTCAGCTTCCGGCACGGCGAGGACGCGGACTTTGAGGCGGAGCTCGCCCTCGAGGACCGTATCGCTGCAGTCGAGCAGGGCAGCGGATTCCTGATTGGTGTCAACGGAAACGGCGACGGCGACGCCGAGACGAAGCCTCGCGACGTTCCGGTCGGCGCTTAGCGACCCCGAATTCCCTACCGCCCCGGCCTCGGGAACTGGGTCCCCACGAAGCGGTCCCACATCCGGTCGGTCATCAGCTTGCGAGCTCCGAGCCCCATCCCCGCCGACGCGGTCACCTTGTACCGGGTGCGGGGGCGGCGCGATGAGATCGCGCGCTCGATCTTCCGAGCCACGGTCTCAGGGCCGCCGCCCAGCCGGGCCAGCGGGCCCTCGTAGGCGCTCGCGGTCTCACGGCTGACGGCGGTGTTGAACTCCGCGTAGGGCCCTTCGGTCGGCAGCTCGCCCGCCATCGACCCGACCGCCGCCTCGGCGAAGCTGGTCTTGATCAGCCCGGGCTCGATCACGACCACGTCGACCCTGAACGCCGCGACCTCGAAGCGAAGCGCGTCCGACAGCGCCTCGACGGCGTGCTTGGTCGCGTGGTAGACGCCGCCGCCCGGGAAGACCAGCTTGCCGCCCATCGAGCTGACGTTGACGATCTTCCCCCAGCCCTGCGTCCGCATGCCGGGCAGCGCCAGCTGGCACATCCGCATCAACCCGAAGACGTTGGTCTCGAACTGGCGCCGCACCGCATTGATCGGGACCTCCTCGATCGCCCCGCTCTGGCTGTAGCCGGCGTTGTTGACCAGCACACCGACAGCGCCCTCCGCTTCCTCGACCGCGGCGACGCAGGTGCTCATCGAGGCCTCGTCGGTGACGTCGCAGGCCAGCGTCACGCAGCCTTCGCTCTTCAGGTCCTCGATCGACTCGGGGCGGCGCGCGGTCGCATAGACCTTCCATCCCTTCCCCGCCAGATGGCGAGCGGTCTCACGCCCGATCCCCGTCGAGCACCCCGTGACCAGCACCGCCCTCGATTCGTCAGCCATCTCGCTCCCTTCGCGCTCGACACACCAGTCGCCGGCTCGCCGGCGCGCATATCATCGCGCCCCGTGCATTCATCCGGCACCCCCGAGCCGGCGGGCCCGCCCGACCAGAGCGCCGTCGACGTCGATGCCTCCCGCCGCACCTACCTGGCCAGCGAGCGCACCCAGCTGGCCTGGTGGCGCACGGGGCTCACTGCGCTCGCTGTCGGCCTCGGGGTGGGGCGGGTGATCCCCGAGCTGGCCAAGACCCATACGAAGTGGCCCTACGTGGTGGTAGGGGTGAGCTTCGCTCTGTATGGGGTCGCGATGATCGCCTACGGAACCCTGCGCGCACGTGCCGTCGACGCGGCACTCCGCGCGGGCCGCTTCGCGGACGCCCCCGATCGGCTGCTGGTCGCGCTGACCGTTACCGGAATCGTGCTCGGCATCCTGACCGCGGTGTTGGTGGTCGCCGACTGAGAGCCTGTCCCGGTCGGCCCCGCGCCCCTGGATGCGGCCGGGATGGCTTCGCGGATGCTTCGTCCTCAGTCGGCCGAATAGTGTCTAACTATTCGGCCTCCCTGCGTCCTCGCCTCGCTCGCCCCCAGACCGCCCCAGGCGCACGCTGCCCACCGGGACAGGCTCTGATGCGCGCGGTCACCTACCAGGCGCCGGGCGAGGTCCGCGTCGACGAGAAGCCCGCGCCGGAGATCGGCTCGCCAGACGAGGCGGTGATCCGGGTCGAGGCGACCGGGGTCTGCGGCTCCGACCTGCACATCTACCACGGCCGGGTCGCGATCGAGCCCGGCTTCACGATCGGGCACGAATACGTCGGCACGGTTCTCGCGACCGGCGACGACGTCAGCAAGGTCGCCGAGGGCGACCGCGTTCTCGGCGCCTTCCTGACCGCCTGCGGAGAGTGCTTCTTCTGCCGCCGCGGCGACTTTCAGCAGTGCGATTTCGGCCGCGTCTTCGGGCATGGCGAGACGCTCGGCTCGCTCCAGGGCGCGCAGGCCGACCAGCTGCTGGTCCCGCGCGCAGACCTCACCCTGCGCCCTGTCCCCGAGGGCCTGTCCGACGATGTCGCCCTGTTCGCCGGCGACGTGATGGGCACCGGCTATCACGCGGCGCAGGCCCTGGGCCTCGAGTCCGGCTCCTCAGCCGCGGTCCTCGGCCTCGGGCCGGTCGGCCTCTGTGCGGTGCAGGCGGCCAGGAGCGCGGGGGCGGAACGGGTGATCGCGATCGACTTGGTCGAGGAGCGGCTGAAGATGGCCGAGTCGTTCGGCGCCACGCCGCTCCATCTCACCGAGGACGACGTTCGCGCCCGGGTCAAGGAGGAGACCGAGGGCCGCGGGGTCGACGGCGCCGTCGACGCGGTGGGCCATCCCGACGCCCTCGACATGGCCTGCCGGCTGACCCGCAAGGCGGGCACCGTCTCGGCCACCGGCGTCTACGCGGAGCCGATCCAGCTGCACATGGGGATCGTCTGGATCAAGGGGCTGACACTGAAGACAGGGCAGGCAAACGTGATCAAGCACCTCGATCCGGTGCTGGAGCGTCTCGTCAGCGGCGAGCTGGACCCGGCGCCTCTGGTCACCCACCACATGAAGCTCGACGAGGCGCCCGAGGCCTACCGGATCTACGACCGTCACGAGGCGCTGAAGATCGTCCTCACACCCTGACGACTGCACTTTGCGGCTATTGACAGCGCCGCCGGGGTAGGCGAGCATCGGGACTCATCACATAGGAGAGGAGCATGGATGGCTTGGAAGCTTGAGGGAAGGTATTTCGAGAACTGTCCCTGCGAGGTGCCGTGTCCCTGTACAGCGTCGCTCGCGCTTGGAGCCGACACCGAGCGCTGTACGCCGGCGCTCGTCTTTCACATCGATTCCGGCGAGGTCGAGGGGGTTGACGTATCGGGGCTGAACGTGATCGGCGTCGGCGACACCCCTCGCGTGATGTCGGAGGGGAATTGGCGACTCGGGGTGATCGTCGACGCGGCGGCGTCCGACGAGCAGGCCGAGAAGCTCGGCGCCGTGTTCAGCGGCCAGCTCGGCGGTCCAATGGAGGCGCTTTCGGCGCTGATAGGAGAGAACCTCGGTGTGGAGCGGCTGCCGATCGAGTTCTCCAGCGAAGACGGCGTGCACAGCGTCAAGGCGGGCGACGCCGTCGACATCGAGGTCGAGGACGTGGTCCCGTTCGGAAGCGAGAGCGGGGAGGCGGCGAAGCTGGTGAACGTCTTTCACCCCGCCAACTCGGAGCTGACGATCTCCAAGGCCAAGCGCTCGAGCGTCAAGGTCTTTGGCCTCGACCTCAGCCAGGACGGCAAATCCGGTTTCTCGACCACGTTCTCCTGGGCCGCCTGAGGTCAGGCGCCGACGATGGAGTCCGCCCGTCTTCCATATGCGCCCGCCGGAGCGGACCGCGCCCGACTCGGCCTGATCGCGCTCCTTGTCGGGTTGGCGGCGCTGGCCTGGGCGCTGACCGGGGAGCGCATGCAGGGGATGGACGCCGGACCGGGCACCGACCTCGGCGGACTCGGCTTCTACCTCACGGTCTGGGTGGTGATGATGGCGGCGATGATGTTCCCCTCGATCGCGCCGATGGTCGGGGTCTACTCTCGCCTGCAGGGGACCCGGCGGGAGTCCGGCCGCTCAGCGCCGGCTGGCGCGACAGCCCTCTTCGTGGGGGGCTATCTCGTCTCCTGGGCGCTCGCCGGCCTGCTCGGGTACGCGATCTTCGACCTCGGGCGCTCGATCGCGCCCGATGCCTTCTCCTGGGACCGCGGCGGGCCCTATCTAGCGGGAGGGGTGATCGTCTTCGCTGCGCTCTACCAGTTGACGCCGCTCAAGGATGCCTGCCTCACAAAATGTCGGGGGCCCCTTTCGTTCGTGATCGAGAACTGGCACGACGGAAGAGCGGGCGCTCTGCATATGGGGTTCCTGCACGGCGCCTGGTGCGTGGGGTGCTGCTGGGCGCTGATGGCGGTGCTGTTTGCCCTCGGCGTGATGAGCCTCGGTTGGATGGCGTTCGTTGCGGCGTTGATAGCGGTCGAGAAGCTGCTGCCATGGAAGGCGCCGGCGAACGGCTCGATCGCCGTGGTCTTGCTGGTCCTCGGCGTTGCCGTGGCTCTTGCGCCGGCCCAGGTCCCAGGACTCACACAGCCGGGCTCGGCGAAGGCGATGTCAGCCATGGACTCGATGGGCGGCGGCGGCGCGATGCATAACGACGCGATGGGTGGGAAATGACCGCTCAGCCGCCGTTTGACGAGTAACTGAAATCCGACTCGTAGCCGCAGCGCCCGCGGACCTCGAAGTTGAGGCCGTCGTCCCCGACCTCGATCAGCTCCGAATGCACCTCGCGCCCCGGCTGGTCATGGCCCGGGATCACGCAGGTGACCGCCGAGTCCTCGCCAACCGGACTCGCGATCCGCACTGATACGTGGTCGCCAGCGCGAAACCAGCCCTCGCCCTTCTTGTGGTCGACCTCGATCGCCACCGCCCGGACCCCGAGCAGGTCGCTCGGCTTCCAGACCCACGGGAATTGCTCGTCTGGCGTGCCGCCGAGACGGCCGAGGAAGATCTGCTCGAGCGCGTCGCGCTGGGCCTCGTCGCCGCGCTCGTCGAGGTAGAGCCAGAACCTCCATGGCGAGCCGGCCTCGTCGTCGTCATAGACGAGCGCGAGCACGATGCCCAGCCCGGTCAAGTCGACCTCGCCGGCATGACCTTGCCGGATCCGCCACGAGAGCGCCCCCTTGCAGATCCCGTAGGTGGATCGGCCGCCTCGCTCGCCGTCGACGGTCCTGCACGGACAGATCACCTCGCAATTGCAGGCCTCCAGATAGGTCCCCGATATCGCCCAGGGCAGATGGTCGGCGATCGAACGAGCCTACCTCGAACGACGCGATGCGATCAGAATGAAGCGCATGGAGGATTCGCTCTCCGGCAAGCTGCTGATCGCCGCGCCCAGCCTCGAGGACTTCTTCCGGCGCACCGTGGTGCTGATGGTCGAGCACAACGAGCAGGGAGCGTTCGGCGTCATCCTCAATCGCCCATCGGAGACCAGCGTCGCCGAGGTCGTCCCCTCGCTGGCCACCTACGCCGACGACGACGAGGTGGTCTGGATCGGAGGGCCCGTCGGCGCCGACACCGCGGTCGCACTGGGTCGCTTCGACGACCCGGATGCCGCCGCGGGCATCGTGATCGGCGACCTCGGGGTGATCGATCCCGACGAGCCGGGCGAGGAGCTCCGCGAGCTGCGCGTCTATGCGGGGCACGCCGGCTGGGGGCCCGGACAGCTGGAGGGCGAGATCGAGCAGGACGCCTGGATCATCGAGCCGGCCTCGCCCGAGGACCCGTTCCGCGCCGGCGACCTCTGGTCCTATCTGCTCGGGCGCCGCGGCGGGGAGTACGCCTTCCTCGCCCGGATGCCCGAGGACCCGTCTATGAACTGACCGCCGGGCTCGCGGGCTCCGGCACCCACTCGGCTGGGACCTTCACCGGCATCGGGCGCCCGAAGCTGGGCGCGATCCGCATCGCCATCTCTTCGGCCGGCCGTGACTCGATCAGCGGCGCGAGCTGGGGGAAGTTCATCAGCACACGGAGGCTGGTCGCGATCTGAAAGTCGGCGGCATTTGGCCGCTCGTTGCCGAGCACTCCTTGGGCAATGAGCTCGTCGACGTGATCGATCTGCGCGGGAAGAGCCGCCAGCTCCGCTCGTACCGACTCGTCCGTCGATCCCGAGACGATTCGCGAGTAGTACCAGGCGACCGGCTTGGTGAAGTTCGCGGCGATCGCCGGCAGCGGCATCCCCGAGAGCTCGGCGAGGTTGCGGCGCAGCTCCGGGTCGTGCGTCACGCACCAGCGAAATATGTGGCGCGGCGGCGGTTGCAGCACCGCTTCGCCCCAGCGCTCGGCCTCCTCGACCGCCGCGCGCTGCCGCGGGTCGGTCGGGAACAGGGGCGGATCGGCCTTCAGCTCGTCGAGCGCCCGCGAGACGTTCAGGGACCCCTGCACCTTGCGCCCGTCGATCTTCAACCCGGGGACGGTCCCGCCGCGAAAGCCGTGGGCTCGCATGAGGAGCCGCTGCCCGCCGGGTGGGATGTCGACGATCTCGTGCTCGATGCCCTTGTGGCGCAGCATCAGGCCGGCGGTGCGAGCTGGATGCGAGACGGCGATCGAGTAGAGCTTGACCTTCACGCGTCGGCAAGCCTACGCCCTGTCGTCGTTCTCCGGCTCCTGGCGTGGCTCGAGCTGCAGCTCGTCCTCGGCTCGCGGAACTCCCTCGGCGAACTGCTGGCTTCGCTCGCGTTCGGCGTTGAGCTCGTGGCCGAGAAGGATCGCGACGTTGGTGATCCACATCCAGATCAGCAATACGACCACTCCACCGAGAGTCCCTTAGGTCTTGTCGTAGGAGCCGAAGTTGGCGACGAATATGGCGAAGCCGGTGGAGGCGATGGCCCAGAGCACCATCGGCCTCTCCGATACCCGCCCCAGACGCCAAGCAGCCAGCTCCCGGAGCTGGCTGCTGGCGTAACTACGGTGCTCTACGGCTCGACGTCAGCCGCACCAACCGCTGTAGGTGCGGTGCCGCATGATCGAGCCGCCGTTCGACCGGAGCGCGTCCTTGAGCTCGGTCGTCCCGGGGTCGAGTAGACCCTTGGAGGGATGCGGAGATTGAGATAGATCTCGGAGCACCTAACGGCCCCTTTCGTCGAACAGGCCCAAGGCCCAGATCGGTGAGTCCGCGGACCTTGGGGGGTAGGCCGCCGCGGCAACATACCAAAGTGTCACCTGTCCCAGTCTCAACTGACTTGAGAGACAGAATAAATAGTCGGCTGACCATCGACATTAGTTGAGGATTCCCAGATTGAGGGGGCACTGGGATGAGCTTCTGGCGCCGGTTGCCAGGTGGCTCTGAAGGTACAACTGACCTGCGTTCAGTTATTGATCGGCTTCAGCTTGGTCAGGTCGCTGATCTTCACCAGCTCTCCCGCCGAACCGGGATCCAGGCGCTGGTCCGCTGCTTCCTCCAGGGTGAGGAAGAGCTCGGAGACATCGAGGCTGTCAAGGCCGAGATCGAGGAATCGCGTATCGCCGGTGACGGCATCGTCGCCGGTTCGGCGACCGCCCAAGATCTGGTTCACGGCGTCGACTGCCTGCTCGATGGTTATTCCGTCCGAACTCATCCCTCGCTCCCTTCGACCTCGGGATCCGACCGCGGTGTGTTGGGGACCTCGTATGCGATCTCGATCTGGTTGCGGGAAACCGCAACGAATGGGAGCGACTCGGCCTCCCCGCCACCGGCCGGCGCCACCTCGACGTTGACCAGCGGGATGAATCCGGTGTCCTGGCGGTTGAGAACGTCGGAGAGTCGAGTACGAAATCCCTCGGTCGGCAATGCGACGTCACCGACAATGCGAAAGCGTGTCGTTTCCACGACGACGCGCTGAATGCGGGTGTCCATAGAGGTGGGTATTGGCCTAGTGGGGGGTCGCTTGAGCAGGGTTCGCCGAGACGCGAGGGCTGCCCTTTCTTCTGCCATGAGCCTATCGGCGCCGCACCGAGGCTGCTGCCGATCAGGGCGTTCTTCATCCAGCCGGCGTTAGCCGGAGAACTGCCCGGCGGATCTCAGCCCGGTCGGCCGACGCCGGCCGGGGCGGGAGATGACGCAGGCGGAGCCGGCCTGGGGCGGGCTGGCCGCGCCCTCGGCCGCCCGTAGCGAATCGCGAGCAGGATGACGATAGGCACGGCGCTGAGGACGACCATCACGCCGAACCAGCGACTCCCCCCGTCAGTCCCCGATCCGAAGGAGTGCAGTACCGCCAAGAGGTAGACGAGCACCGTCGCGCGGTGGAGTTGGCGCCAGCGACGCGGCCCGATCCGCTTGCGCAGATAGAAGGTCGGCCCCAGCACCAGGGCGAGGTACCCGGCGAGGATCCCAAGCCCGGTCCACAACGGGCGGTAGGCGAGCGTGAACGGGACGCTGATCCCGGTTATGCCGGGGTTCAGGTAGGAGTCGCCCAGAAGCAGCACGCCATGGGCGCCGATCGCTGTGAGACCGGCGAGCGTGATCTGCTGGTGGACCTTGACGAGATTGCGTTTGAGGCCGGGACGGCGGGAGATGTTGCTCGCCATGAACAGGCCAAGGACGACCGCTGTGGCGATGAGCAAGAACGCCACGATCCCGGCCGCGCGTGAGGCAAGCCACCAGGGGTAATTGCCAGGATCCGGCTCAGTCACCGCGATCTCCTCCACCGCCCTCGGGTTCGCGCTCTCCCGGGGCCGGAGCCGTCTGCGACGGCGAGGTCGCCGAGGGCCCCTGTACCGCGACCCTGGTCGGGCCGCTGAACATCGCGTAGTAGGCGAGTCCAGCGAGGGCGAGGACGACGAGTGCCGCGACGATTCGCAATCTCAGGCTCGTCCCGGCGTCGGGCGCGGCGCTCTGCGTGGCGGCGGTCGCGCTCATGGCGGCACGGGGGAGCTGCGGCTGACGATCTTCGTCGCCTGTTGTGTCTGTGCGCCCTTGACGAGCGGCTGGCTCGTGCCGGAAACCGCGGGCCCGGGGCCGAGCGCCGGGTCCCTGCCGTTGCGGACCTGAATCGCCAGCAGCGTAAGGACGATGAAGAACAGCCCCAGGGTCGCCGTGATCACCGCCAGCGGGCTCGGTAGCGGCCGGCGCTGCGGCCTTGGCGCCGGCGGCCGCGGTGCGGGTGGGGCCCCGTCGGAGGGTTGCTCGGCCGGTCTGCTTGGTGTTTCGGTCATCTGTCCCGCACTAGTCCTCTCCGCACACCTTGAATCCGTAGCCGCGGGCAAACCCGGTCAAGGTCCTGCTCAGGTCGTCGAGCTCACGCCGCAGGCTGCGCAGCCGGGGCACGTCCACAGCGGCCAGAGCGTCGCGGATCTGGCGACGCAGCGTCAGCTGGCGCCGGATCACGTCGAAGACGTTGGTACGAACCAACTGTTTCTCTCCGGGCGGCACCGGGATCGCTTCGATTTGTCGCAGCTCGGTCTCGCCTGAGGCGATGCCGTCGCCGTATGCATTTGCGGCCTCCTGGGCATCGGCGGCGGTCCCGACCCGTTCCCGCGCCGAGTTTCGCTCCGGATCGAGGCCGCTGCAGACGCGGTCGACGCGCGCGACGTAGGCGCGCCGTGCCGGATTCGTCACCGGGGTGACGGGTACGGGCGTCGAGGTCTGCGTCGGCGTTGAGGACGTCTGGGTCGTGGCATTCTGCGCGGACCCCTCGCTTTCCCCCCGGCGGGTATCGCCGCCGCAACCGGCGAGCAGGGCAAGCGCCGCCGAGCCTGTGGCGACGATCGTGAGCGAGCGTGGGAGAGTCATCGCCACGCTATGGATAGACCTGCTCGCCGGTCTCCTCGTCGATCACGGTGATTGCAACCGACGGGCAGATCTCGGCCGCTTCCATGATCAGCTCGGGCGGACCGTCGCCGATCACATGGGCGGTGTCGTTGAGCGCGAACACCGTCGGGGCGACATCGACGCAATCGCCATGGGCGGCGCAGACGTTCTCATCGACCTGCGGTACGTACTTCATCCTCGCTCCTTTCCGCGGAGGTGTTGGCTTGCTGGATTCGCTCGCGCAGCGCCGGGACCGCCCGTGGCCGGCCAACGGCCATGCCCGCAATCGGCGTCCCGTCGCGGATCATCAGTGCGGTGAAGTCCCGTGCGTCAGGGTCGCCGTCGATCTCGATCTGGTCGGCTTCGCGGGCGTCGCCGACGAGCTGGACTCGCAGTCCGTACTGGTCGGTCCAGAAGGACGGCAGGGCGGGCTTGGTCGGCTCGAGGCCGACGATCGCCCGGGCCACCTGGGTGCCCTGGCGGGCCGCCGCCTCCCAGTGTTCGCTGCGCTCATGGTTGCCGGTCGCCGGGTTGAGGGGCCGAGCCGCATCACCGGCGGCATAGACACCAGAGGCTTCGGTCCGCCCGCAGTGGTCGGCCTTCACGCCTTCGGGGTCGAGTCCGCTTCCCTCCAGCCAATCGGTGGCCGGAGCGATCCCGATGCCGATCACCAAATCGTCGCATTCGATCTGCCGTCCATCGGTGAGCTGGACCCACTCGGCGCCGCCGGGACCTTCGCCGAACCTCGCCACGTGGGCGGAGAGCATGACCTCGACTCCCTCGGCACGATGCAGTTTCACGAACCAGTCCGCAAGGCTCGGACCCAACACCCGCAGCAGCGGAGCCGGAGCGGCTTCGAGGACCGTGACTTCGACTCCCAGCTGCCGTGCAGTGGCCGCAACCTCAAGTCCGATGAATCCGGCGCCGACAACGATCAGCCGGCTTCCGGGTCGCAGGGCGTCGCGGAGCCGCATGGCGTCCTCGGCGGTGCGGAGAGTGTGGGCATTTTGGAACTGCTCCGTGCCGGGAAGCCTACGGGGGCGGCTACCGGTCGCGATGACGGCGGATTCGTAGCGAAGGGTCGGGCCCGAGGCGAGCGTGAGGGTGTTGATGCCGGGGTCGAGGGCCACCGCTCTCTCTCCAAACAGCAGCTCTACGTCGTGCTCGCGGTACCACTCGAGCGGCCGGAACTCGAGAGTCGCTGGATCGCGATCGCCGGAGAGCACGCCTTTGGACAATGGGGGCCGATCGTAGGGCGCGCGCTCCTCTTCGCAAACGATGCGGATGCAGCCATCGAATCCCTGCCGGCGCAGCGTCTCACAACACCGCTGAGCGGCGAGGCCGCCACCGGCGATCACGATGCCGTCACTCATGCTCGTCGTATGGCTGTGCTCGAGGTCCGATCGACCATGGCTGGACCGTAGAACCGGCCATGACTTTCGACATCGGCATTCGACCCGCGAAAGAGTCAGTAGTTGACCGCGGTCTGACGACTGGATCGGCAGCGGCGGGGCCGCGTCAAGACGGCGGCGGTACACGAATGCGCGGCTGGTCCCGCAGGGGGCCGATCCGCTCGACGCTGCCGTCGTCCTTGACGATCAGGCCGCCGTGCTCGAGGAGGAACTCATGAGCGCGATCGGGCCCGCTCAGCAGCGCCGCCTTCGCGAGCACATCGGCCTCCAGCGCGGTCGCAGCGCGTGCGGCTGCGCAGATCAGACCCGTCCAGGCGGGATTGCCACTGGCTGGGTCGATCAGATGGTGGGCGTGGCTGCCGTCCGGCAGCCGCCAGAGACGAGCGTCCAGCCCCGAGGTGGCGACAGCCCCGTGCCGGATCGGGAGGGTCTCCGCGGCGGCGTCGCTCAGCGGATGCCGGATCTCGAGCTCGACCCGCTCGCTGTCCGGGACCCTGCCGCCGACCCGGACGTCGCCGCCGCAATCGATGGCATAGCGGGCGTAGCCGGCCAGCCGGCGCCCGACCAGGTCGGCGGCCAGGCCCTTGCCGACGCCGCCGCTGTCGAGCTTCAACCCCGGCGGCCGGCGGATCGTCCCGGCGTCATGCAGCACCTCGATCGAGCGCCACTTCGCCGCCGGCTCGGGGCGCGCCGGCCGGCGTGACGGGGCGCTGGCGAGGGCGGGTCCGAGCGGCGCCGATGTCGTGCCGCGGCGTGAAGTCGCGTAGCCCGCCGCCTCGAGCTGCGGCAACAGCGTCGGATCGACGAGCCCCCCGGTGCGCTCGGCCGCCCACAATCCTGCGCTCACGGCGGCCCGCAGCAGCTCGGAGGCGGGGACCTCTTCGCGGGGATCCTCGTTGAGCCGGGTGAGCTCGCTGTCGGGCCGGAAGCGGGACAGCCGGTGGTCGAAGTCGGTCAGCTCCTCCTCGACAGAGGACGCAATCTCCTCCGGGGCGGGATCGGCCTTGTCGATTCGCATTCCGACCAGCACCCGGATCTCGGTTCCCATCGTGCGGAAGCTGCGCTCGACCAACCCCCAGATCTTGACTGGCGGCCGGGACCGATGCCGGCCAGCCGCTTGCGAGGGCAGAGTGTGAGCCGCGGCCTCAGCCGGTGACGCGATGGGTCGGGGTGGAGCCCCGCGGTCCGAGGAGATCGAAGCCGTCGGGAGTCTTGAGGTGGTCTGGCCCGCGGCCAGGATGGTCGATATGACCGTACTGCCAGACGATGCGCTTGCTCTTCGGGTCGATCAACACCAGCCGATCGCGGTAGTCGTCGTTGACGGCGATCAAGCCGTTGGGAAAGCGCTCCGCGAGGCTCGGATGGTCGAGCATCCCCTTGCCGGAACCGGGGTGGTAGGACCACAGAATCCTGCCGCGCCGGTTGAACTCGTAGATGCCACCCGGGTTGGCGTAGTCGGCAACCAGATAGCGGTCCGGTCCAAGCTGTTGGGGGTCGGAGGGATAGGCAATCGGCAGCTGGACGCTCCAGACCAGCCGCCCGGACCTGGTCAGCTCATCGATGTATGAGCCGTTGACCTCGGAGACCAGCACGTCCCCGTTGGCCAGCGGGGTGTCCCCGTTCGGCGAGCCAAGACTTTGGGGGGGATTGTGCGTGCAGACCCCGTTGGTGCCGATCTGCGAAATCGGCTTGCCGCGCGGGCTGATGAACTCGATCCGGCAGTTCTGGGCATCGGCGACGGTGACGGTTCCATCCTTCAGCAGGTAGGCGTCATCGGGCTCGTGCAAGTACCCAGGCGCCGATCCAGGGATGCGCGGATGACCGTAGGACCAGGTCACCCTGCCGGAGGGAAAGGCGATCCGCACGATCTTCTCGTTCTGCTCCTCGTTCGAGATGATGCCCCTGCCGTTGTCGGTGAAGAAGGCATCGTCGGGAAAGTAGAAGCCTCCCTTGGGTGCCTTGTGCCCGGCACCCGGATAGCGCCAGAGGATCCGCTTGTTCGCATTCACCACCAGCAGGCGGTTGTTGCCGCGGTCGGCGATCAGCAACCTGCCCGTGAAGGGTGTACCGGCCGGCTGCGCCCCCCTCGCGTGGCTGCGATTCCGCTGGCCCACCGGAGACATGTGCCGAGGGGATCCACCGCCGACGCCCGTCGCCAGCACGACGAGCCCAAGCACGATCGCGCTCGAGAACAGACCAAGTCCGGTCAGGCGTTTTCGGCGGCGTTCTCTCCGCTGTCGTTCTCGCCGTTGCGCGCGGTGCCCCGGCAGCGCTGGTGTCGGGGGACGGCTCAGAGCAGGTGGTGGCTGGGATGCCAGCCGTTTATGAGCGAGAGGACCGAGAGCGCGAGGGCGAGCCCAGCGCCGAGTGAGGCGGCGAGCAGCGTTGCCCTGAGCCCCGACCCGGGTGCGGCACGTCTGCGGCTCGCGGTCCAGTCGGCGCCCAGTGAGCGAACCATGCGCGGCAGGTAGGCGAGGAAGTGAATGCCGAAGACCGCGCCCCAAAGGATGAAGCTGGCCTTGTGGAGCAGGAGGACGCGATCGGATCGATGCCCAAGCAGCATCAGCCATATGCCGGTGCCGAAGACGAGCGTGGTGGCGAGAACCAACACGGGGGCGAGGATGCGCAGGGGGAGTTGGGGCGGGCCCTTCTCTCGATAGGCCCGTAGCGCCGGAGTAGTAGCGAACGAAGCGGTAGCCGGTGCTGGAAAGCTTCAGCAGCACGGGCGGGATCAGGACCATCCCGATGAACATGTGGGCGCTGACCAAACCGCCGATGCGCAGGATCGTCACTCCCTCGGCGAGCAGCAGAACCGTCAGCACCGCGGCCACGGCGCTGGTCAGAGCCTCGTTGCCCTCCGTTCCACCGAAGCGGTCCGGACGATTCGATGGCGAGACGGGACGGTGATTCCCCCGGGAGGGGTCAGCGGCGACGGTCTGCCGTTCCCGCGGCGTCGCGGTGCCCGCTCTTGCCATCAGCGGTATGGCCGCGGGTCAAGCGGTCGAGGGTGCGCTCGACGGGGAGCCCCAATCATGTCGGGCAGGATCGAACAGCGCTCGAAAGCATCGATAAACGCCCGATTAGAGTTCTCTTAGGTGATGGGCGCGGCTGGGCTCGAACCAGCGACCTCTCCCGTGTGAGGGGAGCGCTCTCCCACTGAGCTACGCGCCCTGGGCCGCCAAATCATAGGACCGTCCAGGGGCCCGGAGGCGCGACCGCCGAGCGGCGCTACCCTGCGATCGATGGCCAGGGATCAGGGCGGGAAGCGAGTCTGCTTGTGCATCGTGGCGGCGCTTTGCTTTGCCTTGCTGCTGTCGGCATCGGCCGCCTCCGCCCGCGACCTGCGAATCCGCGACAACCATCTGGTCGACGGCAAGGGCAAGGTGCTTCGCCTGCGCGGGGTCAATCGCAGCGGAGCCGAGTACGCCTGCATCCAGGGCTGGGGGTTCTTCGACGGCCCGACCGACCGCCGCAGCATTCGGGTGATGAAGAGCTGGCACATCAATGCCGTGCGCGTTCCGCTCAACGAGGACTGCTGGCTCGGCATCAACGGCGTCAAGCCGGAATTCGGCGGCGAGGCATACCGGCAGGCGATCGAGGCATTCGTCGCTCGCCTCAATCGCGCCGGCCTCTATGCGATCCTCGATCTGCACGTCGCGGCGCCCGGTGCCGACAAGGCGGTCGGGATCATCCCTCTGCCCGATGCCGACCACGCGCCTGATTTCTGGCGCTCGGTCGCGGCCACCTTCGCTTCCAACCATTCGCTCGCCTTCGACCTCTACAACGAGCCTCACGACGTCGATTGGGGTTGCTGGCTGCGCGGCTGTCAGCTTGCGGCCGGCGGCGACGGCTCACAGCAACACCCCGCCTACCGGGCGGCCGGGATGCAGGAGCTGGTCGACGCGGTCCGCTCGGCCGGCGCGCGGCAGCCGGTGATGGCCGGCGGTCTTGGTTATTCGCGCGATCTCGACGGTTGGCTCGCGCATCGTCCCGTCGACCCCGCCGGCCAGCTCGCCGCCTCCGAGCACAACTACGGTCGCCTCGCGCCCTGCGGGCCGCCCTGCAAGCGGGCGATCGTCGCGGTCGCCCGCGTCAACCCGGTGATCGTCGGCGAGCTCGGCGAGACCGACTGCCGGCACGCCTACATCGACCGCTGGATGCCGTGGGCCGATCGCCACGGGATCTCCTACCTCGGCTGGACCTGGGACGCGGTGGCTCCGGGAAGCTGGACCTGTGGCGGCGGCCCGAGCCTGATCGAGAACTACGAGGGCAAGCCGACTCCGTTCGGGATCGGGTTCCGCGACCACCTGCGGGCGCTGGCGCGGCGCTGACTCCGCATCAGTGCCGGACCCAGGGGGCGAGGCTGAACAGCGACCAGTGGCGTTTCCCACATCGAGGGCAGCGGCGCAGCCGCTCGACCTGGGCGCCGCACTTTCGGCAGTGAGGCTTCATCGGCACGATGCCGCGGGCGCTCATACCCGACAAGCTAGCCGGGGTGGCATTGGGCCAGGGCCTTCGCGTAGAAGCGGAAGTAAGCCAACCAGTGCTTGTCCCAATAGCCGTTGTTGTGACCACCCGGCCAGGTGGTGTGGGTGGTGAGCCTGGCGCCGCGCCGAACGAAGGCCGGCGATGAAGGTGTGGTCGCCGGGCCGAAACGGGTCCTCGGTACCGGCGTCGAGCCAGACCGGTAAGCCCAGAAACGCCGAGTTCCCCTTGCGCGCAGCTCCGACGACGTTGTTGCGCGCGAAGTCGGCCGCGTCGTCAAAGGCCCCGGGCGCGGTCTCCCCGGCGCTGCGCCAGAGCGCCGGCGAGTGTCCGCCGACCGCGCAGAAGCGACCGGAGTGCTTGAGCACCAGGTCGTAGGCGCCGAAGCCACCCATCGAGATGCCGCCGATCGCGACCCGCCGCGGATTGGCGTCGGCCGACCGCGCCACCTGGGGGATCACCTCGCGAATCACGTAGTCGCCCCAGTCGCCATCCGCGCGGTTGTGCCAGTAGGAGTGATCGCCGCCGTCGGGGAAGGCGACGATCCGGCGCCCCGGTGCCGAGTCGCGAGAGGGCGACGAACATTGCTTCGTCGCCGCGGAAGCTGTTGTGGTCGCCGCCGCGACCGTGCAGGAACACCAGCAGCGGGGGTTTCTGCTTGTCCTGCTGTGCTCCCGTGGGGACGACGACGGTGGTGCGCAGAGTCGCGCCGACGGCCTTGCTGTGGATCGCGATCACACTGACCTGGGCGCCGCGCGGATCGGCCCGACCCAGCTCGCGGACCTTGTCCACCGCCCAGGGCACGACAATGAGGGCGAATAGCAGCGTCCCGATCAGCGTCGAGACCGCGAACCGGCGGCGGCGCCGAATCTGACGGCGGCGAAGCTCGCGCCGCCGAAGCGGCGGCTGGAAGACCGGGCCCTGGGGACTCATCGGGCTGACCCCTAGCGGCGCATCTCCACCGCGTAGACCGCCAACCCCTTCGGGGCACCCTTCGCCTTGAAGCGCCGCCGCTTCAGCTTCAGTGCTCCTTCGTCGATCCGCTCGCGCACCGCCTCGGAGATCAGCACCTCGCCGCCGGACGCCGCCTCGGCTACGCGGGAGGCGATGTTCACGTCTGCGCCGAGGTAATCGCCCCCGATGTGGCGCGGGTGGCCCATGTGGATCCCTGCGCGCATCCGCGGTCGGTAGCCGTCCACCTCGACCTCGGCGGTCGCGTCGCGAGCCTCGATCGCCGCCGCGACGGCGCCACCGGGATCGTCGAAGGCCGCCATCAGACCGTCACCGAGCCGCTTGACGACGGTGCCGCCGTGCTCGGCGACCGCGGGCTCGATCGCAGACCCGACGTCGCGCAGCAGCTCGACCGCGACCGTGTCGCCCGCCCGCAGCGACCAGTCCGAGAAGTCGACGAGGTCGGTGAACAGAATTGCCAGCTCGCGCGTTCCCCGGTCGGCGCTCGGGTCGGAGATCGATTGCCAGACCTGAAGCGCACTAAGACCGATCTCGCCGAGCACGCTTGGGCGCTCGGCGGTCAGCGTCGAAAGCCTGCGGCCGAGCTGCTGGGAGGGCTGCGAGCCTCCGGTCGATAGCGGATCGCCGTAGGCGCTGTCGCCGGGCAGCAGCTCACGGGCCAGCTTCGCCGCCAGCAGGAGCCTCGGTTGTTCGTCGGTGCGCCTCAGCGCCGCCGCCAGCTTCGCGATCTTGCTCTTGCGGCGGGCCTCGTCGCGCCTCGCCAGCTCGGCGCCCTCTCCGCCACCCTCTTCGATCTCCGCCATTGCGCGCGAGTCTAGGAGGACGGCGCCGCGCGAGTACACACGGCCGGGTGTACTAGCATCAGCGATGGACCGTGCTAGGCGGGGCGCTAGCGGTGCCTTTCACCCGCAATCCGCTATAGCGGGGCCGAAACCCGTCCTGAGGGACTGGCCTTCGGGGTCAGTACGCCGCAGGCGGCGCTGACGGCCAGGTCCTGCGCGATGTGGGCCCGCGAACCAGGTCAGGTCCGGAAGGAAGCAGCCTTAAGCGGAAGCCGCAGGTGCCGCAGGTAAGCCTGGCTCGAGCTGGCTGGCGGCGGGCACGCCCGGAGACCTCGTTTCGAAGGAGGGGCGCACGGTCCGTTCGCTCCCACGAGCGGCTGAATACGATGGGCGCCGATGCTGGGAAAGCCAACCGGCGGGGACGCTCTGGCACTTTCGGTCCGCGATAGACGAACGCTCACCGCGTTCTGTGAGGCGATGGCTCCCGGTCACAATGGGATGCCGGCTGCCGGGCTCGACGTAGACGTGATCGGGCAGCTGGACCGCCTCTTGACGACGCTCACAGCCCGCGATCTGCGCCGCTGGAAAGTGAGCCTTCGCATCCTCGAACGGCTGCCGTTTCCGCGCCGCTTCAGCCACCTCGACCAAGACTCCCGCGGGCGATTTCTACAGCGCCTCGAGAGCTCGTCATGGCGCCTCTTCCGGGAGATGCTTGCCGGGCTCAAGGTTCTCTATTCGATCGGCTACGCCGCCTTGCCGGAGGTGAGAGAGCGAATCGGCTACGAGCTCAGCTGTCGACTCGCCGACGGCTCGATGCCCGAGTCGCCCGGCTCGTTGGGCGAGCTCAACCCGCAGGGGGCGGGCGAGGAATGCGATGTCGTGATCGTGGGCTCCGGCGCCGGGGGCGCCCCTGCGGCCAGCGTCCTCGCTGAGGCGGGCCTCGACGTCCTCGTACTCGAGGCGGGCGAGTACCGGAACCGCGAGAGCTATTCGCGCGATCCGGTCGGGACGGCGATTGCGATGGACTCGGCCGCCACGGTTACTGAAGGGCGGCCCGCGATTACCCTGATTTCCGCTCGCGCGGTCGGCGGCAGCACGACGATCAACTCCGGTACCTGCTTCCGGGCCCCCGACTCCGTGCTGCTCCACTGGGCTGAGAACTACGGCGTCGACTGGGTCACGGACCTCGACTCGGAGTATGGAGAGGCGGAGGAATTTCTCAGGGTCACAACACTCGATCCCGAGACCATGGGTCGAAACGGCCAGCTGGCCATGGAGGGCGCCGCTGCGCTTGGCGTCAGCGGCGGGCCGATCCGTCGCAACGCCGGCAGTTGCGTCCAATGCAGCTCCTGTCCTTTCGGATGCGCGATCGATGCCCGGCGCAGCATGCACGTTTCGTACCTGCCGCGGGCGGTCGCCGCCGGGGCGCGCGTACGTCACCGAACCGACGTGCGACGGATTCTGGTCGAGGAGGGTCGCGCGGTCGGGGTCGAATGCATCGCGGGCGCAAGGGAAGGCGATGGCGGAAGGCCGTACGTCGTTCGCGCTCGGCGTGCCGTGATCTGCGCCGGCGGAGCGCTCGGCACCCCGGAGTTGCTGTTGCGCTCGGACCTGGGCGGCGACCAGGTTGGTCGCAATCTCCATATCCACCCGGGGTCCGGGGTCGGCGCCCTCTATGCGGAAGAGGTGAGAGGTTGGGACGGCGTCATGCAGAGTTATTACATCGATCAGTGGCAGGACGAAGGGGTGCTGCTCGAGGCGACGTTTGCCCCGCTGGCGTTTACGGCCGGCTTTCTGCCCGGCACGGGCCGCCGCCACCAGCAGGCGATGCTCGACTGCGACCGCATCGGCTTGATCGCGGTCCAGCTCTCCGACAGATCCTCGGGCCGGGTGCTGCTGGGCCGCGACGGCTCAGCCAAGGTCAGATACAGGCTCACCAAGGACGATGCCGGCCGGCTCCGGTTCGGTCTCGCACGTGCCGCGGAGGTTCATTTCGCCGCTGGGGCTACCGAGATCTACTCGAGCGTACGAGGTGCGAGCGTGCTGAAGGCGGAGCAGCTTGGCGAATTCGAGAGCTCGAAGGTCAGGCCGATGGACCTGCACCCAGAGGCCTACCACCCAATGGGAACCGCGCGGATCGCCTCCGACCCGTCGATTGGCGTTTGCTCCCCGGACGGCGCGGTCCAGGGGATCGATGATCTCTACGTCGCTGACGCTTCGCTGTTTCCGTCCTCGGTGGTCGTCAATCCGATGATGACCGTGATCGCGGTCTCGAAACGAATTGCCGCGGGTGTCGCGCAACGAGTTTGAGGGCGGGAGCCGACAGGGTGTCGGAATAGGATCCGCCCGTGTCGCTGCGAGTGAGGTCCGTGGAATCAGTGCGCGACTACCGGCGCTTTGTGAAGCTGCCGTATCGACTTCACGCCGACGAGCCGCGTTGGATCCCGCCCCTGATCGGCGCCCAGATGCGCCAGCTTGGAACACGCACCGACCTCTACTTCGAGCACGCCGAGGCCGAGTACTTCCTCGCTGAGAGAGACGGCCAGCTGGTGGGACGAGTGATGGCACACATCGACCATCAGCTGAACGATTTTCACGACAACAAATGGGGGCTCTTCGGCCACTTCGAGTGCGAGGACAAACCCGAAACGGCAAGCGGATTGCTGAATGCCGCGCAGCGATGGCTGTCGGATCGTGGACGGGATCGGATGGTCGGTCCACTCCAGCGGTCCACCCGCGATGACCCCGGCCTGCTGATCGAGGGCTATGACATCCCCCCGGTCGTCTTCCAGCCCTGGCACCCCCCCTATTACCGCGACCTCCTGGAGGGCTTTGGCTTCGCCAAGGCAACCGACGCCGTTTGGCGCCTGCTGAGGATCGACCAGATTTCCGCCGAGCAGCGACAGCTCGCGGCCAGGTGGGCAGACATCGTCCGCGACAGGTACGGCGTAACGATCAGACCGGTCAAAAGGGCCGAAGCGCGGGCCGACCTCGAAAGGGCGTTCGCGGTGATACAGCCAGCCCTCGAGTCGACCTGGGGATTCGTGCCCTCAACGGAGCGTGAGATCTCCGTCGGCCTCAAACAGGGCCGGCGCCTGCTGGCGCCGGCGACGCTGTTGGCCGAGCGGGAAGGCGAGGTGATCGGATCGACGATATTGCTGCCCGACCTGAATCAGTGTTTAGCCCACATGAACGGCCGTCTGCTCCCCCTCGGCTGGGCGCGCTACCCCTATTACCGGCGGCGCATAGATCGGGCGCGAAACACGTTCATGGCGATTCTTCCCCAGTTCCGTCACCTGGGCATAGCGCTGGCCTTCATGCACGAGGTGCTGGAACGCGCGGAGCAGAAGGGGTTCCGTGAACTGGTGATCGGGTTCAGCTGGGAGGACAACGAGCAGATGAACTTGGCGATGTCGAGGGTCGGCCCCGAGATCGCGCTTCGCCACCGCGTCTATGCGAAGGAGCTTGGATCGACGGAGGGGTCCGCGTCGCCTGCCGCCGATCTCGGCGCGGCGAGCAGCGAATAGACGACCGACTCGTTGACGCCGTCGAGCCCGAGCAGGTCGTCGACCTTTCGATCCCAGATACCTCCGTAGGGAACCGCCGCGAGGCCGAGGGACTCGGCGGCGAGCACCAAGTTCTGGCCGACGTGGCCAGCCTCGATCAACACCCAGCGATAGCCGCGTTGGCCGTACTTGAACCGGGTGCGCCAGAAGACGCCGACTATGAAGATCGCGACGGCACAACTGCCCGCGAGGTCCGGCAGGTTGGGCAGGCGGATGATCGTCTCCCGCAGCGAACCGGTCGGGTCTCCATCCAGCACGGTCTCCAGCTCGTGCTGGAGGGGGTCGTAGTGGTAAAGGCCGGCGGCGATGCCGTCCAGGTGTCGAACCACCGGGTAGATCTCGAGCGGATAGAGCGCGCCCCCCGATGGGACGCTCCTCAGTCGTAGGTCTTCCATTGTCGTTCGCGGCCCCTGACCGGTGACTCCGTAGCCTGCATGGAGCAGAGTCGAGAGATCCTGGAGCGAGATCGACTGGGATCCGAAATCCCGACGCGAGCGACGGGCAGCGATCAGCTCCCCGAGGGAGGCGGATGGGTAATCAGGTTCGGGCAGCCGAACCCTGGGCCGGGCGGAATGCCTGCTCACCGACCTGGAGATCAGCGCCTGGGTCGCAGGATCGCTCTCCAGCATCTGGACCGCAGAAGTCGATCCCGAGGGCACGCTGGGGACTAGCTTGGACGCCTCGTGGAAGTTCTCGGCTGGGTCGTCGTCGGGAGGGCGCCCGACGTCGCTCCAGCCCAAGAAGCCGCTCACCTTCGTGCGCTCGATTGCGCCTGTCTCGTCGATCGGCTTCACGGGAAGGGGTGTGGGAAGGGATTGAGGTCGGCGGAGCGGAGCGGCCGTTCACGCAGGCCGAGCTCGTGGGCGGCGTGATAGAGGCGCCGTCCGCCCAGGAAGCGCTGCCTGTACGCGAAGTCGATCGGCTGCAGCTCCGGGCTCAGCACGTGGATCACTCGGAGCCCGCTCGTCTCGACATCGGGTGTTGTGACGTCGACGGCGTATGCCGATACGCCGCGGGCCTGGAAGCGTGCCGTGATCGCCTCGATTCGAGACGCCACATCGTCTCCCTCGAGGTCGGGAACGTCTCGAATGTCACGGACCTGCTCGGAGCCGTCGAGAAACTCGAGCCTTCCCTGGTTCTCGGGCTGTGAATAGAAGTAGAGGTGGTCGGCCGGCTCCTCGATGTCGCTGAAATCGGGGCTGAAGGTGCGATCCGGCTGGGCCCGGAGGTCCGACTTGAGCGCCGGTTGTGTCTGAAAGCACTCCCGCAGCGCCTTCTCGCAGGCCGCGTGCATGCTCGCTGCGCTGGCGGCGCCGATGCCGAAGCGAACGGGACCACCTGTGGGCCCACGCAACAGCCCCAGCGCTGTGGGTATGCCGAAGAACGCGCTCATGTCCACCGCTCCGTAGACAAGCCCGGTAGGCGCGAAGTGTCGCTGCTCGCGCTCGAGCAAGGTGGCGTCGGACGACCAGTCGAGGCGTGGGAACGAGAGGCGGTTGGCCCAGGTGAGCATCACCGCGTCGCGTTCGATCAACTCCATGAGGCCGAGAAAGATCGCCTCGTCGGTCCCTCCGGCGAGCGCCAAGCCGTTGCTCGATCCCGAAGCGATCGCCGATTCCCCCCTGACGACCTCCCCAGGCCGCAGGATATGCGTCAGTTGCAGGGGCAGATAGGCCTCGGCTCCGTCGGGCAGTGACCAACCCTTGACCCAACGCACCCGCGTGTCGCTCCCGAAGGCCTCGAAAGGAAATCCCTCGTCCGCGTACTGATCGTCGCTGAATAGGGCGAACCGCTCCGGTGTGACGGCCTCGGCACCGATCTCGGCTGCGCTGGCGAGGACGGTGGACCGGGGCACGTATGTCGCGCAGTACCTTTCCAGCGCTTCGCCGAGGGCGGCGGCGATCGCGTAGTCCAGCTCGTAGTGGGCACCGCCGGCGCTGATCTCGAACGGGCTCTGGAGGGTTGGTTCTCGTGAAGCCATCTCGCAGGCGACATAACTGAGGCGAGCATCATCGGGCTCCCCGAGGATCTCGTGCAGCCGGTGGACCACGCCGCTATAGGGCGAGAGGAAGGTCTTCAGCGCAGCCAGGCCATCGGCTGGATCTAGGCTTGCGGTCATCTGGGCCATCGTGTCTCAGCTGTGCCAGGGTGACGCGGTTCCAAGGTCGTCAGGGAAGCACTCCGGGCAGCGTGGGACCCGGTAGACGTGGTGGCGGCCGATCTCGATGCCTTGATCCCAGCTCAGCACGTGCGCCACGGCCGACCAGACTGTTGCCTGCTCCCCGCCCGAGCGTCGGTAGAGCCAGTCAAGGGCGGCCATCGCCGCGCAACCCGCGAGCAGGCCTTGCAGAGGGGGAGGGGCGGGGAAGGCGGCGGGGCTCAGCTCCAGCGCCTCCTCATCCCCTTGATCCCAGCGCAGGTTCGCCCGGCGCCGACGCCGGTAGCACTCATAACAACAGGTTTCATCCGGCACGTACAGCGGCCCGACGACCGCGATCCGTCCGTCGAAGGGCAGCACCTGAAGCCAGGGCTGGCGGATTCGAATCGCGAGACGATTCCAGTCCTGCAGCTTCGGTAGCTCGCTTGGGTCGGGGGCGACGACGACGAGCTCGAGCCCCTCCAGGTCCCCGGGACCAGGCCCCCAATCGAGCAACGGCGGGCTGCTGAGGCCTGCGTGTCCCAGTTGCCTCGCGGTCTCCTCGGCGAGCGGCCCGGATCCCACTACCGCGGCTGAGACGCGGTCAAGGGCATCCCCGGCCTCGGCAACGCTGCGGCCGTCGGCACCAGTCGCGGCGAGATATTTGGCCGTCTGGGCCGAGGGGGAAGGCACACCGGATGGTAAGGCTGGCCCGTCCATGAGCAAGCCTTGCTCTGCCAGGGTCGATAGCGCATTCGTGACCGCGGGCCTTGCTCCGTCGCCCAGGCTCTGGCTGATCTCTTCGACCGTCCGGGTGCCATCGACGAGGGGGAGCAGCACCGGAAAGAGCTTGTCGACCGCCCTTCCCTCGAGAACGACCTTCCCCTGCCCGTATTCGAGGATCAACCTGCCGTCGGTCTGGGCCACGCGATACCAGGGCTTCAGGCACGGGCGCGCCGGCAGGTCCGGCCCCCCCATTAGCTCACCCGCCGACTAATCGGTCTGCATGCCCACTCTCCCCAAGGCGATTCAGCTGAGGGGCCGGGCGTGCTTCGGCGATCAGAGACAAGGCGAGGGAACCCCCAACCGAGGGCTCCCCGCAAACGTCCTTGTAGGGCGCGACCAGTTCGTCGGGCGCGACCAGTTGCGAGACTTAGCAGCAGCCGCTGTAGCAGCACAGGCAGCACTGGGGCGGCCCGGCACAAGACGGCGAACCGAAGCCGCCATCGGCTGACTGTCCACTTGCCGAGAGATCCAGCATGTCATCCAGCAGCTCGGGACTTATGTCCTTAAACAACTGTCTACCTCCTCCTGTGGAGTACCTCGAAGCTGGCTCTCATTTCAAAGGCAGCTCCGGAATCGGCGCGATTCTAGCAACCGACTCCACCCCTTTCGTACCCGAAAGTGAACATTTGTTGGTTAACTGAACCATGTTCAGTTAGCCCCTGCCCGCTCTCTCGCTACTCCTCGAGAGCGAGCATTTGCCGGGGTAGCGCCCAGGTAACGACCGGGCCGGCGTCGCATTTTGAGACAAGGCGGGGGAACCCCAACCGAGGGCTCCCCGCAAACGTCCTTGTAGGGCGCGACCGGTTGGTCCGGCGCGACCAGTTGCGAGACTTAGCAGCAGCCGCTGTAGGTGCACATGCAGCACTGGGGCGGCCCGGCACAAGACGGCGGGCCGAAGCCGCCATCGCCCGACTGTCCACTTGCCGAGAGATCCAGCATGTCATCCAGCAGCTCGGGACTTATGTCCTTAAACAACTGTCTACCTCCTCCTGTGGAGTACCCTCGAAGCTGGCTCTCATTTCAAAGGCAGCTCCGGAATCGGCGCGATTCTAGCAACCGACTCCACCCTTTCCTACTCGAAAGTCAACATTTGGTGCTGACACTGAACTCTGTTCAGTTAGTGCTCTGCCCGTTCTCGCGACCCCTGAGAGCGAGCATTTGCTGGGGTCGCCGCTTCACGGGTTGTCGGCGGCCGGGTTCGGGCTTGTGGAACGTCGCTGGCAAGGAGATACGCTGGTGCCGGAGTGGGCGCCAGTAGAGAACCGAGGTTCGACCAGGCCGAAGCAGCCTGGAGAAGTCTGCTCGGAGACGCTCGTGTGCTCTCGGACCCCGAGCAGCTCGGGGACTACGCCAGCTCGACGCTGGCACATGCCCCGCGACCCGCCGGCGCGATTCGGGTCCGCTCAAAGGACGAGGTCGTCGAGGTCGTCCGGGTGGCCAACCGGTGCCGCGTCCCCCTCTATCCGATCAGCCGGGGAAAGAATTGGGGATACGGTGACGCGTGTCCCGTAGGACCGGGTCAGTTCGTCCTTGACCTTTCGGAGATGAGCCGGATCGTGAAGGTCGATCCGGAGCTCGCCTACGCAGTGGTGGAGCCCGGCGTGACCCAGGCACAACTGCACGACCACCTCGAGGAAATGGGTTATCCGCTCTGGTTTCCGTGCACGGCCAGCTCCCCGGACACCAGCGTCGTGGGGAACCTCCTCGAGCGAGGAGTGGGCGCAACCCCTTACAGCGATCACGCTGCGCACGCCTGCGACATGGAAGTGGTGCTGGCGGATGGGACCGTTATCGAGACCGGGCTCGGTCGATACCCAGGAGCGCGCAGCATGTTCACCTACCGCTGGGGAATCGGCCCCCACCTCGATGGCCTCTTCACACAATCGAATCTAGGCGTCGTGGTGCGCGTGGGGATCTGGCTGGTGCCAAGCTCGGAACAGGTGGTGGCATTCACTTTGACGATGAACGCCGAGGATCAGATCGAGGAGGCGATCAACCGTCTGCGAGGGTTGCGATTCGAGGGAACTCTCCGGGCGCCGGTGTTCATCGAGAACGGCTATCGGGCCCTCGCCAACAGACGGTCCTATCCCTGGGCGGAGATGCGTGGTGCGACCCCTTTGCCAGGACGGGCGGTGGGGCAGTTGCTGCGCGCTGGCCCGCTTGCCGGCGCCAACGGACCGTGGAATGCATTCGGGTCGCTGTACGGAACGCCTCGCCAGGTGCGGGCGGCGGTGCGTGACACCAAAGCCCGGCTGGGCGGATTGGGAAGCCTGTACTTCACCTCAGAGTCGCGACTTCGATGGACTGAGCGGCTGGCGCGTCCGCTTGCTGCCCTCGGCTTCAAGCGCGGCCAGCAGCTCGCTCAGCTGGCGAAGTTCGCCCGTTCCGGCATGCAGCCTCTTCGCGGGGTCCCAAGCACCGCCGGCCTTTCGGTCTCGAGGTGGCGTCTGCGAAGAAGCGTCGAAGGGCCGTGCGAGGACCCGACCCGCGAGGGTGCCGGACTGTATTGGCTGGCGCCCGTGTGCCCGGCGCGCGGGACTGAGGTTCGGCGTTGTGCCGAGATCATCGAGAAGCAGATGCTTTCGAGCGGATTCGAGCCCTTGATCAGGGTGGCGTTCACCGGCGATCGAGCGGTGTTCGTCACGAGCCTCTTGTGCTTCGATCGCGACAATCGTGAGGAAGCAATGCGGGCCGATCAGCTCTATCGCGAGCTGACCGCGCTCTTGCTCGAGGAGGGCTACCCGCCGTATCGAACGGCTATCACGAGCATGGGCCTGCTCGATCCCGAGGGGGCAACCTACTGGAGCACCGTGGCCGCGTTGAAGCGCGCCCTCGATCCAAACGGGATTCTTGCCCCGGGCCGCTATGAGCCTCGAACTGCCGCCGCGCTGGACGAGAATCCGGTTGATCGTTTCCCAGGGCAGAAGGTGTGAGGGCTTGGGCGATGCGTCCCCGCGCTCAGCCGCAGCGGGCGTAAAGGATCCAGGACGCGTTCGCCGCAACGCGGTGAAAGTCAGCCGGCACCTTGGTCGTCAGCCGCCGCGGGTCGTTGGGGTCGAGCACGAAGTGGTGCACGACGTCCTGGTTCGCGGGGTCGAGGAAATAGCCGTGTCGCGGTTGGAGCTGCTCCGAAGAGCTGATGATCTCCGACGGCCGCAGGTCGAGGTAGGCGGCAAGCCGCGGAACCGCGCGGTGGTTGGGGACCGAGATCGGCAGGCAGTCCTTGTGGAAGGCGCCGGAATCGGCCAGCTCATGCAGGTCGGATTCGATCGCGCTCTGGGCGTCGAGGTCGTCCCGGACGGTGTGTAGATAGTTGAACTGCTGCACCGACTGGGCCAGGAAGGCCACCAGGACTACCGCGGCGGCGACCTGCCAGCGCCTCCGCCAGGGGTGCTCGTCCGGCAGCAGCCGCCATCCGAGCAGCGCCAGCGCGCAGAAGATCGCCAGCACCGCGGCGGCGAGCATCGTGTAGCGGGGGATGATGGCCAGCCCAGCGCAGGCGAGGATCGCGAACGCGAGGCCGGCGAGAACCGCGGCGACGATTCCCGGCAGCGCTCGCGCGCGCAGGAAGGCGAAGCCGAGGACCATGCCAGCCGCGGCGCCGAGCAGGCCGGGCAGCTGCATCACCTCGCCGAGGCGCCGCGGCCCGTAGAGGACGAGGTCCACCGGGCCGGTCTGTCGGTTCAGCGTGTCGACCGTGCTGCGGGTCCCGGTGAACGAGTACAGGGCGTCGCCGGTCGTGATCAGGTCGAAGGCGGCCCAGGCAACCGGGGCCGAGGCCGCGAGCGCCAGCAAGCCGACCACCTCACCCCTCTGCAACCCCGGGCGCCAGCGCAGCGCGAGACCTTCGCGTTCGGGGTCGCGCTCGAGCAACAGGTGGGCGAGATAGGCGGCCGAGAACAGCCATGCCTCCGGACGCAGAAGGCCGGCGACGGCGAGCAGCGCCAGCACCGGCCAGCCGGCGCGGGGGCGGCGCGTCTCCACCACCAACGCCGCGAGGGCGAGGGCGATGTAGGGAAGGTCGACATAGGCGCGCAGTCCGTTGCTCAGATAGGGCGCGCGGGTGAGCACGATCCCCGCCGCGACCGCCCCGATCGCACGGTCGAACCAGAGCGCCCCGAGGCGGTAGACGAGGTAGGCGACGACCCCGAGGACCAGATAGGCGAGGACGGTCGTCGCGTCGGAGGCGGTTACGGCACCGAACGGCGTCAGCAGCACGCCCCAGAGGTCGGCGAGCGGATGGGGAGTCGGCGGCAGCGCGGCGTTGTAGTCGGGGCTCGCGCCATGCGCCAGCTCGTCGCCCCACAGCAGCGCGTAAGCGGTGTCGTAATTGGGGAAGCCGAACGGGAAGATCAGCCACAGAGCCAGGGCGATGCCGCCGATCCATGCCGCAGGTCGGACCTTGCGAAGCACCGCCGCAAGGTACAGAGCGGCGACCTGCCGCCCCGCCCTGCCGGCGCACGGCGCATATCGACCGCTCCCGCCGTCGAGGCGGGAGCGGTCGAAGCGAACAGGTCCTCGCCTACGCCTAGGCCGTGGACCTCTTGCGACGCAGTGATGCGAACGACAAGATGATGAAGCCGATTCCGCTCAAGAGCAGAGCGACACCGACGACGACCCCGAAGAGGCTGATCCGGTCAGCCATGTATGACGTGTTCAGGGCTGTCGCGAGCGCTGTCTCGGTAACCCAGACGTCGCGTGCCTGGTTGGGTGCCGGCGCCTTCGCCTTCGGGTCGAACACCGCGAACTTCTCGTTGGAGGTTCCGCCCCCGGGCGAGAGCTGGGACTTGGGCGTGCCGGGCTTCGCCTCGAACTGCCCCATCTGCGAGTACACAAACCCGCCGGTCGCCTCGAGCGCGTGGACTTGCATGTACTGGGCGAAGCAGCGTGCCTCGGATCCGGTGCTGACCGCCTTGCCAGCGACGCTGCAGCTCGGCAGAGCGACGCTCCTCAAACCGGCCTGCTTCGCTCCCTTGGCGATCTCCGCCGGTGTCATGTCGGGGGAACCGACAATCTTCTCCTGGTTGAGGTTGTCGCGAACGGTCGAGCGTCCGTTGAATCCAATCACGATCGTGGCAACGCCGAACGCGATGAGGACCGCGCCCGCCGCGAAGCCGCCCCACTCCAAGAGCTGCCGCAGCCGGCTGTTCCTGGCGCTGACGGCGCCGGTGACTGTGCTCATCTTGTCCCCTTTCCGTTACCCAAATGTGCTTGTGGGTGCTACGGGAGCATTCAATTGCGTGAAGCGGACGTCGGCATCCGCGGGCCGCCCGGGTCTTGGTTGCGGGAACCGCTAGGCAGGTCGGTGCGTCCCCGCGGCCAGAGGCGTGATCGGCACCGGCCCTGGCCGTTGCTAGGCTCGGCTGGCCGTGTCCGTGAGCGCCTCCCTCTATCGTCGCCACCGCCCTGGCTCCTTCGACGAGGTGGTCGGCCAGCAACACGTCGTGCGCACGCTGCGCAACGCGGTCGAGCAGGGCAAGGTCCACCACGCCTACCTGTTCGTCGGCTCACGGGGCACCGGCAAGACCTCGATGGCGAAGATTCTCGCCCGCTCGCTGAACTGCGAGCAGGGGCCGACCACGCAGCCGTGCGGCAAGTGCGAGTCTTGCCTGACGATCGCCGCCGGCACCTCGATGGACGTGATCGAGATGGACGCGGCCTCGAACCGCTCGGTCGACGACGTTCGCGACCTCCGCGAGCGGGTCGCCTACGCGCCCACCTCCGGGCATTGGAAGGTCTACATCATCGACGAGGCCCACATGCTCACCAAGGAGGCCTGGAACGCTTTTCTGAAGACGCTCGAGGAGCCGCCGCCCAACACCGCCTTCGTACTGGCGACGACCGAGGCACACAAGGTGATGCCGACGATCGCTGATCGCTGCCAGCGCTTCGACTTCCAGCGGCCATCGCTCGAGCAGATCGCCGAGGTCATAAGGCGGGTCGCCGCCGCGGAGGGAATCGAGATCGAGGACGCGGCGGTCGCGATGCTCGCCCGCTCGGCGACGGGGAGCTTTCGCGACGCGCTCGCAACCCTCGACCAGCTGGTCGCCTTCGGTGGTGAGAATGTCGAGCTCGACACGGTGCTGGAGTTGTTGGGGGCCGCCGACGCCGACCTGCTGTTCGGGGCGGTCGACGCGGTCGGGGCCGAGGACCCGAAGGCGGCGCTGGGGACGGTCGAGAATCTGGCTCGATCGGGCCGCGACCCGGGGCAGTTTGCGCGCGACCTGCTGGCTCACCTTCGGCACCTGCTCGTGATCCAGACCACCGGTGAGGTGCCAGACACTTTCGTGGTCACAGCCTCCGACCCCGAGCGTCTGCGCGCTCAGGCCGCGGCGATCGGTCCGGCGGCCCTGGTGCGCACGATCGACGAGCTGGCCGAGAGCTTGGCGGCGATGCGCGAAGGCGACGACGGGCGGATGGCGATCGAGCTGGCGCTGCTTAAGGCGGCCCGCCCGGACCTCGACCCGGCGGGCGAGGGTCTGCTGCGCAGGGTGGAGAGGCTGGAGAAGCGGTTCGGCGACGGTGAGCCCGCGCCCGCACCCAAGCCCGAGCAACGAGCAACAAGCAACGAGGAACAAACCCCGAGCAACGAGCAAGGAGCAACGAGCAACGAGGAGCAAGACACGTCGGCGGAACCCGATGCGGCACCGGAAGCCGGGCGCGCTGAGGAGGCGGACGCCGACTCCATCGATCTCGAGCAAATTCTGCGGGTCTGGCCCGCGGTGCTCGACCAGGTACGCCAGTCGGGGTCGGCGATGCTGTCGGCGCTCTTCGAGGGTGCGCGGCCGATCGCGGTCGACAACGAGGAGGGAATCCTGCGGATCGGTTTCCCCGCCGGCTCAACCTTCAACAAGCGCAAAGCCGAGGCCGCCGAGCACCGCGAGCGGTTCACCGAGGCGCTGCGCGAGACGATCGGCGAGCGGCTTCGCCCCGTCTACGTCCTGCTCGACGGCGAGGCACCCGGAGGGCCTGAGGAGCAACTCGACGAGGAGGAGCTTCTGGAGCGCATCAAGTCCGAGTTCGACGCCGAGGAAGTGAGCTCCGCGCAGACGACCGAAGCGGGCTCGGAGGGCAATTCCTGATGGCGCGCGGGGGCGGGCCGGGCGGCATGGACATGAACGCGCTGCTCAAGCAGGCGCAGCAGATGCAGGCGGAGATGGCCAAGGCACAGGAGCAGCTCGCCAACGAGGAGGTGGAGGCGAGCGCCGGCGGGGGAATGGTCAAGGTGAAGATGAGCGGCGACCTGCGGCTGAAGGCGATCGAGATCGACCCCGAGGCGGTTGACCCCGAGGACGCGGAGATGCTCGCCGACATGGTCATGGCGGCCGTCAACGAAGCGATCCGTTCCGCGCAGGAGCTGGCGACCAGCAAGATGGGAGGCATCACCGGAGGACTCGGCGGGTTAGGGATGGCCGGGCCGGGGGGCGGGGGTCTCCCGGGGCCGTGACCGACGGGCCGGCCCCACTGGGCCGCCTGGTCGCCGAGCTTCAAAGACTGCCTGGGATCGGCCAGCGCACCGCCCAGCGACTCGCCTTTCACCTGCTGCGCGCCGAGGATTCCGAAGCCGAAGCGCTGGCCGACTCGATCCGCGAGGTGAAGGAGAAGGTTGGTCTCTGCGAGAACTGCTTCAACCTCGCGGAAGGGCCACGCTGCCGGATTTGCACCGACGCCTCCCGCGACCCGTCGCTGATCTGCGTGGTCGAAGAGCCTGCCGACGTGATCCCGATCGAGCGCACGCACGAATATCGCGGTCTCTATCACGTGCTCGGCGGTGCCCTCTCCCCGATCGACGGGATCGACCCCGAGGACCTGAAGATCGCCGAGCTGTTCGAGCGCGCGCGGTCGGATGAGGTCCGCGAGGTGGTGCTGGCGACCAACCCGACGACCACCGGGGAGGCGACCGCGCTTCACGTCGCCGAAGAGCTGCGCGGCGAGGTGACGGTCACCCGCCTCGCCAGCGGGCTCCCGGTGGGAGCCGATCTCGAGCATGCCGACGAGGTGACCCTGGGCAAGGCGCTGGTGGGCAGGCAGGCGCTCTAGGGATGTCGGCCAAGGCCGAGGAGCTTGTCCGCAAGGCTTACGACGCGTTCTCGAAGCGCGATCTGGAAGCGTTACGCGGGATCGCCGATCCCCAGATCGAGATCCACACCGTGACCGGGATGGTCGCCGGTCGTTCCGAGCCCTATCGCGGGCATGAGGGCCTGGTCGAGTACCTGCGCGACGTGGGCGAGATGTGGGACGAGATCGAGCTGCGGCCGACCGAGTTCCGCGAGCTCTCGAAAGGCCGCCTGGTCGTCTTCGGTCGGGTCCGCGCCCGTCGCGAGCTGGCGGTGATCGACGCCCCGAACGCTTGGCTGTGGGAGGTGGGCGAGGATCGGATCCGCTCTGCCCGAGTATTCGGCGACCCGCAGGCCGCGCGCGAGCTGCTCGGATAGTCGGCCACCTGACGACTGGCAAAACTGGGAGGGGTACGAAAAGTAGGAGAAGTTGCGGCCCTCGGCAGGATCCGTGCGTACCATCCGCGCGGTATGGGAGAGAACGGCTCCAAGACTGAATCGGCGCTGCGTGCCCAGCTGTCCAAGGTCGATCGCTCCCGCGAGCAGATCGCCAAGGCCTGGTTGGTCGACGTGATCCTCAACTCGGACCTCTCCGACGTCGAGCAGATGCCGCTCACCTGGGCGGCGAGCGAGCTGCCAGCTTTGATCAGCGACATCCTTTCGGCGCTGACCATCGAGGATCGGGGAGCCGCGGCGGCCGCGCTGGATCGCGCCGCCCGCCTGGCCAAGATGCGGGGGGCGACCACCTCTCCGGCCCAGCTCACGCGCGAGATCTCCTATCTGCATTCGGCGCTGCTGGCGACGCTGCGCATGGAGCTTGCCAGCAGCGAGCCGGAGCTGTTCGCGGAGGCGGCGGAACGCCTCGCGGCGCTCTTCACCCGGATCGGTGGCCACACCGTCGACACGCTTTCGCGGGAGTCGTCGGGGACCGACCCCGCGACCGGCCTGCTCCGGGGCCGGCAGATGGAGCAGCGCCTGGAGCAGATGGTCGCCCTCACGAAGCGTTACGGGGCTCCGTTCGCGCTCCTCGTCCTCGACGTCGACGGGCCCGGGGCCCGCAACGGCGCGGAGGCGATGGGCGTCGTCTCCCATGCGGTGCGGGGCAGCATCCGGCTTATGGACGAGGCCTTTTACTCGGAGGGCGACGGACTCTGCGTGCTCGCCCCCAACCAGACCGCCGCTTCCGCCGCTCAGATGGCGCACCGGATCACCGAGATCCTCACCCGCCTCGAGCGGGCCAGCGGACTTCGCATAACCGTCTCCACCGGCGTCGTCGGCTGTCCCGAGCATGGCGAGGAACCCGATCGCCTCCTGCGAGCCGCCGATTCGGCGATGTGGCGGGCCCGGGCGACCGGACAGCCGTTCACGGTCGCCGACTTGCAAGATCGCTAACAGGCTGCGCAAGTTCCCCTACAGATTCGCGCAAGTTCGCCGATAAGCGACAGTAAACCTGCGCAATTGCGCGGAATTTGGCTCTCGGTGCCGAACCCCTCGGCACTGAATCTGGAGGTCCAACTATGAGCACAGGCATCAGAACCCACGCAGCCGCGGAGATCCTCGGCGTCAACCCGAACACGCTGCGCAGCTGGGAGCGCCGCTTCGGCTTTCCGCAACCCAAGCGCACGCCGGGCAACCACCGCCAGTACGAGATGGTCGAGCTTCAGACCCTGCGCGACGCGCTGGACGAGACCGGCAACATCAGCACCGCGATCGAGCTTGCCCGCCAGCGCCAGAGCGCGCCTGCCACCAATGCGGGTCTTCAGGCCGCCCTCGAGAGCTTCGACGAGGATGCGGCCGACCGGGCGATGGAGGAGAGCCTCGCGCTACGTCCCCTGGAGCGCTCGATCGAAGAGCTTCTGCTTCCGACGCTCGACGACCTCTCCGGCGATCCCGAGCGCACCGCCGAGTTGGAGTTCGGCTGCCGCTGGGCGACCGGCTGGATCCATGGAGCCCGGCGCCTTGCCCCCTCCGCCTCGCGTCCGGCCGGAATCCTGCTGCTCGAGACCAACGAAGCCGCCGGCGTCGAGGCCGTTCATGCCCAGGCGCTCGACCTGGCGCTGCGCCGCGCGGGCTTCCGGGTGCTGGCCCTTTCCAGCGACCTCGAGGGCGAGCGTCTCGAGCGTGCGCTGCAGGCGCTGGAGCCGACCGCGATCGTGCTCTGCGGCCCGCACTCCGCCGGTGCCGACGCCGCCCAGCTGTTGCGGCGGATCCGTGGGCTCGGCATCGAGGCTCCCCTCTACGCCTTCCGCATCCCGAGCCTGATCTCCGAGGACGGGATCCCGGTCGCCGATGCACCAAGTCAGATCACCCAGGCGCTGAACGCGGACCTGCGCCGCCGCGCGGCGACCGCCTTCGCCTGATCCCCTGAACGTTTCAGGCCGCAAATCTTGCGTCGAGCTATCGCTTTGTACATCGGCCCACCTCCTTCTAGGTGCTTTCCGGTGCCGCGTGCCGGGGCGGCTCGTGCTCGGATTCACTGAGCCCGAAGCGCTCGTGCAGCCGCCGTAGCGGCCGCGGCGCCCACCAGTTCCACTTGCCGAGCAGCTCCATCAGCGACGGGACCAGCAGCGCCCTGATGATCGAGGCGTCGATCAGCACCGCGAACGCCGTGCCGATGCCGTTCTCCTTGATGAAGATGATCTTGGAGGTGGCGAAGGCTCCGATCGCGACCGCGAAGAGCAGCGCCGCCGCGGTCACGATCCGGCCCGTCCGCTCCAGCCCGATCGCGACGCTCTCCGAATCCGACGCGCCGCGGTCGCGGGCCTCCTTGATCCGTGAGAGCAGGAACACCGCGTAATCGGTGGAGAGCCCGAAGGCCACCGCGAAGAGAAGGATCGGCATCGTCTGCTCGAGCGCCCCCTGGCTCGTGTAGCCGAGCAGGCTCTCGAAATGCCCGTCCTGGAAGATCAGCACCAGCAGTCCGAAGACGGCGCTCAGGTTCAGGACGTTCATCAGCAGAGACTTGATCGGCAGCACCACCGAGCCAGTCATCAGGAAGAGAATGACCAGGGTCGCGACGACGATGATCGAGACTGCGATCGGCAGGTGACGAGCGAGACTGTGCTGGAAGTCGATGAAATCTGCGCTTGCGCCGGTCACCAGCACCTGACTGCCAGGCGGGGTCGGCAGGTCCCTGATCTGGCGCACGGCGGACTTGCTCTGCTCCGAGATGTAAGGGCTGCTCGAAGGCGCCTGGATCAGGGTCACGCCGTTGCGCAGCCGCTGCGGGGGCAGGGCCGCGCCCACCCCCGGCACTCGGGCGACCTCGGCGCGGACCGTCGCCGCCGCGCGCGGACCGCCGCCCTCGACCGCCACCTGGATCGGCGTGTCGCGATAGGGCGGGAACTCGGTGCGCATCGACTCGTAGACCTGGCGGGCGCTGGCGTCCTTGGGCAGGATCGATGGGTCCACCGCCGTGAACTTGATGCTGTAGAAGGGGATTCCGGCGGCAAGCAGCAGCGCGGCGCTGACCGTCGCGACCGGTACGGGCCGTCGCATCACGAAGCGCGAGAGCCGGTACCAGAACCCGTCCTTGGTGGGGCGCGTGTCGCGGTCCGCTCGCCGGGCGAGGAACGGCGGCGCGAGGGCGTTCACCCGGGTGCCGAGCAGGGTTAGGACCGCGGGCAGCACGGTCAGCGCCACGGTGGCGGCGAGCAGCGCCACCAACGAGCCGCCCAGTCCCATCGAGTAGAGGAAACGCTGCGGGAAGATCGTCAGCGACG
The DNA here is from genome assembly GCA_963740555.1 of uncultured Solirubrobacterales bacterium. Taxonomy (GTDB): domain Bacteria; phylum Actinomycetota; class Thermoleophilia; order Solirubrobacterales; family 70-9; genus Mayfieldus. Next base: position 66,814 of record CAVUES010000007.1, read on the forward strand.
CGAGCGCCACGGCGACCGTCAGCGAGGAGAACAGCACGGTGCGGCCCGCGGTTCGCATCGTCGCCCTGATCGCCTCCAGGCCGGGGCCGGTCTTGGCGATCTCCTCTCGATAGCGCGAGACGACGAAGAGGCTGTAGTCGATCGCCAGGCCGAGGCCCAACCCTGTGGTCAGGTTGAGGGCGAAAATCGAGATCGACGTCACCTCGCTCGCCGCCCGCAGGATCAGGAAGGTACCGACGATCGCGAAGCCCCCAATCAGCAGCGGCAGCAGCGACGCGACGGCGCTGCGGAAGAAGATCAGCGAGAGCAGGAACAGGAGCGGGAAGGCGAGCATCTCCGCCGTCCGCAGGTCCGTCTCAGTCTGCTTGTTGACCTGCCACTGAGCCAGCGCCGGCCCGCCGATCAACAGCCCGGGACGTCCGGAGAATCGGTCGTTGATTCTGTTCGCGGCGTCCTGCCAGGCCTTGTCGCCGGTCGGCTTCAGGGCCACGGCGACATAGGTCGAGTCTCCGTTGCGAGAGACGAAAGCGCGTGAACGAGTGTCGTAGTAACCGGTCACCGAGGCGACGTCCGCGTCGCTCCGCAACTGGCGCTCGATCCGTTCCACCCGAGCCCTGGTGCCGGGAGCCGAGATGCCGGCGTGTCGGAACAGCACGATGACCGCGGTGTCGCGATAGCCGCTGGTCTCCAGCAGATTGGTTGCCTTGACGCTCTCGGTCGCGGGGTCGTCCGCCCCGTAGGGGTCGAGGTGCTTGGCAACCGAGCCGCCCAGCGTGGCCGCCGCAACGAAGAAGATTGCCGCCACGATCACGACTCGCTTTGCCCTGTTGTTCGCCATCCGCGCCAGTGCCTCGAACATCAGACCGCCTCCTCCTTGTCCGCCTCCGCGAGCAGTTGCCCCTGCATCCGCTCACACCAATCCGAATACCACTCGTTCAGTTCGATTCCGCCACGCAGCACCATCAGCGGATAGCCGCCCGCCGCGACTGCCTTCGGCTCGATCTCACGAAGCCGGGTGAGCGTGTCCTGTGAGCGCTCGCGCATCGCCTTCAGCGTGGCCACCGCATCCTTAGGTGGCAGGGCACCGGCGAAGAACAGCTTCAGGAGTCCTTCGTCGCGGGTCTCGAAGACCTCGGGGGGCTTGCGCAGCCAGTCGCGCAGCTCCTTGCGCCCGGCAGCGGTGATCCGGTAAACGGTGCGCTTGCGGCCCTCGCGGGGGGCGGGGGTCCCTTCGACCAGCCCCGCCTTCTCGATCCGCTTCAGCTCCGGGTAGATCTGCCCGTAGCTCGCGGCCCAGAAGAATCGCGTTGAGCCATCGACGATCGACTTGATCTCATAGCCAGACTTCGGGCCCCCTTGCAGCATTCCGAGGATCACGTGGGCGGTCGGGCTGAGTTCCATTGGGCATATATATCGCGCCGATATATGCCGGGTGTGTGAGCTGCCTCACGCGCTGGGCCACCCGCGTCGCCGCCTATCCTGAGCCTCAGTGAAGGAGCCAAACGACATCGTGGTGATGAAGTTCGGCGGCACCTCCGTGGCTGGCGCCGAGCAGATCGTGCGTGCCGCGCAGCGGATCGTCGCCGCGCGAGAGGCCGGCAGCCGGGTCGTCGCGGTGCTCTCGGCTCGCGGCAGGACCACCGACGAGCTGACCAAGATGGCGTTCGAGATCTCCGATCGCCCCAAGCCCCGCGAGCTCGACATGCTGCTCTCGACCGGCGAACGGATCTCCTGCGCGCTGTGCGCGATGGCGATCCACGACATGGGCCACGAGGCCATCTCGCTGACCGGGTCGCAGGCCGGCATCGTCACCGACTCTTCGCACACCAAGGCGCTGATCATCGACGTGCGCGCCGACCGCATCCGCGAGGCGCTGGACGAGGACCGCATCGTCCTCGTCGCCGGCTTCCAGGGCGTCTCGACCGACAGCCACGACGTGACCACGCTCGGGCGCGGCGGCTCCGACACGACCGCGGCGGCGCTCGCCGCCGCCCTCGGCGCGTCGGTGTGCGAGATCTACTCCGACGTCGCCGGCGTCTACAGCGCCGACCCGCGGATCGTTCCCTCGGCGCGCAAGCTGCCGATGGTCTCCTACGAGGAGATGCTCGAGATGGCCGCGTCTGGGGCCAAGGTGCTGCAGCTGCGCGCGGTCGAGTACGCGCGCAACCACGGCGTCCGAATCCACTGCCGCAGCTCGTTCGAGGACGCCCCCGGTACCCTCGTTTTAGCCGAGGACGAGACGATGGAACGACCGATGGTCACAGCCGTAACCCACTCCGACGGGGAGGCACGAGTCACCCTGACCGGAGTGCGTGACGAGCCCGGAGTCGCCGGGCGGATCTTCGGCGCCCTCGCCGAGGCGAACGTCAACGTCGACATGATCATCCAGAACGAGCCCGTCTCGGAGGACGACCTGGCGGACCTCTCGTTCACGGTCGAGCGAGACGACCTCCCCACCGCGCGCGACGTGATTTCGGGCCTCGACGGGGTCAGCACCGGGGTCGAGACCAAGGAAGCGATCGGGAAGGTGTCGATCGTCGGCGCCGGGATGCGCAGCCATCCGGGAGTCGCGGCGAAGGTGTTCAAGATTCTCGGCGACGGCAAGATCAACATCGAGATGATCTCCACCTCGCCGATCAAGATCTCCTGCGTCATCGACGCGGACCAGGTCCCGGACGCGGTCAAGGCCCTGCACGAGGCATTCGAGCTCGACGCCGACGCCGTGCGCCGCGAGGACCCGACCGGGACCGAGCACCGCCCGACGGTTTCCTCATGAATCCCGAGACGGGCTACAAGGTGGGCGTCCTGGGCGCCACCGGCGCCGTCGGCTCGACGATCCTCGAGGTGCTCGCCGAGCGGCATTTCCCGGCCACCGAGGTGGTCGCCTACACATCGGAGCGCTCGGCCGGAAAGCAGGTTCCGTTCAACGGCACCGTGCTCGAGTGTCGCCGGCTGGCCGAGGACGCGATCGACGGCCTCGACTTGGTGCTTTCCTCGGCGGGCGGGGCGGTGAGCGCCGAGTGGGCACCGCGGCTGGTCGCCGCCGGCGCGGTCGTGGTCGACAACACGAGCTACTGGCGAATGAGCGAAGACGTCCCGCTTGTCGTGGTCGAGGTGAATCCCGATGCCGCCGCCTCGCACAAGGGGATCGTCGCCAATCCGAACTGCTCGACGATGCAGATGGTCGTCGCGCTGGCGCCGATCCACAGCCATGTAGGCATCGAGCGGATCGTCGTCTCCACCTACCAGTCGGTCTCCGGCACCGGGCAGAGTGCGGTCGAGGAGCTGCGCGAGCAGGCGCAAGCGGTGCTCGAGGGAAGCGAGCCAGAGGCGACCGTCTACCCGCACCGCATCGCCTTCAACGTCCTTCCCCAGGTCGAGGTCTTCCAGGAAGGAGACGCGTACACGACCGAGGAGCGCAAGATGATGGCCGAAACGCGCAAGATCCTCGGCGCCGGCGAGGAGCTGGGAATCTCGGCGACCTGCGCCCGCGTGCCAGTCTTCACCGGCCACTCCGAGTCGGTCAACGTCCAGACCGCGGAGGACCTCTCGCCGGAGGCATGCCGCGAGCTGCTCAGCTCGGCACCGGGCGTGACCGTGGTCGACAATCCGGCCGAGAGCGTGTACCCGCTGGCTACGGCCGCCACCGGGCAGGACCAGATCCTGGTCGGGCGGATCCGCCGCGACCCGAGCCGCGAGCGCTGCCTCAACCTCTGGATCGTCGGCGACAACCTGCGCAAGGGCGCCGCCACGAACGCGGTGCAGATCGCCGAGCTGCTCGCCGAGCGGGGCCTGATCCGCCGCTGACGATCAAGCCGCGCAGCGCCGGTTGTTGACCACAGCTCGCCAAACTCCTGCTATCAAGCGGGCATGGGTCGGTGGACACTGCGCGGCTCTAGGCGTGGGCTGAAGGTCGCTATCCGGCGAGCAACGGCGCTCGCCGCGCTCGCCTCTGCGCTCTGCGCCGTCGCCAGCCCGCCGGCGTCCGCTGCCCCGTCGATCCACCACGTCTTCGTGATCGTCTTGGAGAACGAGGGCTACGACGCGACCTTCGGATCGTCGCCCGGCTCGTCCTATCTGGCGAAGACGCTCCCCGCCGAGGGTGCGCTGCTGAAGAACTACTACGGCATCGGCCACCAGAGCCTCGACAACTACATCGCGATGGTCAGCGGCCAGCCGCCGAACGTCGACACGCAGGCGGATTGCCAGTTCTACAGCAACATCTTCCCGGGCACGATCGGGTCCGACGGCATCGTGACCGGCCAGGGATGCGTCTTCCCCAGCGCCACCCAGACAGTCGCCAACCAGCTCGACAGCGACGGGCTGAGCTGGCGCGCCTATGCCGAGGACATGGCCAACGGCCAACCTGCCAGCTGCCGCCACCCGAACCTCAACAGCCAGGATGGCACCCAGAGCGCGAAGGCGAACGACCAGTACGCCGCCCGCCACGAGCCCTTCGTCTACTTCCATTCGATCATCGACACGTCGGCCTGCGCTGCGAACGTCGTCGACCTCAAGCAGCTGCCGGGCGACCTGCAGCAGGCGGGCACGACATCGAACTACTCGTTCATCACTCCCGACCTCTGCGCCGACGGACATGACGCGAGCTGCCCCGACGGATCGCCCGGGGGCTACGCGGGCATCGACCGCTTCTTGCGCGAGTGGGTGCCGCGGATCACGGACTCACCCGCCTACCAGGACCGCGGTCTGCTGTTGATCACCTTCGACGAGGCCGACACGGGCGACGCGAGTGCTTGCTGCAACGAGCCCTCGGGACCCAACACCCCGAACCCGGGTGGGACGACACCGGGCCCCGGCGGCGGACGCGTCGGCGCCGTGGCGCTCTCGCCATGCATCCAGCCGGGGACGGTCTCCAACCGCGCCTACAACCACTACAGCCAGCTGCGCTGGATCGAGGACAACTTCGGCCTCTGGCGCCTGGGCTTTGCCGCGCAGCCGGGCCTGAGCACCTTCGGCTCCGACGTCTTCACCCAGCCCGGCTGCGAGGAGCAGGCGCAGCTGAAGGTCAGGCCGCGCCATCCCCGGGCCGGCAAGCGGATCGTGTTCCGGTTCCGCGTCGTCTCGCCGCTGAACCGCTGCAAGCAGGGCGTTCGGATCGGCTTCGTCGGCAAGCACCGCCTGACCAACGCGAACGGCGTCGCGCGGATCGCGAAGCGCTTCTCCCACAAGGGCAAGCACGTCGCCCGCGCGAAAGCGCAGGGCTGCGACCTGGCCCGCAAGCGGGTTCGCATCCGTCCCTCCAGTTAGAGGCTAAGCTGCGCCCAGGTGTGCCGGGAAGTCTGGTCGGCGAACCTGTCGTCGACCCGTAAAGGAGGCTTCCCGTGGACATCGGCTTCGGCGACGCGATTCTCCTCTTTGGCGGGCTACTCGCCGTAGCCGCGGCGCTGTCGGGGGTGATGCGCGGGACGGTGCTCTCGATCTCGGTGCTCTCGGTGGCGCTGGGCATCGGGCTCGCCGAGGCCGACGTGGTCAGCGTCGACGCCGGCGACTCGGCGATCGTGCACCTGGTCCAGCTGGCGCTGATCCTGACCCTGTTCTCCGACGGCATGTTCGTCGAGCGCGAGCTGCTGCGCGCTCACTGGGAGCCCGTGGCGCGGGCGATCGTGATCGCGATGCCGATCACCCTCGGTCTGCTCGCGCTTGCGGCGAAAGGCCTGTTCCACTTCACCTGGGCCGAGGCATTTCTGCTCGCCGCGGTGCTGACCCCCACGGACCCGGTGGTGACTTCGAGCGTCGTCACCTCGCGGCGGGTTCCGTCCCGCATTCGCCACGTGCTCAACCTCGAATCCGGGTTGAACGACGGTCTGGCGCTTCCTTTCGTGCTCTTCTTCCTCGTACTTGCTGTCCCGGGGGGCCACGCGGGGCACGAGGCGGCCAAGGTCCTCGGCGAGGCGGTATTTGGCGCCCTTGTAGGCGTGGCCATGGGTCTGCTCGGGGGACGGCTGCACCATCATCTTCCGGGCGGCGGCCTCACCGCTCGCTACGAGGGGATCTATGCGATCGGCTTCGGCCTCGCGGCCTACGGTCTCGCCGATGTGACGATCGGCAACGGATTCATCGCCGCATTCGTGGCGGGAATCGCGATGGGCGCCGCCGAACGCGAGGTCCCCGACGCGTTCCTTGACTTCGCCGAGAACGTGAGCGCGATCTTGCAGCTGCTCACCTTCTTCGTCTTCGGCGCCCTGATCGTCGCGATCGGCTACCAGGGTGAGGTCTGGCGGCTCTTCCTGTTCATTCCGTTCGCGCTGCTCGTCGCCCGGCCGGCCGCGATCTGGTTGTCGTTCCTGCGTGAGCGAATCCCTGGGCCTCAGAAGGTGTTCGTCGCCTGGTTCGGCCCCAAGGGAGTGGCCTCGATGCTGTTCGCCCTCTACGTCCTCGATTCGGGCGTCGGGCGCAGGTCGCTGATCTTCAACATCGCGGCGTTCACGATCGTCGCCTCGATAGCCGCCCACGGGCTCACCGACACGGTCGGTGCGCGCTGGGTCGAGAAGCGGATGCGCTGAGCTACGGTCCGCACATGCCAGCCCTGAGCAACACCGAGCCCGCCTCCGGTCTGCCTCTGTCGGGACGCTTCCGCGAGCCTCCGCGGTCGCGCTGGGTCGGTCTTGCCGCGGTCGCGCTCGCGGTCGCCTCGGAAACGGCGCTGATCTACCCGTTGCGGCAGATCACTCCAGCGGTCTCCAACGGCGTCGTCTACCTGCTCGGAGTCCTGGTGATCTCGATCTACTGGGGCCTGTCGCTGGGGCTGCTCACCTCTGTCGCGAGCGCCGTTGCGTTCAACTTCTTCCATATCCCCCCGACCGGGCACTTCACGATCGCCAACGCGCAGAACTGGGTGGCGCTCGGCGTTTTCCTGGTCGCGGCGGCGATTGCGTCGACGCTCGCGGAGTTCGCCAGGGCGCGCGCCGCGGACGCGGAGCGCCGCCGCGAGGAGGCCGACCTTGCCGCGGAGATGGCACGCCTGCTGCTCGGGGGCGCCGACCTCACGGACTCGCTCGCTGAAGCCGCCCGCTGCCTTGCGGACTCTCTCGGTCTCGGCTGGGCGGAGGTCGAGCTCGAGCAGGTCGACCCGGGGCGCAATTTGGCTCTGCCCCTGAACGTCGGAGCCGACCGCGGGGCGACCCTCGTGGTTCCGGGGGCGATCGATCCGGAGACACTCGAGCGCTTGCGCGAAAGGATCTTGCCCTCGCTCGAAGCCCTTGTGCGCGCGGCGCTGGACCGCGAGACGTTGCAAAACGAAGTGGTCGAGACCGAGGCGCTTCGACGCTCCGACAGCGTCAAGACCGCCCTTCTGCGCACCGTCTCCCACGACCTTCGCACGCCGCTGACCACGATCGTCGCCGCAGGCGAGGCGGTGCGCTCCCCGAGCGTCAGCGCTGCCGAGCGTGAGGAGCTGGGCGAAAGCATCGCCGAGCAGGCCGACCGTCTCTCCCGCCTAGTCGAGAAGCTCCTCGACCTGTCGCGGATCGAGGCCGGCACCGAACCCCCGCGACGCGATTGGTGCTCGATCGATGAGGTGGTGCGCGAGGCGGCTGAGCAACTCCACGATCACGGATCCGCTCAGGTCCGATTGTCGATCGAGGACGACCTGCCCTTGATCAGCGCCGACGCCGCTCAGCTCGAGCGGGCATTCGCGAACCTGCTCGAGAACGCGGTCCGCCACAGCTCCGGCGGGCCCGTCCAGGTCCGCGGTCGGGTCACCGGGGGGCGGATGATGATCCGCGTCGTCGATCAGGGCCCGGGCATCCCCGCCTCGGAGCTCCCGAGGATCTTCGAGCCCTTCTATCGCGTGGCCGATAGTGGCGAGAACGTCGGCGCGGGACTGGGGTTGGCAATCGTCAAGGGTTTGATCGAGGCCAACGCGGGACAGGTTTGGGCGGAGTCCCTTCCCGGACAGGGGACCACCTTCGTGGTCGAGCTTCCCCTCACCGCGGCCGCGGGCTCGGAGCCCAATCTGGCGGGGCGGTCGAATTAACGTGGGCAGTGGCGAGCGCGTTCTTGTCTGCGATGACGAGCTGCAGATCGTGAGGGCGCTGAAAGTGATCCTGCGCGACGCTGGCTATGAGGTCATCGCCACAGCGACTGCGAAGGAAGCCCTCGACGCCGCCGCCGTTCAGAATCCCCAGGCGGCGATCATCGACCTCGTGCTGCCCGATGGCGACGGGGTCGAGGTCTGCGCTCAGCTGCGCTCCTGGAGCGAGATGCCGATCCTGGTCCTCTCCGCCGTTGGCGAGGAGGACCAGAAAGTGCGGGCGCTGGAGGCGGGCGCCGACGACTACGTGACCAAGCCCTTCGGCCCTCGAGAGCTAGTGGCGCGCCTGGGCGCAGCGCTGCGGCGCGCCGGCGGCGACGGCGAGGAGCCGACGATCGAGGTCGACGGGCTGACGATCGACTTCGCCTCGCGGTCGTTGCGACGCGATGGAGTGGAGGTGCACCTGACGCCCAAGGAATACGACCTCCTGAGGGCCCTGGCCCGCAATCGCGGCCGGCTGCTGACCCATCGAGCCCTGCTGCAGGAGGTCTGGGGGCCCGGCTACGCGGAGGACACCCAGGTCCTACGCGCCCACATCGCCAACCTGCGCGGCAAGATCGAGCCAGAGGGAAGCCCACGCTATATCCGCACCGATCCCGGAGTGGGTTACCGCTTCAGCGCATGACTGCGCCGGTCTTCACAGGATCTTGATGCCGGGGCACCGATTCTTGATCCCAGCTTGACGCAGCGCGGCGGATCATCGCCGCAGTGATCTTGTTGGCCGACATCTTCCCCGGCGGTGGCAGCCCGGTCGCTAGCCTCTTCGCGATCGCCATCGGTGTCATCGTCTTCGCCCTGCTCTACTGGGCGGTTGACCTGATCGACCGCATATGAGCGGCGCCGACGTCTTCGGGCTCGTGATCTCGGTCCTGGTCTGCGCCTACCTCGTGTACGCGCTTCTGCGCGGGGAGAAGCTCTAGGTGGCCCAGGGCTGGCTTCAGATCGCGATCTTCGTCGCGATCGTCCTCGCGCTGGTGCGCCCGCTCGGCGCCTACATGGCCCGGGTCTACCAGGGCCAACGCGTATTTCTCTCCCCGGTGCTCGAGCCCGTGGAACGCCTCACCTACCGCATCCTGCGGGTTGACGAGACGGTGGACCAGGACTGGAAGGCCTACGCCCGCACCCTGATCGTCTTCTCGCTGCTGTTCTGGGTCGCCCTCTACCTGATCCTCCGCACCCAGGGCATCCAGCCCTTCAACCCGCAGGGCTTCCACTCGGGGTCATGGGACGTCAGCTTCAACACCGCGTCCTCGTTCGTCACCAACACCAACTGGCAGTACTACGGCGGCGAGACGACGCTCACCTTCTTCGCGCAGATGGCGGGGTTGACCGTGCAGAACTTCGTCTCCGCCGCGGTGGGCATGGCGGTGCTGGTGGCGATGGTCCGCGGCATTGCCGCTCAAAGCGCCCGCGGCCTCGGCAACTTCTGGCAGGACCTGATCCGCGGCTGCTACTACATCCTGCTGCCGCTCTCGATCATCGTCGCCCTGATCCTCGTCTCGCAGGGCGTGCTGCAGACGCTGAGCGGCACCGCGGTCGCGAAGACCCTCGAGGGCGCCAACCAGACGCTGGCGCTGGGCCCGGTCGCCTCACAGATCGCGATCAAGCAGCTGGGCACCAACGGCGGCGGCTTCTTCAACGTCAACTCGACGATGCCGTTCGAGAACGCGAACCAGCTCACGAACTTCGTAGAGATGCTCTCGATCATCCTGATCCCGGCGGCGCTCACCTACACCTACGGCCGCATGATCGGCAGGCCGCGGCAGGGCTGGGCGATCCTCGCCGCGATGGCGATCATGTGGGTGGCCTTCATCGCGGTGATCGTGCCCGCCGAGCAGCACGGCACTCCGGCCGAGCACGCCGCCGGATCGCCGACCAAGGCGATCGACGGCTCGACCGGCGGCAACATGGAGGGCAAGGAGCAGCGCAACGGGATCGCCGACTCGGCCCTCTGGGCGACGACAACGACCGTGACGTCGAACGGCTCGGTCGACTCCGCGCACGAGTCCTACACCGGGCTCGGTAGCGCCGTGCCGATGTCGGGCATGGCGGCCAGCGAGGTGATCTTCGGCGGGGTCGGGACGGGGCTTTACTCGATGCTCCTGTTCGTACTGCTCTCGGTCTTCATCGGCGGCCTGATGGTCGGGCGGACGCCCGAGTACCTGGGCAAGAAGATCCAGGCGCGCGAGATCAAGCTGGTCTCGCTGGGTGTCCTCTACACGCCGCTCGCCATCCTCGTCACGGCCGGCCTTGCCTCGGCAACCAGGCTCGGCACCCGGTCGATCTTCGCTGGAATCAACCCCCAGGGCTTCTCGCAGACTCTCTACGCATACCTCTCGCAGGCCAACAACAACGGCTCCGCCTTCGCCGGCTACACAGGCTTCGTGCAGCCCAACCCGCCGGGCAACCACGGGGCCTACGGGATCACCTTCGCCGACCTGGTGGGAGGGGTGACGATGGTCACCGCGCGTTTCATCCCGATCCTCTTCGTGCTCGCCGTCGCCGGCTCGCTGGCGAAGAAGAAGGTCACGCCGGAGGGCCTGGGCACGATGCGCACCGACAACCCGACCTTCGTCGTGCTGCTGATCGGGGTGATAGTGCTGGTCGGTGCGCTGACCTTCTTCCCCGCTCTGCTGCTCGGACCGATCGTCCAGAGCCTGACCACGAGGCTGTTCTGAGATGCGACGCGACCTCGGAAACTCGCTGATCGCCGTGGTCCTTCTGACCCTGGTCTTCGGGCTCGCCTATCCGCTCGCCTTCACCGGCGTGGCCCAGGTGCTCTTCCCCGGCCACGCCAACGGCTCCAAGCTCAGCGTAAACGGACAGGTCGTCGGCTCGAAGCTGATCGGGCAGTCCTTCCAGAAGCCCGTGATCGGCCGCAATGGCAAGCCGAAGGTCGATTCGGACGGCAACCCGGTCACCACGCCCGACCCGCTCTATTTCCAGCCGCGCCCTTCTGCGACCGGCTACGACCCCTCGGTGACCTTCTTCAGCAACTTGGGGCCGAACAGCACCGACGAGCGCGACCTGGTCAGGACGAACCTTGCCGCCTATCTAAAGCTGGAGCGGCCATATGACCACAGCCTCGATCGGGCCGCCGTGCCCGTCGACGCGATCACGGAGTCGGCCTCCGGCGTCGATCCCCACATCTCGCAGGCCAACGCGCGGATCCAAGCCCACCGGATTGCCGCCGTTCGCCACCTCCCGCTCTCGCGGGTCATGGACCTGATCTCCAGCCACACCGACGGCCGCTTCGTCGGCCTGTTCGGCGAACCGGGCGTCAACGTCTTGGAGCTCAACATCGCACTGAATCAGGAGGCACCGACCAAGTGACCGAGAACCAACAACGCTCGCTGTTCGATCCCGCGATCCTGCGGCCGGCGCTGTTCGAGTCGCTGCGCAAGCTCGACCCCCGCGTTCAGGCCCGCAACCCGGTCATGTTCGTGGTCGAGATCGGCGCCCTGATCACAACGGTGGGATGGCTGATCCAGGTCTTCGGCGAAGGGCCTCTGGGCGGCGGCCACGAGCCCTCGTGGTTCACCTTCAGTGTCTCCTTGTGGCTCTGGCTGACCGTTGTGTTCGCCAACCTCGCAGAGGCGCTGGCCGAGGGTCGCGGACGCGCCCAGGCCGCCAGCCTGCGGGCGATGCGAACGGACGCGGTCGCCCAGCTGCGCGACGGGGGGACGAAATCGGCATCGGAGTTGGAGCGCGGCGATGTCGTCGTCGTCGAGGCCGGCGAGATGATCCCCGGCGACGGCACCGTGATCGAGGGCATCGCCTCGGTCGACGAGTCGGCGATAACTGGCGAGTCGGCGCCCGTGATCCGTGAGGCGGGTGGCGACCGCAGCGCGGTAACCGGGGGGACCAAAGTGCTCTCCGACCGCATCGTGGTCGAGATCACCCAAGAGCCGGGCGCGTCTTTCCTCGATCGGATGATCGCTCTGGTCGAGGGAGCCGAGCGCCGCAAGACCCCCAACGAGATCGCGCTCGGCATCCTGCTGGCGGCGCTGACGTTGGTCTTCATGCTCGTGGTGATGTCGCTGCGGCCGTTCGCGCTGTTCGCCAACACGGAGATCTCGGTGACCACCCTGATCGCCCTGCTGGTCGCCCTGATACCGACCACGATCGGCGCCCTGCTGTCGGCGATCGGGATCGCCGGCATGGATCGCCTCGTGCGCCGCAACGTGCTCGCCCTCTCAGGCCGCGCGGTGGAGGCGTCCGGCGATTGCGACGTCCTGCTGCTCGACAAGACCGGCACGATCACGCTTGGCAACCGGGAGGCGACCGAGTTCATTCCGATGCCAGGCGTCACGGCGGCCCAGCTGGCGGAAGCGGCGCAGATGTCGTCGCTTGCCGACGAGACGCCCGAGGGACGCTCAATCGTCGTCTTGGCGAAGCAATTCGGGATCCGCGAGCACGATTTTGCCGGTCACGAACCGACCTTCGTGCCTTTCACCGCCCAGACGCGGATGAGCGGGGTCGACTTCAACGGCACCCGCCTTCGCAAAGGAGCGGGCGATTCGATCCAGGAGTGGGTGGCAGGGGACGGTGGGCACGCTCCGCCCGAGTTCAGCGCCGAGGTCGAGCGCATCTCCCGCGAGGGAGGGACACCCCTGGGTGTGGCTCGCGACAACCAAGTCCTCGGCGTCGTCTACCTCAAGGACATCGTCAAGGAAGGGATGCGCAACCGCTTCGACCAGCTGCGAGCGATGGGGATCCGCACGATCATGGTCACCGGTGACAACCGCCTCACGGCGGCGAAGATCGCCGAGGAGGCGGGGACGGACGACTTCCTCGCCGAGGCGACGCCGGAGCGCAAGCTCGAGCTGATCAAGGAGCAGCAGTCAGACGGCCGGCTGATCGCGATGACCGGTGACGGCACGAACGACGCCCCGGCGCTCGCCCAGGCCGATGTCGGGGTGGCGATGAACACCGGCACCCAAGCGGCCCGCGAGGCGGGGAACATGGTCGACCTCGATTCCAACCCGACGAAGCTGATCGAGATCGTCGAGGTCGGAAAGCAGCTGCTGATCACGCGTGGCGCACTCACTACGTTCTCGATCGCCAACGATGTCGCCAAGTACTTCGCGATCCTGCCGGCGATCTTCGTCGCAACATACGCTGGCGCCTCCGGCAAGGGGCCGCTCGACTCGCTCAACATCATGTCGCTGGGCACGCCCGAGTCGGCGATCCTCTCGGCGCTCATCTTCAACGCCCTGGTCATCCCCCTGCTGATCCCGCTCGCTCTGCGCGGGGTTCGCTACCGGCCCCTCGGCGCAACGGCGCTTCTGCGCCGCAACATGCTGATCTACGGCCTCGGTGGCCTGATCGCCCCGTTCGTCGGCATCAAGCTGATCGACCTCATCGTCCACAACCTGCTGGGGGCGTGAGGTGCCGGCCAGCGTCAGCAACTTCCAGACGTCGCTGGACCGGGCCATGTTCGCAAGCCCCCAGTCTTCGCCTCGGCTGATCACCCGCCTGAGGGTTGCGCTGGGCAGGCGGGCGCTCGACCGCGCGCTCGCCGAAGGTGCCGATCCGGTCGCTTCGCCAGACCTTCGGGTTCGTGCGGCCCAGCTGACCAGTGACCGAAACCGCGAAAGGCTCTCCGCCGCGATCGCGAAGCTGCTGGCCGAAGCCAGGCGGCCACGGCTCGCGGGGTGGTCGGCCGCAGTACCCGTGAACAGGCAGGAGGTGGTTGCGTCGCGGCCGTTGCTGATCCAGGTCGAAGCGACGCTGCAATCCGAAGGGCCGGTCTATTGCCAGGGCATGGCCATGCTCGAGCAGCTCCTCAGCGACGGCGCGAGCCCGCTTTATGGACGCTCCAGCCACGGTGCGCTGAGCGACGAGCTCAAGCGGGTGATCGCAGCCCTGCAGGGACGATGATGGACGCTGACGGTGGCCGAGCTACAACAACCAAGCGCCGAACGAGGCCCGCCGGGCATCGAGGATCGCGGCCGCTACAAGATCTTTCTCGGCATGGCGGCGGGGGCGGGGAAGACGTACCGAATGCTGCAAGAGGGGCAGGCCGAGGCGGAGGCCGGCCGTGACGTCGTGATCGGCTACTTCGAGCCGCACGGGCGCAAGGAGACGATCGCGCTGGCGGAGGGCATCGAGGTGGTGCCGCGCCGCCGGGTGATCTACCGCGACGCGGTGCTCGAGGAGATGGACCTGCCGGCGCTGATCCGCCGCGCGCCGGAATTGGCCCTGATCGACGAGTTGGCCCACACCAACGCCCCCGGGGTCGAGCACGAGAAGCGCTACGAGGACATCGCCGACGTCCTGGCGGCCGGGATCGACGTGTTCTCGACCCTCAACGTGCAACACCTGGAGTCGCTCAACGACCAGGTCGCCGAGCTGACCGGCGTGCGGGTGCGCGAGACGGTGCCCGATTCGGTGCTCGGCACCGCCGATGAGGTTGTGCTGATCGATCTCACCCCCGAGGCGCTGCTGAACCGCCTGCGCGCGGGCAAGGTTTACCCGCCGGAGCGCATCGACCCGGCGCTCAACAACTTCTTCAAGATCGAGAACCTTGCCGCGCTGCGCGAGGTCGCCCTGCGCCAGGTCGCCCAGGACATCGAGGCCAAGCGGCTGGTGCGAGAGACCGAGACGGTGCTCGGCACGCGCGAGGAGCGTGTCGTCGATACGGCGGGACCACAGGCCGTCGGCGAGCGTCTCCTCGCCCTGATCACGCCGCACCCGAGCTCGCAGCGTCTCGTGCGCCGTGCCTGGCGCTCGGCCCAGCGCCTTGGCGGCGAGCTCGATCTGCTCTGGGTCGCGCCGACCGGTGGCCGACGGTCGGACGAGGAGCGCCGGCAGCTCGATGCGATTCGGCGCCTGGCGTCGGTGCTCGGTGCTCATCTGTTGGTCGAGGAGGGCGACGACGTCGTGGATGCGGTCAAGCGGGTCGTCGAGGAGCGAGGTTCAACCTACGTACTGATCGGCACCCCAAGCCCGCGGCGCGGATGGCGGCGGCTCACGGAGTCATTGCCGCTTCGCCTCTTGCATGCGCTGCCCGGGGTCGATCTGCGCGTGGTCGCCGACCGGACCCAGCGCGAGAAAGACGAGCGAGAGCGCGGGAGGGACGAGTCGTGATCGTCTTCGTCCTGATCGCGACCGTCGTGATCGTCGTGCTCGGCGGCCTACTCATTCTTCAGCGCAGCCCAACACCGGCGATTGCGCCATCGGCGCGGCGGATCCTGTTCCCGTTCGTCGGCGACGCACTCTCGGATCGAGCCTTGGACGCCACGCTGCGCCTGGCACGGGCGGAGGGGGCGACCGTAGTCCCGGCGTTTCTGGCCGAGGTTCCGCGCACCCTGCCGATCGAGTCTCCGCTTCCGAGGCAGGCGAACGTTGCCCTTCCCTGTTTGGAGGCAATCGAGCAACGGGCAGCCAATCAGGGGATCCCCGTCGACGCACGGATTGAGCGGGGGCGGAGCTTCCGCCATGCAATGAAAGAGCTGATGGACCATGAGGACTTCGACCAGATCGTCGTGGCGGCCGCCACCCGCGGTGCCGATGGCCTCAGCGCCGCGGACATAGCCTGGCTGCTGGACAACGCCCCCGGCGAGATCGTCGTCATTCGTCCGGGGCGCGATAGGACGTCGAATCGCACACCGGCGGCGCAAGCCTCCTCCTGAGCTCCCGTGAGCGATCACATTTCCTCGCAAGGAGCGGGATCGTTGCGCGGCGCCCCTGGACAAGCCCGAGCCGCGTGGTTAGGCTCGCGTCCGCGACTGGGAGAGAGAGGAAATCCGCAGAAGCCCAGCGGTGACCTTTCTCGACAGGTGACGCAAAAGCTTTGTAGGCGCGAAGGCTACGCGCGACAGGCTAAACGTCACCCCCGGTCGCTTTACTTTTCCGGAAACCTCGCCGTCCGACCCCGTCCCTAGCTTTCGTCGCGCGGCAAAAGCGCCGCCGGTCAAGGAGCCGCCTGTCCTCCACGGCCGCGCGACCCGGGCGCATCGGGAGTCGGGCGCCGCAGGACCCACCCGGGCTCTGTCTGCGGCTAGCCCGCCCGCTCCCACTTGTTCTTGGCGGCGACACGAAGTGTCGACGCACTTGCATGTCAGGCCGGCGCGAGCTCGCCGAGTCGCTCCTCGACCCAGCCGGTCGAGGCGATGTGCTTGCGCATACCGAGCTGCTTGGGCTCGAAGCCGAGCGCCAGCCCGACCAGCTGCGGCAGGTGCAGCACCGCCAGCCCGAGATCGCGGTTGACGATCTTCGCCGCCTCCGGCTGCTGCATGTCGAGGTTGAGGTGGCAGAGCGGGCAGGGGGTGACAAGGCAGTCGGCGCCGGCGTCGAGCGCGTCGCCGACGTGGGTTCCCGCCTGGCGCAGCGAGGTCTCGCGGTTCATCGTGATCACCGGGAAGCCGCAGCACTTGCGGGCACCGTCGTAGTCGACCACCTCGCCGCCCAGAGCCTCGATCACCTTCTCTAGATACAGGTCGCGCTCCGGATGCTCCTCGTAGCCGAGCCGGTGCTTGGGGCGGACGACGTAGCAGCCGTAGAAGGGCCCGACCCGCAGACCTGAGAGTGGGCGGGTGACCTTCGACCTCAGCTCCACGAGGCCATAGTCCTCGACCAGCAGCCAGAGGAAGTTCTTGTTCGTCCAGCCGTCCTTGCCCCTCTGATATTCGAGCCCCGCCCCGGAGAGCGTCTCGTTGATGTGGGCGCGATAGGCCGAGTCCGCGTCGAGCCGCTGCTGACACTCCGATTGAGCGCCCTGGCAGGTCGAGCAGATGTTCATCATCGGCAGCCCCGTCTGCTGGGCGAGCGCGAAGGTGCGCGCGTTCAGCGTGTCGGCGAGCTCCTGGTTGTGCTCGGCGATCACCCCGGCGCCGCAGCAGTTGGCCCGGTCCAGCTCGACCAGCTCGATGCCGAGCCGCTCGGCGGTCAGCGCCATCGAGCCGTGCAACTCGGGCGTGAAGCCGCGCGAGACGCAACCCGGCCAGTAAGCAACCTTGATCTGCGGGCTCATTCCTCTCCCACCTCGTCGGGCTCCGGCTCGACCGCGGCCTCGGGCGCCTCCTCGTCGGGCTCCTCGCCCTTGATGTAGAGGTTCAGCTCGGTGCGGTCCTGCTCGGCGTGGGCATAGATCGCCTTGACCTCGTCCTGAGCGCCGTCGGGAAGCTTTGGGTGGATGCCGGGGATCAGCTTCGGCAGCGAGCGCATCTTGCCGGTCTTGATTCCCCGGATCGCGGTCGGCAGCGATTCGATCAGGGCCTTGACCGCGCCGCGGGGCGGCTTCAGCTTGCCCTTGATCCCCGGCGCAAACGACTCCTGCAGCAGCAGCGACTCGTCGAGGGTGCCCTTCTTCTCGATGATGTTGGTCATCGCCAGCTCGTGGCGATGACCGTTGTTGGCGTCGTCGATTCCCTCGTCGTGACCCGCGATACGGCGCAACCGCATGATCTGGTCCATTGGCGCGACGCCCTTCGGACAGGCGTCGATGCAGCTGAAGCAGTGCGTGCAGTCGTAGATCCCGTGCGGGTCCTGGGCCAGGTCGTGGAGCCGCTCGCGGGCTTCGGCGTCGCGGGGGTCGCCGACGAAGCGGTAGGCCTTCGCGAGCGCCGCGGGGCCGATGAAGTCCGGGTCGACCTCCATCGAGAGGCATGACGAGACGCAGGCGCCGCATTGGATGCAGGCCATCGACTGCGTGACGTCGATCATCGACTCGGGCGGGACGATGTACTCGCGCTCCGGCGGGTCGCCGGCCGGCAACAGCCAGGGTGTGACGCGGCGGATCTTGGTCCAGTGGGTCGTCTCCATGTCGGTGACCAGGTCCTTGATCACCGGCATGTTTCCCATCGGCTCCACGACGATTGGCTCCGAGCCGCCATTACGGCGATTCGCCGCCGCGTGCGCGTGGCGAAGCTGGGTCTTGCAGGCGAGGGTCGATTCGCCGTTGATCTTCATCCCGCAGGAGCCGCAGATCGCCGCCCGGCAGGAGCAGCGGACGGCGAGGCTGCCGTCGTCGCGGTCCTTGGCCTGCAGGATCCCGTCGAGCACCGACAGCGACTCCTCCAGATCGACCTTGAACTCCTCCCAGAAGGGGCCCTCGCCCGACTCGGGCTGGTAGCGGCGGATCTTCAGCGTGTATTCGGCCATCAGTACGTCCGTGCTTCAGGTTGCCACTGCGTGATTGTCACGTCTGAATAGCTGATCTGCGGCCCGTCTCCGTTCACTGAGAGGTTGATGTGCTTCAACCACTCTTCATCATTTCGCTCCGGGAAGTCGGTCCGGTACTGGGCGCCCCGGCTCTCGGTGCGATGCAGCGCCCCCACGCAGATGCATTCCGCGCAGTCCAGCATGTAACCCAGCTCGAGCGCTCCCAGGACGTCCTGGTTGAAGACCGCGCCGCGGTCGTCGATGTAGGCACTCCGGGAGCGCTCCTTGAGCTCCTTGACGGTCTCCAGGGCGACCTTGATCCCGGCCTCGTCGCGGAACACGCTCACGTGCTCGTCCATGATCTTGCCGAGCTCGGCCTTGATCTCCGAGATCCGCGGGCCCGAGCCCTTCTCACGGCCGATGATCCCGTCGATCTGGGCCTCCTCGTCGCGCAGGATCGCCTCCGAGGCCCTCGACAGCTCCCGGTGCTTGGCGCGCTGGGCCGCGTCCTTGCCGGAGTGCTTGCCGAAGATCAGGGTGTCGAGCAGCGAGTTGGCGCCCAGCCGGTTGCCGCCGTGCACCGAGACGCAGGCGACCTCGCCGGCCGCGTAGAGGCCCGGAATGTCGGTAGCGCCCTTGGTGTCCGTCTTGATGCCGCCCATCGCATAGTGGTTGCCGGGCTTTATGTGGATCGGCTCGCGGGTGATGTCGACGCCGGCGAAGTCGCGGCCGACGAGGACGATCTCGCGCAGCGCCTCGTGGATTCGCTTGCGGGGGACGACGGTGATGTCGAGCGCAACGGTGCCGTCGGGAAAGCCGCGCCCCTCATTGATCTCGGTCTGCTCGGCGCGCGAGACGACGTCGCGCGAGGCCAGCTCCATCTTGTTGGGCGCGTACTTCTCCATGAAGCGCTCGCCGTTGGCGTTCAGAAGGTGAGCGCCTTCACCGCGCGCGCCCTCGGTGATCAGAAAGCCCTTGCCAGCCAGGGTGGTGGGGTGGTACTGGACCATCTCCATGTCCATCAGCTTGGCCCCGACCCGGTAGGCCATCGCCATGCCGTCGCCGGTGCAGATCAGCGCGTTGGTGGTCGGCTTGTAGGCCTGCCCGTTGCCGCCGGTGGCGAGGATCACCGCCTTGGCGCGGAACAGCTCCATCGTCCCGTCGGCGACGTTGCGGGTCACCACGCCGCAGCAGTTGCCGTCGTCGTCGAGCGCCAGCGCGGTGCAGAACCACTCCTCGTAACGGGCGATCGCGTCGGAGAACTTCATCAGCTGCTCGTAGAGGACGTGCATGATCGCCTGGCCGGTGATGTCGGCGACGTAGTAGGTGCGCGCCGCCGAGGCTCCGCCGAAAGCTCGCGTGCCGAGCTCACCCTCCTCGTTGCGATGGAAGGTCACCCCGAGGTGCTCGAGGTGCAGAAGCTCGTCGGGCGCCTCGCGGCACATGATCTCGATCGCGTCCTGGTCGCCCAGGTAGTCGGAGCCCTTGACCGTGTCGTATGCGTGTGACTCCCAGGAGTCGTCGGGCTTGAGCGCCGCGTTGATCCCGCCCTGGGCGGCGTTGGAGTGGGAGCGGACCGGGTGGACCTTGCTGACGATTCCAACCGAGACCCCCTCCTCGGCGGCCGCCAGTGCCGCGCGCTGCCCCGCCAGCCCGGCTCCGATCACCAATACGTCGTGAGTGGGCACGCGCTAGACGGGGTGGTGTGCGGGTCCGCTGGGCACCTTGATCGCATCCTATATCGGGGCAGGTATGGGCCGGCGGCGCCGGCGACCCGTGGGCCTGGTTGGGGACGGCGCCGATCAGGTGGCGTCGCCGCGAAGTGCCCGGCCGACCTGCTCCGCGGTGATCACACCGCGCAGACGGCCGTCGGCGTCGACGGCGATCAGTGCACCGAGGCGGCGCAGAGCCTCGTTTCCGAGCAGCGCGTCGAGCGGGGTGTCCTCGGTGACGTGGAGCGAGCCAGGGTCTGGCTCGATCAGCTCCGACACGCGAGCCGACGCGCGGCTCACCTCTGGGACCTGGTCGGCGCTCTCCCTGATCAGCAGCCCGGTGAAGTGCTGAGCCGCGTCGACGACCGGGAACCACGGCCAGCGGTAGCGCAGGAAGTACTCGTCGAGAGCCTGCTCGACGCTGAGCTCGTCGGGGATTGCGACCGGCTCTTTGTCCATCACGTCCGCGACCCGCATGCCCTCGATCCGGGTGCTGATCGCGGTTTGGAGCGCGGCTGCGCGGGCGGAGCCGTTGATCATCACGCCGATGAACGCCAACCAGATGCCATCGAACGTCGCTCCGCTGATCACCAGCAGGATGCCGCCGGCGATGAACAGGTAGGCGAATCCTTGCCCGAGCGTAGCCGCGAAACGGGTCGCCGAGTTGCGGTTGCCGGTTCGCCACCAGACGATTGCGCGGGTGATCCGACCGCCGTCCATCGGGAACGCGGGCAGCAGGTTGAAGACCAGAAGAAGCGCGTTTATCGACGCCAACCAGGCGACCACCGCCAGCGCACCCGAGACCGGAGCGCCGGTCCGGAAGAGCATCGCGTCCCAGAAGCCTGAGGCGCCGGTTGCGGCGAGACCTATCGCGCTCAGCGCGACCACGATCGCCAGGGTGACCAGGGGGCCGGCGACGGCGATCTGGAACTCGGTGCTCGGTGAGTCGGCATCGCGCTCCATCCGCGCCACGCCGCCGAATATCCATAGCTGGATGCTCGAGATCCCGACGCCGCGGCGGATCGCCACCAGAGCATGGCCAAGCTCGTGCAGGAGGATCGAGCCGAAGAACCCGAAGGCGCTCGCGACCGCGAGCACATAGGGAACCGAGGAAGAGTTGGGCTCATCGAGCACGTCGCGGTAGAAGCCGGTGAGCCAGAAGATGATCAAAAAGAGCACGATGAGCCAGGACCAATCGACCGCGATCCGGATTCCGCGGACGTGAAAGAGGGTGATCGAGCTACCGCCCATGCCTAGATGGTAGGCGGGCGCCGCGATTTGACTGCCGAGCCAGTCTGTCCAGGCGACGACACAAGGTGTCGTCGCAGGCGCCGCAGGTTGTTTGGGCGAGCTAGGGTGCCACGCCTGATGGCGCCTGTCGAGTCGAGCCCTTCGTTCGCCGATCGCCTCGGGGTGCCCGATGGCGAATGGATGCGCGACCGGCTCGAACGGCTGGAGCGGATCCACCGCCCCTCGGCCTCCGAGGGCGAGCGGGAGGCGGCCGAGTGGCTGGTCGCCCAGTTCGCGGAGCTGGGAGTGGATGCGCGGATCGAGGCCGAGGAGGCGCACGGCACCTACTGGTGGCCACTGGGGCTGGGGGCCGCCGCGGGGGCGCTCGGCGGTCTAACTGCCCTGCGCGGCCGCCGGGCCCTCGGGTTCGCCCTCGGGGCCGCGGGCGCGGCCGCGATCGCGGACGACTTTCCGCCTCAAAAGCGGCGCCTGCGCCGCCTGCTGCCGCGGCGCCAGACCTTCAACGTGGTCGCGGAGCTGGGGCCTTCCGACGCCGAGCGCACCGTGGTGCTCGTCGCCCACCACGACGCCGCTCACCCCGGACTCGTCTTTCACCCCGCGATCCCGCGGACGATCGGCGAGCGCTTCCCGCAGGTATTCGAGCATGCCGACACCAGTCCGCCGTTGATGGCGCCGGTGATCGGCGGCCCGATTCTCGCCGCGATCGGGGCGCTGACCGGCAGCAGGTCGCTCTCCAAGCTCGGGGTCCTGCTTGGGACGGGATCGGTCGCGGCGATGCTCGACATCGGGCTTCGGGAGGCGGTCCCCGGAGCCAACGACAACGGCACCTCGGTGGTCGCGTTGCTCGCGATCGCCCAGCGCCTACGCGAGCAGTCGATCGATGGGCTGCGCGTGATCCTGCTCTCCACCGGGGCGGAGGAGTCGTTCAGCGAGGGGATGAAGGCTTTCGGGGAGCGGCATTTCAGCGAGCTCTCGCCCCAGTCGACCTTCTTCCTCTGCCTGGAAGCTCTCGGCGCCGATCACCTGATGGTCCTGCGCGGCGAAGGATTCCTGCGCATGCACGAATACCCGCCGGACGCCCTGGAGCTGATCGACGGCCTTGCTGAAGAGCTGGGGACCTGGTTGTTCCCGAACCTGCGGCTGCGCAACGGGACCGACGGCCTGGAGCCGCTTGCCGCCGGCTATCCGACCGTGGCGCTGTGCTCCTGCACCGACTTCAAGCAGCCAGGCAATTACCACTGGCGTGACGACGTGGCCGCCAACGTGAACTTCGAGACCCTGGCCGGCGCCGTGCGACTCAGCGAAGCGGTGATTCGGCGGCTCGACGAGCGCTGGCTCTAAGGGCCTATCTCAATAGAGCTCAGGTCCTAATCCGCGCAAGGGATCGGGTTGGGGGTGGCGAAAATGTGTCCGATCTATTAGCGTCAATTAAGCAAATGCACATGGGCGTATTCGAAATCAGGCAGGACTTGCAGCGGCTCGGGGCACGCTGGCTGCTGATCTGCGATCTGGTCGGTGGCCTGGTCGGCGCCGCGATCGCGGTCGCGGTGCTGGTGGCGGTTCTTAGCTAGAGCGAGCTTCAGAGCGCCGGAGTGTGGCGCTCGACTATCCCCTGGAAGTCGGTGCCCGCGGGCAGCGTCCCGAACGCCCTGCCCCAATCGCCGTCCAGGCGCGAGGCGCAGAACGCGTCGGCGACCGCCGGATCTCCGTAGCGAACCAGCAGCGATCCCTGCAGGGCCAGCGCCATCCGCTCGACCAGCTCCCGCGCCCGCGTCTCCATCGTCTCGGGGTCCTTGCCGAGATCGTTGCGCAGCCGGCTCGCGAACTCGTCGAGTCGCGAATCCGCGACGGCTCCTTCGCCGACCTCATCGGCGAAGGCCTCGACGCTCTCGGGGTGACGGACCATCGCTCGCAGGACGTCCAGGCACTGGACGTTTCCCGATCCCTCCCAGATCGAGGAGAGGGGGCTCTCGCGGACGAGCCGCGGCATCCCCGATTCCTCGACGTAGCCGTTTCCGCCCAGGCACTCCAGGGCCTCCACCGCGTGCACCGGTCCGCGCTTGCAGATCCAATACTTGAGCACCGCGTTGGCGAGGCGCCGGAAGCGCCGCGCCGTCTCGTCTCCGGCCGCCGCTTCGTCGTAGGAGCGGGCCAGGCGCAGCGAAGAGACCGTCGCCGCCTCCGACTCGATGCAGAGGTCGGCGAGCACGTTGAGCATCAGCGGCTGCTCGGAAAGGAGCTTGCCGAAGGCGGAGCGGTGAGAGGCGTGCCAGGTTGCCTGCGCGACCCCCGCCCGCATCCCCGCGGTCGAGCCGATCACGCAATCGAGGCGGGTGTGGTTGACCATCTCGATGATCGTCGGCACGCCGCGCCCCTCCTCGCCGATCATCCGCGCCCAGGCGCCGCGGAACTCGACCTCGCTGGAAGCGTTCGATCGGTTGCCGAGCTTGTCCTTGAGCCGCTGGAGGTGGAAGCGGTTGCGCTCCCCGTCGGGGGTCCAGCGCGGCATCAAAAAGCAGGAGAGCCCGGCGTCGGCCTGGGCGAGGACCAGGAAGGCGTCGCACATCGGCGCCGAGCAGAACCACTTGTGGCCGGTGATCTCGTACTCGGCCCCGGGCCCGCCGCCGTTGAGCGGCTCGGCGACGGTGGTGTTGGCGCGCACGTCCGAGCCGCCTTGCTTCTCGGTCATCGCCATCCCGCAGAGCGCGCCGCGTTTCTGCTCGGCGGGCATTGAGCGCTGGTCGTAATCGAGCGAGAGAAAACGCGGCTCCCATTCCTCGGCCAGCTCGGGCTGGGCCCGCAGCGCCGGGATCGCCGAGTAGGTCATCGAGATCGGACAGCCGACACCGCCCTCCGCCTGCATCAGCAGCATGAAGAGCGCCGCCCGCGCGACGTGGGCGCCGGGGCCGGGCTCGCGCCAGGGCGAGGCGTGCAGGCCCTCGGAGATCCCGAGCCGCATCAGTTCGTGCCAGGAGCTGTCGAACTCGACCTCGTCGATGCGATTTCCGAAGCGGTCGTGGGTGCGCAGCTCGGGCTCTTTCTCGTTCGCCTCGAAGCCCCAGCGGATCACCTGCGCCGAGCCGCAGACCTTGCCCCATTCGCGGCCCCGCTCCTCGGCCCAATCGGCGCCCTCCCTGCGCAGCGCCTCGACCATCGGGCGGTCCTGCTCGAAGGAGTTGAAGCCCTCCAGCGGCGTCGACTGGTTCGTGACCTCGTGCGTTGCCTGGCTGGGGCGCTCGACGGTTGACATAGCCGCATTATGATCGGCTACGCCGATGACCGACGTTGGGGAGACTCTCAGCCGGGTGCCGATATTCGCCGGACTCCGTGAAAAGGAGCGCAAGCAACTAGGCGAGCGGATGAGCGAGCGCACCTTCAAGGAGGGCGACACGATCATCCAGCAGGGCCAGCGCGGGGTCGGCTTCTTCGTGATCGAGGAGGGCAACGCGACCGTCAGCATCAAGGGCGAGATCGTGCGCACCCTTGGGCCGGGCGAGTGGTTCGGAGAAATCGCGCTCATCGACGACGGACCGCGCTCGGCGACGATCGTCGCCGGCACAGACCTGCGCTGCCGCGGCATGACCGCCTGGGAATTCAGGCCCTTCGTGCAGGAGCGCCCGGAGGTCGCCTGGCCGCTGCTGGAGACGATGGCGGCGCGGCTTCGCGAAGCCGAAAAGCGCGCCGAGTGAGCGGGTTTCAGTTGGCCGGGAGCGTCCCGCCGAGCTGAGCGAAGCCCCGTTCCGCCTCGGCCCGGTGCTCGCCACCGAGCAGCCATCGAGTGCGGGCGGCCTGGAAGGGGCACTCGATCTGCTCGAACATCTCCAGAGCTTGGCGAAGCCTTGCCTCGTCTCCGGCGCGGATGCCGTGGGCCCGCGACAGGATCCCCTGTGCGTAGCAATGCTCGCCGACACGCTCCTGCGCCCAGGCGATCGCTTCGTCGGTGTCAGGGCGCCCGACTCGGGCGTAGGCCTCGGCGCGGGCGGCCCGGTAGGGCGGGTCCCACCAGAAGCCCGAGCCTGGGTCGATGAATTGCTCGGCCGCCTGCTCGTGACGCCCGTAGTGGGTGTGGACCTCGGCGCGCCACATCAGAAGGCCGCCCCTCTGACCCCGCGTCTGTGCCATCCCCTCGGCGAAGCTGATCGATTCCTGGGCAGCCTGCTCGTCGCCGCGAATGCCGTGGATCACGCCGACCGAGCCCATCGAGCCCTGGAAGGCCGCGATCGGGGGCCGTTCCGCCGCCACCCAGGCCTCGCGAACGCGCGAAGCCATCTCCAGCGCCGTGTCCCAGCGTCCGAGGAAGAAGGCGGGAAGGATGCCGCGCTGCCAGGCCCCGTAGACGATCCCGCGCGAGAGGTCGAACTCGCGGGCTTGCGACGCGTACTCGGCGGCTTCGGCGAACTCGCCGGTCTGAAGCAGGCACTCGACCATCATGTGGAGGGCATCGCTTCGCTCGACGTCGGAGATCGGCGTGATCGGCACCCGGTCCAGGAGCGTCATGCGCTCGCGGGTGTGCTCGACCCCGGCGCGGTGTCGGCCTGCATACCAGTCGGCGGAGGTGATCGCGTCAAGCGCGCTGGAGAGAAGGGTGGCGTCGCCGGTCTCGCGGCCGATCTGAAGCGCCACATTCGCGGGCCGCTCGATTTCGGCGTCGTCCTGCCTGTTCCAGGCGATCCACGCCTCGTCCAGGCACAGCCACCCTTCGATGATCCGGTCGCCGGCCGGCGCGACCTCCCTCGCCCTGTCGAGCATCCCGCGCACCTCCTCGATCGGAATCTCGCCGGTGATGCCGGCCATCCTCGTCCCGACTTCCACGGCCTTGGTCAATGCGACCGCCGCCGCCCGTGGATCGCCGGCTTGCTCCGCCGCCTCCGCCTCGCGGCGAAGCAGCTCGATGCCCTCATCGCCGCGCCAGCGGCGAAGCGCCAGTTCGGCCGCCGTGCGCAGGGGCGCGATCCTTCCCGAGTCCTCGGGGGCCATCTCGGCCGCCGACTCGTAGAGCTCCTGGGCGCGGGCGACGGCCCCGCGGCGGGCCGCGATCCGGCCCGCCTCCAGCGTCGCATCCAGGGCCGCTTCGGTCCGCTGCGGGGACGGGTCGAGCTCGGCCGCCTGAGAGAGATGGAAGGCGATCAGCTCGGCAAGCTCGGCGTGCCTCTGGCCGGCTCTGGACCGCACGCCGTCGGCGGCGCGCTCGTGAAGCCGGGCGCGCTCGGCTCGCGGAAGCGACGCGTAGGCGACGTCGCGGATCAGCTGATGGCGGAAGCTGAAGCGCCCCAGTCCGGTGGCGATCTGCTCCTCGACCAGCGCTCGGCGCTCGAGCCCGGCCAGAAGCTCGTCGCTCGACTCGCCGAGCAGGTCGGAGAGCAGGGCGGCGCGGAAGGTGTGGCCGAGCACCGAGGCGCACTGGAGCGCCCGTTTCTGCTCCGCCGGCAGGATGTCCATACGGGCGGCGATCGCCGCCTGAACCGTGTCCGGCATCCGCTCGGCGAGCGTCATCCCGGGCTCCTCGACGATCCCCCGCGCCACCTCCTCGGCGAAGAACGGATTCCCTCCGGAGGCTTCCGCGGCGCGCGGCGCCAGCGAGCGGACCTCCTCGGGGACGAGGAACTCGACCAGGCGGGTCGCTGCCTCTCGCTTCAGCGGGCGCAGCTCGATCTGGGTCACGTTGCGAGTCGTGCGGCCGAAATCAGGTCGCCGCTCGGCGAGCTCGGGCCGGCTCGTGCAGAGCAGCAGAAGCGGAGCACCCTGGACCCGGAACACCGCCTCCTCGAGCAGGTCGAGCAATCCATCGTCGGCCCAATGGGCATCGTCGATCGCCAGCACCAGCGGGCGCTGTTCGGCGAGCAGGGCGACGAAGCGGCGCCACGCATGCCGCAGCTCCTCCTCGCTGACACCCGGATGTCTTTCTTCCTCTCCGCCGAGCGCGACGCTGAGCGCCGCCGCGATCTCGGTGGCGTCGTCGGCTCCCAGCCCCGCGAGCAGCTCGACCAGCGACGACTCCACCTCGGCCGCCGTCGCATCGGGGCCGAGGCAGGCGGCGTCGCGCAGAATCTCGCCCAGGGCCCAGAACGCGATCCCACGCCCGTAGGGAGGATTCCGCCCCACCAGCACCCGCGGGTGGTGCTCGTCGGAGCGAAGCTCGGTCATCAGTTCGCTCGCCAGCCGGGTCTTTCCGATCCCAGCCTCGCCGGTGACGATCGCCAGCTCCGGGAGGCGCTCACGCACCGCACGCCGGTAGACGAGGCGCAACAGGTCGAGGTCGTCTTCGCGCCCGATCAGGGGGGTGACCGGCTCTCTGCTCTCTGTCTCCCCGACCTCAAGTGCACGCCAGGACCGCACCGGACCGGGCATTCCCTTGGCCTCGATCGCCTGATTGGGCTCCAGGCGAGCGCGCCGGCAGTAGCGGGCGGCACGCTCGCCGACCAGCACCTCGCCGGGCTGCGCGGCCTGCTGGAGACGGGCGGCGACGTTGACGGCCTCGCCGGTCACCGACAGATCGCCGCCGCCGTCCTGGGCGAGCACCTCTCCGGCTTCGATGCCGATCCGCACCGCGAGGTCCTGATCGAGGCCCGCGACCCGTTCGGCGAGGTCCAGCCCGGCGGCAACGGCGCGGTCAGGGTCGTCGCCGTGGGCCTGGGGAACGCCAAAGACCGCGAGAACGGCATCGCCGACGTATTTCTCGATCGTCCCGCCGTGCTGGCGCAGCGAGTTGCGCGCCGTCTCGAAGAAGGGCTCGAGGCGACCGCGCAGCACCTCGGGATCCAGTTCGGCAGCCATCTGCGTCGAGCCGACCAGGTCGACGAAGACCATCGTCGCCAGCTTGCGCTCGGCCCCCTCTCCGCCGTTCAGCGGGGTGCCGCAGTTGGAGCAGAAGCGGTCTCCCTCACCTGCTTCAGTGCCGCAATTCGCACACACCCGACCCATGAGCGCAAGATAGAGACCCTTCGCGCTCGCGGCATCCAGGGGCGAAGCCGAAGCCCCGCCGTCTATAGGATCACGCGCCGATGGCAGACACACCCGCAGTTGGCGCTCGACCCTCCATCAATCTCCTTGGCTGAGTCTCGCGCTCACGAAGTAACCCTGATCCCGGGAGACGGCACAGGCCCCGAGCTGGTCGAGGCTACGCGGCGGGTGCTGGAGGCAACCGGCGTCGAGTTCGCCTGGGACGAGCATCCGGCCGGGGAGGACGTCTACGCCGAAGAGGGGACTCCGTTTCCCGATCGCACCCTGGAGTCGATCAAGCGCACCAAGGTCGGGATCAAGGGGCCGACCACGACCCCGGTCGGCGCCGGCTTTCGCTCGATCAACGTGCAGCTGCGCAAGGAGCTCGATCTCTATGCCTGCATCCGGCCCTGCAAGCTGTATGAGGGCGTGCGCTCGCACTTCGATCGGGTGGACATGGTGCTCGTGCGCGAGAACACCGAGGACCTCTACGCCGGGATCGAGTTCGAGGTCGACTCCGAGGGGGCCGAGAGGCTGCGCGAGTTCGTCGTGGCCGAGGGCGCGGGACAAATCCGCGAGCACTCTGGGATCTCGATCAAGCCGATCTCCGTGTTCGGCAGCGAGCGGATCGTCGAAGCGGCCTTCGACTACGCGAAGAGAAACGGGCGCCGCAAGATCACCGCGGCGCACAAGGCAAACATCATGAAGTTCTCCGACGGGCTGTTCCTCGACACCGCCCGTGAGGTCGCCGAGCGCCACCCCGAGATCGAGTTCGAGGATCGGATCATCGACAACCTCTGCAATCAGCTCGTCTCGCGGCCAGAGGAGTACGACGTGATCGTGTTGCCGAACCTCTACGGCGACATCGTCTCCGACCTCGGGGCGGGGATGATCGGGGGCCTCGGAATGGCGCCGGGCGCCAACATCGGCACCGAGGCGGCGATGTTCGAGGCCACACACGGCTCGGCGCCCAAGTACAAGGGGCAGAACAAGGTCAACCCGACGGCGCTGATGCTCTCGGGGGTGTTGATGCTCCGCCATCTCGACGAGGGCGAGGCGGCGGATCGCATGGAGGCCGCGATCGCCGCGGTGATCGCCAAAGGGGACAAGGTCACGTACGACCTGAAGCCGAGCCGTGACGATCCCACCGCGGTCGGCACCTCGGAGTTCGCCGACGCCGTGATCGAACAGATGCAAACCGGGTAGAGGAGTAGGCGTGAGCAGCCCAGTCAAGGTCACCGTCACCGGAGCCGCCGGCCAGATCGGCTACGCGATCCTGTTCCGGATCGCCTCCGGTCAGATGCTCGGTGACGACACCCTGGTCGAGTTGCGACTGCTGGAGATACCGGACGCGATCGGTACCGCCGAGGGGACAGCGATGGAGCTCGACGACTGCGCGTTTCCGCTGCTCAACAGTATCGAGATCTCAGACGACCCCAAGTTCGCCTTCGACGGCTGCAACGTCGCGCTGCTGATCGGGGCCCGTCCCCGCGGCAAGGGCATGGAGCGCTCCGACCTGCTGGAGGCCAACGGGGGCATCTTCAAGCCGCAGGGCGAGGCGATCAACGCGGGCGCCGCCGACGACGTCAAGGTGCTGGTGGTCGGCAACCCGGCCAACACCAACTGCCTGATTGCGAAGTCACACGCCCCCGACGTGCCGGCCGAGCGCTTTACCGCGATGACGAGGCTCGACCACAACCGGGCGATCGCCCAGCTCGCCAACAAGCTCGGCGTCGGCGTCGACGCGGTGACCAAGATGACGATCTGGGGCAACCACTCGACCACCCAGTACCCCGACCTCACACATGCTGAGGTGAACGGGAAAAGCGCCCGGGATGAGGTCGACGACGAGGCCTGGATCGCGGACGAGTTCATCCCCCGGGTCGCCAAGCGCGGCGCCGAGGTGATCGAGAAGCGGGGCGCCTCGAGCGCCGCCTCGGCCGCGAACGCGGCAATCGACCACGTCCACGACTGGGTGCTTGGGACTCCGGCCGGCGACTGGGTATCGATGTCGGTTCGGTCCGACGGCTCCTACGAGGTCGAGGAAGGGCTGATCTCGGGCTTTCCCTGCACCTGCTCGAGCGGGGAGTGGCAGATCGTCGAGGGCCTCGAGATCGACGACTTCTCCCGGCAGCGGATCGACGCCAGCGTCGACGAGCTCAAGGAAGAGCGCGACGCCGTCTCCTCCCTCGGTTTGATCTAAGCCGCCAGGGATCAATCGCGGTGGCGCGCGGCCCTGTTGGGGTGGACTACTGAGCGGTTCCCGTGCGCCCACGGTCAAGCTCGACCGGCAGTTGCCGATGGCCTACGAGAGATGTCCAAACCGCGCTCGACGACCACGCCCGGTGAGGTGCGCGGCCCCGTTCCCAAGGAGAGAGGTGTCGGCGGCCTTCCAGCCGAGCCCGACGCGCTCGATGTACTGCCGGTCGGCGAGCCCGGGGTCTCCACGGGCAAGGTGGGGCCGCCGCAGCGGCGCCGACGCCATTACATCCGGCTGAATCTGAAGCTGTTTCTGGTGGCGTTCTTCAGTTTCGGCTGGGCCGGTCTCTCACTCTGGTTGGCGCTTCCCTGGATCGTCGAGCTCAGCCACTCGATCACCCTTCCCGGTGCGATCGTCCTGATCGGCGGCATCGCGATCATCCCCGGCTATCTCAACGCCAACCTCGTCTCCTCGCTGCTGATCGACCGGCCGCCGCCGCTCCGTTTCGACCTCGAGTTCCCAGCGATCACGGTGCTACTTGCCTGTTTCAACGAGGAGGGGACCATCGTGGAGACGCTCGACTACCTATGCGCCCAGGACTATCCGGCCGAGCTGCACATTTTGGTCGCCGACGACGGCTCAACCGATCGAACTGCGGAGCTTGCTCGGCGGCGAGCGAAACGCGACGGGCGCATCTCAGTCGTTGAATTGCCCCACGCCGGCAAGGCCCGAGCCCTGACCAGTGGGCTTGCCCACGTCGAGACTTCGCTCGTCGCCACCGACGACGCGGACACGTTGCTGATGCCTTCCGCGCTGCGGCGCGCCGTTGCCCGCCTTCTGATCTCGCCCCCCGACACAGTCGCGGTCGCGGGCGCCGTCTTCGTGCGCAACTCACGCGACAACTTCATCACCCGCGCTC
This sequence comes from uncultured Solirubrobacterales bacterium, assembly GCA_963740555.1. Classification (GTDB taxonomy): domain Bacteria; phylum Actinomycetota; class Thermoleophilia; order Solirubrobacterales; family 70-9; genus Mayfieldus. The sequence goes on from CAVUES010000007.1 coordinate 97,995, forward strand.
AGGAGTGGGACTACTTCCTCGGTATCGCCTCGGTGAAGCGGCAGCAGGGCCTGTTCCAGGGAACGATGGTCGCCCAAGGGGCGTTCAGCGTCTACCGCACCGCAGCGCTAAACGAAGCCGGCGGATGGCCCGACCGGATCGGGGAGGACATCGTCCTGACCTGGGCGATGATGCGGCGCGGGGGGCGGATCGGCTACGAGCGGACGGCAATCGCCTTCACCGGCGCCCCCCGTGACATGCGGCGGCTCGCCCGCCAGCGGAGTCGCTGGGCGCGGGGCATGATCGAGGGGCTACGCGAGCACGGCGGGGCTCTGATCGCTGAACGTAAGTCCTTCGTCCACGCCGTGCTCGTCGACTTCGCCTTCCCCTACCTTGACCTTGTCTACGCGGTCGCATTCCCGATCGGCATCGTCCTGGCTCTGTTCGGCAACTTCGCGATCGTCGGGCCGATGACGCTTGCGGTGCTGCCGCTGAACCTGATCCTCTCCGGAATCATGTTTCGGCTCAGCCGGCAATCGTTCGAGGAGGTCGGCCTGCAGGTTCGGCGCAACACACTCGGCTTCCTGGTCTACCTGCTCACCTACCAGCTATTCATGTCACCGGTCTCGGTGATCGGCTATGGGCAGGAGGTGTTTGGCCGCAAGCGGCGCTGGTAACGCGCGCCGGCCCACGTCACTTGGCCGGGTGGTACCCGCGGCCCTTCTTGCGGACCTGGCCTTCCTTCTGCAGGTCGCCCATCACCCGATAGAGGTAGTTGGGCTTGATCTTCATCTTCTTGGCGATCTCAGATGCGGTGATGCCGGGGCTATCGGTGACGATCTTCACGGCTTGAGCGCCGCGCGTCCCACCGCGGCGCTTGCGGCGGCCACCGCCTGAGCCGGGTGGGCGTCCGGGCCGGCGCCGGCCTACGCGGCCGCCGGTCAGATCGGCGAGCGCGCGTTCGAGGCGAGCCCGCTCCTGGTCGAGCTCCTGAAGACGCTTTTGGACCAGCGCCCTGGCCTCGTTGAGTACGTTGCTGGTGTCCGCCATTGATTCCTCTCTCCAATTGAGCCCTTTATCTACGAGCAGAGAGACTAGAGGACCGATGAAAGTGTGTGCTTTTTGAACTGTGTGTGGTTTGGCACTTCGTCCATGTGTGACAGTGGAATTTGTCCATATGTGAGTATGCGATGAGCGTTGTTGCGATCGCCAGGGTGCTGCTGCCGGCCGGGCTCGGGCCGATCGAGGAGCGTGTGGAGGTTCGAGTCGGCGGTCCAGAGGCGTCACCCGCGCGGGTGCGGGAGATAGCCAAGGGCGCCGACGTCCTCGTTGCCGATCCGACAGTCGGCGTCGATGCGGAGCTACTCGAAGCTGCAGGTCCGGGCCTGCGCCTGGTCGCCAACTTCGCGGTTGGCTACGACAACGTCGACGTCGAGGAGTGCCAGCGGCGCGGCGTGGCCGTCACCAACACGCCCGACGTGCTCACCAACGCCACCGCGGAGCTGGCGCTGGCCCTCACCCTGGCGGCGGCCAGGTTGCTGAGCGAAGGCGAGCGCGACCTGCGGGCAGGACGCTGGCACGGATGGGACCCGGCTGCCTACCGCGGGCTGGAGTTGAGCGGGGCCACCGTCGGGGTGGTGGGGCTGGGGCGTATCGGCGGTCGCTACGCGGAGCTGCTGGCCGGTTTCGAGGTCGAGCTGCTCTTCACGGCGCGGTCGGCGAAGCCGGAGGATGAGGCGCGGCTCGGCGCGAGCCGCGTGAAGCTGGAGGAGCTTCTGCGTCGCTCCGACGTCGTCAGCCTGCACGCGCCGGCCAATCCCGAGACCCACCACCTGATCGACGCCGGCGCGCTCGCGTTGATGCGGGAGCGGGCGGTTCTCGTCAACACCGCGCGCGGTTCTCTGGTCGACCTCGCCGCGGTCGCCAAGGCGCTTCGGGAGGGACGTCTCGGAGCGGTGGGCCTGGATGTCTATGAGGGCGAGCCGAAGGTGCCAGACGAGATCCTGTCGGCGCCCCGCGCGGTGCTCGCCCCGCACATCGGCTCCGCCACGGTCAAGGCCCGCGACGCCATGGCCCGCACAGTGGCTGAGAACGTGATCGCATTCCTCGATGGCCGCGAACCGCCCAATCTTGTCGCGTGAGGGCCGGAGGGCGGGGGCCCTCTACAGCTAGCCAACCACCCCATAGCCCTAGCTCGGACCCCCGCCCACCGGCCTTCCACAACAACTAGCGCAATGCGGCGTAAACGAGCGGTTTGTAGCCGGACGACTGCCCGGTCACGTTCGGGTGGTAGGACTCCATCACTGGGTTCGAGAGCCCGTTCAGCCACTCGACGTCGTCGCAGATCGCGTGGCCGGCGAACGCACTGCGCGGATCGACGAAACGGAACCCGTACGCCGACGCGCGGCCGTTTTCGGTGGTCTCCAGCAGGTCCGCCGTCTGGTTCAGCTTCGTCTCCTCGGTCGGGCTGAAGAACGTCCCGGCATTGCAATCCTGGCCATTGAACAGCCGCGGATAGCCGACCACGGCGACGCGTGCGTTCGGCGCCCGGCCGCGGATCGTCGAGTAGACGTCGTTGAGCTGGCCCGGCAGCGTGTCGCGGATGTAGTTCTGGGCGTTGGTGATGTTGCCGTCGCAGCTCCATGGCCAAGGGAGCGCGCATTGGGTGATCACGCTCGAAAAGCCGGCGTCGTTACCACCGACCGAGATCGTCACGTAACTGGTCGAGGCGCTCAGCGGTCCGAGTTGATTGTTGAGGACGTCGCCGGTCTTTGCCCCCGAGCAGGCGGTGAAGCTCAGCGAGGCGCCGAGCCGGGAAGCGACGAGGACCGGGTAGGCCTTCGGGCTGCGATAGCAGCTGCCGCTGTCGCTGCCGCTGTAGTAGGTCCTCGTTCCGACCCCGGACGAATACGAGTCGCCCAAGGCGACGTAGCTCGACGCGCGGGCCAGCGTTGGAGCTACGAGCAGCACCAGCAGCGCGATCGCCGCCAGGGCCGCCGTCACACGCCCGCGGGTGCCCGATCTGATGCATCCCGACATTCGTCTCCTCCTTGAATCGGTTACCGGGTCTCCGGTCCGACGCTATCCCGCCCCGACGCACGAATCGTGGCGTCTATTTGACGCTAGTTGCGCGCGCCTGGAGCAGTCAGGAGTTCTTGCGAAGCCGTGGGAGGGTGCGGAAGACGACGTCCCAGAGCGGTGACGAGACGCCGAACCCGAAGCGGTGGTCCTGGAAGTGGTGGCGCATGTGCTGCTCGCGCAGCTGCTTGCCCAGCTTCGTCTTCGGCGTGTGGTGATGCACGTGGTAGTGCATGTAGTCGTAGCCGAGATAGCCGGCGATGAAGCCGGCGAACAGGGGGTAGGCCGCGGGTGTGCCGAAGAGCGCCTGGAAACCGAGGAAGAAGATGATCGCGAGCGGGATGCTCACCGCCGGGGGCATCACGAGACGCAGCCGGTCGTTGGGGTGATCGTGGTGAACGCCGTGGATGATGAAGTGCATCCGGTGCCCCGCGTCGTTGTCGGGCTCCCAGTGAAAGAGCAGGCGGTGCAGCCAGTACTCGGTCAGGGTCCAGATGCCGAGCCCCCCGATCGTCAGCGCGATCAGCTCCAGCGCTCCGAGGCCGCGGTCGGCTCCCAGCCACTCCATCGCGACGACCACCGGGATGAAGACGATCGCTGGGATCGAGGGGTGGACCCGGGAGAAGAAGTTGAGAAAGGCGCTGTCGAACAGCTGCGGGGAAGCCGCCAGCTGCTCGGATCTCTGGTGGGTGGCGTTTGCCATCTCGACGAAAAATAGTAGTCCCTGAAGAAGACTCAGCGATTTGCGCGAATGCCGCCTGAAGCCCTGACGAAAGAGTGGCATCATCGCCGCCGGCTCGGGAATCGCAGCCGGGCGAAGGTCTCAAATCGGAGAGAGGACCGGACGAGATTGGCAAAGACCGCGGGGCGAGCACGGGCGAAGGCGCCCAGTTGCGAGGACTGCTACTTCCGCAAGAACCTTCTCTGTGCGCTTGAGCTCGACGAGCCCTGTGCGACCTTCCGTCCCGACCGCCCCGAGGGCCTCGTGCCTCCGCGCCAGCCGGTGTTGTTGATGCGCAGCCCACGCTGGGCGGGCCGCATCCAGGAAGGCGTAGGGCTCAGCGGGCCGGAGCTTGCCAGGCGCTGAGACCTGACTCCAGGCGAGCCGTGCGGGGGTAAGGTTGCCCTCGCAACCCGGAGGAGAGACCCGGCTCGTGAGGATCACAGTTCTTGGCAAGTCGCCGTCCTGGCAGGACGTTGACGGTGCCTGCAGCGGCTACCTGGTCGAGGACGGCGACTCCAGCGTCCTGATCGACTGCGGAAACGGGGTCTTCTCGAAGCTGCGCCGCTTCCGCGACTACGTGGACCTCGACGCGGTGGCGATCTCCCACCTGCACGCGGACCACTTCCTCGACCTCGTGCCCTACAGCTACGCGCTCACCTACGCGCCGCGCCAGCAGCCGGTTCCGGTCGACCGCTGGCCGGGGACGGACAACCCGGCCCGCCCGCGCCTGATCGCCCCGCATGGCGCCAGGGAGACCTTCCGCCGCGTCACCGGCGCCTGGGGAAGCGAGGAGCTGATCGAGAATGCCTTCGCGCTCGAGGAGTACGAGCCAAATGCGGTCGTCGAGGTCGGCTCGATCCGGCTCCATTTCCAGGAGGTGCCCCACTTCACCGAGACCTTCGCGATCGACGTCACCTCCACGAACGGCAGTGGACGCTTCACCTTCGGCGCCGATTGCTCGCCCACCGAGGAGCTGGTGCTGGCCGCGAAGGAGACCGACCTGCTGTTGATCGAGGCGACGCTGCCACGGCCGGAGCGCGACGGACAGCGAGGCCACCTGACGCCGGGGGAGGCCGGCGAGCATGCCCGCCGCGCCGGCGCCCACCGCGTCGTCCTCACCCACATCTCCGACGAGCTCGACGCCGACTGGGCCCGCGACGAGGCATCCAAGACTTTTGGTGCCCCCGTGGAAGTCGCTCACGAGGGCGCGATCTACGAAGTCTGAGCGGCACGACCGAGGAGCCTGAGAGGCACTTCTTCCGCGGGTGGTGCGGCGGGCTCGATTCCCGCGCGCGCGGACCGTGGAGCACGGGCGGGAACGAGCCCGCCGTGACAGGACCCGCGGGAAGGAGCGTCTGTCTATCTTCTACGGGAATGCCCGAGCGAGACCTATTCGCGAACTTCGAGCGCATGCGGCGGGAGATGGATCAGCTGTTCGGCGACTGGCCCGGCAGGGGCCTGATCGGCGCCCACAGCAGCGGCTTCTCGCCCAAGATCGACCTCTACTACTGCGGCGAGCCCCAGCGGGCGATCGTCAAGGTCGACCTATCCGGGGTCGAGCTCGGCGAGGTTGCGATCGAGGTCAGCGGCCGCGACCTGGTGATCAGCGGCGAGCGCCCGGTGCAGGAGACCGAGGGCCGCGTCTACCAGCAGGTCGAGATCGACTCGGGCCCGTTTCGCCGCATCGTCGAGCTGCAGGTCGACGTCGACCCCGAGCGCGCCAAGGCCACCTACGAGGACGGTGTCCTGCGCATCGAGCTGCCGTTGCGCGAGCAGGCCGAGACGGCGCGCCGGGTGCCGATCGACCGCCAGTGAGAATGGCCGAGAGCGAAGGCAACGGAGTGGGTGGGCCGCTGGGGGCGGAGGCCGATGCGGCGACGCTGGAGGTCGTCGAGACGCCCGATCCCGAGGGAGCGATCCGGGTAGAGGAGCCACTGCCGCAGGCGCTTCCGATCCTGCCGCTGCGGGAGATGGTCCCCTTCCCGGACACGCTGACCCCCCTCGCGGTCGGCCAGGAGCGGTCGATCAAGTTGGTCGACGACGTCCTTGCCGGCAACAGGATGCTGGCGATGGTCGCCTCGACCGACGCCGAGAAGGAGGAGCCCGGAGCCGAGGACCTCTACGGCGTCGGGGTCGCCGGGGTGGTCGCCCGGATGCTCAAGGTGCCCGACGGGACGATCCGCATCCTCGTCCAGGGTGCGCAGCGGGTCGGGGTCGGCGATTTCGTCCAGACCTCTCCCTACCTGGTCGCGCGGGTCAGCGAGATGCCCGACGTCGTGCAGCCCAGCCAGGAGCTGCAGGCGATGACCCGCAACGTGCAGAGCACCTTCTCGGAGATCATCGAGCAGATTCCCTACCTGCCCGAGGAGCTTCAGATGGCGGTCACCAACATGGACGACCCCTCGACGCTCAGCCATCTGATCGCCGGCGCGCTGCGCATCCCGGTCGCCGAGAAGCAGGAGCTGCTGGAAGAGGTCGACGTCGCCAAACGGATGCGACGACTCTCGGAGATCCTTGCCCACGAGCTCGAGGTGGTGCGGCTCGGGACCCAGATCCAGTCTCAGGTCCAATCGGAGATCGACAAGGGCCAGCGCGAATACCTGCTGCGCGAGCAGCTGAAGGCGATCCAGGCGGAGCTGGGCGAGAGCGACGAGCAGCAGGCCGAGATCAACGAGTTGCGGGAGCGCATCGAGGAGGCCAACCTCCCCGAGCACGCCCGCAAGGCGGCCGATCGCGAGCTTGCGCGGCTCGAAAGGCTGCCTCCCGCCGCCGCCGAGTACGGCGTGATTCGCACCTACCTCGAGTGGTTGACCGAACTTCCCTGGGACGAGCGAACCGAGGACAACCTCGACATCGAGCACGCCAGGGAGGTCCTCGACGAGGACCACTACGACCTCGAGAAGGTCAAGGACCGCATCCTCGAGTACCTGGCTGTACGCAAACTCAACCCGGAGTCCCACGGGCCGATCCTCTGCTTCGTCGGGCCCCCCGGGGTCGGCAAGACCAGCCTCGGGCGGTCGATCGCCAAGGCGCTGGGCAGGCATTTCGAGCGCATATCGCTGGGTGGGGTCCGCGACGAGGCCGAGATCCGCGGCCACCGGCGCACCTACATCGGCGCGATGCCGGGAACGATCGTGCGAGCCCTGCGCGACGCCGGATCGCTCAACCCCGTGTTCATGATCGACGAGATCGACAAGATGGGCGCCGACTTCCGCGGCGACCCGGCGAGCGCGATGCTCGAGGTGCTCGACCCGACGCAGAACGACTCCTTCCGCGACCACTACCTGGACCTCGAGTTCGACCTCTCCGAGGTCCTGTTCATCGCCACGGCCAACATGCTCGACACAGTCCCCGCCGCTCTTCAGGACCGCATGGAGGTGATCCAGCTCGCCGGCTACACGACCGACGAGAAGCTCCACATCGCCAAGCGCTATCTGGTCCCGCGCCAGATCAAGGAAAACGGCCTGCGAGCCTCGCAGATCGAGATCACCGACTCGGCGCTGACGGCGATCATCGAGGAGTACACGCGCGAGGCTGGGGTGCGAAACCTGGAACGCGAGATCGGGACGATCTGCCGCAAGGTGGCCCGCGAGGTCGCCGAGGGGAAGGCCAAGGACCGGATGCGGATCTCCGCCAAGCGGGCCCGCGAGCTGCTTGGCAAGCGGCGCTTCTTCGCCGAGCAGCGGCGCCGCACCAAGGACCCGGGCGTCTCCACCGGACTCGCCTGGACGCCGGCGGGAGGAGAGGTGCTGTTCGTCGAGGCGACCGCGATGCCCGGCTCGGGCAAGCTGACGATCACCGGCCAGCTCGGCGAGGTGATGAGGGAGTCCGCCCAGGCGGCGCTCTCCTACGTACGGCGCAACCTCGACAAGATCGCCCCGGACCTGCCCGAGGATTGGTTCGAGACCCACGACATCCACATTCACGTGCCCGCCGGCGCCGTCCCCAAGGACGGGCCTTCGGCGGGAGTCGCGATGGTCACGGCGCTGGCCTCGCTGGTCAGCGGACGCCCCGTCTCCAACGAGGTCGCGATGACCGGTGAGGTGACTCTCACCGGCCAGGTGCTGCCGATCGGTGGGCTAAAGGAGAAGTCGCTGGCCGCCCAGCGGGCGGGCATAAAGCGGGTCATCGTCCCGGAGCGCAACGAGGGCGACGTCTCCGAGATCCCCGATAACGAGCGCGAGGGGCTCGAGTTCGTGCTCGCGACCGACGTCGACCAGGTGCTCGAGGCGGCCCTCGACGGCGGGCCTCCAGCCCGAGGAGGCTGATGCACTCGACAGGGGCCTTGACGGGGAGGCGTGTCCCTCCCCGACTCTTCATGCGCGAACGTCATCGGGCGGCGTGGGTGCCGTGGGCGCTGGGGGCGGCGATCGCGGTTGGGGCCGCGATCCGCTTCGCGACCCTGGGCGTGCAGAGCTACCACCACGACGAGGCGTGGACCGCCGGCGTCGTCCTGCATAGCAACCTGTTCACGACCCTGGACAAGGTCTCGGGCACCGAATCGACGCCGCCGCTCTACTACCTGCTCGCCTGGGGGTGGTCGAAGCTGTTCGGAACCGGGGAGTGGGGCCTGCGCTCGCTCTCGGCGCTGTTCGGGGTGGCGACGATCCCGGTCGTCTACCTGATTGGGCGCCGGATGGCCGGGGGCGCGGCCGGGGCGGCGGCGGCGGCGCTCGCTGCCGTCTGCCCGGCGCTGATCTGGTACTCGCAGGAGGCGCGCGCCTATGCGCTGCTCGTTCTGCTCAGCTCGCTCGCCTTTTTCTTCTTCCTGCGCGCCCGCGACGGGCTCCGACGCCGCGACCTCGTCTGGTGGGCGCTGCTCTCGGTGCTGGCGATGGCGACGCACTACTTCGGTGCGATGCCGGCCGCGATCGAGGCAGCGCTGCTGCTCGTGGGGGCGGGCCGCCGTGCGGCGGCGCTGCGCGCGATCGCCGCGGTTATCGTCGGCGGGTTGGCGCTCGCGCCGCTGGCCCTGCACCAGGGGAGCGCCGGCCATGCCGACTGGATCGGCCGCCTGGGGATGCCGACGAGGCTCAAGGAGACGGCGGTGACGTTCGCCAGCGGCGAGACCGGGCGCTTCATCGACCAGCCCTTGCATTCCCGCTACGCGGTGTTGCCCCTGGCGCTGCTCGCGGTGGCGCTGGCGCTGCTGGTCTGGCGCGCCTCGGCGTCCGAGCAGCGGGCCGCCGGGCTCGCGGTCGCCGTTGCCGGCGGAACCCTGCTTCTTGCGCTGCTCGCCGCCGCCCTTGGCCAGGACTTCGTCCTCGCCCGCAACCTGCTGCCGGCGCTGATTCCCCTTCTGGCGGCGGCGGCGGTTGGACTTGCCTGCCGCGGTGCCGGGCGCCTCGGGCTCGGCATCGCCATCGCCCTCGTTGCGTACTGGCTCGCCTTCGCGATCTACGTCGACCTGCGCCCCCGGTTGCAGCGACCCGATTGGCGCAACGTCGCCGCCGACCTCGGCTCGCCGGCGGGGCCGCGCGAGATCGTCGACTCAGGCCAGGGGACCGTGCCACTGCGCTATTACCTGCGTGACCGCACCGTCGAGCTGCACTCCCCCCGGCCCCCGATCCCGGTCCGCGAAGTCGACGTGGTCAGCATCGGAAAGCCCCCGGCTCGCCGCACGACCGGCCTGCCTCGCCCTTTCCGACCCGCCGGCCAGGTGAGCGAGGACACGGTGACCCTGACCCGCTATCTGGCGCCACGGCCGCTGCCGGTGCCGTGGCATCGGTTGCTCGATCACTACACGGGATTCCAATCCCGCGACGTGCTCGCCCAGGGGGCGGCGGCCCGCGCCGCGGCCAATGCGTCGAATTGAGGCCTGCGGCACGAGTGGTCCAATTGCCGGCCGGGTATATCCTCCGCGAAGCAACCGGATCGACAGAGGGAGTTGACGAGGAATGGCTAGAGGCAGCACCAGCGCGAGCAAGGCGGCCGACGCGTACAGCGCCGCTCGCTCGCACCCCTATGTGCAGCGATTGATCGAGGACGAGGAGCTGCGCAACAACCTGCGCGACGCCTATGGCGCGGCTCGCCACGCCTATGAGCGGATAAACAAGAACGGCAAGCCGGCGCAGCGGCTGATGGACGACAAGAAGGTGCAGCGAGACCTGCGAAGCGCGGCCGACTCCCTGCGCGAGGCCTCCGAGCAGCTGCGCGGCCGGCGCAAGCGCAAGGGCCGCCTCGGCCGACTGATCCTGATTGGTGCGATCGGGGCCGGGGTCACCTTGGCTGTCAGCGAGACCGCCCGCAAGGCTGTGATGGACACGCTGTTCGGCGCCGAGGAGGAGTTCGAGTACACGAGCACGACCGGCGGCAACGGCGCCGGCACCTAGCCTTTGCCAAGCGTCCACGTCCTGCTGCCGGCGCAGCGCTACGTCTTCGCCGTCTCGAACGGCGAGGTGGACGTGGCGACGATCGACGACTCCGCGGACGGGTTCAGGCGCTACAAGGAGCTGCAGGCAGGCGGCCGAACCGCCGGGATGATCGCCTTTCCCAACTCGCTGCTGATTCGTGCCTCCGAGGACTACCTTGTCGACCCGGGGCTGGTGATGCAGGGGGCGCCGCTCTTCGGGGCGCTCGCCGAGCTCGACGTCTCGGCCAACGACATAAAGAAGGTGATCATGACCCACCTTCACTTCGACCACGCGGAGGGGCTGGCCGCATGGCCACAGCGCACCGTCTACGTGCACCGGCTCGAGACCGAGGCCCCCTACGCCCAGCTCGTCGCCGGGCAGCTGGAGACCGTCAACCTGGAGATTCTCGACGGCGACGAGGGCGAGATCGAGCCGGGCGTGCGCTGGATCCGCACCCCGGGCCATTGCGACGGCCTGATCACGATCCTCGTCGACACCGACGACGGGCTGACGGCGATCGCGTCGGACTGCGTCGGGCCGCTGCCCGAGTACTTCGACCAGATGGACCTCCCAGAGGACTTTGGGCCCGAGCGCGAGGAGCTGCTCGAGCAGTGGAAGCGCATCCGGGATCTTGACCCAGCCGTCGTGATTCCCGGCCACAACCCACCCGTACGACTCCGATAACCGTCGTCTCGCGTTGTCCTCGGGCAATCGACTCGCTCATGCACGGCTCCAGTGCACTCGCGTCGTCGATTGCCCTGCGTCCTAGCGAGACTCGGTTCTCGGAGCCGTGACGCCACTAGGCCCCATAGACTTCCCCTGATGGAAGCAGCTGCACCCGAGCGCGAGCTCACCGGGGAGAAGGCTCAGCGGATCATCGATGCGATGCGCACCAGCGTCGCCAAGCGCGGCGCCGCCGGATCGACCTTCGAGCACGTCGCCCGCGAGGCCGGCGTCAGTCGCGGGTTGCTGCATTACTACTTCGGGACCAAGGAGCGGTTGCTGGTCGAGGTCGTGCGTCGCGACACCGAGCTGCGGATCGAGATGCTCGACGAGCCGCTCGCCAAGGCGCAGACCGTCGACGACGTCCTCGACGTCCTGGTCACCTATCTGCTCGACCTGATCGAGAACGAGCCCGAGTACTTCCTGCTCCTGTTCGAGCTCTTCAGCGCCGGTCGCCGCAACGCCGACATCCAGCGCGAGCTGGGGCAGCTTTTCGGGCGCACGCGGGGCCACGTCGGCGAGATCCTGCGCGCCAAGGAGGGCGAGGGGGTGCTGAACCTGCGCTACGACGCGGAGGCGGTGACGTCCTATCTGTTCGCGGTCGGCGACGGCTTCGCCCTGCAGGCGCTTTCCGCCCCGGGCCAGGACCACGGTGGCCTGCTCGCCGCCTCCAAGGCGACGGCGCGCTACCTGCTGACCGACAGGCAGTAGCTCGGGCGTCTTGGCGGCCGGGGGCAGGGGCCCTCGCTAGCCAACCACCCCGTAGCCCTAGCTCGGACCCCTGCCCCAGCCGGAAACTCCGTTTGTCAGTCGGTCAGCAGCCCACGTGGCCTGAGGGGAGGCGGATGAGGACGCGGGAGCGGTTGTCGTTCTCGTTCGACTCCCGCAGGTGGTTTTTCGGGTCCGCTTCCATGTAGAAGGCGAAGCATCCGTGCAGGCCGCTGACGTTGACGTACTGCTGGTTGTAGTCGGAGGGATAGATGTCGGACCATCCGACCGAGGTGCCCAGCGTCACCCGACGCTTGTTTGGGTCCTGGTTGCAGCCGGGATAGTGGAAATGGCTCGGCGAATGGCGCGACGGCTTGGTGCGCTGCAGGTCGCGAAGGCAGTAGTAGAACTTCGGCCCGGTGCGTATCTGGTGCAGCGGATGCCGACGCCCGTCCACCGTCCAGATCTCGAACCGCGCCGCATCGCGGAACTTCCAGTAGCGGTACTGGCCGGGCACCGGATAGAAGGCGAGGCGCCCCTTGGTCCGGATCACGAGCTTGCCGCCCCCCTTGCGGTAGATGCTCTGGTTGACCCGCATCAGTCGGGTGTGCCGGATGCGGATGCCATGAAGCTCCATCGGCCCCTCGCCGCGGCTGTTGAGGCTGCTCTGCGCGTGCAGCAGTCGTCGACCACCCCGGCTTACGGAGATGAACATCTGCCTCGGCCTCGACATCCGCAGGTTCGGGCACAGCAGCTGCTCGCGCTCCGGCGTCAGGCAGGGGTTGGCTCCGTTCTCGACCGGGTCGCTGCCGGGGTAGCGGGCCCGGGGGTTGGCGCTACCGCTCGCCGCGAGCGCCAGCAGCAGCGCGCAGCCGACCGCCGCCGCAATCGGGGCGAGCTTCGACCTCGCTCGTGACGTGCCTGCCTCAGACCTCATCCGGGAAGTCGCGCGAGTCTAAACGCCGTGCCCGCCGGCCGCCATATGCTTCGCCACCGTGAGCGGCAGAATGGGCAGCGACCGCCTGAAAGTCCTCGCGGAGCAATGAGCGACGACCTGGCATTCGCAAGCGCTTCCCGGCAAGCCAAGATGGTGCGTTCCGGAGAAGTGTCCCCGACCGAGCTCGTCCAGGCGACCCTGGACCGCATCGAGCGCTTGGAACCGCAGCTGAACGCGTTTCGCGTCGTGCTCGGCGAGCGGGCATTGGCGGAGGCGAAGCAGGCGGAGGCGCGTTTGGGGGCCGGCGACGAGCGGCCGCTTCTGGGGGTTCCGATCGCGCTCAAGGACTCCGCTGATCTGGCTGGGGAGCTGACCACGCACGGAACCGACGCCTTCGACAGCCCGGCGACGGCCGACTCCGAGATGGTGCGACGGCTTCGCGGGGCGGGGGCGATCGCGGTCGGCAAGACCAACCTGCCCGAGCTGGCGATCTTCGGCTTCACCGAGTCGGCGACCTGGGGCGTGACCCGCAATCCCTGGGACCCCCAGCGCGGTACCGGAGGCTCCAGCGGCGGCAGCGCATCGGCGGTCGCCGCCGGAATGGCGCCGCTTGCGTCTGGGTCCGACGGCGCCGGATCGATCCGCATCCCGGCGGCCTCCTGCGGCGTCTTTGGGCTGAAGCCGTCTCGGGGGCGAATCTCGCTGGCGCCCGACCTCGAGCATTGGAACGGGATGTCGGTGAATGGCTGCCTGAGCCGCACCGTGCTCGACACGGCCCTCTACCTCGACCTGACAAGCGGCGGCTCGAAGGAGCCGGGCGCGCCGCCGCCGCCGGAGCGGCCCTTCGTCGAGCACGCGCAAAGCCCGCCCGGAAAGCTGCGGATCGCGCACTCGACCAAGCCGATCCGCGGGCTGGCGCCCCCGATCGTCTCCGACGCCGCCAAGGGGGCCGTAGCGGAGACGGCCGAGCTTCTGCGCTCGCTCGGGCACGAGGTCGCCGAGCGAGACCCCGACTGGGGCCTGATCGGGAACCAGATCTCGGCCCGCTACTTGCGCGGCATCCACGACGACGTCACTCGCGTGCCGTTCCCCGAGCGGCTCGAGTTGCGAGCCCGCCGCATCGGGCAGCTCGGTGGGCTGGTCTCCGAAGGGGCGTTGGAGAAGGCGCGCGGAGAAGCGGCTGAGCGCGACCGCGACCGCCTGCGGCCGCTGTTCGAGCAGTTCGACGTGCTGATGACGCCGGTGATGGGCGGCACGGCGCTTCCTCTGCGCCGCTGGGAAGGCCGCAGCGCGATGCGGATCGTCCTCGGACAGGCGCGCTTTTACGGCTTCACGCCGGCCTGGAACCATCTCGGCAACCCGGCAGCTTCGGTCCCGGCCGGGTTCGCGGGCGATGGGCTGCCGCTCGCCGTGCAGCTGATCGGACGGCCCGGAGACGAGGGCACGCTGCTCTCCCTTGCGGCGCAATTGGAGGCGGAGCGGCCCTGGGCCGCGGATCGCCCCCCGGGTATGTGAGGCCGCGACACAAAGTGTCGCGGCAGAGGCAAGTCAGGCGGCGAAGCCGCCGCAAGTAATTCCTGAGAGCGGACGGAAGCTCTATCGCCGAATGCGTACGCCGACGTGCGGGTCGTCAGACGACCCTGCGCGGCGTGAAGACGCTGGCGAAGGCGCGGAACCCGCGCAGCGACCCGCGGGGTCGCAGGCGCCGGCGCATGATCGCCCGCCACGGATTCTCCCCGCGGATCGAGATCTCGATCCATTCCTGCCAGTCGGTCTCGAGGGTGAAGTCGGGGTGCGGCGCATCGCCGGGCTCGGCCCGGGTGCTTTCGTTCTCGACCACGATGTGCCAGGGGTCGGCGTCCTTAAAGCGCCACTGGAACACCCATGGGCGGCCGTTGAGCCCGCCGGTATACGCCGAGCGGCCCATCGTCTCGAAGAGGATTCGCTGCGCCTCGGGACTGTGTTCGGCGGGGCCGTTCGGCTCGCCGAGGACGCCCGCCTTCATGAGCACGATCTGGTTGCGCGCCCGCCCCTCGTGGCTCATCGACCGGTCGACCGGATAGATGTCGGGAGGCATCTCCTCGAGCGGGAAGCCCGCCGCCCGCCATTTGGCCTCGACCGAGCGCATCCCGAACGCGTAGATGTCCTCGAGCGTGAAGCCGTACTCGGTCGTGTAGCGCTCGTCCCAGCCCGGCGGGACGAAGACGGCGAGTGAGTAGGGCAGGACCTCGCGCAGCAACTCGATCACGGCCTGCTTGCACTCGTCCGACTCGGCGAACATCTCCGAGAGCGCCTTGACCCCGAAGCCGATGTGGCGCTGCTCGTCGCGCGAGACGTTGCCCATTCCCTCGCTGAAGCCCGGCATCGTCCCTTCCTTGACGAAGAAGTCCTCGATGAAATGCTGCCCGGGCTGGGCGAGGGTCGCCTCCACGACCATGTGGTAGAGCGCGATCGCCTGCGCGAACTTGGGCAGCGAGCGGTCGCGGCGCAGCTCGTCGGCCATCTGGTCGAGGCGACCGAAGACGCCGCGATAGCCCCAGCCGAGCTGCGGCAGCGTGTAGGCGAGAGTTGAGGAAACCGAGTCGCCGGCGCCGATCACGTCTCTGAAGAAGCGGTGGAAGAAGATCGCGTGGCGCGCCTCGTCGACCTGCTGGGTGGCGAGGAAGTACTTCTGCTCCTCCTTCGGGGCCGCGTCGATGTAGGGAGAGAGGTTGTCGGCGACCGAGTCCTCGCCGTAGAAGAACATCGAGTAGATCCACAACGCCGACTTGCGCTGGATCTCGCTCAGCGCCTCCCAGCCCCTGCGGTCCTCGCTGAAGTCGAGGTCGTAGGCCGACCAGTTCCCGTGCTCCCAGCGCTGGTAGAGGTCCTCGTAGGTGATGTCGACGGTGGCGCTTGTCTGGGCTGCTACTGACATTGCAGGTCGACCTCCTCGGGGGTCGGAGCTCTCCGGGATGCTTAGAATAACTGACTGTTGAGTCAGCTAGGCTAGGAACCAGCGTGAGTTCAGTCACAGATACCAAGCCCACTCGCCGGCGGCGGATGTCCGCCGCGGATCGCCGCGAGGCGATCCTCGACGCGGCTCTCGACGAGTTCTCCCTCAACGGCTTCCACGAGACATCCCTGGAGGGCGTCGCCGATCGGGCGGGGATCTCCAAGGCGCTGATCTACGAGCATTTCCCGTCCAAGCGCGACCTGCACGGGGCGCTGCTGGACCGTTACGTCCACCGGCTGCTCGAGGGAGTGATCGGGGCGATCGCCACCGCCGCCCCTCCCGAGGAGCGGCTGCGAGCCGGGGGCGACGCTTTCCTCTCCTTCGTCGAGGAGCATCGAGAGCCCTGGCGCCTGATGGTGCGCAATCCGGCCGATTCAGGCGTCGAGGTAACGGTCGGGCGAGTGCAGAGCGAGATCGGGCACGCAATCGCCGCTCTAATGCAGGCCGACGCGCCGCCGGAGTCCGAGCAGGACCCCGAGGACACCCACTTCGAGATCGAAATGCTCGCCCAGCAGCTTGTCGGCGCGCTGCGGGCGCTAGGCAACTGGTGGGACGATCATCGCGACGTCCCGCGGGACCGCCTGCTCGGCACCTACATGGACTTCGCCTGGGTCGGCCTCGACCGGCTCAGCCGGGGGGAGAACTGGGCAGAGAGCAGCGGCTCGAAGCGCCGGCGCTAGCTCGGCGGGCTGATCTCGCGTTTGAGGATCTTCCCGGTCGGGCCCTTGGGCAGCTCGTCGAGAAACCAGACTCGGCGTGGATATTTGTAGGCGGCGAGTTGCGACTTGACGTGCTGCTGAAGGTCCTCGGCTGAGGCGTCGGCCTCGGGGCGCAGCACCACAGCAGCGCAGACCTCCTCACCCATCTCCTCGTCCGGGGTGCCGACAACAGCGGCCTCGAGCACCGCCGGATGCTCGTACAGCACCTCCTCGACCTCGCGCGGGAAGACGTTGTAGCCCCCGCGGATGATCAGGTCCTTCTTGCGGTCGACGATGTAGAAGTAGCCGTCCTCGTCGGTGCGCCCGATGTCGCCGCTGTGAAACCAGCCGTTGCGCATCGCCTCCGCCGTGGCGTCGGGGCGCTTCCAGTAGCCCTTCATGATGTTGTGGCCGCGGATCACGACCTCGCCGGGTTCCCCGGGCGGCAGCGGATTGTCGTCCTCGTCGACGATCTGCATCTCAATCCCGCGGACCGGCTGTCCGATCGAGCCCGGCTTGCGCTCGCGGTCGGGGTGGTTGGAGCAGGCGACCGGGGAGGTCTCCGAGAGCCCGTAGCCCTCGAGGATCTTGCAGCCGAACGCCTGCTCGAATCCGCGCATCACCTCGACCGGCATCGCCGCCCCGCCGGTCATGCAGTTGTCGAGCGAGGAAAGGTCGAAGTCGTCGCGCCCCGGGTGGTGGAGCATCGCCCCATACATCGTCGGAACGCCCTGAAAGACGGTGACCCGCTCGCGCTGCATCGTCTCCAGCGCAGCGCCGGGTTCGAAGCGGGGCAGCATCACGACACAGGCACCCTCGCGCAGCGAAGCGTTCAGCGTCGCGGTCTGACCGAAGGAGTGAAACTGGGGTAGCGCCCCGAGGACGATGTCCTCGGGCCCGACCTCGGTAAGCGTCTCCGCGACGATCTCGGCGTTCAGCGACAGATTGTGGTGGGTGAGCTCGGCCCCCTTCGGCTTGCCGGTCGTGCCCGACGTGTAGAGGATCACCGCGGTGTCGTCCTCCTCGGTGTCCGCAATGCCCGGCGTCGGCTCGAGTCCGGTGAGGATCTTCGAGAACGACTCCGGTTCGACCTCGACCACCTCCGTGCTGGCCGTCTCGGCGCCCGCCCGCGCCTCGTCGAGGAAGCCGTGCCATGCAAGCAGTAAGCGGGCACCGGAGTCCTCGAGGAAGAAACGGATCTCGCGCTGCTTGAGCAGCACGTTCATCGGCACGACCACGCCCCCGGCCCTCAGGATGCCGTAGTAGGCGATCGGGAATTGGGGGACGTTGGGCAGCATGATCGCGACCCGGTCGCCCTGCTCCATCCCCCTGTCGCGCAGCATTGTCGCCAGGCGGGAGCAGGCGTCGCCGAGCTCGGCGTAGGTCAACTCGGCGTCGCCGAGTCGCAGCGCAGGGCGATCCGGGTGCCGCTCTGCGCTGCGGGTGACTGTCTCGGCCAGGTTGAGGGTCATCGGCTAGCCCAGCTTCGGGCTGGTCCAGGGCTGCTCGAGGCGCTCAGCGAGCTCCTCGGCGAGGCCTTCGATCGGCACGCGCGTCTGCTCGAGCGAGTCGCGGTCGCGCAGGGTGACCGTGTCGTCCTCCTTCGTCTGGCCGTCGACGGTGATTCCCCAGGGCGTTCCGATCTCGTCCTGGCGGCGGTAGCGCTTGCCGATCGAGCCACCCTCGTCGTACTCGGCCGGCACCCGGCGGCGGATCGCCTCGAATACCGCGCGCGCCTTCTCCGGCATTCCTTCCTTGGAGACCAGCGGCAGCACCGCCGCCTTCACCGGGGCCATGCGCGGGTGCAGGCGCAGGACGGTCCTCTCCCGTCCCTCGACCTCCTCGACGTCGTAGGCGTCGACGATGAAGGCGAGCATCGCCCGGTCGACGCCGGCCGCCGGCTCGATCACGTGCGGGACGTAGCGCTCCTTCGTCTCCTGGTCGAAGTACTCGAGCTTCTCGCCGGAGAACTCGGCGTGCTGGCGGAGGTCGAAGTCGCCGCGGTTGGCGATTCCCTCCAGCTCCGACCAGCCCATCGGGAAGAGGTACTCGATGTCGGAGGTGGCGCTGGAGTAGTGCGAGAGCTCGTCGGACCCGTGAGCGCGCAGCCGCAGGTGGTCGGGACGGATCCCGAACTCGGTGTACCAGCGCATCCGCTCCTCCATCCAATGCTGGTGCCACTTCTCCGCCTCGTCGGGCGGCACGAAGAACTCCATTTCCATCTGCTCGAACTCGCGGGTTCGAAAGACGAAGTTGCCGGTCGTGATCTCGTTGCGAAACGACTTGCCGATCTGGGCGATCCCGAAGGGCGGCTTGCGGCGCGAGAACTGGAGCACGTTCTTGAAGTTGACGAAGATTCCCTGCGCGGTCTCGGGTCGCAGGTAGGCGACCGACGCGTCGTCGACCACGGGTCCGACATGGGTCTCGAACATGAGGTTGAACTGGCGCGCCTCGGTGAGGTCGCACTGGTCGGTCTCGCCGGGGTGCTTGGAGGGCTTCTTTCCACAGGCCGCGTCCTCCAGCATGTCGGCGCGAAAGCGCTGCTTGCAGGTGCGGCAGTCGACCAGCGGGTCGGTGAATCCCTCCAGGTGCCCCGAGGCCTCCCAGGTGCGGGGGTGCTGGAGGATCGCCGAGTCCAGGGCGACGATGTCGTCGCGCTCGCTGATCATCGCCCGCCACCACTCGCCCTTGACGTTGTTGCGCAGCAGGACGCCGTAGTGGCCGTAGTCGTAGGTCGAGCCCAGGCCGCCGTAGATCTCCGAGGTGGGAAAGGCGAAGCCGCGGCGCTTGCAGAGCGCCACGATTTCGTCCATCGAGACCTCGTCGTTGCGGGCTTGCTCAGCGGCCTCCACGCCGGAACCGTATCGTCGGGAACTATTGCGGCGGCTTCGCCGCCTGACAGACACCTGCGGCCGCTCCGCGGCCTGACATGCACCTGCGGCGACACTTTGCGTCGCCGCCCATCCTCACTGTGCCGCTGCATAGCCGCGGCACGCACCCCGGCACTCCGCAAGCCAGAGTGCCAGGACCGTGAGAGTGGCTGCGATAATCGCCCCACCTTGCCGATCTACGAGTACAAGTGCGCCAACGGGCATGTCTTCGAGACCGTGCAGAGCATGTCCGACGATCCGGTCACCAAGTGCGAGGTCTGCGGTGCGCCGGTGGAGCGCGTCTTTTACCCGGTCGCGGTCCACTTCAAGGGCTCGGGCTTCTACACGACCGATTACGGCTCGAAGAAAAAGGGGAGCCAGGACGGCGGGGGTAAGGAGGCCGAGAAGCCCTCGGAGAAGAAGAAGGAGTCCAAGAGCAAGAGCGAGGCCAAGGCGGAGTCGAGTTCCTAACCCTCCAGCTGTTTCACGGCCCGCTGGCGCTCGGATTCGGGCACCTCGGTGCTGCCCAGGGGACCGGGACCGCACGGGGTCGGCACCCGCGTACAGAGGACGTTGGTGCTCGAGCCCCCGATCACCGAGGAGAGGATCAGCTGCGGCATCGTGAAGAAGCCCATGTCGCTGACGAACGCCCGCGGCGCGTCCCAGCCGATGATCGGGCCGTGGATGAAGTTGTAGGGCAGCCGCAGCGGGCTGGTCAACCGGCCCTTGATCCCGTTGATCACGGACTGCTGGGCCTTTGCCCGGTCGAGGTCGTCGTATCCAGTCGCGAAGGCGCTCTTCCCCCGCCCTGGGCAGGGACTGGGTTTGCGGATCCGCGCGTAGGCCAGCGCCTGCTGGCCGTTCAGCGTGTTGTCGCCCTTGCCGAGGTGCAGGGTGATGCCCCCCTGACCACCCCCGGCGCCGCCTGAGATGTCGGCGCAGAGCTTTTGCGGGACGTTGACCTTCACCCCGCCGATCGCGTCGATGAAGTCCTGAAAGCCGGTGAAGTCGATGATCACGACGTGGTCGATCTTGATGCCGAGGAACTTCTCCACCGTCTGGATCTGCAGCTTCGCTCCGCCGAACGCATAGGCGGCGTTGATCTTCTGCGGCTCGTGGCCAGGGATCTCGGAGAAGCTGTCGCGCGGGATCGAGAGCTTGCGGAAGTGGCCGCCCCCGGCCCGAACCAGCATCAGGGTGTCGGCTCGAAACTGGCCCTGGGAGCAGCCGCCGTGGGGCGAGTCGCCGTGGGCCTGCTGATCGAAGCAAGATTGCGAGGGGGCCGCCCCGGGCTCCTTGGTGTCCGGTGGGCGGGCGTCGGTGCCGATCATCAGGATCGTCTGCGGGCTGACGAGCAGCAACGGGTTTCCGTGCAGGACGCTCTTCGCTCCGCCGGAGAGCTTCCACTCCTGAAGCTGGGCGGAGACCGCGAAGGCAAGGAAGCTGATCAGCACCCAGACCGCGGCCGCGATGCCCACCCACTTCAGCGCCCGGCGGGCGAGCGGCTTCGGCGCCGTCGGTTCTTGGTCCTCGGCCTTCGGGCCGCCCCGGCCCAGGCGCCGGTATGAGCGGCGGGCGCGCTGGCGCAGGCTGGAGACGTCGGGCGATCGCAGGCGGGACAAGAGCCCTTTGCGCGAGCGGTAGACGGTGTACTCGGGAGGGCCGGAGCGCTTCGGATCGGGGCGCCCAGGGGGCTTCGACGACCCCTGCCCGGGCCGCCCGGAGGGTCGTTGATCGTCCTTATCGGGGGGCTGCTGCTCGCCGTCGGAAGGCATGAGCGGCTATCAATACTGCCGATGGCCGCTTCTTCCTGCCCCTCCCTCGTCGCCGCCGATCTGATAGGTGGTGGTGGCGTCGAGCAGAGCGGGCTTTGCCCGCGATTGCGAGGCGACTGGCTGATGGGTGTTTTGAATTGAGCATCCCCGAGACCGTCGGCGTCGATCTGGGGGGAACGAAGGTGCTGGTCGGGGTGGTCGGCGAGGACCGAAAGGTGCTCTATGAAGACCAGGACAGATCGATGGGGCAGGGACAGGATGAGCTGCTCGAGACCCTGGAGCAGGAGGTTCGCCGGGCCATGGAGGCGCGCCCCAAGGTCGCCGCCGTGGGCCTTGGAATCCCCTGCACGATCGACCGCGAGCGGGGGGTCGCGATCTCGGCGGTCAACCTGCCGATTCGCGACGTGCCGATTCGCGATCGCATGCAGGAACGGCTCGGTCTTCCGGTCTTCATCGATAACGACGCCAACGTCGCGGCTCTCGCCGAGCATCGATTCGGCGCCGCGAAGGGCACCCGCTACGCGGTGATGCTGACGATCGGCACCGGGATCGGCGGCGGCTTGATCATCGACGGGGAGGTCTACCGCGGAGCGAGCGGTGCGGCCAGCGAGCCGGGCCACATGGTCATCGACTTCGACGGGCCGCCCTGCCAGGGCAACTGCCCAAACCACGGCTGTCTCGAGACATTCGCCTCCGGGACGGCGCTGGCTCGGGAGGGCCGCGAGGCTGCCGAGCGCGAACCCGAATCCGCCCTCGGCAAGGCGCTCGCCGAGCACGGAGAGATCGTCGGCAAGACGGTTACCGACGCCGCCAACGATGGCGATCCGACCGCGATCGCGGTGGTGGAGCAGGCGGGCCGCTGGCTGGGGGCTGGCTTGACGGGCCTGGCGAACATCTTCGAGCCCGAGGTGATCGTGATCGGCGGCGGCGTGGCGAAGGCGATCGGTGACCTGATGGTGGCTCCGGCCCGCGACGAGCTTCGCACCCGCGCCCTGCCTCCGATGAACGAGACGCCGGTCAAGCTCGCGGATCTGGGCCCCGAGGCCGGCATGGTCGGAGCCGCGGAGATGGCCCGGCTGGAGCTGGCGGCGGCAAGATGACCAACTCCCTGGCGACGTGCGTGGTTAGAGGGTTGGTCATCTAAATGGCCGGCAAGCTCGTCGTCTGCCCGACGCCGATCGGCAACATGGGTGACGTCACGCCGCGCGTTCGCGAGGCGCTCGTCGACGCCGACTACATCGCCTGCGAGGACACCCGCCGAACCGGCACCCTGCTCGACCGACTGGGGATCTCCCCGCCCCCTCCGCTGGTCTCCAACCACGAGGGCAATGAGGCTTCGCGCGCCCCCGAGCTTGCGCGGCGGATAGCGCGCGGCTCCAGGGTGGCGCTGGTCAGCGACGCTGGGATGCCGGCGATCTCCGATCCCGGCTACAGGTTGATTCGCACCTGCCTGGACCGTGACCTCGAGGTCGAGGTGCTGCCCGGGCCCTCGGTGGTGCCAGTCGCGCTTGTGGCCTCCGGCCTGCCGACCGATCGCTGGCGCTTCGAGGGCTTCCTGCCCAGGCGCGCGGGGGAGATGGAGCGGGTGCTGCGCTCGGCCGAGACCGTGATCGCATTCGAGTCGCCGCGCCGGATCTCCGAGTCGCTTGCGGCGCTGGCGGCAATCGCGCCGGACCGCCCGGCCGCCGTCTGCCGCGAGCTCTCGAAGCTGCACGAGGAGGTGTCGCGGGGCTCGCTGGGTGAGCTGGCGCGTCGCTTTCGCAGCGACGTCAAGGGGGAGATCGTGCTCGTGATCGCACCCGCCCTCGACGACGATCATGCCGAGGACATCAGCTTCGCCGTCGACGCGCTGCGCCACCTGGTCCAGTCCGGGGCCCGGCCCCGGGCCGCGGCCAGCGTCGTCGCGGCGCTGACCGGCACACGCGCCAACGACCTCTATCGCGCACTGACAGGAAGAGATCCCCGCCGGTAGCCGCCGAGGTCGAGTTTTTGCATGACATAGAGGGTTAACCTCGACCTCGGCGTTGGGGGGGCGGGTTGTGTCGGTGGTGGCCGGGCGTTACGGTCATCTCGATGGCGAAGCGAGATCCACGTATGGTCGCCCTCGGATACGGCCGGTTTGTGCGCGCCGACCGGGTCTTCGCTCTGGTTCCCCTGGGGCCCGACGAGCGCGGAGAGGGCCGCCGCACCTACGTCCACGTCGATGGGATGGCGGAGCCGCTGGTCGCCTCGCGCTCGGAGAAGGCGATCCTTGCCGACGTCGAGACGGCGCTTACCGAGGCGGCCGGGATTCCCCGCCGCCGTCGCAAGGACCAGGAGTAGAGCCGCCAATGGCGGAGCGACTGAGGATCACGAGCGGAATCTGGCGCTCGGTGCGTGCCTGGTAGTTGGCGTAGTCGCCGTACATCTCGACCAGGCGCGGCCAGAGCCTCTCCCTCTCCCCCTCCGAGGCGACCCGGACGCTTACCCGGCGCCTCTCGCCTCCGACCTCGACCGTGGTCTCAGGCATCTCGCGCAGGTTGAGGAACCACGAGGGGTGCTTGTGTGAGCCTCCCTTCGACCCGACGACGACCAGGTCGTCCCCGTCGTCGAGATACAGCAACGGGCTGACCCGCTCCCGGCCGCTCTTGCGTCCCGTGTGGTGCAGCAGCAGCACCGGCGCGCCGCGATAGGTACCGCCGACCTTGCCGTGGCTGAGCCTGTAGGTCGCGACGTGCACTCTGGTGAACTCGTTCCAGAGCGTCCATTGCCAGGTCCAAGCCATGGCCGCATTATCGGCCAGCCGCACCCCGCGGGCAATCACTTGCGGCAGCCTTCGGCCGCCTGACCAGCTCGTGCCGCGACACCTTGTGTCGCGGCCCGGAATAACCTCACGCCTCCACGGACTTGCGGCGGCCTTTGGCCGCCTGACATGCATCTGCCGCTCCACTTCGTTTCGCGGCCCAACATGACCTACTACGTCACCACGCCGATCTACTACGTCAACGGCGATCCGCATCTCGGGCATGCCTACTCGACGATGGCCGCCGACGTGCTGGCGCGCCACATGCGCCAGCGCGGCGAGGACGTCTTCTTTCTCACCGGCACCGACGAGCACGGTGAGCCGATCGAGCTGGCTGCGGAGAAGGAAGGAATCACCCCGCAGGAGCTGGCCGACCGCAACGCGCCCAAGTTCGAGCAGATGGCGCAGCGAATCGAGGCCACCAACGACTTCTTCATCCGCACCTCCGACCCCCGCCACGAGGCCAAGGTCGCCGAGATCATGCAGCGCGTCCACGACAACGGCCATGTCTACGAGGGCACGTACGAGGGTTGGTACTGCCCGCGCGGCGGCGAGTTCTACACCGAGCGCGAGCTGGGGCCCGGCAACACCTGCCCGATCCACGAGATCCCGCTCGAGCGCGAGAAGGAGGAGAACTGGTTCTTCCGGCTCTCCTCGTTTCAGGAGCAGCTCGAGCGCCTCTACGAGGAGCGCCCCGACTTCGTCGTCCCCGATTTCCGCCGCAACGAGGCGGTGTCGTTCATCAAGCAGGGATTGGAGGACGTGTCGCTGTCGCGCGCCCGATTGAAATGGGGGATGGAGCTTCCCTGGGACCCGAGCCAGCGCATGTACGTCTGGTTCGACGCCCTGCTCAACTACGTCACAGCGCTGAGCTTCGCCCGCGAGGGCGAGGACCTGACCGATCGCTACTGGCCCGCCGACTACCACGTGCTGGCCAAGGACATCCTCAAGTTTCACGCCGTGATCTGGCCGGCCCTGCTGATGGCCGCCGGTTATGAGCCACCGAAGCGGATGGTGATCCACGGCTACCTGCTGATGGGGGAGCGCAAGATGTCGAAGTCGCTCGGCAACGTGCTCGATCCCGACGTCGTGATCGATCGCTTCGGCGCCGATGCGCTGCGCTACTACTGCTTTCGCGAAGTCAGCTTCGGTCAGGACGGATCGGTCTCGGCGGCCGGCTTCGAGACCCGCTACGAGACCGAGCTCGCCAACGAGTACGGCAACCTCGCCAACCGCACGCTGGCGATGATCGACCGCTACCGCGATGGCGTCGTGCCCGCCGGCGACGTTGGTCCGCACCTCGCCGGGGATTTCGATGGGGTCGTCGAGCGAGTTCGCGACCTCCTCGACCATGCCGAGCTGAGCCGGGCACTGGAGGAGATCTGGAAGCTGGTGCGGCGCTTGAACCAGTACGTCGAGGAGTCGCGCCCCTGGGACCTTGCCAAGGAGGAGTCGCAGACGGCGGATCTCGATCGCGTTCTCTACAACCTCGCGGAGGGCCTGCGGACGACGACGCTGCTGCTCTATCCCTATCTGCCCGACAGCGCCGGGCGGCTGCTCGACGCGCTCGGCGAGCCGGAACGGGTGCTCGCCGCCGCGGAGCTGGGTTCGCACTCCGGGGGCCAGCGGATCGAGAGGCTGCCTCCACTCTTTCCCAAGCTCGAGGACCCCGCCTGACCGATCCGTCAGTTTCGGCTCCGGAACACGGTTATTGGCGCGGCCGGGTCGCAAAACCGGATAGCCTCCCGAAATCGGCTGCCCGAAGGGAGGCAACTTGAAGAAAATTGCGGCTACGGTCATCGCTGGCGTTCTGCTCGCCGCGGTTCCTGCGATCGCCAAGCAGACGAGCGACTCGGCTCCGGTGACCCACGGCTTTCTGACCATCGGGGGACCGAAGCGGCTGGCGCCGCAGAAGAACCTTCGCGTGCCGATTAGCTGTGCCGTCGCCTGCAAGACGAAGGCGTTGACGACCTTGACCACGCCGAGCGACAAGATCGGGCCCGACAAGGCGCACGGGCATCTCGGCGCCGGCGTGTCACGGAAGCTCGTAGTGACGCTCAACGATGAGGCGAAGGGGGATATCGAGGCACACCCCAATTCGCGCCTGCGAGTAGTCGTGTCCGCGGTCAGCAACGACAGCGGCGAGCACGTACACGCCGTGAAGGTCTTCCAGTTCACGAGCGCCAAGCCCTAGCCGAGAGGCTCGGGACGCGGTCCTAGACTGCGTCCCGTGAGCGCGAGGCTCATCAAAAGAGCTTGGCCGCGGGTCGAGCGCGAACTCCGGTTGTGATGGTCGACACGCACGCGCACCTGTCGATCTGCGAGCCGCCCGACGAGGAGCTGGTGGCGGCGGCGCGCGCGGCGGGGGTGCGCAGAATCCTCACCGTGGGGCTTGACGAGACCTCCAACCGGCGGGCGATAGAGGCTGCCGAGGCGCACGAGGAGGTGTTCGCGAGCGTCGGGCGCCATCCGAACTCCGCCACCGGGTTCGATGACGACGCAGCGGCCGACATCGAGGCCCTCGCCGCCCACCCGCGCGTGCGGGCGATCGGCGAGACGGGGCTCGACTATTACCGAGATAGCGCCCCGCGCGACGAGCAGCGGCGTGCCTTCGAGGCGCAGATCGAGATCGCCGGCCGGCTCGAGCTGCCTTTGGTCGTCCACCTGCGCGATCTCGAGGACCGCGATCGAGACGACGGTGCCGTCACCGACG
This sequence comes from uncultured Solirubrobacterales bacterium, assembly GCA_963740555.1. Taxonomy (GTDB): domain Bacteria; phylum Actinomycetota; class Thermoleophilia; order Solirubrobacterales; family 70-9; genus Mayfieldus. The sequence goes on from CAVUES010000007.1 coordinate 124,330, forward strand.
CCTTCTCCATGCTCGAAGGGCTGGCTGACGGGCTGGCGATCGTCCTGCATTGCTTCTCGGCGCCGTCGAGGGCCGCCGAAGCGGCCGAGCGAGGCTGGTACTGCTCGTTCGCCGGCAACGTCACCTATCCGAAGTCCGGGGCCCTGCGCGAGGCGGCGGCCGAGGTGCCCGACGAGCTGCTGCTGGTCGAGACAGACGCCCCGTTCCTCGCCCCGCAGCCGCTGCGCGGCAAGCCCAACTCGCCGGCCAACGTGGTTGCCACCGCGCGGGTGGTCGCAGAGGCCAGGGAGGCGAGCTACGAGCAGCTCGATCGCGCGGTCGAGGCCAATGCCGCGCGGGCCTTCGGATGGTGACCCCGGCCCGCTCGCGCCGCCAGCGGCGGCTCGGTCAGAACTTCCTCGCCGACCCCAACCTGCTGGAGGCGATCGTGCGCGAATCGGAGCTCGAGCCGGGCGACGTGGCGCTGGAGTTCGGGGCCGGTGGCGGGGCGCTCAGCGAGCGCCTCGCCGAGCGCGCCGCCCACCTGCACTCGGTCGAGGTCGATCGCCGGCTGGAGGAGGAGCTTGCGCCGCTGGGCGCCCGGCCCAACGTCACCCTGCATTGGGGCGACGCGATGAAGCTCGACCTGGCCGCGTTCGAGCCGGCGCCCGGAATCGTCGTCTCCAACCTTCCCTACTCGGTCGCGACGCCGCTGATCCTGCGCACGATCGAGGAGCTTCCGGGGGTCGACAGATGGACGGTGATGGTGCAGCTCGAGGTCGCCGAACGGCTGCGGGCGGCGCCCGGCGGCCGGGTCTACGGCGCGCCATCTGTCCTCGTTCAGCTCGCCGCCGAGGTCGAGCTGATGCGCCGGGTCCCGCCGGAGGTATTCGTGCCGCGGCCGCGGGTCGAATCGGCGGTCCTGCGCTTGCGGCGCACGGGCGCGGCGGCCCCGCGGGACCTGCGCCAGCTCGTCCGCGACGCGTTCGCCCACCGGCGTAAGTCGCTGGCCCGCTCGCTGGAGCTGGCCCGGACCGGGCGTCTCGACGCGGTTCGCCAGGCGCTTCGCGAGCTGGACCTGCCCGAGGACGCCCGCGCAGAAACCCTCTCTCCTGAAGAGTTCGCCGCCCTCGCCTCGAAGCTCCCCCGGATGACGAATGACAAATGACGACCGACGAATGACGGGCGATCCGTGATCCTCGAAGCGCCCGCCAAGCTGAACCTCTGCCTCTATGTCGGCCCGCACCGCGACGGCGGCCTGCACGAGATTCGTTCGCTGTTCGAGCCGATCTCGCTCGCCGACCAGATCGAGGTCACCGAGGCGGCGGAAGATCGGGTCGTGTGTCCCGAGGTGGGGGGGGAGAACCTTGCCGCCACGGCGCTGGCGGCGCTTCGCGAGCACGGTTGGGACGGTCCCCCGGTTCGGGTGGAGATCTCGAAGCGAATCCCGGTGGCCGGCGGGCTGGGCGGAGGGAGCGCCGACGCCGCCGCCGTCCTGCGGCTCGCCGCCGGTGAGGTCGAGGGCATCGAGGAGGTGGCCGCCGAGCTGGGCGCAGACGTCCCGTCCCAGCTGCGGCCGGCCTTCTCGCTGATCGGCGGTGCGGGGGAGCGGGTCGAGCCCCTTCCCGCCCCGGGCGAGCACGCGATCGTGCTGCTGCCGCAGCCGCAGGGCCTGTCGACAGCCGACGTGTACGCGGAGGCCGATCACCTGGGTCTGGGCCGCGACGCCGGCGATCTGGAGGCACTCGCGGGCCGCGTCCGCGAGGCCACGCGGACGGGCGCGAGCCCGCTCGAGTACGAACAGCTGCTGATCAACGACCTCGAACCGGCGGCGCTGGCGCTGCGCCCGCAGATCGCGGCGGCGCTCGATGCTCTCAACGCCGCCGGCGCCGTTCGGGCGCTGATCAGCGGCTCCGGCCCGACCGCCTTCGGACTCTTCGCCGACCTGGACACGGCGCAAGCGGCCGCCGCGAGGCTGGGCCCGGAAGCGATCGTCTGCACGCCCGGGTCGCCATGAGGGTGCCGGAGACAAGACGCGGGCGCCGGCTGCTGCTCGCGCTCGTTGTTCTGGGGGTGATCGGCTTCTGGGTGGTCGTCAACCGGGTGATCCCCCACAACGACCTCCAGAAGCTGCTCAAGGACGTCTCCAGCGCCCTCGGCGCATGGACCTATCTGCTGGTCGGGGTATTCGCCTTCCTGGAGACGGGGGCTTTCGTCGGGCTGGTCGTACCGGGCGAGACGGTGATGCTGCTCGGCGGCGCGGTCGCCGGCCAGGGCGAGATCAGCATCTATCTGCTGCTGGCGATCGCCTGGTTTTCCTGCTGGGCAGGCGACACGACGAGCTTCTTCATCGGCCGGCGCCTCGGCCGCGGCTTCGTCCTGCGCCGGGGGCCATCGGTGGGAATCAGCAACGAGCGCTTCGCCCAGGTCGAGGACTACTTCGGCCGCCACGGCGGCAAGACGATCCTGGTCGGCCGCTTCATCAGCCTCGTGCGGGCGTTGGCCCCCTTCGTCGCCGGCAGCTCCGGGATGCGCTACCGGGCCTTCGTCCCCTACAGCATCCTCGGCTGCGGGCTCTGGTCCGCTGCGCACATCCTGATCGGCTACTTCTTCTCGCGCAGCATCGACACCGCCGCCAGATACGCGGGCCGCGGCGCTTTCGTGTTCGCCACGCTGATCGTGGTCGTCGTCGGGACGGTGGTCGCTGCGCGCTTCCTGCGCGAGCCGCGCAACCGCGAGCTCAGCGTGGATTGGATGAAGTCGCACTGGGCGACTCGCTGGCTGGTCGGCGTCGGGCGCCGCCTGCGCCCGCCGGCGAGCTTTCTCTGGGATCGGTTGACGCCCGGTGGCACCTTCGGCCTCGAGTCCACGACCTTGCTCGCGGTGCTCGCGGTGTCCCTCTTCGCGCTCGTCTCCTACACGGTGGTGATCAACGGCGATCCCGGCCCGACCCCGGGGGACGTGACGGCGCTGAACGTCGCCGAGAGCCTTCAGGTCGGTTGGCTGACCAGCGTCGCCAAGGTCGTCACCGGGCTGGGCTCGGCGGCGGTGGTATTGCCGCTGGCGACGATTTCGGCGGTCGCGCTCGCCGCCGGGCGCCGCTGGCCGGAGTTCTGGGTCCTGGTGCTTGGGACGCTGATCGTCTTCGTGGGCGTAGGTGACCTCAAGGACGCCGTCGACCGGCCGCGGCCCGGCGGCGGGCTTGTCGGGGCTTCGAGCCCCTCGTTTCCGAGCGGTCACGCGGCCCATTCCGTGATCTACCTATGGGGGGCGGTGACGGTGGCGGTGCGGCTGCGTCCGGGGATGGCGCGCGCGACGGCCCTTGTCGGGGGCGGGATCGCGCTCACGGCGCTGGTCGGACTGTCCCGTGTCTATCTGCACGTCCACTACCTCAGCGACGTGAGCGCCGGTTGGGCGCTGGGGGTCTCCGCGTACACGCTGTGCGCGCTTGTCGCCCTTGTCGCCGTGCAGTTACGGCAAAATGGTCGAGGTGCTGCTTTCGAGGATCGGACCTGAGGAGCTCTTCCAGCTCTGGAAGTTTCTGGTCAATAACTACCCGCTGGGCTTCGTCGCCGCGGGGGCGGTCAGCCTGGTCGCTTTCGTCAGCCTGATCCTGGTCCCGGCGGTCGAGTCCTACGGCCGTGCCTGGGAGAAGGTCGCGGCTGGCTTCATGTCGCTGTTCGTGCTCACGACAATGGTTGCGGTCGGGAGCGTGATCGGCCTGATGGTCTTCTACTACTCGAACGACCTCGTCAACGCGGTGCCCTAGCGTCGCCGACGCCTGGCTTGCGCGGGCAGCCATAATTCCCGGGTGCCCGCGGCCCGAGACACGCAGAAAGAGCCTGCAAAGAACCCAGACGGGGGATCGCTGGATGCGCTCGCTGAGGCGGTCGAATCGGGCGCCGGCCTACCGGCAGTGGCGCGGGCGGCCTCCAAGATCCTCGACGCCTCGGTGGCCCTGATCGACCGCTCCAGCGCCGTGCTGGCGGTCGCGGGCGCCGCCCGCGACCAGGAGGAGAAGCTGCTCGCCGGCGGGGAGGGAGTTGTCTCGGTCGAGCTGCGGGTCGCCGACGCGTCGGTTGGCGAGTTGCGCTATCGCGCGGCCGCGACCCCCGACGCGGCGATCGCCCGCATGGTCTCGACCCTGCTCGCATTGGAGCTGGAGCGGGCGCGCTCACCCGAGTGGGCGAGCGAGGAGGCGGCGGCGGGGTTCGTGCGCGCCGTGCTCGATCGCGAGGTGACCGATCGCGGGGACATCCTCGCTCGCGCCGCCGAGCTCGGTGCGGAGCTCGAGGCCGGAGCGGGAGTGCTGATCCTGCGGGCGGCGCCGCGAGCCGCCCAGGCGGAGGAGTGGCGCGCGAGGGTGCTGACGTTGGCGCTTCGGGCACTGCGTTCGGCGGCCCACGGGTGCCTGGCCTCCCTCGAGGGCGGCGACTCGGCCGAGGTTGCCGTGATCGTGCCAGCGGAGGACGACGGGAGGCTGGAGCGCGCCGCGGCGATTCTCGAGCAGGAGCTGGCCGAAAGCCTGTTCTCCGGATTTCACCTCACGATTGGCTCCAGCCGCCGTGTGGCGGATCCGGTCGACCTCTATCGGGCGGGGAAGGAGGCGCGGCTCGCCGTGAACGTCGGCGAGGCCGAGGGATGTGCGGTCCTCTCCTTCGAGAACACCGGCGCCTACCGGCTGCTGCTGCCGGCGATGAGCGAGGACTCGGGCGAGCTGGAGCGCTTCTACGCCGAGACGATCGAGCCTCTGTCGGCTTACGACGAGCAGTACGAGACCGAGCTGGTGACGACGATCGAGACCTACCTGGAGAACGACGGCAACGTCGCCGCGACGGCGAAGCAGCTGTTCACCCATCGGCACACGATCCGCTACCGGCTCGAGCGTGCCAAGGAGCTGTGCGGGCACGACGTCTCCTCGACCGAGGGCCGCGAGAGGCTCGGACTCGGATTGAAGGCGATGCGCGTGCTCGGCATCGCCTCACCTCGCGGACCGGCCCTGGAGCCGGGCGCCGAGGCGGGTCAGGTTCCGCGCGGCAGTGATGAGTAGCCGCGACACAAGGTGTCGCGGCAGGGGCATGTCAGGCGGCCGAAGGCCGCCGCAGTTTATTCAGGAGCCCTTGCCACGGGCGTAGGGCTCGAGGCCCTCGATCGCCCGTTTGATCGACCAGTCGTGGTTCCAGCGGAACACCGGTCGCAGCACCGGGGTCAGGTAGCGAAGCAGAGGGCGGTCTGCGATCACCCGCCAGTCGAAGCGGATGTGGACTCGCCCATCGTCGGCTTTGGTCAGCGTCCAGACGCCACGGCCGGTAAGGTCGCCGACAACCGAGACCTCGAACCCGCGCGGCGGGTCGTAGCGGACGATCTCCGAGGTCGTGTTCAGCGTGTAGGGAAGCCGCCCCTTGAAGTGCTGCTTCGAGGTCCGGCCGACCTCGGGCGGCCCGTCGGTCTCGACGTCGATGTAGACCGGCGTCCACCAGCGCGGATAGGTGCTGGCGTCGGCGAGGGCCGCGAACACCGCCTCCTGGGGGGCGTCCACGTCCCACTCGTCGATGAACACGTATTCCGAAGCCATCAGGCGTCTGTCTGTCTCTGCGCGGGCGGGGATCGATCGGATCAATGCCCGAGCATACGGCGCAGGCGAGCAAGCCGATCGTCCCACTCGCCGCCCACATCGGCGATCCACGCTGCCGCATCCTCGAGCGGCGCTGGCTCCAGCTCGTAGAGGATCTCGCGGCCAGACCGCCGGCTGTGCACCAACCCGGCTTCGCCGAGCGCGGCCAGGTGCTTGCTGACCGCCTGGCGGCTGATCGGTAGCTCGGCTGCGAGCGCGGTTGCGCTCGCGCCGCCCCCCGAGGCGAGCTTCTGGACCAGATGCCGCCGCGTCGGGTCCGCGAGCGCGGCGAAGACCTCGCCCCCCTGCCCCGGTTCGTGGGGGAGCGCCGCTGACATCACCGGCTCAGGCGTAGGCGAGGTCGGCGAGCGCGACGCGCAGCGAATCGAGGCGCCGTCGCCAGCCCTCGGAAGCCTCGGCGCTGGCCCTTGGCTCGAGCCCGGTCTCACTCACCGTCAGTCTGGTCCCGCCATCGACCTCCTCGACGCGGAACTCGACCCGGCTCTCAGCCAGGCCGTCGCGCCGCCAGCGAAACGCCAGCCGCTCGCCCTCCTCGACCAGCTCGACGGCGCCCGGCCGCTCTTCGCCGTCCTCGGTACGGCAGAGAACCGCTCCGCGGGGACGGAGGTCGAGCTCGACCTCCGGCGCGAGCCAGTCGCGCAGCATCGCTTCGTCGGAGACCGCCTTCCAAACCTCTTCGGCCGGAAGGTCGATCAGCAGGGTGCGCTCGATCGAAGCCATGCAACCTAATGGTTGCACATCTTGCTACGGTTGACCTGCAACGAATAGGTTGCACATCGAAGGACGAATGACGAATGACGAACAGCGAGGTGTGAACCCATGTCCCTGATCCCAATCGTGGTCGAGCAGACGCCCCGCGGCGAGCGCTCCTTCGACATCTACAGCCGGCTGCTCGGCGACCGCATCGTCTTCATCGGCCAGCCGATCACCGAGGACCTGGCGAACCTGGTGGTGGCGCAGCTTCTGCACCTCGACTCCGAGGACCCCGAGAAGGACATCAGCATCTACGTCAACTCCCCCGGGGGCTCCGCCTACGCCGGGCTCGCGATCTACGACACGATGCAATTCATTAAGGCCGACGTGCAGACGATCTGCTTCGGGATCGCGATGTCGGCGGGCTCGTTGATTCTGACCGGGGGAGCCAAGGGAAAGCGAATGGCGCTGCCCAACTGCCGCATCCTCATCCACCAGCCGACCGGCGGCTTCGAGGGTCAGTCCGCCGACATCGAGATCCACGCCCGCGAGATCCTCCAGCTGCGCGCGCGGATCGAGGCGATCTACGTCCAGCACAGCGGCCAGCAGGCCAAGCGCGTCCACGAGGACATGGAGCGGGACCATTTCTTCGACCCTGAGGAGGCGGTCGAGTACGGGCTGATCGACCGGGTGATCGAGTCGCACGAGCTGCAGCGCACGCCGGTCGGCTTCCGCGAAGGCTGAGGTTCCGGGGGGAGGATTTGAACCCCCGCTTCCTGGACCAAAACCAGGCGTGCTGCCGACTACACCACCCCGGACCAGCCCCGACCTTAGCGCCGCCGGAAGAAGGTGTGGGATCGTCCGTCGACGTGGGCTTGCCAGACGCGACAGCGATCCGACCCAGCGTGGTTTACGGCGAGACCCTTGCGACATACGTCCGCCGCGCTCCCCAGCTTCTGCTGGTCGGAGCGATCGTCTTCGTGCCGTTGGGGCTCATGGAAGCGGTTGTGGGGCGCGCCGGGTCGATCGGATCGGCGGCCGACAACGGCATCACGATCGTGGCGGTGCTCGCGCTCCTCTTGGTGCAGGTCGTCGTTGGCCTGGTCGGCGAGGTGTTCTACAGCGGCGCAGTCGCCAACCTGATCGCCTTCCAGCGGCGCGGTGACCTGGTGTCCCTGCGGACGCTGGCCGCGAGGCTCGCGTACGGGCGCTTGATCGCGGTCGCGGTCCTCAACGACATCGCGGTGGCGGTCGGCCTGCTCGCATTCGTGGTTCCAGGAGTGGTCCTTTTCACATGGCTGGCCCTCGCGGCACCACTGGTCGAGCTACAGGGATGCGGTGTTCGGGAGGCGTTTTCACGCAGCCGGCGGCTGGTGCGTGGCCAGTTCTGGCGCGTGCTTGCGGTGCTGGGGCCGATCACGCTTGCGAGCCAGAGCCTCGACGATGCGGTCCGCGTCGCCGCCCACCGCATCGTCGGTCACGGCCTGGTCGCCGATTGGCTCGCGGACGCGGCCACCAGCGTTTTCATCTACCCGCTTTATGCCGTCGCCGCGGTCCTGATCACTCTTCAATTGATCGGCCAGGCGCCGTCCACGGCAGCGGCGCGGGGCTAGACTCGCGGCGCGCCTGTGATCTCGATCCCGATCGCCTCATTCGTCTCCGACTTCTGGACCGACCAGATCTCGACTGAGCACCGGGACGGCATCTTCCTGGTCCTGGTCGGCTTCATCCTTTCCTTCGCGTTCATTCGCATGAGCACGCGGCTGATGCGCAGCCCCCGGTTCTCCTGGTGGCCGGGCAGCGTGGTCAGCGACAGCGGCGTCCACATCCACCACCTCGTGTTCGGGATCTGCACGATGATCCTGGCCGGCACCGTCGGGTTCGCCTCCACCGGCTCTCAGCCCTGGTTCGACATCGCGGCGGGCCTGTTTGGCGTCGGGGTCGGGCTGACGATCGACGAGTTCGCGCTCTGGGTCTACCTCGACGACGTCTACTGGTCCGAGGAGGGACGAAAATCGGTCGACGCGACGGTGATCGCGGCCGCCGGCATGCTGCTGATCCTGTTCGGATTCGAGCCCTTCAACTTCACGACCAGCTCCGTCGGCGAGGTGATCTCGAGTTTCGCCGGCGCGGCGCTGCTGTTCGCGATGGTCGCTGTCTGCTTCGCGAAGGGGCGCATCATGCACGGCTACATCGGCTTCTTTCTGCTCCCTATAGCGATCTACGGCGCCTCACGGCTCGGCAAGCCCGACTCGCCGTGGGCGCGGCGCTTCTATGGCGAGCGGCGCCCCGACAAGCAGGCCGCGGCCGTGCAGCGCTTCCGGCCGGAGCGGCGCACCGAGCGCTTCAAGCAGCGGTTCCGCGACATCGTCGGTGGGGCGACCGAGGAGGAGTACGAGGCGAAGCTCGCTCAGCAGGCCGCCAGCCGCGAAGCGGCAGAGAAGATGCGAAGCCGCGCGCAGCGCGTGCCCTGAGCCTTCGGTCCCTACCAGCACTTGCGGTGGCTTCGCCGCCTGAGCGCATTTTGCCGCGGGGCGATCTGTCGCGGCCGTACCATCTCTGCCGTGAACGGCGCGCGCGCTGACGGCCCAACCGTCCTAGTGATGGCGGCAGGCGAGGGAACACGGATGCACTCATCCGTGCCCAAGGCCCTGCACATGGTCTGCGGCCGCCCGATGATCGCCTGGCCGATCCTCGCCGCCCGCGAGGCGGGCGCCGGGAGGGTGGTCGCGATCGTCTCCCCGCAGCGCGACATCTCAGCCGGACTGCCGCCCGACACCGAGACGGTCCCGCAGCCGCAGGCCGACGGCACCGGGGGCGCGATTCGCGCCGCGCTTGACGTGGTGCGCGAGTCGAGGACCGTGGTCGTGCTCTCCGGAGATCACCCGGTGATCTCGGCGGCGGCGATCCGCGGCTTGCTCGACGCCCACGATGCGAACGGCGCCGCGGCGACCGTGATGACCACGGAGCTCGAAGAGCCGGGTGCCTATGGGCGGATCGTTCGCGCAACCGATGGCAGCCTGGAGCGAATCGTCGAGGCCAAGGCGCCGGGTGACGCGACCCCCGAGGAGCTGCGGATCAAGGAGATCAACGCCGGCACCTACGTCTTCGATGGCACGGCGCTTGCAGCGGCGCTCGACGGGATCTCCAACGACAACGCCCAGGGCGAGTACTACCTCGGCGACGTGCTGCCCCTGATCCGCGCCGCCGGCGGGGGAGTGACCGCCCACCTGGTCGACGGAGACGCGGTGACCCTGGGCGTGAACTCGCGCCTCGACCTCGCCAACGCGACCGCCGAGGCCCGCCGCCGCATCCTCGAGCGCCACATGCTGGCCGGTGTGACGATCACCGATCCCAACGCCACCTGGATCGACGCCGACGTCGAGATCGCCGCCGACGCGACGATCGAGCCCGGGACGACGCTTCACGGCCGCTCCGAGATCGGCGCCGGCTCGGTGGTGGGGCCGAACACGACCCTGATCGACAGCAAGCTCGGCGAGCGGGTCGCCGCTCCGCACTCCTATCTCGTCGACTGCGAGGTGCTGGACGGTTGCGCGGTCGGGCCATTCGCCTACATCCGTCCCCAGACCGTGCTCGCCGAAGGGGCAAAGGCGGGGGCGTTCGTGGAGATCAAGAACTCGCGTGTGGGGGAGGGGGCGAAGGTGCCGCACCTCTCCTACGTGGGGGACGCCGAGATCGGCGCCGGCTCCAACCTCGGCGCCGGAACGATCACCGCCAACTACGACGGATTTCGCAAAAACCGCACTGTGATCGGTGAGCACTGCCGCATAGGCGTTGACACGATGCTCGTCGCACCGGTAAGCATCGGAGACGGCGCTTACACTGGCGCTGGTGCGGTGATCCGCAAGGACGTGCCGCCCGGGGCGCTGGCGGTTCCGCTGGAGGATAGGCAGCGCCACATCGAGGGCTACGCAGAGCGCAAAGCGAAGCAGGCCGAAGAAGACCAGGAGACAGGCTCGTGAGCACGATCGAGGAACCGCGTCCGGCTGTAACGGCGATCCCCCACGACTACTCGAAGCGCCTGATGGTCTTCGGGGGGCGCTGCTCGATGGACCTTGCTGCGAAGATCGCTGGCAAGCTCGACCTCGATCTCGGCCAGGTGGAACTGAAGACGTTTGCCAACGGCGAGGTCTACTGCCGCTACAGCGAGTCGATCCGCGGCGCCGACGTCTTCCTGGTCCAGTCCACGGCCGCCAACGAGATGCACGGCATGACGCCGAACGACGCCCTGCTGGAGCTGCTGATGATGATCGACGCCGCCCAGGGCGCCTCCGCGCACCGGATCATCGCCGTGACCCCCTGGTACGGCTACGCGCGCCAGGACAAGAAGTCGGCCCCCCGCGAGCCGATCTCCGCCCGCGTGGTCGCCAAATGCCTGGAGGGAGTGGGAGTGGACAGGGTGCTGACCATGGACCTGCACGCCGGCCAGGTGCAGGGCTTCTTCCATATCCCCGTCGACCACATGACCGCGATGCCGATGCTCACCCGGTGGTTCATGGACCAGAACTTCGGCGATGAGCTGGTGATCGTCTCCCCGGACGCCGGCCGGGTGAAGATGGCGCGCAACTTCGCCCGCAAGCTGGGTGTCCACTGGGCGGTAATGGAGAAGGAGCGCCCCGCCCATCAGGTGGCCAAGGCCGGCTATGTGGTCGGGGACGTGAAGGGCAAGACGGCGGTCCTGGTCGACGACATGATCGATACCGCTGGGACGCTGTGCGCGGCGGCTGAGACCGTTGTCGAGGAGGGTGCGGCGCGGGTGATTGCCTGCGCCACCCACGGCGTCTTCTCGGATCCTGCGTTCGAGCGCCTGCAGGGCTCGGGGATCGAGCAGATCGTCGTCACTGACACGATTCCGCTGCGCATCGAAGCGCCGGACAACATCATTGTGCTCTCGACCGCCGGCACGTTCGCCGACTCGATCCGGCGCATCTTCACCGACGACTCGGTGTCGGAGATCTTCGCGGGAGAGAACCAGCTCTTTTAGCTGGTTAGGTCGAGGCCGCGACACAAAGTGTCGCGGCAGTCGCTGGTCAGGCGGCCGAAGGCCGCCGCAAGTATTCGGGGGTGCGCTAAGACCCGGCAGCGGCTCCTTCTCGCGCTCGCCGGGCACGAAATTCTCCTCCGGCTCGAGCAGGCTGCGAACGTCGTCGCGAAGCTTGGGGGTGTCCTCGTGCTGGTGCACCGATACCGAGTGCTGCACAGCGGCCTCCACCACCTCTTTCTCTTCGCCGATGATCGTCAGCGTGCAGTTCGAATCGCTTGGGAACCGCCGGCAATCAGCCATCTTCCGTGCCATCAAGGTCTCCTTTCTCGTGCCCACCCCGTAGGGCTGTTCTACGCCCCCCGCGACTCCGCGTCAAGGCGGACTTAGAAACCGACCTGGGAGACCTTCCAGTCGCCGCCCTCCTTGACGAGCAGGATCGTCTCCGCGTTTCCGCCTCCTCCGTTTCGGCTCACGGAGGCATCGACCGTCGCGCGGTCGCCGCTGATCCGAACCTGCTGGACCTGGATCGACAGCGTCGCGCCTTTCCGCGCAAGCTTCGGCAGGGCCTGTTCGCAGCTCGTTCCCACCTGCTTGAACTTGGCGAGCTGCTGGGAGGAGATCAGTCCGCAGACCTTGGCGAAGTCGCCCTTGTTGCGGGCGTCGACGAGCTGCGTGACCGTGTCGCGCGCCTTGTCCTCGTCGCTCTTGCCCCCAAATGGGCCGCAGCCGGCGAGCGCGAGCCCGAGCAGCGCAACCGCAACGACCATCGCTCTCCGCGCTTGCGCCATCGGCCGCACCAACCTACCGTGCCCGCGGCGTAGTCTGCGCCGATGCTGCTGGTCGGCCACAAGGGGGCGGACTCGATCCGCCCCGGAAACACGATCGAGAGCTTCGAGGCGGCAGTCGAGGCGGGCGTCGACACGATCGAGCTCGACGTGCTGCGCCCGCGGTCGGACTTCGACGACCACGACGATTGGCGGCGTGCCGCCGCCGGTCCGGTCGCCGAGCCCGGCGGGCCGCTGCTCGTCGCGCACGACTGGGGCGACGCGAAGCGGCGCCAGCCGATGACGCTCGCCGAGGGGCTCGATGCATTCGCGACGCCGCCGCTCGACCGGGTCCAGCTCGATCTCGACCTCAAGCTCGCTGGCCGCGAGGACGAGGTCGTCGGGGCGCTGCGCGAGCGCGGCCTCGTCGATCGGGCGTCGATCTCGACCATGGAGGTCTCCAGCCTCGGCGAGCTGCGTCGCCTCGAGCCCTCCCTGCGGCTCGGATGGACGATCCCGAGGATCACCCGCGACTGGAACTCGATCCCGTGGGCGAAGCCGCTCGTCGTCGCCGGGCTCGTCTCGCTGCGGCGGCGGCTACCCGCCGGGGTGCGCCGCCGCGCGCCGCGGCTGGGCGTCGGGTCGATCTGGGCTTACCACCCGACGATCACGCGGCGGCTGGTGGACGCATGCCACGACGCGGGCCTCGAGCTCGTCGCCTGGACCGTCGACGACCTCGAGCGGATGCGCCAGCTCGCCGATCTCGGCGTCGATGGGATCTGCTCCAACGACCCCAGGCTGTTCGCGAAGCTGTAGCTCAGCCGGATTCGGCGAGCCCGGGCACCCGAATCACACCGCGCTGTTCGAAGTAGGCCCATTCCTGCTCGCCGAGAACTGTCTCGGGCGCGTCCGCGTAGACCCACTCGCGCATGATGCGGTGCCAGTTGCGCTTCGCGCGCAGCTGCGCCAGCACCGCGAGCACGCCGGTCTCCATGCGGCGCCCCATCAGCTCCTCGGCCGGGACCGACTCGCGTCGCATCAGGTCGTAGTACTCCGAGCGGGGATCGGAGGTCGACTCGATCACCTTCATCACGCGCTGCGGGCTGACCTCGTACTCGCGGTCCTCGAGATACCAGCCCCCGACCACCATCACGTGCTCCATCAGCCGCTCGGCGTCGAGCTTGGATGGATTCTTGACGAAGCCGAGCTCGTGCAGCGACTCGCGCAGGCTCTCCGGGTCCTTGCGCGCGGCGGCGTCGACGGCGCGCTGCTCGAGCACGATCTGCTCGCGATCCAGGCGCTTGGTCATCCCAAAATCGAGGAACGCAACCCGGTCGTCGGGCATCAGGATGTAGTTGCCGGGATGAGCGTCGGCGTTGAAGTGCTGCAGGTGGTAGATCGAGCCGAATGCGAAGCGAAAGACGATCTCGCCGAAGCGGCTGCGCTCGTCGTGGGAGAGCTGCTTGACGTCCTCGAAATCCCTTCCCTCGACCAGCTCGGTGACGAGGACGCGGCGGCGCGAAAGCCGCGTGTAGACGTCGGGCACGTAGATGAAGGGGTGGTCGCGGTAGGCGCGGGCGAAGCTGCGCTGGTCCTGGGCCTCGTGCTCGTAGTCGAGCTCCTCGAGCACGCGCTCGCGCAGCTCCTCGGCGATCGCCTTCGGGTCGAGGCCGGGGGCGATCGCCTTCGCCAGGCGCACGATCGTTCCCGCGTTGCGCAGGTCGGCCTCCAGCGCGTCGGCGACGCCGGGATATTGGATCTTGACCGCGACCCGGGTACCGTTTGGCAGCTCGGCGCGGTGGACCTGGCCGATCGAGGCGGCGGCGAACGCCTCCTCGTCGATGTCGGCGAACAGCTCCGACAGCGGCTCGTCCTCGTATTCCTCCTCCAGCACCTTGACCACTCTTTCCCAGGGCATCGGAGGCGCCGAGGTGCGCAGCTTCGCGAACTGCTCCTGGTAGATCTCGCGGTACTCGGGGGGCAGGAACTCGATGTCGATGAAGGAGGCCATCTGGCCCAGCTTCATCGCAGCTCCCTTCATTTCCCCCAGCGTCCCCATCAGCTTCAGCGCGGCCTCGAGGTGGCGGTTCTCGAGCTTCTCCTTTGCACCCTCATCGGAGCGCGCGACCGAGGCGGCCCTGGTGCCGGCGTAGCGAGCCCCCTGCACGCCCAGGGTGGTGCCGAGCTTCGCCGAGCGGCGGATGCGGCCCTTCGGGATCTTGCGGTCTTCTGCCACGACCAGAGGGTAGCCGCGGCTGGGCGGGCCCCCGCAAGAGTTCATGAGGCGGGACGCCTGGCTATCTGGAGCAGGCTCCGGAGGGCGGCGATCGGCCGCTCGGGGACGTGCGCTGAGGGCGACGCGCCCGGATGCCGCGCCGCGATGCGGACGCGGAGCGCGCCGGGGCGGGCCCGGAAGAGCAGCGGCGGGTCCAGGGTGATCGCCTCTCCGTCGACGCCGCTCGGAACCGGCCGGTCGGCGTCGACCTCGAAGCTCGCCTGCGATTCTTCGATCCAGGGAGGGCGCATGCCGCGCTCCCGATCCGGGGATCTCAACTCGACGATGCCGAGCAGCCCGCTATCGAGCCGCGGACGGGTGCCGGAGCCGAGCGGCTGGCCCAGCCGGTACGGGTTGTTCGAGACCATGAGCATCGTCCTGGTCTCGTGCTCGGCCCCCGAATGGTCTTTCCAGCGCAGGGCGCTGCCACTGGCCTCCGGCCCGAGCGACTCGGGGAGCACCGCCAGCACCGTGCGCAGCTTCGCGTCGCGATAAGCCTCGCGGTTGACCGCCTGCGCGTAGACGCCGAGCGAAACGTTGTTCACGAACACCCGGCCGTTGACCTCCGCCAGGTCCACCCGCCGCTCGCTGCCGTTCACGAAGGCGTCCAGGGCTCCGACGACGTCGTCGCGATCGACGCCGAGGTCGAGGGCGAGGTGGTTGCGCGTGCCCGCGGGTATGCACGCGTAGGGGAGGTCATGCTCCGCGGCCACGGCGGCGACCACAGCCTGCGAGCCGTCGCCACCCGCCATCGCCAGGGCGTCGGCGCCGCGCCCAATCGCGGCCCGCACCAGCGTTTCGAGGTCGTCCCCCGGCTGCAGCTCGACGGCCTCGATGCCACGCGAGTGGGCTTCGTCGGCGAGGTGAAATCGCGTCGCCTTGCCGCCGCCCGATCGCGGGTTCATGAAAAGGACCGGGTGCCGCGGCCGCGGCGCCGGCGGCAGTGGCACTGTGGCGGCGAACGCGATGCGAGCTGCCCCGGCTGCGAGCAACCACGCGCCGGCCACCGCCAAGAGCTCCAAGATCCGACCGCCCGAGACCAGCAGACCAATGACGAATCCCAGCAGCACTATCGCGGCGCCGAGACCGGCTGCCCGCCGGGCTCCTCTGCGCACCAGCCCGAACCATGCCGCCGCCAAGCCGGAGGCGATCGCGGCGCAGACGACGAGGCCGCGCAGCACGTCCTCGAACACCAGCGCCAGCAGACCTGCGGCGCCAACGACTCCTGATGCCAGCGCGACGACGGCGGCGAACTGCCTGCGCGTCATCGCCCCGACACGGTGTGGGCCCTAGGCGAGCAGCTTGGCCTTCGCCTGCTCGAACTCCTGCTCGGATATGTCGCCGCGCTGCTTCAGGTCGCTGAGCTTGTGCAGCTCGTCGGCCGGCGAGCTGCCGGCAGTCTCGCGAACGTAGGCATCGAGATGCTTGCGGGCCTCGGCTTGCTCCTTGATCGCGCGATCGCGCATTCCCTGGCCGCGCGCGATCAGATAGATCAGCGTTCCCAGGAACGGAAGGACGATCAGGAAGAAGACCCAGATGGCCTTCCCCCACCCCGACATCTCGTGGTCGCGGAACAGGTCCCCGATGATCGTGATCAGGATCCAGAACCAGGCGACGAACAGGAAGATCTCGAGGACTGTCAGCAAGGCCTGTCCGAAGGTGAAATCGGCGAGCGGCATTCGGAAACCTCCTTCTTCCGCCGCGCGGCCTCCGAACGCACGGCCTTTGTTGCGCCCAGCATCTCACGGCGGGTGGGACAGCGCAAATTCGCCCGCTGGTCGGCGAACCCCGGGCCTGGCGCTATGGGGCGGAGCGCTGCAGCTCGTGGCGCCAGCCCGAGAGCAGGTCGTGAACCGCCACCGCGCCGACGATCGGCTCCCGCGGTGCACGCAGGTGCGGAGGGTGGAGGACGAAGGGGCGCGTTTGCGGTCCTCCGAGGCCCCCGTGGAAGGAGATCAGCTCCTCGAACGCGCATCCTTCGTCCAGCTCGGGGTCGTAGAAGCTGCCGATCATGATGTCGGCGACGTGCTCGAAGCCGTCGGCCCTCAGCAGGTGACGGGGGGCGGTGGGGGAGAAGGCAGCCAGCGGGTCGTCGCCTTCCACCCGGCCGTCGCTCAGATATCGGGTCCCGGAAGCGCCGAGGGCGACCGGTCCGTCTTCACTCGAGCGGACGAGCAGCCAGCCGAGGTGCGGGTGCTGTCGCAGTGCCGGGATCAGCTGCGGATGCCGCTGGTCGATCTCCTCGAGGCTGAGGCGCCGCCTTTCCTCCATCAGGTAGATCAACCCGAGGTTGCCCGAGCCGAGAACGACCGCCTGGCGGTCGGAGACGTCGTCCTTTGCGCGCTTGCCCGGCTTTCGACCAGTCGCCTCGCTGATCGAGTGCTCGACCATGGCGCTCTGCTCGTCCCCGCCCGCGAACCCGGCTACGTCACCCGAGCGCAGCGATCTGGAGACCAGTTCGTCGAGGCCGTAGCCGTTGCGCTGCTTGAAGGTGGCCCCTTGCGTCTGGCCGTGGTCGGACAGCACCACGATCTCGTAGGGGCGCGGCGCGTAGGCGCGGGCGCGCTCGATGCGTCCGAACTGCTGGTCGAGCTTGCGCAGCGCCTCCAGAGTGTCGGCGCGCTCGAGACCGGAGTGGTGCGCCACCTCGTCATAGCTGGCGAAGGTGGCGTAAACGGCGGGTCGCCCGCGCATCATGTCGCCCAGCACTCCGAAAACGACCAGATCGCGGACGATCACGCACATCGCCCCGCGCATCAGCGGGTAGATGCCGCCCCGGTGACCACGAGGGCGAACGTCGCGACGCCTCTGTCGCACGGCCGCAATCCGCTCCAGCAGCACCTCCCAGGCGAACAGCACCAGGGCACGGTTCACGTTGAAGCCGTTGGCGAGGAACGCCCGGTATCCCGGGTTGGCCCTCTTCTCGGCGTCCATGCGACTGACGGTGAGAATCGTCTCCTCGGCCTCGCCGGAGAGCAGGTTGCCGCGGCTGCCGCCGCCTCCCGTCAGCAGCCCGGCGCCGGATGCGCGGCGGCGTTCGATCTCGGCGCAGTCCTGCGGCGAGGAGCAGACCATCAGCTTCCCGGTCTCCTTCTCGACCCAGCGGAAGGCCGGGATGTCGTCATTCGAGCCGAGCAGGATCCCCGCCTGGCTTGCACCGGTCTGGGATGAGAGGTCGGTCTCCCACTCGATCAGGCGAAAGCCGGCCTCGCCGATCCAGCGCGCCATGTTGGGAGCGTTGCCGCTGCTGATCGCGTGCCGCAGGACCGGAAGCGCCAAGCCGTCGATCTCGAGGAAGAGGATCCCCGGCACGTCGGTGCGGGTTCGCGCACCCTGGCGACGCGCGACGCGCTCGATCACCCGCAAGCTGTACTGGTCGTCGTCGTTGGCCCCCAGCAGGGCCTGGATGCCGAGCGAGACGGCGGCGATCAACAGGGACGCGAGAAGCGCATCCCCGAAGGAGCCGATGTGGACGAAGTCGGGCAAGGCGTCGTCGGCGGCGAGCAGAGCGGCGGCGTCCACCAGCAACACACCCAAGAAGCCGATCAGGATCGTGAACGGAAGCCGCAGCGCCGCCACGATCGGGGGGAGGAGCGCGTTCAGAACCGCGATCAGCGCCGCCACCAGGAACGCTCCCGCCGGCTCCTTGAGGTCGAACCCGGGCAGGATCCACGCCACGACGAGCACCGATAGCCCCGCGACAGCCCAGGAGAGGAGCAGCGCAAGCGGGCGGAGTCGCGGGCTCGACGGCCGCCAGCCCACCTCGGCTCCAAAGGGCCCCGGCTTCACCGGCGCTTGTGGCGCGGTCTCATTCGGCCCGGCCATTGCCTCCGGCATCCAACCACGCACGAAGGCGCCCGCACCGCGCCGAAGGTCGATCCGCGGGGTCTACCCTGCCTCGATCGAGGGCTCGATCACCTACATAGGACACGCCACCCTCCTGATCGAGCTTTCCGGGACCAGGGTGCTGACCGATCCCGCACTGCGACGGCGGATTCTGCACATCCGTCGCCGAGTGCCGCCGCCTTCGGTCGAAGGGCTGCGATCGCTGGACGCGATCCTGATCTCGCACGCCCATCACGATCACCTCGACCCTCCGTCGCTGCGCCGGCTCGAGCCAGACTGCCCCGCGGTCGCTCCACGAGGCTGCCGAGGGGTCCTGCTCCGGGCGGGAATCGGCGAGGTGGTCGAGGTCGAGGCGGGCGATCGGATCGAGGTCGGGGGCGTCGGGATCGAGACGATTTCAGCGCATCACGACGGTCGCCGCTACCCCATGGGCCGGCGCCGGCCGGCGCTCTCCTACCTTCTTGCCGGGCCGCCGAGCGTCTATTTCGCCGGCGACACCGATCTGTTCCCCGAGATGGCGGAGCTGGCCGGCCGCGTGGACGTCGCGGCGCTTCCGGTAGGCGGCTGGGGTCCCGACGTCCCCGCGGGCCACCTCGATCCCGAGCGCGCCGCTCGCGCCGCGGCGATGATCCAGCCGCGAATCGCGATCCCGATCCATTGGGGCACATTGGTCGCGCTCGGCGCGCAGCGAGACGCCGACCCCTTCGCCCCGGCCGATGAGTTCGCTCGAGCCGCGGAGAGGCACGCGCCGGAGGTCGAAGTACGGATCCTCGCCCCCGGCGAGCGGCTCGCCCTCTGATCGTCAGGCGACCCCGGGCTCCGGGGAGCCAGGCGGGCCGGGCTCGGAGGGCGGTGCCCGCTCCGGTTCCTCGGCCGCACGCTCCGCCGCTGCCCGCGCGCCCGAGACGTCGGAGGAGATCCGCACCGCGGCGGAGACGAGTGGCGCTGCCAGGACGAGTCCCACGGTGCCGAACAGGCAGCCGCCCGCGATCGTCACGATCAGGACCGCGAGAGGGTTCAGTCCCAGAGCGGCGCCGTAGGCGATCGGCTGGACCATCTGCTGGAGCACGCCGTTCGCGAGCAGGATGATCACCGCGAGGGCGAGTGCGGTACCCGTGCCCTGGTCCCCGAGTGCGATCAGGACCGCGAACGCCCCCGCCGTCCAGGCTCCGAGGTACGGCACGTATCCGCCGACGAAGGTGACGACTGCGATCGTCCCGGGCAGCGGCACTCCGAGCAGCAGCGCGCCCAGGCCGACGATTGCCGCGCTCCAAAGCGCGACCGCGGTGACGCCGACGAAGTAGCCGCGGAGGGAGCTGGCGACCCTGTTGATGATCGTCCGAGCGAGCGGAACCGGCACCCCGAGGTGACGTTCGACGAAGGCCCCGATCGTCGGTGCGTCTTTGAGCAGGAAGAAGAGGCTGATCACGGTGAAGGAGAGGAACACCGCCAGCGACGCCAGCCTTTCGATTCCGTGCGTAAGCCCTTCCGTCAGGATCTTGAAGCCCGAGCTCACGGTCGCACTCGCGTGCTGCTTTGCCTCGCTGGCCGTGCTTGCGTTGACCCCGAGGTCGCGGGCCCACGACTCGATCTGGTTCGCACCTTCGTGGAGCCTCGCGGCCAGGCTGTCGGCCTGGCTCGCGATGCCGGCGAGGACGATCAAGCCGACCCCGAGCCCGATCAGGACGATCGCGACCAGGGTCAAACCGGCGCCGACCGCTCGCGGAACACGGTGGCGCTTCAGCCAGTCCACGACCGGGCCGGCGACCGAGGCGATGATCCCCGCGGTGAGGACCGGCATCACGATCGTCTGGGTCACGGAGAGAAACCAGACCGCTCCGGCGAGCGCCGCGGCGACCCCGACCAGCAGCCATGCCGAGAAACCGAGGTCGCGCAGCCAGTTGGGTGCCGCGAAGATCCCGCTCAGCTCACCGGGCTCGATCTCGATCACGTCGTCCTCGGCGCGACCGGCCTCGCCCTCATTGCGTCGCAGGCGGCCTCCGAAGATCGCGCGCCTCCGAGTCATGGGGTGAGTATTGCGACGGCGACGGCGGCAGCCGCGTTCAGGCTCAGCCGAGGATCAGGCCGATGAACACCACGCAGACGACGATGTTGATCACCCAGCTTCGGGGCCGGCTACTTGAGCAGCTGATAGGTGAAGTAGATGATGACCACGAGGTTGACCAGCCAGGCATTGGTCGTCAGCCAGTTGCGGATTGCCGGCATCGCATCGCGGGCCCTGTGTCCGAGCAGTAGATAGCCCGCGATCGGCAGGGCCATCAGTGCCACCGCCGCCGCCACCACGGGCCATGCGTGCAGCACCCCGAGGTCGTTGGTGTGAAGCCAGTGCACGGTGGAGATCTCCGCGACGATGTCGGTGGGCATCGCGAGGATCAACAGGACTCCGAGGCCGAAAGACCGCTTCGGCTCGGCCCGCTGGAGCGCGGTCATCCATTTCGGCACGGTGGCGGTCTTGCGGCCGAGGAACGTGTGGATTCCGAGCAGGACAAGCAATCCCGCCACCACATAGTCAGCGGTGCCCGGGCCTGAGCCAGACCGAGGGTTGATGCCGAGCGCGTTATAAAGCCCGAACCAGATCAGCATGCTGACCGATGCCGCGAGCAGAACTCCGATCAGCAGCGCTCCGGAGTTCTTGACCGGTTCCCCGCTGGTGACGAGGAAGATCGCCGTCAGGATCTGCGGCCCCATCACCATGATCAGGGCCAGCGGGAGGATCTGGAGCGAAGTGGTCGTTGCGGAGGACACCACAACGACCGTATCGCCTCACAGCCGGTGCGGAGGGCGAGACCGGCGGATCTAATGAGATAGTCGTCGGACCACGATGAAGAACCGAACGACGATCCTGATCCTGGGCGCGGCCCAATTCATCATGGTCCTCGACACGACGGTGATGAACGTGTCGATCTCCCAGGTCGTCGCCGATCTCGACACGACCGTCTCCGCGGTGCAACTCGCGATCACGGCCTATGCGCTGGTGATGGCTGCGTTCATGCTCACCGGCGCCAAGCTCGGCGACATGTACGGCCGGCGGCGCATCTTCTCGATCGGGCTCGGTGTCTACGGCGCCGGGTCGCTGATCACAGCCCTGAGCCCCAACATCGGGGTGCTGCTCATCGGATGGTCGGCGGTGGAGGGTCTCGGCGCCTGCCTGGTGATCCCCGCGATCGCGGCCCTGACGGCCGCCAACTACACGGGCAAGGAGCGGGCGCTCGCCTTCGCAATGCTGGGCGGAATCGCAGGAGCGGGGGTCGCAGCCGGCCCGTTGATCGGCGGCTTCGTTACCAGCGCGCTGACCTGGCGGGTTGTGTTCGCGTCCGAGACGGTGGTCGTGGCGGGGGTGCTGCTGTTCGGCGTGCGCCGCATCAAGGACTCTGCGGCTGTCAGCGGCGTGACCCTGGACAGGGTCGGTTCGGCCCTTTCGGCCCTGGGCCTTGGACTGGTCGTCTTCGGGATCCTCAAGAGCAGCCAGTGGGGCCTGATAACGCCCACCGCGCCGCCGACGATCAACGGAACCGAGATCACCCCGTTCGGCCTCTCGCCGGTTCCCTTCGTCGTCGCAGCCGGCTTTTCCGTCCTGCTCGGGTTCCGGCGCTGGGAGCAGCGGATGGTCCGAACCGGCCGCCAGCCGTTGCTGCGCCCGGATCTGCTTAAGATCGCGCAGCTGCGCGGAGGGCTCACGATGTTCGTTTCCTCCTACCTGATCATGGCCGGCAGCTTCTTCGTCCTTCCGCTCTACCTGCAGCTCGTCCTCGGCAAGGATGCGCTGCACACCGGGATCGCGATCCTGCCGATCTCGATCGCGATGATCATCACCGCGACGGTGGGAGGACGCTTGGCGGATCGCGTCGCCCCCCGCAGGATCGTGAGGATCGGCCTGGCGATCCTCTTCGTCGGGCTGATCGGCCTGCTCTCGTCGATATCCCCCCAGCTCACCTCGCCCCTGTTCTCGATCTCGCTCGCCTTCTTCGGGGCGGGGCTAGGGCTGGTCGTGTCGCAACTGGGCAACGTCACCATGTCGTCGGTCGACGAGTCGCGCAGCAGCGAGGTCGGCGGCCTCCAGGGCGCCTCGCAGAGCCTCGGCTCCTCGCTTGGAACGGCGATGATCGGCGCGATCCTCCTGGCCGGGTTGACGACTGGCTTCCACGACAAGATCAGCGCCGATCAGAACATTCCGGCCGACGTTCAGAAACAGATCGTCAACGGCTCCGAAGAGGGCGTCCCAATGGTCTCGAGGCCGACCGTCGAATCGACCGTGAAGAAAGCTGGCCTTCCGCCCCAGCAGGCGCAGGCGGTCGTCGACGACTACGGCGAGGCGCAGATCGACGCTCTCAAACGTGCGGTGCTGGGAGCGTCCTTCTTCGCGCTCGTCGCCCTCTGGCTGGCCGGCGACCTTCCCGCCGCGCCACTGAGCCAGGCCGAGGCGACCGAGGCCGCGCCGGCGCGCCGCCAGGCCGAGCCGCTTGCGGAGACCTAGCCGGGCTCTCTGCCGTAAGTCCGGCTAAGTCGCTTAGCCGCTCTGGGGTCCGCGGCCTTCGATCCGCGCTTCGATCGACTCCAGGCGGGCGTTGATGCGGTCGAGCTTCGCTTCGACCGTCTCCTCGGTGCCCTGCCGCCGCTGCCGTGCCTGCTCGACCAGCATCGCCGTGACCGAGGCTGTGACCAGGGAGAGGAACGCGATTCCGGTGAGCATCACCACGGTGGCGATCACTCGCCCGCCGGCTTCGTGGGGCACGATGTCGCCGTAGCCGACCGTGGTGACGGACTGGACCGCCCACCACATTCCCTGTCCGACGCTGCTGTAGTCCTTGTGGTCGAGGAGCCGGATCGTGATCCCGCCGGCAACCGTGATCAAGCTCGTCGCGACGATGATGATGCCCACCGCCCGGCGGGCGGTGAGCGACCGCTGCGCCGACTTTCGTGCCAGCCAGGGCAGAAAGCCTCGTTCCTCGGGAGGCGGGGCATCTGGGCTCATCGCGGGCGGTCGCGCGAACGATTGCGCGCCGGCCACCCAGTATTGCGGCCCCCACGGCGGTAGCCGGCGGCTTCGCGTCGAAGGTATCCTGCAGCCCTCGATGGCCTCAGGACGCGCGACATTGAAGGCGAGCACCCGCAGCGAGTTCGGCTCGCGCGAGAGTCGCCGCCTGCGCCGCCAGGGCTTCGTGCCCGGAGTCGTCTATGCGAACGGCGAGGAGGCACGCCCGTTCCAGGTACCCGAGCGCGACGCTCGCGCCGTTCTGTCCGAGGGGCACGCGCTATTCGACCTCGAGATCGAGGGAGTAGGTGCCGTGCCAGTGGTGGTCAAGGAGCAGCAGCGCCACCCGGTGCGCGGCGACCTCGAGCATCTCGACCTCAACGAGGTCAAGCTCGACGAGGCGATCCAGGCCGAGGTCCCGGTCGAGATCGAGGGCGCCGAGGACGCCCCCGGCACCAAGGAGGGCGGCGTCCTCGAGCACATCACCCGCGAGGTGACGGTCGAGGCGCTGCCGACCGAGATCCCGGACCGCATCGTCATCGACGTCTCCCACATGGACATCAACGACACGATTCAGCTCTCGATGGTGACGCCGCCGCAGGGCGCCACCTTCGTCGCCGAGGACCTCGAGGAGGTCACGATCGCGACCCTCACTCCTCCCCGGCTCGAGAAGGAGCTGGAGGAGATCGAGGAGGAGGCGGCGCTGGTCGGCGAGGAGGGCGAGGAGGTCCCCGAGGGCGAAGAGGTCCCCGAGGGCGAGGAGGTCCCCGAGGGCGAGGAGGCGCCGGCCGAGGCCGAGGGCGAGGGCGGCGACGCGGGCGAGGGCGACGCGGGCGAGGAGGGCTAGCCCCTGCGGCTGTTTCGGCGTCGGACGGGGGGTCGGCAGAGTCGGGATAACCCGCCCGCCGCGGAAGCGGAGCTGAGCAGGCGGGCGGAAGATGATTCGGGCGACGATCGGATCCTGGTCGTGGGGCTCGGCAATCCCGGCTCCCAGTACGCGGCCACCCGCCACAACATCGGCTTCCTGATCGCCGACCTGCTCGCGAGCCGCTGGGAGCTGCCCAAGGCCCGCAAGCGCTTCGCCGGGCTGATCGCCGAGGGACGCACCGGGCCGGGCGGCCCACGCGTGGCGCTGCTCTGGCCCCAGACCTTCATGAACGAGGCGGGCAGCTCCGCGGGGCCGGCGCGAGGCTCGCTGAAGGTGCCGCTCGACCACGTGGTCGCCCTGCACGACGAGATCGACCTGCCGTTCGGGGAGGTGCGAACGAAGCTGGGCGGCGGCGTCGCCGGCCACAACGGCGTCCGCAGCCTGCGCGGCGGGCTTGGAAGCGCCGACTTCTGGCGAGTGCGGGCCGGAGTGGGAAGGCCCGAGAGCAGCGATCCCGAGGTCGTTTCGAGCTACGTGCTTTCGAAATTCCGCGAGTCCGCGGCGCAGGTGCGCGAGTTGGTCGAGCGTGCCGCCGGTGAGGCGGAGCGCCTGGTCGGGCGGATCGCGGCGGGGGAAGCGACAGAGGGCGCATCGCCGGGGGCCGAGGAGGGGGATGGGTGAACGAGGACGAATCGCTGGTCGGCTACGTGGTCGACGACGGGGGTGTCGCCCTGCTTCGATTGCAGCGACCGCGGGCGCGCAACGCCATCAACACGGCGATGCTCGAGCAAGTCCTCGCGCGGCTGGCCGAGGCCCGCGACGACGAGCGGGTCCGTGTGCTGGTCGTCTCCTCGTCGGACCACATGGGTCTGTCGGCAGGGGCCGACGTCAGGGAGCAGCTCGACGAGGAGGGTGGGCTGCGGCGCATGCAGCTGTTCGCCGACCTCTACGACGCGCTCACCGCCTTCCCGAAGCCGACGATCGCCGCCTGCCACGGCGATGCGGTCGGCGCCGGCGCCGAGATCGCGGTCTGCTGTGACATGCGGGTCGGCGGGTCGAACCTGCGCATGCGATTCCCCGGTGCGGCGCTCGGCGTCCCGGTGGGCCCGGCGCGCCTGGTGACCCTGTGCGGGCTCGCGACCGCCAAGTACCTGCTGCTCTCCGCGCGGACCGTCGCCGCCGACGAGGCCCTGCGCCTCGGGCTGGTCAATCGCGTGGCCCCCGCGGCGGGCACCGAGACGGCGGCGATGGAGCTGGCGGCCGAGGTCGCCGGACACCCGCCCGAGGCAGTCGCCCGCATGAAGCGGATTCTGCATGAGTGGGACGGGGTGGAGGCGCGCACGGCGCGCGAGGGCGAGGGGCAGGTCGAGTGGCAACGGTCAGGCCCCGGCCTCCCTTCCCAGGACTGACGCGCACCGCTCCCTAGAACACATCACCTGCGGTGGCTTCGCCCCTGACATGCCGGTGCCGGCGCCTGGGCACCGGCATAATCAGAACTGGCCGGGCCCGTGCCCGGTCTGACGATCCGCCGGACCCCCGCGTCCGGTTGGTTTGCGTGCGATGTCACTGAGATCCCTACTCGACCTGGCCCACGAAGACGAGCGGTTTCGCTTGCTAGCCGCGCGCTTCGGCGATGCCGGGTCGAGCGACGGCCCGGCGAGGGTGCGTATCTCGGCGACCCTGCGCCCCTTTCTGCTCGCGGCGCTGCTCGAGGACACCGAAGCGCTCGCCGGGGGACCGGCGCTGCTGGTCGCGCCCGACGACCGGTCCGCCCGCTTTCTGGCCGCCGAGCTGCGCTCCTTCCTGGCCCCGCGACGGGTCCGCTATTACCCCTCGCGCGGCACCGGCTACGCGTCGCACGTCGCGCCGCCCCCGCATCTCGTCGGCCTGCGCATAGACGCCCTCGACGCCCTGCGCTCGGAGTCGGACCCGGTGGTGGTGGCCAGCGCGATCGCGCTCGCCGAGGCCGTCCCCGACGCCTCCCTGCGACCGGCCGGGTTTGCGATCGAGCGCGGCGAGGAGCTCGACCTCGGCGCCGTCGCCGACGATCTCGCCGCCGCCGGTTACGAGCGCATCGACCAGGTCTCAGAGCGCGGCCAGTTCGCGTTGAGGGGCGGCATCCTCGACGTCTACCCGGCGACCGAGGAGCGGGCGGTCCGGGTCGAGCTGTTCGGCGACGAGGTCGAGTCGCTGCGTTGGTTCTCGACCTTCACCCAGCGCTCGCTGGGCGAGGCTGAGCGAGTCGAGCTGGCGCCTGCCGCGGAGCTTGCGCCCGAGCATCGCGAGCTCATAGATCTGTTGCTGGAGCCAACTGGGGCTGAGCATGGTGGGCACCACCCCGGCACGCCCGGACGCGAAGCGGAGGACGTGCCGGGCAGTGGTTCTCGGCCTGATCTCGCGGACGTCGTTCCAATCGATTCCTTCCAAGCTCCGCTCGACCTCGTGCCCGAGAACACGGCGGTGATCCTCGCCGCCGACGACGAGATCGAGCCGGCCCTGCGCGATCACTGGGACGACGTGACCACGGCGATGCACGCGGATGACGCGAAGCGCCTCTACGTCGAGGTGGCGGGGCCCCTGGGCGAGCGAGCGTCGCTGGCGATCACCGGCACCGGGCCCGAGGACTCCGACGCCTTCCGCGCCGCCCGCGCCGAGTCTCCGGCGCGCAGCATCCGCGAGGCCGAGACGGAGGTCGAGAAGCTGACCCGCTCCGGTTACCGGGTCGTGGTCGCCTTCGACCGTCGCGGGGAAGCCGAGCGCGCCCGCTACAACCTCGAGCGTCTCGACGCCCGCATGCTCGACGGCGGCGCGCTGCCCGAGGACGGGGCGCTGCTGCTCGCCGAGGCGCCGCTGCGCGAGGGGTTTCTGTCCCCCGAGCTGCGACTCGCCGTCTTCCCGTTCCGCCGCCTCGTACACCGCCGCCGCGCCGCGCCCTCGCGGCCCGGCCGCCGCGCCCGGCTCGCGTTCAGCGACCTGCGAGTCGGCGACTTCGTCGTCCACGAGGACCACGGCGTGGCCCGCTTCGCAGGGTTCGAGACCCGCGAGGTCGGGGGCGTCACCCGCGACTACCTCTACCTCGAGTACCGCGGCGAGGACCGCGTCTACGTCCCCACCGACCAGCTCGCGAAGCTGAGCCGCTACGTGGGCGCCGGCGCCGAGCCGACGCTCTCGGCGTTGGGCGGCAAGCGCTGGGAGAACATGAAGGCGCGGGCGCGCCGCGCGGCCTCGGCTCTGGCCGGCGAGCTGCTCAACCTCTACGCCGAGCGGCGCACCCGCAGCGGCCACGGCTTCCCGCCCGACTCCGAATGGCAGATCGCCTTCGAGCAGGCGTTCCCGTACCGCGAGACAGCCGACCAGGCCGACGCGATCGAGGCCGTGAAGGCGGACATGGAGGCCGAGCGCCCGATGGACAGGCTGGTCTGCGGTGACGTCGGCTACGGGAAGACCGAGGTGGCGCTTCGCGCGGCAGTCAAAGCCGCCTCCGACGGCAAGCAGGTGATGATGCTGGCGCCGACGACGATCCTCGCCCAGCAGCACTTCGGCACCTTCCGCGAGCGGCTCGCGGACCTTCCCTTCCTCGTCGAGGTGGTCTCACGACTGCGCAAGCCGGCGGAGACCAAAGCCGTTCTGCGCGACTTCGGCGCCGGCAAGGTCGACATCCTGATCGGCACCCACCGGCTGCTCTCGCGCGACGTCAGGGCAAAAGACCTCGGGTTGCTGATCGTCGACGAGGAGCAGCGCTTCGGCGTCAAGCAGAAGGAGCTCCTGCGGCAGTTGAAGCTGCGGGTGGACGTGCTCTCGCTCTCCGCCACCCCGATCCCGCGCACGCTTCAGATGTCGCTCGCCGGCCTGCGCGACATCTCGGTGATCGAGACCCCGCCCGAGGGACGGCGGCCGATCCGCACCTACGTGGGGCCCTGGGACGAGGACCTGGTCAAGCGGGCGATCGAGCGCGAGGTCGACCGGGGCGGCCAGGCCTTCTTTCTCCACAACCGGATCGAGACGCTGCACGAGACGGCGGAGCGGCTGCGGGCGCTCGTCCCGGAGGCCCGCTTCGTCGAGGCGCACGGTCAGATGGACGAGGGCGAGCTGGAGGCGTCGATGCTGCGCTTCCTGCGCGGCGACGGCGACTGCCTGGTCGCGACGACGATCATCGAGTCGGGCCTCGACATTCCCTCCGCGAACACGTTGATCGCCGAGCGCGCCGACCAGCTCGGGCTCGCCCAGGCCTACCAGATCCGCGGCCGCATCGGTCGCTCCCGCGACCGGGCCTTCGCCTATCTGCTCTATCCCTCCCCGGCGGCGCTGACCCCGGAGGCTGGGGCGCGCCTCTCGACCCTCTCAGATCACACCGAGCTGGGGTCGGGATTCAGGATCGCGATGCGCGACCTGGACATCCGCGGGGCGGGCAACCTGCTCGGCGACGAGCAGTCGGGTCACGTGGCGGCCGTCGGGTTCGAGCTCTACTGCCAGATGATCGACGAGGCAACCGAGGAGATGGCAAGCGAGGACGGCGATCGACCGGCGCCCGAGCCGCTTCGCTTCGACGTCCCGGTCGATGCCTATCTGCCCGCCGACTACGTCCCCTTCGAGGCGGCGAAGATCGACCTGCACAGACGCATCGCCGCCGCGCGCGAGCCGGGGGAGCTGCGCGAGATCCGAGACGAGCTCGAGGACCGCTTCGGCCCGCCGCCGGCCGAGGCGACCAACCTGCTCGAGCTTCAACGCGCCCGCATCGATCTCGCGGGGTCGGGGGCGAGCAGGGTCGAGTTTCGCGGCGGGCGGCTCAGCGTCGCCGGCGTGGAGCTCGAGTCGGAGCAGGTCGAGGTCCTGCGCGAGCGAATCGAGGGCGTGATCTACGAGTGGCGCGACCAAGTCGTGGGCTTGCGAGTTCCCGATCAGCCGCAGGCGCGGCTGGGCGCGGTCGTGGCTCTGGGAACGGCACTCGGCGAGGCGAAGCGCGCCGTCCCTGCGGCTGCTTGAGCTGCCCCTAAGGAGTACTGGTTATGCTGCCCGGCTCGTGAGCGCAATTCCAAAGCCAAAGCGGTTGTCGCTGATCATCTTCGGCGCGCTTGTGGTCCTGCTCTTTGCCGGCTATGCGATCGCCCAAGGCCTGGGCCATCCCACGGTCCCCAGCGACGACGTCGCCGTCGTCCAGGACGCCCCCGCCGGCCTCTCGCCGATCAGCAAGGCGGAATTCGATCGGTCGGTGCTCCAGACGGCGGCGAGTCAGAGCATCAAGAAGATCCCGGCGCCCGGCAGCGCCCAGTACGAGCAGCTCAAGCAGGGAGCGATGAACAACCTGCTCGACGCGGTCTGGATCCAGGGTGAGGCCGACGAGCTTGGGATCAGCGCTACGCCGACCGAAGTCTCGCAGCTGCTCAAACAGACGATCTCGCAGAACTTCCACAGTCAGGCCGAGTTCGAGAAGTTCCGCAAGCAGTCCCACTTCACGCAGCAGGACATCCAAACCCGGATTCGCCTCCAGATCCTCAGCAACAAGATCCAGGCCCAAGTCCTGAAGGGGCTGCCGCAGGTTTCCGACGCTCAGGTCACCGACTATTACAACGAGGCCAAGTCGCAGTTCCAGCAGCCGGCGTCGCGCGACGTGCGTCTGGTCCTCAACAAGGACAAGGCGAAGGTCGAGCAGGCCAAGGCGGCGCTGGAGAAGGACTCCTCGGACGCGAGCTGGCAGAAAGTCGCCGCGAAGTTCTCGACCGACCCCTCCTCGAAGACCAACGGTGGCCTGCGGCCGAGCCTCACCCAGGGCCTCGTGGAGCAGCCGTTGGACAAGGACATCTTCAGCGCCCAGCAGGGCCAGATCTCGGACATCGTGAAGACGCCGCTCGGCTACTACGTGTTCGAGGTCGAGAAGATCACCCCGTCGAAGACGGTGCCGCTGAACAACGCCACCAAGCAGCAGATCGCCAGCCAGCTCAACCAGCAGGCCCAGCAGAACGCCTTCAGCAACTTCGTCGACGACTTCGGAAGCAAATGGAGGGCCCGGACCTACTGCGGCTCCAATTATCTGATCGATCGCTGCAACAACTTCGCCGGCACCGCGCACCCCTCCACCGCCCCGCCCGGCTGCTATCAAGCGCACCCGAAGGGCGGCCGGCCGCCGGCCTGCCCGGCGCCAGTAGCCCAACTCGCCCCGGCGCTACCGGGCTCGGTGTCCATCGTCACGCCTCAGGGCACACGCCTTCCGCAGCGGCCTGTCCCGCTCGCCGTGCCGACGGCGACGTCGACTGGGACGCTTGGCGGCGGCCTGCCTGGCGCCGTTCCTTCCGGCGGCGCGCCGCCCACAAGCGCGCCGCCCACAAGCGCTGCACCGTGATCAGCTGGCGGCGACACAAAGTGTCGACGCACTGGCATGTCAAGGCGCGAAAGCGGCCGCAAAGAGCTGTCAGGCCGGCGAAGCCGGCCGCAAGTTCTGTCAGCGGGTGAACGACTCCGCGAGGCGAGGTGCCGCGGCGGTCGAGAGGCTGGACGAGATAACGCGGCGCCTGCGCCGCGAGTGCCCCTGGGACCGCGAGCAGGACGAGCGCTCGATCGTTCCGCACACGGTCGAGGAGGCCTACGAGCTGGCCGACGCGGCAGCCAGAGAAGACGACGCCCGCATGCTCGACGAGCTCGGCGACGTGTTATTCCAGGTCCACTTCCTCGCCCTGCTGCTCGAGGAGCGCGGTGCCGGGGATCTCGCCGCCGTGGCCGAGGGCTGCCGCGAGAAGCTGATCCGCCGCCATCCGCACGTGTTCGGAGAGCGCTCGGGCGAGTCGGCGGAGCTGATCGCCGGAAACCGCCCCGAGAGTGCCCGGGAGGTGCTGGGCAACTGGGACCGGATCAAGAGCGAGGTCGAGGGGGTCGGGCGCCGCGAGCGCTTCGCGGAGGTACCCGAGAACCTGCCGGCGCTGCTCTACGCGCGCAAGCTTCAGCGCCGCGACGCTTCCGCGGGGAGCGAGGAGGCTGATCCCGCCGACACGGCGCGAGCGCTGCGCGAGGCGGCCGACGACCTCGCCGGCCTCTTCGAGCAGGGTGAGAGCGCCGCGCCGACGGCGAGCCTCTCCGAGCGCCGGCGGGTGCAGGGGGCGTTGGGCGAGCTGCTTTTCGCCGCCGTGGAGGTCGCGCGGCGCACCGGCGCCGACCCGGAGCTGGCGCTGCGCGCGACAGCGGACCGGTTCCGAGAGTTGAAAGACTCCGGCGCCCCGTGAGTTCCTTCGACCAGTCGAGCCGATGAGCCAGATCGAGCGCATACACGCCCGCCAGATCCTCGATTCGCGCGGCAATCCGACCGTTGAGGCCGAGGTCGTCCTGCAGAGCGGATCGCGAGGTGTGGCGGCCGTGCCATCCGGCGCATCGACCGGGGAGTTCGAGGCCGTGGAGCTGCGTGACGGAGGCACCGAATGGGGAGGCAAGGGGGTCACGAAGGCGGTCGCCAACGTGAATGGGGAGATCGCCGACGCGCTCACCGGGGCGCGCGCCGCCGAGCAGTCGGCGCTCGACCGCACGCTGATCGAGCTCGACGGGACGCCCAACAAGGGACGGCTGGGCGCCAACGCGATCCTCGGGGTCTCGATGGCCGCCGCCAAGGCCGCCGCACTCGACGCCGGCCAACCGCTCTACGTCTACCTGGCCGAGCTCTACGGGGGCGGTGAGCCCGAGCTGCTGCCGGTGCCGATGATGAACGTGCTGAACGGCGGAGCCCACGCCGACAACTCGGTCGACTTTCAGGAGTTCATGGTCATGCCCACCGGCGCCAGCAGCTATTCGGAGGGCTTGCGCAAGGGGACCGAGGTCTTCCACGCGCTGAAGAGCACCCTGAGCAAACGGGGACTGTCGACCGCGGTTGGCGACGAGGGTGGCTTCGCCCCGAACCTGGAATCGAACGAGGCGGCACTCGAGCTCCTGATCGACGCGATCGACGCCGCCGGCCTTCAGCCCGGCGAGGACGTTCGGATCGCCCTCGACCCGGCTACAAGCGAGCTTGTTGAGGCCGGGTCCTACGTGCTGGAGCACGAAGGGCGCACCCTGTCGGCCGAGGAGCTGGCCGCGTATTGGGAGCAGATCGTCTCGCGCTACCCCGTCGTCTCACTGGAGGACGGCATGGGTGAGGAGGACTGGGAGGGCTGGGCGCTGCTCACCGAGCGGCTCGGCGACCGCGTGCAGCTGGTTGGCGACGACAACTTCGTCACCAACCCGGAGCGGCTGCGGCGCGGGATCGAGGAGGGCGTTGCCAACTCGATCCTCGTGAAGCTGAACCAGATCGGCACCCTGACCGAGACGCTGGACACGGTGCGAATCGCCCACGACGCCGGCTATACGGCTGTGATCTCGCATCGCTCCGGCGAGACCGAGGACACCACGATCGCGGACCTCGCCGTCGGCACCGGCGCCGGGCAGATCAAGACCGGCGCGCCCTCCCGCAGCGACAGGACGGCGAAGTACAACCGCCTGCTGCGAATCGAGGAGGAGCTTGGCAGGCGGGCCTCCTACCCGGGTCTGGCAGCTTTCGAGAGATGATGGCGGCGGCTGCCGCCGCTGCAGGCGATCGTTCATCGGTTCGGCGCCGGCAGGCATGCGCGGCGTCGGCGCGAAGGGACCGCCATGGCCGCACGCGCCTACGCCGGGACGAGGGTCGCGCCGAGACGGCGCCCCGCCGCGCGTCGCAGGCCGGCTCCCAGACGGGGACGCAGCCGGGTCCATTGGGACCGGCTCGGCCGCGTGGCGCTGACGCTGGTCCTTGGCGCGATCCTGATCTCCTATCTCAACCCCCTGATCGGCTTCGTCCAGACCTACCGTGGCTCCAGCGCCGCCAAGGCGCACCTGCACCAGCTCGTGCTCGAGAACAAGAGCCTTCACCGTCGCGTCCAGTCGACCGACGACCCGGCTGTGCTGGAGCGCGAGGCGCGCCGCCAGGGGATGATCGCGCCCGGCGAGCGCGCCTACGTCGTCCACGGCCTGAACAGATAGGCGGGAGCCGCGCCTGGTGAGCGCCGGTGGCTACGTCGCTGGCGTGGTCGAGCTGGCGATCATGCTCGGGTCGCTCGGATTCGCGGCGACGCGGCTCCGGGCTCGGCTGCTCCCGGCCTGGGAGGGGGCACCCGCGCGGCTGGCCGACGCGATCCTCGGCATCGCGCTGCTGATCTGGGTCGGCGAGGTGCTGGGCGTGGTTGGCCTGCTTCGGGAGGGATCGCTCGTCGTCGCCTGCGCCGCCGTCGGCCTCGCGTCGCTGCTGGTCCGCCGCACCGGGCGTCGAGGGGA
Organism: uncultured Solirubrobacterales bacterium; assembly: GCA_963740555.1. Lineage (GTDB taxonomy): Bacteria > Actinomycetota > Thermoleophilia > Solirubrobacterales > 70-9 > Mayfieldus. The sequence continues at coordinate 157,649 of CAVUES010000007.1, forward strand.
GAGCCCGCCCGCCCAGCCGGTCGAGCCGCTGGCGATGCTGATCGCATTCGGCGTCGTGGCGCTGCTGTTCGCCCACTGGGGCCTGGAGACCAAGGTCGCGCTCAACAACGGGGTCAACAACTTCGACTCGCTCTGGTACCACCTCCCCTACGCCGCCGATATCGCCCAGAGCGGCTCGGTGACGGGCTTTCACCACACCGACACGGTCTTCCTCAACTGGTTCTATCCGCAGAACTCGGAGCTGATCCACGCGATGGGGATGCTGGTTTGGGATCGCGACACGCTGTCGCTGTTCGTGAACCTCGGCTGGCTCGCCCTCATCCTGCTCGCCGCCTGGTGCATTGGGCGTCCGTGGGGCCGCGGGCCCCACTGCATCGCCGCAGCGGCGCTCGTCCTCGAGGCGCACACGCTGATCTTCCGCGAGCCCGGGTCGGGCAAGAACGACGTCGTCGCGGCGGCCCTGGTGCTCTCCGCCGTCGCACTGCTGGTCAGCGGCTGGGCGGCGCATAGATCCCAGGCCGGAGGACCGAGGAACGAGGAACGAGGAACGTCGCCCTCGGTTGGAATGGATTCGAGTGTTCTGGCGATCGCCGGCCTCGCCGCGGGGCTCGCCGTCGGCACCAAGCTCACCGTGCTGGCGACGGTGGCGGCGCTCACCGCAGTCGTCTTCGCCCTGCCTGCTCCCCGGGCCCGGCTGCGTGCCCTGGCGATCTGGATCGCCCCCCTGCTCGCCGGCGGCGCCTTCTGGTACCTGCGCAACCTGATCGCAGTCGGCAACCCGATCCCTCAGGTCCGGCACCTCGGGCCGCTGAACCTGCCGGGGCCCGAGCGCCTGCAGACCGCTCGCCCCGACTTTCCGATCGTCCACTACGCGACCGATACCGGGGTCTGGAAGGCCTATTTCGGGTCCGGTCTGCACGAGGCGTTCGGCATCCTCTGGCCGCTGGTGATCGGCGCGGCGATAGTCGGGGCGCTGCTGGTGATCGCGCGGCGCCGCTATTCGCTGCTTCAGCTGCTGGGAGGGGCGGCGCTGTTCGGGCTCGCGGCCTATCTGGTGACCCCGCTGAGCGCCGCCGGCGAGCAGGGCGCCCCGATCGCCTTCAAGATCAATATCCGCTTCGCGATTCCGGCATTGCTGATCGGCCTGGTCCTGCTGCCGCTAGGTCGTGGGCTCTCTGGCCGGCGAGCGGGTTGGGCGCTGCTCGCGGCGCTGCTGGTCGTGATCGCGATCACCGACCGCTCCGATGCCGTGCTGCGCGAGCCGGAGCGAGGCTTCGGAGTCCTGGTGGCGCTGCTGGCGGTCGCGATCCCTGCGGCGCTGCTGCTCTTGCGCCGCCAGGGGATCCTCGATGCCTGCGGCACTCGGCGCCGGGCTCGCCGGCCTGGCGCTGGTCGTGGCTGCGATCGGCTACCCGGTGCAGCGCGACTACCTGCAGTCACGCTGGCGCAATTTCGATCCCGACCAGCACCTGGATTCCGCCTATCGCTGGGCCGCCGACCTGCGCGACCGACGAATCGGGCTTGCGGGCACGACCACCGGCTTCCTTGGATACGGCTTCCACGGCAAGGACCTCTCCAACCACGTGCAATACCTGGGCCAGGCGGATCCCCACGGGTCCTTCAACGCGATCCGCACCTGCTCGGCCTTTCGCCGCGCCGTCAACTCGGCCGACCTCGATTACCTGGTCACTGGCCCGTTTCTGAACTTCGCCCACCAGAGCCGGCCCAAGTTCTCTCCCGAGGCCGGCTGGGTTCGGACCGACCCGGCGCTGCGCCCGATCAGCCGCGATGGGGCGGGCGTCGCCCGGGTGACGGTGTGGAAGCTCGACGGCCGGCTCGATCCCGGCGGCTGCGCCGACCTACGGGTTCCGACGACCTATCTGCCCAAGTGACCTGGCAGCGCACGCCCGTCTGGCCCTTGCTGGGGCGGGTAGCCTGGAGGCGTGAGCTACCCGCTCGAGAACGCGCTGTTTCAGTGGGAGGAGGGCTACCGGCGGCTCGAGGAGCTCCGCGACGACCCCCGCGACTACCGCCGGGCCGCCAGAGTGGTGGACGCGATTCGCGACGAGCTCAGGCGCCGCATCGGCCCCACCTTCCGCGCCGGCCAGCTCGCCGACCTCTACTCGCAGGGCACGGACTGGTTCGCGGAGATCGCGGAACGCATCGGCCCGAGCGCGGCTATTGACCCGGGCTGGCTCGGTGACGCGGCGTTCTGGCTCTACCTGCGGGGGGCGAGCGACTACGCCGGCGGGCGGCAGGTGGTCATGGACTGATGGGCCGATGCCGTTATTAGGCATCGGCAGTGGCATGTCAGGCGGCCGAAGGCCGCCGCAAGTTATTCGTTGTCGGGCGCGTCCGACTCGTCTGACCCGGAGCGACGGATGACGATCTGCTCGGGCTCGATCGTCACCGTGACCTCGCGGTGCCCGGCCCAATGCTCGGAGTAATTCGGGTTGTCCTGAACCGCCGGGTCCAGCCAGAGGCCGAAGCCGTCCTCGCCGTGATCGAAGGTCGCCTCGAGCGGCCGCCGCGAACGGCGACCGCGGCCTCCGCGCCGACCGCGTCGGCGCCGTCGCCGCGGGCGGCCCTCGGCCTCGCTTCCATCCGATTCCTGCCGCGATCCATCCTCGGCGCCCTCGTCGTCGGCGTCTTCCCCCTCGTCCTCGTCGGCCTGGTCGGCCGCCGCAGCCTCGATCTCGGCCTCGATCTCGTCGCGTAGATCGACGTCGGTCCCACCTGCGTCCTCGTCGTCGGCGGAGAGGCCGTGCTGGCGGCGGAAGTCGCGAAGCTCCGATGCGCTGACCTCCAGCTGGTGGGCGATCCATGCGTCGGTGCGGCCCTGTCGAACCCAGGCGCGGATCTGGTTGAGCTGCGAGCGCAGTGACTTTGGAGGCATGCGAGGCGGCGAGTCTAGACGACCTTTGAAAGGCGCCGCCCGACCACGGTTCCCCTCGGCGGTAAGTGCGTCAGAGTTGTAAGCTGATCAGCTCGGTTACTTAATTTTGAGTAACAGGACGAAGTTCAAGTTGCGGGAGGCAACATGCTCGTACTCACGCGTCGCACCAGGCAGAGCATCATGATCGGGGATGAGATTGAGCTCTCGATCCTCTCGGTGTCGGGCGAGAAGGTCCGCATCGGGATCGAGGCGCCCGAGACCGTTTCTATCTTCCGCAAGGAGGTGTATCTGCGCATACAGGGCGAGCGCGGGATCTCCAATGGAGCGGGAGAGCTTCAGGAGTTGGAGCCGGCGCGCAGTGCTTCCTAGGCCATAAGCCAGGAGAGCGCTTCGAACATCGCCACGACGACCGTCACGACGGTCAGCGTCAGGCAGACAATCAAAACGCTGAACCGCACCTTGCCCTTCTGTTCGGTACGGGCGATTCGGCGTGCCCGCGAACGGTTGGCGGCGCGACGTCGAAGTTGCTCACGACGGCGACGCTCGAGCGACGTCTCCTGCTCGAACGCGACCTCAAACTGCGAAATGCTCTGACGCATCTTCATCGTCGACCACCTGAGAGCCGGGTTTCCCGCTCGCCAAGCCAAGGGGCGGCGGAATCGCTCGCAACCTAGCAGAGCCACGCGAAGGTCCCCGCCGCACACTTGATGCACTCGTGGCTAGTATCGCGACGGCGGCGCTCAGCAGGCGCCCCAGAGCCCGCGCCCGGCCAGCCCGGCTTCTCGGGCGAGGCGGTGAAAGAGGCCGGCGTGGGAGTCGTTTGGCGGGATGGTGAGGGTGCGCGCATAGCCGAGGCGGACGAGGCGCGCGTTGACGAATCGACCGCCGAGGTAGACGTAGGCCAGCAGGCGCCCGTAGACGTCGCGGCGCTCATGGTCGTAGACCAGTCGCACGAACCGGTGCTCGACCAGCCGGTGGTTGAACGAGCTCGCTTGCGGCCCGAAGCACTGGATTGGGGTGCCGGGCTTGACAGTCTCCGGCGTGTCGATCCCGATGTAGCGGACCTCGTCGTCGCGGCCGGCGATGCTGACCTCGACAGTGTCACCGTCGATTACGCGGCTCACGTAGGCGCGCTGACCGAGTTGCTCGTTGCTCGTTGCGCGTTGCTCGATCGAGGGCCCCGGACCTCCCTGGTCCCCGCGATCGGAGAGAAGGACCAGCGTGAGCAGGGCGAGCAGCAAGAGGCTGCCGATCCCGCCGGCGCGAGCGTGTCTGCCGATGGTGCTCACGCCCGTTCAAGGGCCCGGTGGCGGAACCTCTCCGCATTCGCATTCAGTCCCCCGGCGCGCCGTCTGATCCCGACCCCAGTATAGGGCGGGGTCTCGCCTATGGAACACCGCTTTCGGGGCACTCCGTTCACGGTTGGCATCGAGGAGGAATTGATGCTGATCGACGCCGACACCCTCGAGCTCGAGCAGGGAATCGAGGCGATTCTCGACGACCTTGGAGCGGAGCACAGCGAGCGGGTGAAGCCCGAGCTGATGCAGTCGGTGCTGGAGATCGCGACGGCGCCGCACGAGAGCGTCGCAGGCGCGGCGCAGGAGCTGCGCGGGCTGCGCGAGACGGTGCGTGCCGCGGCGGGGCGCCACGGGATGCTGATCGCCGCGTCCGGCACCCATCCCACGGCGCTCTGGGAGGACCAGCTGATCGTCGAGCGGCCGCGCTATGAGGAGCTTGCCGCCGAGCTCGGCTACATCGCCCGCCGGGAATTGATCTTCGGCACCCACGTGCACGTCGGGGTCATCGGGCCGAACAAGGCGATCTACATCGCCGACAGCATCCGCAAGCACCTTCCTCTGCTGCTCGCCCTGTCGGCGAACTCGCCGCTCTGGCGAGGCGAGGTGACCGGGATGATGTCCACCCGCACGCCGGTCTTTCGCGCCTTTCCGAGGGTCGGCATCCCGCCGCATTACGGGAGCTGGGAGATCTACTCGCGCCGCGTGAAACTGCTCACCGAGGCGGGGGTGATCCCCGACTACACCTACCTCTGGTTCGACGTCCGTCCGCATCCCAGGCTCGGCACGGTCGAGGTCCGAGTCTTCGACCAGCAGACGCGCCTCGACAACACCGTCGCTCTGGCGGCCCTCGTCGTCGCCCTGGTCCACCGCTACTCGACCTTGTTCGACGATCAGGAGGCGCTGGTCGAAGTGCCCACTGAGCTGATCGACGACAACAAGGTGCGCGCCGCTCTGCGCGGCACCGACGGAGAGCTGGTCGACTTCCCGCGGCCCGAGCAGCTCCCCGCTACCGAGATGGCGAGCAGGCTGCTCGAGGAGCTGGGCGAGCATGCGCAGGAGGTCGGCTGCGATGCGGAGATGGAAGGCGTTCGGGCCCTGATCGACGGTGGGACCGGAGCGCACCGCCAGCTCGAGGTGCTGGAGCGCAGCGGCGACCGCAAGGCGCTCGTGCGGGCGCTCTGCGAGGCGACCGAGCCCGCCTGAGGTGCCAACCGAGAGGCGCGGGCTGTCCAGGTGGCTATGCTCGGGGCGTGACCGCGCCTGAGTTGAGCGTCGTCTGCAAGAGCTGTGGATCGGAGGTCAGCCCCTATGTGACCGAGTGCCCTTACTGCGGGGCTCGGCTGCGCAAACGCGCCCCGAAGTTGCAGCGCCGCGGGGAGGGTCTGGAGGCGCGAAAGCCGCGGCGGCGCCGGCGCCTGAGTTTCGGCCGACCCCGAGTCGAGGCTCTGGGCAGGCGCCCATACGCGACGATCGCGGTGATCCTCGCTTCCGCGGGGGTGCTTCTCGTCCAGCGGGCGACCGGCGACTCGCTCTACGAGCTGGGCGGGATCGCGGCGCCGGTCGGCTCCGACTGGTGGCGTTTCCTCACCGCCCCGTTCGTCTACGCGGACATCGGCTACCTGTTCGTAGTCGCCTTGGCGCTCGTCCTCTTCGCCCCGGGGCTCGAGCGGCGGTTGGGAAGCGTCGCGACGCTTCTGCTCCTGGTCGCGTGCGGCGCCCTGGGGATGGTCGCAGCCGACGCGATCGACCCCGTTCACGGCGCCGTGACCCAAGGGCTTCACATCCAGAGCCGTCTGCTGGGCGACCTTCCATTTCCGATTCCATATGGCGTCTCGGGCGGCAATGGGATCGCTCTGGGCGCTCTGGGCGCCTGGCTCGCGATCCGCTACTCCGAGGCTCGCAACGCGATCGACCAGGACTTCGATTGGATCGGGGTCGCCGTCTGTGCTGCGGTGTTGCTCCTGCTGCCCGCGGTCGAGGACGCGGCGAGTGTTTGGGCCGGGATCGCGGGTGGCCTGGTCGGGCTGCTGGCTGGATTCGCGGCTGCCACGGTCCGGCCGACCGAGTAGCTTCGCGGTGCCCGACAAGTTCACCCAGATGAGCGCCGAGCTGCACCGCTACGCGGTCGAGCACAGCGATGGCGACGACGAGCTGATGCGGCGTCTCGTCGACGAGACCGAGCGCGAGGCCGGAGCCAGCGTGGAGATGCTCACGTCACCGGAGCAGGCGACGATGATGACCGTGCTCGTGCGGGCGATCGGCGCTCGCCGGGCGCTCGAGTTGGGCACCTTCACCGGCTACGGGTCGATCGCGATCGCCCGCGGCCTGCCCAGCGACGGCACCCTGATCACCTGCGACGTAAGTGATGAGTGGACCGGGATCGCGCGTCGCTACTTCGACGAGGCGGGCCTTGCGAACCGAATCGACCTGCGGCTGGGACCGGCGCTGGACACCCTGCGCGAGCTGCCCGAGGACCGGCCCTTCGACTTCGCCTTCATCGACGCGGACAAGGGCAGCTACCCGGCCTACTACGAGGAGTGCGTTCGGTTGCTCCGCGGCGGAGGCCTGATCGCGATCGACAACGTCTTCTACGGGGGCGAGGTGCTGTCCGACGGAGATGGGGGAGACCGCGGCCAGTACGCCGCGGAGGTCCGCGAGCTCAACGACCGGATAGCCGCCGACGATCGGGTGCTGAGCACGATGCTCAGCGTCGCCGACGGGGTGACGCTGGCACTGAAGCTGGATTAGCGACCCAGCGCCGAGCGGTCGCGTCGCGTAGGTTGCGGATCCGATGGAGCGGGAAAGTTGGCTTGAACTGAACCTGCGCGGCATGCAGGCCGCCTTTTCCAGCTTCGCCCGCTCGGCGGGCGCGGAGCTGCTGGAGCGGGACCGAGTGATCGCGGTTGTGAACCCTGCGGTGCCCGAGCGCTCGGTCTTCAACAGCGTCGTCTATCTCGACCCCGAGGCTCTCGCGGCGTCCTATGACGAGCTGGCCGCCGCCTATGCGGAGGCCGGCTGCTCGTGGACCGTCTGGGTTCCCGAGAAAGACAGCGCGTCGGCACAGATGCTCGATCGGGCCAGCCACACGCTGGATGCCAAACCGCGGGCGATGGGCATTGAGCTGGCCGGGATCGCCGAGCCCGACCTCTCCGGCCTCGACTGGACCGATCAGGGCGAGGCCGAGGAGATGGCTTCGCTCAACGACGCCGCATACGGATACGAGCCCGGCACGTGGGTCAGGGGGATGGGCCGCGGAGCCGAGGAGCTGCACGTCTATCTGGCACGGGTCGACGGAAAGCCCGCGGCGACGGTCTGCTCACGCGACGCCGCCGGGGATTGCGCGATCTGGATGGTGGCGACGGCCGAATGGGCGCGGGGGAGGGGGCTCTCGACCGCGCTGATGCGAAAGGCGATATTCGACGGCGCGCGGCGCGGTTGCCGCACCTCGACCTTGCAGGCAACCAAGCTCGGCGCCCCGGTCTATCGCCGCATCGGCTACGAGGACCTAGGAGCGCTGGGGATGTGGGAATTCCGACCACCGGAACTGGCCGCCCAGGGGCAGCCTGGCGCGCCGGCCTGAGCCCAGCGAGCCTCAGAGTCCAAGCACGGTCAGCAGCTCGGCCACCGGCCGATCGAGGTCGTCGAGCGCATCCTCGAGGCGATCGCCGGCGAGCTGGCGCCGCTTGGCGGCCAGCCGGTCGGCGCTCATCGGCCGCTGCGGCGACCCGAGCGCCGCTTCGACCCGGGCGGTCGCGGTTCCGTCGATCGACAGCCGGGCCTCCGACTCGGCGAGTTGCGGGTCAGCGTTCACCGCGATCGTCTTCGCGAGCTCAACCGCGCCCTCGTCGACGGCGGCGAAGCTGCTGGTGGCCGGAGCTCCATGCAGGAGCGCGAACGCGGTCAGATACGGAATCGAGAACTTCGCCTCCAATCCGTCCGCCGGCTGTTCGATCGGTGCGGCCTGAAGCGAGACGGGGTGGACCGTGACCTCGAACGATGGGGCCGGATCGGCGAGATCCACGGCATCGCGGGCCGCCAGCGCGGTCTCGATCGCGCCATGCGTTTGCAGGCAGCACGGATAGGCCTTGATCCAGTTCTCCTCGATCGCCCCGGGCTCGCCGGGGAGCTCGAATCTGGCGCCGAATGCTTCCTCGAAGCCGGCGGGCCCGCGGGCGATCTGGTCGAGGTCGAGTCGAGCCCCGGAGCCCGCGAAGCGCGCGGCGGCCGTCCCCGTCGCGGCCGCCATTCCGACCTGGATGCTCTTGCCGGCCGAACCGAAGGCGGAGCGCAGCCCTCCGGCGCGCAGCAGCGCCAGGGCGGCCGCCGAGCGCTCAGCCTCGGGGTCCAGCTCCAGGAGCCGGGAGGCGGCGACCGCGGCCCCGAGTGAGCCGCATACGGGAGTCGGATGCCAGCCGCCGGCGTAGAGCGCCGGGTGGCCCGCGCGCGCCATCGCGCCCGCGGCTTCGAACCCGGCGGAGTAGGCGTTCAGGGCCTCCTCGACACTGGCTCCGCGCTCGGCCCCCAGCACCAGAGCCACGGGAGCGGTGGGGGCGCTCAGATGGGCGATTCCGGGCAAATAGGTGTCGTCGAAATCGAGCACGTGGCCCGCCGTTCCAGCCGCGGCGACGCGATCGAGCAAGCCGTCGCCCGCGCCGCGGGCCGCGCGCGCCGCGACCTCGTCGAGGCCGCCGACCGCGCATGCCATCCAGTCGAGCAGGGCGTCTCGGTAGCCCATCCGCGAATCGTCGCTCACGCCGTCAGCCTAGGCGCTGCGCCGTCGCCCCGATCGATAGCCGTCCTCTGCTCGCTAAGGTCCCGCTCGTGCAGGGCCAACGTCCCAGCTACAGCGAGGTCCAGCTCGAGAAGGCGCTCGACGCGCTCAGCGATGCGGAGCGCTTCCGCGACGCAGAGAGCGTCGTCGCGATGGCGGCGCCGAAGCTGCATCGGGTTCTGGCCTCGGCGCTCGAGTCGGGTGGTTGGTTCGGCGAGTCGCACGAGGCAGAGACGCTGAAGGCGGCGACGACCCCGGACCCGGACGAGCGCATCACCGCGGTGCGCACCCTGCTCGCCGAGGAAGCGCGGATGGGAATGATGGTTGGGGTCGCGGTCGGCTGGGCACTGCACGAAGAGCTTTCAAAACCGTCAAGCGAAGGAGACATCTAGAGATGGAGATCAAGTTCCACGGCCAGGCCTGCTTCGAGCTCACGGACGGCTCGGCGACGCTGCTGGTCGATCCGTTCCTGAAGCCCAACAACCCGATCGCCGTTGCGACGGCTGACGAGGTCGAGCCGACCCACATCGCGGTTACACACGGCCACGCCGACCACATCGCCGACGCGGTTCCGGTCGCCAAGCGCACCGGCGCCCACTGCGTCGCGATCGTCGAGCTCGCCCATTGGCTCGAATCGCAGGGCGCCGCCGAGGTCAGCGACCCGAACCTCGGAGGAACGGTCGAGTTCGACTGGGGCTGGATCAAGCTGGTGCCGGCCTGGCACACGAACACGATCCCCGGTTCAGGCGACGATCCGTTCAGCGCCGAGCAGGGGATCCCGATCGGCACTCCGAGCGGGTTCGTGATCGAGATCGGCGGCAAGACCGTCTACCACGCCGGCGACACCTGCCTGTTCGGCGACATGAAGCTGATCGCGGAGCGGAATCCGATCGACATCGCGATGCTGCCGATCGGCGGCCACTACACGATGGACCGCCACGACGCCGTGGTCGCGGCTGAGTTCGTCGGCGCCGAGACTGTGATCCCGATGCACTTCAACACCTTCCCGCCGATCGAGACCGACGCGGAGGCGTTCAAGTCAGAGGTCGAGTCGAAGACCTCCTCGAAGGTGGCTGTTCTCGACCCGGGGGATAGCCACAGCACATGACTGGCGGCCGGCTTCGCCGGCCTGACACGCCAGTGCGTCGACACTTTGTGTCGCCGCCCAACACACCAGGCCTTGCCCGCGGGGGCCCCTGCCCCCGCGGTCGCAGGCCTTGGTTCCCGAGGAAGTCAAGGCATTTGCGGACCGCGCCGAAACCAGACGTCGCGGTCCTTCCAGTCATGCACCATCAGCAGCGTGCCGATGAGCGTGACCGGGACGCAATCGCGGAGGGGCAGGCGGCGGGCGACGAAGCCGGCGAGCCCGGCGGCGGCAAAGGCCGCTCCGGTGGCTCCGTGATGGAGCCTCTGGCCGCCGATCCACATGCGCCGCAGCGCGGGGTCGTAGTCGACCAGATGGTGCTCGTGGGTCCCGCGAACCTCTGTTGAAGAATGCCGGGCCAATTGCCCTCCCTGGTTGCGATTCAGGATTGCCCTGTTCAGCGCAGCCATCGGCGAGCCCGTACCGCCTATTAAGGCCCTGCTACCAAGGCTTTTTCCCGTCCCTTACCTAAGAGTTGGAAAACTGCCATCTATTGCGGCGGCTTCGCCGCCTGACACGCATCTGCGTCGACACTTTGTGTCGACGCCCATCACCTTCGACTGGCTGGGCAGCCAGTTTGGATGCTAGGCTCGCGTCAGGCAGAGACCCGCCACTGGAGAGGAAGAATGGAAGCCAAAGAGGCAACCCGCGCCGCCCCGTCCCGCACCACTCGAGAGGACTACAAGGCCACCTCCGATCCGGCGCTTCAGGAGGCCGCCGACCGCGGCCAGGCGCAGCTTCTCTCATACCGCGATCTATACATGCTCTGGGAGAAGCAGCAGTGGCGAACCCAGGACCTCGACTTCAGCCAGGACCGCCGCGACTGGCACGAGAAATTCGACAAGGGCGAGCGCTTCCAGCGCATGTACGGCCTCTCCTCGTTCTTCATCGGCGAGCAGAAGGTGGCGGAGGAGCTGGGTCCGATCATGCGCGCCGCCCCGACCGAGGAACAGCGGATCTTCCTCTGCACCCAGATCGCCGACGAGGCCCGCCACGTGCGCTTCTTCGAGCGCTTCTACCAGGAGGTCGGGGTCTATGAGTCCGACGAGCTGAGCTCGCTGCTCGATCAGACGTCAGAGCACCTGAACGACAACTTCGGCGTCCTCTTCGACGAGATGCTGCACTCGCGCGTCGACCGCCTCGCGCAGGAGCCCGGCGACATCGAGGCCCTGGTTGAGGCGATCACCCTCTACCACATGGTGATCGAGGGGATGCTCGCCCTCACCGGCCAGCACTTCATCATGGAGTACAACACCGAGCAGGGCGTTCTGCCGGCGTTCGTCGAAGGCTTCCAGAACGTCGCCCGCGACGAGCACCGCCACGTCGCCTTCGGCACCGCTTTCCTGCAGGAGAAGGCCGAGGAGGAGCCGCGCTTCAAGGCGGCGATCCAGCGCACCCTGGAGGAGTCGCTTCCGGTCGCCGACAAGGTGCTCAGCCCACCCTGGGCCCAGGACGACGAGGATTTCGAGATGTTCGGCTACACGCTCGCGGAGACGCGCGAGTTCGCGGCCACAGCCTTGACCCGCCGTCTGAAGTTCATCGGCTTGGCCTAGACGAGTGATTCCCAATCCCCGCACACCCGGATGACGCACGGATACCGTCGCCGGATCGGGGTCATCGGGCTCGCCAATACCTCCAGGTATTGGCTTCGCCCTGCTTCCCCCGCTCGGCTCGGTCCCGTGCGCCCCCGGGCCCACGCGGATTAGGAATCAATCGTCTAGTCGGGCTGGGGCTCAAGCGGGGGAGGAAGCGGAGTTGTCCCCCCGTCGGTGGGGGGCGGAGGCGCGGGATCCACCGGCGGCGGTGGGGGTGGCGCCGGCGGTGGCGGTGGCGGTGGCGGTGGCGTTCCGTGATCTGTGCCGGTGTCGCCGGAAGTAGGGCTGGTGGTGACGGTGGTCGTCGGGGGCGGGCTTTCGGTGACCACCACGGCGACAGCCGGTGGGGTCGTGCTCGCGCCGGCCTCATCGCCCTTCGAATGCTTGTCCTTGCCGGTCGGAGTCGCGGGAACGGCGTTGGGATCGGTGGTCAGGGCCGGGTCAGTGGTTGTTGTCGCCGTCGCGTCCTTCTTCGGGTCGGGCTTCGCCGCCTTGCGGTTCGTCTTGTGATGCTTGGCGGGTGAGGGGGCGGGTGCGTAGTGGGGAACGGCCGCCGGAGCGGTTACGCCTCCGGTCACGACCGAAGCGGTGGAGGGGGCCGGCGGGGGGTGCGGGCGCGAGACCTTCTTCACCTCGACCGCGGCGCCGGCGGTGATCACCGCGGCTGTGACGACTCCGGCCACCGCCTTTGCGCCGATCGCACTGCCAACGGCCCCGCCGATCCCGCCAACTCCTCCGGCGGCTCCGCCGCCGATTGCGGCTCCGCCGGCGCCCGCACCCGCTCCGCCGGCTCCGGCAGCCCCGGCGCCTCCGGAGGCACCAGCGCCTCCGAGGCCCAGCTTGGAGAGCAGCAGGCCCTTGAGGAGGACGATTGGACCGATCGGGAACAGCGCCGCGAGCACCTTCGAATCGGAGCGCAGCTGATCGCGGAATTCACGGCAGCCTTCGCACTCGCGCACGTGGCGGCGCACGGGCCCTGAGGCCTTACCGAGGCCCTCGGCCGCCTCCGCGAGCTCGATGCGAACCTCGCCACAGGTGAGGACTCGGGCCTGGGTCGCCTCGGCGAGCGCGATCCGCGCCCGCACGAGCAGCGACTTGACGCTCGGCACCGTCGTCTGCATCGCCTGGGCGATCTCCTCATAGGACATCGCGTCCATCTCGCGAAGCAGCAGCGCGGTCCGCTGCGTCTCGGGAAGCTTGCCGACGTCGGTGAGCAACTGGCGGAACTCCTCGCGATTCTGGACCCGCTCGTGGGTCGAGGCCGCGTCGACGATCGGGTGGGCGTCCATCGAATCTCTGCCCTCGGCGACCGGCTTGCGAAGGTGGTTGAGGCAGCGGTTGCGGGCGATGCGATAGAGCCAGGGGCGAAGCTTGATCTCTCGGTTGTCGGCGAGGATCGCGCGGTAGGCGTTTACGAACACCTCCTGCAGCACGTCCTCGGCGTCCTCGGTGGAGCCGAGCATCTGACGGCAGAAGCCGAGCAGCCGGGCCTCGTAGCGGTCGACGATCACCTCGAAGGCGTGGCGGTTGCCGCCGCGCAGCAGCGCAACCAGACGGTCGTCGCCCTGCAGTCGCAGCAGGGGCGACTTTCGGGCGAGCAGCCCGCGACGGCCAGCGTGTGTTAGTGCTGAGGCCTCCAAGTGGCCAGGAACGCTCCCTGCGTCAAGAACACGGTAACAAGAGGCGGGTTGCGCTCAGGTTGTCTCCAGGCACAGGCGTGGACATTCGTTGCCCGGGCAGGCGGGTGCGGGCGGGGGGCCGAGCGCATTTTCAGCTACAGCTTCGGTCCGATGAACTTGTCGAGGGCAGCCACAGATTCGCGTCTTGCAATCTGGACCTGGTTTGGACTGGAAAGTGTCCAGCGTATGTGCACTTGGTCTAGGTGCTCGCAGAAGATGGAGATGATGTCGCTGGAGTAGTTACGGAAGCAGTAACGGGAGTAGCGATAGACCCGGTTCCTTCGTGGCTGCCTGGCGACGAATCGAGATCCGTCGGAGTGGATGAGTCCGCGTAGGAGCAAGTGGGGATGCTCGCGCGTTATTTCTCGTTGCCACTCAGCGAGAAATATGTGGCGCTTGTGCTTTCTCCCCTTGCCGTGTTGTGGGAAAAGCAACGGCCAATTGATTGAGCAGCAAATGACGATGTCCAGGTTGAATGTTGGATGGTGGCGGATGCGGACTGCGTGGTCTGGCATCACCGCCCCGACGGCAGCGCTGGCTGCCTGAATGATGCCCGGATACCTGCGGTCCAGCGAAATCCGCAGGTGGCACGTCCGGCCCACCTTGCCGATCCATCCGTCGCCCAGGTAGAGCCCGAGCAGATAGGCATAGCTTGCGATGGATTGCCTGCGCAGGATCGCCAGGGGCTCCGTTATGGGTTCTCGATTTGGGGGATGGGCTATCCATCTATGAACCGTGCGGCGATGGACGCCCGTGAGCCGGCTTATCGCTGGCTCGCTAAATCCGCGGTTTGCGAGCAGCGAGACCCGATCGACCATGTCCTGGCTGTACACGAACATATGTTCCCAACCGGGTCGGACATCCAAGGCTACGATGGCCTTGCCCGGGTGGTGGAAGCTGGCAAGACACGGCGCCCTTAAAAGGCGCTGCCCCTCCGAGGGGCGTGCGGGTTCGAATCCCGCCCCGGGCATTTCGATTCGCCTCAGGCGGTGCGGGGGGTTAGGCTGGGAGCGTGGCCAAGGCAGGATCGCCCACCGGCCCGCGTCATAGGGGACTCGTAAAGGTTCTCGTCGTCCTCGGTTCCCTGCTCGTCGTCATCGCCTGCTTCTCGACTTGGGCCGAGCGCCAAGCGTTGAATACCGACGACTGGGTGCACACGAGCAGCAAGCTGCTCGAGAACGAGCAGATCCAGAAGGCGCTCGCCAACTACTCGGTCGACCAGCTCTACGCCAACGTCAACGTCAACGCTGAGCTGGAGAAGGTGCTGCCGAAAAACTTCAAGGGTCTCTCCGGCCCCGCCTCGACCGGTCTGCGCTCGGTGGCCACCGACGGCGTCCAGCGGGCTCTCGGCACCGCGCGCTTCCAGACGCTGTGGCAGAACGCCAACCGCGCCGCCCACAAGACGCTGATCAACATCATCGAGGACAAGGGCAACGCTGTCTCCACCAACAACGGTGAGGTCGACCTGAAGCTGCAGCCGCTACTGGTGCAGGCCGCCTCCGAGCTCGGCCTGCCCTCCAACATCACCGACAAGCTGCCTCCCGACGCCGGGAACCTGAAGATCCTCCGCTCCGACCAGCTCGGCCTCGCGCAGACGATCGCGAAGCTGATCCGCGGCATCGCCCTGATCACGAGCCTGCTGGCGCTCGCCCTCTTCGCGCTCGCGATCTACCTTTCGCGCGGCTATCGCTGGATTACCGTGCTCGGGGTCGGCCTCGGCTTCGTCGTGGTCGGGGTCGTGGTGCTGATCCTGCGCGAGGTGATCGGCAACGTGCTGACCCAGGACCTTGCGACTGAGACCGCCAAGCCGGCGGCCGACGCGGCCTGGTCGATCGGCACCTCCCTGCTCGCGTCGATCGCCAAGCAGGTCATCGTCTACGGCATCTTCTTCGTCATCGCCGCCTGGCTCGCCTCGCCGCACCGCAGCGCGCTGGCGACCCGGCGGGCGCTGACCCCGATCCTGCGCGACTACCCGATCGCGGTTTGGGCGCTGCTCGGAGTGATCGCTTTGATCTGGGTGCTGTCCGGCGTCGACAGCACGCGGGCGATCCTCACGAGGCTGGTCCTGGTCGCGATGGCGGGGGCCGGGATGTACGAGCTGCGCCGCAAGTCGATCGCCGACTTTCCCGACGCCACGCTCGGAGAGGTCCCCGACCGGGTCCGGGTCCGCGCCTCCTCGATTTGGCGCGGACGCCAACGGACGCGGCCCGAGCCGCAGGACCGAAAGCTGGAACGCCTGGAGCGACTCGCGTCGCTGCACGACCGCGGAGCGCTCAACGACGAGGAGTTCGAGGCCGAGAAAGCCGCGGTGATGGCGGGCGAGCGCTCAGACGACTGAGCGACGCTCAGTGATCACCGTCACGTATCTATAGGCGCCGGGCGCTCGCTCATCGGGGACAATCCGCTGCCATGCAGGCGGTTGGATCCGACATTCCGCAGCGGGTCTTCAGCTGGTTCTACCGTCGCCTGGGAAAGCACTATCCGGCCGCCTTCATGGCCGGTGAGCTGCAGACCGCGTTCGTCATCACGATCGGCCTGCTGGCGCTGCTCCACATCTATTACGACGTCTCGGACAGCGAGATGATCCTGGTGCTGGCAATCACCCTGGGGCTGACCGCGGTGACGGTCGGGATTGCCTTCGTGCGTAGCGTCAGATACCTGCGACCGCTTTCCGCCTGGATCGCCAGCGACCGCGACGACCCGGCGCTGACCGAGACGGCATGGGCGACGGCGGTCGGCATGCCGGTGGAACTGATCCGCCGCGACATGAAGCTGCCGATCTTCTACGTCGCGATCCCCGGCTCGATCGCCGGCGTGATCATCCTCGGGCTCAGCCCCGTCGCCTTCTTCGCAATCTTCGCCGCGTCACTGATCGCGATCGGCTACTCCGGCATCCTCCATTACTTCGCCGTAGAGGCCGGCCTGCGCCCGGTGCTCGTCGACATCAACCACGCCCTCTCGCCCCGTCTCAGCACCGCCCACAAAGCGATCCCGCTTCGCTGGAAGCTGCTCGCGGCGCTGCCGATGATCAACATCATCACCGCCCTGGTCGCCTCGGCGCTCTCCGGGGGCGACAGGGGCGGGACCGGGCTTGGCATCGACGTCCTGGTCGCCACCGGGGTTGCGGCGACGATTGCCCTCGAGCTCTCGGTGCTTCTGGCCCGCTCGATCATGCACCCGATCGGCGACTTGCAGAAGGGCATCGAAGCCGTGCGGCGTGGGGACTACGACGTCTCGGTGCCGATCACCACAGCCGACGAGCTGGGAGAGCTCTCGGCCGCCTTCAATCAGATGGTCACCGGTCTTGCCGAGCGGGAGCGGATCCGGGAGGCCTTCGGCACCTATCTCGACAAAGAGATCGCCGAGTACATCCTCAGCGACCAGTTCGCGCCGCAGGGGTTCGAGGCCCATGTCTCGCTCCTGTTCTGCGACGCGCGCGACTTCACGGGCTTCGCCTCGCGGTCCGATGCGCAGGAGGTCGTGGCGGCGATCAACAAGTTGTTCGAGACCATGGTCCCGATCATCGCCCGCCATGGCGGCCACGTCGACAAGTTCATCGGCGACGGACTGCTGGCCGTCTTCGGGGCGCCGGAGCGCCACGACGACCACGCCGACCGCGCGGTACGCGCCGCGGTCGAGATCGCCCAACGCGTCAATCACGGCGACGGTGACCTGCTCAGCGTCGGGGTAGGCGTCAACTCCGGCACCGTGGTAGCGGGATCGATCGGCGGGGCCGGGCGGCTCAACTTCAGCGTCATCGGAGACGCGGTCAACGTCGCCGCACGGGTCGAGGCAGAGACTCGAATCACCGGCGACGAGGTGCTGATCACCGCTTCCACCCGGGACCTGCTCAGCGAGGCGGCCGCGGTCGAGTCGCGCGGCGCGCGAACGCTGAAAGGCAAGGACGAGCCGGTGGAGCTTTTCGCGCCGCTGGTGGGCACGGTCGAGGAAACGCTCGAGACGCTGAGGCCAGCGGGCGGGGGCGCTCGCTAGCTGTAGTTCCTCACAGCCCTAGCTCGGACCCCCGCCCACCGGCCAGACGTCCAGCGCCTCAAGACCGATCCGCATCGGTCCGAAGTAGGGGGCAGAGATGCGTGTTCTTCCGACCCGGTGGGGGGCCCGAGTTGCTTTCGTGGCGACCTTCGCCTCCGTGCTCGCGCTTGCGCCGTCGCTCGTCGGTGCCGCGGTCACGACCAACCCCGCCGACCGTCCGGTCCTGCTCTCGGAGCCGATCGAGGACCTGCACTACGACTATGCGAAGCGCTGCCTGTCGCATCCGCAGCCGGGGACGCTGGCGCTGCAGAGGTGGCTGGAGGAGAATTGGCGCGGGGTCTCCTGGGGAATCATGCGCTGCGAGAAGCTCTCGCCGCACAACTACAGCCTCCATTCCGAAGGACGGGCGATCGACTGGCACCTCGACGCGGGTATCCCCACCGAGCGCCACGCTGCGACGCGGTTGATCGACATGCTCCTGGCGACCGACGAGGCCGGCAACGAGGAGGCGTTGGCCCGTCGCATGGGCGTGCAGGGCCTGATCTTCAACTGCCACCAGTGGTTCGGCTACGGCGACCACCTGAGCCCCTATTCGTACTGCTATCGGCGCGATGGCAAGCTGCGCAAGCACCTCGATCGCACCTTGGCGCACCGCAATCACATCCACATCGAGCTCAACTGGGCCGGGGCTCGCAAGCGCACGAGCTTCTGGCACAGCACTTTGGCGCCCTAGACCGGCCCAGGCCGATAGGCTCGATCTATCGCCACGGCTGAGCAGCAGACCGAAGCGACAACCGCCGTCCACGGTGGGCGGCTGGTTGCGCAGACGTTGCGCTCGCGCGGCGTCACCCACCTGTTCACCCTCTCCGGCGGCCATCTGTTCTCGATCTACGACGGCTGCAAGGAGGAGGGGATCGAGATCGTCGACGTGCGTCACGAGCAGTCGGCGACCTTCGCCGCCGACGGCTTCGCCAAGGCGACGCGAAAGGTCGGCGTCGCCGCCCTGACCGCCGGCCCTGGCGTGACCAACGGGATGAGCGCAATTGCCGGCGCCCGCTTCAACGGCTCGCCGCTCTGCGTCCTCGGCGGGCGCGCACCGGAGATGCGCTGGGGATCCGGCTCGCTGCAGGAGATCGACCACCTCCCCTTCGTCAGCCCGTTGGTCAAGTCGGCGCAGACGATCAAGGACGCGGCACGGATCCCTGAGCTGACCGCCGCGGCCCTGGACCAGGCGCTGGAGCCGCCGAGCGGCCCGACCTTCATCGACTATCCGCTCGACGTGGTCTTCATGGAGGCCGAGGCCGAGATCCCCGAGCCGCCCTCCGCGGGCGGCGGCCAACCCGCCGATGGTGTCGACGAGGCCGCGGGTCTGCTCGGCGCCGCCGAGCGGCCGGTGATCATGGCGGGGACCGGCCTCTACTGGGCGCACGGCGAGGAGCCCCTGCAGGCGCTCGCGGAGGCGCTCGGATGCCCGGTGTTCCTGAACGGGATGGGGAGGGGATGTGTTCCCGCCGATCACGAGCTTGCCTTCAGCCGCGCCCGCGGGGCCGGCCTGAAGGGCGCAGACGTGGCGCTCGTGGTCGGGGTGCCGATGGACTTCCGGCTCGGGTTCGGCGGCTCGTTTGGGGACGAGACCAAGATTGTCCGCCTCGACGTTGCGCCCAACGAGCTGACCGCCAATCGCGCCCCCGAGGTGGATCTGGTCGGCGGCGTCGCGGCGACCCTCGCCGCCCTGCGCGAGGCCGCGGGTGGCGACCCGGCCAAGACCGCGGCATGGGTCAAGGAGCTGCGCGGGGTGGAGGAGGAAAAGCGCGCCGCAGAGGCGGAGGAGCTCAACGACGAGCGGGCGCCGCTGCACCCGGTCCGCGTCTACAAGGACCTGCGCGAGGTCCTCGACCGCAACGCGATCGTGATCGGCGATGGCGGCGACTTCGTCTCCTATGCGGGAAAGCTGATCGACACCTACGAGCCCGGGTGCTGGATGGACCCCGGCCCGTTCGGATGTCTGGGGGCGGGGCCGGGGCAGGCGATCGGGGCAAAGGTCGCCCACCCGGACCGCCAGGTCTGCCTGCTGCTCGGCGACGGCGCCTTCGGGTTCTCGGGGATCGAGTTCGACACCATGGCTCGCCACGGCCTCGGCGTCGTGGGTGTGATGGGCAATAACGGGATCTGGGCGCTCGAGGACCATCCGATGAAGTTCCTCTACGGCTACTCGGTCGCCGCCGAGCTTCAACCCGAGACCCCCTACGAGAAGATGGTCGAGGCGCTTGGCTGCGACGGCTATCTGGTGCGGGAGCCCGCGGAGCTGCGCCCGGCCCTCGAGAAGGCCTTCTCGACCGGACGGCCCTCGCTGGTCAACGTGCTCACCGACCCGGAGGTCGCCTACCCCCGCAAGGCCAACCTGGCCTGAGCTGGGGCTCAGCCCCCAAGCTGCCGCGCGATTCCCCGGTCCAGGAACCTGTCGGGCATGTAGCGGGCAATTGCGGCCCTGATCTTCGCTTGGCGACCGATCAGGTACCGCGTCTTGGGCTTGTTCGCGGTCAGCGCATGCTCGACGGCATCGGCGACGCGGCCGGCCGGTACCCCACTGTTTCCGGCCTCTACGAACAGCTTCTCGAACCGATCCATCACCGACCCGTAGAGCTCGACCTGTTCGGGAGTGGCGCGCTCGCGAAGCTCCGCCGCTTGGTCCGATCCCTTCTCCCAGATCGGCGTCGCGACGGCCCCCGGCTCGACCAGCGAAACCTCGACGCCGAACGACATCATCTCCCGTCGCAGCGAGTCGCCGACGGCCTCGATGGCGTGTTTGGAGGCTGCGTAGGGGGAGAGGTAGGGGAGGGCAACCTTTCCTCCGATCGAGGAGATGAAGACGACCCGTCCGCGCGCGGCGCGGGCCATCGGCAGCATCGACTGGGTGACGGCCACCTGCCCGATCAGGTTCACCTCCAGCTGGCGGCGCAGGTCGTCGATCGACAGCGCCTCGACCGGGCCGCCCCTCGCGATCCCGGCGTTGTTGACAAGTCCCGCGAGGCGCCCGCCGGTGACCTGGTCGATGCGCGCGCGGGTCGCTTCGATCGTGCCTTCGTCGGTGACGTCGAGGATCACTGGCTCTAAACGGTCCGAGCCCTCCGCCTCCAGCGATTCCGCATCGCCCCGGTTGCGGACCCCGGCGAAGACGCGGAATCCGGCACCGTCGAGGCGCAGCGCACATGCCCTGCCGATCCCAGTAGAACTGCCGCTGATCAGCACCGCCCCGCGGTCCGAATTGCTCACGGCAGCCAGCCTATCCGCCCCTCAAACGCAAAGACCGGCTGTCGTCAATGACAGCCGGTCCAAGCTGGCCCCTCAGGACGGGCAGGGGTACGTCTTCAGGGACCGATTGGGGTATTCGGTGGATTCAGGCGGCGGGAGGCGCCATGATGCGGCAATCGCCTGAATCCTCTGTAACCGGCTCAGAGTTGGGCATCCCGCCCGACTCCTCACCAGTCGCCACGATCATCCCGCTCGGGCTCATGGCTGTCCAGCGCCTGGCCGCCTCGCCTACTAATTAATTGGTAGGAACCCGCTACCAACTATTGGGGGTTCCTCGCCTGGGATGCCTCGATCGCGGCCCCGTGGAGGATGTCGTGCTCGGAGGCCACCACTTCGGTGAGCCCAAAGGCCCGCATCGCCTCGATCAGGATCACCACTCCGGTGACGATCGTCGGCGCTCGGTCCGGGTCCAGGCCGGTGACCTCGCGGCGCTCGGCCAACGGCAGCGAAGCGAGCTGGGACAGCATGTGCTGGATCGAGTCCAGCGAGAGTCGGTAGCCGTGCACGCGCTTCGGGTCATAGGGATCGAGGCGCTGATCGATAGCCGCCAGCGAGGTGGGAGTGCCGGCGACGGCGATCCCGGTGTCCGCGTAGACGGCCGGATGGCTGGAGAGCGCGGTTGAGATCAGGCCCAAGACCTCGCCAGCCAATTCCTCGAGCTGGGCGGGGGTCGGCGGATCGCTCGCCAGGTGGCGCTCCGTCTGGCGCAACACACCGGCTTGAATCGAGGTGTGGAAGTTGACCCGCGCCGCGGTGCCGACGATCAACTCGGTCGATCCCCCGCCGATGTCGATCACCACGACCGGCTCCCGCTGCGCCTCCCCGGCGGTCGCCCCGCGGTACGTGAGCAGCGCCTCCTCCTCGCCGTCGAGGATGCGGGCGGAGAGCGCAAATCGCTCGCGAAGCTCGGCGATGAACGCATCGCCGTTCGATGCGTCGCGGACCGCGCTGGTGGCGATCGCGGTCACCTTCGTGACGTCGAGCTGCTCGTAGGCGGCCACGTACTCGGCGATCACCTCGCAGACCGCCTCGATCGCCTCCGTGGCGAGATTTCCCGATAGGTCGACTCCGCGCCCGAGGCGAGTCACGCGGGTGCGCCGGTCCAGCTCTTTGACCTGCCCGTCGGCGACCTCGGCGACCAGCATGCGGGTCGAGTTGGTGCCGATGTCGATGACGGCCACGCGGCCTGCTGCGCCCTGCCCAGGCTCTATGTCAGCTTCGCCCCCCGGCACTCCCGGGACTCTATGCATGCCAGCAGGCCGCCCGGGGTTGCGAATCGGTAATCGCCTAGGCGCTGCCGTTGGAGGCGGGGCGCTGGCCCAAGCTCTCTCGCAGCCGACGGTGGCCAGATTTCAGCCCGATCGCGGTAGCATTGGCCTACGACGCGGGGTGGAGCAGTCAGGTAGCTCGTCGGGCTCATAACCCGAAGGTCGCGGGTTCGAATCCCGCCCCCGCTATCGAGAAAGGCCCCGGAAATGGGGCCTTTTCTCATGTCTCGTCATTTGATGAGACGAAGGGCGGGTACCAATCGGGTACCAATTTCGATCCTGGCGTGAGGGTCGCAGCTCAAAGTGGCCCCCTCGAGGACAAAGCGGCACAACTAGGCCCATGCCGACCCAGCAAATGGGAGAGGCGCAGCGGCAGGCGCCACGCCTCTCCAGGAAGGAGACTGCCGCTGCTGGGCAGTCCATTATGTGAGCTGAAATACGTGGCGGCCCATCTGTAGGTTCAGTTTCACCCTCGAGCGCAGGAGCCGCGCCCGAGCACGAGATGACATCGGCCCGCCGTCGCTAGACACGTGGAGCGACCACCAAGACGACCATCAGGGCGATCAGCAAGTAAAGGAGATACAGCCCCAGGTAGCCGGCCTGGATGCCTCGAACCCGTTCCGCGACCCAAAGGAAGCTCCGTGTCACGGGTCGATACAGCCACTGCGGCTCAAAGATCCGCGGGTCTTCGCGGGCCACCGTGAGCCGTTCGGGGAAGCGCTCGTCGCCGTGGGCCTGGAGTCGCGGCCGAATTCGATAGACGACGTTGAAGATGACCCGCGTCATGTTCGCGTAGCCGTACGCGGTGTACTGCTCACGGCGCCCGCCTACCTCCGTCGCCGAGGCCCAGAGCGGGACGACGCGACCGCGCCCCCGGGCGCGCAGCAGGGCTCGAATCACCCAGAAGCCGATCGCGAACGAAGTCAAGACGATCGCGAGCACGGTCGGCGAGATGCTTGCGAACCCTGGGTAGCCGGGCTCGATCAGCCATCCGGGCTGGGAGATGCGCCCGAAGGCGGCCTCGCCGCCAATCCCCGCTGTTCCCCGCTCGAGGACCTGGACCACCCAGGGCGCGGCGATGCCGATCGCAAGAGAGCCAAAGCAGAACGCAGCGAGCGCCACCGAGCGCAGCCGCGGGTCACGGGCCGGAGCGCGATCGTCTCTGCGCGGCATGCCGAGGAAGCTGATGCCCAGCGCGCGGACGAAGGCGAAGGCGGTCAATCCCGCCGTCAGGGCCAGCAAGGCGCCGGCAAGCGCCATCGCCAGATGCGAGCCGGTTCCTCCGACTCGAAAGCCCTGCATCAAGCCCTCGAAGGTCATCCATTCGCTGGCGAAGCCGCTGAACGGCGGCAGCGCGGAGAGGGCGGCAGCGCCAAACAGGGCACCCAGCGCGGCCAAGGGCAAGGCCCGGTACAGACCGCCGAGCTGCTCCATGTCATCGGTCCCCCTGGCGCGTTCGACCGACGCGGCGGCGGTGAACAACCCGGCTTTGGCGATTGCGTGAGCCGTGATTTGGAACGTCGCCGCCACCAACCCGAGGCCGAATAGACCGGACTCGTGGTGCGCCAAACCCATCAGCGCGACGCCAAGAGCAGTGACGATGATCCCCGAGTTTTCGATCGAGGAGTAGGCCACAAAAGCCCGTAGCCGGGTCTGCACGATGCCTCCAAGGATGCCGAGCAGGGCCGTGATCGAGCCGCCGAGCAAGGCCACCACCGCCCACCACACCTCGGGCTGGCCGAGGAACCCGAACCAGGTTCGAAGCATTCCGTAGAAAGCCAGGTTCAGCGCCACCGCGGCCAGCAACCCGGCGCTCTCGGTGTTCGACTCCCCGTAGGCGCGTGGCAGCCAGGTCTGCATCGGGACCAGGGCGGCCTTGACACCAAATCCGGCAAAGAAGAGCGCGAAGCAAACGCTGCGGAGCCCCGGGTCAAGCTGCGGGCCGCGCTGGGCCAGATCGGCGAAGGAAAACGAGCCGGTCTTCGCCGCCAGAAGCAGAAAGGCTGCCAGGATCGCCGCTCCCCCGAGCTTGGCCAATGTGATCGTCAGGTCGGCGGCGCGCGATGCAGCTTCGTCCTGGTAGCGAACCGCGACCAGAGCGAAGATCGCCAGCACCGACAGCTCCCACAGGATCAAGAACACGAAGACGTCGTCGGCAAGATAGACCCCCACCACCGCCAACACGAGCAGCGGGCGTAGGGCAGACGGGATCCTGGTGCCGGGCTGCGCCCCGCCGCTGGCGCTCGCAAGCAACAACGGCGCTGCCGCCAGACAGGAGATCAGCACGAACAGACCGCTGAGGCGGTCGGCGCTAAAGCCACCGCTGCCGAGCCCAAATCCCCCAAACCACTCCCAGTGGACTTCGGTGCCGAAGGTCGCCATACCGCCGCTTACGGCGAGCACCACAGCGGCACCGCAACCCACCAGCGCGACCGCCAACTTCGCTCGGCCGAGGTCCGGAACGAGTACCGCTAGAAGGGCGGCCGCAAGTAGGCCGGACGATCCGATTGCCAGCAACAGGCCGAGCGCGCTCATCGCTCGCCCTCTTGCAAGGGGGCAGGGGCCGGCGCGACGCGCCCGGTGGCCAGCAACAGGCCCTGAAGCAAGGTGATCGGCGCCGGGGGATCGCCGGGGATGTAGACGTCGACCGGCAGCACCTGGTCGACGCCGCCCCGGACCTCCGGGCCGGCCCAGATCCCGCCGCTGCATGCATCGGTGCCCGCCGCGACGACGATCCGCGGGTCCGGCATCGCCTCATAGGTGCGCCGCAGATGGTCCTCCATAGGTGCGGTGACAGGTCCCGTGGCGAGGAGCACGTCGGCATGCCGCGGCGTGGCCGTGAAGAAGAGCCCGAGGCGCTGCATGTCGTAATAGGGGTTGAGCAGAGCGGCGATCTCCTGCTCCACGGCCCCATCCGATCCGGTGTCGATGTGGCGAATGTGGATCGAGCGCCGAAACGCGCGCGGCAGGTGCAGGCTGCCATTGGCGGAGCCCTGCGCCCCAACGCTGTGCCGACCGAGCGTCGCCGAGCCGCCGCCGCCTGCGGATTCGACCACCAGCGTCTCTGCCTCCCGCGCGGCGAGCTCAAAGCGCGCCTCCATCTTCACGGCGCCGTTTTCGATCGCGCGGACGCACAGCCCGCAGTTGATGCAGCGCGTCGCGTCGAGGCGAAGCGCGCCTCGGTCGGTGACCGTCAGCGCCTCAGGAAGACAGGCGGCCGCCGCCGCCTGGGCTTGCTCGGTGACCACGACGTCGGTGCTGATCGCGGCACGCCCACGAAACTGAGCCGGCGCCGGCTCTGGTCCTTTCGGGTAAGGCGTCGTCAGGCGCCGAGAGCGCAAGCCTTTGAAAAGCCAACCGATCATCGGTCACATCCAGCCGGCGAAAGCCCGAGGCTGTGCTCGATGAAGGCGAAGTCGGTCAACACCTGGCCGTCAAAGACGCGATTGAAGATTCCGAAGTTGGCAAACGATGCGGCTCGCACGTGGCAGAGGGCAAGCCGGTCCGGCCCGGCGGCTCGCAGGTAATAGACGGTCTCGCCGCGAGCCGACTCGGCGCAACCGACGGCCTCCTCGCGGCGCAGGGCTCCAAGCTCCCCAGCGACCTCCCCGGAGGGAAGTCCTGCGAGCAACATGCCAATCGTCCGCAGCGACTCCTCGATCTCCTGAAAGCGCACCTCCAGCCGCGCCATGCCGTCGCCGTCCTCCTCGATCTGGGGTTCAATCCCGAGGTTCCGGTAGGCGGCATACGGGAGGTCGTGGCGGGTATCGAGGCGAATGCCAGATGCTCGGGCGACCGGCCCCACACAACCGAAGTCGCGTGCGTCGGCGCTTGACAGGGGGCCTGCGGTGATAAGGCGGTCAAGGAAGGAGTCGGTCTCCAATAACAAGCGAAGCGCCGAGCGGTAGTCAGAGGCCCAGTCGTCAAGCTCGCTGCGGAGCCGAGCGGCGCTGGCAGAATCGATGTCCAAGGCCACCCCACCGGGAATCACCGCGCCGCGCAGGTAGCGGTTGCCGGCGATCGTCGCCGCGCCCCGATGCAGGCGCTCCTTGAGCGCCGCGAACTGGGCCTGCCCTACGGTCAGAGAGGCGTCTTCGCACTCTCGAACGATCACTTCCGCGTGGTTGTAGAGGCGCTCCAGCTCCGCGAGCGCAGAGCGGATCGCAAGGGCGCGGGCCGGCACTTCTGCCTCGGCCAACGTCTCCAGCGCTTGGCAGAAGGCCAAAGCGTGGGCGACGCTGGAGGTGCCAGACACCCGCTCGGCGACCAGCACCGCCAGAGAAAGGGGGACCTCGCAGATGCGCCGTTCGGCTCCACGGCGCTTGAAGAACAGCCGCTGGGCGCAATATGCGACGTCCTCGCCGCTTGTCTGGACCAGGTACTGCGCAGTCTCAAAGACCCCCGATCGCACCGGGCCGTAGGGGATCAGAAAGACACCCGGGCCCCCGAGACGGCGGTGACCGCGATGCTCGATGCCGCCACGCTCTTCGAGCAGGTGCTCGCCATCCTCGTGTCGCAGCAGCGGCTCAAGGCGAGGATGGCCAAGCGGCTCAACCCCGTGCAGGTCATGGATCTCACGCTCGTGCCAATGCGCCGCCGGCACCAGCGGCGTCAACGCAGGGTATGACCGCTCCTTCTCAAGCTGAGCCCGTATTGCCGTCACCGTCCCTGCGCGGTAGACGAGAGCGATCAGCTCATTCCCGCCTTGTCCCGGAGCGAGGAACAGCGACATCAGGCGCCCTCCGTCCTGGATCATTTGGGCGACTTCGGGCGCCAACTGGCGCGTGAACCGGGGGGCTTCGCTTCGCAGCTCGATCACGTTCTCCCTCCGATCACCGCGGCGGCGTTTCGCAGCAGGTCGTTGAGCGGGTCAGGGACCCAGAGACCGAGGATCAGCAGCACAGTGAGGCTGAGAAGCATCGCCGCGGCCATCAGCGGCTGCTGCGGGCGGCGGCAGCGCTCGCTCACCCGCTCGGGGGGCTTTGACAGCACCATGTGGTGGAAGGTCCGGTAGAGACCGACGAAAGCCACGTTGGCCACGACGATCAAGAGGCCGGCGAAAAAGTAGGAGGACTTCGCAAACCCGCCGCTGACGATCAGAACCTCGCTGCGAAATATTCCGAACGGCGGCATCCCCGCGATCGCGATCGCCCCGACCAAGACCATGCAACCGGCGAACGGCGCGGTGCGCATCACACCGCGCACGTCGCCCACTGACCGCGACTCGTAGCGACTGAGCAGCTCGCCGGCCCCGAAGAACGCCAGGCACTTGCCCGCGGCATGTGCGAGGACGTGCAGGAACGCGCCGTAGGCCGCGACCGGTCCGCCGATCCCGACCCCCAGCGAGACGATTCCCATGTGCTCGATCGACGAGTAGGCGAGAAGGCGCTTGTAGTTGTCTTGGCGCAAAGCGAAGAACCCCGCCAGCAGCAGCGAAAGGGCACCGAACACCAACAGCAGGACTCGGACGTAGGTCGTCCCGGCGGCGCCCTCAGAGATGGCGCCGATTCGCAACACCGCGTAAAGCGCTGTCGCAAGCAGGGCCCCCGACAGCATCGCGCTGATCGGGCTCGGCCCCTCGGAGTGCGCATCAGGCAGCCAGGCATGCATCGGGACCAGGCCAACCTTGGTTCCGAAACCGACGATCACCAAGGCAAAGGCAGCCTTGGTCAAGGTTGGGTCCATCTGTGCGCCAACCGGCGCCAGCTCGCTGTAGCGAGGCACGAAATCCTGGCCCAGAGCCGGCACCGCCGCGACGTAGAGCATCACGATGCCGAACAGGCCGATGGCCAGCCCGGCCGAACCGATCACCAGGTACTTCCAGCCCGCCTCAAGCGAGGCATCGTTGCCCTCGCTGGTCACCAGCAGAGCGGTCACCACGGTCGTCAACTCGACGGCGACCCACAAAATCGCCAGGTTGTCGACCAGGGGCGTGGCCAGCAACGCCAGCCCGAACAGGTTGAGCAGCGGCCAGTAGAGGCGACGCAGGCGGACGTGGCCGATTCCCGGACGCAAGTAGCCGGCCGAATAGATGCTTACCAAGGCATAGACGAAGGCGACTCCGAGCAGGAAGACGCCGCTCAGGGCGTCCACGTAGACCGCGGACCCCAAGGCGCTTTGGCCATGCTGAGCGTCGAAGGCGAAGACCACCACCAGTGCCGCGGCCAGCGCGCCCAGGCTTGCGACGATCGAGATCGCGGCTGAGATCGCCCGGTCGCCGATTCTCCAGGTCAGAGCGGCGGCGATCAGCGGCAAGAGCAGCGTGATCAGAGTGGCAGAGCCCAATGGCCTACCCCCGCAAAGCGTTCATGTCGACGACGCTTGTCCCTGCGGCCCGGGCGACGATCAGCCGTGCCAGAACGCCGTAGAACAGCACTGCCGCCAGTGCGTCGAACAGCAGCAGGAACCCGATCGCGAATGGCAGCGCCGGCGCCAGGGTCACGGTGGCGAAAAAGACCCCGTTCTCCAGCACCAGCAGGCCGACGATCTGGCTGATCAGGTTCTGGCGGGTGACCATGAAGAAGAAGCCGACCAGGATCAACGCAATCGGCATCCCGAGCACCGGGACGGGCAGCAGCGCCCCGGTGGCGCCGAGCGCCGACGCCGACCAGTATGCGAATCCGGCTAACGCTCCCCCAACCAGCAACGACATCGGCACCTGAATGACCAGCGGGACTTCGTGCTCCGCGACCTGGAAGGTGATCTGGCGGTTGATCCCGATCGGGATCAGGATGCTCTTGATCGCCAGGGTCAGCACCCCGAGCAGGATCAGATCGACCGATCCGCGATGGATGCCGACCAGCGCCGCGAACGCGGCGGCGAAGAAGGACTGCACGGCATAGACGCGGATCTGCTCGTGTACCAGCTTCGCCCCCAGCAGAGCGAGGGCGCTGAGCAAGGCGCCGATCGCGATCAGGGCCGCTAACGCGTGCACGAAGTCGTAGTGCGGGGCGGGACTCATCGTCAACCGTTGGCGAGATAGAAGACGAGGATCGCCAGCAGCGAGAGCACGAAGCCGGCGCCCATGAAGTCGGGGATGCGGAACAGCCGCAACTTGGCGACGATCGACTCGATGACCACGATCACCGTCCCCAGGCCGATCATCTTGGCCAGCAGAAAGACCATCGCCAAGGCCACAGCACCGACCGTTCGGGTATCGGCCAAGCCCCAGGGGACGATCAGGACATTGAGAAAGACGACGTAGAGCAGGTATTGCTTCATCGTCGAGGCCCACCGAAACAGCGCCATCGCCGGGCCCGAATGCTCGAAGAGCCGGGCGTCATCGATCATCCCGAACTCCAGCGTCGACCCCTGGCTCTCGATCGGCACCCGGCCGGTGTCGACGATCAGCATCAAAAAGAACGCCGCCGCCGCCAGCAGGTGGCTGGGGCGAAAGTACTGTGAAGCCGATTCCTTCAGCGTTGCGTTGAGCGCGTACGGCAGATCGGTTCCCGAGACCAGGGCCACGGTGAAGAAGACGAAGATCAGCGTCGGCTCGACCAGGGTCGCCACCGACTGGGTGCGACTCGAGCCCAGCGACGCGTACACCGAGCCGGAATCGACGCCAGCCAAGGCGGTGACGAAACCGGCAAGGCCGAACAGCAGCGCCCCACCCAGGATGTCCCCCGCCGTGCCCAAAGGCAGCGGGAAGCTGGTCAGGATCGGGATCAGGCAGGCGATCGCGCAATAGGCGGCGACCGCGATCACAGGCGCGACCTCGAAGAACGGCGACGAGGTTTCTGGCCGCAACGTTTCCTTGCGGAAGAACTTGGCGATGTCGCAGTAGGGCTGCAGCACCGACGGGCCCTGCCGCGACTGCAGCTGAGCCTCCAGCTTGGCGATCACCCCACTGATAAGCGGTGCGAACAGCAGCATGCTGGCGACTTGAGAGACCTGAATCGTCCAAGGCGGCATCATGGGCTAGTGCGCGGCTCCAATCGACTGGGGTCGAATAGGAGCCATCAGCCCACAGCGGGCAGTTCGGCACTAGCGCCAGCGCCGCGGCGAACTCCATCGCCGTGTCCTCACTGAACCGGCAGCAGAATAGCGATCCGTTTCAGAAGACGGGCCACCGGATGTCCGCGAGGCTAGCTGGCCCTTGCGGCTCCCAAAAAGAGATCGCGTCAGGACTGGCGACTGACTCCGGCCAGAGCCTCCCGAGCGACCACCGCGAGCAGTATCAGCTGCTCGTCAAATGAGACTCAGTCATCGCGCCGGCTTGATCACGACCGTGCCGATGGTGGAGAGCAACATCCACCCAGCTGCGTAGGCGAACGCCGCCGTGGGTGAGACGGCGACCCAGATCAGGCCGGCAGTGGCGGTTGAGGCAAAGTCACCAAAAGCCTGCACGCCTCCTAGGGCACCGAAGCCGCTACCGCGCAGACGGTCGGGCAGCCGCTGCGCGACCAGCGTCGACTCCGCGGTCTCGGCCAGGCCGATGCCGGCGCCGGCGAGCAGGAAGGCGACCAGCAGCGGCGGCCAGGTGTGGAAATCGACCGCGAACAGGGCGTATCCGCCGATGTAAATCGCGGCAGCGGCCGCGAACGGCACCCGTGGACCCGACCGATCGATCCAGTGGCCTCCGGCGTACGAAAAGGCTGCCGCAGAGAGATTGTGGGCGGCGTAGACGAGGATCGCGAGCGACGTCGCGGCCTCCAATGACAGGCCTCCGCTGGCGAGCAGGTCGGTTGTCCGCAGGATGAGCAGCGTTGTCGCGACATTGCCGAGCTCGAACAATGCGACAGGCGCCAAGGCGCGTGCCAGGCCTGCTTCCTTCAGGCCAGCCAGCTCGAACCGAACACGACGCGACTCCGGGGTGCTCAGCCGCCTGGCCTCCCTCGCGGCGACGGTGATAGCGATCGCCGCGAAGACGCCGGGAATCGCGGCGAAGTAGATGGCCGGCCGGATTCCCAGCCACGCCACCAGGCCGGCGGCCGCAAGCGGTCCAGCGACAGCGCCCATGTTGTCGCCGGCGCGCTCGAGGCCGAAGGCTCTCCCGTACGCCTCGCGTGGGGACAATGACGCAAGCAGGGCGTCGCGGGCAGGTGAGCGGATACCTCGTGCCATCCACGCTGCGCCCGCAGAATTCCCGCCTGCCAGACCGTTGCAGCCAATCCAATCGCTCCCGTCGCCGCGGCCGTCACCAGATAACCGCCGCTCGCCATCTCGCCGCGACGGCGTTCGTCGTTGGCAAGCGGCCCGCCGACCAACTTCGCGACGCCGGTCAGCGCGTCGCTGATGCCCTCGATGAGCCCCAGCACGCCTGCCGATGAACGCAGGACCCCGGTGACGAAGCTCGGCAAGACGGCCGTCGCGATCTCGTGACCGCTGTCACTGAAGAAGCTCGCCAGACCAACACTCGCGACACCTCGCGATAGCCATCTGGGGCGCCGCTTCCAGCTCGTCGACCCCTCGCCCCCTGGCGCGCTGGGTGGTTCAGCGGCCACGCGTAGCCCATAGCGTGGGTCTCATCGGCGGCTCAGGCTCGCGCCGGCTCGCCGTTGCCGCGGTCGGCGAAT
>CAVUES010000008.1:0-256354 GCA_963740555.1 uncultured Solirubrobacterales bacterium
CTTTGTCCCGAAATTTGTCCCCGACTCCAGCCAACTCCTTGGACGCGAGTCGAACTCGGATCTGCCTCCTCAGGCGCAATCGAACTCCTGGGACGCCTTCCTGGGCAACTCATAATCCGTCGGTCGGAGGTTCGAATCCTCCCCGGCCCATCCACGTCGAGCAACCGACTGTCTAGCGAGCGCTAGCCGCCGTGGTGCTTGTGCCTGTGGTGCTTATGGTGCTTCTTGGGTTTGCTGGCGACGGGTGGAGTCGCCGAGGTCTGGCCGGTCGCGGGCGGCTGGGTGGTCGGGGGCGGTTGGCTGGAGTCGACCGTGAGCAGCGCCTGATCCATCACTAAGTGGAGACCCGTTCCGATCACCGAGAGGCAGAGGCGCTGTCCCACCACGCCCTCGAGGATCGGCACGTCCACCCCGTCAAATCCCGCCCCCGCGCTATTCGTCGATTGCGTGCCCCCATCCCAGACCACCTTCGTGTTGGGATCGGTATCGGTCGCCTCGTTGCCCTTGCAGTTGTATGAGGGCAAGGTGGGCTGAACGGTCGCAACCGGTCGCCACTGGCAGGGGGTTGGCGCTTCAGGGCACTCGGCCCCGTCCCAGGTGACCGACATGGCAAAACTCCCCAGAGTCCAGTCCGAGTTGGCCAAAGCACGCGTGATTTGCCCGCTTGAAGCCGATGCCGCAGACGGCACGAGCATTCCGGCGAGCACCACACAAAGGCCGAGGATCATCGCTGTTCGCTTCACGCAACTCCCTTCAAGGACGGTCGGGGTCAGTCACCTTCTTGTCACCGGATGGACAGCGGCAAGGTCAACTGCGATCTCGTACTCGTTACTCGCCTCGCCGCCTTACCGAGAACTCGAACTGTCGGCCGCTCGCCTTGCATTTCACCGGCGCGAACCTATGATCGCGGGGTGGAGGCGACCGAAAGTGCGGCGAGCTTGGGCGAGGGAGAAAATTGACCTTGCTGCTCGTGCGGATCTTGCTCGCGGCGGTCTTCGCGATCGCAGGGGCGGCCAAGCTGATCAGTCGCGGCAGAACCGCGGCCACGCTGGCGGAATTCGGGGTGCCCGACGTGCTCCGGCGCCCGCTCTCATTTGCGCTGCCGCTCGCCGAGCTCACGATCGCCGCTGCGCTTCTTCCTTCAGTGACGGCGGCGTGGGCCGGAGCTGCCGCCACCGTTCTTCTCGCCGCTTTCACGTTCGCCGTGGCGCGCGTCCTCTTCCGCGGCGAGACGGTCGACTGCAACTGCTTCGGCTCGCTGGGTGCGAGCCAGATCACACGATGGACAGCGGCACGCAACGTCTTCCTGCTGCTTCTCGCCGCCACCGTCGCCGTCGCCGGGTGGAACGATCCCGGAACCAGTGCCGTCGCTTGGCTCGGGGATCTCGACTCCACGCAGGCGATCGGTCTGGCGGCGGGCGTGGCGATTGCCCTGGCGGCCGTCAACTTCGCCTTCTCGTGGCAGCTGATGCGGCAGAACGGGCGTCTGGTCGTAGAGCTGGAGGCCCTGCGCGGCGAGGTCCCCGCCAACGCAGCGCCGGGGCCAAAGCCCGGCGACCTCGCTCCCGGATTCGAGCTCCCGGCACTCGGCGGCGGCCGTCTCTCGCTCGAGCAGCTTCTCGCCGCGGGACGGGGCCTGACGATCGTCGTCACCGACCCCAGCTGCGGCGCCTGCGACCCGCTGCTGCCGGAGATCGGGCGCCTGCAGCGCGATCCGGCGACGGCGGCGCCCCTGATCCTGATCAGTCGCGGCGATCTCGAGCACAACCGCGCCAAGGCGGCCGAGCACGGCCTCGAGCCGGTCCTGATCGAAGATGAATACGAGGTCTCCCGCTCGCTCGGGATCAACGGGGCGCCGGGCGCCGTCCGCCTTGATGACGAGGGGCGGTTCGTCGCCAAGCCGTCGATGGGTACCGAGCGGGCCGGGATACTGCTCGACGACTTGGCCGCCGCCGATCCCATCCTCGCCGTCCATCAAGGAGGCAACTGATGGCCGCTGACGCGGGCGCACAGCAGATCCTCGACCTGCTCAACCAGCCCTCCGACCAGCTCCGCCAAGACTCCATCGCACTGCGCAAGGCGATAAAGAATGCACGCAAGCAGCCTTACGGCGTCATGCAGCAGTACGGCATCGACGCGGTCACCGACCTGCGCGCCTTCTACCGCGACCTGCGCACCCAGATCGATGCGATCGACACCGTCGATCAGGCCTCCAAGACCAGCGCCCTCGACGCGCTCGACGCCATCGACCGCTGCTTCGGGTCATACGAGCGCAGCCTCGAGCTCGGCTACAGCGATGAGGCGGTCCCGAAGGCGAAGAAGGCCGCCAAGAGAGGGAGCCAGGGCCTGAAGGGCCTGCGCCAGGCGCGCAAGGGGCTCTCGCAATGAGCCACTGGTTCGACCGACTTGCGACCCGGAGCGCAGAGGGCCGCGACGACGGCGAGGAGCGACTGCTGACGCGCCGCCAGGCGATGCGCGCGGCGGCGACGGGCGCCGGCGCGGTCGGCCTGCTCAGCTCGCCGCTTGTCTCGGAGGCTTGGGGGCTCTTCGGGGGCCACAGCCGACAGTGCCAATGCTGGGACCACGCCGGCCGTGTCTCCGACAGGGCATCCGGCCAGCTGCTCGACACCTTCATCTTCACGCCGGGCGTTGTGACCCCGATGTTCCAAGCGGCCTTCCTCGCCGGAATGGTCGGGAACGCCGCTGCCTATCTTGGGGCGAT
The DNA here is from genome assembly GCA_963740555.1 of uncultured Solirubrobacterales bacterium. Lineage (GTDB taxonomy): Bacteria > Actinomycetota > Thermoleophilia > Solirubrobacterales > 70-9 > Mayfieldus. The sequence goes on from CAVUES010000008.1 coordinate 2,723, forward strand.
CACCAACTGCGGCTTCTGCCGTGACGACCCCCCGAACAAGCCGCCGCCGCCGAAGTTCCAGCCCTGCACCCAGCGGGGCGGGGTGCGGCTACGCGGCGACCAGTGCGGCGGGACGGTAACCACGCCGCCGGGCGGCTCGTCGTGCCCGGGGGGCACCAGTGACTGCAAGGACGGCAGCGGCGCCTGTTGCTTTGGGTCCGACCTCTGCTGCGGCGGCGGCTGTTGCTGCATCGAGGTGGTCGGCTGCGGCTGCTGCGGCTGATTCAGCCGCCGTAGCCCGCTTTGGGTGCCTCGACCAGTAGGCCGAGACCTTCTGGCCCAGCGGCGCTTTGGAGCAGCCGCCCGTAGTCCGCCTCGGCGTTAGATGTCCACCCAGTCGAACCCGCGAAACCTAATAAGCGCAAGGCGCCGTACCTAAATCCTGTGCGGCCCGCTTGACATCCGATCGGCGCGCTGTGAGTGTGCAAGCACTTACCAGAGACTCCATGCGAGTTAGGGAGTGATGACGCTCCTGCGGGTCCAGCGGGAGAGAGGGCTTGCTGAGGATGCCGAGCTCAGCGTGCGGGTCTGACCACAGGAGGACGTGAATGAAGAGGTTTCAATTTTCCCTGCCGTCGCCGGCGATGATCGTGGCGATTGTGGCACTGGTTGCCGCCCTTGGCGGCAGCGCCTATGCGGCGCACAAGATCGGCTCACACCAGCTGAAGAAGAACGCCGTGACGACCAAGAAGATCAAGAACGCAGCGGTGACGAGCGGCAAGCTCGCCAACGGTGCGGTCACGGCGGGCAAGCTCGCCAACGGTGCCGTGGGCGTCGTCATGCGTCAGGGCCCGGACACGACGGTTCCGGCCAATGGGTTCGCCAGGGCCGAAGCCAACTGCAACTCCGGCGAGCGCGCCACGGGCGGAGGGGTTTACAACGAGTCCAACGTCAACAGCGTGTTTGTCACGTCCAGCTATCCGCTACCGAATCCGACCAGCCGGCCGGCGACCGGCAACGGTCAGACTCCGACCGGTTGGCGAGTGTGGGTAAGGGATACCTCCGGCGGCCAGCAGATCGTGAACGCCTACGTGATCTGCACCTCGTAGGTGTAGGACTGCCTCCTGCATCGCACCATGGCGGGCGGGCCCGATGGCCCGCCCGCCCCGCCTGCGCGGCGAGAATTGTCGAGTTCATCGGCGATGCCGCGGCTCAGCGGCGCCGCTGGACGGCGCGGAAGTGCTTGCGCACTCCCTTGCCGTAGCCGCTTGGGTGCCCCGAGTAGTAGGCGCCCTCTGAGGGACCCAGCAGCGCATTTGCGCAGCCGCCGTAGTCGGCCTCGGTGTTCCAGGTCCAGGCCAGGTATGAGATCCCCGCCCTGTCGGCGAACTTCATCAGCCCCAGGCTGAAGCTCGAGTTGCAGTCGGTGTCGCCGAAGCCGCCGACCAGCACCGGGAAGCTGTGCGCGAGTTGGCGCAGGTGGGGCTTCTGGCTGTTCAGGTTGCCCGAGTAGTCGAAGGAGTCGAAGTTGACGACCAGCGAGTGCAGGGGGTCATTGGGCATAAACTGCTTCCACTGGCTCACGTCGCCGGCGAAGTCGATCCCCGAGATCAGGATCGGCTGGGTGGCGCCGGTCGCGCGGATCGTGTCGACGATCGCCTGATGCCCGACCGCCTGGTAGGGCCCGAAGGCCGGCTCGCCCTCGGAGCCGTCGGCGTTGGTAGCGCATCCGTTTAACGCGCAGTCCCAGGAGATCCCGTGCGGCTCGTCGTAGGCTCCGAAGATGACGCCGTGATTGCCGCTGAACCGCGCGGCGAGCGAGCTCCAGAACGCAAGCGCGTGATCGGCGTCGGCCATCTGGATCTCGGCGTTGCCGGGGGCCGCGCCATAGACGTTGTCGCCGGGCCCGGCACCGGAGAGGCGCAGGACGACGTAGATGCCGTGCGCGTTGAGGCGACTCACATAGCCCGCGATTGCCGATTGGTAGGCGTCGCCCGTGAACTCTGGCTTCAGCCCGCCGTAGCCGCCGAGCCAGCAGGCTTCGTTGAGCGGCAGCGCGACGGCGTTGACCCGCCATTTCTTGAGCGCTCGGATCGAGCGGTTGTTGACTGGTCCCTGAAAGAAACCGAACCCGTGACCGCCGGTGCCGTCGTCGGACGAGCAGGCGTATTCGGACCCGGAGCGATTGACTCCGATCAGCCGCAGCTTCTTGCCGTGGCCGCCGGCCTTTGCGAGATGGTTGCCCGCGACGCCGATGTTCAACGCCGCCGCAGAGCCGACGGCGATCGCGAGCGACGCGCTGGCCAGGAGCGTCGCCAGCCCCAGCCGCCACAGTAACGTCACCCGGTTGATGGAGGTCTTGGCCGAGATGATCAATCTGGCCGGCAGGCTATTCGACGCAGCCTCGGGCCACAACACCAACAAGGCGAGTGCGTGGTGTGGCCACCGGTAGCTCCACTTACACACACCCGCCCGCTTGCCTCAATCGGTGAAGAAGGCGGCAACTCGTCCTCTACGAAGTACTGGAGCTTTCCCAGCCCCCTACGGCTTATTGCCGATGAATCAGCGTCATGCCCGCGATAGCGTGGGGACCCATGGGGAAGCGCCGCAGCCGTCAGCTCTGCCTGATTCCGGCAGCACTGCCGCTCGTCGCGCTGCTTCCGACGGGCGCCCGGGTCTCGGGGCCCTTGGGCGAATCTAAAGCAGAAAGGTAGGGCCGCCGTGCGGCGATTCGGCAGTGGTGCATATGTAATCGCGATGACGGCGATTCTGGTGGCGGCGCTCCTGCAGGGGACCGCTGGCGCGCAGGGCAATAGGCCCGTCTCTTCAGCGCCCACAAATCCCATTTCGTTCACGAAGGGGACCCCATTCACGCTCAATAGCCCCGAGAGCAATTACTGGATTTATGTCCCGGACTCCTATGACTCGACGCATGCCACCCCCACGACCCTCTTCGTCTGGCTCCATGGCTGTGGAGGCGAAAGCTCCGGCGACATCTACAACGTGAGCCCGGGAGGAAGCCAGGACTGGATCTCGATCGCCGTCGGGGGCAGGGAAGACGATTGCTGGGACCCGACGGGTGACCAGAGCAAGGTGCTGGCCGCGATCGCCGACGTGAAGACCCACTTCAACATCAACCCACGTCGGGTGATCCTCGGCGGCTACTCCTCCGGCGGAGACCTCGCCTACCGAACCGCGTTCTACAACGCCAACTCCTTTGCGGGCGTCCTGGCCGAGAACACCTCGCCGTTCCGAGACACGGGGTCCACCCAGGCGGCGTCGATCGCCGCCGCATCCTGGAAGTTCCACGTAGTTCACCTCGCCCACCTGCAGGACACGACGTATCCGATCGACGGAGTGCGCCAGGAGACCGACGCGATGGTGGCGGCAGGTTTTCCCCTCCAGCGAGTCGAGGTGGACGGCGGCCACTACGACGACCCCGGGGCGATCGAGAACGGGCACATGGTTCCGGGAACCGATGCCGACGTCGTGACCTATCTGCTTCCCCATATAGACGACGGCTGGCTGTCGCCGGCCGACATCTTTGGCGGTGCCCTTGGCGTAAAGGTGGCGAAGTCGGCGAAGGTCAAGCACGGCAAGGCACTGATCCGGACCACGTGTGAGCTTCCGTCCTCTGCGTCGGCCAATTGTGACGGCACGGTGCAGCTGCTGGCCGGATCCAACGCCCTGGGCCGCGAAGCGGCGACCTCGCGCAAGAAGGCGAACGGCAAGAAGACGATCGGCAAGAAGAAGTTCTCGATCGCGCCCACTCAGACGGCGACGATCAAGGTGAAGCTGAACGGCAAGGCGAAAAGCGCGCTGCTGCACAAGGGCAAATTGAAGGTCAAGGCCAAGGTCCGAAACAGCAGCAACGGGGTCCAGAAGACTTTCAACCTGAAGCTGAAGAGCTAGGCGGCCCATTCGCCGGCTTCTCGGCGGCCGGTGATCAGGCGATCAACGAGCGGGCGCCGGCGGCCCGCACGGCGGCTGAGAGACTCTCGAGGTCGTAGGCGCCGTCATGGCGGCGCTCGTTGATGAAGAAGGTCGGCGTCCCTGTCACCCCGCTGCGATCGGCCGAGTCGACGTCCTCCTCCACCGGGCGGGCGACGCTGTTGTCGCGGAGATCGTCTCGGAACCGATCCAACTCGAGGCCCAGCTGCTCGGCGTAGGCGAGCAGGTGGCGCGGCTCCAGGTCGCCCTGGTGGTCGAGCAGTAGGTCATGCATCTCCCAGAAGGCGCCCTGGTTGGCCGCCGCCTCGGATGCCTCCGCCGCCAGCTGAGCATTCGGATGCACGTCTGACAGCGGAAGGTGGCGCCAGACGTAGCGCACGTCGGCGAAGTCCGAGAGCACCTCACGCACGACCGGCTCGGCCCGGCCGCAGTAGGGACACTCGAAATCGCCGTACTCGACCAGGGTCACCGGCGCCTCGCTGGGGCCGCGGATGTGGTCGCGGTCGGGGTTCACGGGCACGGCCAGGTCGACGATGCTCTCCGAGGTGCCGAGCAGGGCATGGATGCGGGCCCGGCGCGGCATCAGGGCGGTGATCCGAACGATGAGCCAGGTCAGAGCCGGGGCGCAGATCGCGGCGCTCAGCACCCCGAGCTTCGCCTCCCTCAGATCGGCGCCGTGCAGGGCGATCGAGGCGATCAGAATCGAAACCGTGAACCCGATCCCGGCTATGGCCCCGGCTCCGGCCACCGCCGCCCAGCCGACTGGCGGGCGTAGCCGGCCGCCGCTCAGCTTCGTCACCAGCCATGCCATCGCGCCGATCCCGGCCGGCTTGCCGAGCACGTAGCCGAACAGGATCCCAAGGGTGATCGGCGACGAATAGGCGCTGGAGAGAAAATGGCCGTTGATTGCGATGCCGACGTTGGCGAGGGCGAACAGGGGCACGATCACGTAGCTCGTCCACGGGTGGAAGAGCTCCTGCAAGCGGGCGTTCGGCGAGACCGCTGCCCGCAGGCCGGCCCGGGCGGAACGGGCAAGCTCCGGCGTCGGTTGCTCGCGGAAACGGCGAAAGAGGTCTGTGGCGCTCTCCAGCTCGTCGCGTCCCGCCGGGTAGGCCCAGACGATCAAGCCGGCCGCCAGCCCGAGGACGATCGGATCGATACCGGACTCGAAGAGCGGCACCCAAGCCGCCGCCATGAGCAGGAAGTACATCGGTCCGCCGCGGATTCGCAAGCTGATGAGCACGACGATCACCGCGAAGATGCCAGCGGCGATCAGCAGCGGCAACAGGTCGATAGCGCCGCTGTAGACGAAGACGATGACGCCCAGCGCCACAACGTCGTCGAGGACGGTGATCGTGAGCAGAAAGACGCGCAGCCGGGCGGGAAAGCGCGATCCGACCAGGGCAAGCATGCCGAGGGCGAAAGCGGTGTCGGTCGAGATCGCGGCTGCCCAGGCGTGCGCGGAGGGCTCACCGGCATTGAACGCCAAGAAGATCAGCGCTGGAACGGCCATGCCGCCGAGCCCGGCGAGCACCGGCAGCGTCAGGCGGGTGCGCTCGCGCAGCTCCCCGACGTCGAACTCGCGCCGCAGCTCGAGCGCGACAACGAAGAAGAAGAAGGACATCAACCCGTTGTTGACCCAGTGGCGAAGGTCCTGAGAGATCCCCGAGTCGCCAACCCGGATCGAGAGCCGTGTGCGCCAGAGGTCCTCGTATGCGGAGTGGTCGATGTTGGCCCAGGCGAGCGCCGCCAGCGCCGCGCCGAGCAGGACCACGGCGCTGCTGGACTCGGTGCGCAGGAAATTGCGCAGCGGTGTCTGCAGGTTCCGCGCCCAGGCGGTTCGCCCGCTGAAGCTGGGGCGCTCGGTCCCGTTCATCGCTCGGCCTCGCGGCCGGGCGTCACGACTGCTCGAGCAATCCGGCGACGGCAGAGGCGACCCGCTTGCCCTTCGCGGTCAGCCGGTACTCGGCGTGAGGCGGCCGGCCCGAGACGAGCCGGCGCTCGACGATGCCGGCCGCCTCGAGCTGCTCGAGGCGCTCAGAAAGGGTCGTCGGTGAGACGCCGGGAAGGGACTGGCGAAACTCGTTGAAGCGAGCCGCGCCGCTGGAGCAGGCATAGATCGTGCCCAGGGTCCAGCGGCGCTCGAGCAGATCCGCGACGGCGCGGAGCTGCGAGGGGACCGGGTCGCAGCTACGACACCGCTGCGACATCGGCTCCGTGCCCGGCAGGCTCGAGTGCCTCGTCGAGGACCTCGTCGATGCTCATCACCGGATGGAAGGCCATCTGCTCGCGGACCTCCTCGGGGACGTCGTCGAGGTCGCCCCGGTTTCGCTCCGGCAGGATGACCTCGGTCAATCCCGCCGCGTGGGCGGCGAGGACCTTCTGCTTCAGACCGCCGATCGGCAGCACCCGGCCCTGCAGCGTGACCTCTCCGGTCATGCCGACAGTGTGCTTGACCGGTCGGCCGCTGAGCAGCGATGCCAGCGCCGTGGTCATCGCCGTGCCGGCGCTCGGACCGTCTTTCGGGATCGCACCGGCGGGGACGTGGAGGTGGAACTCGCGCTGGAAGTCGGCGCCCTCGATGCCGAGCTGATCGGCGTGCGAGCGCACGTAGGAGAGCGCGATTCGCGCCGACTCCTTCATCACGTCCCCGAGCTGCCCCGTCAGCACCAGGCCTTGGTCGCCGTCCATCGCGGTCGCCTCGATGAACAGCACGTCGCCGCCGGTCCCGGTGACCGCCAATCCGGTGGCCACGCCGGGGGTCGCGGTGCGCTCGACCGACTCCTGGAAGAAGCGCTGGCGGCCTAGGGCATCGACTACCGCGTCGGGTTCGATGGCGATTGGCGTCTCCGCCTCGCCTGAGGCGATCCGCGTTGCGACGCGGCGCAGTAGCTTGCCCAGCTCGCGCTCGAGCTGGCGCACACCCGCCTCGCGCGTGTACTCGGTCACGACCTTGCGCAGGAGCGCGTCGGAGACCTCGACCTCCTCGGCACGCAGCCCGTTTCGCTCCAGCTGCCGCGGCCACAGATAGCCGCGGGCGATCGCCAGCTTCTCCTCGGTCGTGTAGCCGTCGAAGCCGATCACCTCCATGCGGTCGAGCAGCGGCGCCGGAATCGTGTCGGTCATGTTGGCGGTGGCCAGGAAGACGACCTCGGAGAGATCGAGCTCGACGTCGAGGTAGTGGTCGCGAAAGGAGTGGTTCTGCGCCGGGTCGAGCACCTCGAGCAGCGCCGCGGACGGATCGCCGCGCCAGTCGGCTCCCACCTTGTCGACCTCGTCGAGCAGGATCACCGGGTTCATCGTCCCGGCGTCGCGCAGGGCGCGGACGATGCGCCCCGGCAGGGCGCCGATGTAGGTGCGGCGGTGGCCGCGGATCTCGGCTTCGTCGTGGATTCCGCCCAGCGAGAGGCGCACGAACTCGCGCCCAAGCGAGCGGGCCACCGACTCGCCGATCGAGGTCTTGCCGGTGCCCGGCGGTCCGACCAAGGTGAGGATCGCGCCGCTGGCGCGACTCTCCTCGGTCGCGCCGCGCTCCTGGCGCAGCTTGCGCACGGCGATGAACTCGGTGATGCGGCGCTTCACGTCCTCCAGCCCGGCGTGGTCGGTGTCGAGCACCTCCCGGGTGTGGCCGGGGTCGAGCCGCTCCTCGGAGCGCTTCGACCACGGCACCGCGAGCAGCCAGTCGAGATAGCTGCGGATCATCGAGGACTCGGGCGACTGCTCGCCCTGGCGCTCGAGGCGGCGCAGCTCGCGCTCGGCTTGCTCGGCGACCGCCTCCGGCATCTCCGCCTCGGCGAACTTGCGCTCGTACTCGGCGATCAGGTCCTCCTCGTCCTCGCCGAGCTCCTTGCGGATCGACTCCATCTGCTTGCGCAGGAAGTACTCGCGCTGCTGCTGCTGGGCGCCGGACTCGACGTCGTCGCGGATCTTGACGCGCACCTGCAGCTCGGCGAGGCGCTCGCGCTGCAACTCGACGGCCAGCTCGAGCCGGGCCTTGACGTCCAGGGCCTCCAGCAGGCGCAGCTTCTGCTCGTTGGAGAGGTCGGGGTTGTAGGCGGCGGTGTCCGCGAGCGCTCCCGGCTCCTCCACCGAACGAAGGAAGGCGGCGACGCGCTCGTCGGCGCCGCGCAGCTCGAGGATCTCCTCGACCACGGCGCGGTACTCGCGCACCAGCTCGTGGGTGCGCTCGTCGTCCGGCTGGCCGTCGTGGATCTCCTGCACTTCGATCCGCAGCTCGTCACCGGCGCCGGGCTGAGCGGCGCCAGCGAGGCCGCGGAACAGCCCGATGACCGTTGCCACCGGCGTGCCGTTGGGCAGCTGGCCGCGCTCGATCACCTCGGCGACCACGCCGACGCGACCGAACTCGCCGTCGCGCCGTGGCAGCAGGAAGACCCGCTCCTCGTCGGCGGGATCGATCGGCAGGGTTGCGGTTACGGCGGGAAAGATGATTGCTTCGTCAACGGGAATCAGCAGCAGATTCATAGAGATCCAGTTTCTGTAGTTAGTCCAGGGAAATTGTATCGAGTGGCAATGCTCGGCTCAACGGACGCGCTTATCGAGACCCGAGCTCCGCTCGGCGCGTCGAGCCGCGTTGCGCAGGACCTCGCCGGCGATGAACCGCTCGAACTTGCCGACCACCGTCCACAGCGCCCGCATCCGAAAGGCCGCGAGACGATCGGTGGGCTCGACTCGCGTCTCGCTGATCAGGGCGCTTAGCCCGTCGGCATCCGGCTCGACCCAATGGGCCAGCAGTACGCGGACGGTGCCTGGCTCGTCCCAGGCCTGAAATTCCTCCGCCCCGTCGATTCTCGGATAGTCACGCTGGAGAGTCCAGACTCGCCCGCAGACGCCCGAAACCGACCATCGGTTGCCCTCGCCGATGACCACGAAGGGATAGCTACGCAGCAGATCCCGAAATGAGATGTCGGGCGAGGTGCCCGGAATTCGCCAGCGCACCGCTCGGCCGAAGACGGGAGCCTCGCGGATGCGGAGGTCCATGGCCGCGTGCCACAGGTCGTCGGCTCCAGCCCTGGCCGAGCGGCGGTTGCGGGTCCGCAGCTGCGGCTCCGGCAGCCACACGTCGAGGTCGAAGTCCATGGACGCACCTTGCCAGGCTCGGTCGCTCGCCCACTGTCGATGCCCGGGTGTTCAGGCTTTGGACTACTTGCTCACTTCGGCCGGCGCGCCCTCGTACTCGTCGTGGCGGCGGAGCCAGAACTCCGTCGAGCCCGCCTCGTCGCGTCCCTTCGGCACCCGGTCGAGAAGTGGATAGAAGCCGAGCATGATCTCGAGGCCGCGGGCGGAGGTCGAGTAGGTCTGGTGGACGACGCCGTCGGAGAGCGCGAAGGCGCTCAGTCCGGGCGCCTCCGACACGTATCCGGCCGGGTCGGTCCCGCAGGCGGCGGACATCTGGGCGACGGCGGGAGGTATCTCGCCCGCCAGGAACGGCGCCAGCTGCTCCTCTGTGTGTGAGGCGTCGAAGTCGAAGTTGAAGTCGCTTCCCTCCGACGAAGCCCAGGGGAAGTTCCAACCCATGCGCCGCTTGTACGCCTGCAGCTTCTCGAGCGGAGCCCGGGAGATGCAGGTGAAGGTCACGTCACGCGCGTTCAGGTGCGGGACGGCGCCGTCGTATGTATCTGCCCCGGACGAGCACACCGGGCAGCCCGCCTCGTACTCCGGACCGAACATGAAGTGGTAGACGAGTAGCTGCGAGCGCCCATCGAAGAGCTCCGCCAGCGTCTTCGCTCCCTCGTCGGTATCGAAGCTGTACGCCTTCTCGATCGGCACCCACGGCAGCTCCCGACGCTTTCTAGCCAGCTCGTCGCTGCGATGGGTCAGCTCCTTCTCCTCCTCGAGCAGCTCCTCACGGGCGGCCTGCCACTCCTCGCGCGTTCCGACCTTGTGCTCCGTCATCGCGTTCGCCTCCTTTTCGCCAGCGGGAATCCATTACCCCGGCGGGGGTCCGACAACTCAAGGACGATTGTCTCATCGCCTCGCCAACCTTCCAGGTCGCATTTGCGAAAGAGGCGAAAGTCGGACGAGGCTGCGCGCGTGTGTTCAGGCGTGGGCGGTCGGCTACGCCGGATCGGCGATATCGAGGCGACGGCGCGCGTCAGCGACCGCCGGGACCGACGATCGGCATGCGCGGGCGATCTCGCCGTTGGAGCGATCGGGGGTGCGGCTGACCTCGAACTCGAGCAGCGCGGCACGGCGCAGCCCGGCGCGATCCTTATGGGTCACGTCGTCCGGGGTCGCTTCCAGCGCCGCCTCCGCGGCGCGCTCGCGCCTGCAGATCAGACAGAAGTCCCCATCGTCTGAGCTCGACCAGTTGTCCGGCAGGGGGGTGTGCGTGCCATCTGACTGCCTTACGGATACGCCGCAGCGATCACACACCCACTGTGTCGCCGTTTCCTGCACTGGACTCATGCCGATACCTCCTGTTTGCTTCGCTGACGATTCGGCCGCCGCCGGCCAGAACGCGAATTGCCACTACCGCCGCGCCCGTCGAACTCACGACCAAGGCCCAGGTCGCGGGCGATGTCGCGCATCTCGATGGCCTGGTCGGCGAGGACGAAGCTGGTTCCGGCGCCGCGGCGACCGGCGCGACCGGTTCGCCCGACGCGATGCACGTATGCGTCACGGTCGCCCGGGGCGTCGAAGTTGATCACGTGGGTGATGTCGGCGACGTCGATTCCGCGGGCGGCGACGTCGGTCGCGATCAGCGTCTCGACGTCACCGCGCTCGAAGCGGGCGAGGGCGCGCTCCCGCTGGCCCTGCGACTTGTCGCCGTGCATCGCGACGGCGTGAACGTCGCGGCTGCGCAGGCGCTTGACGAGTCGGTCTGCGCTGCGCTTCGTGCGCACGAAGACAAGCGTGCGGCCGCACCCGTTGCGAATCTGGTCAACCAGATGGCCGAGCTTGGCGCTCTGCGAATCGACGTGAAGAAAGCGATGCTCGATGTCGACCTTCTCGCGATCGGGGGTCGCCTGCGTGTGCCGGCGCGCGTTGCGCGTGTAGGTGCTCGCGAGCTTGCCGGCCATGCCCTCAAGGGTGGCGGAGAAGAAGAGCGTCTGGCGCTTGGAGGGCGTCTTGCGAACGATGCGGTCCACGGCGGGCTTGAAGCCCATGTCCAGCATTCGGTCGGCTTCGTCGAGGACGAGGACCCGGATGCGATCGAGCTTCAGGACACCGCGTTCGAGCAGGTCCTCGAGCCTGCCGGGAGTGGCGACGACGATGTCGGCGCGCCGCGCCGCGGCGATCTGGGGGCCGAAGCCCACGCCTCCGTAGACGGCGGCGATGCGAAGCTGGTGGACGCGGACGAGAGAGTGAAGCTCGTCGACGATCTGGCTCGCCAGTTCGCGGGTCGGCGCGAGCACGAGGGCCGAGGGGCGCTCGCTGCCGGGCTCCAGCAGGTCGACGAGGGGTGCACCGAAGGCGAGCGTCTTGCCCGACCCGGTGGGAGATTGGACGAGGACGTCGTGACCATCGAGAACGTCGCCGATGACACGGCTCTGGACGGGGAAAGGTTGGTGAATGCCGCGCGCCGCAAGGGCGCGAACCACCGGCTTCGATATGCCGAGGTCGGCAAAGGATTGGGACATGTTTCTTTGAGCTCCTTTTGAGCTGTCGAGGGGAGATCCAGCGACCCCAAGACGCCTAGAAGCGCGCGGAGGAAACGGAACCTCTCGGGTGGCGATCGGCCAAACCCGACTCCAACACGGTAGCAGCGCCGCCCGACGGCAACGCTCCCAGGCACGATCCTGGGACACGTCTCGCAGAGCGCGATTCACCAAGAAGCCGCGTCGGAGCGTCGTCCTCAGTCTGAGATGTCTCGGATCCGCAGGGTTGCGACGTGGTCGGGATTGATTCCGACCGACGCACCGTCGTTCTCGACGAACCAGGCAAGCCGGGATTGCCCCGACCGAGCGGCGTCTGACAGCTTCTTCTCGACCTCCTCCAACTTCCCCTCGACGATGAAGGCGTCGCTGTTCATCAACCTGATCTCCGCGTAGCTCATGCGCAGGCATGGTAAGGCGAACGGCGGGCGGGGCCTCGGCTCGCCCGAGGCCCCGCGGCCGGTCAGGGTGCTGAGGGCCGCTGCGGCTCCCCATAGACGACGAGACCGTGGATCACGATCACGCAAAGGGCGAAGATGCCCAGTGACCAGAACGGATACGCACCGCCCACCGACAGCAGCGCACCGATCGCGCCAAGGGTTGCGGCGGTGATCCCGATTAGCCGCCCGTAGGCCCCGCCGCCGACGAGCGAAAAACCGCCCGTAAGCTGGATCACACCGAGGATCACGGTGATCCAGCCCCAGGTGTGCAGGCTCGAGAACACGTACTGCGTGTTGCCCGAATAGAAGTTCGCATCGCTAATTGCGCCGATGCCGTAGATGATGTTCAGCGTGCCGGCGATCATCAACAGGATCGCGGCGAACATCGCACGTCCCACTCCTCTGGCTTCCATTGCAACTCCCTCTGATTGTCATTGGCGCCCCACGCACCGAAAGCCGCGTTACCTTGCCGAGTCTCTCACTGAGCCAGAGCTGTCGCAAGGATTGGGACAATCCTGGCGCTGCGGTCAGGTAGCCGTGGCCAGCCCCTGCGCGATCAAATAGACCGCAGCCGCTACGCAGAGTGCGATCGCGATCTGGCGGAAGTGGGTTCCGAGCCAGTTGTTGAGAGAGCGGATCAAGCGCTCGGTCCTCTCGGGCGCCACCGCATAGCCGACCAGCGGGATCTCCGCCCACTGGAACATGATCAGGTTGTAGAGCAGGACGTAGAGGACGGTGGCCCCTGTCGACAGGTCAGCCGCCGCGATGTCCTTCAGCGCGACGAGGTACAGCGCGCCCGGGAGGTTGAGCGCCATCCCGACCACGAAGGTGAAGAAGAGCGAGTTGCGGCTCAGCACCCGCTCCGACCAGGGCACGCCGCCCTCAGTTTGACGCTGCTCCTTCTTCCTTTCGCGGTGCTCGCGCAGCGCCCGGTCGCGGTCGGTGAGCAGGACGTAAGCCAGCAGAAGGGCGATCGCGGCGATCACGAAGTCGACCGCCGGGCCCACCGTGTGGTCAGACCCCCCGACGGTGTGGCCGGAGTTCAGTGCACTTACGACCAGAATGCCGACCGTGAGACTGGCGAGCATCCCGCCGCAGAAGTAGGCCGCGAGCAGCCTCCTGGGGTTCGGTTGGCCGAGGATGATCACGACCATCGCCAGCAGCGTCGGGTAGATCGCGGACCCGAGGGCGAGAGGGAGGATCTCGACCAACATCGGAGCTCGATCCTAGTCCCACGCAAGAGTTGGCCCCGCTGGGCGACGCCACCGGCGGCGCCGAGGAGGCCGCCCGCTTCCGCGCCTAGGCGCCCGGCAACCAGCCGTCGTGGTAGGCGGTCGGCGTCTTGCGGTTCGGATACTTCCGGTAGGCCTTGGCGGCCGAGTCGGTCTCCGTCTCGACCCCGGCCCCGTGGCGCTGAGCAAGCTCGGACTCGGGATAGAGGAGACCGACGTCAGGCGAGCGCGTGCCGATCATCAGGATCGCGCAGGGCCCATCGCCCGCGCCGACGAAGATGTGCTCGGTCCAGGCAGGGCAATGCACGAAGTCCCAGGCCCGGAGCTTGCGCTCCTGCTCCTCGATCAGCAGCAGGCACTCCCCGGCCAGAACCAGGAAATCCTCCTGCTCGTCCTCGCCGTGGTACATGCCGTTCGGCTGTCCCGGCTCCAGCACGGCGATGTTGATCCCGAGTCGCGAGAACCGCGTCTCGCCCTCGAAGGGCGTGTAGTAGCCGAGGCCGCCGTCGTCGAGCCAGCGAGCCTCGCGAGCATTGACGACGAACCATCCCTCTCCTGCCGGCACGAGGCCGTGCTCTGAAGCGCTCAGCGACGCCTCATCGATCATGCCGAGAGGTTATGACACCCGGAGAAACGTCCAGATTTGCCTCAGCTCAGGCTTGCTGTGCCACCATTTCGAACGGGAAGGCGCACGCAAGTGAGCGAGCAAAGAGATCCTGAACGCTATGCCGAGCTGATGCTGCTCCTCGACGGGGCCGCGTCCGCCCGTGGGGTCCTCGAGGGAATCCTCGAGGACGGCGCCGACACGGTCGATTCGGATGAGGTCGAGGAGGCTCTCGATCCGCTCCAGGCGATGGGGAGGGTGCCGCCAACCGGTGTGGTGATCGGAGTTCACGGGGCACCCCTCAAGGTCCTCGGGCCGATCGACGCCGCGGCCGCGTTGCAGGAATTCCGCGCCGGGACCGTGGTCGTCGACTTCTCGGGCGAGGAGCAGGACGACCTCGACCGGGTGATCGGCGCCCATGTGCTGCTCGAGCTCGAAGACCCCGATGAGCCCGGCTACGAGCTGGTCCGGTTCGGCGAGCTGGAGGAGCTGGTCTCCTACCAGGCCGAGTGGGGGGTCGCGACGGTGCCCGGCTGTCGGGGCGTGCTTGCCCGCCTCGACCTCGAGTTCCCAAGCCCGCACCGCTTCTCGCTGCACTTGCTCTTCGACGTCACCTCGCATCAGTGGGCGCTGCGGGCGATGGAGCTGACCGGCGGCTGCACGGTGACGGTTCGCACCGGCAACGAGAAGCGCAAGGTCCGGGTGCGTGCCCCGCGCTCGGCCTATCTGATGAGTGCCCTCACGGTCGTTCGGATGCTCGACCCGATGGCCAGCATCTACGAGGTCTCCGATCTCGACCAGGCCGATCTGGAATCGGAGCTGGACTTGCCGGACCGGGCCGAGTCAAGCCCCACCGACTGACCGGTCAGGCGTCCAGCGCGCTCAAGTGCCCCGGCTCAGCTGCCGAAATAGTGGGCAGCTATGGCTCCCGGTGCCGTCGACGAAGCACGCAACGAGATCGCTGAGCTGCGCCAGCGCATCGAGGAGTGTCGTCGCGAGCTTGGGATCAGCCACGTCGAGCCCTCCCACAGGCAGACAAGGCGCAGCACCGGCTTGTTCCGCCGCGGGCTGCGCAACTCGCACCAGGCCCGCCACCGGGCGCCTGTCGCCTAGTTCTCACGCCTAGCTATCGGCGGCGGCCGCAGCCACGGGTCATTTGCAGGAGCCGGGGCGCGGTTTACGTAACTCGTTGGTACCGAGAAGCCGGTATTCGACTCAAGGCGAGATCAGCCGATATGGAAATACGGAAGGAGCGGATTTCCAATGGTCGCACTCATAGCCCTCGCCGTCGTAATGCTCATCTGGGCGATCGTCACCTGGGATGAGCCCGCCGAGAAGCCCGCGCCCGAGCGCCACCGTCACGTCTAGCGCTTAACGATCGTCTCCGCGCTCGGTGATATAAGCGCGGGGCGGTGCTCGATTTCACATCCCTGATCGCCACGTCGTCGAACCTGTTAGCGGCGCGCAATCAGATGGGGTCGACGCTCGGCTTCCACATCGTGCTCGCCTGCTTCGGCGTCGCCTTCCCGGCGATCATGTTGATTGCCGAGTACCGGGGACGCCGCCACGGCGACGAGGAGGCGCTGCGCCTCGCAGAGCGCTGGTCGAAGGCCGTCGCGGTGCTTTTCGCGGTCGGCGCGGTCAGTGGCACGGTGCTCTCGTTCGAGTTCGGGCTCCTGTGGCCGCGGATGATGGACCGCTTCGGCGATGCGTTCGGAATCGCCTTCGCGATCGAGGGCATCTTCTTCTTCCTCGAGGCGATCTTCATCGCGATCTACATCTATGGCTGGAAGCGCCTGCCAGGATGGGCGCACTTCTGGAGCGGGGTACCGATCGCGATCTCGGGAATCGGGGGAGCGTTCTCGGTCGTCGCCGCCAACGCCTGGATGAACACGCCCGCCGGTTTCAAGATCGGCTCGGACGGCCACGTCACCGACGTCAAGCCGCTCGATGTGCTCTTCAACACATCGACCCTCCACGAATTCGTGCACATGTGGGTCGCCGCCTACATCGTCACCGGCTTTCTCGTTGCCTCGATCTACGCATTCGGGATGCTGCGAGGGCGCAGCGACCGTTACCACCGGCTCGGCTTCCTGATCCCCTTCAGCGTCGCCGCGATCATGGCCCCGATCCAACTCTTCGTCGGCGACATCGCCGCGCGGGCCGTCTACAACGACCAACCGACCAAGTTCGCCGCCATGGAGTGCGTTTACCGTAGCGGGGACGACCAGGCTGAGCACGTCGGCGGCATCTGCCATTCGAACGGCGACGTGACGTTCGACGTCTCGCTGCCCGGGGTCGACTCGCTGCTCGCCGGGTTCAGCACCAGTACAGACGTCAAGGGGCTCGACAGCGTGCCGGCCAGGAACCGCCCGCCGGCGCCGACCTTGATCCACCTCGCCTTCGACGCGATGGTCGGCATCGGCACCGCGCTCACGGCGCTCGCCGCCTGGTTCGCGATCACCTGGCGTCGCAAGCGGAACCTTCCGGCGACACCGTGGTTCCTGCGCATCGCCTCGGTCGCCGGGATCGCCGCCGTGCTTGCCCTCGAATCGGGCTGGATCGTGACCGAGGTCGGGCGCCAGCCGTGGATCGTCCATGGGTTCATGCGCACCGCCGACGCCGTGACGCCGGCGAAGGGGATCTGGTTCGCGTACGGCCTGACGATGGCCCTCTATCTCGGGCTAGCGGTGGTGACGGCGATAGTCCTGCTCGGCCTCTCGCGAAGCTGGCGCGAGAGCGACGCCGCGCAGGTGACCGAGCTGTCCGGCGTTCCCTACGGGCCGACCGGTGCCCCGGAGGCGTCCCAATGAGCAAGGCGGACGCGGCAGCGGCGATCCTCTGGACCGGGGTCACCCTCTACGCGGTCTTCGCCGGCGCCGACTTCGGCGCCGGGATGTGGGACCTGCTCGCCGGACATGGCAAGCGCGCCGAGCGGGCCAGGGGTCAGATCGACCGCTCGCTCGCGCCGGTCTGGGAGGCGAACCACGTCTGGCTGATCTTCGTCCTCGTCGTTCTCTGGACCGCCTTCCCGCGTGCCTTCTACGCGGTGATGACCACCCTCTACATCCCGCTGGCGCTGGCGGCGCTGGGGATCGTCCTGCGGGGCTCCGGCTTTGCCTTCCGGCACGCGCTGCCGGGGCCGGTCCGCGACCCGGCCACCCGCGTGTTCGGCGTCTCCTCGTTGCTGACGCCCTTCTTCCTGGGCACCACGGTCGGAGCAATCGCCTCGGGCCAGGTTCCCGCTGGGGGCAACGGCGACCCGCTCTCCAGCTGGACCGGCTTCCTGCCTCTCACTACCGGTGCGCTGTTCGTCGTCACCGCCGCCTACACAGCCGCAGTCTTCCTGTTCAGGGACTCGGGGGCCGCGGGCGACACGGAGCTGAGGGACTACTTCGCGCGCCGGGCGCTCGCCAGCGCCGTGGTGGCGGGGGCGGCCGCCGTGGTGGGCGTCGTCGCGCTGCACCACGATGCTCGCTTCGTCTACGACCGCCTCACCGACCAGGGGCTGCCGCTGGTCATCCTCTCCGGCATTTGCGGGCTGACCGCGCTTGGGCTGCTGCTCACGGGGCGGACTTGGGGCCTGCGACCGGCCGCGGTTGGGGCAGTGGTCGCGGTCGTCTGGGGTTTCTTCGTCGCCCAGTTCCCCTACATGCTGCCGGGGCAGCTGACGATCTCCGACGCCGCCGGCACCGGTCCGACCTTGACCGCGGTGATCGTCGTATTCATTGCCGCGGCCCTTCTCGTCGTGCCGTCGCTGGCGCTGCTCTACGTGCTCTCGCAGCGCGACGCGCTCGAGTAGGAAAACACCGCTCCCTGCGGTGGCGACGGCGAGACCTGGCACCATCCCCGGCCGATGCGAAACGCTCGCCCGATCTCGCGACTTGGCGCCGCAATCGTCGGCGCCACGGCGATCGTCACGCTGGCGTCCTGCGGCGGGGGCGGCACGGAATCGGTCTCGGTGACGCAGTTTCGCAGCGAGGCGAATCAGGTCTGCAAGGACTCCCAGCAGCAGTTCGATCGCATCCAGAAGGCCCAGCCACGCACCGCCGACCAGACCGAGAAGCAGGCGGCGGCGCTCGCCGACGTCTCACAGCAGGCGCTCGACAACCTGCATCAGATCGAGCCTCCGAGCGACCTGAAGCAGGTCTACAACCGCTATCTCGCCGCTCGCGAGACAGACCTCGGCTTCATCGAGGACGGTCGGGACGCGGCCAAGTCAAAGGACATCAACGCCTATGTGCGGGCCACCCACCGTGCCGCGGCGCAGGCACCGGTTCGCAGGCAGCTAGCGCTTCAGCTCGGCTTGCGCCTCTGCAGTAGACCTTCGGTGAGCTTCGGCTAGCGCCGGGCGAGCCAGCCGAATCCGATCGCAACGACGAGGTTGAAGACACCGGCCAGCCGCAATCCCAGCTTCGCTCCCGGCCGGCTCAACGCCGGTGACTGCGACCACAGCGCGTCGGTCGCGATCTCGGTGCCGCGCAGCCAGGCGAGCGCCCACCAGTCCTGCTCGAAGCCGCGGCGGTCCGCCACCGCGTGGGCGGCCGCGAAGGTGAGCCAGATCGGGCCGCAGCGGCGAAACAGGTGCTTCGCGTCCTCGGATGGCCGCTCGTGGCCGAGCACACGAAGCGTCTGCTCGGGAGCGAGGATCGCCGCCGACCCCAGCACGAGGTCGAATGCGATCAGGTTGCGATTCGTGAGGCGCAATGCCTGCTCGGGCGTCACAGCCGCGCCATCCAACCACATCGAGTAGGCGCGCGGCCGCGATATCAGTCGCGGCGGCGGAAGGGAAACCCCGTGCAAGGGCGAATCTCAGCGCCGTGACCCGGACCTCGACACAGTCTCGTCCGAAGCGCAAGAGCCTGTCCGGCTTCATCTCCGAGCGCTTCGACGAATTCTCACGCTCGCAGAAGGACGTCGCACGCTACATCGTCGACCACCTCGACGAGGCAGCGTTCCTGACCGCCGAGGAGCTGGCCCGCCGCGCCAGCACCTCTTCTTCGACTGTCGTCCGTTTTTCGCAGGCGCTGGGCTTCGACGGCTATCCCGAGCTTCAGCAGGCGGCGATCGAGGAGTACCGCAACGCGACCGGCGAAGGAACCGAAGCCGGCGCTCAGAGCGGTTCGCTGTTCGACTTCGATCACTCCGAGTTCGAGGCTTCGCTGGGCGCCGACCACGCGAATCTCGAGGAGACCGCTCGCAGCCTCACCCGGGAGCAGATCGAGTCCTCAGTCGCCGCGCTTGCCACGTCGCAGCGCGTGGTGATCGTCGGGGTCGACCAGATGGCCTTCTTCGCCAGCTACCTGCGTCACATGCTGAGTCTGCTCGACGTCCGCGCCGAGATCGTGGCCAGCACCGGCGGCGAGTCGCTGCAGCGACTCGGGCGCATCGACGAGGACACGCTTGTGATCGCGCTCTCGGCGGGCCGCGCCCACCCGTTGCTGCTGCGGGCGATGAAGCTGGCGCTCCATCGCCGCGCCCGCACGCTCGCGATCTCCGACGCGACCCTTTCCGAGGTCGGCGAGCACGCCGAGCTGACCCTCTACTACTCCTCCAACAGCCCGTCGTTCGCACGCTCCAACACGGCACTGATGGCCCTCGTTCAGGCCCTCGCGCACGGCGTCTACGCCCGTGACGAGGCCGCCCACCGCGACCGGATTCGCGCCTTCAAGCTCAAGTAACGGACTTCTCCGATCACGCACCCGAGCCAGCGAGGGGCCCGCTTCGGCGGGCCCTTTGCTTTGTGTTCGCGGCCGCGCGCGCTTTGTCCGCGCCGTCCAATCCGCCGGCCCAGAGCCATCGAGGCGGAACCGGGGGCGGCGGTGTGGCGTCTATATTGGGGCGATGGCCGAACGGGCCACATTCCGCGTCAAGACCGGCCTCGCCGAGATGCTGAAGGGCGGCGTGATCATGGACGTGACCAGCGCCGAGCAGGCGAAGATCGCCGAGGAGGCAGGCGCCTGCGCGGTGATGGCGCTGGAGCGCGTGCCGGCGGACATTCGCGCCCAGGGCGGCGTCGCACGGATGGCGCCGACCCGCAAGATCGTCGAGATCCAGGAGTCGGTGACGATCCCTGTGATGGCGAAGGCCAGGATCGGCCACTTCGCCGAGGCGCAGGTCCTGGAGGCTCTGGAGGTCGACTACATCGACGAGTCCGAGGTGCTGACCCCGGCCGACGAGCACAACCACATCGACAAGTTCGCCTTCGACATCCCGTTCGTTTGCGGCGCCACCAACCTCGGCGAGGCCCTGCGGCGAATCGGCGAGGGGGCCGCGATGATCCGCTCCAAGGGCGAGGCGGGAACGGGGAACATCGTCGAGGCGGTGCGCCACATGCGCGAGATCACCGGCGGAATCAAGCAGTTGGCCGGACTCGGCCCCGAGGAGCTGGCCTCGGCGGCCAAGGACCACAGCGCTCCCCTCGAGGTCGTCCGCGACGTCGCCGAGCGGGGCTGGCTGCCGGTGCCGCTGTTCTGCGCCGGTGGCATCGCGACCCCCGCCGACGCGGCGCTGATGATGCAGCTCGGGGCCGAGGGCAACTTCGTCGGCTCGGGGATCTTCAAGAGCGAGGACCCCGAGCGCCGCGCGCGGGCGATCGTCGAAGCGACCACTCACTTCGAAGACCCGGCCCGCGTCGCCGAGGCGATGTCCGAATTGGGCGAAGCGATGCCGGGGCTAGAGATCGCGGCACTGGGGGAAGGCGGCAAGCTGCAGGGTCGCGGCTGGTGAGCGCGGCAAAGCCGCTGCGGGTCGGCGTGCTCGCGGTGCAGGGGGATTTCGACGCCCACTTGAGGATGTTGCGGGAGCTGGGGGCCTCGGCGAGCGAGGTGCGGACCCCCGAGCAGCTCGACGGGCTCGACGGCTTGATCATCCCCGGCGGCGAGAGCACGACGATCACGATGGGCATGGCGGCGGTCGGGCTCGACGAGGCGATTCGCTCGCAGCACCGCGACGGGCTCCCGATCCTCGGCACCTGCGCCGGGATGATCGTCTGCGACGACGCGCACCTCGGCCTGCTCGACGCAACCGCGCGTCGAAACGCCTTCGGCCGCCAGCTTCAGAGCTTCGAAGCCGACCTCGAGGTGCAGGGAATCGGCCCCGACCCCCTGCGGGCCGTTTTCATCAGGGCGCCCTGGATCGAGCGTTACGGACCGGGGGTCGAGGTGCTCGCGACCTGGGAGGATCACCCGGTGGTCGTTCGCGAAGACTCGCTTCTGGCCTGCGCCTTTCACCCCGAGCTGACCGACGACGCTCGCATCCACGCGCTGTTCACGGCCATGGTCAGCGAGGCGACCAGGGAGCGCGAGACGGCCCGGTGAGGGACACCCGAGTCACCAACCTGGCCCGCATCCTGGTCGGCTACTCGACCGGGGTGGAGGATGGAGATTCGGTGATGATCGACGGCGAGAGCGCCGGCGAGCCCCTTCTGGGCGCGATCTACGAGGAGGTGCTGAAGGCCGGTGGCAACCCGGTGCTCCACATGTCGCTCGACGGCCAGGACGCCACCTATTACAAGTACGCCTCCGACGCGCAGCTGGAGTGGGTCTCGCCGGTCTCCAGATGGATGGTCGAGGAGGCCGACGTGCGGATCTCGGTCGGAGCCAGCACCAATCCGCGCAGCCTCTCCGCCGTGGCGCCGGAGCGACAGCAGCGCCGCTCGCAGGCCACCGGCGGCCTGATGGCGAAGGCGATGGAGCGCAGCGCCGACGGGTCGTTTCGCTGGTGCTACACGCTCTTTCCCACCTCCGGCTACGCCGCCGAGGCCGAGATGAGCCTCGCCGACTACGAGGACTTCTACTTCGGTGCCTGTCTTGCCGACGGAGGCGACCCGCTGAGCAACTGGAAGAAGGCGTCGGAGGAGACCCAGCGGCTGGCCGAGTGGACAGAGGGGCACGGGGAGGTCCACGTGACCGGCCCCGGCACCGACATCAAGCTCGGCATCGAGGGTCGCAAGTTCGTCCCCTCGCTCGGCAAGCACAACATGCCCGACGGGGAGTTCTTCACCGGACCGGTGGAGGACTCGGTGGAGGGCGAGGTGACCTTCCATCTGCCGGCGGTGATCAGGGGGCGAGAGGTGGCGGGTGTGCGGCTGCGATTCGAGTCGGGCAAGGTCGCCGACGCCAGCGCCGAGCGCGGGGAGGAGTACTTGGCCAAGCTGCTCGACACCGACGACGGGGCGCGCTCGCTCGGCGAGCTCGGAATCGGGACCAACTACGGGATCGACCGCGGCACGCGCGAGGTCCTGCTCGACGAGAAGATCGGTGGCACCGTCCACATGGCGCTGGGCCGCTCCTACCCGGAGACCGGAGGGCTGAACGAGTCCGCCGTCCACGAGGATCTGGTTTGCGATCTGCGCCAGGGCGGCAGCGTGACCGTCGACGGTGAGGATCTGCAGGTCGACGGGAAGTTCGTGGTTTAGGGACGACGCGGTCTTGGGACGTTGAAAAACAGGCGGCGGCCTTCGGCCGCCTGACCTCCTCTTGCGGCCGCTTCGCGGCCTGACATGCACCTGCGGCGACACTTTGTGTCGCCGCCCAACTCAAATCTGCCGCGACACTTTGTGTCGCGGCCTTACTGACTTGGCAGCGGCGAGCCGGCGAGCAGGAAGAACCAGGCGGTCGCCGCGAAGATCGCCAGCACGACAGAGGAGACGATCACCGTCTCCAGCACTGTTGGGTAGGGGCGGTGGCCTTCGCTGTCGCGAAGGCTCTTCAGCCAAGCGGGCCTGATCGGCTCGACGGTGTTGCTGCCTGTGATGTGCATGTAGATGCGGTTCAGGCGCCCGAGCAGCCAGGAGATCAGCAGGATCGAGACCACGATCCCGACAAAAACCACCATGTAGGGGCCGCCGGACGGCGCCTGGCTCTTCGAGATGCGAGAGCCGACCCAGACCCAGCCCAGCGGGATCACCGTCCACATCGACAGCGCGGCCACGATCATCAACAGGACGAGGATCGTGGCGCCGAGATTGCGGCCGGCCCGGCGCGTGATGTTGCTTGACATGCCGTCCATACAATCGACCTATGTCCGGTCACTCTAAATGGTCGTCGATCAAGCACCGCAAAGCCGCCGCCGACGCGAAGCGCGGCCAGCAGTTCACGAAGCTCGCCCGGGCGATCACCGTCGCGGCGCGCGAAGGTGGGGGAGACCCGGATTCAAACCCGACCCTTGCGACCGCTGTCCAGAAGGCGCGCGACGCATCGATGCCCAAGGACAACATCCAGCGGGCGATCGACCGCGGCACCGGGGAGGGCGCCGACGCCGTTGCGATCGAACGGGTCGTCTTCGAGGGCTATGGGCCGGGCGGGGCGGCGATCCTGGTCGAGGCGCTGACCGACAACCGCAACCGAACGAGCGCCGAGGTCCGCCATGCCTTCACCAAGCACGGTGGCAGCCTCGGCGAGCCCGGCTCCGTCGCCTGGATCTTCGAGAAGCGCGGTGTGATCGTGGTCGACGGCGATCGCTACGACGAGGACGACCTGATCGCCGCGATCGACGCCGGCGCCGATGACATGCAGCGGGACGGCGACCTTCTGAAGGTGATCAGCGAGCCGTCCAATCTCGCGGCTGTACGCGAGGCGCTGGAGGGGGCGAGCGTCGAGATCCAGTCCTCCGATCTGGCGATGGAGCCGAAGAACCTGGTCGAGGTGCAGGAGTCAGACGCGCGCGGGCTGCTGCGCCTGCTCGACGCCCTCGAGGAGCACGACGACGTCAACGAGGTGCACGCCAACTTCGACATCCCGGAGGAGGTCCTCGAGGAGGTGACGGCCGCCTAGTCGCCGCCCTCGACGCCGCCGCTGCTCGGTCCCTTGCCGGGCTTCGGCCCATTGCCCGGCCCGAGGCCGCCGGATTCACCCTGGTCGCCGGGCCCGGTACCTCCGGTCGGCGCCGGCGCGACCCCCGCATCCTGCTGTGCCGCCGCCAACTCCTGCGCGACGACTCCGCTCTGGTCGTGGAAGCGAAGTCGCTGCTCGAGCAGCGGGATCGCCGCCTGCGGCTGTCCCGCAAGGCGCAGGGCATGGCCGAGGTTGAAGAGCGCGTAGGCGTAGTTGATGTCGCTCGTCCCCGCGGGAAACGCCTTCAACGCCCGTCTCAGGATCGGCACCGCCTCCGTATAGCGACCCTCCTGGATCAGCGAGTAGCCCTGGTCGTCGAGCTGGGCCCCGAGGGCCGCCCCGGTGAGGGGCGCCGGGGCCGGCGACTTCGGCTTCGTGGTCACCGTTCGGACCTGCGTCTTCACCTTCGCGACCCCCTTGCCGTTGTCCGATCCGCCGCTGAGGGCGAGCAATGCGATCAGCGCCCCTGCAACGGCGGCGACCGCCGCAACCGCCGCCGTTCGCCGGCGCGACCAGCCGCCCTTCGAGGCGCTCGTCGATGGCCGGATCGCCGCTCCCGGTGAAGGCCGGGGCAACGTCGTCGTCGCTTCGGGGTCGGTGGGGGACGGCGCGCCCTCCCCGGTCAGCGCGGCGGAAAGGCGATCGACCAGCTCGCCGGCGCTGCGCGGCCGGTGCCCCGGGTCGCGGGCGAGGCCGTCGCGCAGAGCCTCCGCGGCGGCAGCCGGCGCGTCCGGCCAGAGCTCGCGCAGGTCGCGCGGACGTCTTGCGCTGACGATCTCGCTCGGGGTTTGGCCCTGCTGGGCGCGTTCGCCGCACAGGGCCTCGAAGGCGACCGCGGCAAGCGAGTAGACGTCCGCCGAGGGATCGTCGTCAGCGTTCTCCAAGCGCTCGGGGGCGATGTAGGAGAGGGTGCCGATGATGTCGTTCGTCGTCGTGATGCTCGTCGCGTCGACAGCCGTGGCGATGCCGAGGTCGGCGAGCTTCGCCATTCCATCGTTGGCGATCAGGACGTTCGACGGTTTCACGTCGCGGTGGATCACCCCGGCGGCGTGCGCGTAGTCCAGCGCCGCCGCGATCTGGCTCAGCACGGCGATCGCCCGGGCGGGCGCCAGAGGCCCGCGGCGCAGCTGGTCCTTGAGCGACTCGCCCTCGATGTACTCCATCACGATCAACAGGGAGTCCTCGTCGGCTTCGGAGTCGTAGATCGAGACCATGTTGGGGTGATTCAACGACGCCCCGAGGCGAGCCTCGCGCCGGAAACGGGCCAGCGCGTCCTCGGGGCTGGACGTCGGTAGGCGCTTCAGCGCCACCAGGCGCCCGAGCCGTTCGTCCTCGGCCAGCAGGACGCTTGCCCCCATTCCCCCGGAGCCGAGTCGCTTCAGCACGTGGTAGCGCCCCCCGAGCGCCGGCGCGTCGTTTGCGCGCGGTAACCGCATCCCGACAAAGCCTGCCACATGCTCCGGTCTCCTACACGCAAAGAGGACATCCGGGCGTGGGCGCAGAATTGGTGCCCATGAAGGTCGTCATGGGAGTCGATCCCGGCGCGGCCAACCTTGGGTTCGGCGTTGTGCGGATCGAGGGCGCCCACATGGTTGCGCTGGACGGTGGTGTGATCGAGACCACCCCGCAAGAACCGCCCGAGCGGCGGCTGGCGCGCATCCACAAGGCGCTCTCGGACCTGATCGAGTGGCACGAGCCGAAGGCGCTGGCCCTCGAGGACCTCTACTTCGGACGCAACGTGCGCTCAGCGATGACGGTCGGCCAGGCCTGCGGAGTCGCGCTGCTGGCCGCGGGCCAGCGCGGCGTTGGCTGCTTCGCCTATACGCCGCAGGCGATCAAGATGGCCGTCTGCGGCAGCGGTGCGGCCGGCAAGAAGCAGGTGCAGCGGATGGTCGGCACCCTGCTCGGTCTCCCGGAGCCCCCGAGCTCCGAGCACGCCGCCGACGCCCTCGCGGTCGCGATCTGCCACGCCGGGGGCGGCGTGCTCAAGGAAGAGATCTCGGTGCGGCGGGTGTCGCAGGCCGGCGAGCCGGGATACGTGGAGAAGGTGAGCCGATGATCGCCGCGGTGCGGGGCGAGGTCCTGGTCCGCCGCCCGGACCATGTCGTCGTCGACGCCGGTGGCGTCGGCTACCGGCTCACCGTCTCCGCCGAAACGCTGAAGTCGGTTCCGGCCACCGGCCGGGAGGGATTCCTGCACGCCGAGCTGATTGCCCGCGACGACTCGCTGGCGCTCTACGGCTTCGCCTCCGAGGAGGAGCGCGACCTGTTCCGGGAGCTGATCTCCGTCAGCGGGGTCGGCCCCAAGGTCGCGATCGCGGTCCTGGGCGGCGGGACGGCGCGCGACCTTCTGCGGGCGATCGCAGCCGGCGACGCGAAGCGATTTCAGGCGGTCCCCGGGATCGGCAAGCGGACCGCCGAGCGGATCATCGTCGAGCTGCGCGAGAAGGTCGCCGGTGAGCTTGAGGAGGCGATCGCGATCGGCACCGAGAAGGGCGGCGAGCCGCGGGCGCTGGCCCGCGACGGCCTCGTCAACCTCGGTTACTCGCCGTCCGAGGCCGAGGAGCTGCTCGGTGACTCCGACAGCGAGCTGCCCGAGGAGCTGATCGCCGAGGCGCTGCGCCGCGCCGGCGAGGCGAGGTCTACCGCGTGAGCGGTGCCCCCGACATCAGCGGACCGCGCATCAAAACCCCCGGAGTTGAAGCTGACCCCGCGGCCCCCGGACGCGAAGCGGAGGAGGCGGCAGGCATTGGTTCAGCGGAGGAGGCCGCAGGTATTGATGTTCGAGTCCATGACGCCCGCGTAGCGGGCGGCGTGGACGAGGAGCTCGACCGCTCGCTGCGCCCCCAGACCCTGGCCGACTTCGTAAACCAGGAGCAGGTCACCGAGCAGCTTTCAATCTTCATCGAGGCGGCGCGCAAGCGCGGCGAGCCGCTCGACCACGTCCTGCTGGCCGGACCACCGGGCCTCGGCAAGACGTCGCTGGCCTGCATCGTCGCCGCCGAGCTCGGCGTGCCCCTCGTGCAGACGGCGGGGCCGGCGCTGGAGCGGAAGGCCGACGTGGCCGCCTTTCTGACCGCCCTGGAGCCGGGCAGCGTGTTCTTCATCGACGAGATCCACCGTCTCGGCCGCGCGATCGAGGAAACGCTCTACCCGGCGATGGAGGACTCGCGGCTGCCGGTGGTGCTCGGCCAGGGCGTCGGGGCCCGGACCGTGACCCTGCCGCTGCCCCCGTTCACGCTGATCGGGGCGACGACCCGCAGCGGTCTGCTGACCACGCCGCTGCGCGATCGATTCGGGGTCGGCCATAGGCTCGAGCACTACTCGCCCGTCCACCTGGCGCGGATCGTCGAGCGCTCGGCGGGGATCCTCGAGGTCGATATCGATCCCGACGGGGCGGTCGCGATCGCCGAGCGCTCGCGGGGGACCCCCCGGGTCGCCAACCGGCTGCTGAGGCGGGTTCGCGACTTCGCCCAGGTGAAAGAGCTGGGCCGGGTGACGGCGGAGGTCGCGAACGCCGCGCTGGAGATGCTCGAGGTCGACCTCGCGGGCCTCGACCGCCACGACCGCATCCTGCTGGAGGTCGTCGCGACCAAGTTCTCGGGCGGGCCGGTCGGTCTCTCGACCCTCGCGGTCGCGATCGGCGAGGAGGAGGACACGATCGAGGACGTGCTCGAGCCCTACCTGCTCCAGCAGGGCCTGATGAAGCGCACGCCACGCGGGCGCGTGCTCACCCAGCGCGCCTTCGAGCACCTCGACATCCCGGTGCCGGAAGGCGCCGCGACGCTGTTCTAGAACTCGCTCGCCGCGCCGGATGTCCGCCGACCACTCGACGGTGTGTCGAGTCAGCCGACCGCAATTTGTAGCCTGTCCAAGGCATGCCGTTCTTCATCTGTCCAAACTGCGGAAACCGCGAGGTGAGCGGTGAGCGGACGGCCGGTTTCAGCGGCCGTCCCAAGGGATGCTCGAAATGCGGCTTCGGCTTCCTGTTCGAGCTGCTCGACGACTACTACCCGGCCCCCAACGCCGCCTTCTTCGTCTGCGACAAGGAAGGGCGGGTGATCGGCGCCGGGCGGGGCAGCTTCGAGCTCACCGGGCTGGGCGAGGACCAGGTGATGGGCCGCCCGGTGAAGGAGGTGCTCGGGCTCCACTGGCTCGAGGAGGGCGACGGCGGCGAGGAGGCCGACACCAACGGCGACGGCTTCACCGACCCGATCGAGACCTCGCTCGAGTGGGGCGTGCGCTCGCTCGGCAAGCGCGTCTCGGTCAATGCTGAGGGGGACCTCCCGGCCGAAGCGGTTGCGGATGTCTTTCCTGGCTACGACGAGGACGGCGGCCTGCTGATCGTTCTCACACCCGAGTCCTAGGTGGGCGGGCGCCGCCGCAACCTGTTCGTGCTGCTGTTCGTGGGCGGCTTGCTCGCGGTCTCCGTCCTCGTGATCGCGACCAAGCCGACCAAGCTCGGCCTCGATCTGAAGGGCGGGATTCAGCTCGTCCTGCAGGGGAGGCCGACGCCGCAGCAGCCGACGATCGACAGCGCATCGATGACCCGGGCCGTCGACACGATCCGCGACGGATGCGACCAGCTCGGCGTCTCGGAGATCGAGGTCGCGCGGGTGGGCGGCGACCAGATCCAGGTCGGCATCCCTGGCGCGACCAGCGTCGGCAAGGCGACCGACTGCGCGACCAAGCCCGCGCGCCTTTTCTTCTACGACTGGGAGCCGAACCTGATCGGGATCGAGCGCCAGGTCGGCGGGACGCCCGGCACGACGAACCAGGCGGCGTTCTCGAAGCTCAGCAAGCAGTGGCAGCAGGCGGGCCGCAACCCGAGCAGCACCCTGAATCAGCAGCTGGTCGCTTCGGGTGCCCTGCCGACCGAATGGGACGCCGCGCAGCTCGCCGCCCAGCAGAAGCCGGAGCCGAACTGCAAGGACTGCAGCCAGCGCACCACCTACTACTTCTTCAGCAAGGACAAATCCCACCGCCTGCTCGACGGGCCGGAGACGGTGCGCAGCGACCTTTTCGTCACGCCTTCGGGCCGAAAGCGCCCGGAGAGCTCGGGGATCGTCGTCACGGTGCCCGAGGGGACGGTGGTGGTCAGCCAGCAGCCGTCGGATTCGCACGGCGTCGCGATTCCGCCGGAGCAAGCCAACCCCGGCTGGTACGCGATCAAGGATCACTTCGCGGTCTCGGGCACCCAGATCACCAACCCGAAGCAGGAGTACGACTCGCAGACCCAGCAGCCCAACGTCACCTTCGGCCTCAGCGGCGACGGCAACTCGAAGTTCCACGACGTCACGAGAAAGATCGCCCAGCGCGGACAGGCGAACTTCCTTCCCGGCCAGAGCTCGCAGGCCACGTCGGGATCGTTTGCGATCGTCCTCGACAACGTCGTCGAGTCGCGGCCGATCGTCGACTTCCAGCAGAACCCTGACGGCATCGACCCAAGCATCGGTGGCGTGCAGGTCACCGGCTTGCAGCTCAATGAGGCGCAGACGCTGGCCGAGTTCCTGAAGCGCGGGGCTCTGCCGATCGACCTGAAGCTGATCAGCCAGAGCCAGGTCTCGGCGACGCTCGGCAAGCAGGCGCTCAACGAGGGCCTGCGGGCCGGGGTCGCCGGCGTGGTCATTGTCGTCCTCTTCCTGCTCCTCTTCTACCGCTTCCTGGGGCTGGTCGCGAGCGTCGCGCTGGGCGCCTACGGGGTGATCTTCTTCGCGCTGATCAAACTGATCCCGGTAACCCTCACGCTGCCGGGAATCGCAGGGCTGGTGCTCACGATCGGGGTCGCGGCCGACTCCAACATCGTGATCTTCGAGCGGATCAAGGAAGAGGTGCGCTCCGGGCGCTCGATGCCGGCCTCGATCGCCGCCGGATACCGGCGCGGCATCGCGACGATCGTCGACGCCAACGTCGTCACCCTGCTCACCGCCTTCATCCTCTTCGTGCTGGCGACGGCGGGGGTGAAGGGCTTCGCGCTGACCCTGGCGCTGGGCACGGTCACCTCGCTGCTCACCGCGGTGGTCTTCACCCAGGCGCTGCTGAGCACGATGAGCCACTCGCGCCTGCTGCATTCGCCGGCCGCGCTCGGTGCCGGCAAGCAGCGGTTCCGCTGGCGCTTCGACTTCATGGGGGCCAGCCGCTGGTTCTTCTCGATGTCGGGGACGATCTTGATCGTCGGCTCGATCGCCCTGGCGACCAAGCAGCTCAACCTCGGCATCGACTTCAAGTCCGGGACCCGGGTCGAGGTGGGCCTGGTGAAGCCGACCGACGAGAACGGGGTTCGCAAGGCCCTCGACAGCGCCGGGATCTCCAACGCCGAAGTCCAGCGAGTAAACGGCAACGTCGCACTCGGCCACGACGCCTTCCTGATCCAGAGCAAGACCCTGCAGCCGGCGCGAATCAAGACCCTGCAGCGGACGCTGGAGAACGAGTTCGGCATAAAGACGAACGCGTTCGACAGCAACAGCGTCGGCCCGACCTTCGGCACCACGGTGGCGAAGAGCGCCCGCAACGCGCTGATCTTCTCGATGCTGGTGATCTGCGCCTATGTCGCGCTTCGCTTCCAGCCGAAGTTCGCCCTGCCGGTGCTGATCGCGCTCTTCCACGACATCCTGATCACGGCCGGCGTCTACTCGCTGACGGGGAGGGAGGTGACCAGCGGCACCGTCGCCGCCTTCCTCACCATCCTCGGGTTCTCGCTCTACGACACGATCATCGTCTTCGACCGCATCCGCGAGAACCTGCCGCGAATGCCGCGGGCGGCGTTCTCGCAGATCGTCAACCGCTCGATGAGCGAGGTGCTGACGCGATCGCTGGCGACCAGCTTCTCGACCCTGCTCCCGGTGCTGGCCCTGATGCTGTTCGGCGGCACGACGCTCAAGGACTTCGCCTTTGCGCTGCTTATCGGGATCGCCTCCGGTGCGTACTCCTCGATCTTCATCGCCTCCCCGGTCTTGACCGCCTGGAAGGAGCGCGAGCCCGACTTCCGTGCCCGCCGGGAGCGGATCGAGTCCGCGATGGGCAGCGTGCCGGCGTACGCCGAGGAGGCCCCGGTCGCGAAGCTGGACGAGATCGAAGCGGAGGAGGCCGAGCTGGAGGAAGGGCGGGAGACCGCGGTGACGCCCGCCTCGCAGGCCGCCGGCCGTCGCTCGCAGGCCGAGATCCTCGCCGAGGCCGGCCTCGCCCCCGAGAAGGACGGCGCTGGAGACGGCGCCCCGGAGGAGCTGTCCGAGGATCAGGTGGTCGGGGCGGCCAGCGACGGCGAGGCCTCGACACAGGGCAGCGGGCAGGGTCAGAAGCGGCGCCGGCAGCGAGGGCGGCGCCGCAAGCACGGAAGGCGGAGGTGATGGGCGGCGGCAGAGTCGTGGCCAACAGGATTAGGCGTGCGCGCACACGTTGCCGCCGCAGATGCATGTGGGGGGTTGCCTAGATGGCCCTGTTGGTCTGGTTCATGACCGGGATCGCGCTCTGGCACTTCACCGTCTTTCTGCCCGACCACTTCTGGCAGGGAATAGTCGGGGCGTTTCTCGGCGCGGTCGCAGGGGCGATGGTCTCGGGTGCCGCCGCGCAGATCGCCTCCGGGCGGACGATTGGCGACACCGATCTGGCCACCGTCCTCTACGCGGTACCCGGGATCGCGATCGGCCTCGCGGTGGTCTACGTGATCGGTCTGCGCGACGATCCGGCCAGCCAGGCGTAATCGAGCCGACAACGACGCGGTTCGCGCCGGCGGATTCCCTCCTGGGGAGACGCTCTCGCGTATAGACCGAGAAAGTCTCCCCAACGCGGTCTGGCCCCCCGTCCGGTGCGGGTTTCTTCCGGATACAGGAGGAAAGGCGCACCGCCCGCCGATTTGGGCGGGGCGATTCCGTCCATCCGCCTGCTTAGCCTCGTGCGTGAGCGCGAGGCTCTTCAAAAGAGCATTTCTCGGGGCCGAGCGCGAACTGATTCCTTATGGCCGAGTCTGCCCGCGCATACGTGACCGAGCCCTATTCCTACGCCGAGGCGTGGGCACTTGCCGACGCGCTCGGGGTCAGCGAGCCGATCGCGGTGACCCTGGTGCGACGCGGCTATCGCACCGTCGACGAGGCGCGCCGGTTCCTGGACGCCGACGAGACCCACGATCCGCTCGAGTTCGAGGGGATGGCCGACGTCGTCGAGGTGCTGCTCTCCGCTACGCGTGCGGGGCGGCGGATCACGGTGCACGGCGACTACGACGTGGACGGCGTCTGCTCGACCACGATCCTGGTCGCCGCGCTTCGGAACCTGGGAGCGAGGTGCGACTGGTACATCCCCGACCGCCTGGGCGAGGGCTACGGCCTCAGCGTCGCCGGGGTCAAAAAGCTGGCCGCCCGCGGAACCGAGGTCCTGCTGACCGCCGACTGCGGGATCACCTGCGCCCCCGAGGTGGCGGAAGCGAGAAGAGCGGGAATGGACGTCGTCGTCACCGACCATCACTCGCCGCCCGAGCAGCTGCCCGACTGCCTGATCCTGCACCCCCGGCTGTCGTTCTATCCGTTTGAAGAGCTGTGCGGGACCGGGGTCGCCTACAAGCTGGCCTGCGCGCTGCGCGCATCGGGCGCGGCGTCGAGCGCCGAGGCGGACGAGGCGGACCTGGACCTGGTTTCGCTGGCGACCGTCGCCGACGTCGTCCCGCTCGTGGGTGAGAACCGCTCGCTGGTTCGCCGCGGGCTCGCGGTTGCCCGTCGCGCCCGCCGCCCGGGAATGCGGGCGCTGATCGCCGCCTCCGGCTTCGACGCGGAGCGACTCGACGAGGGTGACTTCGCCTTTCGCCTCGCCCCCCGCATAAACGCCGCCGGGCGTCTCTATCGCGCAGACGCCGGGGTCGAGCTTTTCCTCACCGACGACCCTGAGCGAGCCGAGCAGATCGCATCGGAGCTCGATCGCGTCAACCGGGAGCGCCAGCTGGCCGAGCGCGAAGTCGAGGCCGCGGCGGAAGCGGCGTACCGCGAGCTCCCCGAGCCGCTGCGCGACGCCCCGGCGCTCGTGATCGCCGGGCAGGGCTGGCACCCGGGCGTGGTCGGGATCGTCGCCTCCCGCCTGGTCGAGCGCTACTGGCGCCCGGTCGTCCTGCTCTCCTTCGAGGGCGACAGCGGCCGCGGCTCGGGTCGCAGCATCCCGGGCTTCGACCTGCTCGGAGGCCTGGAAGCCTGCTCGGAGCACCTGATCCGCTTCGGCGGGCACCGGGCTGCGGCGGGCCTCGAGCTTCGGGCGTCGGAGCTGGAGCGCTTTCGAGAGGCATTCGTCTCCCACGCCGCCGCGCGGCTTCGCCCCGAGGACCTTGCCCGCATCGAGCGAATCGACGCCTTGGTCGGTGGGGACGGCCTCGGGCTCGAGCTGGCCGAGGAGCTGGAGCGGTTGGGGCCGTTCGGGGCCGGAAACCCGGGTGTTCGCCTGCTCGTCCCCTCGGCGCTGCTCGGGGACGTCTCGTCGATGGGGGAGGGCAAGCACTCTCGCTTCAGTCTCCGCAGCGGCGGCGCGCGGGCGCTAGGGGTCGCATTCGGACGAGCCTCGCTGCGGGTCTCCGATAAGGAACCGGTGGATGCCGCGATCCGACTCGAGGTCAACCAGTGGAACGGCTCGGTGGAGCCGCGCGTCGTCCTTCGCGAGCTTTACGAGTTGCCGGTCGAAACCGCCGAGGAGCCCCCGCACCGATGCTCATGCGAGGAGGCGGACTGGTGGATGCGCTTCGACGCCGAGCTGGCGGCCGCGCCCGAATCCTGGCCGGCGGGGGACCTGGCGAGCGCGATGCGAGCCGGCGGCGAGCGGCAGGCGGTTCGAGGGCGCCGGTCGGCGGTCGCGACGATGGCCGAGCTGGTCTCCAGCGGCGAGTCGGTGCTGGCGCTCTGCGCCGATGCCTCGCGACGCGCCGAGCTCGCCGGCGGCGCCGCCGGCCTGGCGCGGTTCGGCGGCGGCGCGGCGCTGATCGCCTGCGGACGCTGCGGAGCGGAGACCGTTCGTGGTCTGAGCGCCCGCGCGGAGGCGGGCCTGGCGCTGGCCGACTTCGACGCCCTGGCGCTGGCGCCCGAGATCGCGCTCGGCTTCGACCACGTGGTTCTCGTCGATCCGCCGCCCTTCCCACATCTTGCGGCACTCGCCGCGCGGGGCCCCGGGGACCGGGGGGCGTTCGTACATTCCGCCTGGAGCGAGCAGGAGCGCGGGTTCGCGCTTCGCGTGCTCGACGACGAGCTAGGTATGCGGCGTCCTCTTCGGGATGTATTCCGGAGCCTTGCCAGGGCCGAGTCGGCCGAGGGCAGCGAGCTGCGCGAGGCTTTGACGGGTGGCGGCGACCATCCGCACGGTCCCGAGCTTGCGGCGCGCTGCGTGCGGGTCTTGGACGAGCTGGAGCTGATCGTCTGGAACCCAAAGAGCCACGAACGGAGCCTCAGGGTCGTATCCTCGGAGCACACCAATTTGGAGCGCTCGGGCGCGTTTCGCGCCTACGGCACCCGCCTCGAGGAGGGCAAGAAATACCTCGCAAGCCTCAGACAACCGTGAAGTCCGACGCCGCGAAGGGGAAGAAGAAATCCTCCGCGGCGCACTCCTCCGATCGTCCCAAGGCCTCTGGTAAGGCGAGCGCGACCAAGAAGCGTCGCGCCAACGGCAAGCCGGCAGCGAAGCGCGACGAGAAGCCCGCGTCCGCAAACGGCGCGCCCGCACCCGAGGATCGGCGCGGACACACCAAGGTCGGGGCCCCCGGCGAAATCCCCGCGGTCACGCCGGTGGAGGGGCTGACCCTTGAGCTGAACGACGAGCAGCGGGGCCTGCTCGGCGACCTCTTTGCCGTCATCGGCGAGCACGAGGAGGAGTCGGCCTCCCCGATCGACCGCGATGCCGTCCAACGCGCCTTCGTCTTCGCCTGCGAGCGCCATGCCGACCAGATGCGCAAGTCGGGCGATGAGTTCATCACCCACCCGATCGGAGTGGCGCAGATCTGCGCCGGGATGCGACTCGACTCAGAGACGCTCTGCGCGGCGCTGCTCCACGACACGGTCGAGGACACCAGCGCCAGCCTCGGGGAGATCGAGGACGCGTTCGGGGTCGAGGTCGCGCAGCTGGTCGACGGCGTCACGAAGCTGACCGGGATCACCTTCGAGAGCCGCGACGAGCGACAGGCGGAGAACTACCGCAAGATGATGGTCGCGGTCGCCACCGACGTCAGGGTGATCCTGATCAAGCTGGCCGACCGGCTGCACAACATGCGCACGCTGTCGGCGCTGCCGAAGCAGAAGCAGATCGCCAAGGCGCGCGAGACGCTGGAGATCTACGCGCCGCTCGCCCATCGCCTCGGTATCCACGCGATCAAGTGGGAGCTCGAGGACCTCGCGTTCGCGACCCTGCACCCCCGCAAGTACGACGAGATCAAGAAGCTGGTCGCCCAGCAGCGGCTGGAGCGCGAGCGATACGTCGAGGACGCCGGCAAGTTCCTCTCCTCGGAGCTCGAGAAGGTCGGCATCGCGGCCGAGATCTCAGGCCGCGCCAAGCACTTCTATTCGATCTACACGAAGATGACCCGCAAGGGCAGGGAGTTCAACGAGATCTTCGACCTCACCGCGATGCGGGTGCTCGTCGGCTCGGTCAAGGACTGCTACGGCACGATCGGAATCATTCACTCGATCTGGAAGCCGCTTCCGGGGCGCTTCAAGGACTTCGTCGCGATGCCGAAGGCGAACATGTACCAGGCGCTGCATACGACGGTGATCGGCCCCGAGGGCAGGCCTCTGGAGATCCAGATCCGCACGGAGCAGATGCACCGGATCGCCGAGTACGGGATCGCCACCCACGTCGCCTACAAGGAGGGGCACTCGACCGCCGACGCCGAGCAGGAGAAGATGACCTGGCTGCGGCATCTGGTCGAGTCCGAGGGAGACCAGGACCCGGCCGAGTTCCTGGATTCGCTGAAGGTCGACCTGTTCGAGGACGAGGTTTTCGTCTTCACCCCGAAGGGAGAGGTCAAGAACCTCTCCGCCGGCTCGACCCCGCTCGACTTCGCCTACGCCGTCCATACCGACGTCGGCCACCGCTGCGTGGGGGCGAAGGTGAACGACAGGCTGGTGCCGCTGCACTACACGCTTCGCAGCGGCGACATCGTCGAGGTGCTGACCTCGAAGCAGGAGCGGGGCCCCTCGCGCGACTGGCTGAAGCTGGTGCGCACGAGCCGCGCCCGCAACAAGATTCGGGCCTGGTTCAAACGCGAGCGCCGCGAGGACGCCGAGCGCCACGGTCGCGAGCAGCTCCAGCAGGCGCTCCGCAACCGCGGCCTTCCCTCCCAGAAGGTCGCGCCCTCGGACCTGCTCGCCGACGTGATGCGGGAGATGGGGTTCCGCAAGGCCGACGACTTCTACATCGCGCTCGGCCAGGGCAAGGTCTCCTCGCGGATCGTCGCCAACAAGCTCATGCAGCGACTGAAGGCGGGGGAGGCGGTCGACCAGGAGCAGACGGTCGACGACCTGATCTCAGACCGCGATGACAAGCGGCGCCGCATCAGCGAGGCGTCCAATTACGGGATCCGGGTCAAGGGTGTCCAGGACGTCGCCGTGCGGCTCGCCAAGTGCTGCCGGCCGGTGCCCGGCGACGAGATTGTCGGCTACGTCTCGCTGGGTCGCGGGATCACGATTCACCGCGAGGACTGCAAGAACGTCAAGGCGCTGCGCAAGGCGCCGGAGCGCTTCGTGGATGTGAATTGGGACGGCGAGAACGAGGCTTCCTACCGGGTCGAGCTTCAGGTCGACGCCTACGATCGCACCCGCCTGCTCGAGGACCTCTCGCGCACCTTCGCCGAGGCCGGCATCAACATCATCGAGGCCAGCTGCACGACCAAGCACCCGATGGTCAAGAACCGCTTCGTGGTCGAGGTGGGGGACACGCAGCAGCTGAAGCAGTGCGTGTCGCGGCTGCGCAACCTCGACTCGGTGTTCGACGCCTACCGCGTGACGCCGACAGGCTGAACAGTTGTCGGAGAACACGGATTTCGTCCGCGAGTGGACCGCGGCCTGGAACCGGGGAGACTTCGAGGCGATGATCGAGAACGTCGATCGCGACTTCGAATGGGTCGTGGCGCGCGAAAATCCAGACCCAACGGCCCCGCGGGGCCTCGATGAGGTCGGTTCCTACCTTCGCGACTGGCTCGACACAATGCCCGATCTACAGGTGGAGATCGTCGAGGCCCAAGAGGTCGGCGACAAGGTGCTTTCGGTTCTGAAAATGAAAGGGACGGGGACCGGAAGCGGCGCGACGACTGAGGTGGTGATGGCGATGATCACCACCTTCCGGGACGGGGTGCCGGTGCGCACCGAGGAGTTCCTCGACCTCGGGGAGGCGCGGGCGGCCTTGGACGCCGGCTAGGCGAGCCGCGCGAGCGCCGCACGAATCGCGTCGCGCGCCGCATCGCGCTGCCCCTCGGACTCGTACTTGGTCCGCGGCCAGAAGAACCCCCGCAGGCCGTCCTTCGGCTTGCGCGGCACGACGTGGACGTGCAGGTGGGGGATGCTCTGGCTGACCACGTTGTTGATCGCCACGAAGCTGCCCGGCTTGCCCATCGCGTCGGGGATCGCCCGCGAGAGCCGCTGCACGGTGGCGAAGAAGGGCTCGATCTCACCGGGGGGCAGGTCCGCGAGCGTCTCGTGGTGGTGGCGAGGGATCAGCAGGCAATGGCCGGGAAACAGCGGCCGGTGGTCGAGGAAGGCGACCGCATGGGGCTCGTCGAGGACCACTGATGCGGCGTCCTCTGCGCCGCCGGCGATGCGGCAGAAGGCGCAGTCGGCGACGGCCGCGGTCTTCATGGCGGCGACCGCCTAGGCAACGAGGGTCAGGGCTCCGGGCTCGACCCGGAGCTGTGCCTGGGTTTGCTCGCCGATGTAGTCGCCATCCACTTGGACCTGGAACGGGCGCGGCGCTCCGTCGGAGTCGACCGAGGCAGAGCTGACCTGCGCCTCGTGCACGTCGTCGAAGTGGACGATCTGACGGTGGTTGGCGGCGCTTAGCCCTTCGCTGAAAAGGCGGGTGATCAGGGTCGGCATGTCTCGCTGCGCGGCCCGCTTCAGCACCGCCATGGAGAGCGTCCCGTCGTCGAGGGAGATCCCCTCGCAGACCCTGATCGGTCGCGATGCGAAGTAGGTGTAGGGGTCGGAGTTCTGGGCCAGAGCGGTTATCCCCTCGATCTCCTGGCCCGCCGCCTCGACACGGAGGCGCACGGGATTCGGCAGGTAGCGGCGGTAGAAGCTGGAGAGGGCTGCCCAGGTGTAGTAGTAGGGACCGGCCTTCGCCTTCAGCCCCGGTCGGGCGTCGACCTTCTCGGTGACGCTTGCGTCGAGACCGCAGCCGCACGAGAAGACGAAGTAGCGCCCGTTGACGTTGCCGAGGTCGATCCGCCGGGGACGGAAGTCGTCCGCGAGCCCGAGCAGGTGCTCGGTGGCGTCGACGACGTCGTTGGGAATGCCGAGCGTGCGGGCGACGACGTTGGTCGAGCCGCCCGGGAGCACGGAGACCGGGACGTCGGTACCGGCGAGGCCGTTGGCGACCTCGTTCAGGGTGCCGTCGCCGCCGAAGGCGACGACGATGTCATAGCCGCCGCCGCGCGCCTCGCGGCCGATCTCGGTCGCATGGTTCTGGGCCTCGGTGGAGACCGCCTCGACGTCGTAGCGGCCTTGGAGCGCGTAGACGACCAGGTTCTTGAGCCGGTCCGAGACCGTGGTCGCGTAGGGGTTGACGATGATCAGCATCCGCTTCTTGGCCGAGCCGGGGCGGGAACGGACTGAGGAGCTTTCCGGGTGGATCTGGCCGGGTGCCGCGGGCGCCATGGTGGTTGGGACGGAGGCCACGATGTGAGCCTAGCCCTCGTTCCCGACCGTATGGTCGGCGCCGGTCGCCTCATAGCGGACGACCTCACCGTCCTCGACCTCGCGCACCCGTCCCTCGTTGACGAGCAGATCGAGGTGGCCGATCACCTCCGAGAGGGTGAGAAACGCCTGCGTCACCGCGACGTTGCCCCAAAGCGCTTGCGCCAGCTCGTAGCCGGTCCGGGGTTGCTCTGCGACCAGGCCGTAGAGCTTCTCGGCGCGTCGCTTGTGCAGGGCGAGCCGCTCGTCGATCAGCGAGACATGGTTGGTGATCGGCTCGCCATGACCCGAGAGAACTATCTCCGCGGGCATCTCTCGGGTCTTGCGCAGGGAGTCGATGTAGGCGACCAGGGCCTGCGTGCGCTCGGCGGAGCCGTCCAGGGGCCGGCTCAGCAGCGGATTGGACGAGATATGGGCGATCAGATGGTCGGCGGCGATCAGGATGCGGCGATCCGAGTCCCAGAACACGGTGTCGGAAGGGCTGTGCCCGGGGCGGTGAAGGACCTGCAGGGTGCGATCGCCGAGCTCCAGGTTCTCTTCGTCTCGCAGCGGCCGGGTGACGTTTGCCTTCGCGCCCCAGCCGCGGAAGCTGCGCGAGACGCTCTGAAGCGCGTAGACGACGTTCTCGGGGATGCCGTTGCGGCGCATCAGCTGCGCGGCGGCCTCGTCCTCGCGCTCGGCGTCCTCGCCGAAGTTCGCCAGCCGCCGGACCGCGACGTCGATCGCCGCGACGTCGGCGCCCGAGTGCTCGACGATGATCTCGACCAGGCCGAGGTGATCGATGTGCTGATGGGTGAGGATCACCAACTCCAGATCCGCGATCGAGTGGCCGTGCTCGGCGAGCTGGCGCTGCAGCTCGTCCAGCGCCTTGCCGGAGTTCGGCCCGGTGTCGACCAGGGTCAGCGGCTTGTCCTCGATCAGATAGCAGTTGACGCGCCCGACGGCGAACGGGGTCGGGATGCGCAGTTGGTGGATGCCCTCTTCCGCGACGCGGTCCAGCGCTTCCTCGGTTGTCAGCGTCACGCCCGGATCAACCCCAACACCTCGTCGCGCTTGCGCTCCATGTCCTCCCGCGAGACCAGCGATTCCAGGTTCAGCCGCAGCAAAGGCTCGGTGTTCGAGGGGCGGACGTTGAAGTGCCAATCCGGGTAGTCGATCGAAACCCCGTCCAGTCGCGTGATCTCGCCGTCGGAATAGCGCTCGGCGATCTCCTCCATCTTCGCCTTCTGGTCGGCGACCTCGGAGTTGATCTCGCCGGAGATGAAGTAGCGGGAGCGAAACTCGTCCATCAGCTCCGATAGCCCGCGGCCCTCGACCGAGAGAAGCTCGAGCATCAGAAGCGCCGGGATCGTGCCCGAGTCGGCGCACCAGAACTGGCGAAAGTAGTAATGGCCCGAGACCTCGCCTCCGAACGCGGCCTTCTCCTCGCGCATCCTGGCCTTGAAGAAGGCGTGGCCGACCCGGCTCAACGCCGAGCGCCCGCCCGCCGCCGTGACGGTGTCAGGCACCGCCCGGCTGGAGCGCGGGTCGTAGAGGATCGTCGCGCCGGGCTCCTTTGCCAGCGCCGCGCGCGCGAGCAGCGCGCAGACGAAGTCGCCGTCGCAGAACTCACCGTTGGCGTCGATGAAGAAGCAGCGGTCCGCGTCCCCGTCCCAGGCGATGCCGAGGTCGGCACCCTCCTCGCGAACCCGGTCGATGATCAGCCGGCGATTCTCTTCCAGCAGCGGATTCGGCTCGTGGTCGGGAAACTCTCCGTCGGGCTCGAAGTAGAGCCGCACCAGGTCGAAGCCCAGCTGCTCCAGGATCGGGCCGACCATCGGGCCGGCCATTCCGTTGGCGCCGTCGACCACGACGCGCATCGGCTTCATCTTTCCGGGGTCGATGAAGGAAACGGCCCTCCGGCGGTATTCGTCCCGGATGTCGACCTCCTCGGATGAGCCGCCCCCGGGCGCCGGGCCGAGGCTGGCCTCGATCTCGCGCTGGACGTCGCCGATTCCCGCGTCGCCGGAGAGCGCCAGGGCGCCCTCACGGACCAGCTTCACGCCGGTGTAAGGCTTTGGGTTGTGCGAGGCGGTGACCATCGCGCCGCCGTCGAGATCGCGCGAGCCGACCAGTTCGTAGAGCATCTCGGTGGCGATCATCCCCGCGTCGAGCACCGTCACGCCCTCGGAGATCAGCCCGTCGCGTACCTCCTTCGCCATATTCGGCGAGGTCAGTCGCATGTCGCGGCCGAGGCCGACGCGCAGCTCGGAGGGCGGCTTGTCGCGCAGCCTGCCGAGCACGCGCGCGAACGCTCGCCCGATCGCGTGCGCCGTCGTCTCGTCCATCTCGCTGCCGTAGAGGCCACGGATGTCGTAGGCCTTGAAGATGCTCGCTGGCGCCAAAACATCAATGCCCGGCAGGTCCTCCGCTTCGCGTCCGGGCGTGCCGGGGTGGGTGGAGGGATCGTCAGTCAAAGCCGCCCTTCAGGGCCTCGTAGCTCTGTTGCGGCGTCTGCGGCATCACCCGGGTGTCGGCGAGCACTGGCATGAAGTTGGTGTCCCCGCCCCAGCGCGCCACCACGTGCATGTGGATGTGGTTCTCGAAACCCGCGCCGGCGATCCGCCCCTGGTTGAAGCCGACGTTGTAGCCCTGCGGGGCGTAGACCTCCTCCAAGCGCCGCATCGCTGTCTGCGCCAAGGCCATCATCTCGGCAACGGTCTCCGCGTCGAGGTCCTGAAGCGCCGCCGTGTGCTCGTACGGCGCCACCATCAGGTGTCCGTTCGTGTAGGGGAAGAGGTTGAGGATCACGAAGCAGAGCCGACCGCGGTGGACGATCAGGTTCGCCTCGTCGTCATCGGCGGCCGGCTTGGCGCAGAAGATGCACTCATCCTCGTTGTCCTTGGCGGCGTCCTTCACGTACTCGAGGCGCCAGGGCGCCCAGATGCGGTAGTTGGCCACAGGGAGCTGATCCTAGAGCGGAAAAGGCGGCGTCGTCGCCTACAGCCAGCCGCGGCGGCGGAAGAAGGCCAGCATGCCGACCAACATCACGAACATGACCGCAACGATGACCCAGAAGACCCCGGTTCCCGCGGTGCTCGGATCACCGCCACCGGGAAGGCCGACGTTCATTCCCCAGATGCTCGCGATCAGCGTCGCCGGAAGGAACACGATGCTAAA
Organism: uncultured Solirubrobacterales bacterium; assembly: GCA_963740555.1. GTDB lineage: Bacteria > Actinomycetota > Thermoleophilia > Solirubrobacterales > 70-9 > Mayfieldus. Next base: position 44,397 of record CAVUES010000008.1, read on the forward strand.
CACGGTCAGGATGCGCAGGACGTCGTTGAACCGATGGGCGATCACTGACTCGTTGGTCTGCTCGAGGGCCTCGACTACCTCCTTGTAGTTCTCGAGCAGGTCCCAGATCCGCTCGTGGGCGTCGACGATGTCGTCGAAGTAGATCTCGAGGTCGATGTCCGGCGCGAGGTAGCGTTGCTTGACCGACTCCAGGTCTCGCAGGACCGGGCGCTGCGGGCGGATCACCTTGCGGAAGTTGATGATCTCCTGCTTGGCGTTGGAGATGTCGCGCACGACCTCCTCCGAGCGCCCCTCGAAGATCTCCTCCTCCAGCGCGTCGAGCTTGTTGCCGATCTTGCGCAGCATCGGGAAGCAGTAGTCGAAGCTGTCGTCGACCATTCGGTAGAGCAGATAGCCCGAGCCGCGGGAGAAAAGCTGCTCGCGCAGCTCCTCCTTGGAGCGGCAGCGCTCGAACAGGTACTCGACCGGCTGCAGTGGCTGGTTGGGGATCGTGATCAGAAAGCCCGGCCCGACGAAGAGGTCGAGCTCACCGGTTCCCAGGCGTCCCACCGAGGGATCGAAGATCGGCAGGTGAAGGACGATGAACAGGTAGTCCTCGTACTTGTCGATCTTCGGCCGCTGGTTGCGCGAGAGCACGTCTTCGAGATCGAGAGCGTGGAAGTCGAAGTGCTCCTCCAGCCAGCCGCGCTCCGCTGCGCCGGGCTGCTCGATGTTGACCCAGCGCAGGCCCTCGGCGTCGATCTGCTCGATGTTGGGGCCGCGGCGCTCAGGCTGCGCGGGCGAGACGAGCTGCCCCGAACGCGCCCGTGCGCGCCTCAGCCTCGGCTTCGGGAGGTTCGGCATCGGATTGGCTCATCTTCTCGTCCGCGGTGGTCATAACCGTTGCCACTAGGTTAATTGGTGCCTGAGTGTGGGATGGTCTGAACCGTGCGGATCGGGTGCGTCGTCCTGACCTCGATTGCGGCGTTGCTCCTGCCCGCGTGCGGTGGTGGCGGTGGTGAGGATGAATCCTCGGTGGGCCAGAGCAAGCAGCCGATCGCCTCACTCCCCGAGGGCTGCCTGACACAGCAAGTCGAGCGGTCCTTCGACGGCCTCTTCGACGCCGTCAACGTCGGGGACCGGAAGGCGGCCCTGCGCTACATCTCTCCGCGCAATGAGCTGCATGCATTCGGCGTCTCTCCGTCGCCGCCCGTGGGATCGGCCGGCGGAAGCAGCATCGCTCAGACGCCTTCAGCCGTCTATCGGGAGCTGAGCCGCTTGGCGAGGGGAGGCAGAGGGTTGTCGTTGCTTGCCGCTCAGGTTGTCGCGCCGGGGCCACTCGGGCCGCAGAGCCTCAGCGCCGGACGGACGCGCCTGTCGCGGAAGTCGACGGCCGGGACTGATTTCGCGATCGCAACCGGTTCCGAGTATGGATCGGGCAAGAACGGCATCAATTGTGAGAAGGGTCGCTTCTATCTCTGGGAGATGGCATTGACCCGCAAGCTGCATCCGCAGACGCTGTGCGGGGTCGCGCTCGAACCACGGAGCATCGGGCAATTGCGGGACAAGCCGGCGATCTGCGGCCGCTAGCTTTGGTGCCCGACCGGACCGGCGATCGGCCCCGGCAAAGGACGAACCCGACCATGGGGAGGAGCAATGGACCTGCGCGAGATACAGAAGCCGCTGAAGGAGCGCTACCGGCAGGACCCGGACGCATCGAAGATCACGCTGCACGCCGACGGCTCGGGCGGCGAGGACGCGATGAGTTGCTCGGTGGACTTGGGGCGCGCGATCCAGGCGGCGGAGGCCCACACCGGTGTGGGTGGGCCGGGCACCGCCGCTTGCTCGGGCGATCTTCTCCTCGGTGCCCTCGCGGCCTGCGCCCAGCTCACCTGTCAGATGGTCGCCACGGCGACCGGCATCGAGGCGACCCGGATCGAGGCCAAGGTGGAGGGGGATCTCGACCTGCGAGGGACGCTCGGCGTCGACAAGGAGGTGCCGGCCGGTTTCACCGACATCCGGCTGCGATTCGAGGTCGACGCGCCCGACGCCACCCAGGAGGAGCTCGACGGGCTGTTGGCGCGGACCGAGCGCTACTGCACGGTGCTGCAGACGCTGCTCGGGCCGCCGCCGGTAGAGGTGGAGATGTCGCGCTAACTGCAGGCGTGGTCCGGAACCGCTGGTATAGTCCTCCGCACACATCAAGAGGAGTGGAGGGACTGGCCCGTCGAAGCTCCGGCAACCCCCCCGCATATGGGGAAGGTGCCAAATCCAGCAGGCAAAGGACAAGCCTGGGAGATGTGGAAGTCCTTTCATCCGGACCTCTGCCCCTCACCAGGCGGAGGTTTTTCGTTTCGGATGACTGTTTCAGAGCTGAGATGCAAGGAATGCGGCACGGGCTATCCGCTCGATGCCCGCTTCGTGTGTGACAACTGCTTCGGTCCGCTCGAGGTCGCCTATGACTTCTCAGGCCTCGACCCGGCGGAGGCGAGGCGAAAGGTCCAGGCCGGCTCGCGCGGCATCTGGCGCTATTCGGACTTCCTGCCCTTCGAGACCCGCCCCAGCGATCCGCTGGAGCCCGGGCTGACGCCGCTGGTTCGCGCGGATCGTCTCGCCGAGCGCCTCGGTGTCGATGCCGAGATCTGGGTCAAGAACGACGCCGCCAACCCGACCCACTCGTTCAAGGACAGGGTCGTCGCCGTCTCCCTCGCCAAGGCGCGCGAGCTTGGCTATGACACCGTCGCCTGCGCCTCGACCGGAAACCTCGCCAATGCCGTAGCCGCCCACGCGGCCGCCGCCGGGCTTCGGTCCTACGTCTTCGTCCCCTCCAACCTCGAGGAGCAGAAGCTGCTCGCGACCGCCGTCTACGGCACCAACCTGGTCGGCGTGCGCGGAAACTACGACGATGTGAACAGGCTCTGTACGCAGCTAGCGGAGACCCATCCGTGGGCTTTCGTCAACGTCAATCTGCGCCCCTACTACTCCGAGGGCTCCAAGACCCTTGCCTTCGAGACCGTCGAGCAGCTTGGCTGGGAGCTCCCAAGCCGGGTCGTCTGCCCGGTTGCATCCGGCTCGCTGTTCACGAAGATCGCGCACGGGCTGCGCCAGTGGCTCGACGTCGGCCTGGTCGAGGGCTCGTTTCCGGCCTTCAACGGCGCCCAGGCGCAGGGCTGCAGCCCGGTCGCCACAGCGTTCGAGGAGGGCTGGGAGATCTGCAAGCCCCAGAAGCCGGACACGATCGCCAAGAGCCTTGCGATCGGCGACCCCGCGGACGGGGTCTATGCGCTGGAGCTGGCGCGGCAAAGCGGTGGTGGCGTGGACGCGGTCTCAGACGACGAGATCCGCGACGGCATCCGCCTGCTCGCCGAGACGACCGGAATCTTCACCGAGACCGCCGGAGGGGTGACGACGGCGGTGCTCGCCAAGCTTGCGGAGCGCGGTTCGATCGGCGCTGGAGAGCGCATCGTCCTGGTGATCACCGGCGAGGGCCTGAAGACCCTCGATGCCACCCGCGACAAGTTCGCGATGCACGAGATCGACCCGGATCCGTCCAGCTTCGAGTCCGAGGTGGGCGAGGAGGTCTCCGTCTAGGGCATGAGCGTGACGGTGAAGATCCCGACCCAGCTTCGCGCCGCGACCGGCGGCGAGGCGGAGCTGGAGGTGGACGGCGCGACCGTGGGGGAGGCGCTCGACGCGGTCTTCGCCGAGCACGACGGGCTCCGCGACCGCATAACCCAGGACGGCGACCTGCGCCGCTTCGTCAACGTCTACGTGTCCGGGGAGGACATCCGCTTTCAGGACGGCCTCGCCACCCCGATCTCCGAGGGTGACGAGGTGACCATCCTGCCCGCCGTCGCCGGCGGCTGAGTACCCCGAGCCGGCTGCTTACGATCGATAAGTTAGGTGGCGGTTCCCGACCCCACCTCGAAGGAGGCAGCATGGAAGCCGTGGTGATTCATGAGGCCGGAGGCCCCGAGGTCCTTCAGCTCGATGAGGTCGAGACGCCGGAGCCTGGGGAGGGCGAGGTCCTGATCAGAGTCAAGGCGACCTCGATCAATCCGCTCGAAGCGAAGCAGCGCAGTGGCATCGCCGAGATCCCGCTGCCCGCCATCCTCGGTTATGACGTGTCGGGCGTGGTCGAGACGTCGCGCGCTACGGAGCTCGCCGAGGGCGACGAAGTCTTCGGGCGGGCGTCGAACGGCTCCTACGCGCAGTACGCGGTCGCTTCGGTTGGAAACCTCGCCCGCAAGCCAGACGGCGTGAGCCACGAGCAGGCGGCGACGATCCCGGTGGCCGGGGTGACCGCCTGGCAGGCGCTCTTCGATCACGGCGGGCTCGAGTCCGGGCAGACGGCGCTGGTCGCCGGCGCGGCCGGCGGCGTCGGCCATTTCGGGATCCAGTTCGCAAAGCATGCTGGCGCACGGGTCATCGGCACCGGCTCGGCGCGCAACCGCGAATTCGTCCTCGGGCTCGGGGCCGACGAGTACGTCGACTACACAGAGCAGGACGTCGCCGAAGCGGTCTCAAACGTCGACGTTGTCTTCGACACGGTGGGCGGGGAGACGACCGAGTCGCTGGTCCCGGTATTGCGGGAGGGCGGGATCCTGGTCACGATCGCAGCGGCTCCGCCGGAGGAGGCGGCCGCGGAGCGGGGAGCCAGAGCTGAGGTGTTCTCCTCGAACGCGACCAGCGAACAGCTCGCCCGCATCGCCGAGCTGGTCGCGGCCGGCGAGGTGCGCCCGGAGCTGACCGAGGTCCTTCCGCTGGGCGAGGTCCAGCGCGCCCACGAGCTGAGCGAATCGGGCCACACGCGGGGCAAGATCGTCCTGAGCCTCGATAGCTAGCGGCGCTCAGGCCCTCAGGGGCCGGAATAATCCCCGCCATGGACATCGACACCGTCGCGATCCTCTGCGGGGGCCGCGGCACGAGACTGCGGGAAAAGACCGAATCGATGCCGAAGGCATTGGTCGAGATCGGCGGGCGCCCGATCCTCTGGCACGTGATTCAGATCTACGCCGCGCAGGGCTGCGGTCGTTTCGTGCTCTGCACCGGCTACTTGGGCGAACAGGTGTCGCGCTTCGCCGACGCCGAGACCTGGCCGGCCGGAGTCGAGGTCGACTGCGTCGACACCGGGCTCGACACGCCGACCGGGGGGCGCCTGAAGCTGGCGGCGGAGGCGATCGGGCCGGGCACCTTCTTCGCCACCTACGCGGATGGGGTCGCCGACATCGACCTCGGATCGCTGGGTGACTTCCATCGCCGCCATGGAGAGCTGGCGACGCTGACCCTGGTGCGCCCCAATCTTCAGTTCGGGATCGCCGAAATGGACGGCGACTCGCGGGTCAGGGGGTTCGTCGAGAAGCCCCGATCGGAGCAATGGATCAACGGCGGGTTCTTCTGCTTTGAGCCCGACGCTTTGGGCTATGTCGCCGAGGACAGCGTCCTCGAGCGCGAGCCGCTCGAACGGCTCGCGCGGGAGGGTCGGCTGCACGGCTACCGCCACGAGGGGTTTTGGGACTGCATGGACACCTACAAGGACGCGGTGATGCTCAACGACCTCTGGAGCGAGGGCGGCGCGCCGTGGAAGATCTGGGACTAGTGGTCCATCCGGCAGTTTCCAGCCCCAATTCGACGGCTGCAAACCTTCGCCAGCCGTTGTCCTCGGTCGGCCGAATAGTCCTGACTATTCGACCTCCCTGCGTCTGCGGCTGGCTCGGTTTTCGCTCGCCGAATTGGCACTGGACCCACCGGATGGACCACCCGCATTGAGCGTTCTGGTAACTGGTGGCCACGGGTTCGCCGGGTCGTGGCTGGTCAAGGCGCTGCTGGACCGCGGCGACGAGGTGCGGGTCCTCGATCGGCCGGCACCCCGGCTCACCGACGTCGGGACGCCGAGGCCTTCGGCCCTGGCGCTGCACGGGATCGAAGCCGATGTGGAGCTGTTCGAGGCCGACCTGCGCGACGCCGACGCGATCTCGCAGGCGGTGAACGGTGCCGACACCGTCTTTCACCTCGCCGCCCAGACGATCGTCGGCAACGCCGCCGAGGACCCCCGCGGGGCGTTCGAGGTCAACGTGCTCGGTACCCGCAACGTGATGGAGGCATGCCGCGCGCACGGGGTGGGGCGGGTCGTGTTCGCCTCCTCCGACAAGGCCTACGGGGCCAGCGACGAGCTTCCCTACCGAGAGGACTTCCCACTGCGCGCGGTGCACCCCTACGACTCGAGCAAAGCGGCGGCCGACGTCCTCGCCCGCAGCTACTGGCAAAGCGATCAGCTCCCGGTGGCGGTGACCCGCTTCGCCAACCTCTACGGCGGCGGCGACCTCAACTTCTCGCGCCTCGTTCCGGAAGCGGTCAGCGCGGTGCTCGACAGCCGGCGCCCGGTGATCCGCTCCGACGGTACGCCGCAGCGCGATTTCCTCTACGTCGAGGACGCGGCTCGCGCCTACCTGGCGATCGCCGAGGCGCTGGACCGCGACGCCGCGCGGGGGGAGGCCTACAACGCCGGCGGCGGGGAGCCGCACGCGGTCGCCGACGTGCTGAGCCTGATCGCAGAGCTTGCCGGCACCGATCTGGAGCCCGACATCCGCGGCAGCGGCAATCCGGAAGGCGAGATAGACCGCCAGTACGTCGACAGCACCAAGTTGCGAGAGACGACCGGCTGGCAGCCCGAGGTCGACCTGCGCGAGGGCCTCGGTCGGACGATCGAGTGGTACCGCGAGCACCCCGAGGTTCGGGCCCCAACCGCCTAGGCAGAGCCGGCGTCGGCGGGCTGGCAGACTGAGCCCATGTGCGGACGCTTCACCGTCACCACCAAGAACACCAAGAAGGTCGCCGACCGCTTCGAGGTCGAGCTCGAGAAGGCACTCGGCTCGAAGGCAATGGAGTCGGCGGGCGGCCGCTACAACGTCGCTCCCACTCAGGAGGTGCTCACGGTGCGCTCCTCCCCCGATCCCGAGGAGGCAGCCAAGGGAGAGCGCGAGGCTTTGATGATGCGCTGGGGGCTGGTGCCGCGCTGGGCCAAGGACCTCAAGGTCGGCTACAAGATGATCAACGCCAAGACCGAGCGGCTGACTGAGAGCCGCGCCTACGCACCCCTGATCGGCAAGTTCCGCCACCGGTGCCTGATCGTCGCCGACGGCTTCTACGAGTGGCTGAAGTCCGAGGACCCCAAGCAGCCGCGACTCCCGTTCCGGTTCACTGTCGACGGCGGCGAGCCGTTCGCCTTCGCGGGTATCTGCACCCGCAAGGAATGGGAGGGCGACTGGCTCTACAGCTGCACGATCATCACCACGACGCCGAACGAGGTAGTGAAGCCGGTTCACGACCGGATGCCGGTGATCCTGCCCGGCGCGGAGGCCGAGCAGGCCTGGCTGAGCACCGACCTGAGCGCCGAGGACGCGGTCTCGATGTGCGTGCCCCTGGATGCCGCCCGGATGCAGAGCGCGCCCGCGAACCCGAAGCTCAACAAGGTCGGCAAGGGGATCGAGGGCCCGGAGCTCCTCGTGGTTCCGGCGTGACCATCATGCAGCGGATCGCCTCCGGTTCCCCGTTCGAGGAACGTTTCGGGTTCAGTCGGGCGGTGCGAAGCGGTCGACGTGTGATCGTGTCGGGGACAGCCCCGATCTGGTCCCAGGGCTCCTGTGATCCCGAGGCGGAACTGCCGGAGAGCTGAGGTTCCCTCAGCCGTCTGGATGCAGCGGCGGGAAGCGGTCCAGCATGCGCCAGGTCGCTTCTGTGTTGGCGCGGAGCTGGGCTCGCTGATCCACGCTCTCGGCCCGCAGGTCGCCGATCTCCTGCTGCAGGCCGACGAGGGCGCCGATCTGCTCCTGGGTGACCCGGACGAAGCGCTCGAGAAGGCCGTCCAGGAATCGGCGCATCTCGGCCTGGTGCTTCGCCCAATCGGCGTCCCGCTTCGCCCACTCTGTGTCGCGTTTCTCCCAAGCGCGGCGTTCCTGCTCCCAGCGCTTGTCGCCCTGTTCGAGGCGGGAGTCGATTCGATCGAGAGTGCGATCGATTCGGGAAAGAACGTCGTCGGCGATGGCGGAATTCTGACAGGGCGAATCGCACGCGAGACACGCTGTCTGAAACGGAGGGCGCTAGCCTCGTTGCGTGCTCCTGGACCGCGCCCGCGAGTTCATGCGCCACAACCGCCGCGCGATCCTCGCCACCCGCCGCCGCGACGGGACCGTGCAGATGAGCCCGGTGATCGTCAACGTCGACGGTGACGGCCGGGCGATCATCTCCAGCCGCGAGACCGCATTCAAGGTCAAGAACCTGCGCCGTGACGGGCTCGCGCAGCTATGCGTGTTCGCCGAGCAGTGGCCGGGCCCGTGGATCGGCGTCGACGGGGTGGCCGAGATCCTCTCCCTGCCGGAGGCGATGGAGCCGCTGATCGACTACTACAAGCGCTTCCCGGGGGAGAACCCCGACTGGGACGACTACCGGGAGCGGATGCGGCGCGAGAAGCGGGTGCTGATCAGGATCGAGCTTCAGCGCGCCGGCCCCGACCGGCAGGGCTAGGGCCGTGTATCGCAACATCCTCGTTGCAATCGACGGGACTGCGACGTCGCGGTGCGGCTTGGACGAGGCGATCGAACTGGCGGAGGCCGTGAACGCGCGGCTCACGATCATCTCGGTGGTGCCCCCGATGCCTGGTTTCGCCTACCGCGCCGGAGTGGACCTTGAGGCGCTGAAGGCGGAGGCTGAGGCTGAGACCGAAAAGCAGTTGCGGGAATCGGTGGCGCTGGTGCCAGACGACTTTCCGGTCACCACCGTGCTCAAGCACGGACATGCCGGCGAGGAGATCGTCAAGCAGATAGAGGCCGGCGACCACGACCTCGTCGTGATGGGATCGAGGGGCCTCGGGCGCGTGACCGCGAACCTCTTCGGTACGGTCGGCGGCTACGTGCACTACCACTCGCGCATCGCGATGCTCGTCGTGCATCCCGAAGAATGAACTCGCCGACACGCCATATGCAGGACTCTGAGCGCCACCGACTCGAGCAACTCGTCGCCTGGAGGCCCAAGGACGGGGTCATCTCGATTTTCTTCGAGATCGACCCCGGGGACAGGTCGGGGGCCTGGCGCGTGGAGCTGAAAGACGGGCTGAGCGCGCTTTCGGAGCCCGGCGATCACGATGGGAAGTTGGCGGTTCGCGAAACCGTCGACCGTGTTCTGGAGCGTTTTGACTCCGAGGATCCACCGCCGGGCCGCGCCCATGCGGGTTTCATCGAGGTTGCCCGCAAGCAGGGCGCTGAGGATTGGTCCTCGTTTCAGATCTCGTCGCGTGACACCGTCGTTCGGCACGGACCGCGACCGCTGCTGCGCCCGTTGATCGACCTGATCAACCGCGGGCGCGCCCACCCTGTACTCGCGATCAGCGCCGAGCGCGTGCGAGGCTGGCTCTGGGACCGGGGGCAGCTCGAGCCGGAGCCGGCTTGGGGGGCGGAGCTCGCGATCTATCCGGGGCACGAGCTCAAGGCGCCGGCGATGACCGATCCGGCGCGCGGCCACGGCACCAGCTCCTCCGGGCACGATCAGTTCGAGCACCGCCTGGAGGACAACCGCAAGAGATTTCTCGAGGATTTTGCCCGCGGGCTCAACGAGGATCGGCGGGTCCGGGGGACCGAGGTGATCGCGATCGGCGAGGCGCACTATCTGGACGAATTCGTTGCCGGTTTGCCCTCCACGGTCGAAGCTTGGAAGGTGGAAGGCGCAGACGTGATCAACGACGGCGAGGCCGCGGTCGCCGAGCGTGTCAGCGCCGAGGTCGAGCGGTCGTTGAACGAGACCGAAGCCGATCTGGTGAGCACCGTCGTCGACACGGCTATGACCCACGGCGGACGCGGGGCCGTGGGTGTGAACGAGACCTCGGAGGCGCTCGTGGAAGGACGGGTCGAGCACCTGGTGTTGAGCTTCGACGGCGAGATCTCGCTCGGCGACCTCAGTCCGGCCGCTCGCGAGAGCATCGGGGATGGCGAACGTCTCGACGCGGCCGAGCTGATGATCGAGCTCGCCCTGCGCACGTCCGCCGACGTCACGCCTGTCACCGGGGATGCCGGGGAGGCCCTGCGCGAACACGGCGGTGCTGCGGCGCTGCTTCGTTACTGAGGTAGCTGGCGTTGCCGGAAGAGCGCGAGCCGATGCCGGTCGGTCTGCGGCCGATGCTGGCGCGCCTGGCGAAGATGCCGGCGGACGAAGACCGCTACGGATTCGAGATCAAGTGGGACGGGGTGCGGGCGCTGGCATACCTTGCGCAGGGGAAGGTGAGGCTCGAGAGCAGAACGGGCCGCGACATCAGCGCCCAATTTCCAGAGGCCACCGGGTTGAGCGGGCCGCTGGGTCGTCGCCAGGTCGTCCTCGACGGCGAGCTGGTCGCCTTCGACGACGAGGGGCGGCCGAGCTTCCAGCGCCTCCAGGGCCGCATCCATCTCGCCTCGCCGATGGAGATCCGCGAACGAATGCGCGCAATTCCGGTGACCCTTGTCCTCTTCGACCTTCTGCACCTCAGTGGACAAAACACTCGCCTGCTGCCGTATGAGGACCGGCGCGGCGCCCTCGAGGCGCTGGGCCTGGACGGACCCAGCTGGCGGACGCCCGGCTATCACGCCGGCCAGGGCGGCAAGCTGCTGGCGGCCAGCCGCGAACAGGGCCTGGAGGGGGTCGTCGCCAAGCGCTTCGGCAGCCTCTACGAGCCCGGGCGCCGAGGCGGCGCCTGGCTGAAGATCAAGAACGTCCGCAGTCAGGAAGTGGTGATCGGGGGTTGGCTGCCGGGCAAGGGGCGCCGCAGCGGGACGATCGGCGCGCTATTGGCCGGCTACTACGAGGGCCCAGAGCTGCGCTTCGCCGGCAAAGTTGGCACCGGATTCGGAGACGAGGACCTGCGGAGGCTGGCCGAGCGGCTGGAGCCGCTGCGAAGAGACTCCAGCCCGTTCGTCGGTCGCCAGCCGCAGCCCGGGTCGATCTTCGTCGAGCCTGAGCTGGTCGCCGACGTCGACTTCGGCGAGTGGACGCAGGCGGGGACGATGCGCCACCCCTCCTTCAAAGGCCTGCGGGTGGACAAGCCGGCTCGCGACGTGGTCCGCGAGGAGCCGGCCTAGCCGGATTCCACCTCGGTCTTCAGCCCTTCGGCGGCGCTCTTGGTGAGGAATTCCTTCACCTTGGCCTCGATCGGGCCCCGGAGCAGCAGCCCGAGGATCCGACCCGGGTCGCTTCGCAGACCATAAGTCGCGCGGGTGCCACCCCCGTCCAGCTCCTCGAATTCCCAGGAGCCGGTGAGCCACTTGGCCTCGCCCTTCTCCTGCTCCCAGGTGATCGCCCCCGGAGGGTCGTAGCTGAAGCGCAGCTCGGAGTCGACCTTCTTGACCATCGCGTCGGACTTCGTGTAGACGAGCTCTGCGCGCCCCTGGTCGTCGCGCTCGATCACCTCGACCTCCTCCAGCGTTCCCTGCCAGCTGGGGGCGCTTTCGACATCGGCGGCGATCTCGTAGCAGCGCTCGCGCGCGGCGTCGATGTCCACCGTCCAGCTCGCCTCGAGGAGTCCCATCGAGGCGAGCCTACCTCCCATGGGCCGGTTTGCTCAGACCCCCGCAAAGGCGACTATGCGGTCCTCCGCCGGCGCGAAGAGGCGCCCGCCGCCCGCTGACGGCGTCGCGAAGTGGGTGACCGGGCCCAGCCCGGCGCTGGCAAGCGGATGGCCGCTGCCCGGCGCCCGGGCCTCGAGGGTGCCGGATCCGGTTTCGATCGACCAGACGGCTCCGCCGGCGACGATCGGCGGCCCGTCCGGGCCACCGCGCCAGGCGACCGCGAAGTGCCTGCCGCTGATACGGACCGCCGCCAGGCCGTCTGTGCAGGGCACGTAGACGACCGGGGCCTTGTAGGCGAGCCCGCCGAAGGCGCCGTCGCAGACCTGCTTCTGGTCGAGCTGACCGCCGATACCCCCGAGGTTCCCCCGAGAGAGCAGCACGCCGACGCCCTCCTTGCCGATCGCGAACAGCCGGCCATGCCCGACGAGGGTCGGGCCGACCGAGCCGAGGTCGGTGTCGCCATCGTTGAGCTGTCCACCGTTGGGAGGGCGGAAGAAACCGGTCTGATTGAGGGAGGGCGCAAGGCGCAGGACGCTGTCGCCGAAGTCGAAGCCCGAAGAGTCGCCGTTGCCGGTCGAGACGAACAGGTTGCCGTTGCGGTCGATCGCGGCACCCGACGGCGCCCAGATCCCTCCTTCGCGGCCGACGCCGACGGTGAAGCTGTTCATCCCCCCACCGCCACGCGCGGGAACCGACACGACCCTGCCCTTGTAGTCCCCGCAGTCGCCGTACAAGCCCCCGAATGGAACGAAGACTCGGCCGCCGGAAACGGATAGGGCGCTGCGCTCCTGGTGCACTTTCGGATCGGCGCCCGGCGCGTCGATCGGTTGCTGCATCCGGATGCGGCCGTTCGATAGCCGCAGGCCGAAGAGCACGTGCTGGTCGCCACTGATGAACGCGACGGCGTAGATCGTCCCGTGCGAGATCGCGGGTGTGCCGGTGATGCCGGTGACCGGCTCGATGTCGCCGCAGGGCAGCGTCGATGCCTGCACCGGCGTGCCGAGGTGGCGGCTCCAGATCACGTGTCCGCTGCGGGCGCTGAGCGCGTAGACCGTGTTGTTCTCGGTCGCCGCATAGACCCGCCTGCCAACCGCCAGCGGTTCGGCATAGACCTGGCCGTCGAGCTGCTGGGTCCAGGTCCTGCGCAGGTGCCCGAGGCGCGGCGACGTCCGGTCGACGGCGGTACGCGCCAGGTTCGCGTGGTAGGTCGGCCAAGCGGCGGCGGAATGCTTGCGCGCGACTGGGGCCGACCGAGTCGTCTGATCAACCGGTGCCGGCTGGGCGGCCGAGCCTCCGCAGCCGATCGCGACCAAGACCGCCACCGCGCTCGACACCCCTGCGAGCCGTCTTAGACGCATCGTCTGAGTCTAGGTCAGAGGAGCCATACGCTGAGCGCGCCCGACAGGATTCGAACCTGTGACCTCTGCCTCCGGAGGGCAGCGCTCTATCCAGCTGAGCTACGGGCGCAACGGGCGCTTCGCCAGCGCCCCGAGGTCAGTCTAGGCTAGATCCATGGACCTCTCGGTCGCCTTCCTCGGCACCGGTGGATCGGTGCCAACGGCGCGCCGTGCCACCGCCTGCCTGCTCGTCATGCGGGGAGGCGATCGCATCATGTTCGACTGCGGGGAGGGCTCGCAGCGCCAGATGCACCGCTCGCTGGGGCTCGTGCAGGTGGACGAGATCTACATCACCCACCTTCACCTCGATCACTATCTGGGCCTGCCGGGCCTGCTGAAGACCTACGACCTCCAGAGCCGTGAGGTGCCGCTGGCGATCTACGGCCCCCCGGGGCTGCGGCGGCTGTTCGACGACATGCGGCGGCTGATCGGCAAGACCCGCTACGAGGTCGAGGTCAACGAGCTTGCCCCCGGGCAGGCGGTCGAGCACGACGGCTACGAGGTGCGGGCATTTCCGGTCGAGCACCGGACGAGCGCCTTCGGCTACAGGCTCGGGGAGGATCAGCGGCGCGGACGCTTCGACGTCGAAGCCGCGAAACGCCTCGGGATTCCCGAGGGCCCCGGCTTCAGCGCGCTGGAGCGCGGCGAGGAGGTGCAGGGCTCAGACGGCGTCGTGCGGGCCGAGGACGTGATGGGCGAGCCGCGACCCGGTCGCACGATCGTTGTCACCGGCGACACGGCTCCCTGCGTGGCCACGGCCGAGGCGGCCCGGGGCGCCGAGCTGCTGATCCACGACGGCAGCTTCGCCGAGGAGGAGGCCCAGCGCGCCGCGGAGACAGGCCACTCGACCGCCGGCCAGGCGGCGGCGCTTGCGCGCGAGGCCGGGGTGAAGATGCTCGCCCTGGTCCACGTCTCCTCCCGTTACAACGTCGGCCAGGTGCTCGACGAGGCGCGGGCGGTGTTCGAGCCGACGGTCGCGCCGCGTGACTTCGACCTGGTCGAGATCCCGTTCGAAGAGCGCGGCGACCCGAAGCTGGTCCCGAACGGAGCCCGCGAGCGGCGCGAGGCACCGGCGCCGGACCCGGCCGAGCCCGCCACGAGCGCATAAGCCGCAAACTCGAATGACGAATGACGAATGACGAGTGACGGAACCCAGGCCGACGCCTGAGCCCTTGCTACGCTGCCCCAGTCGGTTCCTTTAACCAGGTCCAGAGAGGCCAGGAAGGGGCGAGTTTTGAGCCAGAAAACCGTGCTCGAGCGCGACGAGTTGCGTCGCACACTGGTCCGCATCTCGCACGAGATCTCTGAGCGCAACCCGGGGCCCGAAGGCCTCGCTCTGGTCGGTATCCACACCCGCGGCGCACTGCTGGCCCAGCGCCTGCACGCCCTTGTCGGCGAGCAGAGCGGATTCGAGGTGCCGCTGGGCGACATCGACATCTCCTTCTATCGCGACGACGTCGGCGATCGCGGCCCCGACGCCCAGCCCCAGGTACACGCTTCGCACCTCGACTTCGACCTCTCGGGCCGCACGATCGTGCTCGTCGACGACGTGCTGTTCACGGGGCGCACGGTGCGCGCCGCGATCGACGCCCTCTTCGACTACGGCCGCCCGGCGCGGGTGCAGCTCGCGGTGCTCTGCGACCGCGGCCACCGCGAGCTGCCGATTCGCCCCGACTACGTCGGCAAGAACCTTCCGACCGCGCGCGATGAGCGGGTCAACGTGCGGCTGGAGGAGTCCGACGGCGTCGACGAGGTGACGATCGCAACCAACGGAGACCCCGCCGGCGCGCTGGCCGGCGAGGACGACTCGGAATCGGAGGAACACCGATGAAGCATCTGCTGTCGATCGAGACGCTGAGCCGCGACGAGATGGAGGCGATCCTCGAGCGGGCGGCGAGCTTCGCCGAGGTGGGGCGCCGGGACATAAAGAAGGTGCCGACCCTGCGTGGGCGCACCGTCGTCAACCTCTTCTTCGAATCGAGCACCCGCACCAGCTCCTCCTTCGAGCTGGCCGCGAAGCGCCTGTCCGCCGACGTGGTCTCGATCAAGGCGGCCGGCTCGTCGGTCGACAAGGGCGAGTCGCTGAAGGACACGGTCGCCACCCTCTCGGCCTACGACCCCGCGGCGATCGTGATCCGCTCGCCGCATGCCGGGGCCGCCGACCTGGTTGCCGGCTGGACCGATGCCTCGGTGATCAACGCCGGCGACGGCAAGCACGAGCACCCCAGCCAGGCCCTGCTCGACCTCTACACGTTGCGCCGGCACCTCGGGAACCTGGACGGAACGAAGATCTGGATCGTCGGCGACGTCATGCACAGCCGCGTCGCGCGCTCGAACCTGATCGCCTTCCGGGAGATGGGCGCCGAGCTGACCGTCTGCGGGCCGCCGACCCTGATCCCGCGCGGGATCTCCGAGGAGCTCGGCTGCAAGGTCGCCTACGACCTCGACGGACTCGAGGAGGCCGACGTCGTCTACGCGCTGCGCATGCAGCAAGAGCGGATGAGCGAGAGCTTCGTCCCCTCGCTGCGGGAGTACGCGGCCCGCTATCAGGTCGACGCCAGGCGCCTCGGCTCACGCCAGCTGCTCATGCACGCCGGGCCGGTCAACCGGGGCGTGGAGCTCTCGGGCGAGGTGATCGACTCGCCCCGCTCGCTGATCGCCGAGCAGGTCGAGAGCGGGTTGGTGGTTCGGATGGCGATTCTCTACGAGCTTCTGGCCGGCAGCGACCGGCCGCGTTCGGCGCCGCCCGGCGAGCCGGTGCCCGATCCGACGACGATCGGACAGCCAGCGTGAGCGCGAGGATCTCCGAGGCGCTCAGCGGGCGCGCCGGCGAACCTGCCGAGCTGATCCTGCGCGGCGCGACGGTGCTCGACCCCGAGGCCGGGATCGACGGCCAGCATGACGTCGTGA
This sequence comes from uncultured Solirubrobacterales bacterium, assembly GCA_963740555.1. Taxonomy (GTDB): domain Bacteria; phylum Actinomycetota; class Thermoleophilia; order Solirubrobacterales; family 70-9; genus Mayfieldus. The sequence goes on from CAVUES010000008.1 coordinate 60,271, forward strand.
TTCGCGACCGGCGAATCGCCGAGCTGACCGGCCCCGGCGACGCGAAGGAGGGCTCCGCCGAGGTGGTCGAGGCGGAGGGGCTGCACGCCTTCCCCGCATTCCTCGACCCCCACGTCCATCTGCGCACTCCCGGGCGCGAGGACGAGGAGGACATCGAGACCGGCACCCGCGCCGCCGCCGCCGGGGGCTACTGCGGGATCCTCGCGATGGCCAACACCGACCCACCGGTGTCGACCGCCGCCGACATCGGCTCGCTGCGCGAGCGGGCCGAGCGGGAGGCATCGGTCCCGGTCGGCTTCCTGGCCACGGTCACCCGCGACATGAAGGGCGGGGAGCTGACCGAGATGGCGGAGCTGCGCGACGCCGGTGCGATCGGCTTCTCAGACGACGGACTTCCGATCGCAAGCGCACGGGTGCTGCGTCGCGCGCTTCAGTACCAGCGCCTCTGCGGTGGAGTGATCGCCCTGCACGAGGAGGACCCTGACCTCTCCGGCGACGGCGTCATGCACGAGGGGCCGGTGTCCGCGCTGCTCGGCATGTCCGCTATTCCCTCCGTGTCGGAGTCGACGATGATCGCGCGCGACGCTGCTCTGGCCGGTTACGAGGACGCTCGGATCCACGTCCAGCACCTCTCCGCCCGCGAGTCGGTCGACGCGGTTCGCGTCGCCAAGTCCGGTGGCGTGCGGATCAGCTGCGAGGCGACGCCGCATCACCTGACGCTCAGCGACGACGCGGTGCGCGGGCTCGACGCCCGCTTCAAGATGAACCCACCGCTTCGCTCCGAGGACGATCGAATGGCACTGATCGACGCCCTGCGCGACGGAACCATCGACTGCATCGCCACCGACCACGCCCCCCACTCGGCAGACGAGAAGGAGGTTCCCTTCGAGGCCGCCGCGATGGGCGTGACGGGCCTTGAGACCGCGTTCGCGGTCCTTCACACAGAGCTGGTCGTGCCCGGCACGATCGACCTCGGCCTGCTGGTCTCCAGGCTCGGCGCCGGGGCGGAGCTGTTCGAGCTTCAGCGACCGAGCCTGGCGCCGGGCTGCGAGGCCAACGTCGCGCTCTGCGACCTGGGAGCCGAGTGGACGGTCGGCGAGGACGGTTATGAGAGCCGGTCGTCCAACTGCTGCTTCGCCGGGCAGGCGCTGCGCGGGCGGGTCCTGATGACGGTGGCAGCGGGCCAGGTGGCCTACCGGCTGCGCAGTTTCAGCATGGGGGTGGCAGTGTGAGCGCGAGGCTCACCAAAGGAGCATCCTGCGGGGCCGAGCGTGAGCGTGAGGTTGTGTTGTGAGCGCGAGGCTCACCAAAGGAGCATCCTGCGGGGCCGAGCGCGAGAGTGAGGTTTTGTTGTGAGCGGGAAGCTCGAGCGCGAGCGGACGGCGCTGATCGTCGTCGACGTCCAGGAGGCGTTTCGCAAGGCGGTTCCGAGCTTCGACGAGGTCGCCGAGTCGGCCGCCAGGCTTGTGCAGGGCGCCGACGCGATGGGGATACCGATCGTGGTCACCGAGCAGTATCCGAAGGGACTGGGGCACACCGTGCCGGAGGTCGCCGGCCATCTTCCCGAGGGCCTGGAGCCGATCGAGAAGGTCCGTTTCTCGGCCGCCGAGGCCGAGGGCTTCGACCTCGATGGGCGCGACCAGGTGCTGGTCTGCGGGATCGAGACCCACGTGTGCGTCAACCAGACGGTGCTCGACCTGCTCGACCGGGGGGTCGAGGTGCAGGTGGTGGGGGACGCGGTCGGCTCGCGCACGGCCGAGAACCGGGACCTGGGCCTGCACAAGGCAGAGCACGCCGGCGCCGTGCTGACCAGCGTCGAGACGGCGCTCTTCGAGTTGCTGGGCGGCTCCGACGCGGCCGAGTTCAAAGCTGTCCAGGCTCTGGTGAAGTGAGATGAGCGGCTACGTACTGCTCGAGGACGGCACCCGCTTCGACGGCGAGCTGTGCGGTGGCGATGGGCCGGTGACCGGCGAGGTCGTCTTCAACACCGCGATGACCGGCTATCAGGAGGCCGTGACCGATCCCTCCTACGCCGGTCAGATCATCACCTTCACCTACCCGTTGATCGGCAACTACGGCGTCTCAAGCGAAGCGATGGAGTCCGATCGCATTCAGGCTCGCGCGGTGGTGATGCGCGACGCCCACAACGGCGAGGACGTGGCCAGCGCCGAAGGCGGTTGGCTGGGTTGGCTCGCCGACCGCGGCGTCCCCGCGATCACCGGCGTCGACACCCGTGCCCTGGTCCGTCACATCCGCGACGCCGGCGCGATGCGGGGCGGGATCTTCTCGGCTGACCTCTCCCAGCAGCAGGCCGCCGATCGTGTGGCGGCGGAGCCCTCGATGGACGGCGCCGACCTTGCCCGCGAGGTGACTCCCGACGAGCCACTGCGCTTCGAGGGCTCGGGCCCGCACGTGGTCGGGATCGACACCGGGATCAAGCTCAGCATAATTCGGCAGCTCCGCGAGCGGAACTGCCGCGTGACGCTGCTCCCGTGCACAGCCCCTGGAGAGGCGGTGCTCGCGGAATCGCCAGATCTGATTTTCCTTGCAAACGGTCCGGGTGACCCAGCCGCTTTGGACTATGTCGTCGACACGGTGCGCGAGCTGGTCGGCAAGCGGCCGCTGTTCGGCATCTGCCTCGGCCATCAGCTTCTCTGCCGGGCGCTCGGGCTGCAGACCTTCAAGCTGCCGTTCGGGCACCGCGGGGCCAACCATCCCGTCAAGGACCTGGAGACGGGCCGCATAGACATCACCTCCCAGAACCACGGCTTCGCGGTCCGCGGGCCGGGTGGCGAGGCGACAATCGAGGCCGACGAGCCGGTGCGCTGGGAGACCGACTTCGGCGCCGCCGAGCTCTCGCACCTGAACCTCTACGACCGTACGGTCGAAGGGCTCGTGCTGCGCGACGTCCACGGCGCCACCGTCCAGTACCACCCCGAGGCGGGGCCCGGCCCGCACGACGCGCGCTATCTCTTCGATCGCTTCCTGGAGCTGGCGGCCGCATGATGGAGGCGAAGCGCAACGCCGAGCGGCTCCGGAAGCTCTACGAGGCATTCGACTTCGGTGGCGCCGAGGCGGCAGGCCCGCAGATCGGTGAGATCTTCGACCCGGAGGTCGAGTTCAACCCGATGCAGGCCGGGGAAGCCGGGGGTCGCACGTACCGTGGACGCGATGGAGTCGTCGCCTTCTTCGGCGAGCTCAGCGAGGAGCTCGAGGGTGTGCGCTACGAGCCGCCCCAGTTTCACCCGATCGGCGATCACCTGGTGATCGTCTTTACCCGCCTCGTCGGCACCGAGCGCGACACCGCGGTGCCGCTGCGACAGGACCTCTCGCTGGTCTACGAGTTCGTCGACGACCGGGTGCGCCGCGTGACGGCGTACGACACGCCCGCTGAGGCCCTGGAGGCTGCGGAACGGGGCCACGCGGATGCCTAGGCGCGACGACATCGCGAAGATCCTGCTGATCGGGTCGGGGCCGATCGTGATCGGGCAGGCCGCCGAGTTCGACTACTCGGGCGTGCAGGCATGCAAGGTGCTGCTCGAGGAGGGCTACGAGGTCGTTCTCGCCAACTCCAACCCGGCGACGATCATGACCGACCCCGAGTTCGCGACCAGGACCTACGTCGAGCCGCTGCTTCCGGGGCCGATGGCGAAGGTGATCGAGCGCGAGCGCCCAGACGCCCTGCTGCCGACGCTCGGCGGCCAGACGGCGCTCAACCTGGCGATGGCGCTGCACGAGGACGGCACGCTGGAGCAATACGGTGTGGAGCTGATCGGTGCCGATCACGAGGCGATCCGGCGCGCCGAGGACCGCGAGGCCTTCCGCGACACGATGCAGAGCGCAGGCCTGCGGGTTCCCTGGTCGTTGATCGTCGAGAACGTGGGCGAGACCGAGGCGGCGCTGGCCGACGGCCGGATCCGGTTGCCGGCGATCGTCAGGCCGGCCTACACCCTCGGCGGCGAGGGCGGCGGCGTGGGGGAGACCGAGACCGAGCTGCGCCAGGTCGTCTCCGAGGGGTTGGCGGCGAGCCCGATCAACCAGGTCCTGGTCGAGGAGTCGGTGCTCGGCTGGGGGGAGTTCGAGCTCGAGGTGATGCGCGACCGCAACGACAACGTGGTGATCATCTGCTCGATCGAGAACGTCGACCCGATGGGCGTTCACACCGGCGACTCGGTCACCGTGGCGCCCGCCCAGACGCTCACCGACGTCGTCTACCAGGAGCTGCGCGACCAGGCGATCCGGGTGATCCGCGCCGTGGGGGTCGAGACCGGCGGCTCCAACATCCAGTTCGCGGTCCACCCCTCCAGCGGCGAGATCGTCGTCATCGAGATGAACCCGCGGGTCTCGCGCTCCTCGGCGCTCGCCTCCAAGGCGACCGGCTTTCCGATCGCCAAGATGGCCGCCAAGCTGGCGGTCGGCTACGCGCTGGAGGAGATCCCCAACGACATCACCCAGGCGACGCCGGCCTCCTTCGAGCCGACGATCGACTACGTGGTCACAAAGGTGCCCCGCTTCGCGTTCGAGAAGTTCCCGGGCGCCTCGGGCCGCCTCTCGACCCACATGAAGAGCGTCGGCGAGGTGATGGCGATCGGCCGCACCTTCCGCGAGTCGTTCGCGAAGGCGTTGCGGTCGCGGGAGCTCGACGCCCACCCCGAGTTCCCCGACGACGACGAGGCGCTGCTCGCGAGCCTCGAATCTCCCTCGCCGGATCGCTTCGACAGCGTGCTGGAGGCCTTTCGGCGCGGGATCGGCGTCGAAGACGTCCACGAGCGCTCGTTGGTCGACCCGTGGTTCTTGCGCGAGCTCGAGCAGCTAGCCGGCGAGGGCGACGGTACGCAGGGGCTCACCCGCACCTTCAAGTCGGTCGATACCTGCGCGGCCGAGTTCGAGGCCGCGACCCCCTACTACTACTCGGCCCACGAGCGCTCGGGCTCGGGTGGAGCCCCCGTCTCGGAGGTGCGCCGCGGCGAGCGCGCCGTCGGTGGTGATCCTCGGCGCCGGCCCGAACCGGATCGGGCAGGGGATCGAGTTCGACTACTGCTGCGTGCACGCGGCGATGACGGTGCGCGAACTGGGGCGAGACGCGGTGATGATCAACTGCAACCCGGAGACCGTCTCAACCGACTACGACACCTCCGACAGGCTCTACTTCGAGCCGCTTACCGCCGAGGACGTTATGGCCGTCGTCGAGCAGGAGGACCCGGAAGGCGTCGATGGTCCAGTTCGGCGGCCAGACGCCGCTGAAGCTTGCCGGGGGCCTGGAGCGGGCGGGCGTGCCCCTGCTTGGAACGCCCGTCGACGCGATCGACCTCGCCGAGGACCGGGGGCGCTTCGGGGCGCTGCTGGGGCGGCTCGGAATCAAGCACCCGCCCTACGGGACCGCGCTCTCCGCCGACGAGGCGGCGGTGATCGCCGAACAGGTCGGCTTCCCGTTGCTCGTGCGGCCGTCCTACGTGCTCGGGGGCCGGGCGATGGAGATCTGTTACTCGTCGGATGCCCTCACCGCCTATCTGGAGGCCAACGTAAAGGCCGACCAGGAGCACCCGCTGCTGCTCGACCGCTTCCTCGAGAACGCGATCGAGGTCGACGTCGACGCCCTCGCCGACGGCGAGCAGGTCCACGTCGCCGGGATCATGCAGCACGTCGAGGAGGCGGGCGTGCACTCCGGCGACTCTGCCTGCGTCCTGCCGCCGATGAGCCTCGGCGCCGAGATGCTCGACGAGATCCGCGACACGACGCGGCGGATCGCTCTCGATCTGGGGGTGGTGGGATTGATCAACATCCAGTACGGGGTCGCCGGCGGCGAGCTGCACGTGATCGAGGCCAATCCCCGCGCCTCGCGCACCGTCCCATTCGTATCCAAGGCAACCGGCGTCTCGCTGGCGAAGATCGCCTGCCGGCTGATGCTCGGCGAGCGGATCGCCGACCAGGACCTTCCCGAGCACCGCGGCGAGCACGTGAGCGTCAAGGAGGCGGTGCTTCCCTTCGCCCGCTTCGCGGGCGCCGACACGGTCCTCGGCCCGGAGATGAAGAGCACCGGCGAGGTGATGGGGGTGGCGGCGGACTTCCCGACCGCGTTCGGCAAGGCGCAGGCCGCGGCAGGGGTCTCGCTGCCGCTCGACGGCACCGTGTTCATCACCGTCACCGACACCGACAAGCCCGCCGCTACCCAGCTCGCGGCACGCTTCTGTGACCTCGGCTTTCGGATCGTCGCAACGGCCGGCACCGCGCAGGCGATCTCGGCGATGGGCGTCCCGGTGACGACGATCAACAAGATCGCCGAGGGGTCTCCGCACGTGGTCGACTGGATCCGCAACGGGGAGGTCGACTTGGTGATCAACACCCCGACAGGGTCCGGCGCCCGCGCCGACGGCCTTGAGATTCGCAGCGCCGCGGTGCGGCAGGGGCTCCCCTGCCTGACGACGATGACCGGCGCCTCTGCCGCCGCGCGGGCGATCTCCGCCCAGCGCGAGCGCGACGCCGAGGTCGTGTCGCTGCAGGAGCTCCACGCCCGCGCCGGCGCCCGCCAGTCCTCCGAGGCGGAGGCGTGACGGGCAACGGCTCCGGCGACGGCCGCACCCTCGCCCCCTTCGGTCGCCGGGCTCTCGAGGTGGTCGACGACCATCGCTCCGACGGCTATCGCGTCTTCTCCCTGCGCGACCCGGAGGGCCCGATGCCGATGGCCGGGCAGTTCTACATGCTGGCGGCGCGGCATCGCTGGGCCGAGCGCGACGGACGGCCGTTCTTGCCCCGCGCCTTCTCGGTTGCCGACGCGGTCGAGGCCCCGGCGGGCCTGCGCCTCGACTTCCTGGTCGATGACGTCGGCCCCGGGACCGCGAGACTGGCGGGGCTGGAGCCCGGCGAGCAGGTCTGGGTAAACGGCCCGCTCGGGCACCCGTTCTCGAATCCGAACGAGCTCGCGCCGGATGCGGCCGGCGCGATCCTCGTCGGTGGCGGGATCGGCGTCGCACCGCTGGCGATTCTGCGCCGCCAGCTCGCCGACCGCGGCGTCCCGAGCCGCGTCCTGCTCGGCTTTCGCGACCGCGAGCACAGCGGCGGACTCGACGACCTGTTCGCCTGCTGCGAGGTCCGCCTCGCGACTGAGGACGGCCACGCGGGGCACAAGGGCTACGTCACCGACCTGCTGGCGGTTCTGCTGGAGGGCGACGACGCGAATTCGGCCGCCGTCTTCGCCTGCGGGCCGCCCCCGATGCTGGAGGCGGTGCGCACGATGTGCGCGGAGGGCGGTGTCGCCTGCGAGCTGGCTTTGGAGTCGCCGATGGCGTGCGGGTTCGGCGCCTGCTTCGGCTGCGCGGTGCCGCTTGCGCAGGGCGGCTACATGCGTCTGTGCGTAGACGGGCCGGTGGTGGCGGGGGAGCGGATCGAGACGGCGCTCGTGGCGGGATCGGGGCATAGATGAGGGCGCTCGTCATTCGTCATTCGTCATTCGGGGGTGGATGTGGGCGTTGATCTCTCCCTCGATTTCGGCGGGATCTCGCTCGAGCACCCGGTGATCAACGGCTCGGGGACCTTCGACGCGATCGCCGCCCGTCGCGCATTCGGTGAAGAGATGACGCGCGAGTTTCCCTTCTCGGCCTTCGTCTCGAAGACGATCACCCCCGAGCCGCGCGACGGCAACCCGCCGCCGCGGCTTTGGGAGACGCCGGCCGGGATGATCAACTCGATCGGGCTGCCCAACAAGGGCCTGGAGGGATTCTTGGAGCGCGATCTGCCGGAGCTCTCGTTGCTGCCGGTGCCCCTGATCGTCTCGGTGATGGGCACGAGCCACGAGGAGTTCGCGTCGCTGGTCGGGGGCGTCGCGACGCGCCCCGAAGTCGCCGCCCTGGAGCTCAACGTCTCCTGTCCCAACGTCGACTCGGGGCTGATCGTCGGCGAGCAGCCGTCGGAGACTCGCACGCTGCTCGAAGCGCTGCGTCCGATCACCGATAAGCCGCTGATCGTGAAGCTGACGCCAAACGTCGCCGACCCCGGCGCGGTGGCGTTGGCGGCGGAGGAGGGGGGAGCCGACGCCGTCTCGCTGATCAACACCCTGAAAGCCACCGCGCTCGATCCGGCGACCCTGCGCCCATGGCTGGGAGCGGGAGGCGGCGGCCTCTCGGGACCGGCGGTTCGCCCGGTGGCGCTGCAGCAGGTGCGCGCGGTGGCCGAAGCGGTCTCGATCCCGGTGATCGGGATGGGCGGCATCTGCGATGGGGCCGATGCGCTCGCATTCATCGCCGCCGGGGCCTCGCTGATCGCCGTCGGAACCGAGAACTTCCGCGATCCGGCGGCCGGATCGAGGGTTCGCCGCGAGCTAGCCGCCGAGTTGGAGCGTCGAGGATTCGGCTCACCGACGGAGGTCCGTGGACAGGGCCTCCTGGAGGCCCCGCTCAACCTCAAGTCGAGGTCGAGCTGAATTTGCTCGGTTTTCACCCGCCCCCCCTTGCACGTGATCGAGCCAGGCATATAATCGCCGCCGCATGGCCCCCCCCGTCAAGACGTCCGTCGCCGCTCCGGAGAGGTCACTGGACCAGCGGATGGAGGCTCTTAAGCGAGCAAACAACATCCGCTCGGCGCGGGCGAAGCTGAAGAAGGACCTCAAGGGGGGCAAGACCAGCATCCAGTCGTTGCTCCTCGATCCCCCCGAGTACGTGGAGACGGCGAAGGTCTTCGACATGCTGCTGGCGGTGCCGAAGTACGGCCGCGTGAAGACCAACCGGATACTGAACCAGTGCCGGATATCGCCCTCGAAGACGATCGGCGGCCTCTCTGAACGTCAGAGGGCGGAGCTGGTTGCCCAGCTCCGCAGATAGGGCCCGCTGCAAACCTTCGCATTTCGGCGTCCTCGGTCGGCCGTCTAGCTCACGCACGTTTCCAGTGCGCTCGCCTCGCCGGCCTCCAGCGCCCGGAGGGCGCGTCCGAGCGCGCAGCGCGAGGATCCACCGAACTGCTCGGTTTTCGCGGTCCTTCGTGCTTCCCAGATGAGCAAGGTCTTCGTCATCACGGGTCCCTCCGGGGTCGGCAAGGGCACGCTGATCGCCGAGCTGCTGAAGCGGGTCCCCGATCTCGAGCTTTCGGTGTCGGCGACGACCCGCGAGCCGCGAGACGGCGAAGAGGATGGCCGGGACTATCACTTCCTCGCTCGCGAGGAGTTCGACCGCCGCGTCGAGGCCGGCGAATTCCTCGAGTTCGCCACCTACAGCGGCAACCTCTACGGGACGCTGCGCTCCGAGATCGAGCGCCGCCTCGCCGCTGGCCGCTCGGTCGTGCTGGAGATCGAGGTCAACGGCGCGCGACAGGTCCGCCAGGCGATGCCGGAGTCGGTGCAGATCTTCATCGCACCTCCCGAGCCGGCCAATTTGCGCGAGCGGCTGCTCGCGCGGGGCAAGGACAGCCCCGAGGCGATCGATGCCCGGCTTGCGGTCGCTGCACAAGAATTGGCTGCAAAGGACGAATTCGCCCACCAGGTCGTCAACGATGAACTGGATCGTGCGGCGGGGGAGCTGCAGCGGATAGTCGAGGCGGAACTCTCAGTAGACTCTGATCCATGATCCATCCACGCGTCGACACTTTGCTCGAGCACACCGACTCCCATTACGCGGCAGTTGTGGTTGCCGCCAAGCGTGCTCGGCAGATCAACAGCTACTACCACAACATCGGCGAGGGCAGCTTCGGCGAGTACCCGCCGCCGATGGTGGACACCCAGACCGGCAAGAACTACCTCTCGATCGCGCTCGAAGAGCTGGCGACCGGGAAGCTCAGCTACGAGTACCGGGTCTAGCGGCCGCGGCCAACGGGGCGTCTGATGGCACGGGTCCTGCTCGGTGTGAGCGGCGGCATCGCCGCCTATAAGGCGCTGGAGCTCGCGCGCCTCGCGACCAAGGCCGGACATGGGGTTCGGGTGCTGATGACCGAGGGCGCCAAGCGCTTCGTCGGCCCGGCCTCGTTCGAGGGAATCGTCGGCGCCCCGGTGCTCAGCTCTGAGTTCGAGCGCGACCCGATGCGCGGCGGATTCCCCGGCGATCCGACCCCCGACCACGACCCGATCGGACACCTCGAGGTGGTCGCCAACGCCGACGTCTACATCGTCGCCCCAGCCTCGGCGAACACGGTCGCCAAGCTGGCGACGGGGATCGCCGACTCGATGGTCACCACCGCCTTTCTCGCCTGCGCGGCTCCGCGGCTGGTCGCCCCGGCGATGAACGACCGCATGTACACCGACGCGGCGACGCAAGCCAACGTCGCAACTCTTCGCGAGCGCGGTGTCGAAGTGATCGAGCCCGAGGAGGGAGCCCTGGCCTCCCGTGGAGAGCGGGGAATCGGGCGGCTGCCTGAGCCGGACGCCCTGCTGGCGCGGATCGAGGCGGTTCTGCCTTCCGGTGAGCGGCCCTGGGACGGCCTACGGGTGCTGGTGACCGCCGGCGGCACCCGCGAGCCGATCGACCCGGTGCGCTTCGTCGGCAACCGCTCCAGCGGCCGCATGGGACTGGCACTGGCCGCGGCGGCGCAGCGGCGCGGCGCCGAGGTGACGCTCATCGCCGCCAACGTCGCGCTGCCGGAGCCCGCCGGCGTGCGCCGAATAGACGTCGGCAGCGCCGCTGAGCTTGCCGCCGCGCTTCGCGACCGGTTCCCGAGCTCTCAGGTGCTGGTGATGGCCGCCGCGCCGGCCGACTTTCGCCCCGAGGCGATCGCCGCGGACAAGATCAAGCGCAAGGGGAGCGGGCTCGATCTGCATCTGGAGCCGACCGAGGACATCCTCGCGAGCCTGGCCGCGGATCGCGGCGAGGGCCAGACGATCGTCGGCTTTGCCGCCGAGCATGGCGTCGGCGGTCCCGGGCGCGCCCGCGACAAGCTGGTTCGCAAGGGCGCCGACCTGATCGTTCTCAATGACGTCTCCGACCCCGAGATCGGCTTCGAGTCCGAGGACAACGCGGTCACCCTGATCGACGCCGAGAGCGAGCTGGAGCTGGAGATCGACTCCAAGGACGCGATCGCCGACGCGATCCTCGATCGGGTAGACGAGCTGCGCAGCCCCGCCGCGGAGCGCTCGAAGCCCTGATCGGGCCGGACCGGCTCCCTAGACTTCTCCGGGTGCCCGATTGGACCGAAAGACCCCGAACGGAGTCGACCTACACCCTTTACCGGCGCGGCATGGAGCTGCTCGAGGACGGAAGCTTCGAGGAGGCGACCGAGCCACTTGCCGAGGCGGCGCGGCGCGCGCCCGAGAAGAGCTCCGTGCGTGAGGCGCTGGGCCGCGCCTACTTTCGTAGCCGCCGGTTCGAGCAGGCCGCGGCCGAGTTCGAGGCCGTGGTCGAGACCCACCCCGTCAACGACTACGCCCACTTCTGCCTCGGCCGTGCTCTGAGCCTCACCGGGCAGACGACGCGCGCCCGCCACCACCTGGCTCTCGCCTCCAATCTGCAGCCCCAGCGAAGCGATTACCGCATCTACCGCGAGCGGCTCGCCGCGGGTAATTAGAGGCCGCGAAACGAAGTGGAGCGGCAGGGTGTGAGCCCTTGAGAGCGCTGGTCCAGCGGGTCAGCCAGGCGGCCGTCGACGTCGAGGGCGAGCGCGTGGCGCAGATCGGGCCCGGACTCGTCGTTCTGCTGGGCGTACGCAAGGGCGACGACGAGCAGGCCGCCGATCGGCTGGCCCAGAAGGTGCGGGCCCTGCGCGTCTTCGACGATGACGAGGGACGCATGAACGAGCCGCTTGGCGAGCGTCAGGTGCTGTGCGTGAGCCAGTTCACGCTCTACGGCGACACCACCCGCGGCAACCGGCCCAGCTACGTCGATGCGGCGCCCGCCGAGCAGGCCGAGCCGCTCTACGAGCGCTTCTGCGACGCGTTGGGCGCCGCGCGGGGCGAGTTCGGCGCCTGCATGGGGGTTGCCCAGGTCAACGACGGGCCGGTGACCCTGATGTTGGAAGCGTGAGCCGCCCGCCTGGTTCGCGCCCGCCAGCCACGCTTGGCCGGGCACGGCACCGGGGCTATACTGAATTCAAGCTTTTCCACGTCCCCAAGACCGTGTCGAAGAGTGGGCCTGGCCCACTTTTTTTTCGGCCCGCAGGGGGCGAAATGAGAGATGAAAGACCTACAAACACAGATAGAAGAGCGACTGGCGGAGCTCGATCCGAGCATCGAGTTGATCGCGCTCGAGCACCCGAGCCCGGACGGTCTGCGCCTCTACATCGACCACCCGGATGGTGTTGACCTGGCGCTTTGCGAACGGGTCACGAAGGAGCTGCGCGACCTGCTGCTCGACCATTCGCTGGAGGTCTCCTCGCCGGGGATCGATCGGCCGCTGACCAAGGCCGAGCACTTCCGGCGCTTTCGCGGCCGTCGCGTCAAGGTGCGCACCCGCGAGGCGTTGGAGGGCCGCCAGAACTTCACCGGGACGATCGCCGACGCGGACACGAACGCCGTATCCGTGGACCTCGGCGACCGCTCGGTGACGATTCCGCTCGAGCGCATCCGTCGCTCTAACCTCGTGCCCGAACTCAAGGAGGAGAGCCGTTGACCAAGGAGATAGTCGAGGCGGTCCACGCGCTGGAGCAGGAAAAGGGCATCGCCGCCGACAAGCTCATGGACGCGCTCGAAGACGCGCTGCTCTCGGCCTACAAGAAGACTCCCGGCGCCGCCAAGTACGCCCGCGTCGACCTCGATCACAACACCGCCGACTTCCGGGTCTTCGAGTTGATCCTGCCGCCCGAGCTGGAGGAGAAGCTGCTCGAGCAGGCGATCGAGGAGGAGCGAACGATCGACCCCGAGACGGGGGAGATGCGCGAGCCGGAGGAGCCCGAGCTGACCCCCGAGCTGCTCGCCCCCTACGAGAGCCAGATTGAATCCCGTGACGTCACGCCCGACGACTTCGGGCGGATCGCCGCGCAGACGGCCAAGCAGGTGATCCTGCAGCGAATTCGCGAGGCGGAGCGAGCGATGATGTTCGACGAGTACCAGGACCGGGTCGGCGAGCTGATCACCGGGATCATCCAGCAGTCCGACAAGCGCTACACGCTCGTGCAGCTGCGCGAGCGGGTCGAGGCGCTGCTGCCGAAGTCCGAGCAGGTCTACAACGAGCGCTACGACCACGGAATGCGGGTCAAGGCCGTGATCACCGACGTCTCCGACGCCGCCAAGGGCCCAAGCATCGTCGTCTCGCGCCGCAACCCCGACCTGATCCGAAAGCTCTTCGAGCTCGAGGTTCCGGAGATCGCCGACAAGCTGGTCGAGATCGTCGGCGTCGCTCGTGAGCCGGGTTACCGCTCGAAGATCGCGGTCGTCTCGCACACCGACGGCGTCGACCCTGTGGGCGCCTGCGTCGGCCCACGCGGCTCGCGGGTGCGGATGGTGGTCTCGGAGCTGCGGGGCGAGAAGATCGACATCATTCCCTACAACGACGAGCCGGCTCGCTTCGTCGCCAAGGCCCTCTCCCCGGCGCGGGTGCGCGAAGTGCTGGTCGACGACGAGGACCAGCAGGCGACGGTGATCGTCCCCGACGACCAGCTCTCGCTGGCGATCGGGCGCGACGGCCAGAACGCCCGTCTCGCCGCCCGCCTGACCGGCTGGCGGGTCGACATCAAGTCCGAGACCGAGTTCGCCCGCGAGGAGGACGACATCGAGTACGAGGGCGAGGAGGAGTTCGACGGGCGCTGCATGGCGATCCTCTCCAATGGCCGCCGTTGCCCCAACGCCGCTCTATCGGGTTCGACCTATTGCGGCCTGCCCCAGCACCAGGCGCTGGCCCGCTTCGACACCAACCAGGTCGCGGTCCTCTCAGGGCTCTCCGACGAGGAGGTGGCGACGCTCGCCAACTCCGATTCCGACGAGGCGGCGGTGAGCGCGATCGTCGAGCCGGCAAGCGCGTCGTTCAAGGAGGCTGAGGCCGCGGCCGAGGTCGCCGAGGAGGAGGCGGCTGAAGAGGAAGCAGAAGAGGAAGCGGTCGCGGAGGAAGTCGTGGAGGAGGGAGCCGCGGAAGCGGCAGCCGAGGCGGAGGAGGTCGTCGAAGAAGAAGCCGCTGAGGAGGATGCTGTCGAGGAAGCGGTGCAAGAGGAAGCAGTCGAAGAAGCGGCCGAGGTGGAAGCGGTCGAGGTCGAGGAAGAGGAAGAGATCGCTGAGGAAGAGGCGGCTGAAGAAGAGGACGAAGAGGCCGAAGCCGAAGAGGCCGAAGACGAGGAGGCGCAGTCGGAGGTCGAGGATCTTGAACAAGCCGCCGAGGAGCCGGAGACCGGCGAAGTCCCCGAGCCCGTGGAGGAAGCCGCCGAGTAGCCGATGGCGCGCAAGCGGGTTCACGAGATAGCGAAGGCCCAAGGCCTGACCAGCAAAGAGGTCCTTGCGGCGCTCAAGGCGGCCGGGATCGAGGCGACGGCTGCCGCGTCGAGCGTCGAGGAGCAGGAGGCGCTGAAGGCGCTTTCCGCCACCCCAAAGGGCGATGGCGCGGGCGCCGGGAAACCGAAGGCGAAGACCGCCAAGGCCGCCGCCTCCAAGGGCACGACGAAGTCCGACGGCAAGCCGGCGGACGCGAAGGGCAAGGCGACGCCGGCGAAGCGGCCGGTGCGCCGGGCCGAGAGCGCGGCGAAGTCAGGTGGCAAGCGACGCCGGAGAGTCGTGATCGACTCGCAGGCCTCCCGCCGCGACGACATGCGCCAGGCACCGCCGCCGCGCCCGCCCCGCCGCCGCGGCGGCCGCCGCCGCCGACCGCTTCTGGAGGAGCCGCCGAGGGGGCCGGCGGAGGTCGTCGAGCCGGAGGCGATCAAGGTCAACTCGGGCGCCACCGTGCGCGAGGTCGCCGAGCTGCTCGGCATCGGCAGCGCCGACGTGATCAAGAAGCTGATGACGATGGGTGAGATGGCGACGCTCACGCAGACGCTCAGCGACGAGACCGTACGGGCGATCGCCGACGAATTCGATCGCAAGATCGAGATCGTCACCGCCGCCGAGGAGGAGCCCGAGAAGCCGGCATTCGAGGACTCCGAGGCCGACCTGGAGGAACGACCCCCGGTGGTTGCCGTAATGGGGCACGTCGACCACGGCAAGACATCGCTGCTCGACGCGATCCGCGAGACCGAAGTGGTGGCCGGAGAGGCTGGCGGCATAACCCAGCACATCGGCGCCTACCAGGTCCATCACGGCGAGAAGACGATCACCTTCCTCGACACGCCGGGCCACGAGGCTTTCACCGCGATGCGCGCCCGAGGTGCCCAGGTCACCGACCTTGCGGTGATCGTGGTCGCCGCCGACGACGGGGTCATGCCGCAGACCCTGGAGGCGATCGACCACGCGCGCGCCGCCGACGTCCCGATCCTCGTTGCGGTCAACAAGATCGACCGCCCCGAGGCTCAGCCCGATCGTGTCCGTACCGAGCTGGCGGGCCACGACCTCAATCCCGAGGAGTGGGGCGGCGACACCGTGTACGTAGACGTATCGGCAAAGACCAAGGACGGCCTCGACAACCTGCTCGACATGGTCGTCCTGGTATCGGAGCTGGAGGAGCTGGGCGCAAATCCCGACGCTCCCGCCTCCGGGACGGTGATCGAGTCGAAGCTCGACCCGGGTCGCGGGCCGGTGGTCAGCGTGCTGGTCCAGCGCGGCACCCTGAAGATCGGAGACGCCGTGGTCGCAGGCCCGCAGTGGGGCCGGGTGCGGGCGATGCAGGACTTCACCGGCGACCGTGTCCAGGAGGCGGTGCCGGGGATGCCGGTCGAGGTGCTCGGCTTCGAGGGCGTCTGCGACGCGGGAGAGTTCGTCCAGGTGGTCGAGAACGATCGCCGCGCCCGCGAACTGGCGCAGGAACGGGCCAACCGGCTGAAGACCGAAGCGCTGGCGCGGCGTCAGGCCCGCAAGATCACCCTCGAGGAGTTCTTCGCCAAGGCCCAGGAGGGGGAGCTCAAGGAGCTCAACATCGTGCTCAAGGCCGACGTCGCCGGCTCGCTCGAGGCGCTCCAGGACGAGATCGCCAAGCTTCCCCAGCAACAGGTCCCGATCAACATCATCCACGCGCAGACTGGGGGCATCAACGAGTCCGACGTGATGCTGGCCTCAGCCTCAGACGCGGTGATCATCGGCTTCAACGTGCGGCCTCTGTCCGAAGCGCGGCGCACCGCGGAGCACGAGGGAGTCGACATCCGGACCTACTCGGTGATCTACAAGGTGACCGAGGAGCTGCGCGCCGCGATGGAGGGCATGCTCGAGCCCGAGGAGGTCGAGGAGACGATCGGCGAGGCCGAGGTCAAGCAGACCTTCCGCGCCTCGCGGGTCGGGCGGATCGCCGGCTGCTTGGTCACCGACGGCAAAGTCACCCGCGACGCCCAAGTTCGCCTGGTCCGTGACGGCACGGTGGTCTGGGAGGGCAGGGTCGGCTCGCTGCGCCGCTTCAAGGACGACGTCAACGAGGTCGAGGAGGGGCAGGAGTGCGGGATCGTGCTCGAGGGCTTCGCCGACGTCAAGGAGGGCGACATGCTCGAGTTCTTCGGCACCAAGCAGGTCGAACAAACGCTCGAGTCATGATGGCCGCGGCATGGACTCCTTCGTCTGCCTGGTCGAGCTTCACCTCCACTACGGGCAATCGCGTGACCTGAAGGGCAAGCGCAAGGAGCTGCAGTCGCTGAAGACCCAGCTTCGGCAGCGGTTCGGAGCCTCGGTCGCCGAGGTGGACTACCACGACAAGTGGCAGCGCGCGACGCTGCTGTGCGCGCTGGTCGGCGGGCGTGAGGTCGAGAACCGCGCCGCCGCATTGGAGCGTTTCGCGGAGAGTCGTTGTCCCGATGGGTGCTCGGCCGAGCGCGACCTTCTCAGCCTCACCGACATCCGCGGCTGAGTCGGCGAGCGCGCTTGTATACAGGCCGGTCTTCGCCTGTATAGTCGCCGCGCGATGCCCTCCGCCCGCATGCGGCGCATCAACGAAATGCTGCGTGAGGTCGTCGGGGCGGCGATTTCGACCGACCTCAACGACCCACGCATCGGATTTGTCACCGTGACTTCCGTCGAAACATCCCCTGATCTGCGCACCGCGCGCGTCCATGTGAGCGTGCTCGGAAGCGTCGAGGAGCGCGATGCGACCCTCGCCGGATTGCGCTCCTCGCACGGGGTGATCCAGGCACGGATCGCACGCGAGACACGAATGAAGCGCACGCCGACGCTGACCTTCCATTACGACGAGACGATCGAGAGGGGCGTTCGCATCTCGAAGCTTCTCGACTCCGAGTCATGAGCGGCCCGGTCGATTTGGTGGTCACCGACATGGAGGCAGTCGCGGCTGAGATCCGAGGGGCGGACCGGTTCCTGCTCACCACCCACGAGGGTCCGGACGGCGACGCGCTCGGCTCGCTGCTGGCGATGCACCACCTGCTCGGCCAGCTCGGCAAGGACTCGGTGATGTTCCTCGCCGCAAAGGAGTTCCCGCTGCCGATCGAGTACCGCTTCCTTCCCCTCGAGGAGGTCTTTCACGAGGCGCCCGCCGACATGGCCGACCGAACCGTGGTCTTCCTCGATTGCGGAAACATCGAGCGAATGCCGTTCGATTTCCTGCGCGATGACGGGGCCCACGTGATCAACATCGATCACCATCACGACAACACCCGCTTCGGCGACGTCAACCTGGTCGACGTCGACGCGTCCTCGACCGCGGAGATCGTCTATAGGCTCGCCCATCACATGGGCGCCGGGGTCACGCCCGAGATGGCGTCGGCGCTCTACGTGGGACTGGTCACCGACACCGGGCGCTTCTCCTACGAGAACACGAACGCCGACACGCATCGGATCGCGGCGGCGCTGATCGACGCCGGGGTCGATGTCAACGACACCTATCGCCGCCTTTACGAGCACGTCCCGCTGGAGAAGCTGCGGCTGGTCTCGCGAGCGCTGGCCGCGATCGAGCTGCCCTGCGAGGGGCTCGCGATCACCTACATCAGCGAGGCCGACTACGAGGCCACGGGCTCCGGCGAGGAGATGACCGAGGGGATCATCGACTTCCTGCGCTCGCTCGAGGGGGCCCAGGTCGCGGCCGTAATCCGCGAGCTCGGCAGCCGCGGCCGCGCCGCGCGCAAGGTGAGCCTGCGCTCCAGCGGCAACGGCGTCGACGTTTCGGTGATCGCCCGCGAGCACGGTGGGGGCGGGCATGTCCGCGCCGCCGGGTTCTCGACCGACCTCGAGAAGGACCAGATCGTCGATTTTCTGTGTTCGGAGCTGGCTGGCCAGCGATCTGACTAGCGCGATGGCGCCCGCGGCCGAGCAAGCCGCCGTGCTGGTCTGCGACAAGCCGGCGGGGATCACCTCGCACGACCTGGTCGCCCAGGTGCGCCGGCAGCGCCGCACGAAGGTCGGTCACGCCGGGACGCTAGACCCCTTTGCCACCGGGCTGTTGCTCGTCCTGCTCGGGGGCGCGACGCGGCTACAGCGCTATCTGATGCCGTTGCCGAAGACCTATGTCGCGACCGCCCGCCTGGGCTGGCGCTCCAGCACCGGCGACCCGGAGGGGGAGCTGACGGAGACCGGACGGATCCCCGAGCAGCTCGCGCTTCCGACCGGCCGGGTACTCCAGCGGGTGCCGATGACCTCGGCGGTCAAGGTCGGAGGCGAGCGCCTCTACCGCAAGGCGCGGCGTGGCGAGGAGGTGACGACCCCGGAGCGCGAGGTCGAGGTGATGCGTGCCGACCTGCGCGAGTCGGGCGAGGGCACGGCGATCTACGAGATCGAGTGCTCCTCTGGGACCTATGTGCGGACGCTGATCGAAACGCTCGACGACGCCTACTGTGAGAGCCTGCGGCGGGTGAAAATAGGACCGTTCGAAATCGAGGATTCGGGAGCTGAGCTGACTCCCAACGAGGCGCTTGCTTTCCTGCCCGAACGTCGCCTTGACGCTGAGGAGGTTCAGGCCGTATCGCACGGCCGAGCCGTTGTTCCTCGTTCCTCGTTCCTCGGGGCTGGGAACTCGGCCGAGGAACAAGGACCAAGCAACAAGGAACAAGCGGTCAGGCTCACTTGCGAAGGGAATCTGCTGGCGGTTGCGCGTGTCGAGGACGACCTGCTCAAGCCAGAGGTGGTCTTGGTTTGAGCATCAAGGTCACCAAGCTCCCCGACGCCGAGCCTCGCCCCCGGAACGTCGCGATCGGGACCTTCGACGGGGTTCACGTCGGACACCAAGCAGTTATCGACGACGCCGACACCGTGCTCACCTTCGATCCGCATCCGCTCGAGATCCTGCATCCGCCGGCGGCGCCGAAGCTGATCATGCCGTTCAGAGTCAAACGCGACGTGATCGACGGTTTGGGGGTCAGCGAGATGGTCGTGATCCCGTTCGACGACGACTTCGCACAGATCCCGGCCCAGGGCTTCATCGAGCAGGTGCTGATCGAGAAGCTGGGGGCCGAGCGAGTCTCCGTGGGTGAGAACTTCCGCTTCGGCGCCAAGGCGCAAGGCGATCCGGCGATGCTGGAGCGCCGCGAGGAGTTCGAGACCCGTGTCGTGCCGCTGGTCGAGGTCGACGGCGAGACCGTCTCCTCGAGCCGGATCCGAGCCTTGGTCGCCGCCGGCGAGGTGGAGGAGGCGCAGCGCTGCCTCGGAGCGCCGTTCATGCTCGAGGGACCGGTGGTGGAGGGCGACAAGCGGGGCCGCGAGCTGGGCTTTCCAACCGCCAACCTGATTCCGGACGACCGCCTCGTGGTGCCTGGGCATGGCGTCTACGCGGCGTTCGCGAACGGCCACCCCGCGGCCGTCAACATCGGGGTGAGGCCGACCTTCGAGAGCGGACGCGGGGTGCTGATCGAGGCCTACCTGATCGATCACGAGGAGGACCTCTACGGGCAGAACCTTCGCGTCGCCTTCGTCTCGCGTCTGCGTGGGGAGCGGCGCTTTCCGAGCGTCGAGGAGCTGGTCGCTCAGATGCACCGTGACGTCGAGGAAGCGAAAGAGGTCTGTGCTAGCTTCCAGCCGTCCTGAGGCCCCTGGGGCCTCTAACATTTTCTGCGGCGGCTTCGCCGCCTGACCAGTATCTGCGTCGACACTTTGTGTTCGCCGCGCGACAGGACTTTTCTCATGACTTTGGCCAAGGAACAGAAGGCCGAGCTGATCGGCAAGTACGGGCGCTCGCCCAATGACACCGGCTCCGCCGAGGTGCAGATCGCGTTGCTCACCGAACGCATCAACGAGCTGACCGAGCACCTGCGCGGCCACAGCAAGGACCATCACTCGCGCCGCGGGCTGCTGATGCTGGTCGGAAAGCGCCGCCGCCTGCTGCGCTATCTGGAGCGCAGCGACCTGGAGCGCTACCGGGCCCTGGTCGGCGAGTTGGGAATTCGGAGATGATGGGCGCGACACAAAGTGTCACCGCAGATGCTGGTCAGGCCGCGAAGCGGCCGCAAGAATGATTGAAGCCGGCGAGCCGGCGCCTGACTTCACCCTTCCCAACCAAATCGGCGAGCCGGTCTCGCTTTCGGACTTTCGCGGCCGCAAGCTGATGCTGGTCTTCTACCCCGCCGACTTCAGCCCAGTCTGCAGCGATCAGCTCTCGATCTACCAGGAGGTGCTGGGGAAGATCACCGACGCGGGCGTGCAGCTGGTCGGGGTCAGTGTCGACTCGAGCTGGACCCACAACGCGTTTCGCAAGCAGCTGGGCCTTGACATCCCGCTGCTCGCCGACTTCCATCCCAAGGGTGATATGAGCCGCAAGTACGGGGCCTACCTCGATGATTTAGGGATCAGCAATCGCTCCTTGGTGCTGATCGACGAAGAGGGCGTGGTTCGCTGGGTGCACGAGTCGCCGTCGGTGCTCGACATTCCCGGGGCCAACCTGATCTTCGACGCGCTCGAAGCGGTCGCGTCCTAGGGCAACGCAGGGTGGGCACCCCGGAGGGGCGACTGGCGCTTTCAGGCGCCTTAGTCGCGGTATGCGCGACAAATGCGCATCGTTAGCCTGCGATCATGAGCGAGCTGACCAGCGCGGTTGTCCCGGCGGTCGCCCCCGACGACCATGTTCGCGGCGAGGGGGAGGAGCTGATCGTCTACGCCGACCTCGGTTGCCCGCACTGCGCCGCCGCCTGGGAGCGAATCAGGGCGCTCGAGGCGTCGATCGTGTTTCGTCACTTTCCACTCGCCAGCAAGCACCCCCGTGCACCCGCCCTGCACGCGGCCGCCGAGGCGGCAGGGAGCCAGGGGAGCTTCTTCGAGATGGTCGACTCCCTGTTCGCGGACCGCGGGCGGGTCGACGACCCCCATCTCTGGGAGCGTGCCGAGCGCCTCGGGCTCGATCTCGAGCGCTTCGATTCCGAGCGACGCTCCGACGAGGTTGGGGTTCGGATCAAGCGGGACTTCGAGTCCGGGATCCGAGCGGGGGTGATGAGCACACCTGCTCTGTTCCGAGACGGCGAGTCGGTGCCGCTGGAGGATCTGGAGCCTTCCCCCCGAGCAAGGAGTAACGAGTAACGAGGAACGCCTCTGTAAGATCGCCAGCGACAGAGAACGAGAGTTCTTAAGCGAAAGGGCCGCCAACCGGGCGGCCGGAGGTAAAAACTTAGATGAGCATGTTTGACGTTAGCCGCGTCTCGGCCGAGGTCGGCGAGAGCGAGATTTCATTCGAGACCGGCAAGCTCGCCAAGCAGGCGAGCGGATCCGTGGTCGTTCAGGCAGGGGACACGATGGTTCTTTGCACGGCGACGATGGGCAACCTGCGCGAGGTCGATTTCCTTCCTCTGACCGTCGACGTGGAGGAGCGAATGTACGCCGCGGGCAAGATCCCGGGCTCGTTCTTCCGCCGCGAGGGTCGTTCGGGAGAGAAGGCGACGCTGACCGCGCGGATGATCGACCGTCCGATCCGTCCCCTGTTTCCGAAGGGATGGCACTTCGAGACCCAACTCGTCGCCCAGCCGATGTCGGTGGACCACGTCCACCCCTACGACATCCTGGCGATGAACGGTGCCTCGGCCGCGCTCGCGCTCTCCGAGATTCCCGTCGACAAGCACGTCGGCGCGGTCCGGATCGGCAAGCTCGAGGGGGACTTCGTCGTCAACCCCGAGGAGGAGAGCCTCGACGAGCTGGAGCTGGACTTGATCGTCGCCGGCACCGACGAGGCGATTCTGATGGTCGAGGCGGGCGCCAGCGGCGTCAGCGAGGCCGAGATCCTCGACGCCCTAGACATCGCCCACGCCGAGATCAAGAAGATCGTCGCGAAGATCGAGGAGCTGCGCGAAAAGGCGGGCAAGGAAAAGCTGGAGATCGAGGCACCGGAGCTCGACCCGGCCCTGGTGGAGGAGATTCGCTCCTCGCACGGTCAGAAGATCGACGAGGCGACCTCCGTCCCCGACAAGCTGGCCCGCCAGGAGGCGGCGAAGGCGATCGAGGAGGAGGTGCTCGATCAATACGCGGGCGCCAACAACGGCGATGAGCCCGACGCCGACCGCCGGCAGGCGGTGGAGGGGGCCTTCGCGGCGCTCGAGAAGGAGATCATCCGGCGCCGGATCGCGGTCGACAAGAAGCGACCAGACGGTCGCGCCCAGGACGAGATCCGGCCGATCGAGTGTGAGGTCGACGTTGCACCGCGCGTGCACGGCTCGGCGCTGTTCACCCGCGGCGAGACCCAGATCCTCTCCAACGTCGCATTGGGCACGAGCCGCATGGACATGCGGCTCGACACACTCGGGATCGCGACCTCGAAGCGCTTCTGGCACCACTACAACTTCCCGCCCTTCTCGGTCGGGGAGGCCGGCTTCATGCGCGGTCCGAAGCGCCGCGACATCGGCCATGGCGCGCTCGCCGAGCGTGCTCTGGCGCCGACGATTCCCGACGAGGAGAGCTTTCCCTACGTGCTGCGGGTGGTCTCCGAGACCCTGGAGTCCAACGGCTCCTCCTCGATGGGTTCGGTCTGCGCCTCGTCGATGGCGCTGCAGGCGGCGGGAGTTCCGGTTTCGGACCCCGTTGCCGGAGTCGCGATGGGCCTGATCAAGGAGGGCGACGACTACGTCGTTCTCACCGACATCGCCGGCGTCGAGGACCACCTAGGCGACATGGACTTCAAGGTCGCCGGCACGTCGGAGGGCATCACCGCCCTGCAGATGGACATCAAGATCAGCGGCGTCACCTTCGAGATCCTGCGCGACGCGCTCGAGCAGGCCAACAAGGGACGCCTGTTCATCCTCGGCGAGATGGCGAAGGCGATCGACGGCCCGCGTGATCAGCTCTCACCCTACGCACCTCGCATCGAGGCGATTCAGATCGACCCCGAGAAGATCGGGGCAGTGATCGGCAAGGGCGGGGAGACGATCCGCGCCCTCTGCGAGGAGTTCGAGGCCGAGATCGACGTCGACGACGACGGCACGGTGAAGGTCTACGCGACTAGCGGCGAGCTTGTCGAAGCCTGCATCGCCCGCATCGAGTCGATGACCAAGGAGGCCGAGGTCGGCGACCGCTACGACGCCGCGAAGGTCGTCAAGACGACCACCTTCGGCGCCTTCGTCGAGCTGACGAAGGGCACCGACGGGTTGCTGCACATCTCCAACGTCAAGCCCGGAGAGCGGGTCGAGACCGTGGAGAGCGTGCTGAAGCCGGGCCAGGAGCTCGACGTGACCGTGGTCGAAGTAGACCGCGAGCGCGGACGAATCGGCCTGCGACTCTCCGACGATCCGTCGGTCGAGGGCAAGAGCGCCGAGGAGCTGGCGTCGGTCGGGACCGGCAGCGACGGCGGAGGCCGCCGCGAAGGCGGCGACCGGCGCCCGCGCCGCGACGGTGATCGCGGCGGACGCGGCGGACGCGGCCGCGATCGCAGCAGGCGTGACCGATAGCAGCCAGCTAACCGAGCTCGAATCGGGCGTTCGGGTCGTCACCGAGGCGGTGCCATCGGTGCGCTCGGTCGCGCTCGGCCTCTGGGTGAGGACCGGGTCGCGCAACGAGACCCCGGCGCAGGAGGGCGTCTCGCATTTCCTCGAGCACATGCTGTTCAAGGGGACGAAGACGCACTCGGCGATCGAGATCTCGGAGAAGTTCGACGGCCTGGGGGCTTCGGTGAACGCGGCCACCGGCAAGGAGACCACCCATCTGCACGCCCGCTTCCTCGACGAGCACACTGAGGAGGCGTTCGAGCTGCTCAGCGAGATGCTGCTCGAGCCGACCTACGCCGAGGTCGACTCCGAGCGCGATGTCGTTCTGGAGGAGATCGCGATGTACGAGGACGAGCCGATGGACCGGGTTCACGATTTCCTCGCCGAGGCGGTGTTCGGAAAGCACCCGCTGGGTCGCCGGATCCTCGGTCGCTCGGAGGTGATCGCGTCGATCCCGGTGCCCGAGATCGACGCCTACCACGACGGCCACTACGTGGGGCCCAACCTCGTCGTCGCGGCGGCAGGTCATCTCGACCACGAGCGGATCTGCGAGCTGGCGCGGCGCTTCGTAGTCCCGCCGGCGCAGGACGCTGCCGATTGGAACGGCGCCGGGATGGCGACCGAGCCGCGGCTGCGCTTCCACGAGAAGGACACCGAGCAGTACCACATCTGCTTCGGCGGGCCGGGCTTGACCCGCGACGACGATCGCCGCTACGCGCTGGAGGTGTTCGACTCGATCTTCGGCGGCTCCTCGTCCTCGCGGCTCTTCATCGAGGTGCGGGAGAAGCGCGGCCTTGCCTATTCGGTCGGCTCCTACAACGACAAGTACACAGACGGAGGGCTCGTCGCCACCTACGTCGGTACGCGGGAGGAGAACGTCGAAGAGGCATGCGAGGTGATCGCGACGGAGCTCGCGCGGCTGCGCAGCGAGCCAATATCCGACGAGGAGCTCGCGCGCGGGAAGGAGCACCTCAAGGGTCGCACCGTCCTCTCCGCCGAGTCGACCGCATCGCGGATGACGAGGATCGCTCGCGCCGTCCTCTTCGGCCTGCCGCTCTATTCGCTCGACGAGGTCCTCGCCAAGGTCGATGAGGTCACGGTCGCCGACCTGGCAGCGCTGGGCGAAGAGCTATACGACCCGAAGCACCTATCGGCGGCCTGCATCGGGCGCAGGGAGGATCTGTTCCGAACCGCCGTTGCCGGCGTTGCCGAGCCCCTGGCGACAGCGTGAGCTCGTTCCTCGTTCTTCGTTACTCGCTCCTCGTGCGAGGAACGGTGCGGTGTCGATGATTCGGGTGGTCGTCTCTGGCGCGGCCGGGCGGATGGGGCAGACCGTCTGCGAGGCGGTCGAGGGCGCCGACGACATGGAGTTGACCGGGCGCGCGGACCCGGCCCTGAGCGACGACCTTGCCGCGGTTCTCGACGGTGCCGACGTCGTCGTCGACTTCAGCACCCCCGACGCGGCGCCGGGCAACGTCCACGCCTGCCTCGAGGCAGGCGTTCACGCGGTGGTCGGAACCTCCGGCTTCGACCTCGCCGCGCTTCGCGATGCGGTCGGCGATACCGGTGGCGACGCAAAATGCTTCGTGGCTCCCAACTTCGCGATCGGCGCGGCGCTGATGATGCAAATGGCGCAGCAGGCCGCCTCACAGATGCCCGAATGCGAGATCGTCGAGCTGCACCACGACCGTAAGCTCGACGCCCCCTCGGGCACCGCGAAGCGGACGGCCGAGTTGATCGCGGAGGCCGGCGGCAACGTCCACGAGCCGATCCACTCGGTTCGCCTGCCGGGCCTGGTCGCCCACCAGGAGGTCATCTTCGGCGGCGAAGGCCAGACGCTGACGATCCGCCACGACTCCACCGACCGGCAATCCTTCATGCCGGGAGTGCTCCTCGCCGTCCGCAAGGTGGGGGAGCTGCCGGAGCGCTTCACCGTGGGCCTCGAGTCAATTCTTGAATAACTTGCTCTGTGTCGCGGCCTCACTTATCTGGCCAGCCGACCAATAGGATCGCCCTGTGAGCGACGACTTCGCCCGCATGGACGCGACCGCGCAGGCGGCGCTGGTCAGGGACGGTGACGCGAGCCCGGCGGAGCTGGCCGAGGCGGCGATCGCGCGCATCGAGGCGCTGAACCCGGAGCTCAACGCGGTCATCCATCCCCTGTTCGAGAAGGGGCTCGAAGCCGCCAAGGGCGATCTGCCCGATGGGCCGTTCCGCGGCGTGCCGTTCCTGCTCAAGGACCTGCTGGCGCATTCGGCCGGCGATCCCTTCCACGAGGGGATGAAGCACCTGCGCGATCTCGCCTGGACCGAGGCGCAGGACACCGAGCTCGTGCGCCGCTTCCGCGCCGCCGGCTTCGTGATCCTCGGCCACACCAACACGCCGGAGCTCGGCATCCTCGCGACCACCGAGCCGGAGGCCTACGGCCCGACCCACAATCCCTGGGACCAGGACCGCTCGCCGGCGGGGTCGAGCGGCGGATCGGCGGCGGCGGTGGCAGCTGGCATGGTCGCGGTCGCGCACGCCAACGACGGCGGGGGCTCGATTCGCATGCCGGCCTCCGCCTGCGGGCTCGTGGGGCTGAAGCCCTCGCGGGGCCGGGTCAGCCAGGGGCCGGAGTTCGGCGACGTGATGACCGGGCTGATCGCCGAGCACATCGTTGCCCGCTCGGTTCGCGACAGCGCCAGGATCCTCGACTCGATCGCCGGAGAGGCGCCCGGGGACCCATATGTTGCCCCGACGCCATCGCGTCCCTACCTCGAAGAGGTCGGCGCCGACCCGGGACGGCTGCGCGTAGGGCTGATGACCTCTGCTCCCGCGGGCCAGTTCGAAGTGCACCCCGACTGCGTGGCCGCGGCTGAGGCGACCGCCAAGCTTTTGGAGTCGCTCGGCCACGCGGTCGAGACCTCGCACCCGGCTGCCCTCGACGACCGCGACTACACAGAGCGCTTCATCCAGCGCTGGACTGCGGGGATCGCCTGGAACCTGGATTACTGGTCCCGCAAGACCGGTAAGCCGGTAACCGAGGATGGGGTGGAGGCCTCGACCTGGGCGCTGGCCGAGATGGGGCGCTCCTTCAGTGGGGCGCAGTATCTGAGCGCGCTCGAGTATCAGCAGCGCGCCGCCCGCGACGCGGCCGCCTGGTGGGCGCAGGGCTTCGACCTGCTGCTGACGCCGACGATGGGCGAGCCGCCGACGCCGCTCGGCGCCTTTGCTGCCGATCCGGAGAACCCGGCCGCGCCGCTTTTTCGCTGTATCCCGACCGCGGCCTTCACCGCCTTCTGGAACACGAGCGGCCAGCCGGGAATCTCGCTGCCACTGCACTGGAACGACGACGGGCTGCCGATCGGGACCCAGTTCGTCGCCGCCTACGGGCGCGAGAATCTGTTGATCCGCTTGGCCGCGCAGCTCGAGGAGGCGCAGCCCTGGTCGGACCGCTGGCCGGTGGTGGCGCTGCCTGAATCACAGCGCTCCGCCGCGGGCTGAGCACCCGGTACCCTGCGACGCATGGCGGAGATTCGGGGTGTGCTCACGGCCATGGTGACGCCGTTTCACGAGGACGGCGGAGTCGACGAAGCCGGCGTGCGCAGGCTGGCGCGCCATCTGATCGAGCACGGCTCGCACGGGCTCGTGATCGCCGGCACCACCGGCGAGGCGCCGACGCTCTCAGACGATGAGAAGTTGGCTGTGTTCCGCGCCGTGCGCGACGAGCTCGGCGACGAGGCGACGCTGATCCTCGGCACCGGCTCCAACGACACCCTGCACACCGTCGAGCTGACCAAGCTGGCCGCCGAGGCCGGCGCCGACGCGGCGATAGTAGTCACGCCCTATTACAACAAGCCAAACGAGGCCGGATTGATGGCCCATTACGGGGCGGTGTCGGAGGTCGGGCTTCCGATCGTCCTCTACAACATCCCTTCGCGGGTCGTGATCAACATCAAGCCGGACCTGCTCGCCGAGCTCGCCAAGCTGCCCAACGTGGTCGCCGTCAAGCAGGCAAACAACGACGAGCTCGGACCGATCGAGGGCCTCGACGTCCTGGCCGGCAACGACGAGATCTTCATCCGCACGCTCGAGTTCGGCGGCGCCGGCGGCGTTCTCGTCGCCTCACAGGTCGTCGGACCGCGCATGCGCGAGCTTTGGGACGCGGCGCAGGAGGGCGACCTGGAACGCGCCCGCGAGATCGACGCCGAGCTTGCGCCGGTCTATGAGGCGATGACCGTGACAGCCAACCCGATCCCCATCAAGGCCGCCCTGAAGATGCTGGGCCTGATCGAGTCCGACGCCCTGCGACTGCCGCTGGTGCCGGCGACCGAGCAGCAGCGGGGTGCGATCCGCCCGGCGCTGGAGGCGGCGGGGATCCTGGCAGCGGCGGGTTGAGCGGCGGAACCCTGAGAGTGCTCCCCCTCGGCGGGCTGGGGGAGATCGGCAAGAACATGACCGTCGTCGAGTACGACGGGCGCATCGTCGTCGTCGACACCGGGCTGATGTTCCCGACCTCCGAGATGCTCGGCATCGACCTCGTGCTGCCCGACTTCTCCTACCTGCGCGAGCGCGCCGGCGAGATCGAGGCGATCGTCCTCACCCACGGTCACGAGGACCATGTCGGTGCCCTGCCCTACGTGCTGCGCGAGCTCGGCGATCCCCCGGTGATCTATGGGGGCCTTTTGACCATCGGCTTGGTTCGCTCGAAGCTCGACGAGCACAAGCTCGGCGACGCGCCGCTGGAGGAGCTGGAGGCGGGAGAGCGGGTGCAGCTGGGCCCGTTCGAGCTCGAGCTGATCCACCTCTCGCACTCGATTCCAGACATGCGAGCCGTGCTGCTGCGCACCGAGGTGGGCTCGGTGCTGCTGACCGGTGACTACAAGTTCGACCAGACCCCGGTCGACGGGAACCCCGCCGACGTCTCGCGACTGGCCGAGCTGGGTCGCGAGGGCCTGTTGCTGCTGTGCGGCGACTCGACCAACGCCGACCGGCCCGGAGTCGCCCCGTCGGAGTCGAGCGTCGGGCCGGCCCTGCTGGAGACCTTCTCCCGCTGCAAGGGCCGCATCATCGTCACCTCGTTCGCGTCCAACGTGCATCGCGTGCAGCAGGTCATCGACGCCGCGGAGCAGCTCGACCGGCGGGTCGCGCTGGTGGGGCGCTCAATGCGCAAGAACTTCAACATCGCCTCCAACCTCGGCATGGCTGGGGCACCCTCGGGGCTGTTCATCCAGCCAAAAGAGATCGAGGACTTCCCCGACGAAAAGGTGATCGCGATCTCCACCGGCAGCCAGGGCGAGCCGCTGTCGGCGCTGCGCCGCATGGCCCACAACGACCACCGCGACGTCGAGCTTCACTCCGGCGACACGGTCGTCTTCTCGGCGTCACCGATCCCGGGCAACGAGCGTGCCGTCAACGAGACCATCGATCGCATCTTCCAGATCGGCGCTTCCGTGGTGACCGCGTCCGACGCCCCGATCCACGCATCCGGCCACGGCTGCATGGAGGAGCTGAAGCTGATGCTCAACCTGACCAAGCCCCGCTACGTGCTGCCCGTCCACGGAGACCACAAGCGCTTGCGCCTTCACGCCGACCTCGCCCGATCGGTCGGAATCGAGTCCGACCACGTCTTCCAGGGGGCCAACGGCGTTCCGCTGGAGCTCGACGGGTCGAGCGCGCGGCTCGGCGAGGACGTCGGCGCCGGGATGATCTTCGTCGACGGCGTCGACATCGGCGAGCCCGACGACGTGGCGCTGCGCGACCGCAGGATGATCTCCGCCGACGGCATCTTCATCGTCGTCGCGACGGTCTCCTCCGACGACGGCTCGATGGTCGCGCCGCCGGAGGTGATCTTCCGCGGCGTCCCCTTCCTCGAGGAGGCCGACGGGCTTGTCGAGGAGCTGCGCGACGTGGTCGAGGACTCACTCGCCGACGCCGCCCGCCACGAGGTGCACGAGCTGGAGCTGCTCCACGAGGACCTCCACGACGACATCGCGAAGTTCGTCTACGAGAAGCTTCGCCGCCGCCCGATGGTGCTGCCGGTCGTCGTCGAAGTCTAAGCAAACGCGACCGGAGGGCGGAGAACGAGTAGGTCGGTGGACGTAGAGCGGAGGGGCTGAGAACCGAAGCCGCGAGCCCGAGGACGCCGAAGCGCGATGGTTTGCAAGGGCCGCAAAAGAAAGCCGCCGAGCTTCTAGGGAGGGGGGAAGCCCGGCGGCTGCTCCAGCCTTAAGGCTGAAGATGGGCTCGCCGAGGTGCTAAGGGGGAGATCCTCGACGAGCCCGTGTGTCTCGTCCGCGATGGAAATTAATTCCGAGCGTTAAAGCGCCCCTAAAGAGGATGTAATTGGTTGCTCAGTCTTTCTTAGCGGCAGGGTGACGGTGACCAAAGCCCCTCCAAGCGAGGACTCGCTCGCCTTCACCTCACCGCCGTGTGAGCGGGCGACCGCGCGCACGATCGCAAGGCCGAGCCCGGTTCCGCCTCCGATCGCGGTGTCGGCCGGGCCGCTGCCCCGCACGAAGCGATCGAAGACGTGCTCGCGCATGCCATCCGGAATCCCGGGGCCGTCGTCGGCGACCTCGACGATCGCTTTCTCGCCGTCCACCTCGAGCTTGAGCTCGATCGTCGAGCCGTCGGGCGTGTGACGGACCGCGTTGTCGAGCAGGTTGACGACCATCCGGTGCAGTTCGTCGGGATTGCCGTGTATGGGAACCGGGCGGCCGTTGTCGAGGTTGAGCCGCCTCGCCCCGGCGACCGGGGCCACCTCGGCGGCGGCGTTACCGGCGATCTCGGCGAGGTCGCAATCGATGCGCTCGCTGATTCGTCCGGCGTCGGCTCGGGCGAGCAGCAGCAGGTCGGCCACAAGTCGGCTCATCCGCCGCGAGGAGCGAAGCGCCGAGTCCACCATCTCGTGATCCTCCGAGTCCGCGGGCGAGGGGAGCGATGCCTGCAGCAGCTCAAGGTTGGCGATCACGCTGGTCAGCGGAGTGCGCAGCTCGTGCGAGGCGTCGGCGACGAACTCGCGCTGCTGCTGCATCGCCTGCTCTCGCTCGGTTCGCGCGGCGTCGAGCGAGCGGAGCATCTGATCCAGGGTGTGCGCCAGCTCGCCGACCTCGTCGTCGACGTCCGGCTGCGGCATGCGCCGCGAGGGATCGCGGGTGCTCGCGATCTCCCCCGCGGTTGCGGTCAGCAAGCCGATCGGCCGCATCGCCTGGTTGGCGATCGCCAGACCCGCGAGGCTGGCCAGCAGCACCCCGCCCAGGACTCCGGCGGCGATGAACAGCCACAGCCGCTCGATCGTCGAGGCGATGTGCTCGTCGCTGCGCGCGTACTGCACGTAGCCGACCACCGTGGCCCCCTCGCTGACGATCGGGGTGCTTACCACGCGCAGCGAGCCGACGTGGGTCACCCCGGGTCGCGGCAGGCCGAGGTGGGGAGCGTTGTGCGTTCGCGCGCGGACGTGGCCGGTCGCGTCGAAGATCCTCACCACGGCACCGTTGGGAAGCGCGAAGTCGTCCAGCTCGGGGCTGGTGACGAGGGGGCCGGCGGGGGTCTGGGTGACCCGGACCTGGGATGCCAGCGTGCTCACCGCTCCGTGCATCTCGCGGTTGAAGTCGTTGCGGATGCGGGTCGTCGCCAGATGGCCGATCACAGCGGCGAAGACGAGCAGGATCGCCAGTGTCAACCCGGCAGAACCGGCGGCGAGGCGCCAGCGCACTGGCCAGCTCCTTGGATGGGTGAGGCGACGCAGAAGGGCCATGCCTAGGCTCTCAGAACGTACCCCGCTCCCCGCTTGGTGTGGAGGAGACGTGGCTCGCCGCCGGCCTCGAGCTTGCGCCGCAGGTTAGAGATGAAGACGTCGATCGTGTTGGTCGCCGCCATCGGGTCATAGCCCCAGACCTCGTCGAGCAGGCGCTCGCGGGAGACCACCAGGCGCTCGTTTCGCATCAGGTACTCGAGCAGCTCGAATTCGCGGTTGGTGAGCTCGATCTCGCGCTCCCCGCGGTGAACCTCGCGGGTGTCCGGGTTGAGCTTCAGGTCGGCGACGCCGAGCGACGCAGAGCCGCGCGGCGGCCGGCGTCGCAGCAGCGCCCGGATTCGGGCCAGGAACTCCTGGCGCTCGAACGGCTTGACGAGGTAGTCGTCGGCGCCGCTGTCGAGCCCCGTCACCCGATCCTCGGTCTCGGTGCGGGCGGTGAGGATGAGGATCGGAACGTCGCCGTCGGCGCGCAGCTGCTTGCAGACCTCGATCCCGTCCAGGCGTGGGAGGCCGAGGTCGAGGACGACCAGGTCGGGGATGAACTCCGCCGCCGCGTCGAGCGCTTCGACCCCGTCACCCGCGGTGCGAACCTCGTACCCCTCGTGACGAAGGGATCGCCGCAGCGCGTCGGTGATCTCGGCGTCGTCCTCGATCACCAGCACGCGTCCGCCGAGCAATTCCTCGTCTACGGGCATGCGTCGATGTTAGCCCCGCGCCGGCGTCGCAAGCGGAGGATTTATGGCTTCTTTACGCGGTTTGAGGGGCGCAGGGGAGCCACGTCAGGCGTCGAACTGAACCCTGATGTCCGTGCGGCGAAAGCGCCGAAGACGGCCCGCGCGCCGGCGCGGCGCTCCGCGTGCCCAAAGACGACGGCGTCCCAAGGTCTCGCCCCGTCTCAGTCGCGAGCAGCTGGAGAAGCTCGAGCAGCGCCAGCTCGACGTTATCGGGCTGAGCCTGATCGCGGTCGGTGTCTATCTGACCTTCGTGCTCTACCTCGGCTGGGAGGGCGGCAAGATCGGCTCCGGGGCCCAGGACGCGCTCACCTACCTGTTCGGCAAGGTCGCCTATCTGGCCCCGCTGGCGTTGTTCGCGAGCGGGGCGGCGCTGATCCTGAAGCCGTTTCTTCCCGCGATCAAGCCTTTGCGGACCGGCGGCGTCTGCGTCATCGCAGGGCTGTTGCTGGCCTTCGCGGCGCAGACGGCGCACCTCGGCGCCGACTATCCACTGCGGCCCAGTTACTTCGACTCCGCGTGGTTCCCGCAGCACGGCGGGCTGGTCGGCGAAGCGCTCTACTGGGCCACCTCGACGCTGTTCCAGCGCGTCGGCGCGCACATCATCGCTCTGCTGCTGGTGTTTGCCGGCGCGCTGCTGCTCACCGGCACCTCGATCGCCACCTTCCTCAGCGGGACCGGGAGGGCGCTGACCAAGGCACGGACAAGCGGCGCGGAGATGGCCCGCACCGTCGCCCAGACCCAATGGCGAAAGGACGACGAGCTGGCGGGCCTCGAGACCCAGGTGGCGCCCACAGACGTGATGAGCGAATACCCCGAGGAGGACCTCGAGCCGGAGGTGCGGGTGGTCGAGTTCGACCAGGATCCGGAGGTCGACGTGCCGGACTCCGAAGCGCCGACCGGCGAGCTTGCCGCGGTCGAGATCCTCGACGGCGCCGACGACGGTGCGCCGGACGCGGTCGAGGCCGAGCCCGGCGCGGACGTGCCCGCGGTCGCACCGGGCCCGGCGCCCGAGGTTGCACGGACCCCGATGGGCGAGAAGCGCGGCGTCACGGCCTCGGACGAGATCGCGTATGAGCCGCCGCCGGCGAACGTCCTCGAGAAGGGCAAGGCCGACAAGGGGCCCGACCCACGCGATCACGAAAAGATTGGGACCAAGCTGGTCGAGACGCTCGGTCACTTCGGCGTCGAGGCGAAGATCGTCGGCATCGTCAGCGGCCCGCACGTCTCGCGCTACGAGCTGCGGCTGGCCCCGGGCACGAAGGTCAAGAAGGTGACCGAGCTCGCCAACGACCTCGCCTACGCGCTCGCCTCTACCGACATCCGCATCCTGGCCCCGATCCCGGGCAAGCAGGCGGTTGGGGTGGAGGTTCCGAACAGCCGTCGCCGGCTGGTGCGGCTCGGCGACATCTACCAAGGGCGGCCGGCGAAGGCCTCGCCGCTGGTCGGCTGGCTGGGCAAGGACATCGCCGGAAACGCGGTCTGGACCGACCTTCAGAAGATGCCCCACGTCCTGGTCGCCGGGACCACCGGGTCGGGCAAGTCGGGATGCATCAATGCGATCCTCAGCTCGATCCTGATGAGCGCCTCGCCGAACGAGGTGCGCATGGTTCTCGTCGATCCGAAGCGGGTCGAGCTCAACCACTACGAGAACATCCCGCACCTGCTGACCCCAATGGTCACCTCGCCGCGGCTGGCGGCCAACGTGCTCGCCAACCTGATCGGCGAGATGGAGAATCGCTACGGGATCATGGCCGAGGCCCGCTGCCGCAACCTCGGCGAGCTGAATCGGGCCCGCAAGCGGGTCGGCGAACCGCCCCTGCCTCACATCCTCTGCGTCATCGACGAGCTCGCCGACCTGATGATGGTCGCGCCGGCCGAGGTCGAGGACTCGATCATCCGCCTGGCGCAGAAGTCGCGCGCGACGGGCATCCACCTGGTGCTGGCGACGCAGCGCCCCTCGACTGACATCATCACCGGCACGATCAAGGTCAACATCCCGGCCCGGATCGCCTTCGCGGTCTCCTCGCAGACCGACTCGCGGGTGATCCTCGACCAGGGTGGGGCGGAGGCCCTGCTGGGCCAGGGCGACATGCTGTTCCGCCCCGCGGGGACCTCGAAGATGCAGCGGATCCAGGGCGCCTTCGTGACCGAGGAGGAGATTGCCCGCATCACGACCCACTGGTCGAAGCAGGGCGAGCCCGAGTTCGAGCAGGAGCTGCTCGAGGCCCGAACTGAGCCCGAGGACGAGGCCGAGGCGAGAGACATCGACCCCGATCAGGACGACCTTCTCGACGAGGCCATCCACCTCGTCGTGCAGACGCAGACTGCGTCGGTCTCGATGCTCCAGCGCCGGCTGCGGGTCGGCTACACGCGCGCCGGGCGGCTGATCGACATGCTCGAGCGACGCGGCGTGATCTCCGGCTATGAGGGATCCAAGCCTCGCCAGGTGCTGATCACCGAGGCCGATCTGGCACGTGTGGTCGGCGGTGGGCAGGGCTCGCCTCAGGAGCCGCAGCCCGAGCCGGTGACCAGCTCGCACGACGTCACATAGCCGGCAGGTGCTCCGCTCTCGCTCGCGCCCGAAACATCAGGGCATAGACGGGCGCTCGCTCAGGGAGCCGTAGGCGACCGGTGGGTGAGCTTGCCCACCGTCCGCCCTGCCGGGTGTCGCAGGGACGGCGCTCGTAGGACAATTGGCACCGTGGAGACCGAAATCGGATCGACTCTGCACGAAGCGCGGATCCGCCACAAGATCGATCTGACCGAGATCGAGGAGCGGACGAAGATCCGCGTGCGCTACCTGCGGGCGCTGGAAAACGAGGAGTGGGACCTGCTCCCAGGTCCGACCTACACCCGCAGCTTCATTCGCACCTACGCGTCGTTTCTCGGCCTCGACGGCGAGCGACTCGCCGACGACTATCGGCGGCTGGAGGAGGATCGCATGCCCGAGCCCGCCGGCGCTCGCGAGTCGCATCCGCTGCCCCCTCGCCTCGCCGGGGCTGGAGGAGGACCTCGGTTAGGGCCCGGTGTGATCGGCGCCCTGGTCGTCGCGGCGCTGGTGGCGGTCCTATTCGTTATCGGAGTGACGTCCAACTCGAGCAACGACAACACCGCACCCGGTAACGCCGGACACAACGGGACCCCCAAACAGGGCAAGAAGGGGGGCGCCGCGGCGAAGCAGACGCCCGGGGTCTCGATCCAGCTCACCGCGACCGCCGAGGTCTGGGTCTGCGCGCTGGCGGCGGACGGGACCCGGGTGGTCAACGGACAAATCCTTCCCGCCGGAACACAGGTGGGGCCGTTCCATTCCGGAAAGTTCGACCTCGCGTTCGGCAACGGAGGTGTCGACCTGAAGGTGAACGGCAAGCCGTTCCGGGTTCAGAACACGCCCAGCCCGGTCGGCTACGAGGTGACCCCGAACGGCACGCACCTACTCCAACCGGGCACCAGGCCCGATTGCACGTGATCGCTGTGAGCGCGAGGTTCAGCCAAAGAGCATTGTGGAAGGCCGAGCGCGAACCGAGAGGGATTCTGTGAGCGTAAGGGCCGGCATCGTCGTGACGGGAAACGAGGTCCTCAACGGGCGCATCCAGGACTCAAACGGCCCCTGGATATCCGAGCGCCTGGCCGAGCTGGGCGTGGAGGTCGCGAGCATCTTCGTCGTCGCCGACCGCCCCGACGACCTCGAGTCGGCGCTTCGCTTCATGGAGGACGAGGGGATGGATCTGGTCGTGACCTCGGGCGGGCTCGGGCCGACGGCGGACGACCTCACCGCCGAGGTGGTGGCGAAGTTCGCCGGCCGCGAGATGGTGCTCGACGAGAGCATGGAGCAGAAGATCGCCCGCATCCTGCGCGACTTCGCGCGCCGGCTGCGGCTCGACGAGGACGCGTTGCAGGCGGCGAACCGAAAGCAGGCGATGGTTCCGGAAGGTGCGACGACGATCGATCCCGCCGGCACCGCCCCGGGACTGGTCGTCCCGGCGGATCGCCTGACCGTGATCGTGCTGCCTGGGCCGCCACGCGAGCTTCAGTCGATGTGGGAGGAGGCGATCGAGTCGGGCGCGGCGCAGGCGGCGCTCGACGGGGCGACGCCGTTTCAGGGCTACACGCTGCGGATGATCGGCATCCCTGAGTCGGAGATCGCCAAGAGCCTGCGTGAGATCGAGTCCGAGACCGACCTGTCGGCGCTGGAGATCACCACCTGCCTGCGCCGCGGCGAGATCGAGATCGACGTCCGCTACCGCGAGGGCGCCGAGGCGGCCGCCGACGCGGTGCGCGGCGGCCTCGCCGAGCGCCACGACCGCTTCCTGTTCAGCCAGGACGGAACCACGGTCGACGAGCAGGTCGCGGAGCTGCTTGCGGGCCACCGCCTGGGACTTGCCGAGTCGTGCTCGGGGGGTCTGCTGGCGGCGCGGATCACCAACGTCCCTGGGGCGTCGGCCTACCTTGCCGGCAGCGTCGTCGCCTATTCCAACGACGCGAAGGTCGAGCTGCTCGGCGTCGACGCGGAGCTGATCGAGGAGCACGGCGCTGTGGCTCCGGAGGTCGCCGAGGCGATGGCGCACGGGGCGCTGGAGCGTTTCGACGCCGACGTCGCGGTCTCGGTGACCGGGATCGCCGGTCCCGACGGCGGGACGAAGGAGAAGCCGGTCGGCTACGTCTGTTTTCACGCCCTGACCGCCAATGGCGCCAGCCTCGCGCGCGATCCGGTGATCCCGGGCGATCGCGCCGACATCCGCGAGCGCTCGGCGCTGGTCGGCATGCACATGCTTCGAATCCTGCTCGGTGGGCAGGAGGCGCCGCTGTGAATCGGTTCCTCGTTCCTCGTTCCTCGATCCTCGATGGCTGAGCTCGAGGCGTTTGAGGTTTCGATCTCAGACGCCGTCTTCACCGATCTGCGCGAGCGTCTCGCCAGGACTCGCTGGCCCGAGCAGCCCGGGCAGGGTTGGGAGCTCGGGGTCGACGTGGATTACCTGCGCGAGCTATGCGGCTACTGGGCCGACGGCTACGACCCGCAGCGGCTATGTGGGTTGCTGAACAGGTTCGGCAACTTCCGCTGGCAGGGACTTCACCTGATCCACGAGCGGGGGGAGGGCAGGGAGCTGCCGTTGCTGCTGCTGCACGGCTGGCCGGGCGGGCCGATCGAGTACCTCGACGTGATCCCGCGGCTGGTCGAAGCGGGACACGAGGTGGCCGTCCCTTCCATGCCTGGCTATGCCTGGTCCGACGACCCGGGCACGCCGCTCGACATCGCCGCCGTCGCGGCGCGGTTCCGCGAGCTGGCCGAGGACGGCCTCGGCTGGAAGCGCTACGGCGTCGTCGGCGGCGACTGGGGCGGGCCGGTGGCCGCCCGGATTGCCTTCGACTCCCCGCAGCGAGTCGCCGCCCTCTACGTGTTCACCCCCGGGGTGCTGCCGCCCGCCGCGGAGCTTGCCGACCCACCGCTCACGGAGGCCGAGCAGGCCTTCGTCGAGACCGGCCTGCGCTGGCGCCGCCGCGAGGGCCACCACATGCTCGTTCAATCCACGGTGCCCGACATCGTCTCCGTGGGCCTCAACGACTCGCCCGCCGGCCTCGCCGCCTACCTGGTGGAGAAGTACCGGCGCTGGAGCGATTGCGACGGTGACGTGGAGAGGCGCTTCTCCAAGGACCAGCTCTGCGACTACCTGACGATGTACTGGGCCACCGGCACGATCGCCTCCTCGATGCGCCTCTACTGGGGCGAGCGGGCCGATCGCTGGCGGCCGGCTGAGCGGGGGAGACAATCGACGTCCCCACCGCGGTCGCCGTCTTTCCGGCCGAGATCGTCAACCCGCCCCGCGAGTGGACCGCCCGCCTGCTCCCCGACCTGCGGCGCTGGACCGAGATGCCGCGCGGCGGCCACTTCGCGGCCCACGAGGAGCCGGAGCTGCTGGTCAACGAACTGCTCGCCTTCCTCGACCAGCTCTAGCTGAGAAAGGCCAGGGCGCGACGAGCGATGAGCTCGGGCTTCTCGTCGACGAGGAAGTGCCCCGAGTCGGGGACCAGCTCGACCTCCATGTCGTCGGTATGCGGCTCGTAGCCGGCGAGCAACCGCGGGGAGACGTAGCGGTCGGCGGCGCCGAACAGCAGCAGTGTGGGAACCGCGAGGCGCTGGCGCCGGTGGGCGCCGCCCCGTAGCCCCGAGGAGAAGATCCGCAGGTAGTAGCGGTATAGCTTCATCGCGGCCTCGGCGCGGGCGGGGTCGCGGAACTGGCTCAGGTAGATCTCGAACCCGTCAGGGAAGAGATCGCCCACGTTGCCGTGGCCGAGGATGAAGCCGGGCATGCGACCCGATTCCGCCAGCCATCTGCCCAGAAGCGGAGTCGCGTTGGCGATCGCGTACCAGCTGCGCCACGTCTCCAGCAACAGGCTCGGCTCGACCTTCGGCCAGGGATGGGGCGCATTGCAGACCACCATGCGCTCGATGCGGTCCGAGTGATCGAGTCCGAGCAGGAACGCCGTCCAGCCGCCCCAGTCGTGGCCGATCACGCTTGCGCTCTCGATCTCCAGGGCGTCGAGCAGCGCGACCTGGTCGGTGGCGAAGGTATCTCCGTCATAGCCGTCTCCGGGGGCTTCGGTCCAGCCGAAGCCGCGCAGATCGGGGGCGAGCAGCCGGAAGTGCGGCGCCAGCCGCTCGATCAGACCCCGCCACATGTACCAATGCTGCGGCCAGCCGTGGAGCAGCAGCACCGGCGGGCCTTCGCCCGCCTCGGCGAGGTGGACGTCGATCCCGTTCGCGCGTACGAGGCGGTGCTTGACCCCCTCGACCTCGGGCAGGTCATGGGCTAGATCCCGCGCTTGCGCCCTCGGGCCTCCGCTCATCTGCGTCCGAGTCTATTTCGCGACGGTCTTGACGCAATCCCGCATTGCATCGCGCGCTTTGTCCGCGTAGCTTGGCGGCGATGGCGAAGGAGCGGTTGAAGTCGCCGCGGGCGCGGCTGTTCGTGGCGCTCGACCTGCCGGAGGGCGTTCGCGAAGGCATCGTGGAGTGGCAGCGCGCAGAGCTCACCGAGGCGGCGCTGCGCGTCGTTGGGGCGGAGAACCTGCACGTCACGCTCGCTTTTCTCGGCTACACGCCGGAGAAGGCGATCGGGGCGGTGGCGGAAGTGGTAAACGCGATCACCGCGCGTGCGCCTCGGATCGAGCTTCAGTCGCAGCCGGTGGGAAGGCCAAAGGGGCGCCCGCGACTCTTTGCGCTCGACGCGCGGTCCGAGGCGACGATCGACCTGCAGGCCGGCCTCGAGCGCGAGCTGGTCGGCGAGCGACTCTACAAGCCGGAGAAGCGCCCCTTCTGGCCCCACGTGACGGTCGCCCGGGTCCGCCCGGAGAAGCGCGGCTCGAAGCGGCCGGCGCGGATCGAGAAGCTTCCCGGAGAGCTGCCGGAGTCGCTGTGCCAGGCCTTCCGTGCTGTCCGGGTGACGCTCTACCGTTCGACGCTCAGGCCGCAGGGCGCCGAGTACGCGCCCCTGGCGCAAGTTGCGCTGCCCGCGGACTAAACAGATGAGGTGAAAGAGATGGCAGATGGCAAAACAGCTTTGAAGGACGCTTCGGCGAAGGACGCCAAGGCAAGAGACGCGGCGCTGGACGCCGCGGTGACCCAGATCGAGCGCGAGTTTGGAGCCGGCTCGGTGATGAAGCTGGGCGACGATGCCGCGATCCCGGTCGAGGCGATCCCGACCGGTGCGCTGTCGCTTGACCTGGCGCTCGGGGTCGGCGGCGTGCCGCGGGGCCGGATCGTGGAGATATTCGGCCCCGAATCGTCGGGCAAGACGACGCTGATCTACCACATCATCGCCGAGGCCCAGGCGAAGGGCGGGATCTGCGCCTTCGTCGACGCCGAGCACGCGATAGACCCGATCTACGCGAACCGGATCGGCGTCGACACCGACGAGCTGCTGGTCTCCCAGCCCGACTACGGCGAGCAGGCGCTCGAGATCGTCGACGTTCTGGTTCGCTCCGGCGCCGTCGACGTGGTCGCGATCGACTCGGTGGCGGCGCTGACGCCGCGCGCCGAGCTGGAGGGCCAGATGGGTGAGACCCAGGTCGGCCTTCAGGCCCGCCTGATGTCGCAGGCGCTGCGCAAGCTCGCCGGCAACCTCAGCCGCGCCAACACGGTGCTCCTGTTCACCAACCAGATCCGCGAGAAGATCGGGATCCAGTTCGGCAGCCCGGAGACCCAGCCGGGCGGGCGGGCGCTGAAGTTCTATTCCTCTCAGCGCCTCGACCTGCGCCGCATCGAGACCCTCAAGGAGGGCACCGAGGCGGTCGGCAACCGGGTCCGCGTCAAGGTGGTCAAGAACAAGGTCGCGGCGCCGTTTCGCCAAGCGGAGTTCGACGTCGACTACGGGGACGGCATCTCCAAGCAGGGATGCCTGATCGACCTCGGCCTCGAGCACGATCTGGTGAAGAAGTCCGGCTCGTTCTTCTCCTACGGCGAGCTGCGACTCGGCCAGGGACGCAACAACTCCAAGCGGTACCTGACCGAGAACCCGAAGCTTGCGAAGGAGATCGAGGCCAAGATCCTGGAGAAAGTCGGGGCCGAGCGCGCCGCTGCGGCGGCTCCGGACATCGCGCCAGTCGAGGAAGCGGCGGGGGAGCCAGAGGACAAAGCGCCTCCAAAGAAGGCCGAGGCACAGAAGAAGGCCGCCTGAGCACACCCGACCATCGCATCTCGTCGTCCTTGGACGCTCATGTGCGGAGCACACATCGCGTCCTACGTCCTCGATCTGCTTGGCCGGGCGCACTCACATGAGTGACGAGCCGCTTTCTCTAGCCCTAAGGGCGCTCGACCAAAAAGAGCGCACCGTCGCCGAGATGGGAAGCTGGCTGCGGGCGCGCGGCGTCGGCTCGGAGGAG
The DNA here is from genome assembly GCA_963740555.1 of uncultured Solirubrobacterales bacterium. GTDB lineage: Bacteria > Actinomycetota > Thermoleophilia > Solirubrobacterales > 70-9 > Mayfieldus. Next base: position 101,425 of record CAVUES010000008.1, read on the forward strand.
GTCGACGACGTGGTCGACCGCCTGATCTGCGACGGGGTGCTGGACGACGCGCGCTACGCGCGCCGCTACGCCGAGGACAAGCGGCAGCTGAAGCGCTGGGGCAGCGAGCGGATACGTGCCGCCCTGCTCGACCGCGGGATCTCGATCGAGGACGCCGACGATGCGCTGGCCGACGCCGACGTCGATCGGGAGATCGAGCGTGCGGTCGAGCTGCTGCGCGACCGCGGTGCGCCGCTCGCCGACGCGCTGGAGCGGCAGCGAGCCCTGGCGTTGCTGGTTCGCCGCGGCTATGACTCCGAGGTCGCCTACGAGGCGATCCGCCGCACGCGCCGCGACTGAAGCAATTGCAGCACTGCAGCGCGCCCGGCGGTAGGTTGGTATCGCATGCACGGGCTGAAGCGGCAGAAGCTCGGGGGGCGGCTGAGAGGGGCGATCCTGGGATTGCTGCTCGCAGGGCTCGGCGCCCTGCTGCTGCCGGCGGGCGCGAGCGCTGCCGCGGCGACCCACTACTCGGTCACCGCTAGCTCGCCGCAGACCGCCGGCACGGCGTTCGACGTCACGGTCACTGCGCTTGACGGCAGCAACATGACCGACATCGGCTACATGGGCACGGTGCATTTCACGAGCACCGACGGTCAGGCGGTGCTGCCGGGGGATTCGACCCTGATCAACGGCACGCGCACCTTCTCAGTGACCCTGAAGACCGCCGGCAGCCAGACGATCACCGCCACCGACGCGGTCAGCAGCTCGATCACGGGCACGAGCGGATCGATCACGGTCAATCCGGCCGCCGCGACCCATTTCTCGCTCTCAGCACCGGCGTCGGTGACGGCCGGGTCGCCGTTCAGCTTCACGGTCACGGCGCTGGATCAGTTCAACAACACCGACACTGGCTACGCCGGGATCGTGCGCTTTGGAAGCTCCGACGTCGCCGCGTCGCTGCCCGCCAGCACCGCCTTGATCAGCGGTGCCGGAACGTTCAGCGCGACGCTGCGGACGGCCGGCACCCAAGTGCTAACCGCAACCGACACGGTCAGCGCGATCCACGGGACAAGCAGCGGGATCACGGTCAACCCCGCCGGCGCCTCCCACCTCGCGGTCTCCGCACCAGGTTCGGTGACCGTCGGATCGCCGTTCAGCTTCATCGTCACGGCGCTGGACCCCTTCAACAACACGGCCACTGGCTACGGGGGCACGGTCCATTTCACGAGCTCAGACGGCGCGGCCACCCTGCCGGGCAATTCCACTCTCACCAGCGGGGTCGGGACGTTCAGCGCGACGCTGCGCACCGAGGGGACCAAGACGATCACGGCGACCGACACGATCAGCCCCTCGATCACCGGGACCACCGCCGGCATCGCCGTGAGCACCGCCACCCACTTCACCGTCACGGCGCCGAGCTCGGCCACAGCGGGAAGCCCGATCACCTTCACAGTCACGGCGCGGGATGCAAGCGGCGCCGTGGACACGGGCTACGGAGGAACGGTGCGGTTCACCAGCTCAGATGACCAGTCGAGCTTGCCCCTGGACTCGCAGCTGACCAACGGCACCGGCACCTTCACCGCGACGCTGCGGACTGCGGGCACCATGACGATCAATGCGATCGATCCCAACAACCCGTCGGTCTCCGGGGCGAGCGGCCCGATCGCCGTCACCCCATCCAACGACTTCAGCCTCGGCAAGCTCAAACTCAACAAGCGCAAAGGCACCGCCACGCTTACCGTCGACGTCCCGGGGCCGGGCAAGCTGACCCTGAGGGGCAAGGGAATCCGTCCGCAACGGCCGCTGACAAGGATCTCCAGCAGCGCACGCACGCGGGCAGTGGATTCCGCCGGTTCGGTGAAGCTGACTATCAGGGCCAGGGGCAAGGCGAAGAGGAAGTTGCGACGGACGGGTCGGGCGACCGTAAAGGCACGAGTTGCCTTCACGCCCACTGGGGGCTCGGCCGCCAGGCGGTCGATCGCCGTGAAGCTCAAGAAGCGGCTTCACCATTAGCTTGCCGAGCGGTCGGGGCTAGGGCTCGGCCTCAATTCGAGACCGAAACGATTCCGCCGACTCGACCGTGGCACCGGCGGCGCGGGCGTGATCGGCGAGCCAGCGATCCGAAGTGATCACCCGGACGCCCGTGGGGTCCGGGTCGGCGACCAGGCGGCGGACGATCTCATCGTCGGCCGAGTTGGAGCGCGGCCGTGGCGCGTGCGCCACCTCGACCACGGTCGACCGAATCGGCGGAGACGGCGGCTGCTCGAAGACGACGGTGACGTCCTCGCCGCTTGTTGCCACCCAGCGCTCCAGGCGGTCCACGAGCCGGACCATGGCCCCGTGCCGATCCCTCCACCATCCGTCCGGGCGCGTCCCGATCACGTTCATGCCGTCCACCAGCCAGCGCATGGGCCGAGCGTACGCTGTCTGGCTTGTCAGCCAGGCGTTCCGGTACTACGATCATCTGAGGCGTCGCGCAACGCGTCGCCGTTGAAACTGAAACTTGGATCGGCTGCTCCGGCAGCCGCATAGAGGCGGATCGGGCCCCTCCGGATCCGGGGCCACGGTCCCGGAGAGGAAACGATGGAGATCCGGTCATTGTTGCCCCCGTGGATTCGCCCGGGGCAAAAGGGCGATCACACGGTGGCCGAAGCCGTTGAGCCGGAGGAATCACCAACCGCCGGCTCGGAGGTCGCGATCGACTCCGGCGACGCCGACGAAGAGCTGCGGACCCGGCGCGCGGAGATCGCGCGCATGGAAGAGCGGGCGCTTCGCCAGATGGAATCGGTGGATACGCAGCTGCGCGAGCTCGAGCGCCGGCACGGGGCGCTCGACGACCGCGAGCGTAACCTCGAGCATCGTGCCGGGGAGCTGAAGGCGGCAAAGCGCCAGCATCTGCGCGAGCTGGAGCGGATAGCGGGACTGAGCGCCGCGCAGGCCCGCCAGATCCTGATCAAGGAGGTCGAGGATGAAGGCCGCCACCAAGCCGCGCTCGCCCTTCAGCGAATGGACGAGGAGACGAAGCTGGAAGCAGAGCGCCGCGCCCGGGGGATTCTCGCCATCGCCATGCAGCGCCTGGCCGCCGACCAGGCGAGTCAGACGACTACGAGGCTGGTACAGCTGCCCAGCGACGAGATGAAGGGCCGCATCATCGGTCGCGACGGGCGCAACATCCGGGCGCTGGAGAACCTCACCGGCGTCGATTTCATCATCGACGAGACGCCGTCGGCGGTCGTGCTGTCGAGCTTCGACGGCATGCGCCGCGAAATCGCCCGCCTGACGCTGGAGAAGTTGATCGCCGACGGCCGCATTCATCCCTCGCGCTGCGAGGAGGCGTACGAGCAGGCGTGCTCTGAGGTCGAGGACCGGGTCGTCGCCGAGGCCGAGCGAGCGATGCTCGACGCGGGGGTGACCGGGGTTCATCCAGAGCTCGTGCGGCTGCTGGGCCGGCTGCGCTTCCGCACCAGTTACGGCCAGAACGTGCTCGATCACCTGGTCGAATGCGCGCATCTGGCCTCGCTGATGGCCGACGAGCTGGGGGCTTCGGCCGAGGTGGCACGACGAGGGGCGCTGCTGCACGACATCGGCAAAGCCGTGAGCCACGAGATGGATGGCGCCCACGCCGAGGTTGGCGCCCGCCTCGCCCGCCGTTACGAGGAGCCGGAGGCGGTCGCGCACGCGATCGAGTCCCATCACAACGAGGTCAAGCCGCGCACCGTCGAGGCGGTGATCGTGCAGACTGCCGACGCCCTGTCCGGCGCCCGCCCTGGCGCGCGGGGGGAGTCGCTGGAGCGCTACGTCACTCGCCTGCGCGACCTCGAGGAGATCGCCCAGCGTCAAAACGGCGTGCGCAAGGTCTACGCAATGCAGGCCGGGCGCGAGATCCGGGTCATGGTCGACCCGGGTCAGGTCGACGACGACACTGCGGCGCTGATCTCGCACGAGATCGCCGCCGCGGTCGAGCGCGAGATGGAATACCCGGGACGGATCAAGATCACGGTGATCCGGGAAAGCCGCTCGACGACCTTCGCCGAATAGGTGCTCGGCGCTGGATAGGATCCGCGGCGCGTGAACGGGACCGCATTCCAAGTTCTCGGCATCCTCAACGGGACCGCCTTTTACGTGCTCGGCATCTGCCTGGCCAGCCTGGCGGTGATCGTCACCGCGCTGGGCCTGCGCAGCTCCGAGGCGTTCTCGTCGAAAGCTGCGTCGCGAGGGCTGATCCTGGTCTTCGTTGTCTTGGTCCTCGGCACGACCATCTTCGCGGTGCGCTATTCGCGCAACGAGCAGACCGACCGGCGCGCCAGGCTTGCGGCCGAGGAGCAGCAGCAGGGTGCGACGCCGGTGCCCGGCGGGGGAGAGGTGCCGACCCCCGACGCGGCGGCGCTCGGGGGCCCCGCGGGCGCCTCTCAGCCGCCCGCCCAGGGCAAGCAACCCGCGGTCAAGGGCCCCGGCGGGACCGTCAAGCTGGCCGCCGATCCGACCCAGATCGCCTACACGACGAAGGCACTGTCCAGCAAGCCGGGCAAGGTGACGATCGACTTCACAAACCCGGCGGCGATCCAGCACGACGTGGCGATCGCAAAGGGCAGCCAGCAGCTCGCCAAGTCACCGCTGGTGGCGGGGGGAAGCACCTCGGTGAGCGTCGACCTGGCGCCCGGCAAGTACGTCTTCTATTGCACCGTTCCCGGCCATCGCCAGGCCGGCATGCAGGGAACGCTGACGGTCAAATAGCGCTTCGACCACGAAGGGCGAAAAGTGGGGTTGACCGTTGCTCGCGGCGAGATAACAATGCGCACGCAAACGCGCCCGCTTGCGAACGCAGGGCATCGCGCATCCAGGGGACACGAGAGGCGCGATGAGGGAGGGCGATAGCGGCGGCCCGATCGACAGGAGAGTTCCGCATGCAGCAATCGCCCATTTCAACCGTTCGGCCCGCGCGTGTACGCAGGGCCATAGCTGCCGGGACCATCCTGGCCGTCGCGATTCCGTTGACGCTGGGGATCGGCGGCGCCTTCGCGTCCAACGTCACCCCGGGCAAGTACAGCGGCCCGGTGAGCTTCCAGGGCTTCGTCAGCACGAGTGAGCTCGTCACCTTCAAGGCGACCAAGACGAAGGTGAAGAAGCTGCGTCTGACGCCGTTCGTCCCCAACAAGTGCGGCGGGGGAGGCCCGCCGCCCAAGCAGACCTCGAAGACGGTCAAGATCAAGAACGGCAAGTTCACCGACACGGTGAAGCAGTTCACGGACAGCGGCCAGCTCAACGCCAAAGCCAAGGTGACCGGCAAGTTCAAGGCCGGGGGCAAGGTGACCGGCAGCTTCAAGTCGAAATACCCGAGCTCACCGCAATGCAACGCGAAGTTCACCTACACGGCCACGGTCGGCGGGCACCCGGCGAGGTGAGAGCCGGGCCCTCGAGGCCCACGCCCCAGTCGAGCGAAGCCCAGCATCCGCGCGCTACCCTCAGCCCCGATGGGCAAGCGCTACCACGTCACCACGTTCGGGTGCCAGATGAACGAGCACGACTCCGAGCGCATGCGGGGCATGCTGGAGTCGCTTGGCTACGACGAGGCTGAGACTCGCGCCGACGCCGACCTGATCCTGTTCAACACCTGCTCGATCCGCGAGTCGGCCGACAACCGCTTCGTTGCCCACCTAGGCGAGGCCAAGCGGCTTAAGTCCGAGAACCCCGAGCGCGTGGTCGGCGTGGGAGGCTGCTGGGCGCAGTCGGTAAAGCACGAGGTCTTCGAGCGCTTCCCGTTCGTCGACGTCGCCTTCGGGCCGGGGCAGATCGGTCGCCTGGCGGAGTTCCTCACTTCCGACTCGCTGAGCGCGCAGGGATATTTCGAGTTCGAAGACTTCTCGGGGCATTTGCCGGCCAAGCGCGAGCGCGACTTCCAGGCCTGGCTTCAGATCTCGCAGGGCTGCAACTGCGTCTGCTCCTACTGCATCGTGCCCTCGACCCGCGGCCGGGAGGAGAGTCGCGATCCCGACGAGCTGATCGGCGAGGTCGAGAGGCTGGCGGCCGACGGTGTCTGCGAGGTGACGCTTCTGGGTCAGAACGTCAACAGCTACGGGCGCGACCTGCCGCGCGAGAGCCGGGTCACGTTCGCCGAGCTGCTGGCGCGAGTAGACGCGGTGGACGGCATCGAGCGAATCCGCTACACGAGCCCGCACCCGAAGGACATCCGCGAGGACGTGATCGGTGCCCATGCCGAGCTGCCGGCGCTCTGCGAGCACATCCACCTGCCGCTGCAATCGGGCTCGAGCCGGGTGCTGAAGGCGATGCGGCGAACCTACAACCGCGAGCGCTACCTGGACCGCGTCGCCCAGATCCGCGAGCGGGTGCCCGACTGCGCCATCACCACCGACATCATCGTCGGCTTCCCGGGCGAGACCGAGGACGATTTCCGCCAGACGCTCGGGGTGGTCGACGAGGTCGGCTACGACAGTGCCTTCACCTTCGTCTTCTCGCCCCGGCGCGGCACAGTGGCGGCGACGCTTGGCGAGCAGGTGACCCAGCCGGTCAAGCGCGAGCGCATGGAGCGTCTGGTCAAGCTGGTGCAGAGCCGTGCCCGCGACCGGGGGCAGCGGTTCGTCGGCCGCCGGGTAGAGGTCCTCGTCGAGGGCCCGAGCCGCACCGACCCCAGCCGCCTGCGGGGCCGCAGCCGCCACAACAAGACGGTCAACTTCGACGGCACCGCCTCACCGGGCGAGCTGGTCGAGGTGGAGATCACGGACGCGACCTCCACCACGCTGTCGGGCACGGAAGAGATCCTCAGCCGCGTCGCATAGGTGCACGTCCTCGCGATCTTCGGCCCGACCGCGGTCGGCAAGACCGGGGTCGCGGTGGCGGTCGCGGAGCTGCTGCGCGACCGCGGCGAGGACCCGGTGGCGATCTCCTGCGACGCGATTCAGGTCTATCGCGGCCTCGAGGTCCTCAGCGGCGCCGCAAGCCCCGGTGAGCGCGACCGCCTCGAGCACCGGATGCTGGGCGTGGTCACCCTCGGCGACGAGTTCAGCGCAGGCCGCTTCGCGCAGCTGGCGCACCGCTCGATCGACGAGCTGCTCGCGCAGGGGCGTCGCCCGATCGTGGTCGGGGGGACCGGTCTCTATCTCCGCGCCGCACTCAGCGATCTCGACCTTCGGCCTCCAGTTCCGGAGCAGATTCGCCGTCAGGTCGAGGAGCAGATGGCCGCCAACGGGCCCGAGGCGATGCACGCCGAGCTCGACCCGGACTTGGCGGCGACGATCCACCCCAACGATCGCAAGCGGATCGCCCGCACGCTGGAGCTCCAACGGGCGGGAATGGAGCCACCCCGGGCCCACAAGGAAGGCGGCAAGCTGTGGACGGCGGAGTTGCGCCATCCGGGGGTGCTGGTCGGCCTGACGATCGAGGGGGCGCAGCTCGCGGAGCGCATTGACGGTCGAGTCGACACGATGGTCGCCAGGGGGGCGCTGGAGGAGGTCGCCGATGCCGAGCGCGCTGGGGCGTCACGAACCGCCCGCGCCGCGATCGGCTTCGAGGAGCTGCTGGCCGGCGACGTCGAGGCGACCAAGAGCGCCCAGCGCGCCTACGCCCGCCGTCAACTCACCTGGATGCGACGTATGGAGGGCGTGCGGACGATCGACCGCACGGGTCTCGCCGATGCCGAGGTAGCGACCCGGGTCCTCGAATTGCTCGACGCGGCGCGTTGAGATACTGGCCGCGATGCGCTTCGAGAAATGGCAATCGCTCGGCAACGACTACGTGATCGTCGAGGACGAGTCGCTGCCCTGGGAGCTGACAGCCGAGCGAGTGACGCGGATCTGCGACCCCCATTTCGGGATTGGCTCCGATGGAGTTCTTCTCCTTCGCCGCCTCGGGGCTGGAGACGCCGTCGCCGAGCTGCGGATCTTCAATCCCGACGGCTCGGAGGCGGAGCTGTCGGGAAACGGTGCCCGCCAGGCGGCCCTATACCTCCACCGCCACGAATGGACCGGGGCGGAGACGTTCGCGATCGATACGGCGGCGGGAGCGGTGACGCCGACGATCACCTCGCTGCGAACCGCGACGATGGCTATCGGCCGGGCCAGCACGACGTCGGACGACTTTCCATCCGGCCCGGCCGACGGACGTGGAACCTTGAGCGCCGGTGGCCGCGATTGGGACTTCCAACATGTCTCGATCGGCAATCCGCAGTGCGCGATCGAAGTCACGGACGGGCTCGAAGAGCTGGACCTCACCGACATCGGGCCCACGATCGAGCGCCACAAGCTGTTTCCCAATCGCACCAACGTCTCGTTCTACAGAGTCGAGGACGACGGTGTCCGGGCCCGTATCTTCGAGCGCGGCGTGGGGGAGACCCTCGCCTCCGGCACAGGTGCGAGCGGCGCTGCCGTCGCCGCCCATCTGGGCGGCGCGTCGAGCCCGATCACCGTGCAGCTTGACGGCGGCGAACTCGAAGTGGAGATCTCAGCTGACCTGGACGTGCGGCTGAGCGGCTGGGCGGAGCCGGTCTGCGCGGGTGAGCTGTCCACCGATCTGATCGCCTCTCTGGAACGGACATGACTCGAGTCGAGCCGGCCCCGCTGCCATCCGATCTAAGCATCCGGGCGCTCGGCCCGGAGGACGCCGGCGCCGTCGCCGAGCTGATCGGAGCCTGCGATCAGACCTATCTCCAATGGGCGCCGGACGATTGGTCGCCTCCCCCGGAGCACGAAGAGCGGGCGAAATGGGAGAGGCGGCTCGGCGAGTCGGGGCGCTGGTCAGAAGGCGCCTTCGACGGCCAGGGCGGCCTGGTCGGCATGGTCGTCGCTCGTCAGGCCACCGAGGACGTCGAACGGGCCACGCCGGTAGCCGGACTCGGCCACGTTGGAGCGCTGTTCGTTCATCCCGCGCGTTGGCGGCAGGGGGTAGGCATCGGAATGCTCCAGCATGCCGAGCAGGCCATGGCGGAGCGCGGCTTTGACCGGCTGATGCTCCGAACCCCGGAATGGGCACCGGCGCGCCGCTTCTATGAGGCCGCGGGCTGGACGGCGACCGGGGCACGCGAGTTTCGTGAGGACTTCGATATGTGGGTAGTTCACTACGAGAAGAATCTGGATTCGTCTACTCACGCCGCCTGAGCTCTGTTAGAGGACAGTCGGAACTGACCGCGCGTCAAATACGCCGGACTTTTTGTTGGCGGCAGTACGGTGGGTATCGGAACATTCGCGAAAGGGCTTCTCGCGGTCGGCGCGGTTGCGCTGCTTTCCCTTGCGACGACAGGCTGTGCGAACACGCAGTTCGTGAGCATCAGCGGCCAGACCTCCTCGCAGCTGGACTCGATCGGCAACGTTCAGCTGAACACCACCATCTGCACGACCACGGTCAGCGGAACCGGGCTCTGCGGACCGGTCGTCGCGACCAAACCTTTCGACCGTCCTCAAGATTGGCTACAGGGACGTGATGTGTTGGGGCGGCAATTTCGTCGGCAAGTCGGCTATGGCTACAACGACACCGTCAACAACAACATCGGCGATGACGAGACGCCTGCTTCTGTCGGCACGATCGACCTTGGTGGGCACACGGCGTTACAAATCACCGGCGGAGACAACGATACGTGTGCCCTTTTCGACGATCACACGGTCCACTGTTGGGGAACAGGCTTCCGCGGCATAAACGGCTACCCGGGGCAGAACGACTATTACAGCCCTCCAACGGATGCGGTCGATTTCGGGTCGGGGCGCACCGCCCTGCAGGTGGAGGGCGGCTCCGACCACACCTGCGCTGCACTGGAAGACCACACGGTCCGGTGCTGGGGCTTCGGTGACGACGGCCGCCTCGGCTACGGCAATACCCAGGACGTCGGCGACGACGAGACCCCGGGCTCCGCGGGGGCGATCAACTTGGGAGCGGGCCGGACGGCGGTTGCCGTCAGCGCCGGGCGCTACCACTCCTGCGCACTGATGGACACCGGCGACGTCCGCTGTTGGGGAGAGGGCAGCACTCTCGGCTACGGCAGCCACACGTCGATCGGGGACGACGAGACACCCGATACCGCGGGCCCGGTCAGCCTCGGGGACTAGTTTCGCCGGCAGGCGCTAGCCGCCTCCGACCAAGACCTTGCGTAGGCTTGGTGCCGTGGGCACCCAGGAGACACAGAAGCGCGTGCTGACCGACCCCTCGCGCCGGGTCGAGGCGATGCCGCCCTACATGTTCGCCGAGCTGGAGCGGCGGATCGCCGCCAAGCGCGAGGCGGGGATCGACGTGATCAGCCTCGGGATCGGCGATCCTGACGAGCCGACCTACCCCCACATCGTCAAGGCGATGCAGGAGGCGGTGGCCGAGAACGCCAACCAGAAGTACCCGACTAATCGCGGCCGCGACGAGTTTCGCCAGGCATTCGCCGAGTTCTACGGCGATCGCTTCGGGGTCGAGATCGACGCCGAGAACGAGGTCATACCGGCGATCGGCGCCAAGGAGTGCATCTACCACCTCTGCTTCGCGTTCCTCGACCCCGGCGACGTCGCGCTGGCCTCCGACCCCGGATACCCCGTCTACACCGGCGGCCCGATCCTCGCCGGTGCCGAGGCCGAGCTGCTGCCTCTGCTGCCCGAGCTGAGCTTCACCCCCGACCTCAGCGCCGTTCCCGCCGACGTCGCCGCTCGCGCCCGCCTGATGTTCGTCAACTACCCCAACAACCCGACCGGCGCCGTTGCCCCGGAGGGTTTTTTTGAGCTGGTCGTCTCCTTCGCGCGCGAGAACGAGATCCTCGTCGTCCACGACAACGCCTACTCGGAGACCACATTCGACGGCTACGTGGCGCCCAGCTTCCTCGCCACTCCGGGTGCCAAGGAGGTCGGGGTCGAAGTTTTCTCACTTTCGAAGGGCTTCAACATGACCGGCTGGCGCTGCGCCGCGATCCTCGGCAACCCCGATGCGATCCGCGCCTACTGGCGGCTGAAGACGAACGTCGACTCAGGGCTCTTCGAGGCGATCCAGCTCGCGGGGGCGGCCGCGCTGAGCGGCCCTCGCGGCCCGCTGGAGCGGATGAACGAGACCTACGCCCGTCGTCGCGACCTCGTGATCGGGACCCTGCGCGACATCGGCGTCGACGTCACGCCGCCCAAGGGCACGATCTACGTCTGGGCTCCGGTGCCCGAGGGACATAGCTCGAAATCGTTCGCGGAGCTTGTGCTCGAGGAGGCGGCCGTCGTGGTCTCGCCCGGCTCGATGTACGGGCCGAGCGGCGAGGGCTTCTTTCGCATCTCGCTGACGACCCCCGACGATCGACTCGTCGAGGGGCTGGAGCGGATGCGCGTACACCTGGTTGTGTAGGACGGCGACACAAAGTGTCGACGCACTGGAATGTCAGTCAGGCGGCGAAGCCGCCGCAATTGCCCTTGGGCCCCTACGCGGGTGTGGGGGCGGGCAGCTTGTCCTCGGCGGCGAGGGTGTCGCGCAGGCCCTGCTCGAGCCCGCGCGGCGAGTAGCCCAATTCGCTCATCGCCTTGTCGTGCTTGGCCCAGAAGGTGACTCCGTCGGCTGAGCTGATCAGCTCCGACAGATTGGGCGGCTGGCCCATGACCTTGCCGACGACGGGGCCGATCGGGGTCAGCGCCTTCAAAAGAGGTGTCGGAATCGCCCGCTTCGGGGCCTTGCGGTCGGTCACCTTGGCCAGGGTCTCGATCAGCTCGCGCATCGTCGTGATCTGGCCACCGAGCACGTAGGACTCTCCGACCTTGCCCCTGTCGAGCGCCAGCAGCACCCCGTCGGCGACGTCGTTGACGTGGACCATGTTCATGCCAAAGTCGGGGAAGGCGATCATCGGCATCCGGCCGGACAGGAACTGGTTCATCTGCGTACCGATCGCGGAGTGGTCGTCGGGCCCGTAGACGCCGCCCGGCTGCACGATTACGCACGGAAGGCCCTCCTCGTCGATCAGCCGCTGCGCGATCTGGTGGGCCTGCACCTTTGTCTCCTCGTAGTAGGAGGTGTGAGCGCCACCGGGGTGCATGTAGGTTTCGTCGACGACCTCGCCGTGGGTATTGCCGAAAGCGCCGACGGTGGAGATGTAGACGACCTTGGGAATCTTCTCCTCCAGCGCCGCCCGCAGGGCCCGTTCGGTGCCGACCACGTTCGCCTTGTACATCGCCGCGTGCTCGCTCTTTGGAATCCCGACCTCATAGACGGCGGCGCCGTGGATCACGGCGTCGCATTCCGCCATCCCGGACCGCATCGCGACGTCGTCGGAGAGGTCGCCCTCGAACAGCACGCACCCGAGCTCACTCAGATCCTGCGCCTTCTCCGGGCTGCGGACCAGGCAGACGACCTCGTCTCCTCGCGCGCGCAGGTCGCGGACCACGTGTCCGCCGATGAATCCGGTAGCTCCGGTTACGAAGACCTTCATTTCTAAGCACCTCGCCAGTAGCTCAGGCGTGAGCCTATCCCGTTGCCTTGTCGGGCAGGCACCGGGAGCCAATCCGGCACCGGCCTAAAATCAATGCAGTGCAGCGATCTCGAAACGGACGCGCGGGCGAGACCGGCGATGGGGCGGTGACGGCGGGTGTCTCCAACCCGCGCGCCCGGCAGCGCGCGCTGGCGATCGGCGTGCTCGAGAGCGCTTCCGACGGGGAGCCTCTGGCGGAGCTGAAGGAGCTCCTTCGAACCGCTGGCGTCGCCACAGCCGGTGAGATGGTCCAGCAGCGCCCGGCGCCCGACCCCGACCGCTACTTCGGGGTCGGAAAGCTGCGGGAGCTGAAGGAGCAGATCGCCGCCTCCGACGCCAACCTGGTCGCCTGCGACGACGAGCTGGTGCCGCGCCAGGAACGTAACCTCGAGGCCGCGCTGGACGTTCCGGTGATCGACCGCACGGCGATCATTCTCGACATTTTCGCCGACCACGCACACAGCGCCGAGGGCAAGCTGCAGGTCGAGCTGGCACAGCTCGAATACAACCTCGCCCGGATGCGCGGCCTGTGGACCCACCTCGAGCGGCTGGGAGCGGGAAGGATCGACGGTGGAATCGGAACGAGAGGACCCGGTGAGTCGCAGATCGAGACCGACCGCCGCCTGGCGCGCGACCGGATCTCCGCGCTTCGCCGCCGCATCGGCCGGCTGGAGCGCAACCGCGACGTTATGCGGGCGCGCCGCGACAGCACCTCAATCCCGACCGTCGCCCTTGCCGGCTACACGAATGCCGGTAAGTCGACGCTGCTGAACGCGATCACGGGTGCCGACGTCGAGGTGGGCGAGCGGCTGTTCGAGACCTTGGACCCGACCACGCGCCGCTTCGAGCACCGGGGGCGCCGCTATCTGCTCACCGACACGGTCGGCTTCATCGAGAAGCTGCCCCACCAGTTGGTCGACGCGTTCAAGGCAACCCTGGAGGAGACGGTGATCGCCGACCTGATCCTGCACGTGGTCGACGCATCGGCGGTCGCGGAGCGCCGCGAAGCAACGATGGCCGCCGTCGACGAGGTGCTGGAGGAGATCGGGGCCGGCGAGTCGCCGCGACTGCTCGTCTTCAACAAGGCCGACCTTTTGGAGGATGACGAGCGCGCCGAGGCCCTGCTCGGCCATCCGGAGGCGATCCTCGTATCCGCATTGACCGGCGAGGGTGTGGAAGGGCTTCGTGATCGCGTCGAGCAGGCATTCGAGGAGACCCTGCGCGAGGTCGAGCTGCTGGTGCCCTACAGCGAGGGCGCCCGGCTGCACGAGCTGCACGAGCTCGCGGGTGAGCTGGAGCGGACCGACCGGGGCGACGGCGTCCTGGTCCGCGCTCGCGTGCCCGCCGCCGAGCTTCATCGCTTCAAGGACCTGAGCGTCAACGGCGCCGGGGGTTAGGGTTGGGCAGCATGGAGCTGCGATTCGCCCGCCTCAACGACGACGCCGTCCTCCCGACCCGCGCCCACGAAGGCGACGCCGGACTCGACCTCTACGCCGCCGAGCCGGCCCACATCGGTCCTGGCGAGCGCTGGAGCGTCCTTACAGGGGTAGCGGTGGAGATCCCCGAAGGCCACGCCGGCCTGGTGCTTCCCCGCTCCGGCCTGGCCCGCGAGCACGGCATCGCGCTGGTCAACAGCCCGGGCCTGATCGACGCCGGCTATCGAGGCGAGATCCGCGTCCTGTTGCTCAACACCGACCCCGCCGAGGTTTACCGCGTCAAGCCGGGCGACCGGATCGCACAGCTCTTGGTCGTCGCGATCGCCGCCCCCGAGCCGGTCGAGGTCGACGCCCTCGCCGAGTCGGCACGCGGCGACGGCGGCTTCGGCTCCAGCGGCCGCTGAGATCAGGATCTAATCCGGTCGCTCTAACCTCCATCAGATGAGGGATATCTTCGGCCCACCGCTGCGCGCGGCGGCGCTGTGTGCCTTTCTCACCGGGCTCCTTCTGCTGCTCCTCAACCCGCCGTCGCTCGCGGGCCTGGGTGGGCTGCTGTCCCTGCTGGCCGGTGCCGTCGCGATAGTGCTCGTCACCGCCTGGGCGACCGTGGCGCTGATCGGCCGCGAGATGCCCGAGCCGGAGTTCCGGCGCCTGGTCGACCGAAGCGAGGCTCTCGCCACGCTGCCGCCCCCCGACCGGCCGCCGAGCGAGTTCGACGAGCTGGTGATGGAGGCGCTGGACGACCTACCGGAACGGTTCCGCGAGCTGCTCGAGAGGACCCCGGTGATCGTCTCCAGCCACGGTCACGAATACCACGCCTACGGCCACTACCTCGGCGGCACCGTCGCCCGCAACATCTACCCGGATCGCATCGTCATCTACCAGGACACGCTGGAGCGCGACTTCGGCCACGATCCCGAGCTGCTGCGGGCGCAGGTCGAGCGCACCGTGCGCCACGAGCTGGCCCACCACCTGGGCTGGGATGAGCCCGGGGTACGCGACCTCGGGCTCTGAGCTCGAGCGCGTGGCCGTTGGGCGGCGCGACGAAGAGTGTCGAGTCGGGCGACATTCGCCTCATATGTCAGATATCCGGTCATCTCTGGCTCCTCTCGGTTCGAATCTCGAAGATAAGACCACCGACGGCGGCGAGACTCATCGCAAGCTGGAGGCCGTGGCTCAGTCGCGTGGCCCGCGTTGCCAGATGCCCAAGACGTTGCCGGCTGGA
This sequence comes from uncultured Solirubrobacterales bacterium, assembly GCA_963740555.1. Taxonomy (GTDB): domain Bacteria; phylum Actinomycetota; class Thermoleophilia; order Solirubrobacterales; family 70-9; genus Mayfieldus. The sequence continues at coordinate 116,480 of CAVUES010000008.1, forward strand.
TCGCGGAAGGTGGCCGCCCACAGATCTCCCTCCGGATACGGCGCCGTCACCACCACGCCGCCTTGGGCAGCGACCTTCTCGAGCGTGTCGTCGACGCGCTCAACGTAGATGTATGGGCGGACTCCGGCTTCGCCAGCAACGGCATGGTCGGCTCTGAAGTGGCCGATCACATGTCCGGTGCCGTCTTCAAAGCTTGGATCCGGACGGTTGGTATCCACGGTCCAGCCGAAGACGCTCCGATAGAAGCCGGCCGTCGCCTCGGGGTCGCTCGCGGGGATGCGCAGGTACGAGATACCCGCCTCACGGAAGACTCGCGATTCGCCCTCATCGGCTGACATGGGCTCATTATCTCCCGCGACAGCCTCGGTGCGGCCTATGCGAGCGCTGCCTTGCGGGCGCTCTCGTGCGCCGCGGCCTCGAGCGAGTCGTCGAGCGGCTCCAGCTCTGGCTCGCTTCCCTGACGCCTGCCGAGCGCAAGCTGGATCAGGCGATCGGCGACCCATGCGTTCTTCGGCAGCAGCGGGCCGTGCAGGTAGGTGCCGATCAGGTTCGCGCGGCGTACTCCCTCACGCCCGTCGCGGCCGTTGTTGCCGAACCCCTTGACGACGCGGCCGAGGGGCTGGGCGTCGTTGCCGAGATAGGTGCGCCCCCCGTGGTTCTCGAAGCCGGCGATCAGCTGCGGCCCGGTACCGAGGTCGGCTTCGATGGCGACGTTGCCGATCAACCGCTCGCCCGGCTCCCGGATGGTCTCCAGGTCGGCCAGCCCGAGTCCCGGAATTCGCTCTTCGCCCACCTGGTAGCTGTGGCCAAGCAGCTGGTAGCCGCCGCAGACCGCGAGCAGCACGGCGCCGTCGTCTACCGCCGACGCGAGGTCGTCGCGCTTGCTGGCAACCATGTCGCCGGCCACGACGCGCTGGTCGCGGTCCTGGCCGCCGCCGATGTAGATCAGATCGTGGGCGCCGGGATCGAACCGCTCGCCGGGGCCCGCGGCTGTATAGGAAAAGGCGATCCCGCGCCACTCGCAGCGCCGGCGCAGGAAGATCATGTTGCCGCGGTCGGCGTAGATGTTCATCTGCTCCGGATAAAGGGACAGCAGGCGAAGTTCCACGTCAAGCCTCCAGCAGGACGACGGTCGAGCCGACGTGTGCGTCGGTGGGCTCGATTTGGCGGCGGCCGGCGGGACGCAGCCCGGCGCTGCGCCCCTCCTGCTCGAGCTCCGCGGCGCAGAGCATCCGCAGGCGGACGGCGTCGCGGCTCTCCTCAAGGTGACCGTCGGGGTCGACGGTCTGGCGCAGTCGCTCGACCAGCAGCGAATCGCCCTCTCGCGTTGCCCCAAGAGGCAGGCTCGAATAGACCCAGCCATCGTGTTCGCGAACGTCGGGGAGCAGGGGGAGGGGGGCACGCCGGTGACCGCCGTCTCGACGATCGCCATCGCGATGACGCCGTGCGGCGCCAGGTGCGCCGCGGCGGCGCTCAGGCACTGGCGGCGTGAACCGGCGTCGGGCAGAAGCTGAACCACTTGCATCGGCGCCAGGATCAGCCCAAAGCGCTCATCGAAGTCGAATTCGGCGGCGTCGGCGTGCTCGGCGTGGACTGTGAGCCGCTCGCCGGCGGCGCGTCGGCGCAGCTCGGCGATCAGGGCGAGATCGCTGTCGATTCCCCACACGTCGAGACCCAGTCGCGCCAGGTGCAGCGCAACGCGACCCGTCCCGCAACCCAGCTCCAGCACCGGCCCGCCGCAGACCCCGGCAAGCTCGTCCCAGAGCGGAAGGTCGGCCTCGAACGGGCCGCACTCGACGTCATGCCAGACGACCGTTTCTCGTTCCTCGATCCCTGCTCCTCGCGCTCGAGCGCTCATTCCCAGTACTCCTTTGCCAGCCCCTTGTCGGCGAGCAGGGTCCGCAGCTCCAGAAGCGCCGTGTAGGTGGGAAGCGCGAAGAGCCGACCGTCGGCCCGCGCGACCGCCTGCTCCAGCGATGCGGCGATGCCCTCCTGCACCGCGATCGACTCGGACGGCAAGCCGGCGTACTTGAGGCGCAGCGCCATCTCCGCTGCCCGGGTGCCGGCGCAGGTGACACGGCGCGCCGCCCCGGCGAGCAGCTCGAAGTCGGCGTCCCAGATCCATGAGACGTCGCGCCCGTCGGCGATCCCGTCGTTGAGCGCGACCCAGAGATCGAGACCGCCGCCGTCGCCCTCCAGGCGCAGCGTACGCAGGACCTCGTTCGCGCCGGCGGGATTCTTGATCAGCAGGATCGAGACCTGCTTGCCGTCGACCTCGATCGTCTCCACGCGGCCGAACACCGCGCGCACCGACTCCAGGCCGGAGCGCACGGAGTCCAGGCCGACGCCCAGGTCGAGTGCGGCGGTAATCGCCGCCAGCGCGTTGTAGGCGTTGTAGAGGCCGGGCAGGGGCAGCTTCAGCTCCACATCGCCCTCGGGCGTGCGGACGGAGAGACGCGAGCCCTCCATTCCCAGCAGGTCGATCTCGGTCGCCGCGACCGCGGGCACCGGGCGCTGGGCGCCGCACGAGGGACAGGAGTAGTGGCCGAGGTGCCCGACGAATGCGCGCTCATACGTATAGGGGTGCCCGCAGCGACGGCAGTGCTTTGCGTCGAAGGCGTGCTGGAGCTCGGGCAGCGCGTGGCGCGGGTCCTCGATCCCGAAGTAGGTGACGCCCGGTCGGGGCCGCTCCTCGCGGTCGCGCCCGAGGTCGGCGACCAGCGGATCGTCGGCGTTGAGCGCGAATCGGGTGCCCCCGGCCCGCGCCTCGACCAGGTCGGCCCACTCGTCGGCGAGCGTCTCCAGCTCCCCGTAGCGGTCGAGTTGGTCGCGGAACAGGTTGCCGAGCACGATCAGCCCCGGGTCGAGCTGTTCGGCGACCTTCGGCAGCCAGGCCTCGTCGACCTCGAACAGGCCCTCGTCGCCGCGCTGCTCGAGCAGCGCCGTCGCCACGCCCCAGGTCATGTTCGATCCGGCCCGGTTGTGAACCGGCGTGCGACCGTCGGCGGCAAGAGCCGTGGAGATCATCCCGGCCGTCGTCGTCTTTCCATTCGTGGCGCTGACGATCGTGCAGCCGCGAGAGAGCCCGGCGCCGAGCTTCGCTATCGCATCCGGCGAGAGGCGCAGCAGCACGCGGCCAGGGAGCGTCGTGCCGCCGCCACGGCCGCTGATCCGGCTCGCCGCGCCGATCGCCCGCGCGAGCGCGACCTCGGCGCCGAAGACCGGGCCGCTCAAGCCGGGACGGGCGGCGCGACCACCGACAGCGCCCGCGGCAGCACGCGCAGCGACGCCGGCAGGTCCGTGATGTGCTCGCCGTCGGCGTATACGGCGAACGGGCGGCTGGCGCTCAGCTCGAGGCTCCGAGCGCGCACGATCCGCACCTCATCGTTGTCCACGTGCGTGCCCTTGAACACCTTCGGCAGGTTACTCAGGTAGCGAAGCTTCCCGACCTCGCCGATCATGACGATGTCGAACTCGCCGTCGTCGAGCGAGGCGTTCGGGGCCAGGCGCATGCCGCCGCCGAAGGTGTTGCTGTTGGCGGCGGCGACCGAGTAGCCGGTGAAGCGCAGGTTCTCCTCGCCGATCCGCAGAGTAAAGCGGGCGGGCTTCCAGGCGGCAAGCGCCCGCGGTACGGAGTAGGCGTAGACGAGTCTCCCGCGTATCAGCTTGGTCTCGTTTGCGATCCGGTTGCATTCGGAGTCGAAGCCAGCGCTCGCGATGCCAAGAAAGCGCCGACCGTTGGCCTCGCCGACGTCGATCGTCCGCGTCTCGCCGGCCGCGAGCACGTCGACGGCTCCCTCGGGTTGTGAGGGAATGCCGAGCACGCGTGCGAGATCGTTGCCGCGACCGCCGGGGACGATGCCGAGCGGAACCTCGGTTCCGGCGAGCGCTCCGCCGACGATCCCGATCAGCCCGTCGCCGCTCATCACCACCGGCACCTCGCCCGCGTCGGCGGCACGCAGCGCCCGTTCGATCGCGTGCTCGGCGCTGCGTGTCCGCTCGACCCGAAAGACGATGCGGCGCTTGTCGAGCTCGTTTTCGACCGCCGGCAGCATCGCCTCGCAGCGTCCGGCACCCGAGGCTGGGTTGACCAACAGGGCAAGCGGGCGCTCGGCGATCGTCACCCGATCAAGCCTATGCGGGGCACCGCTAGGCGGGTCGCCTGGCGACGAAGTAGGTGCCGTCCTCAGCCTCGCCGTCGCTGACCTTTTCCAGACCCTGCTTGCGGAAACCGCGCTCGAGCACGCTCGCCGGTGTGTAGAACGGAGTTGCCGAGCCGTAGCTGGCGGCGACGATCACGTGGCCCCCGGGACGCAGGACGCGGGCGACCTGGGCAAAGAAAGGCGGCATGTTCAAATGCGTCACGAGGTCGAAGGAATCCTCGTCGTAGGGAAGATCGGAGGCATCGGCGAGCCGGAATGCGACCCGCCCTTCCGGGTCGAGCCCGACCTTCGCCTTCGCCTTCGCGATCATCGCCTCGGATAGGTCGATGCCGCGCACCCGTGCGCGGGGAAACTCTCGGGCCAGAAAGAGCGTTCCGATCCCAGTCCCGCAGCCGACGTCGAGGACGCTCTCGGGTTTTGGGCTGACGTCGAGGACCGCGAATGCGAGCGGGGCGAGGAATTCGGGCGAATCCGCGCGACGGCGATCCCAGGTCGGGGCTCTGGCGTCGAATATCCGGCGCACGCGCCCCCGAAGCAATGGCCAGACCCACGGCGCTCTGGTGACGAGGTCGTTGACGGTTCGTCCTATAACGCGTTCGCGGGTATTTGGCCCCGGTGATCCGTCTTCCATTGACCGATCATCGCAAGCCAGTACGCTGCGCTGCCGATGCGAGCCGCCCTGATCCGCATCGCCGCCATGATCGCGCTGGCAGGTCCGGTGCTCGCCGGCTGCGGTGGGGGAGGCGGAGGCGGCAACGGCGCCAAACCGGCGAGCGCGCCGGGCTGTCAAAAGGTCAGTCGACCGGCACCGCGGAACGTCCACCTGCAAGCGCCCAAGCAGACGGTGCGCGCGGGCGAGAAGCTGACCGCGACGGTGAAGACGAGCTGCGGAAGCTTCGACATCGCCCTCGACACGCAGCGCGCACCGAAGACCGTCAACTCATTCGTCTACCTGGCCCGGAAGGGGTTCTACGACGGTCTCGACTTTCAGCGGGTCGCCCCCAACTTCGTGATTCAGGGCGGGGATCCGCTCGGCAACGGAACCGGCGGTCCCGGCTACCACGTCGACGAGACGCCGCCCGCGAATCTCGCCTACACGAAGGGAGTCGTCGCGATGGCCAAGACCCAGGTCGAGCCCGCCGGGCGGTCGGGGAGCCAGTTCTTCGTCGTGCTCGCCGCCGACGCCGGGCTCAGCCCGGACTATGCGCTGGTCGGCCGGGTCGACAAGGGGATGAACGTGGTCGATCGGATCGGGAATCTCGGCGCGCCTTCCCAGCAGCCGACCCAGACCGTGCTGATCGATCGAATCACGATCCAGCATGGCTAGCCTCGACGGGATCGATGCCGTCCTGCTCGACCTCGACGGCGTGCTCTACGTGGAGGGGGAACTGCTGCCGGGTGCGGAGGATGCGGTCGAGCGGCTGCGCGCGGCGGGTCTCGCGCTTCGCTTCGTCACCAACACGACGGCCAACTCGCGCATGCAGACGCTCGAGAAGCTGCGCGGCTTCGGGATCGAGCTGGAGGAGGACGAGCTGGTGACGCCGGCAGCGCTGGCGCGACACCATTGCGAGCACGCCGGCCACAGGACGGTGGCGCTGATCATGAACGACGACGTGAAGGCCGACTTCGAGGGCCTGGAGGAGACCGATCAGGACCCCGACGCCGTGATCATGGGCGACCTCGGCGAGCAGTTCGGATTTCGCATCCTGAACCAGGCTTTCCGCCTGGTCATGGACGGGGCCGAGCTGGTTGCCCTGCAGAAGAACCGCTTCTGGCTCACCGCCGACGGCCTGTCGCTCGACGCCGGGCCGTTCGTGGCGGCGATCGAATACGCGACCGGAAACGAAGCGTTCGTCGTCGGCAAGCCCTCCGCGGGCTTCTTCGAGATCGTATTGGGCGAGCTCGGCGCCGACCGAGATTCGGTGGCGATGGTCGGCGACGACGTCGAGACCGACATCGGCGGCGCCTTGGACGCGGGGATCGCGGGGGTGCTGGTGCGGACCGGCAAATACCGCGAGGACTTCGTTCGAGACTCGGGGATCGAGCCGACCGCGACGATCGATTCGATCGTCCAGCTTCCGGAGCTGCTCGGATCGTGAGCGCGGAGCAATTCGAGCCTCAGCCCTTCGAGGTCGATGGGCGATTGAGCGGCGAGACAGTGGGGGAGGGACCCCCGATCGTCCTCTGCCACGGGCTCACGGCGACCCGGCGCCAGGTGGTGCACGGTTCCAACGTGCTGGCGCGGGAGGGCTACCGGTTGATCCAGTACGACGCCCGTGGTCACGGTGAGTCAAAACCGGCAGCGGATGAGACCGGTTACGGATCGCCGCAGAACGTCGCCGACCTACGCCTCGTGATCGAGGAGCAGGTCGGCGATCGGCCCTTCGTTCTCGGTGGGCATTCGATGGGATCGCACACCGCGGTCGCCGATGCGCTGGAGACACCAGAGCAGATCGCCGCACTGGTCGTGATCGGGCCGGCCTACGGTGGGCCCGTCTCCGATTCGGAGGAGCGGCAGAGGACGCTCGGGCGTTGGGACGAGCTCGCGGACGGCCTCGAGAAGGGCGGGGTGGACGGGTTCCTCGAGGCCATGGACCGCCAGGGCCTCGATCCAGGGTGGCGCGAGGCGATCCTGCGCTTCACGCGCGAGCGGATGGAGACCCACCGCTATCCCGACGCGGTGGCGCAGGCGATACGCGGGGTAGCGCGCTCGAAGCCGTTCGAGTCGATGGACGAGCTGGAATTCCTCGACCTCCCGGCCCTCGTCGTCGCCAGCCACGACCTTGCCGACCCGGGACACCCCTACGCGGTCGCCGACGCCTACGCCGAGCGTTTGCCCCGCGCACGGATGGTCAACGAGCAGGAGGGCGAGTCGCCGCTGGCCTGGCAGGGGGGCCGCCTCTCGCGCGAGATCGCCGAATTCTGCGCCGAACGACCGGTCGCCGAGGCCCTGAAGGGCTCCTGACTATCCTTGCTCACCGTGATCGACGACGGACAAGCGATCCACTACGCCGCCGTTTCGCGCGGAACCCCGGTATATAGCGCCGACGGGGTTGAGGTGGGGATCGTGGAGGCCATGCTCGACAACTACCGCGAGCACATCTTCGACGGCGTCGTGTTCAAGGACTCAGACGGCGTGCTGCGGTTCGCCGATGCTCCAGAGGTGAGCCGTACCGCGGAGCGGGGGGTGACGCTCTCGATCGACGCCGAGCAGGCGATGCGGCTGCCTCCGCCCGACGAGGCAAACCCGAGCTATCGCCCGCGCATGCCTCGCGGCCGCATCGGGCGCATGTTCGGCGGCAGTTGGAAGCGGCAGTAGATCGGCCCGCATCCGGCTCGCCAACCTCGGAGATACGGCACCGCGGAGCTCTGATCGGGTTCGTTCTCATGGTCATGGTGGGGGAGAGCGCCCAGGAGCTTCAATTGGCCGGTTGGATCCCGACGACTCCGATCGGCGTCACCTTCCCAGGCTGGATCGGAACCTGGCTGGCAATCTTCCCGACCGTCGAAACGCTTACCGCCCAGGGGTTGGCGGTGGTCGCCGTCGTCGCTTCCTACCTGGTGTCCGAGCACATACGTGTGCGCCGGCCAGCTCGACAGGGACTCGCGCCGGCAAGGCGATCGGAGCAGCCTCCGGCGCAGGAACCCGCATTCGACCTGGCTCGCGGCTAAGGGCCTGCAGGCTCTAGGTCACCGGACTGAGCGGGTCGAGGGCCATCGGGTCCTCGTGCCACTCCTTCGGCAGCGCCACCTCGACGTCGATCGAGCGGGCCGGCGGCTCGAGCTCGTCGGCGGTCGTCTGACCCAGAAACGCGGACAGGTAGTGACCGGCAACCTTGCGAGGCGGCCACCAGAGATAGTCGGGCGACGCGCTGCCCTCGCCTCCGCCACCGGTGATGTCGTGCTGCATGTGCAGCGAGTCGTCGCCTGTGAGCAGCTTGCCGCGAATCACCGGGTGGAACGGTTGCGGAACGATCTCCGCGCCGAGACTTGCTGCGACGTGCTCGGCGGCGGCGTCGGCCTCCTGAGTCCCGATTCCGCCGTGCTTGATTGGGAAGTTCGTGCCGTCGCCCGCCGCGTAGACGTCCTGGACCCCTCGCACCCTTGCGTGATCGTCGATTGGGATGAATCCCTCTTCATCCGCCGGGACGCCCGCCAGGTTGGGGCCCTCGAGCACGGGCAGCGAGACCATCTGACCGATCGCGATCCGTTCGTCGGCTGGGGCGAGGAGGAGCTCGCCCTCGGCGGCTTCCTTCACCCGCACACCGGTCCTGATCTTGATGCCGCGCCCGTCGAGAAGCGATTGCACGGCGTCGCTTGCCGAGCGGCCGAAGATGATCAGCGGACCCTCCTCGGGGGTTACGACCAGACACTCGACGTCCCTCACCCTGAGCTCGAGCGCCCGCCGCTGAGCCATCAGCGCCAGCTCGTACGCCGGCAGCGGCCAGGTCCGACCGGGGGGAATCACGAAGGCGATCACCCCGGACTCGCTGCCCTCGGCCTCGCGGAGCATGGAGTCGATCGGAATGACGGTGCCATCGGTTCGCAGCGGGACGGCACCCGCAAACGCCGGGCGGGGGCGAGCGCCGATGCAGAGGACCAGCTTGTCGTACTGAAGGCTTGAGCCGTCGGCCAGCTCGACCGAATGCTCCTCGGGCTGCACCTCGGCGACGCCCTTCTGGATGAATTCGGCGTCGAGCTGCTCGGCGATCGGCGCCAGTGCATGCTGCTCCGCCGGCTGGGATGAGAACGGCTCTCCGACGATCAACGGCTTGTAGATGAAGTCCGGGTCGGGCGCCAACAGGGTGATGTCGGCCCGCTCACCGGCGTGGTCGCGGATCGCCATCAGTGCCTCCAGCCCGGCGATCCCGCCACCGGCGATCACGACGCGCGGCTTCTGGTCGACGGAGCCGCTGTTCATGGCTGTGGATGGACGACGAGGACGTCGCAGGGGGAGTTGTTGACCACCCCGCTGCTGACCCGGCCCAGAACCGCTTGCGGCATCATCGCCCGGCCTCGCGAGCCCATGACGATCAGGTCTGCTTTGACGTCTTCGGCGGCGCCGATGATCCCCTCGACCGGGTCGCCGCTGAGAACTCGGGTGACCACATGGGTCTCATCGAGTTGGCCAGCCGCGTCCTCGAGGACGTTGCGAGCCGGTTCCGCTCCGGCAGCGTCCTGCACGACGCCCTTGGCCGCGTACTCGAGGTGCCCGGTGGACTCGACGAGATGGATGGTCCCTCCGGACGCCTGGGCTAGCGCGACTGCGTTGCGCAGCGCAGCTTGAGCGCCATCACTTCCGTCATAGGCGACGACGATGTTCCGATACATCAGCAGGCCTCCGTGGGCACTTCGACTCTCACGACTATGCCTAGAACCTATCCGCGGGGAGGGATCTTGTCCTCCGCACGGCACCACGGTCATGGTAGGGGAGAACTACGGACCCGACTGCGGCCCGCGGCCGAATGCGGACTGGATCTGCGGACCTATACGGATGCTCAACCTCGCTGCCGGCGCAAAGATCGACGGCGACCACGAAAGGACCAGCCCGCGCAGGTGTCCTGCGCTCGGGAGAGGAATCCAGCATGTACGACAAGATCCTGGTCGGATACGACGGCTCCGGCTCATCGCGCGACGCTCTTGCGCTGGCGGAGCGATTCGCCCAGGGATCGGCCGCAAACGTGGTGATCGCCTACGTCTTCGAGCGCCGTCCGAATGAAATGCCGCAACCCGCACCCGCCTATGCGGAGTGGGAGAAGCTTCTGTGCGAGGAAGGCGAGAAGGTCGTCGCCCGTGCCCTGCACCATGCCCAGGGGCACGGCGCGGTCCCGGTCAGCCATCTCCAAACCAAGCTCGTCGGCGCCAGCTCTCCCGCGCATGGGCTTCAGCAGCTGGCCGAGGAGCTGGGAGCCGATCTGACTGTCGTTGGTGCCTCGAACCGCAGTCGTGTCGGACAGGCGCTGATCGGCAGCACGGCTCAGCGACTCTTGCACGGCTCGCACTGCGCGGTGTGCGTGGCGCCGGCGGGCTTCGGCAGATCGAAGCGCGCCGCCAGCAATCTGATCGCGGTTGGCTATGACGGCTCGCCGGAGGCCACACTCGCCTTGGAGTCGGCTTGGCGCACGGCCACCGAGGTTGGTAGTGGCGTCCGCGTCGTGTCGGTGGCGGAGCCTCCGGCGCAGGTCCACGGCAAGGGCCCCGGCGCCGGGCAGGGCTATCACGAGCTGACGGCGGCGATCGTGGAGTTGGTTCGTGGGAGGCTCGACGAGGCGATTTCGAGGCGGCCGGAGAGTGTCGAGACCGAGGGCATCCTGGTGCAGGGGGATCCGGTCGCCGAACTGTGCCAGGCGGCCGCCGACGCCGACCTGCTTTTCATGGGCTCGCGGGGATACGGGCCGTTTGGCCGCGTGCTGACCGGCAGCGTCTGCGGTGCGGTGATCGAGTCGTCGGTGTGTTCGGTCGTGATCTCGCCGCGTGGAGTGGCGACGGCTCACGACGCCGAGCCGGCGCTGCTTGCGTCTGCATGAGTCTTGATTCGTCCAGGGGCGACGAGGCTGGCACGGAGACGACTACGATCCCAACCATGTCGCCTCCGAGCAGCTCTGACAAGAAAGAGGGCCCGCAGCAGGGGTCAGAGGAGGTTTCGATCGTCCTCGCCGACGATCACACGGTTGTTCGCCGCGCGCTGCGGATGTTGCTCGACGCTGAGGCCGGGTTTGAGGTCGTGGCCGAAGCCGTCGACGCCGATTCAGCGGTCCGCTACTCGCTTGGGCACAAGCCTGACGTTCTGATCCTCGACCTGAACATGCCGGGCCGTTCGAGCCTGGAGGCGATACCCGACATTCTCGAGGCCTCGCCCGATACCGCGATCGTCGTGCTGACGATGCAGAGCGATCCTGCTTTCGCGCGAAAAGCTTTGCAGGCCGGTGTCCTCGGCTACGTGCTCAAGGAGGCCGCCGATACGGAGCTGGTCGAGGCGGTGCGAGCTGCCGCCGCCGGCGAGACGTACCTCCAGCCGGCGCTCGGCGCACGATTGGCCGCCGAGCCGGAATCGACTCCCGCCGACGACCTCAGCGAGCGGGAGATCGAGGTGCTGCGGTTGATCGCGCTCGGGCACACGAACCCCGAGATCGCGGAGCAGTTGTTTCTGAGCGTTCGGACGATCGAGAGTCATCGGGCCCACATCCAGCAGAAGCTGAGGCTCAACACTCGGGCTGAGCTGGTTGGCTATGCCCTCGAGCGGGGCTTGATCGAGACCTAGGCATGCTCACGTTAGTGCTCGCGGCTAGCGGCACGGCGCTGGCCACGGGGCTGGGCGCCATCCCCGTGTTCTTCCTCGGACGGCGGGCGGCAATGCTGACGCCTCTCTTGCTCGGCTTCGCGGCTGGCGCGATGGGGGTCGCATCCATCGCCGGGCTGCTGATCCCCGCATTTGACGAAGGTTCGGTGGTCAGCGTCGGAGCAGGATTGGGACTAGGCGTCGCCTTCCTGGGCCTGGCGCGCCGCCGCTTCAGCACACAAACAACACCTTTCCTGGGTCGCACCGGACCGGGGACTCGCACCGCCGCCCTTGTATTCCTCGTGCTGTTGGTGCACAGCCTGCCCGAAGGCTTGGCGATTGGGACCGCATTCGCTTCCGACCGCAAGGGCCTCGACGTGTTCGTGGTTCTGGCGATCGCGCTTCAGAACGTCCCCGAGGGCACCAGCATCGCGCTGCCGATGGAGGCAGCAGGCTTCGGTCGTTGGAGTCAGTTCTGGATGGCTGTCGCAACCAGCGCTCCACAGCCAGTGGGCGCGGTCGTGGCGTTTCTGCTGGTCGAGCAGATCAGCGCGTTGCTGCCATTGTCATTCGGCTTCGCGGCGGGGGCGATGCTGGCGCTGGTGGCGGCCGAATTGCTCCCCAAAGCCTACGAGCCGGGGCCGTGGCTTGGGCCCACGATCGGGGTTGCAAGCGGATCGGCGCTGATGCTGGCTTTGAGCTTCGCGCTCGGGGTCTAAGCGCTGTCGGCAAGCCGACCGGACTTTCCGGCTTGGGCCGGATGGTCGAGCGGGATCACCGCCAGCACCTGGGTTCCCGATTCGTCGTCAGATGAGATCCGCAGGTGGCCTCCGACCAGCTCGACCCGTTCGTTCATTCCTGGGACCCCGAAGCCGGTGCTCTCCAAGCTGACGTCGAAGCCGGTGCCGTCGTCGCTGATCTCGACTTCGAGCTGGGTCCGGTTTCGAGTCACCTTCAGCTCGACGCGCGTTGCCTGGGCGTGTTTAGCAACGTTGGTCAGGGCTTCCTGCACAACTCGGTAAACGGTGGTCTGAAGTTCCGGGTCCAATTGCGGTTCGTCGGGACCGAGGTCGATCGAGACCTCTTGGCTCACCTCGGCACCGGTTGCGGCCGCGACCCGTTCCGCCAGGCCTTCGACTGCGGCCGCAAGGCCGATCTCGTCGAGCGCCGCGGGGCGGAGCTCGCTGATCAGTCGGCGCAGATTCTCGATGTCGGCGGTCGTTTGCTCGATCGCGTCGCGCACCGCCTCCTCGAGCTCCGGACCACTGCCTCGCTGGAGCGCCGATGACAACATCACCCGGCGCGCGGCCAGGCCTTGCAGGGTCTCGTCGTGCAGCTCGCGAGCCCACCGGCTCCGCTCCTGCTCGGTGGCCCTGATCCTCTGGCGCTGGCGTTCCAGGCTCACCGATTGAGCTGTCGCGACGGCGGTCGCGGCGCTGGCGGCAAAGACTGCCAGAAGCCGTTCGTCCTCGTCGTCGAATTGAGGGCCGCCCTGGAGGCGATCGAGCGCGCAAATCACTCCAAGGGCTCGCCCCTGGTAGCTCAGCGGCACCAGGATCGCCGACTCGCCGTGGACCCCCAGCTCGCGCGTGGAGATGCGCAGGCGAGTGGCGAGGTCGGGGACGCGCTCGGGCTCGAGCGAGCGCAGGACGTCCCCTGTCGCCGAATCCTCGAGCGGAATCCGCTTTCCCTTGATCTCGGCGGCCTGCTCACCGGCGCTCGCGGAGACGACCAGGTCGCTTCCTTGCTGAAGCAGGATCAACAAGGAGCGAGCCTCGACCAGGGCCCGACCCCGTTTGGCGATCGTCTCCAGGATCGGCTCGAGATCGGTCTGGGCACCGATCGCGCGGGCGATCTCGGTCGTCGCCTCGAGTCCCCGAACGGCGCGCTGCAACTCACCCCTGCGAGCTTCGGTGCGGGAATAGAGGCGAGCGTTGTCGATCGCGATCGCCGCCCACTCGGCGAGGATGGTCACGGCCTGCTCGTCGGCTTCGTTGAAGTCGTCTGGGACCTTCTCGGTCAGATAGAGGTTGCCGAAGGCCTCACCGCGGATGATGATCGGCACCCCGAGGAAGTTGCCCATCGGCGGATGCCCGTCCGGGAAGCCGTATGACCGGGGGTGGTCGCCGACCCGCTTGAGGCGCAACGGCTTGGGGTCCTCGATCAGGAGCCCGAGGACGCCGTGGCCGCGAGGAAGGTCGCCGATGACAGCGCGTGTCTCCTCGTCGATGCCCAGATAGATGAAGCGCTCGAGGCCTTGGCGGTCCTCGTCGAGTATGCCCAGCGCCGCGTAGCGGGCCCCGGTGAGCTCCTGCGCGACGCTCACCACCTCATGCAGCACCACTTCGGGGTCCAGCTCCGCGACCAGGCTGCGGCCGACGTCGATCAAGCGACGCAGGCGATGCTCGTCCAAGGCATCGCGGCTCACGGCCCAACGATAACGCGCGGCCGATCCAATCCGGCGTGGATTTCATTCATCGCGACTTCCATGGCCGACCGCATAGCATCGACGCGGATGTCGGAGCTAGCGCAGTACCTGCTCGTCTTCGGGTTGGTCTTCGTCGTCAACCTGCTGCCGGCCTTTGGGCCTCCGACCTGGGCCCTGTTGGTCCTCTTCAGCCTCAACTTCGATCTGCCCGCGCCGCCACTGGTGTTGGGCGGCGCACTTGCCGCCGGCTCTGGGCGCCTTCTGCTGGCAAACGGCGCGCGCCGCTACCGAACCCGGCTTTCGCAGCGGCGACTGGAGAGCCTCGGTGCGGCCCAGGCCGCGATTACGGGCAACCGAAAACGCGCTTTCGGCGGGCTTGCGCTCTTCGCCCTGTCGCCGGTTCCGTCGGGGCAGCTGTTCGCGGGCGCGGGTTTGATGACAGTGCCGCTGTTGCCGCTGACCGCCGCTTTTTTCGCCGGGCGCCTGGTCTCTTACAGCATCTATCTGGGCGTGGCGTCGCTGGCGACCCGCAACCTGGGCGGTGTCGTCCTCGACTCTCTGACCTCTCCGATCGGGATCGCCGTGCAGCTGATCGGGCTCCTGGCATTGGTCTTGCTGGTTCGCGTCGATTGGGTGGCCGTGGTTGCACGCCGCGAACAAGGGCGCCGACGCCCGATGCGGCGTTCGCCGCCTGCTCGCGCCGCCCGCAGGGGCTCCCGTTCGGGTGGCCCGGATCCCCAGGATCGTTAGCTTGCGTCCCAGATGGCCGCGATCAAGTCGCAGGGACTGAGCAAGCGATATGGCGAGACGCTCGCCCTCGACTCACTCGACCTCAGGGTCGGCGAAGGTGAGGTCTACGGGTATTTGGGACCCAACGGGGCGGGGAAGACGACGACGATCCGCCTGCTGCTGGGATTGCACCGGCCAACCGCCGGACGTGGCGAGTTGTTCGGGATCGATGCCTGGCGCGATCCGGTTGCCGCCCATCGCCGCGTCGCCTATGTCGCTGGGGAGCCGTTTCTGTGGCCGGCGCTGACCAGCATGGAGACCTTCGAATTCCTGGCCCGACTGCACGGCGGCACCAACGCCGCCTACCGCGACGAGCTGGTCGAGCGCTTCAAGCTTGATACCTCCAAGAAGGTTCGCGCGCTGTCGAAGGGAAACCGCCAGAAGGTGCAGCTGGTTGCCGCGTTGGCGAGCCGCGCCGAGTTGCTGATCCTCGACGAGCCGACCAGCGGCCTCGATCCGCTGATGGAGGTGGCTTTCCGCGAGAGCGTCCAGGAGGCCAAGCAGCGGGGGCAGACGGTCTTCCTCTCGTCACACATCCTCAGCGAGGTGGAGGCGCTCTGCGACCGGGTGGGCATCCTGCGCGAAGGTCGCCTCGTCGATCAGGGCACGCTGGCGCAGCTGCGCCATCTCGGCGCCCAGACCGTCGAGGTGACTTTCGAGGGGCCGGCGCCCAGCCTCGACGGCATGGCCGGAGTGCATGTGACCAGCGCCGGCGCCAACGCCCTGCGCTGTGAGGTGACGGGCAGCATCGGCCCGCTGATCGCCGCACTTGCCGAGCACCCGGTCGTGGCGCTGACCAGCCGCGAGCCCTCGCTCGAGGAGATCTTCCTGCACCACTACGACAGCGACGGGGGCGATGGGGGCGGCGAGTAGGTCACCGGCAATCGCGATCGCCCGCCGCGCGTTCTCGGACTCGTGGGTGCGCAATGCGTCCTTCGTGCTGCTCTTCGGGATCTACGCGCTGATCCAGGCGGTCGGCTATCGCCACAGCTACCCGACACCGCACGAGCGACTGGGCTTTGCACACAGCTTCGGAGAGAACAAGGCGATCCGCCTCTTCTATGGGATCCCGCACGACCTGCTTACCGTCGGCGGCTACGTTTCCTGGCGGGTCGCCGGCACCGTCTCGATATTCGCGGCGTTGTGGGGGTTGCTCGCGGCGGTCCGCGCCCTGCGAGCCGAGGAGGACGCCGGCCGCCAGGAGCTGGTGCTGGCAGGGATCGTCAGTCGGGGCGGGGCCTTGGCCGCCGCGCTCGCGGCGATCGCGGTGGGCGGAGTACTTCTCTGGCTCGGCCTCCTGGTCGGACTGGTCGCCGGGCAACTGTCGGTCGGCGGCTCGGCCTACATGGCGCTGGCGACGCTCTCACCGGTGCCGGTCTTCGTCGGTGTCGGTTCGATGGCCAGCCAGCTCGCACCGACGCGCAGGATCGCCCTCGAGGCATCGAACGCCGTGCTGGTCGGCGCGCTGCTGCTCCGGGTCGTCGCCGATACGGTCTCGAGCCTCGACTGGTTGCGCTGGCTCACGCCCTTGGGCTGGGTTGAGGAGATGCGGGCGTTCGTTGGGCCACGGCCGGCGGTGCTGCTGCTCCCCCTGCTCAGCAGCGTGGGGCTGATCGCCGCCGCCTGGCGGATATCGGCGCGACGCGACGTCGGCAGCGGTCTGCTGCAGGCACGCGACAGCGCCGCACCCCGCCTGCGGCTGCTCTCGTCGCCGATCGCGCAGACGCTGCGTGGCGAGCGCGGCAGCTTGATCGGCTGGCTGATCGGGATTGGATTCTTCGCGCTGATCATGGGGGCGATCTCCGACAGCTTCTCCTCCGCGAACATCTCCTCGAGCATCCGGCAGCAGCTCCATAAGCTGGGGGGGACCTCGATCACGACGCCGTCGGGGGCGCTGGGCTTCTACTTCCTGTTCTTCGTCCTGGCGATCAGCCTCTTCGTCTGCTCGCAGATCGCCGCGGTGCGCCGCGAGGAAGCCGACCAGGAGCTGGAGACGCTGTTCGCATTGCCGGTCGGACGCCGGAGCTGGTTCGTGGGGCGGCTGCTGCTGGCCGCGACCGGGGCTGCCGGGCTGGCGATCGCCGCCGGGCTGCTCGCCTGGCTCGGCGCCGCCTCGCAGGGCGCCGGTGTCTCGCTGACCGACATGCTCGAAGCGGGAGCCAATTGCCTGCCGGCGGCGCTGCTCTTCCTCGCCCTCGGCGCTTTCGTCTTCGCGACTCTGCCCCGGGCGACCGCCGGCATCGCATATGGCCTGGTCAGCGTCGCCTTCGTCTGGGAGCTAATCGGATCGGTGTTGGCTGCACCCGACTGGACGCTCGGTCTCTCGCCGTTTCACCAGGTCGGCCTCGTCCCTGCCCAGGCCTTCAAGGGGACCGCGGCAGCGATCATGCTGGCGATCGCCGTGGTCGTGGCGCTCGCGTCGGTGCGGCTCTTCGGCCGCCGCGACCTGATCGGCAATTGATGGCCCCGCAAATCGGCACCGACGCGGCCTAGAAGACCGTGAATATCGCCAGCGCCGCGACCGAAGCGGCGATCAGGCCGAAGGTGAGCCCGGTTACCCACCTGCCCGTCGACCCGAGCGCATGGACGCCCATGACCTTTGGGTCCTGCGCGAGCTTGCGCATGAACGGCAGCAGCACGAGCAGGAGGACGGCGTTCAGTGCTTGAGAGAGAAAGAGGATCGGGATCAGCGGCGCTCCCGGGATCAGCACGACCGCTGCTCCGACGATCAGGACCGCGGCGAAGCTCAAGTAAAAGAGTCGGGCCTCTTTAAAGCTGTCGTCGATGTCGGCACGGGTACCGAACGCCTCGCCGACCGAGTACGCGGTCGAGAGGGGAACGATGGCGGCCGCGAGCAGCGCGGCGCCGAGGAACCCGAAGCCGAACAGCGTCGACGCCAGGTGACCCGCCAGGGGCCGCAGCGCCCCGGCGGCGTCGCTTGCATCGTTGATCGTGATCCCCTGAACGTGCAGGGTGGCGGCACAGGAGACGACGACGAAGAGGCCGATCACCCCGGTCAGGGTGGCGCCGACGACGACGTCGATGCCCTCGTAATGCAGGTCCTCGATCCGCAGCTTCTTGTCCACGGCGTAGGACTGGATGAAGGCCAGGCCCCAGGGGGCCAGGGTCGTGCCGACGGTGGCGACGGTGACCAGGACCGCCTCGCGGCTCAAGGGGAGGTTCGGGATCACGAGGCCCTTCGCGGTCGCTCCCCAGTCGGGATGGGCCAGAAAGCCGGCGAGGATGTAGGCGACGAAGACAGCGCTGAGGGCCAGCAGCACGTGCTCCACGCGCCGAAACGACCCCCGCAGGACGAGTAGCGAGACGCCGATCGCCGTCAGCGGGACGCTGAGGTAGCGGCTGACGCCGGCCAGGAGGTCCAGAGCGGCAGAAACGCCGGCGAACTCCGCGCAAAGGGTTCCGGCGTTGGCGATCACCAGCGCGGTGAGGACGAGGCCGGCGCCACGGGCCCCGTAGTGCTCTCGCACCAGCGCGACCAGGCCCTTCCGCGTCACGACCCCCATGCGGGCGGCGAGGAGGTGGAAGACAATCAGCGCCACGGTGGAGAGGGCCAGGACCCAGAGCAGCTCGTAGCCGTATTTGGCGCCGAGAATCGAATAGGTGGTGATCCCGGCCGGATCGTCGTCGGAGAGGCCGGCGAGGACGCCGGGACCGACGACCGCGAGCAGGGCGGCCATCGAACCGCCGGCGAGCAGCGCGCTGCGGCGGCGGACGATCTGCCAGTGCAGGTACCGACCTGGGTGGCGTAGGCCCGGACTGGATCGCTCACCTCGAGGCGGCTCTTTACTCATCCGACCCAGGCGCGCGGTTTTGTACGGATCAGAGCTGTGGCCCTTCACTGATGACGCCTGGCATCGCGGCTCGTAGATTCGCAGGCATGACCGACGAGTCGAGCATGCAGGTGTTCCGCAAGATCATCGTTGGCTATGACTCCCGTCCCGAGGGGCGCGACGCCTTGGCCCTCGGTCGTCAATTGGCCGAGCTGAGCGACGCGAAGCTGCTCTTGGCTTCGGTCTTTCCCCATCACGAGCGTGGAGCCGGCGAGGAGGCGTTCGAGCAGTCGCTTGGCGAGGAGGGCCATCGCCTCTTCTCCCCGGTCCTCGATCAGCTGAATGGCGGAGCGGTCGAGACGTTTGCGCTCGCGGACCAGTCGCCCGCCCCGGCGCTGAAACAGCTAGCTGAGCGGGAGCGGGCAGACTTGATCGTGCTCGGATCGACGCATCGCGGCACGTTCGGGCGGGTGCTTCCCGGCGGCACCTGTGAGCGGCTGTTGACCGACGCCAGGTGCGCGGTCGCGATCGCGCCCCGAGGCTTTGCCGGCTCTGTCGACGCCTGTGGGTTCCGGGTCATCGCGGTGGCCTTTGACGGAAGCCCGGAGGCGCAGGCCGCTCTGCGTCTGGCCGCCGAGCTTGCCGAGGCCGAGTTCGCGTCGCTGCGAGTGATCACGGTCAACGCTTCTCCAGGTGGTCTCAGTCACCCCGTTCACGACCCGCTCATTCGCCGCGGCTATCGCGACGCTCTTGAGAATGCAGTCGCGGCGCTGCCCGCGAGGCTGCGGCCGCTCGCGCAGCTGCTCGATGGCGATCCAGCAAGGGTCCTCGTGGATCAGGTCGAGCTGGGCGTCGACCTGCTCGTGATGGGCTCGCGCGGTCGCGGGCCGCTTGGACGGGCGGTGCTTGGCAGCGTCGCATCGAAGGTTCTCGATTCCGCCGCTTGCCCGGTGCTCCTCGTCCCGCCGGGTGTCAGCATCGCCGGAAGGCGGGAGGGCGAAAGGTCCGACACCGTCCACGATGGTGCGCCCGCATGATCTCCCGGGGCGGGTTCAGCTCGGACGAAGCGCGACGGGTCGGCGAAGAGATCGGGATCGACTGGTCCGCGGCCCCGTTCGACGTCGAGCAGTTTCGAATCGGGATGGACGTTGAGCTCGAGCACGGACAGCGAGACCCCGCCACCAACGTCACTGACGACGATCCGGTGGTCACTGGGAAGATCGCGCTCGCGCACCTGAACGAGTTCGCTGATTACTACGTGCGCTTACGGCAGATGGAGGAGGAAGCGGCGCAAGCCGGATAATGAATTCGAGCCACCGCCCCGGCCTCAACAGAAGGGATTCCTCGTGACTCTGTTCACCGCGATGTTGCTCGTCGTGTTCTTCCTCGTCATCGTTCCGCTTGTGTACTGGCTTCTCTTGAGCCTGAAGAGGCTGGTGCATCGCCGCCCGCGTGGAAGAGTCTGAGCGGCGGGGCGACCGCGGGAGCTAGTCGTCACCGCCACCGCGACCACCGCCACCACCACCACCACCACCGCCACCGTGCGCATCGCCGCTGTCGTCGCCAGCCGGGGCCGACGGAGCCGGCTGCGGCAGCGGGGCCGTCGTGTTCGGGCTCGACGAGCTGGGAGGGGTTGTGGATGGTGGAGCGGTCGGGGTGGGGGAGGGGCCGGGGCCGGGGCCCTGGTGATGCCGTTGACCTTGGTGATGCTTGGGAGTGGCGGTCGGCGCATTCGCGGACGGGGGTGCCAAATCACGACCGGCGGAGATTGGCTCCGAGGCGATCCCGATGTGCTGGCTCGAGAGGCGGCTCGCCACCACCGAGACGCCGGCGGCGACCACGATCCCGAGCAGCGCAAGCCCGATCCAGGTCGCCTTCGACGAAAGAGCTGAGGAAGGGGGGCTCTGCCGAGAGACACTCATGCGGTCCAACCATAGGCTGTGTGGTGAAAACGCTGGGAAGGCTTGGGCAAAGGGAGGGTAAAGCTCATGCGCTGGGCATCGAGACCACGGCACTCGCGCCGCGGCGGTCGCGATTTGCGAGTTGCACCTCGCCACCCCACTCACGTGCCAGCTCGCGGGCGATGGGCAGGCCGAGGCCGGTGCCTCCAGGGCCTTGGAGCCCCGCGCTGCCGCGATAGAAGCGATCGAAGACAGGTTCGTCCGGGGCCAACCCCGGACCTTCGTCGAGGACCTCGATCCGGCCGGCGGAGCAGCGAACGCCGACCGTGGACCCGGGCGGCGAATAGCGAACCGCGTTCTCCAGCAGCACGTCCATGACGCGGTCGAGGTCCGCCGTCGCGCAACTGGTACGACCAGCGGGCTCTTCGACCGTCAGCGCCAGATCGATGTCGCGTTCTCCCGCAGCCTTCCGCCAGCGCTCTACCGCTCGCTTCGCGGTGGCCTCGAGGTCGACCGCCTCCGCGGGCAGCTCGCGCTCGCCCGCGCGGCTGAGCACCAGCAGCTCGTCGACCATGCGAGAAAGCCGGTCCACCTCCCGCATGCCGGCCTCCAGATCGCGGGCGGTCGCCGGCTCATCCCGGTAGCGATCGCGGAGTCCCTCCAGCCGCAGACGCAAGCCGGTGAGGGGGGTTCGAAGCTGATGCGAGGCATCGGCGACGAAATCCTGCTGGCCGCGCAGCAGGCGTTTGACGCGTGTCGTCATCTCGTTGAACGTGCCGGCGAGCGAGCGCTGCTCGGTGCTTCCCTCGACCGCGACCTGGGCATCGAGGTCGCCGCCGGCGACCTGGCGCGCGGCGGCATCGAGACGGCGGATTGGCTGGGCGACACGCTGGGCGACCAGAGCACCGGCGGTGAGTCCGAGCAGCAGCACCACACCCCCGAGAACGGCGAGGTCGAGGATCGCGGTGCGAACGGCCCGATGTACCGCGGCGACGCTCTGTGTGATTCGCACCGCCCCCGCGGTGCGGCTGCCATGCACGACGGGAACGGCCGTCGCAAGGATCTCCTCGCCCAGGGTCATGCTGTGGCGCTGGAACTGCTCGCCGCGCCCTCGAAGGGCGGCACGCACCTCGGGGCGGCTGCCGTAGTCGGTGCCGGTGGTGGAGCTGCCGGAGCTGTCGGCGAGCACCCGGCCCCGCCGATCGACGACGATCACGCGCCCGCGCACGGTTCGCGCCGAGACGTCGACCAACCGGACAAGGCCACCCCGGTCCGCGGGGCTGAGAAGCTCGGCGGAGGTGGCCGCGACCACGTCGGCCTCGCTTCGAGCCTGGCCTTTCACCTCCGAGTCGACACGGTCGCGCAGGCTGACCGCAAGTGGGACGCCGAGGGCAATGAGCGCGAGCACCAACACGTAGGCCAGCGCCAGCAGAAGGGTAGTCCGGAGGCTTACGGCTCTGCGTCCTGCGATGAGGCGAAGCGAAACCCGACGCCCCGCACTGTTTCGATGAACCTTGGGTTTGCGCTGTCGTCACCGAGCTTGCGGCGCAGCCATCCGATGTGCACGTCGAGCGTCTTCGTCGAGCCGAACCAGTTCACGTCCCAGACCCTGGCCATCAGATCCTCCCGCTTGACCACCTTGCCGGGATTGCGGGCCAGCTCAGCCAGGAGGTCGAACTCCTTGCGGCTCAGATCGAGGGCCTTCCCGTCGAGCGTCGCGGTGCGGGCTTCCCTGTCGAGCCGCAATCCGCCGACCTCGACCACCCGCTGCTCGGGGACCGCACGCTCGGTTCGCCTCAGCACGGCTCTGATTCGGGAGATGACCTCGCGGGCGCTGAAGGGCTTGACGACGTAGTCGTCCGCACCGATCTCCAATCCGACGATTCTGTCCATCTCGGTCCCGCGGGCGGTGAGCATCAGGATCGGCACGTTGGAGTGCCGACGCAGCTCCCTGCAGACATCACGTCCGTCGCCGTCGGGCAGCGCCAGGTCGAGGAGAACCAGATCCGGCTGGAGGCGTTCGGCCAGCTCCAGGGCACCGGCGGCAGTCCGCGTCACTGTCGGGTCGAACCCGGCTTGGCGCAGCGCCTCGGCGAACGGCTCCGAGATCGACTCCTCGTCTTCGACGAACAGGATGCGGGCAGTACCGGTCGCCGGCTGCGGCATGGGGCCACTGTAACGCCGCGCACGCACGGCCCTTTGGAGGTTTTGCCTGCTCTTAACCCTGCCCTGGGCGGCGCTTGGTGCGTGGCTTCGCAGAATCGCCGCACCAACACTCTCCGAGGAGGTCAACCCCGTGAAGAACGCCAGAGCAAAGATCGCCGCGGCCGCGACATTCGTGGGCCTCGGCGGCCTCGCAGGTGTGGCCCTGAGCTCCAATTCGGGGCAGGCCACTCCCTCGGCCGCAAAGCCCCCAAAGCCGAAGGTGCGGACACAGGTGATCCGCCGCACCATCCACGTCACCCGCCATGCCAAGCCGAAGGAGGGGTCCGGCGTGTCCGGTTCCGGATCGCCGGGTCAAGCGGCGATCGCATCTGCGGCCCCGGCAGCCGCGCCCCCTCCGCCACCCGCGGTGACGTCGAGCTCGTCCGCGTCCGCGACGCCGGTCGCGTCCACCGCACCGGTCGTGTCGCACACCAGCGGCGCATCGGCGCCGAGCCATACGTCCGCTCCGGTTCACACCTCGAGCAGCGGTGGAGGTTCGGGCTCCGGTGGTGGTGAGCGGGAACACGAAGGTGGAGGCGGCGGCCACGATGACTGAGCGGCCCATCAACGAGGGCCCGATCACCGAGCGGCCCACCAATCCGCCCGAGGCGGCCGCGCGATCCGAAAGGACCGCGCGCCGCCGCCGCCCGGGCCCGGGTGCCGTGATCGCGGCCTCGGCGGCGACCTTCGCGATGCTGTTCGGCTTTCTCACCTACCAGCTTCGCTCCGGAAACGACCCGGCGATCGGCGTCGCAAGCACGGCCTCGAGCGCTCCCGGCAAGGTGCTGGTGCGGCGTGTGATCCGCCGCCGGGTCATCACCACCGTGGTCCCGGCCGCGTCTTCGAGCGCCGGCACCTCGATGGCAGCGAGCTCCAGCTCGAGCCCGGTGGTCACCAGCTCCGCCCCTACGACCGCGGCGCCCGCGCCGGCGCCGGTGACGACGAGCGCATCATGAGCGAGTACGACGTCACCTTCGAGGCGATGGGATCGCACGTGCGGCTGCTGATCGGCGAGCCGGGCCCGGGAGCGATTGCGCCTCCAGCCGCCGCCGAGCGAGCACGGAAGTTCATCGGCGAGTTCGAGCAGGCGCTTTCCCGCTTTCGCGAGGACAGCGAGCTCTGCGCGCTGAATGCCGACCCGCGCCGCGAGGTGCCTTCCTCCGGGCTGCTGCGAGAGGCCGTGAAGGCGGGGCTCTGGGCCGCGCGCCAGAGCGGAGGCCTGGTCGACCCGACGCTGGTCGGCGAGATCGAGGCCGCGGGCTATCGCGGATCTCGCGCCGGCGCCCCGGCGGCACCGATCGGTGCCGCGCTGGAGGTCGCGCCACCCCGCCACCCCGCCGCCCCGCACCCCGATGCCCGCTGGCAAGGGGTCCGAGTCGACGAGGCCCGCGGCACGATAATCCGCCCAGCGGGTGTCCGCTTCGACACCGGCGGCGCCGGCAAGGGCCTGGCTGCCGACATGGTTGCGAGGCAGCTGCGCCGCCACGCCCGATTCCTCGTCGACTGCGGGGGCGATATCCGGATCGGAGGTGAGCAGGCGGCCGCCTGGCCCTATGAGGTCCAGGTCGAGCACCCGCTCACCGGCGAGCGCGCCCACGTCCTGCATCTGGGCTCGGGCGGAGTCGCGACTTCCGGGATCAACGTGAGGATCTGGCGCGAGTCGGACGGCAGCTACGCGCACCACCTGCTCGACCCTGCGACCGGCAAGCCCGCATGGACCGGACTGGTCGGCGTCACGGCACTTGGCGAGACCGCGCTGGAGGCCGAGACCCTTTCGAAGGCAGCTCTGCTGGCCGGCCCGCAAGGGGGCCGCGAGCTGCTGGCCCGGCGCGGAGGCCTGCTGGTGCATGACCACGGCCGAGTCGAGCTGGTGGGAGCCCTCAGCGTTCGGCCGCGGATCAAGCTTCCCGAGAACTTCGAATCGACCGCGCAGGTTGCCGCGTGACCGCCTCCCCGACTCAGAACGCATTGGCCCAGCACGGCTGGTGGCTCGCGAGCCGGGCGTCGGGGCTCGTCGCCCTGGCACTGGTCACGATCTCGGTCGGGATCGGGTTGATGATGGCCGGCAAGCTGATGCGGCGACCGGGTTTCGCCCCGAAGCTGGTCGCGATCCACGAGCACACCGCGGTGGCCGCGATGGTTGCGATCGCGGTGCACGGCGTCACCCTGCTCGGCGACGCCTGGCTGAGCCCCGGCGTGGCCGGGATCGTGATCCCCTTCAAGATGGCCTACAAGCCCCTCTGGACCGGCTTCGGCGTGCTCGGCGGCTATCTCGCCGCGCTGCTCGGACTGAGCTTCTACGCGCGACGGCGAATCGGCGCCCGGCTTTGGCGCAAGGCGCATCGCTTTACCGTCGTCGTCTACGGCCTTGCCGTGGTCCACACGCTGGGCGCCGGCACCGACGCGTCGACCCCATGGCTTCGCTGGTGGCTCTTGCTCACCGCTCCACCGATCGCGCTGCTGTTCGCGGTCCGGCTCGTACATGGCTGGAAGGCGTCGCGACGCCCGCATCCGCGGGCCGAGCGCGCACCGCGGCAGGAGGCCCTACGGCCGCGGCCAACCCCCGTATTGGAGGAGGCGTGATGGACGCTCCCGGAGTCCTGATCGTCGGCGGTGGGTTGGCCGCCCAGCGCTGTGCCGAAACGCTGCGGTCGCGCGGCTTCGAGGGGACGATTCGCGTCGTCTGCGGCGAGCCCGAGCCGCCGTATGACCGGCCACCGCTCTCCAAGGAGCTGCTGGCTGGCGCGGTCGAGAAGGCCGAGGTCTCCTACCGGCCCGAGCAGTGGTACGAGGACAACGCGATCGACCTCTTGCTCGGTCGGCGCGCGCAAGGCCTCGACCCGTCCGAGCGCACCGTCGAGCTCGATGACGGTCGGACGCTCGCCTACGACAAGCTTCTGGTCGCCACGGGCAGCCACGCCCGCCGGCTCCCGGTTCTCGCCGGCTTCGAAAACGTGCAGGCATTGCGCACGATCGAAGACGCGCGCCGCCTGCGTGCACAGATGGAGGAGGGGTCCAGGCTCGCGGTCGTCGGCGCCGGGTTCATCGGCCAGGAGGTCGCGGCCACGGCTCGCGGCCTTGGCGTCGAGGTGACGATCATCGAGGCACTCGACGTTCCGCTGGCGCCGATACTCGGTGAGCGGGTCGGCGCCTGGTTCGCCCAGCTTCATGCCGACGAAGGGGTGCGGCTGATGCTCTCGGCAAGACTTGAACGGGCACGGGGAAACGGGCGGGTCGAGGAGTTGGAGCTCGCCGACGGCAGCCGCATCGAGTGCGACACGGTCGTGGTCGGCGTTGGCGTCGAGCCGTCCGTCGGCTGGCTGGCCGGCACCGGGCTCGAGCATGGGGCGATCGCGACCGACGGGGCCGCCCGCACCACGATTCCGGACGTCTACGCGGCGGGAGACGTCGCCGCTCCGTTCGAACCTCGCTTTGGGCAGCACACCCGCACCGAGCATTGGGATTCGGCCGCCCGTCAAGGCACGGCGGCCGCGCAGGCGATGCTGGGGGTCTACCCCGGCACGCCGCCGCTGCCCAGCTTCTGGAGCGATCAGTACGGGCTGCGCATCCAGTACGTCGGTCACGCCGATCGAGCCACCGACACCGTGATCGAGGGCGACCCCGAGTCACGTGACTTTGCCGCTCTCTTCTCACGCGAGGGCACCCCCGTCGCTGCGCTGGCGGTGGGTCGCCCGCGGACGATCGCGCAGATGCGCAAGCGCATCGACGAGTCCTACTGGAACAAGGGAAAGGAAACGGAAGCGAGGGCAGCATGAGCTACGTCCCACAGATCGATCCAACCGCATGCAGCGCCCATGGCGACTGCGTCGACATAGCGCCCGAGGTGTTCGACCTCGAGGAGACGGCCACGGTGATCGGGAAGGGCCCCGACGACCTGATTCTCAGGGCCGCGGAGGCCTGTCCGGCGCTGGCGATCACGGTGATCGACAGCGAGAGCGGCGAGACCGTCTTCCCCTAGATCGCTAACCGTGGTGCTCGCCGGGGCGAACGCCGCGCCGGTCAGCCACTCGGCGTCAAGCGAATCACTCGATCCGAGGGCGCCCCCCGCGCGTCAAGCCCGCCGAGCAGATAGCCCGTCGCACCTGACCTCACCGCGGCGGCGTCGGCGATCGCGAGCGGCAGCTGGCTGAGGGGCGCAACGCGGCCCGTGGCCGGGTCGAAGGAGACGACCTGGCGGCTGGGGACACCGGCGACATTTCCCCCGAGCACGAAGATTCGATCGCCGAACGAAATCGCCGCCGCGTGGTCGGTCGGGGCCGGGAGCGATGCGACGAACTTCGTCAATCCGGTCTTCGGGTTCACCTCCTGGATCGCGTCGGTCGCGCTCCCGCTCGCCAGCTCCCCTCCGAAGGCGAACAGCCGGCCCCCGGCGGCGGCGGCGGCCGGGTAGCGGACCGGATCTCGAAGGCGGGCGATGGTACGGAAGCCCCGTCCGTCGCCGGTGGTCAGGACGTCGGAGGCAAGCGTGGCCCCGTCGTAGCCGCCCAGCAGGTATGCGCGGCGGCCGATCGTCGTGGCGGCGAGGTCGGATCGAGCCGTCGGGAGGCTGCCGATGAGGGCGGCGGGGCGCCCCGGCGGGAGCTCCTCGACTCCGGAGTAGCTGATCGACTCGCCGCCGCCGAATACGAACGCCCTGCCGCCGATCACGGCTCCCGCGGCGTCGTGGGTCGGTTGCATGAGGGTTCCCTGATCGCGGCCCGCGCCGGTCCTTGGGTCGATCGCGAGGACCTGGTCACTGGAGGCCCCGCTCGAGTCCAGCCCCCCGATCATGAGCAGCCGCCCTGGCTGAGCCAGTGCAACCCCGGCCGCCACCGGGACGGGCAGGCGCCAGGGGGCCAGCTGGGCCCGCAGGCCGGTCGGCGAGCCGGCGCCGGCCGACGTGCTCGAGCTCCTGTCCCCGTGGCTCCCGCAGGCGCCAAACGCGATCGCGGCAGCGATGGCCGTTGCCGCGGCGATCAGCCTTCCCGCGCGCACCGGCTACCTGATCAGGTCCAGCCCGTCGGGCTTGTTGAGGTAGCCGGGCGCCGAGCCGATCTGATCCAGGTGCCCGTACTGCCAGACGATCTTGCTGGTGCGCCGGTCGATGACCACGACGCGCTGGCCGTAGTCGTCGGTTGCCGCGATCAACCCCCCCGGTAGCGGCAGGGCAAGCGACGGCTTGTTGAGGGCGCCGCGCCCGCTCGCGGGCCCGTAGCTCCAGATCACCTTCCCCTTCTGGGTGAGGACGTAGATGTGACCTGGATCGTCGAAGCCGGCGACCAGCACGTTGCCGTCCGGGAGCAGTTGGGCATCGGACGGGTAGCTGGTCGGAGTCTGGATCGTCCATCGCAGGTGGCCGCGGCGATCGAAACGGTCGATCCAGCCTCCGATCTCAGTCACCAGCACGCCTCCGTCGGGGAGGGGGGTGTCGCCGTTCGGCTGTGAGAGCGAGGTGGGCGGATCGTGGACGCAGTCTCCGGCTTGACCGATCGAGCGCGCGATGCCGTGGCCCGGGCGGATGAAGAGAACGCGACAGTTGATGATGTCGGCGACGCTGATCAGCCCGTTCGGCAGCTTGTAGGCGTCGTCGGGGTGGGAGAGATAGCCCGGCCCGCTGCCGGGAACGTCGTTGCGTCCGTACTCGAATCCGATCTGGGGCCGGCGGCCGAGCCGGATCACCGCCAGCGCGTCCGAGAACTCCTCGTTGGTGATGATGCCGCGCCCGGTCGGGGTGAGAAAGGCGTCGTCGGGGCCGGCGAATGCCTGGCCGGGGCGGAGGTCTCCGGGGGAGGGAAAGCGCCAGACGATTCGCTTGCTGGGAGAGACGACGATCAACCGGTTGTTGTCGCGGTCGGCGATCAGCAGGTATCCGGGCAGGGGGGAGTTCGCTGGCAACGCCGGCAGGCCCATCAGGCGCCGTGTCACCGAGGCCGTGCCGGCCCCGGCGGCGGACGAGCTCGCGCCGTGGCGGTGCTTCTCCGCTCCGCCGGTCGGGCCGGACCCGCCACAGCCGGCGAGGCACGCGGCGGTCAGCGCAATCGCGGTGGAGATCGCAAGCGCGAGGCGCACGGCCCGAACCTAGGAGCGCCGCATAAAGGGCGCCTGCGTTGCGCATAAGAGAGCTCTCATGAAGCCGTGAGGCGGCGCTTAGGTGATCGGTCGACAGTTCTCTGCGGTGAGTGACTACCTCGACTCCCCGACGCTCGAGGCTCCGCCCCCGCGGGCACCCGAGCGGCGCCCGCGGCCGCCGGCGCCGGACCGCTCGATCTCGCCCGCGTTGGCGTTGTTCCCCCTGCGCCTGTTCCTCGGAGTCACGTTCGTCTACGCGGGGATCCAGAAGCTCAGCGACCCCGGCTTCCTGCACCAGGGAGCGCCGACCTACATCGGCACCCAGCTCACGGGCTTCGCCAACCACACGCCGGGTGGTTTCATCCTGCGCACCTTCGCGATGCCGCACGCCGAGCTGGCCGGGGTCGGGGTTGCGATCGTCGAGATCCTGATCGGCCTGCTGGTCACGTTTGGGCTCTTCACGCGGCTCGCCGCAACCTGCGGCATGGGCCTGAACCTGCTCCTCTTTCTGACTGCGAGCTGGCACACCTCGCCCTACTTCCTCGGCCCGGACATCGTCTTCACCTTCGCCTGGCTGCCGTTCGTCCTCGCCGGCGCCAGCGGTCAACCGGCGCTCGACAACACGATCCTGCAGCCTTCCGACGCATTCGTGCGGCGGACTCATCTGACCGTGTCGGCACAAGGGCAGGCGGCCGGCTCGGGGTCGCCATTGACGCGTCGAGCGCTTCTGGCGCAGATTGGGACCGGCGCGCTGGCGCTGGCGGGCATCGCCGCCCTGCTGAAGGGCCGCTACAACGGGCCGACGGTGAACGCCAACGCCACGTCGTCGAACCTGAGCGGCGGCGGAGGTTCCACCCCCAAGAGCTCCGGCTCAGGAGGCCAAGGCGGCTCCGGGGCGAGCAACGGCTCGCTGCCGTCTGGCGCCGTAAAGCTTGGCTCGTCGAACCGTCTGCCGACGGGCCAGGCGGCCGAGTACCAGGACCCCTCCGATGGCTCCCCGGACATCCTCGTCCGGTCGTCCGACGGCAGCCTGCGGGCATTCAGCGCCATCTGCACACATGCGGGCTGCACCGTGACCTACCAGGGCGGCGAGATCATCTGCCCCTGCCACGGCGGCGTTTACAGCGCCCAGACCGGCGATGTCGTCGCCGGGCCGCCCCCGGCTGGTCTGGCACCGAAGAAGGTGCTGGAGCAGGGGGGCCAGATCTACGCCGTGCCGAGCTGAAGCCCGCCGCAGCTGGCTAGGAGACCTGGCGCACCGGCGGTTCGGTGCGGGGCAGGTCCAGCGCCGAGCTCAGCCCGCGGGCCGTGCGGGAGAGGACGAGAAATGCCGCAGGGATCACCGCGGCACCGGTCAGCAGCAGGAACCAAGGCTGGGTGACGTCGCTCCCGGCGCCGATCGTGTGCACGACGCCGAGCAGCCAGAAGAGGGCGGTGAATCGGTGCCAGCGCCGCCAGCGGGCGGCTCCGATCGCGTTGCGGCAGTAGTAGGAGAGCCCCAGCGCCGCGAGGCCGTAACCGCCGACGATCCCGACCGCGGTCCAGACCGGGCGGTACGGGCCGACGAACGGAATCGCGATTCCCGCCAGTCCGGGCCGCATGAAACTGTCGCCGAGCAACGAGACGCCGTGCAGCCCGATCAGGGCCAGGGTGGCCAGCGAGAGGGCCTCGTGCACCGGGCGCAGCTCCGAGAGCGGCGCACTGGTGTTGCGGCGGCTGCCGATCATGATGCCGATCGCAACGCTGACGCTGGCGGTGATCAGCGCCGCGGTCCCAGCCGCGCGACTGGTGATCCAAAACAGGTGATGGCCGGCGCTCACGCGGGCAACTCCGCCACACCGGAGGGGACCATCACGGCCTCGTTGACGGGCGCGCCGGTCACGACCTCGTAGGAGCCGTCGTCGAAGACCAGGACGCCGCCGTAGGGCAGCTGTGCGGCCGCGCCCGCCGGCCCGCTGAGCAGTGCGGTCTTCGCCAGGACCTCGGCGAGCTGGGCGGTGGCGGAGAGGGCGGTGACCTGGACTATGCCGGTGAATGCGGGCTCGCCGCTGCCCGGGTCCAGGAGATGATGCGCGGGAGAGCCGTCGGCTCGCAGCCAGGCGCGCCGGCCGATCCCACTGGTCGCCACGGCGCCGTCTGTGAGCTCGAGCTCGTGAAGCGGCTCGCCGCCGAACGGGTCGTCGACGAGCACCCGGCGCGGCAGCCGCGCGGCGCCGCCGATGCGGATCTCGCCGGCGCAGTCGACGGCGAAGGTCGGATGCTCGCGCAAACTCGCCGCCACCAGGTCGGCCGCCATGCCCTTGGCGATTCCGCCGCTGTCGAGGCGCAATCCGGGTGGGCGAATGACGGACCCCCAGCGCTCGTCGACCTCGATCTCCCGCCATCGGGCATCGGGGTCCGGAGTCGCCGGGCGGCGGGGTGGGGCGGACGCGAGAGCCATGTGTAAAGGGAGCGTCGTGGCCCCGGCCAGCGAGTCCCGATAGCCCGCCCTCTCCAGCGGGCCCAGCTGGGTGGCGTCGACGAGGCCCCCGCTGCGATGGCCGGCGGAGCGCACGGCTCGCGCCAGACGGCAGACCAGGGGGCTGGCAGCGACGGCGGTCGACGGAGATCGGTTCAGCCGCGAGAGCTCGCTGTCGGCGATGAAGCGAGAGAGGCTGTTGTGCACCTCGAGCAGCCGCTGGCGGGCCTGCGCGGCGGCCTCCTCGGCGCTGCGAGTCGGGCTCGATCCTCCGACGTGCACGGTCGACGTGCCGCCGAAGCAATCGAAGCGCAGAGCTGTCTCCTCGCTCACGATTGCGAGGTGACGACCGCGGCGGGCGCTGCGGGAGCGGGCTGGGTCGCGGCCGAGCTCGACGCCGAGTCGCTCGGAACCTCTTCGATCACCCCAGTCTGGGGGTTGAGCGCCAGCGCGACCTTCCCATCGCTGTTTGCCTTCGCGCGCCTCGCCGTGCGATCGGCCTGGCTCGAGGTCGCAACCTGCTTGGCGCCCGTCAGCACCGGGTCGTGGCCGCTGACCATCTGCGCGAAGACTGCCACCCACAGCAGCGCGAACAGGCTCAGCGAAAGGAAGACAGCCCGCCGACGCAGCTCGCCGGCGCGCCTACGGCGGGCACGCAGGCGCAAGCGGGCAAGTCGCCGTTTATCGTCGCTTTGCATCGAGAAAGCGTCGGCGCCGCGCCGAAACCTGCCCTAAGGAACGACTGAGAGTTCTCTTAGAGGCCATTTTCGGCGGCGAGGGAAAGTTGCGCGCGTCTCTAGCATCGCCGGTGTGCGCATCCTGGTGATCGAAGACGAAGCGGCGATAGCGGACTTCCTCAGACGCGGCCTGGAGGGCGAGGGGCATTCGGTCTCGACGGCCGACGACGGGGAGGAGGGGGAGCGACTCGCGCTCGACGAGCAGATCGACCTGGTGATCCTGGATCGGATGCTCCCGGGACGCGACGGGTTGCAGGTCCTGGACGGCATCCGCCGGGCCAAGCCGGGCCTGCCGGTGATCGTCCTCACGGCCCGTGGCGAGGTCGAGGATCGGATCGAGGGGCTGGATCGCGGCGCCACCGACTATGTGAGCAAGCCGTTCGCCTTCGACGAGCTGGCGGCCAGGGTGCGGGCCCATCTACGGCAGGCGGATGGGCCGGAGGCGACCAAGCTCGAGGTGGGGGACATCCGGCTCGATCTGATCGGGCGCGAAGCCGAGCGAGATGGCATGAGCCTCCACCTCTCGGCGAGGGAATTCGACCTTCTCGCCTATTTGATGCGCCATCCGGGCAAGGTGCTGTCACGCGAGCAGATCCTCGCGGCGGTCTGGGGCTATGAGCACG
This sequence comes from uncultured Solirubrobacterales bacterium, assembly GCA_963740555.1. Taxonomy (GTDB): domain Bacteria; phylum Actinomycetota; class Thermoleophilia; order Solirubrobacterales; family 70-9; genus Mayfieldus. Next base: position 148,923 of record CAVUES010000008.1, read on the forward strand.
AGCCGGGCACGAACGTCGTCCAGGTCTACATCGGCTATCTGAGGCGGCGACTCGCCGCGACCGGGAAGCCCGCTCCGATCGAGACCGTTCGATCGGTCGGATACCGCCTCGCCGGACCAGGGTCGGGATGACGGCAGCCCGCATTGGCCTGCGGGGGAGGCTGGCGCTCTCGATCGCCGCGATCGTCGCGGCGGCCTTTGCCGTGACGTTCTTCGCCGTCTATCGGGCAACCGGATCGCAGCTGCGCTCGCGCATCGATAGGGACCTGCGTGCCGTCACAGACGCCCTCGCGGGCCGGGTCCGGGCCGCCGGTACGTCAGGCCAGGCGGCCGACGCCGCCCGCCGCTACATCGCCGCCCAGCCGTTCGGTCCCTCGGCCAGGCTTTTGATCGTGACCGTGCCCGGAGGCGGCACGGTGACCAACCAACCCGAGCTGGTCGGCCTGCGACCGGAGCCGACCGAGACCGCCGCCGACGCCAGAAAGGAAGCTGGCGAGGCGCAGGAGTTGCGGACGGCAGCGGCTGGTTACTCCGACGTGGAGCTGGAGGACGCCGGAGACGTGCGGTTGCTCACCCGCGCCGTGGCGACTACCGCCGGACCGGCGGCGAGGATTCGAGCCGGTGAGCCGCTGGAGTCGGTAGAGCGAGCCCAGCACGATGTTGCTCAGACCTTCTTGATCATCGGCGCGCTGACGCTTGCGGCCGCGCTTGCGGCCGGATATCTCGTCGCCGCCCGCACTGTCGCGCCGTTGCGAAGGATGGCGCGGATCGCGGCGGAGGTGGACGCCGGGGATCTCACGCACCGGATCGGCGGCGCGGGACCGGGCGACGAGCTGCGATTGCTCGCCGAGTCCTTCGACCACATGCTGGAGCGGCTCGAAGACGCCTTCTCGCGCCAGCGCGAGTTCGTCTCCGACGCCTCCCACGAGCTGCGCACCCCGCTGACCGCGATTCGCGGCCAGCTCGAGGTCCTCGCCCGCGAACCGAGCCCTTCGCCGCAGCGAGTCCGAGAGGTCGAGGAGGTCGCCGTGCGTGAGATCGCTCGCATGGAGAGGCTGGTGGACGACCTCCTGACGTTGGCGCGATTGGACGAGGGAATCGGGCCCGCCCTCGCCCAGATCGAGGTCGGCCCGTTTCTGCGCGACTTGGTCGCCGCCGCTTCTGTGGCGGATCGCCGGGTCGAGTTTGGCGGTGGGCCTCAGGGGACCTTGCTCGCCGATCCGGACCGCGTCGCGCAGGTCGTCCGCAACCTGCTGCGCAACGCGACCGAGCACACCCCGGACGGCGGGCGGGTGGGCATCAGTGCCGAGGCCGCCGGCGATCGACTCAGGGTTTATGTCGACGACGACGGCGCTGGAATACCGGCGCAGGAGAGGGGCCGCGTATTCGACCGCTTTCATCGCGTCGAGACCTCACGCGCCCGCCGGTCGGGCGGAAGCGGGCTGGGCCTGGCGATCGCACGCGCGATCGTCGAAGCGCACGGCGGACGGATCTGGGCCGAGGACTCGCCGCTCGGGGGAGCACGGGTGGCGTTCGAGCTGCCGGATTTCAGGCCTGGTTGAGCCGGTGCTCCGGTCGGGGTGTTCGGTTTGCCCAAAATGCGGCTAAGGTCACGCGTTCAAACTTCAAGGAGAAGAGAAATGGCTCTGAGGATTGGTGACACGGCACCCGATTTCGAGGCTGAGACGACAGAAGGCCCGATCAGCTTCCACGACTGGATAGGCGACGGATGGGCCGTTCTGTTCTCGCACCCCAAGGACTTCACGCCGGTTTGCACGACCGAGCTCGGCTACATGGCGAACGCCAAGCCCGAGTTCGACAAGCGCGGCGTGAAGATCATCGGCCTTTCGGTCGACCCGACCGGCAAGCACGCCGAATGGGCGAAGGACATAGAGGAGACCCAGGGGACGGCTCCCAACTACCCGATCATCGGCGACGACAACTTCAAGGTCTCGAAGCTCTACGAGATGCTCTCCGCCGAGGTCGAGGGCGACGCGGCCGACCGCACGCCGGCAGACAATCAGACGGTGCGCAACGTCGTCGTCGTCGGCCCCGACAAGAAGATCAAGCTGATCCTCGCCTACCCGATGACGACCGGCCGCAACTTCGACGAGGTGCTGAGGGTGATCGACTCGCTGCAGCTGACCGCCAAGCACAAGGTCGCGACGCCGGTGAACTGGAAGCAGGGCGACGACGTGATCATCTCCGGCTCGGTGTCCGACGACGAGGCCAAGGAGAAGTACCCGGACGGCTGGGAGTCGCCTAAGCCGTACATCCGGATCGTGCCGCAGCCGCACTGATCGGACCTAACCGGCCTCGGTAAAGAGGAACGACCGGAGGCGAAGCGGGACAAACGCCTGCCGCTGCGATCATCGGTCGCGCGATGCGTGACGGCGACATCCAGCTGCGCAGGTTCGAGCCTGCCGATGCCAAAGCCCTCGACGCGTTGTTTGCGGAGCCCGACGTGAATCGCTGGTGGGCGGACGGCAGTTACGAGCGCGACAGCGGCTGGGTCGTTGAGGTCGAGGGTGAGCTGGTCGGATGGGTCGAGTACGTCGAGGAGCCGTATGAGTGGTACCCGAGCGTTGCCCTGGACATCGCTCTGACGACGGACCTGCACGGACGCGGATACGGGCGGCGCGTACTGAGGCTCGTGATCGAGCACTTCTCAGCCAAGGGCCACCACCGCTTCACGATCGACCCCAATCCGCAGAACGAGCGGGCGGTACGCAGCTTCACCGCCGTTGGGTTCGAGCCCGTCGGCATCCTGCGGTCCTACGAGCGCAACCCCGAGGGCGGCTGGAACGACGGCTTGCTCATGGACCTGGTTGTGCGCGACGGGGAGTAGATCTGCGGCGTCGCAGCTCCTGCGCTCGATAATCGGCGTTATGTCTACTCAGGCAGCTGGGTCCGTCAGGTGCACGGCCATGCGGCCCGCGTGGATCCAGGGCTGAAGCTTCTGCCTGCCGGCATGGTCCACGAGCACGCAGCCTCCCTCGTAGCGCCCGACCTGGACCAGGTCTTGCTCGGCGACGAGCATTGTCCATATCTCCTCGCCGGAGTCGAGGTCGGCTTCGCTGACGTGGCGCTCTGCCGCCGCCGCGACCCAAGTGCCCCAGACGGCCGGCGTCGGATCGACATATTCGGTGAACTCGACGTCGATCGCGACCATGTTGGCGTCCTGAGGAGTTCCCACGATGGCGGCTCCGTGCCTGATTCCCGGAAGTCCGCCGATTCGGAGACGACGCGGCACGTAAATCGCCGGCGTGTGGCTGCGGATGAACCTCAGCTCGGTTCCGGGAGCCTTTACGACGGTCGCGCCTTCCATCTCAACCATGTCGGTGATTTTGGCAGCGCCTGCACGTACGCGGGCGCCACTGGACGAATTACCGAGTAGTAAGTAGAACAGGCGTCAGTTACGCCCGCGCTGGGGCCCGCGATCTACACCTCGTGCGGAAACGGAACTTCGACCATGAAGTCGGCGCGCCCGGCCTGGATCCAGCGTGAAACCGCTGCCCCCGAACCCGCGTCGTCGAGCACCACGTGACCTTGGATGAAGCGACCGACCTCGACCAGCGCAGCCTCCGAAACCAGCCTCGTCGGCGGCGTCTCGCTGTCACTGCGGTCATTGGCCTCGCTGGCGTGGCGATCGGCGGCGTCCGCGACCCAGTCGCTCCAAATCTCGGGATTTGGCTCGACATCGGGCTTTGCTTCGACGTCGATCGCGACCATTCCGTCGTCCTGCGGCGTACCGACGATCGCGGCCCCGGTTCTAATGCCCTCGATGCCGCCGATCCGGAACCGGCGCGGCACGTAGACATTAGGCGTCGGGCTCCTGGTCGCCTCGACCTTTACCGCGGTCTTTGGGATCCCTCCCTGGCTCTCCTCCGCCATTGCGGGATTTTCGCCCTCCTATGGCTCCCGCTGAAGTCCTATGGACGGATTACCGACTAATTGGTACAGCGCTCCAACACCCGCGCCCGCCACGCCCTGCTTCTAACCTGCCTCGGTGTCTTCAGCCGAACCGACGCCGCACGGCCATTCGCACGGACTGGTCGACGCCAGCATCAAGCGCTCCCGGGCCGGACTGCGGGCCGTCGCGCTTTCGCTCTCCGTCCTCGGCCTGGCAGCGGGTGTCCAGGCGCTGATCTTCGTTTCCACCGGCAGCATCGCCCTGCTCGCCGACCTGATCCACAACTTTGGCGACGCGCTGACCGCGATACCGCTCGGGATCGCGTTTCTGCTGCGCTCACAGCGCGCTGAGCGTTACGCCGGCATGTTCGTCGTCGCCGTGATCTTCGTCAGCGCCTGCGTGGCCGGCTATGTGGCTGTCGATCGCCTCCTGCACCCCAGCGCCCCGGATCACCTGCTGGCGCTGGCGCTGGCCGGTGCGGTTGGATTCGCGGGCAATTGGCTTGCCTCGATCCTTCGCCTGCGGGCCGGGCGGAATCTGGACAGCCCGGCGCTGGTCGCCGACGGCAATCATGCTCGAGCGGACGCCTACGTCAGTCTCGCGGTGGTGGGAACGGCGATCTTCGTCGCCTTCGGAGCCACTGTGGCCGACCCGTTGATCGGCCTCGCGATCACCGCCGTCATCCTGCGGATCACCTGGCAGTCCTGGAGGACCGTGCGAGGCCACGATCATGTCCACGCGCGGCGGGACGGGGTCGGCTAGCCGCCAACCGGCGCCGGATGCGCGCAGATGTCGCGGAAACGGCGGCGCTGCGAAACGGCCCAGTCCTCGTAGCGGTGCCAGCCCAGGTCCGGGTAATCGCGCCGGAGGGCCCCCAGGTCGACAGCAACGGGGCGATCGCTCCCAGCCGGCCGGTCGCGCCCGCCACCAACACCGTCTTCGGGGACGCCTCAGCGGGCATGGGCGGCCTCCTCATGCCCGCTCGGCGCCTCGTCCAGATAGCGCTGCGGGTCGCTTTCGAACGCGTGCCAGCAGTGCTCGGAGCAGAAGTAGAGCGTCTGCCCCGCGACCTCCTTGCGGACCGCCCTCTGGCGATCGACCCTCATCCCGCAGACCGGGTCGGTCGCCCCTCGTCGCCGGGTCATCGCGAACAGGACCGCGAAGACGATCAAGCCGATGACGTTCAGAAACAGCTTGTAGTCGACTTCGACCGAGCCGAAGATGTCGCCGCGGCTCGGCCGCGTGGTCGGGATCAGGTCGGCGGCGCTGAAGATTCCGTCGACGATCAGCGCGGCGAGCACCATGGTCACGAACATCAGCGCGGTGATCCGCAGCGCGAAGGCCCAGCCGTAGTACTTGCGGTAGGCGACGATGATCGGAAGGACGATCAGGTCGGCGAAGATGAACGCCATCACGCCGGCGAAGCTGATCCCGCCGGACCACAGCACCGCGGCCAGGGGCACGTTGCCGATCGAGCAGACGAAGCTCAGCACCGCGATCAGCGGCCCCGCGATCACGTTCTCGATCGTCTCCAGCGCCGGCGGCGCGTCGTGGATGAAGAGCCCGTTGAAGAAGTCGTTTCCCAAAAGGCCGATGAACCCGGCGAGAAGGAAGCCGATCGAGATCTCCTTCCAGAGCATCTGCCAGTCGCCGCGGAAGTTGTGGGCAACGTCGGACCAGGCGGAAGCCGAGGTGAGGCGCTCGCGCCAACCCATCTGCCCGCCGGCCGGATGGTGTTGGTGACCGGCCTCCGCTCGCTGCGCGTGCTCGCGCGCCTGCTCCTCGAGCCGTCGTGAAACGAAGAGCCGCAGCATCGCAACCATCAGGACGATCATCACGATGCCGCCGAGGTACTCGGCGAGGGTGAACTGCCATCCGATCAGGACCCAGAGGACAAGGCCGAGCTCCCAGACCAGATTGGTGGAGGCGAACTGGAAGCTCAGCGCCGAGGCCGCCGACGCACCCTTCTGAAACAGCGACTTGGCGATCGCGATCGCCGCGTAGGAGCAGGACGAAGACGCGGCGCCAAGGCCCGTGGCCCATGCGATCGGACGCGGCCCCGATCCGGACAGCGCCGACTCGACCCGCTCCCGCGGCACCCATGCCTGGACGATCGCCGAGATCGCGAAGCCGAGGACCAACGCCCACCAGACCTGATAGGCCATCAGAAGCGACTGTTTGAAGCCCTCCCCCACCGTGTTGAGAACGTCGCCCATCGCCGAGGCCTTTCCTGGTTTGACGCCAATACCCTACCAGGGTATCCTAGGGGCATGGACATAACTCCCGGATACAAAGCATCGAAGACCCAGCTGCTCCAGCGCCTCGCCCGTGTCGAGGGGCAGGTGCGGGGCGTGACTCGAATGGTCGAGGAAGACCGCTACTGCATCGACGTCATCACCCAGATCCAAGCCGCACAGGCGGCGCTCGACAAGATCGCCCTTGGACTGCTCGACGATCATGCTCGAAACTGCATGAGTGGGCGTGTCAGCGGCCCGAAGCGCGACCAGCAGGTCGAAGAGCTGATGGGCGCTGTCGGGCGGCTGGTGTCCCGCTAGTCCGAGACGCGGATGGCCGAACAGCAGACTTTCCTGTTTGCCGATCTCGCTGGCTTCACCGCGCTCACCGAGGCGCATGGCGACGAAGAGGCCGCCGACCTGGTCGCCGAGTTCACCGGAGCGGTTCGCGAATTGCTGCCTGAGTACGAGGCCGAAGAGGTGAAGACGATCGGCGACGCGGTGATGATCCGCTGCCGCCGCGCCGCTGGGGCGGTGCAGCTCGGTGTTCGCATCGTCGAGGAGATCGGCGGCCGGGATCGGTTTCCGAGCATCCGCGTCGGCATGCACAGCGGATCGGCGACCGAGCGTGACCGCGACTTCTTTGGGTCGTCGGTCAACATCGCCGCTCGAGTGACCGGGATCGCTCCCGGAGGTCAGGCTCTGCTGACCGAAGCGACACGAGACCTGGCCGGTGCGCTGCCGGGCATCAACGTCGTCGAGCTGGGCCACGAGACGCTGCGCAATGTCGGCGATCCGGTGCTCGTGTTTCGCGCCCGGCGCTCGGCGGTGGGCGAGGATGGCGGCTTACCGGTCGATCCCGTGTGTCGCATGGCCGTCGAACCGGTCAGCTCGGCCGGTGTCCTGCGCCATCGAGGCACCGACTATCACTTCTGCTCGATCGAGTGCGTCCGGGCCTTTGCCGCCGACCCGGACCGCTATTTGAGTCGAAGCTAGACCGGAATGCGATCGCGCCTGCGCCGGCCGACCTCTTCCCAGTAGCGGCGCTCGAACTCGCCCCAGTCGATCGGGAACGGCGAGGGATCGTCGCCGGAGGGCGGCGGCGGCCCGTCGTCGCCGGTCTCCTCCCCCCCATCCTCGGGATCGGATCGGTCGTGCAGCAGCATCGCGCAGGAGCTCGTCGCCATCACCGCCAACGCGTACGCCGAGCCCTTGGCCAGCTCGGCCGCTGTCTCGATCGCCCAGATCAGCGCCGGGACGAATGCAACCGCGCAGACGCAAGCGACTGTGACGATTGCGGGGCGGTCAGACTCTCGGCAGCCCCAAGCCCAGCCCCCCAAAACGAACAGCGGAGGAAAGACGTAGAGCACCGCCTCAGCTTAGCGCTGGATCTGGGGTTTCGGTCTCGTCGTCGCTCATCGTCTAGGCCCCGAATTCATCCAGGGCTTGCTTTCGGCGGCGACAGAACTCAAGCGCCGCAGCGACCTGTTCCTCCGCTTCGAGGAGCTCTGAGTAGGCCATCTCCGCCCCGGTGAAGCCCTGCGCGTTCCAGAGCTCGCCGGCGGGCTTCGCGGTCCAAGGCCCGACATACAGATAGGGCTCCCCGTGGTCCTCGTCGCCGGGCGAGAGGCCGTAGTTGGCGCGCTTTCCCGCCCCCTCGGCCCCCATCTCGATCGCGATGTCGAAGTGCTCGGGCCAAAGCGTCGGTGCGGTTGGGGCGTCGTCGTCGCCCGCATCCGCACGCAGCGACTCGAGCACCTGCTCGCCGAATTGGTACCAGCGCCCCAATGCGCTCGAGGACTCGGGGTCGACGCCGAGGGGCTCCGCGTCGAGCTCGAGGTCGCCGGGCAGCAGGTCGGCGGCGAGCGCGGCGGCGGCGCGCAGCGTCGTGATCGGTTCGCGGCGCTCCTCGCCGCCCGCCACGACGACGAAGTACCCACCCTCGACCCGGACCTGGGCATCGTCGGGCCCGAACACGGGGGTGCCGAACCCACCCGGAGTCGCGATCAGGGAGAACTCGCCGCTGACATGCTCGCGGGCCAGCTTCACGACCTGCTCGGCCAGCCGGTGAAGACCCAGCCTGGTTTGCGCAAAGGACGCGGGGAGCGGTCGAAGTTGCGAGGACATCGATCAACCGACGTGCGTCGTGTGCTCCCAGCCCTTGACCGTGTTTCCGTCGGGCGGGATCGGGTTCTGCTTCAAGATGCGCGCCAGGTGGACCACGTTGTGGGCCATCCAGGTCGACGTTTTCTGCGTGTAAGGGTGATCCTGTCCGTTCGCCTCCAGGAAAGACGGCCCCGGGCCCGCGACGCCGACCCAGTAGGTGTCGGCGTTGGGCGGGATCGCGAATCCGAGGTGGGTGAGGTTGAACAGCGTTGTCTCGGCGCAAGCGTGGGCGCCGTCCTCGTTGCCGGTCACCACCACCCCGCCGACCTTGTTGTACATCGGGTATTGGCCGGCGTCGTTGGTCTCCTCATAGACACCGTCGAGGCGCTCGATCACCATCTGGGCGACGCTCGAGCGGACTCCGAACCAGATCGACATCGCCATCACCAGGATGTCGACGGCCTTGATCTTGTCGAGGATCTGCGGCCACTCGTCGTCGCCACCCATGTCCGAGACCACGCCGAAGGGGATGTTGTAGTCGACCGGGCGAATCACCTCCGACTTCACGTCCAGCTCGTCGAAATGCGAGCGGACCATGTTGATCAACCCCTCGGTGTTGGACTCCTCGGGGGACTTCTTCAAGGTGCAATTGAGAAACAGCGCATTGAGTTCCATCGGGTAGTCCTATCAGCGGTACGGCGGCCGGCCATTTGGCCGCTGCGGCAATGCCGGCGGCGCGCCCCGACTAGCATCCCGCCGCATGCGCGACGCGATCAGACGGGCCTTGGCCTCGCCGCCCCCGCGGGGCGCCGTGGCGGTTGTCGTCGTCGGCTTGCTGGTGACCCTCGCAGCCGTGCTCCTGTCCCGCACGCCCGGTGCCTCTGGCACCGACGTTCCCTACCAGGCCCAGATTGACCTTCCCGGATCCCCGACGGTCAAGTTCGGCAATGGTGGCAATACGCAGATCGTTGGCGGCAAGCTGTCGAAGACGGCGGCCGACAAGACGACAAGCGACCGCTTGTTCACGATCGAGACCTCGCTGCGAGCCAAGGCCCCGTCTGGCGCAAAGATCAACCAGGTGCGCTGCCAGCTTCGGCTCCCACACGGCGTGCATATGGGCCTGAGCGAGGGACGCCGGGCCGCCTTCCCACGCCCGCTCGCCAATACCGCCGACGACGAGATCAAGGAAGGGGTCCCGGTCGACTTCCTCAACGGCGGCACCGAGCAGGCCGGAATCGCGTTGCGAAATGTGTTCCTGAAGTACGTGCGCGGGGGCAATCCCTCGGTCGAGTGGCCGAACCTGGCAGTGGGCCAGCACACGTGGCTGTGGAAGTACCCGACTCCTGTAACCAGAACCCACGACAACTTCGCGGCGATCCTGATCGCTCGCGGCGGAGAGACGGTGCAGCTGGCCTGCGAGCCGGAGGCGAAAGCCGGGACCGCGACCCAGCGCGCCACCGTGCGCACGGCGATCAAGCTGCACTGAGGCAGCGGTCCACGCCGAGCGACCTGCGCTAGCTTCGACCCACGATGTCCACCGATCCCGCAGCAGGAGTAGGCGTGTTGGCCGCGCTTGCCGCGGGCCTCGTTTCATTCCTCTCGCCGTGCGTGCTGCCGCTCGTCCCTGGCTACCTATCCGCCGTCACAGGCGTCTCCCCGACCGACCTCGATGACGCTGGCTGGAGGCGGGTGCTGGTGCCGAGCCTGCTCTTCGTCGCCAGCTTCTCGACCGTATTCATCCTGCTCGGGCTGACCGCAACCGGGTTGGGCTCGACGCTCAACGAGCACCGTGCGCTGCTCAACAAGATCTCCGCCAGCCTGATCATCGCGATGGGCGTGCTCTTTGTCGCGGCGCCATTCGTGCCGAGGCTGAACCGCGAGTGGCACGTCGACGCCCTGATGACCCGTGCGGGCAAGGGCGGTCCGGTGGTCGCTGGCGGCGCGTTCGCGGTCGCCTGGACTCCTTGCATCGGCCCCACGCTGGGAGCGATCCTCTCGGCCGCGGCGCTATCCGGCTCCGCCGGCCGGGGTGCGTTCCTGCTTGCCGTCTATTCGGCCGGCCTTGCGATCCCCTTCCTGCTCACGGCCGTCGCCTTCTCGCGCATGACGACCGCCTTCGACGTGATCAAGCGCCATTACCCGCTGATCATCGCCACCGGAGGAGTGATCCTGATCGCGATGGGGGTCTTGATCTGGACCAATCAGTTCGTCCACCTCAACATCGAGGCGCAGAAGTGGCTGAGCCGGCTCGGGCTGGACTTCTGGAACCAGGTCTGAATCCGGCGCGGTGCTTTGCGGCGGCCGAGATCGATTAACGGTCGCCGAGCCGGAAGCCGCCCTTGTGGCGACGCTCGGCACCGATGATCCGCACGGGAGGGGTCGAGACCTGAATCGGGCTCTCGGCGGAGGCGACACCCGGCCGCTGCAACTTGCGGGTGCTGTGCTGGTGTCCCGTCCGCATCTTCCTCGGTGCCATACCTCTTCGTTCGGCAGCGAGCCACGCACTCCTGAGGGCAAGTCGCCAGGAAGACCGAGTAGCGCCGAGCCGCGGAGGCGAGTACTTAGTACGGCTTCAGCGTTCGACCTCGATTGGCTCGCCGATCGCCTCGGTCTCCTCCAGCTCGGCGCCGTCGCCCTCGCGTGAGCAGACGATCCGGAAGCGCCCGGTCCCGAGCGCCGGGTCGGGGATCAGCGGAAGCCCGCGGATCTCCTCCCAGCCGAGCCGCTCGAGCTCGAACGGGTTCATTCGCACCTCCGACGCCGGGTAGGGGCAATTGGCGTTGTGCTGGTCGATCGCCCGTGAGATCGCCTCGAGATTCTTCGCCTCGGCGGAGCCCATGGCCGGAAAGTCTAGGCCGGCTGCTGTCTCCCCCGCTCCGTAATCTGGTGTTGTTGGGCCGCGACACATCGTGTCGCGGCAGTGGCATGTCAGGCGACCGCAGGTCGCCGCAGGAGGTGTTATGAGCCGGCTGATCGCGCACGTCGACATGGACGCGTTCTTCGTCTCGGTCGAGCTGCTGCGCCGGCCGGAGCTGAACGGCCGGCCCGTCGTCGTCGCGACGGGCACCGATCCCCGCGCCCGCGGCGTGGTGATGGCCGCCAACTACGAGGCGCGTCGCTTCGGCGTCCACTCGGCGCTGCCGCTGGCGACGGCCCATCGCCGTTGCCCGCAGATGGTGCTGGTCCCGCGCGACCTGAGCCACTACCGAGAGGTCTCGCGAAGCGTGATCTCGGTCCTGCGCCGCTACAGCGACGCGGTCGAGGTCGCCGGCCTCGACGAGGCATACCTGGACCTCTCCGATTCGCCTGCGCCGAAGGCCCGTGCCCGCCGCCTGAAGGCGGAGATGCTCGACGAGACCGGGTTGGTCTGCTCGGTCGGGATCGGGCCCAACAAGCTGGTCGCCAAGATCGCCTCCGACCTCGACAAGCCCGACGGCTTCTGCGTCCTTGACTCGAAGAAGATGCTGAAGGCGGTGGGCGATCGGCCCGCCAGCCTGATTCCGGGGGTTGGGCCGAAGACGTTCGAGCGTCTGCAAAGAGGTGGCATCCGCACCGTCGCCGAGTTGGCCGCCGCCGACTCCGCCGCTCTGCAGGCCGCGCTGGGCCGAAACGGCCTCGATCTTTGCCAGCGGGCACGCGGGATCGACGAGCGCCCGCTGGAGACAAGCCGTCAGCGAAAGTCGGAGAGCCGCGAGACGACCTTCGCGACCGACGTCTCGGACCGCGCGATGCTGAGCGAGACGCTCGAGCGGCTCTCCCGCGACGTCTGCGACGGCCTGGCGACACAGGGCATCGGTGGGCGCACGATCACGGTGAAGCTGCGCCTGGCTCCTTTCCGGACCCGCACCCGCTCGCAGACGCTCCCGCAGGCGACCCGCGATCCCGACGCGGTCGCCGCGGTCGCCCGTGAACTGCTGGGTCGGTTCGAGCTCGACTCGCCCGTGCGCCTGGTGGGCGTTGGGATCAGCTCGCTGGAGCGCGAAGGCGGCGATCTGCCGGTGGAATCCGGGCCTGAGCTTGCGCTGCCGATTTAGCGGCCCGGCCGCCGATTAGTGGCATCCGCCACCCCCGAGATGAGATGATCCTCACGATGGGAGAGGATCGACTCACCGGGCTTGACACCTCGTTCCTGCACCTGGAGCGCGACGGTGCGCACATGCACGTCGCCTCGACCACGATCTTCGAGGGGCCTCCGCCCGGCCAGGACGAGTTCCGCGACCACATCGAGTCGCGGCTGCACCTGGTGCCGCGCTTTCGCCAGAAGCTGCGTTTCGTGCCCTTTGCCCAAGGGCGCCCGGTCTGGGTCGACGACCCGCACCTGAACCTCGACTACCACGTGCGGCGAACCGCCCTCCCTCCCCCCGGCTCCGAGGACCAGCTTCGCGTCCTGGCGGCCCGGATCTTCTCTCAGCAGCTCGATCGCTCGAAACCACTCTGGGAGTTCTGGCTGGTCGAAGGCCTGATGGAGGATCGCTTCGCGATCGTCGGCAAGACCCACCACGCGCTGGTCGACGGAGTCTCCGGGGTTGACATAACCAATGTCCTATACGACACCTCCCCCGATCCGGCCGGGTCGCCTCCGGCCGGGCCCCAGTGGCTCCCCCGCCCCGAGCCCAGCGACGCGAGGGTGCTGGCCGACGCGCTGCTCGAGCGGGCCACGAGTCCGCGCGAAATAGTTCGCGGCGCGCGCGCCGTCCTGCGCGGCCCGCGGCGGATCGCCTCGCAGCTGCGCGAAGGCGTCTCGGCGACCGGCAAGATGGTCGGCGCCGGGCTCTCCGCCCCACGCACGCCGCTGAACGTGGAGATCGGTCCGCACCGACGCTTTGCCTGGGTGACCGCGGACCTGGACGAGTTCAAGCGGATAAAGAACGAGCTCGGCGGGACCGTCAACGACGTCGTCCTTGCCGCCGTGACCGGCGGGCTGGGTCGCTACCTGCGGGCGCGCGGCTTCGATACCTCCGAGCTCGAGCTGCGGGCGATGGTGCCTGTCAGCGTGCGCGCCGACGAGGAGCACGGGGCGCTCGGCAACCGCGTCTCCGCGATGATGGCGCCGCTGCCGGTCTGGTGCGAGGACCCCGCCGAGTGCTTGCGGTTGATCAGGGCGACGATGGGCGACCTGAAGGGCTCCGGTCAGGCGGTTGGTGCCGAGATCCTCACCGGCCTTGCGGACTTCGCGCCGCCAACGATCGCCTCCCAGGCGGCGCGCCTGCAATCGGCGCAGCGCTTCTTCAACCTCGTTGTCACCAACATCCCCGGCCCCCAATTCCCGCTCTACGTGCTGGGCAGAAAGATGGTGGCGCTGTTCCCGATGGTGCCGCTGGCCCAAAAGCAGGCTGTCTGCGTGGGGATCATGTCCTACAACGGCCAGATCCACTTCGGGCTGATCGGGGACTACGACGCGATGGCCGAGCTGGAGAGCCTGGCGCTCGACCTCGAGGCGGCGATCGACGATCTCTCCGCCGCGACCCCGCAGCGCAAGCGCGGCAAGGCCCGCAAGCCCAAGAAGGCCGCGAAGCAGAAGAAGGCCAAGGCGACCTCCGAGGCCGACAAGAACGGCGCCAAGGGCGAGACCGACTCGGCGAAGGCCAGCGCGAAGCGCTAAGGCGTTGGCCGCGAGTCTTGGCCCCCTAGGCTCCGCGAGATGATCCGACCCGCCGAACCAGGCGACGCAGAGGCGATCGCCGCGATCTACAACCAGGGGATCGAGGACCGCCAGGCGACCTTCCAGACGCGATTGCACGACCCCGGCGAGCTGGAGCTGAAGGCCGAACAGCTTGGCGGCCAGTTGCTGGTCGCCGAGCATGACGGTCGAGTGGTCGGCTGGGCGGGTTGGAGCGGCTATGACGATCCCGCCGACTACTACGCGGGAATTGCCGAGTGCGCGGTGTACGTCGGCCGCGAGGCTCGCGGGCATGGCGTCGGCGCGGAACTGCTCAACGGCCTCGCCGAGGAGGCGTCCAAGGTCGGCGTCCACAAGCTGGTCGCGAAGATCTTCACCACTAACGAGGCGAGCTTCGCGCTGTTTCGCCGTTGCGGCTTCCGTGAGGTCGGAACGCACTTACGACACGGGCGGCTCGACGGCCAGTGGAAGGACGTGCTGGTCATGGAGCGCTCCCTGCCCGACGCCTGAAAGAGTGCGCAGATGATCGAGGCGGTTGCCTTCGACCTCGACGGCACCCTGATCGAGTCGGAGAGGGTCTGGGAGGCTGCTCGGCGCGACGTCACCGAGAGCGGCGGGGGCCGCTGGCGCAATGACGCGCAGCCCTCGATGATGGGCCTCAGCACCCCCGAGTGGACCGCGTACATGCAGCGGGAGCTGGGCGTCCAGCTTCGGGTCGATGAGATTCGAGAGCAGGTCCTCGAACGGGTCAAGGCGTCCTATCGCGAGCGGCTGCCATTGGTCGACGGCGCCGAAGAGGCGGTGCGGCTGCTGGCGAGTCGCTGGCCCCTCGCCCTCGCCTCGTCTGCACCGCGCGAGCTGATCGAGCTGGTCCTGGAGCTGGCGGCCCTGGAAGACGCTTTCGCGGTGGTCATCTCGGCGGAAGAGGTCCGGCGCGGAAAGCCGGCCCCCGACGTCTACCTCCGGGCCTGCGAGCTGCTCGGGGCGGCGCCGGCGCGCACGCTGGCGATCGAGGACTCCGCCGCTGGAGTTCGCTCCGCTGCCGCGGCGGGCATGCCGGTGGTGCTGATCCCCGGAACCGAGTTTCCGCCCGAGGCGGGGCTGCGCGACGAGGCCGATCTGGTCCTCGACACGATCAAGGCCCTCGACGCCGAGGCGGTTGCCGCCCTGGGCGCCTAAACACCCCCGCCGGCCATCATCTGCGGATGATCAGGGTGGCGGCGAAGCGCCTGTGGTCGTGGGTGTAGAGCCAATCGCCGAAGGCGAAGCCGTGTTCTCTGGGGTCGGCGTTGATCAACGCCGCTGTGATCCGGGTGCAGCGGCCCGGATTTCGCAGGGTGACCCCGCGGACGCCGCCACGCTTGGCAAATCGCATCTTGATGGTGACCTTGCCGCTCTCGACCGGCCCCTGGCGACAGATCAGCGCGAAGGCCGATTTCGTTCCCCGTTTCCCGCCGGCCAGCAGGCGCACCGCACCGACGTGCCGCGGCTTCACGTTGAAGAGCAGGTAGCCCGCGTGACTGAGCCTGTGGACGACGAACCGGCCGGCGTGCAGCGTTCCCTGACGCTTGACGTCGTCCCATAGCGGCGCATCGGGATAGGGGAAGTCGCCCGGCGTTCGCCACTCGGCGGTGGAGGCGGCGAAGAGCGCGAACTCGTGCGAGAGGTCCCTGCCGCCCGCGCTGCGGCCGGTCGTGCGGGTGGCTGCCCTGATCGCCGTGTTGTAGGAGTCGACCGAGAATCCCGCCGGCTTCAGCTTCCTGGCGCGCTCCCATGCGTTGCGAACGATCGTGTCCCCGTACCGGCCCGCGAGCCAGTGGTTCCAGACCGCCGAGCCGTAGATCTTGATGCTGTTCGCCGTGATCGGGAGCTTCGTCCGCACCACCCAGCGCTTGATGTAGCGCAGGTAGTCGTTGCTCGCCGGGTAGACGTGATCCTCCATCCACACCGCCGTCGCCTCGTAGAACCAGAGGTCCTGGTCGACGTCATAGCCGAACTGGAGCACGTGGTTGTACTCGTGGGCGAGGGTGACGTCGAGGTCGCCGATCGGGGTCGTTCCCGGGAACTCTGCGGGCGCGTAGTTGTTGTCGACGACGAGGTAGGCGTACTGCGAGCGCCCGTGCTGTCCGACGTCCGGGGCCGAATACCCGAACAGCTGGCCCCGCAGATCGACCAGGTAGATGTCGATCCGCGAATCGCCCCCTCGAGTGCCGTCGGGATTCGGCGGTCGCCAGGCCATGGTCCCGTTTTCGGTCGCGTAGACCTCCTCCGCCACGCCGCCGACCTGTTCGACGTAGTCGGGGACCCCGTTCCCGTTCCCGTCGGTGGGATTGGGAGCGTCAGCCGTGCTTGCCACGTAATGGATGCAGAAGTGGGTCGTGCAGTAGGGCGGCTGCTCGGGGACGGTGTAGGCGCTGCCGTCCGGGTCGGGGTTGTCGGTGGGGCGCGCCAGCAGGCCCGCCGCCTGGCGGCGCTGGTTTGGCCGCAGGCTGGGCAGCGAGCGCGACAGCGCCAGGAGCGTCGTGGTCAGCTCCGTCGGCTGAGCGCGGCGCGACACGTGCGCCCGGGCGCGCTTTGGGGCGCTCAGCAGACGCGTCGCCCGCAGGATCGCCCGCGACGCCTGATGCGGGGACAGTCGTATGCCCCGCGAAGCCGCGGATGCGTTGACGGCCCCCACCAGCACAAGCAAGACAGTCGCCAGCAGGAGCGAGGCCCCGATCTGCCGGCGGGCTCGCATTCGACGATCAACTATAGGGGCGCCCTGAGCTGGGTCTGCAGAGCGTCGATCAGGCGGGCAATACTCCATGTGTGGGGCTAACACCGCAAATCCGCCTTGGGCTCGCGCAGATCGACCCGACCGTGGGTGACATCGACGGCAATACGAGCAAGATCGGGGAGTGGATCGGCCGCGCGCGCGACGCCGGCGTCGACCTGGTCGTCTTCCCGGAGCTATGCATCCCGGGCTATCCGGCCGAGGACCTGTACCTGAAGCGCCACTTCGTCGAGGCCAACCGCCGCGCCGTCGATCGGCTTGCCGAGGAGGTGACCGGGATCGCCGCCGTGGTTGGCTTCGCGGAGGCGGGCCAGAGCTCGACCGAAGGGCTGGTTGTCCACAACTCGATCGCGCTGCTCGCCGACGGCGCGGTGCGGGCGGTGTATCGAAAGCAGCGCCTGCCCAACTACGCGGTCTTCGACGAGCAGCGCTACTTCGTCCCCGGCGACGAGACGCTGACTCTCGAGGTCGCGGGGACGAGTGTCGGGCTGACGATCTGCGAGGACTGCTGGGTCGAGGGACCGCCCGCCTCCGTGGAGGCGGCGAACGGTGCGCAGCTGATCGTCAATCCCTCCGCCTCTCCCTACCACCGAGGCAAGGGGGCGGAGCGGGAGACGATGTTCGCCGATCGTGCTCACGCCTACGGGACCGCGTTCGCGTTCTGCAACCTGGTCGGGGGTCAGGATGAGCTCGTCTTCGACGGCCACAGCATGATCATCGACGCCGAGGGAGAGCTGGTGGCGCGAGGTCGTCAGTTCACAGAGGAGCTTCTGGTCTGCGAGCTGGGAACCGATCGGCGCTGCCCGCGCGCCGAGCCGCTTGCGGACCTCGATGAGGTCTACGCGGCGCTGGTGCTGGGGCTTCGCGACTACGTGCGCAAGAACGGCTTTCGGCACGTGGCGCTGGCGCTCTCGGGGGGCATCGACTCGGCGCTGGTGGCATTGATCGCGGTCGATGCCCTCGGGCCCAAAGCGGTGACCTGCGTCGTCATGCCCTCCCCCCACTCCAGCTCTGAGACCCAGGGGGACGCGCGCCAGATCGCGACCGACCTCGGCACCGAGCTGGTCGAGATCGCGATCGAATCGATGATGAGCGACTACGCCGCGGCGCTGGACGGCGCCCTGGGCGCTGATGTGGACGGCGCGGGGCCGGTCCCGGGGCCTGGAGACCCGACCCGCGCACCCGGTCCTGACCTCGACCAGCAACGAGCACAACAGCTCACGGAGGAAAACCTTCAGGCGCGGATCCGGGGCAACCTGATGATGGCGCTCTCGAATCGCCATGGCTGGCTGGTTCTGACGACCGGAAACAAGAGCGAGATGTCGGTCGGCTACGCGACCCTCTACGGCGACATGGCGGGTGGCTTCGCCGTGATCAAGGACGTCCCGAAGACGCTCGTCTACGAGCTCGTTCGGCGTCGCAACGAGGCCGCCGGGCGCCAGCTGGTTCCCGAGTCGGTGCTCGAGCGACCGCCGTCGGCGGAGCTGCGGCCCGGCCAGCTAGACACCGATTCGCTGCCTCCCTACGAGGTGCTCGACCGCATCCTCGAGGCGTACGTCGAGCAGGACGCGGGTCGCGAGCAGATCGTCGCCTCTGGGGTGCCGGCCGAGCTGGTCGACGAGGTGATCCGCATGGTCGATCGCGCCGAGTACAAACGGCGCCAGGCGCCGCCCGGGATCCGGATAACGCCGCGCGCCTTCGGCCGCGACCGGCGGCTTCCGATCACCAACCGCTTCGGCGGCTAGCGCAGGACGTCGATTAGGGCGCCTCGAACGGTCGCACCGCGACAGTCGCCCTTCCGAGCGCGCAGATGCGACCCTCGCCGTCGGTCGCCTCGGCGTCCCAGACCCACGTCGTCTTGCCGCGATGACGGGCGCGGGCGCTGACGGTCACGGTGCCGTCCTTCACCGACCGCAGCAGCGAGATGTCCAGCGACTGCCCAAGCGCAACCGATCCGTCCATGATCACCTGGATCACGGTCGAGCGTGAGCAGAGCTCGTCAATGATCGCCATGATCACGCCGCCGTGCAGATAGCCGTAGGGCTGCTTGAGCTCGTCGCGGACCTCGATCCGTGCCTCCGCCCGCTCGGGATCGTCGCTGATCCACTCGACGCCGAGCAGGCCGCTGAACGGGGAGACGTCTGACTCGTCTGGGCACATCGCGGGCAGGCTACTGACGCGCGCGCCTGCCGGCCGTGAGGCGCAGAAGCGCCGGCGCGATCAGCGCCTGCACGATCAGCAGCTCGAGCACCAAGCCGGCCGCGATCGCGAGTCCGAACTCCTTCACGAAGCTGCGCGACCCAAAGCCGAGCGCGATCCCAGCCGCCGCCCCGGCAAGGCAGGCCGCTGCGGCCGCCGGTCCGCAGCGCGCCATTGCCGTCCGTACCCGCTCGACGCCGATCCCGTCCACGTCGGTGGCCGCCCAGGCCAACGCCACCGCCTGGGCCGCGCAGACGGCCGCGACGACGGCGACCGCGCCGGTCACGGAGCTGAGCTGAACCGCGCCGGTCGAGGCGTATCCGAGCGGCCCCTCCAACCGTCCTTCCTGGAACGTGACCACGAGCAGACCGGCGACGCCGAGAGCGGGAATCGCCCCCGCGGCGGCGGCCAGCAGCCCCAGCCCCACCCGGCGGCCGGCGATCAGCGCGAACGCCGCGGTGATCACGATCGCGGCGCCGATCGCCCCGATCAGCTCCAGCCGTCCGATCGTCGGGGCGCCGACCGCGCCGATCGCCGCGACCGCGAGGCGCTGCGCCGGCAGGGCGACGATCGCCAGCAGCAGGAGGGCGAGGACGGCGATCAAGAGCGCCATCGGACGGCTCCAACCGACCAATCCGCCGATCCCACGCCACGGTAGGGATGCGCCGGGACCGCCCTGAGGGTCGAGATCGCTCGCCGCCCCCATCGCGGCCAGCGAAAAGGGCACCGCGAGCAGCGAGCCGAGCGCACCGCCGAGGCCCAGCGAGGCCAGATAGTCGACGCCGAGCACCGCCGCGGCCGCGAAGGTCGCCGCGGCGGCCGACGCCGCGGCCCACAGCACCCCAGGGCCGGCTCCCGATCTGGCCATCGCAGAGAGTTGAAGGGCCAGCAGGGTTCCCCCGGAACCTGCCCCGACCAGCGCCAGCCAGGAGACGTCGATCGGCCCTCCCAGCAGCTCGCAGGCAAGCGAAGCCAGTGCGGAGGCGGCGCCGGCGGCAAGCAGCGCGGCGCCGGCGGGGCGAACCCCGATAGTGGCGGCAACGACCAGCGCCACCAGGGGCAGGGCGAACAGCAGCAGGTAGAGGTCATCTAGGGCATCGTTCTTCGCAACTTCCACCACCGCCGCGGGGCCCTTGAAGGCGAGCGTGAGGGGCCCAGGGTCGAGGTTGCGCTCGATGCGCCGGATCGCGCTGTCGCGCCTTTGCCCGTCGACATCGAACCGAACAAGGAGCACACTCGAGCTGCCCCTGGGTTTGCGCAGTTGCTCCCGCACCGAACTGACCGCGGGATCGGCGGTTAGCTGCGCGCGCATCGTCCCCACCGCGACCCGGAAGGGCGGAGAGCGTGCGGGCAACGCGCCGCGCACCTCGACCGCGAGCGCCGGCACCTTCGTTTCCGTCGTCGAGAGCGTCAGCCGGTCGGTCCACCCAGCCGCCAACGCGGCGCCGAGCACCGCCACCGCCGCGAGCACCCCGAGCGCACGACCAGGGTGCTGGGCGGCAGTCGTGCGTAGTCGCTCGCCCACGCGCGCAACATATCCGCAGCTCCGGCTCGTCGCGGGCGGTTACCTGCGCAGCTGCGATCGGCGAGTGCGTAGGCTCTTTACATGCCGCTCACCGACGACCAGAGGGCGATGCTCCAACTGCTGCTCCAGCGCGGCCAGAGCTATGCCGACATCGGCTCGCTGCTCGGCCTCGACGTCGAGGGGGTGCGATCGCGGGCGCGGGCGGCGCTGACCGAGATCGGCGGCGAGGACCCCGATCGCGACGTCAGCCTCACCGACTACCTACTCGGGCAGGCGGACCCGATCGGCCGCGCCGACGCCGCCCGTCAGCTGCAGACCGACGACGCGGCGCGGGACCTCGCCGAGCGCCTGGCGACACAACTGCGGGTACTCGCCCCTGGGGCGGACCTGCCGGATCTGTCCGGCGGCAACTCGGGCGTGGCGAAGCGAAAGGAAGCTCCGGCACCGGCCCGGCAGCCATCCGGGCCCGCCGCCGACACCGCTCCCCCCCGCCGCCCCTTCGGCGATCTTGCCGCGAATCTTGGCCGGGGCCAGCGCCAGGCGATCGCCGGCCTGTTCGGAGCCGGCATCCTGATCGTCGTCGGTGTGTTGGCGCTGACCGGAACGTTCGACAGCGGTGGTGGTGGTGGCAGTGGCAACTCCTCCTCTTCGTCGAGCAGCTCCTCCAAGCAGGCTTCCTCCAACGCGAGCGGGCTGACCAGGGCTGTGCTGACCGCCCAGAATGGGAGCGGCGCTCAGGGCGTCGCCGTCTTTGGGCAGGTTCGCAAGACCCCGGTGCTGCAGATCAATGTGGCCCACCTGAAGCCCAGCGGGCCTGGCGATGCTTACGTGATCTGGCTCTACGGCAGCCCCTCGCAGGCGTTTCCAATCGTGCGCCAGCCGGTTGGCAAGAACGGCCAGCTTCGCGGCGCGGCCCCAATCCCGACACAGCTGATTCAGGCTCTGCAGCAGGGTCTGTTCAACTCGATCGACGTTTCGCTGGCAAAGAACTCGGATATCACGGCGGCGCTCACCGAGGCCAAAAAGAGCCAGAAACTGCCCCCCTACGCGGGCCAGAGCGTGGCCCGCGGAAAGATCACTGGTCCGGCTTTCTCCACGAGCGGCAACGGCTCGAGCTCGGGTCAGTAGCGACCGTTCAGCCGGCTAGCCGATCAGCTTGCCGGGATTGAGGATCCCGGCCGGGTCGCAGCGATCTTTCGCGGCGCGCAGCAGGTCAAGGCCTAGCGCGCCCACCTCGGACTCCATGTAGGGGACGTGGTCGCGCCCGACCCC
The DNA here is from genome assembly GCA_963740555.1 of uncultured Solirubrobacterales bacterium. Taxonomy (GTDB): domain Bacteria; phylum Actinomycetota; class Thermoleophilia; order Solirubrobacterales; family 70-9; genus Mayfieldus. The sequence goes on from CAVUES010000008.1 coordinate 170,564, forward strand.
GTGATGGTGGGTGATCGTCCCCCGTGCGGCGACGATCGCCTCGCAGGCTGCGGCCTTGACCCTCCGCCACTGCTCGACCTCTTCGCCGGGGCGGCGCCGGGCGACGAACGTGTAATAGAGCGAGGCGCCGTCCGGGTAGGCGTGCGAGAGGTGGCAGAGGACGATCCCGGGTGTCTGCTGCGCCGTCAGCGCCTCGCTGATCGCGTCGCCGACGGCGCGATAGAGCTCCTTGAGCTGCGACCAGGTGTGCGAGGTCTCCAGCGTCTCGACCATGGCTCCCGCATCCATCAGCGCGTCGCGAAGATAGGGGCCCTCGTAGCGACCACGCTTCCAGGCCCGGCCGCCTGACTGTCCGAGGTAGACGGCGCCGGCGGCGCGCAGTGTGCGGGCGACCCGGGAGCGGCGCCTCGCCACGACCTCGCCCTCCCCCTCGATTCCGACCACGATCAAACTGCCGCCCTCGCGTCCACGTAGCGAGAGGTAGCCCTTGAACAAGGCGCGGGCCGGGCCGCTGGGCCCGGAGAGCGCCAGCGAGAAACGGGTCTCCTGCTCGTCGGAAAGGCGGATCACGTCCGGCAGCGCCTCATCCTGCGCAAGGTTCCGGACCGCCGCGCACCCTGACTCCCAACTCTCCGCGATCCAGGCCTCGTAGCGCTCGCTGGCGGGGACGGGCCGGACCCGCACGGTCACCTCCGGGATCACGCCCAGCACGCCCTCGGAGCCGATCGCCAGCTCGCGCAGCGACGGTCCCGCCGCCGTGTGCGGCGTCTGGAGGGTGCGCAGCTCGCCCGCCGGGGCAAGCATCCGGAGGCTGGTGACCAGCTCGTCGAAGCGCCCGTAGCCGCTCGAGGCCTGCCCGGCCGAGCGAGTCGCCGCGAAGCCGCCGATCGTCGCGTACTCGAAGGACTGCGGGAAATGGCCGAGGGTGACCCCCCGGTTGCGCAACGCGCCCTCGGCCTCCGGGCCGCGCAGCCCGGCGCCCAGGGTCGCGGTCAGCGAGGTGTGGTCGACCTCCACCGCCTGCAGACGGGCCAGGTCGAGGCTGATCAGCCGGCCGTGATCGCCGCGCAGCGGCTCGACTCCGCCGACGACGCTTGTGCCGCCCCCGAACGGCACCACCGCGATCCCCTCCCGGGCGCAGATCTCCAGCACGGAGGCAAGCTCGTCGGCGTTGCGCGGGAGCACGACGGCATCGGGTGCATCGGCAAGCCGGCCTGAACGCAGCCTGGCCAGGTCGACGTACCCGCTGCCGGCCGCGTGACGGACGCGGTCCTCGTGGTCGGAGAGGACGTTGGAGTCCCCGACGACCGCGGCGATCGCGGCGGGCAGCGATTCGGCGGCCGGGATCTGGACCGCGTCGATCGAGTCGGGCCTGCTCCAGGGTGAAAGCTCGCCCAGCTCGCTTCCCAGCAACTTCAGCGAGCCGGGGCCGATCGACGCCTCGTGTGCCTGCGCGCCCCACCCCCACCACTTCGAGTCCCGGCGGGCCCCACCGGAGTTCAAGGTCCGTTGCCCTCCGGACCGCCGACCAGCGCCCGCTCGATCCCGTTCAAAGCCTCGTCGAGGGTATTGCGGGTCGCTCGGCGCATCATCGGCGAGCCCAGCCGCGACATCCCCCGCAACGTCTGGCGACTGGTCAGCCGCACCCGCGTCCCGCCGTCCTCCGGCCCCAGTCCGATCTCCAGCACCGAGCTGCGCAGGACGCGATCGAACGGCGTGTCTCCGAGCTGCTGCTCCCAGACATAGTGCTTCTCCTCCGCCGAGCTAAGGCAGCGGTAGTCGGCGCGTACCCCGCGGCCCTCGGCGGTCTCCAACACCTTCGTCCACTGGCTGCGCTTGCCGGCCGAGGTGCGCTCCACGTTCTCGACCCGGATCGTGCGCGGCCACCAGCGCGGAAGGTTGTATGGGTCGGAGACGAGCGACCAGACGGCGTCGGGCGACGCGTCGATCGTCCGGCGACGGCTTATTCGAGGCACGACGACCCCGAGGGCGCGAAAACCAAGTCTGGCGAGAACGCAGGGAGGTCGACGAAGCGAGCGTACTTAGAACGTACGTGAGCGAGTCGACCGACCGAGGACATAGCCAGACGCAGGTTTGCAGCGCCCTCAGCCGGTCAGGCGGCGGAGATCGCGTATCAGGAGAAGGTGCTTCAGGTGGCTGACGGTGGCGGCGAGGTTCTCCAGGCTCTCCACCGCGTCCTTGCGCCGCTGCGGATTGCGGGAGCGCAGCGACGCGCCGAGCAGCGTTTCGAGCAGGTTGGCCTCGCGGTCGGCCGAGGAGCGAAAGACGCGCAGGTTGCGGGCCGCGACTCCGAACCGGGCCAGCTCGTTTGCGGTGCGGACGATCTCACGGTCGGTCTCGTCGTAGACCGCGCCGCCGTCCCGTTTCTCGGAGACGATCACCCCGAAGTCCTCCAGCTCGCGGACCAGCTCCTCGCGCGCGCCGGTCTCCTCGATCAATTCTTCGACGGTGAGGTAGGCGTTGGAACTGTTGACCAGGATCGCCCGGCGCACGGAGCTGCCGGTCGGCCGATCGCCCCCCAGGTCGACGTCGCGCCCGGCCGCCAGCTCCTGCCGGATCACTCGCAGGGGCAGGAACTCGTCGCGCTGCATGCGCAGGATCGTGCGCAGCCGCTCGACGTCCGACTGGCTGTAAAGGCGATACCCGCCGGCGGTGCGGCGCGGCGAGAGCAGCTTCTGGTTCTCCAGATAGCGGATCTTGGAGATCGAGACGTCGTCGAACTCGCTCTGCAGGATCTTGCAGACGGCGCCGATCGTCAGCGCCTTGCGCGGACGTGTGGCCGAATCGGGAACCCGCCCGCGATCGGAATCGCCTTGCATCCTTTGCCTGGTTGTCATCTATTTCTCCAGGTAGCTGAGCTTGTACTTGCCGATCTGGATCTCGTCACCGTCCTCGAGCCGGTGCGACTCGATCCGGCGCCGGTTCACGTAGGTCCCGTTCAACGATCCGAGGTCGTCGATGTAGAGGCCGTCACGGCGCCGGACCAGCAGAGCGTGATTTCGGGAGACGGTGACGTCGTCGAGGAAGACTCCGGCGTCGGGACTGCGGCCGATGCTGACCCGGTCGTCGTCGATCGTAAAGCTCTCGCCGGCCCGGCCGCCGCCGGCCCGGATCACCAGCGCCGCGCCCGCGCGCTCGACCACCTCGTCGATGTCCACCGGCTGCATCTCGCCGGTGTCGTCGACCGTATAGGTCATCGTGGTCGGCTCGTCACCGCCCTCGGGATGGCTGCCGAGGTAGGCGCCGCACTTCTGACAGTAGTTGGCGCCCTCGGGATTGACGAAGCCGCACTCGGGGCAGTGGACAGCCACTGGCCTCCCCCGGGTTAGGAGGCGTCCTTGGGCTTGACCGGGCTCTGGGCCTTGCCCGCAAGGATCTCAGTGAGCTGGCGCACGTCGTCTCCCGAGATCAGCGAATCGCCGCGCTCCCGCTTCTGGCGCAAGCGATTGACGAGCTCGGCGCGCAGAATGTCGATCTTGCCGTGCAGCACGCGGCGCCGGTAGGAGATCTCCTGCTCTTCCTCTGTGAGGCTCTCGATTAGGTCCTTCAGCTCACTGTCGTTGAGCGAGCCGAGGTCGGGAAAGGTTTCCTCCATGCGGCGAGTATATGCCCAATCTCTCAAGCTTCAAGTGAGGGTTGAAGGTTTATGAAGAATGGGCGCGAGGTTGCGAGCTGTCGCCTGGCCCACGCAAGTCGCGAATCCCCATCCTCATGTACAGCCCCGTGGCCAGCAGTCCGGCGATCACCCCGACGACGAGCAGCGCCTTCGGGACCCACCCGGCGGACACCATGGCGAAGAACATCGAGCCCATGACCGGGAACACCGCGGCTCGCCCCAGCCAGTTGATCTCGAGCTCGATCCCACGCCGCAAAGCGATCTGGGCAAGCGCCAGGGTGACCAGCTCGCGGCCCGCCAGCACGGCCAGGGCCCAGCGTGGCAAGAGATGGAAATGCCAGCAGACCGCGGCGCCGGAGAGGATCGTCAGCCGGTCGACGACCGGGTCCAGCAGCGCCCCCATGCGGCTGTACTGGCCGGTCGCCCGGGCGAGCAGGCCGTCGAGGTAGTCGCCGGCGGCGATCAGCCAGAACAGGATCGCGGCCGGGGCGCTTCGGCCATCGCCCGAGTCGAATGCGAGATACAGAAAGACCGGGATCGCGGCCAGCCTCGCGTAGCCGACCAGGTTGGGGATCGTCAGCGGGTGAAGCGGTTGACCGGGACGGGTGGCGGACGGGGCAGGCGCGGTTCGGTCGAGGCCGAGCAGCCTTCGCAGGCGCCCAGTGCCGAACGGAGCCGTCTCGCTCACCGAATCAACACCCCCACCAGCCTGACGCCTCACAATCGGGGGCTGCGCCCCCTCTGCTCGACGCCATCACAATTCTTCGAGAATCTCGCGCGCGCCGGCGGCCGCCTCGCCCACCGCGAGCTTGTGCTCCTCGCCGCTGCGTCGCACCTGCGCTTCGATCATCCCCTCGGCCAGGCCACGCCTTCCGGCGACCAGGCGCAACGGGCAGCCGAGCAGCTCGGCGTCGGTCAGCTTCTCCCCCGGCCCCGCGTCGCGGTCGTCGTAGATCACGTCGACCCCGGCCTCGCGAAGCTCGTCGTAGAGGCGATCCGCCGCGTCGCGCTCGGGCTCGTCGGCCTTCGCCAGCGAGACGAGGTGCATCCCCCAGGGCGAGATCGCGCGCGGCCAGACGATCCCCTTCTCGTCGGCGCCCTGTTCGATCGCCGCCGCGATCACCCGCGCCGGCCCGATCCCGTAGCTCCCCATGACGATCGGCCGCTCGGTCCCGCCTTCGTCGAGGTAATTGGCGCCGAGAACGTCCGAGTAGCGGGTCCCGAGCTTGAAGATGTTTGCCGACTTCAATCGCCCGCTCGATCTCGATCTCGCCGCCACCTGGGGCGGTGTCGCCCGGGCTCGACCCTGCGCACGTCGACCTCCTCGAAGTCGAAGTCGCGCCCGGGCCGCACCCCGCGCAGGTGGGCGTCCGGCTTGTTCGCCCCGGCGACGAACGACTCGCCATCGATCGCCGCGTCCTTGAGCACCGGCACTCCGGCACCGGCCGGGCCCACGTATCCGACCGGGCCGATCTCGGCCGCGATCTCCTCCTCGCGTGCCGGACGCAGCCCGGCGCCGAGCGCGTTTCGCAGCTTCACCTCGTTGAGCTGATGATCGCCGCGGACGAGGACCATCACCATCCCGCGCTCCTCGACCATCACGGGCATCGCCTTCAGCAGCGCCCCCGGCGCCACACCGAAGGAATCCGAGACCTGCTCGACCGTGGTCAGGCCGGGGGTCGAGACCTCCTCCGGCGCATCCATCGCGGGCGGCAGCTCGACTGTCTGCGGCTCGGCGGAGGCGATCTCCATGTTGGCCGCATAGCCGGGCGCCAGCGCCACCTCGTCCTCGCCGGCCGCGCAGGGCGCCATGTACTCGTGGGCGCCGCTTCCACCCATCATCCCGACGTCGCCCTCGACCCTGTACCAGCGCAGACCGCTGCGGTCGAAGATCCGATCGTAGGCCTCGATGTGAAGCTCGTAGCTGCGGTCGAGGCCCTCGAAGTCGCGATCGAAGCTGTAGGAGTCCTTCATCACGAACTCGCGCGTGCGAAGCACGCCCGCCCGCGGCCGCGCCTCGTCCCGCTCCTTGATCTGGATGTGGTAGAGGATCTTCGGCAGCTCGCGGTAGGAGCGGATCTCACCCGCGACGTGGAAAGTGAGGTTCTCCTCGTGGGTCAACGCGAGGACCAGCTCGGAGCCCTTGCGGTCCTTGAGCTTGAACAGCTCCTCGATCTCATAGCGCCCGGTCCGCTTCCAGAGCTCGGCCGGCTGCATGACGGGCATCAGCATCTCCTGGGCACCGATCGCGTCCATCTCCTCGCGGATGATCGCCTCGACCTTGCGGTGCGCCCTCCAACCGGCCGGCAGGAAGGTCCAGAGGCCGGCCCCGAGCTGGCGGATCAGCCCCGCGCGCACCATCAGCTTGTGGGAGATCGCCTCGGCGTCGGCGGGAGCCTCCTTGAGGGTGGGCCAGAAAAGCTCCGTGGCGCGGGACATGGCGCCGTACGGTAACTGCCAGAGCCGCCGCCGAGCAGCGCGTGCTAGACATCACGGCGGGCAGGGAGCCCCGGCCGGCCGCGGCGCAGCCGAAGCGTTTGGATCGCGGACGGGTTTTAGCCTCGATGAGCGCACAGCAAGGGCAGACGAGCACGGCGATCCGCATCGTCCTGGTCGGTGCGCTTCTCGGCTTGCTGCTCGCCGCCCCGACCCGAGCCGCGGCGTCCCCGGACCAGTTCACTGTTCTCGATCCGACCCCTTCGCTGCTCAACGGCGAGAGCTCCGCCCGCCGCTCGGACATCCTCGACCGGCTGCAGGCGCTGGGCGTGGACTCGGTGCGAATCCAGGTTCAGTGGCGCGTCCTCGCCCCCACTCCAAACAGCTTCAGCAAGCCGTTCGACTTTGACGGCTCAGACCCGGGCGACTACCCGCTCCACAGCTTCGACGTTCTCGACAGCATCGTCCGCGGGGTCGTGCAACGGGGCATGAAGCCGTTGCTGGTGCCGACCGGGCCGATACCGATTTGGGCGAGCTCCACCAGGCGCGGCAGCCTCTTCGATCCCGAACCCAGCGAGTTCGGGGATTTCGTGCACGCCCTCGGCCAGCGATACGACGGGACCTGCGTCCCACCCCGATGCGGGCCCGGGCCGGCCAGCGACGCGCTTCCGCGGGTCGATCAGTGGTCGGTCTACAACGAGCCCAACCTGAAGACATTCCTTCGTCCGCAGCGAAACAGCGCTGGCCGCACCGTCTCGGGCCTCATCTACCGGCGCCTTTTCCTGGCCGCGCAGCAGGCCCTCGCCGACAGCGGACACAAGGAGGACCTGCTGCTGATTGGCGAGACCGCACCGAGCCGGGGAAGCGCCTCGACCACGCCGCTGAAGTTCCTGCGCCAGGTCTTCTGCCTCTCTCGCCACTACGTTCTCGTGCGCGATTGCCAGCCGATCGTGGCCGACGGCTGGGCCCACCATCCCTACAACCCCCGCATTCCCCCTTGGGAGGCGCCAAAGCAGGCCCACATCTCGATCATCTCGATCGGCTCCATAGGTCGGCTGGTCAAAGCCCTGCGGCTGGCTGCGCGAGCCGGGGCGACGGCCGGACGGCTGCCGGCCTACGTGACCGAGTACGGAATCGAGAGCTACCCGCAGGGCAGGTTCGGGGTCAGCCCGCAGAGACAGGCGGAGTTCCTCGGTATCGCCGAGTACCTGCTCTACCGCAACCCTTGGGTGAGGTCGTTTGCCCAGTACCTGCTCGACGACGATCGAAATCCGCGCCAGCTGCTCTCCTTCCAGACCGGGCTCCGTTTCGCCAGCGGCTTTCCGAAACCCTCCTATGACGCCTTTCCGGTCACCCTGGTCGCGCGGCACCGAAAGCAAGGCGGGGTCGAGATCTGGGTCCACGTGCGACCCGGCGAGGGCCCATACCAGGTGCAGATTCGCTACCGAGACGGGAACGCGGGCGCCGGTCAAACGCTCACCGACGTTCAGACCAACGCCGACGGCTACTTCCACTTCGGCGCCTCCTTTGCGCAAGGCCGCGAGTGGCAGGCGACCTGCGTGCTGCCCAACGGGGCCGTGCTCCAAGGCCCCTTTATCCGCTCCTACCGCTTTGATTAGGCGCGGATCGCGCCCCTGTGGCCCTCGCGCCCGGAAGGTTTGCTAGAAAGCCCGCTTCGCCCGCGGGCCCATCCGGTGCGACGAACCGGGGCCGAAACTTCTCGGCGACTGACAGGTTTCTTCTGCGATGCGCACAGCCACTTCGCAACGAACTCGAACGTCCGCAAGCCGAATCCTCGGCCGGGGGCGCCTGCTTGGCCTTGCAAGCGCGATCGCTGTCGCGGCCTCGCTTGCCGCGGCGCCGCCGGCCTCGGCGTCACGCAGCGAGACGACGCTCTTCGACCTCGGCGGCGTTGCGCTCGACATCCCCGCCGAACAGCAGGCCGCCGAGCTGGACCAATTGAAGGACTTCGGCGTCGACACCGTGAGGGTGATCGTCTCCTGGCGCGAGATCGCACCCGAGCCCAATTCCCCCACCAAGCCGGTCTTCGACGCAACCGATCCGGCCGCCTACCCGGCGCAGAGCTGGACCGCTCTCGACGACCTCGTACAGGGGGCCCGATCGCGTGGCATGAGCGTCCTGCTCACCCCCAACACCCCGGTCCCGAATTGGGCCAGCTCCTCGCACGACCAGCTCACCGACCCCAACCCGACCGACTTCCAGCAGTTCGTGCAGGCGCTCGGCACCCGCTACAGCGGCAGCTACTCTCCGCCCCCGGTCCTGCCCACCGATCCGCCGAATCCGGTCCTGCCGCGGGTCGACCACTGGTCGGTCCTCAACGAGCCGAACCTGACCCTGTTCCTGAAGCCTCAGCTGCGGCACGGCAAGTCGGTATCGGGGCGGATGTATCGCGATCTCTTCCTCGCCGCTCAAAAGGGGCTCGAAGCGTCCGGCCACGCCAGCGACCAGCTGCTGATCGGCGAGACATCGCCGGGACCCGGGCGCCGTGGCACCGATCCGATCACCTTCCTGCGTGGAGTCTTCTGCCTCAACCCCAAGTTCAAGCGCATTGGCGGCTGCGCACCGATCGACGCCGACGGCTGGGCACAGCACCCGTACGACCCGTTCGACGCCCCCTTCGAGACCTCGCACAACCTGATCAACCTGGCGACGATCTCCGACCTCGAGACGGCGCTGAAGAAGGCCCGCGCCGCCAGGGCGACCCGGGGCAGGCTGCCGGTCTACGTCACCGAGTACGGCGTCGAGAGCGTGCCCGACCGCAGATTCGGAGTCAGCCAGCTCCAGCAGGCCGAGTACATCGCGATCTCGGAGTACCTGATGTACCGCGACCCGAACATCCGCAGCTTCGGGCAATACCTGCTCCAGGACGATCCCGGCCACGCGCAGGTGAACTTCCAGACCGGCCTTCGCTTCGCCGACGGCCGCAAGAAGCTCTCCTACGCCAGCTTCCCGATCGCGCTCGTGGCCCAGCGTCCCAGCGAGAAGCGCAACAAGGTCAGGATCTGGGGCCACGTGCGGCCCCACAGCGGCCCGTTCAGGGTGACCGTGAAGTCGAGGGGCCCCGGCGCCGCACACACGCTGAAGACCGTCCACACAAGCGCCGCCGGCTACTTCCAATTCAGCACCACCTTCCGCAAGGGGCGCCGGTACAGTGCCTCGACCCGTCTCCCCGACGGGACCGAGCTGGCCGGTCCATTCGTGCGCGTCTACGTCTTCAAGTGATCATCAGAGAGCCCGCGAGGACGCCGCCTGACGGCCTCCGGCGCCGCGAACGTGCGCGCGGGTTGTCGGATGGTCACTGAGTGACATGCGTCGTCGGTGGCTGTTAGCCGCGGCCCTCGTCGCGGCCGCGGTTGGGGTCGCCGCCATGGCGCTGATCCGCGACAACTCCCCCGCGCAGGCGAACCCTCCCGGCTTCCCCGCCAACCCGCAGGGGCGCAAGCCGTTGATCTTCGACGTCGGGCTGCTCGCGGGCTCCGATCCCCGCAGTGCGCTGATCCAGGCGCGCGCCCTGGGAGCCAACGCGATTCGCATGCTGGTGCCATGGAACCTTGTCGCGCCGACCAAGCGCCCCGCAGACTTCCGCCCGGCCGACCCCGCCGACCACAACTACACGTTCAGCTCTTTCGACACCGCGATGCGGGAGATCCACGAGCTCGGGATGGAGGTCGTCATCTCCCCTACGGGACCAGCGCCTCCGTGGGCGGCGAAGCGGGGAAGCGCCGGCCTCGTCGATCCCGACCCGGCCCAATTCGGACAGTTCGTCGCGGCGCTGGCGAAGCGCTACGACGGCAGATTCGCCAGCGCGCAGAGGGCGAGGGCCCTGCCAAAGGCTGATGTCTGGGCGATCTGGAACGAGCCCAACCTTTCGATCTTCCTGCAACCCCAAAACCGCGACGGGAAGCCGTACGCGCCGCTTCTGTACCGCCGGCTCTACCTGGCCGCGCAAACTGCGATCCACGACCAGCAGCCCTCGGCGCCGATCCTGATCGGCGAGACGGCCCCGACCGGCGGCGAGGACTCCACCGACCCGCTCACGTTCACGCGCCAGACGCTCTGCCTCAACGGGGACTTCAAGCCCTTGCCTCACTGCCCGCAACCGGACCAGAAGGTCGACGCGGTCGGCTGGTCCACCCATCCCTACCCGCTGGCCGGCCAGGCGCCGTTCGAGCCGGTGACCAACCCTCATTTCGTGACCATGAGCTCGCTGAGCGCACTCGAGGTGACGCTGGACGGGGCTGCCCACGTCGGGGCGATCCCGTCCGACTTCCCCGTCTTCATCACCGAGTTCGGCGTCCAGAGCTACCCCGATCCAAATGCGGTGGGCCTGGGACAGCAGGCCGCCGACATCGGGATCGCCGAGAACTTCGCCTATACGGACCCACGGGTGGCGACCTTCGCCCAGTATCTGCTCAGCGACGACAGCCCCAACGCCATCCCCGGTCAGCTCTACGGCGGGTTCGAGTCGGGGTTGCGTTTCTACGCAGGGCACAAGAAGCCCTCCTACGACGCCTTCCGCCTTCCGCTTGCGGTGCAGAAGCTTGGCGACACGGTGTCGTTCTGGGGGATCGTGCAGCCCTACCCGCACCCGACCACGGTGACGATCCGCTACCGGAACCCCGGTGGCCCGCCGAAGGAGCTTCAGTCCGTCAGCACCGATTCGGCCGGCGTCTACACGACCACCTACGGCAACACCCCGGGTCGCAAATGGCAGGTCGTGTGGCACTCGCCGGCCGACGGCCACACCTACCACAGCCCCTGGATCCGCTCCTACGAGTACGCCGCACCCACGGCCGGTTAAGGGGCCCTACGCTCGGGTGAAGCGGCGCCCGGCGGTCGGTGAGTCGTCCTCGTCGAGCAGCACGCGGTCGGACTCGCCCTGCTCGGCGGCCGCGGCTTCCATCAGCGCGATCCGCTCCGGGGTCAGCTCGTCGGCGTTCTCCTCCTCGATGCGGGCAAGCCATTCGGCCCCCTCCCGCGCCTTCGCCTCGTCGGCCTCGACCTTGCCGCGATCCAGCGAGCGGTCGATCTCGTCGAACAGCGCGTCGACCAGCTGCGCCTGCGGGACCTTCCGCAACGGCTTGCCCTGGGAGAAGATCAGTCCCTCGTCCTTGGCGCCGGTGATGCCGAAGTCGGCGTGCGAGGCCTCGCCGATCCCGTTCACGGCGCAGCCCAGCACCGCGACCTCGATCGGCTCCTCGTAGGCCTCCAGCCGGCGCTCGATCTCGGCCACGACGGTGTCCATGTCGAATTGAAGCCGCCCGCAGGTCGGGCAGGCGATCAGCACCGGGCCGCGCTCGCGCAGGTGCAGCGCCTTGAGGATCTCCCAGCCGACCTTGACCTCCTCCTCGGCGTGGAAGGTGGAGAGGCTGATCCGGATCGTGTCCCCCACTCCGTCGGCGAGCAGCGTCCCAAGGCCGACCGCCGACTTCAGCGACCCCGACCACTTGGTCCCCGCCTCGGTGATCCCCAGGTGCAGCGGGTAGTCGATCCGCTGCGCCAGCAGGCGGTTGGCGTCGATCGTGTTCGGCACGTTGGTCGACTTGATCGAGACCTTGAAGTTCTCGAAGTCGAGGCCCTCCATCAGCTCGACGAACTCGACCGCCGCCGCGACCAGCGCCTCGACCGGCTCCGTGCGCTCGAGCTCGTGCAGGTGCTTGGGCAGCGAGCCGGAGTTGACGCCGATCCGCATCGGCACGCCCGCCTTGGTCGCCTTCGCGGCCACCTCGGCGACCTTCTCGCGACCGCCGATGTTCCCGGGGTTGAGGCGGATGCAGTCGGCGCCAGCGTCGATCGCCTTCAGCGCCAGCGTGTGGTTGAAGTGGATGTCGGCGATCACCGGGATCGGCGACTGCTTGACGATCGTCTTCAGAGCCTCGACGTCCTTGTCGCGCGGCACGGCGACGCGCACGATGTCGGCGCCAGCGTCGGCCACGGTGCGGATCTGCTCCATCGTCGCCTCGAGGTTGGCCGTCTCGGTCTTGGTCATCGTCTGCACGACGACCGGCGCGCCGCCGCCGATCGGCACGTCGCGCACGAAGATCTGGCGCTTGGAGGCCACGCGTCAAGGGTACCTGGGCGCCTCGCGCCCCTTGTGAACCTGTGGCGGGTGCGGTACGAATAGGGCCAGGAGGGATGGGGAGAATCCGCACAAGGACGTGCCTGGCACTGATCTCGGGCCTAGCGGCGGGAGTGGTCTCGGCGGCGCCTGCCCAGGCGACCTACCACGAGATGAAGATCTCCCAGATCGGACAGGGCGGCGGCGGCGTGACCGACTACGTGGTGCTGCAGATGTACGCCCCGGGGCAGAACCTTGTGGCCGGCAAGTTCATTCAGACCTACAACGCCGCGGGGATGATTCAGACGACCTTCACCTTTCCCAACGACGTGCCGCTGGGGGAGAACCAGCGCACGATCTACATAGCCCGAGACGATGGCCCACCCCTCGGCACGCCCGACTTCACCACCCCCAACCTGATCCTGACCAACGATGGGGCAGTGTGTTACGGCGCGGCCTTTGGGCCGGCCCAGGCGATCGACTGCGTGTCCTACGGCGCTTTTCCCGGCGTGGTCGGCGGAGACCCGTCGCCGATGGGAACTCCGGCGCCGGCGCCCGCAGGCGGCCAGGCGATTCAGCGCTCGATCGCCGCCGGTTGCCCGACCCTGCTCGAAGCGGGCGACGACACCGACAACAGCTCTGGGGACTTCGCCCTCGCGGCGCCGAGCCCGCGCAACAATGCGGCTCCGACCACCGAAACGCCCTGCGCGGGCAGCAGCGCCCCTAACACGAAGATCCGCAAGCGCCCGAAGAACCGCTCCGACGACACCTCTCCCACCTTCAAGTTCAAGTCCACCGAGGTCGGATCCACCTTCAAGTGCAAACTCGACCACAAGAAGTTTCACAAGTGCAAATCGCCGAAGACCTACCACCGCCTCGACCCGGGCAAGCACACCTTCAAGGTGGAGGCGATCGACTCCGACGGGAACATCGACTCGACACCGGCGAAGGACAAATTCAAGGTTCTGCCCTAGGCGCTACTGTTCGTCGCGTGCCAGGGTGCAGGAACGGGTTGCGAAGGATCGCGCTGGCCGCAGCGCTCGCGCTGACCGGCCTCATGGGCATCGCATCGAGTGCGCAGGCCGACCACCACCTGATCATGATCCGCGAGGTGCACCGCGGGACGGCCCCGCAGACCGACTACATCATGTTGCAGATGTTCGCCGACGGGCAGAACGTAGCCCTGAACACTCACTACATAGACATCCTCGGAACGGATGGACAGGCGGGCGCGGAATACCCGCTGTCCGACCGGGATGATCGGGCAGACCCAGCGCACGATCCTGATCGGCGGCATGAACGTCGCCGGGGCCGACTTCACCAACGCCGGGGTCGCGGTGCCCCAGAATGGCGCCGTCTGCTACGACGAGACCAACAGCTACAACGGCACCGGCGGGCTCGACTGCGTCGCCTGGGGGGCCTTCGATGGATCGATTCACCCGCTTTCCTCCCCCAGCCTTCCGCTTGCATTGGGGGGAGTGGGCCTGGCGCCCGGCCAATCGCTGGTGCGGACGATCGCCCGCGGCTGCGCCACCCTGCTCGACAGCGCCGACGACACCAACAACAGCGACGCCGACTTCGCGCTCGGCTCGCCGATCGGGGTCAACAACGCCGCGACGCCGACCGAGACACCCTGCACGGGCACCGGCGGCGCGCCCAACACGAAGATCAAGAAGCGCCCCAAGAACCGCTCAGGCGACGACTCCCCCACCTTCAAGTTCAAGTCGACCGAGGCTGGCTCGACCTTCAAGTGCAAGCTCGACCACAAGAAGTTCCACAAGTGCCGCTCGCCGAAGACCTATCACCACGTCAGTCCGGGCAAGCACACCTTCAAGGTGGAGGCGATCGACTCCAGCGGCAACCGCGACAAGACGCCCGCCAAGGACAAGTTCAAGGTCCTGCCCTAGAGCTGCGTCGCTACGGCGAGAGGCGCTCGATCGGCCACTCGCCCTTGTGGTCGCGGTGGTATCGGAAGCGATCGTGCAGGCGCGCCTCGCCCTGCTGCCAGAACTCGATCTGGTCCGCGACGACGCGGAAGCCGCCCCAGTGCGGAGGGCGCTCGACCTCTCGACCCTCAAAGCGCCGCGATTCGGCCTCGACCTGATTCGCCAACTGGGTTCGACTCTCCAGCGGCATGCTCTGCTCCGACGCCCAGGCCCCGAGCTGGGCATCGCGGGGGCGGGTGGCGAAGTACGCGTCCGATGCGGCCTCGTCGAGCCGCGCGACCGGGCCAACGATCCTCACCTGCCTGCCCAGCTGCGGCCACCAGAAGGCGAGCGCGGCGCGTGGGTTCGCGTCGAGGTCATCACCCTTGTCGCTTCGATAGTCGGTGAAGAAGTCGAACCCCTCCGGGGCGAAAGCCTTCAACAGGACGAATCGCACCGCCGGCGACCCGCTCTCGTCGACGGTGGCAAGCGCCATCGCTTCCGCCAGAGGCGTTGCCTGCTTTGCCTCCTCGAACCAGCGCCCGAACTGCTCGATCGGGTCCGCCGCCAAGTCGCCGCGGCTCAGTGATCCCTTGGGGCCGTCCATCATGCGCCGGTGCGGGCAAGCTCCTCGCGGCCCGACCACGCTTCCAGCAGCCAACCGAGGTGGTAGGGGCGCATCGCCCGGTTCACCTCCAGCTCATCGGGATCTGCGAGGCGCGGCGACGCATGCAGGTAGGTGGCGGCCGCGTTGCGAGCCTGACGGGCACGCGCGAAGCGCGGCTTGCGGCGGATCGAGCGGTAGATCATCTCCGCCTCGCGATCGAACATCTGCACGCCGAGCTCGTTTCGGCCGTAGTTCCAGTCGATGCTCTGCACGGCGACGTTTCGGTAATGAGGCTCCCCGGTCGCCTCGGTGAGCCCATGCATCCCGATCATCGCCATCGAGTCCTGGTGGACGGAATAGAGCTCGTATGGCTCGACCACCGTGCCCCTGACGGGGTCGTAGATCCAGGGCCAGGCGCCGTTGGGCATCTGATTGCGCAGCAGCAGGTCGCCGATCGAGCGCGCCGCGTCGCGGGCGGCGCCGTCGTCGCGGATCCGGGCCAGCTGGCTGAGCGCGAGGACCGAGTAGATCTGGTCGGCGAAGTGCGGCAGGCGCTTGCGCCGGCCGCGCGGGACGTGGGCGACAAGACCTCCCCGGGGGCGGCGCTTCTCGATCAGCTGATCCCTGCATTCGCCGAGCAGCGGCTCGCCCTCCCCCAGCTCGCCTCGGGCGCCCGCCTCTGTGAGCCCGGTGGCGATCCAGGCGACCTCCATGCTGAGCAGGCCGTCAAGGTCGCTGCGGCTGAGCCTCGCCTTCAACGCTCCGATCAACTCGCCGACCGCGTCACCCTCGCTGCGCGACTCGGCCCACAGCGCGAGCCCAAGGTCTCCCGGCGTCAACTCTGCGGAACCCAACTCGGAGAGCACGCGGCTGCGCAGGGCGCCGAGATGGAACGGGTGCTCGAGGCCGTGCTCCTCGGCGCGCAGCAGGCCGAGCAGGACGATCAGCGTGTAGCGCAGCGAGCGTCCCTCGGGCCGGCCCTGCGCCGCTCGCAGCTCGTGGCAGAAGACGCCGTCGGCGAGCTGCATCGAGGGAAGCCTGTGCAGGGCGAAGCGCTCCAGGTCCCGCACCAGCTCGACGCGATCCGTCCCCGCCGTCTCCACCCCGCCGTTCATCGAACCTTCGCCTCGGCCAGCAGCTCGGGCGGATAGATGGTCATGCCCTCGTCGAGCATCCGCTCGAACTGATCCAGCAGCTCGGGAAGCGGCTCGGAAAGGACCTCGCCGCGACCCAGGGTCACGGAGGACATCCCGCCTTCTATGAGCCTGCGCCGTACCTGCGCCTCCAGCGGGGGATTGTTATCGATCCGGTCCGCGGTCACGCGCGGATCATGGACCAGGGTGTGGACGGTGACCGCCTCGCCGTTTGCGTCGATGCAACGGGCGGCGATGCGCTGCGGCCAGAACACCTCGATCGGATAGGGAGGCTCGCGCAGGCACTCGTAGGCGTGGTAGATCGTGATCGCGCCCACCCCGGAGCCGAAATAGACCTGGTGGGCGTCGCGCCGGATCAACCGCTCGAACGGGGTGCCGGTGCCGAACGGCGTCTCGGCCGACTCGTGGCCCCCGACGAGCTCTTCCGCCCCCGGCCCGCGGGCGCAGACCGAATGGGTCGGGTGAAGGCTGCGGAGAACCCCCGCGGAGGTGCGGAAGCGTTCGCTGACCGCCCCCATATTCGACCGCGTGCTGCGCAGGTCGAATATGGGGTCGGCACGCAGGTATTCGAGCGCTGGGCGGTCGAGCGGGAAGGCCGGCATCGCGATCAACCCATCGGGGCCGAGGACGGCCTCGAACGCCTCGATCACCGCATCCGGTCCGCCCTCGATGGTCCCGAAGGACGACATTGCGGCCTGCACGAAGGCTGTGTCGCCGGGCCCCAGGCCGGCCTCCCGCAGCGCTGACTCGATCTGCTGCCTATCGACTCGCACCGGACGCAGGCGCTCACGCGCCCGGTAGCGAAGGCTGCGGTAGCGCTTGCGGGCTTTTCGCAGAGGGTCGAGCAGCGGCTGTGGAAGGCGCCCCAGGAGCTTCCTCACGCCCGAAAGGCTAAAGACCCGGCGGGCGGCGCTAGTTCTTGACTTCGGCCGCGGCGGCGGGCTCGACGTCGCGAGGCTGTTCGAGGTCGATCTCGCGCGGGCGGCCGATGTAGAAGCCCTGCGCGTAGTCCACGCCGAGCCGCTTTAGGACCTCCAGGGTCAAACCATCCTCGACTCCGACCGCCGCCGTCCTGCGTCCCAGCTTCGCGGCCAGGTCGACGATGCAGCCCATCACGTGGTAGTCGTCGAGACTGCGGGGCAGGTCGCCGACGAACTCGCGGCCGACCTTGATCATCTGCGCCGGCAGGTGCTTGACGAAGACCAGCGAGGCGAAGCCGACGCCGAACTCATCGACGGCCAGGTCGCACCCGATCTGGGTCAGGCGGATGGCGAGCGCCTTCGCGGCATCGATGTCGGTGCCGGCGCTGTTCTCGGAGATCTCGAAGGTGAGATTGCGGGGGTTCAGCCCCTCCCGGACGGCCTTCTCGACCCGCTCGGTGAGGTGCGGGTCGGTGAGCGAGTGGCCGGAGAGGTTCACGGCGACGCGCCGCCCCCGGCCCGCGAGCTCGATCCCCTTGCCGACCATCATCGCGTCGATCTCCAGCGAAAGGCCGAATGCCTCGGCGGTGGGCAGGAACGCGAACGGGGCGACCAGCTGGCCGTCGGGCATCTGCATCCGGACCAGCAGCTCCTCGCTGGCCACGGCGCCGGTCCTCAGGTCCTGGATCGGCTGCGAGAAGACGACGAAGCGATCGTTCTCGATCGCCGAGCGCACCTGCTCTACGGAGAGGGTCTGCAGGTCCTCGCGCTTTGCTTGCGGCTGCGCCGATTGGGCCGCGGGCGCGGCCTCTGGCTCAGCGGACTTGCCGCCTGATTTCGCGTGCGCTTCCATGCCTTCGGTCTATCGTCATCCTGCAGGCAGCAGGCAAGCAGGGAGAGCGGACGCCCAGAACGCCTGTCTCCGTGCCTGGACGGATGTATCAGCGCCGTGGCCTTGGCTAGCGTGGCCCTGCGTAGAGGCCCTCGATCTGGGCCTCGTATTTCTCGACGATCGGCCTACGCTTTAACTTCATCGTCGGGGTCAGTTCCTCGCCTCCGGGCAGCCACTCGCCCGTCAGGACCTCGAACTTCTTGATCTGCTCGACCCGCGACATCTTCGCGTTCGCTTCGTCGACGCCCTGCTGGAGCGCCGCGATCAGCCTCGGCTCCCGCGCCAGCTCCGCGAGGGTCTTGCCTTCGAGCCCGTTGTTGGTGGCCCAGCTCGGCGCGTAGTCGGGGTCGAGCACGATCAAGGCCACGTTGTAGGGGCGGGCGTCGCCGATCGCGATGCACTGACCGACCAGTGGGGTCGCCGCCTTCAGCTTCGACTCGATGTTGACCGGAGACATGTTCTTGCCGGCCGCGTTGATGATCAGCTCCTTCTTGCGGTCGATGATCTTCAGATAGCCGTCCTCGTCGAGCTCGCCGATGTCGCCGGTCAAAAGCCAGCCGTCGGCGTCGATCGTCTCGGCGTTTTTCTCGGGCATGTTGCGGTAGCCGGGCATCACCGAGTCGCCCCGCACCAGCACCTCGCCGTCGTCGGCGAGCTTGATCTCGACCCCCGGCATCGGAGGCCCGACCGTGCCGAGCTTGATCCGGTCGTTCGGGTTGCAGGTCGCGGTGCCGCAGGTCTCCGACATCCCCCACAGCTCGCCGATCGGGATCCCGATCGCGTGGAAGAACTCGAGCACCTCGGGCGGGGTCGGGGCGGCGCCGACGTTGACCGCCACCGCCTCGTCCAGACCCAGCGCCGCGCGCAGGCTGGAGAACATCTCCCGGTCGGCCTTCTCGACCGCCGCCGCCAGCTCCGCCGGTACCTCCTCCCCGGCCTGCTCGGCCCGCAGCTTGGCGTACGCGGCCTCGAGCCCCTTCTCGGCCGCGGCGCGCTGTTCGTCGGGGAGCTTGGCGAAGTTCGCCTCCAACCCGGCCTTGAGCTTCTCCCAGATCCGCGGCACGGCGAAGAACCAGGTCGGGCGCACCTGGGGCAGGAACTCGATGATCTTGCGGGGGTCGGGGCAGATCTCGACCGAAAGGCCGCGGACCACCGGCAGGTAGTAGTGGGCGCCGCGCTCTGCGATGTGCGCCGCCGGAAGCCAGGAGATCACCCTGCCGCCGGTCTCCGGGAAGGGCACGATCGTGTCGACCGAGGTGGTGAGGCTCATCAGGTTGCGGTGGGTCAGCTGGACGCCCTTCGGCGGCCCCGTCGTCCCCGAGGTGTAGATCAGGGTGAGCAGGTCGTCGAGGCCGACCTCGGCCGCCGCCGGGGCGGGGTCGAACTCGGGGTCGGCGGACTCGATCTCCTCCAAGCTCGTCGTTCCGCCATCCCCGTCGACCACGATCACGTGCTCGAGCTGCGGAAGCTCCTTGCGCGCGGCCTCGAACACCTCCAGGAAGGCGGTCTCGACTATCGCGACCCGGGCGCCTGCGTCTCCCGCCGCGTATGCGATCTGCTCCGGCGAGGAGGTTGGATAGATCGAGAACGGGACCGCGCCCAGGGCCACGGCACCGAGGTCGCAGGGGATGAACTCGGGGCGGTTGTTGAGCATGATCGCGACCGTGTCGCCCTTGCCGACCCCGAGGCCGGCGAGCCCGCCGGCGATCGCGTCGACGCGGCGGCGAAGGTCGTTCCAGCTGATCGAGTAGTCATCGGGCGCGACGATCGCCGGCTCGTCGCCCAGCCTTTCCACCGTCGCCAAGAACGCCTCATAGAGGTTTCTCGCCGGCGGCTCCGTTCCGGGCCCGCCGCTCGCGTAGCGCTCAGCGGTAGTGACTTCCACGTCTCTCCTCCGGCGCGAACGCTACCGCACGGATCGCGACTCGGCGGGCCCGCGGCACCCGGGAACCGCCGCGTCAGCGGACGTTGAACCCCTGGCCGGTCAAGCGCCCGATGTCGTTGGTGAGCCCGATGACGAACAGCATGATCACGAGCACGAAGCCGATTGCACCGGCTCGCTCCATGACGCTGAACGGGACAGGGGAGCCGCGAACCTTCTCGACCAGGCTCCAGAAGATGTGACCGCCGTCGAGGGGCAGGAACGGGAACAGGTTGATGATGCCGAGCGAGAGGCTGACCAACGCCAGCAGGGTGAGCGCCTCGCGGGCGCCGAATCCGATCGTCTGGTGGGCGACGTCGGAGACGCCGACGATGCCCGACACCTGCTTGCGCTGCTGGGGCTCGAAGATGCGGCCGATCACACCGACCGTCTTGCTGGTCACGAGCCACATGAAGCTCCCAGCCCTGCTTACCGCCCCTCCGGCGCTCGGGTTCGCGGGCGTCGTCCCGTAGGAGAAGCCGATGCGGGTTCGTCCCACTGCGGCGTCGTAGCGCGGGTAGATCGTCACCGTCCTCAGGTTTCCTTTGCGCAGCACCGCCAACCGCACTGGCGACGTGGCCCGGCAACCGTCGGTCTGTTTTCCAGGGCACTTGTGGCTGGCGACGATGTCTCTGAAGCGGCTCAGCCGACCGTCGATTCCGAGCCTGGCGAATCGTTTGCCGTCCACGGCGACGATCTTGTCGCCGGGCTTCAGGTGTGCCGCCGCCGCCGGGCTGCCCGGATCGATCTGCCCGATGCTGTTGTTGACGTCGTTGACGCCGAAGGCGAGCACGAACAGGATCAGGAAGGCGAGCACGATGTTGACCGCGGGGCCGGCGCCGATTACGACGACCCGTTTCCAGACCGGCTGGTTGTAGTAGGCGCGCTTGAGGATGTCCGGCGACAGCGGCTCCGGACCTCCGGCCGGCTTCGGCGTCTCGGGCCCGGAGTCGGCCGACTCGATCGCGGTCAGAAGACCCTGGGGCGTCCGCTCGCCTTCGGTCGCCTGCCGCGGCTCCAGCTCCTCGGGGTTCATCCCGGTGATCTTCACGAAGCCCCCGAGCGGGATCGCGCCGATTCCGTACTCGGTCTCGCCGATCCGCTTCGAGACAAGCTTCGGCGGAAAGAAGAGAAAGAAGCGCTCGACCCGCATCCCGCAAGCCTTCGCGGCGACGAAGTGACCGGCCTCGTGAAGGACGATCAGCAGGGTGAAGCCAAGGACCACCAGCACCCAGCTCATGCGACCGCCATCTCCTCGATCAGCCCGACGGAGCGCTGGCGCGCCTCCTCGTCGACCGCGAACAGGTCCTCGAAGTGCGAGACGGGCTCCGCGGGCATCTGGTCGAGCATCCGCTCGACTACCTCGGCGATCCCGGTGAAGCGCAGGCGCCCTCCGAGGAAAGCCGCGACGGCGACCTCGTCGACCGCGTTGAGCACGCAGGGAGCCGTGCCTCCGGCCTCCCCCGCCTCGCGCGCCAGACGCAGGCACGGGACGGAGTCCAGATCGGGCTGCTCGAAGGTCAGCTCACCAGTCGCAGCGAGGTCGAGCGCCGGCACCTCGGTGTCGGCGCGCTGCGGGAAGTGAAGGGCGTAGGAGATCGGCACCCTCATGTCGGGGTAGCCGAGGTGGGCGAGCGAGGCGCCGTCGTTGAGGTGCACGAGCGAGTGGACGATCGACTGCGGGTGCACGACGACGTCGATGCGGTCGTAGGGCACCCCGAACAGATGGTGCGCCTCGATGATCTCGAAGCCCTTGTTCATCAGGGTGGCGCAGTCGACCGTGATCCTTCCCCCCATGTCCCAGGTCGGATGGGCGAGGGCCTCCTCGGGGGTGACGGCGTCGAGGTGGGTGCGTCCGCGGAACGGCCCGCCCGACGCGGTGATCACCAACCGCTCGACAGTTCCGGGCGGCTCGGCGCCGATCAGCTGGAACAGAGCCGAGTGCTCGGAGTCGACCGGCAGCAGCCTCGCGCCGGTGGCTTCCGCGAGCGCGGTGACAAGCTCGCCGCCGATCACGAGGCTCTCCTTGTTGGCCAGCGCGACGTCGATGCCCTCGGTGAGGGCGACGATCGTCGGCCCGAGCCCGGCGGCGCCGACGATCCCGTTCAGGACCAGGTCGGCGTCAGACGTTGCGATCAGCTCGCGAATCCCTTCCTCGCCGGCCAAGACGTTGCCGTTCCAGGCCCGCTTCGCCTGCGCGGCGGCCTCGGGGTCGAACAGGGCGACCCCCGGGACGCCGTGCTCGCGTGCCTGTTCGAGCGCCGGCTCCCAGCTCGAATCGGCGGCCAGGCCGACGGCGGAGAGCTCGTCGCTCGCGGCGACGATCTCCAGCGCCTGGGTGCCGATCGAGCCCGTGCAACCGAGGATCACCAGCTTCTTCATGCCAGACAGGGTAGATATCGGTGCCCCGCGGCCCCTAAGCGGTGCCTGGTGCGCCTTTCGTCCGCATGCGTTAGGAAAGGCGCACCGCAAGCGCTTCAGGCGGCGTCGAGCGCCAGCTGGCCGGGATGCAGGCGAGCGGTGGCCATGCGACGCCGCTCGATCGCCTCGGCGTAGGCGCCGTGGGTCGAGCCCCGAGCCGCGGTAACGGTGATTCCGTAGGCCTGGGCCATCGCCTCCTTCAGCGTCTGCCGGAAAAGCCGCCCGTGCCAGCTCCGCCCGCGCCGGCCGACCGCAATGTGGACCAGCTCGTGCAGAAGGGTCTCCAGCACGTCGCCTGGCCGGATGCCCGGGAAGGCGGTCACCGAGATGCGCCGCTCGGCGGGGACGGCGAAACCGAGGTTGCGCCGGGGGCGCGCCGAGGCGCGGCGCACGGTCAGCGACGGAGGATCCTGCGCCAGCGGACCCTCGGCGCCACCGAAGACCGGGAGGGCGCAGAGCCGTCCCATCTCGCGATCGAGGTCCAGCCCGGCGACCTCGTAATAGCTCGACGGACGCGGGTGCCTCCTTTGCGGCGCGGTATTCATGGCCATGATCGTGCCGCCAGCCGCGGCGTCAAATGAGCGGTGGCGCTTCACCCGGCCTTCGCCTCGCTCTGCGGCACGGCGCTCTAGTAGACGAACGCGACCGAGAGGTAGTAGCCGATAACGATCGTGAACAGGACCGCGTCGAGGCGGTCGAGCAGGCCGCCGTGGGGGCCGAAGATGCTGCCGGTGTCCTTGATCCCGAGGTCGCGCTTGACCATCGACTCGAAGAGGTCTCCGATCGGGGCCAGCGCCGCGACGCAGGCGCCCATGATCAGCGCGTCGGTGCCGGTGAGCCAGTCCTGGTACAGGCCGGCGAACCAGAACGCCATCGTGCCGATCACGAAGCCGCCGATCAGCCCCTCCAGCGTCTTGTTCGGCGACAGCCGTGGCGCGATCCGCCGGCTGCCGAACAGCCGGCCGGTCGCGTAAGCGGCCGTATCGGTGGCGAAGGTCCCAACCAGCACGTCGATCAGAAGCGCGCCGCCGTGGTTCGGCAGGTCGCGCAGCAGCACGGCGTGAACGAGCGGCAGCCCGATCCAGGCGATCCCCAGCAGGGTCACCGCCATCGACACCGTGACGCCGTCGCGGCGCTCGCGGTTGGCGCCGAAGAGGAACAGGAGCGGGAACGAGGCGACGATCACGATCAGCACCTGAAACGAGCTGCCGTAGTGGGCGGCGACGATCATCGCCGGTACGGCGAGAAACCCAGCCACCTCCACCGGGCGCATCGACCGGGCCATCAGGAAGTACTCCCGCATCCCGATCACCCCCAGCATCACCATCGCGGCCATGAACACGACGCCGCCCAGCGCCGTGATCGCGATCGCGAACGCGATCCAGGGAATCGCGACCAGGACCCGCTTGATCGTCTCCCCGCTGGGCCCACGGCGCCGGCGACGCTCGGGATGTGGGGCCGGTGGCGGCTCGGGCGCGAACGGCTCCATCTCCAGTGAGTCGGGGTCGTCGCCGAAGATCGGCTCCACCGCGCGGCTGTCGTCGCCGAAGATCCGGTCGGCGTCGTCGAGGAAGCCTCGTCGCTTACGCCCTTCTCGCTCGCTGGACTCCATCTGGCCTTACCGGGCGCCGAAGCGCCGCTGGCGTGCCTCGAACTCCCCCAGGCACGCCGCGAAAGCATCGCGGTCGAAGTCGGGCCATAGCTCGTCGCGGAACACGAGCTCGGAATAGGCGCACTGCCAGAGCAGGTAGTTGGAGAGCCGCTGTTCGCCGCTGGTCCTTATGAGCAGGTCGGGATCGTGCATGTCCGGTGCGTATAGATGACTCCGGAACTCCGCTTCGGTTTCGCCTTGAAAGCTTCGGGCCGCATCGACGATTTCCGCCCTGCCGCCGTAGTTGAAGGCGACGAAAAGCGTGATCCGGTCGTTTTCCTCGGTCTCCGCCTCGGCCCAGGCCATGCGCTCGATCAGCTCCGGCGATATGCCCTCGCGACGGCCGATGAAGCGCATCCTCACCCCCTCGGCGTCCAGCTCCGGGGTCTCGCGGTCGATTCGCTCGCCGAACATCTGCATCAGCCCGTCCACCTCGTCGGCCGAGCGCGACCAGTTCTCGGTCGAGAACGAGAACACGGTCAGCTCTTCGATCCCGAATTCGACCGCGTCCCGAAGCCGCGCCTTGACGTTGTCGGCCCCGGCCTCATGACCCTCGTTGACCGCCAGGCCGCGCCGCTCGGCCCAGCGCCCGTTGCCGTCGGTGATGATCGCGACGTAGCGCGCCGCGGACGCCTCCCCCCCGGCGCCCGGCTCAGACCTCAAGGATTTCTTCTTCTTTTCCCTTGAGGAGGCCATCGATCTCGCCGATCGCCTCGTCGGTGAGCTTCTGAAGCTCACTTTCCGCCCGGTGCTCCTCGTCCGAACCGGTCTCGCCCTCTTTCTTCAGCTCGCGCAGATCGGCCATCACGTCGCGGCGGATGTTGCGAACCGCCACGCGACCCTCTTCGGCGACCCCATGCACGACCTTGACCATCTCCTTGCGGCGCTCCTCGGTCAGCTCGGGGATCTGGAGGCGGATCACGTTGCCGTCGTTGTTCGGCGTCAGGCCGACGTCGGACTCGAGGATCGACTTCTCGATCGCGGCGATCGCCGACTTGTCGAAGGGCGTCAGGGTCAAGAGGCGCGCGTCGGTGGTCGCGATGCTGGCCAGTTGCCGAAGGTCGGTCGGGCTGCCGTAGTAATCGACAGTGATCCGGTCCAGCAGATGCGGTGAGGCGCGCCCGGTGCGCACGGTCGCCAGCTCGTTGCGCGTCGACTCGACCGACTTGTGCATCCGCTCCTTGGCGTCAGCGAGGAACTCGTCGATCATCTCGGGCATCGGTCAGTCCTAGGGCTAGCGGGCCGGCCCGTTGGAGACCAGCGTCCCGACCCTCTCTCCGGAAACGATCCTATCTATGTTGTGCTCGTCGGCCATGTTGAAGACGTAGATCGGCAGGTCGTTGTCCATGCACAGCGACAGCGCCGTCGAGTCCATCACCTTCAGCCCGCGCTCGATCGCCTCGCGGTGTGTGAGCTCGGGGATGAATTTGGCGTCGGGGCTCGACGCCGGATCGGCGTCGTAGACGCCCTCGACCCGGTTTTTGGCCATCAGGATCGCCTCCGCGCGGATCTCCAGCGCGCGCAGCGCCGCCGCGGTGTCGGTGGTGAAGAACGGGTTGCCGGTCCCGGCGGCGAAGATCACGATGCGACCCTTCTCGAGGTGGCGCATCGCGCGGCGCCGGATGTAGGGCTCGGCGACCTCCTTGACGTCGATCGCCGACATCACCCGGGTGTGCTCGCCGAGCTTCTCGAGCGCGTCTTGAAGTGTGAGCGCGTTCAGCACCGTCGCCAGCATCCCCATGTAGTCGCCGGTCGCCCGGTCCATCCCCTTCGCGGCCGCCTGCAGTCCGCGGTAGATGTTGCCCGCGCCGACCACCACCGAGACCTCGACGCCACGTGCCCGCGTGCCGCGAATCTGCTCGGCGATCCGCTTCACCTGCTCGGCATCGGTGCCGTACTCCAGCTCCCCCATCAGGGCCTCCCCGGACAGCTTCAGGAGGATGCGGCGGAATTTCGGCTCTGAAGCTGCCATCGCGCTCGCCGCTCGCGTCGGCCGGCCTATTCCTCCCCAACCCGGAAGTAGGCGAAGCGGGCGATCCGCACGTTCTCGCTGGTCTTCGAAGCTATCTCCTGGCGCAGCTCCTCGATCGTCTTGCCCTCGTGCTTGTCGGCGTTTATGTGCTCCTGGCCGAGCAGGACGATCTCCTTCTCTCCCTTCGCAAGCCGTCCCTCGACGATCTGCTCGATCTTGTCCTCCGGAAGGCCCTCCTCACGTGCCTCCTCGGTGAGGATGCGCCGCTCGTTCTCCCGCTCTGACTCCGGGATGTCCTGATCGGAGACGTATCGCGCACCGCTTCCGGCGACGTGGAGAGCGACCTCGTAGGCGAAGGCCTTGAACTCGTCGCTGCGGGCGACGAAGTCGGTCTCGCACTGGACCTCGACCATCGCCCCGACCTGATCGTTGGCGTGCACGTAGGCGCTGATCACGCCCTCTTCGGTGCCGCGCCCCTCACGCTTGGCGGCCGAGGCCTGGCCCTTGATGCGGAGGATCTCGATCGCGCGCTCCATGTCGCCCTCGGCTTCGGCGAGCGCTGCCTTGCAATCCATCATCCCCGCCCCGGTGCGGTCGCGGAGGCTCTTCACGTCGGCCGCTGATGGCTGGGTCACTTCGACTCGCCACCTTCGGGAGATGCCGGCGCCGGCGCCTGCTCGGGCGCCTGCTGCTGTCCCGACTCCGATTCCGCCGGGGCCGGCGGCGGGCTGGCCTGACGCTGGTCGGCCGGGGGCTGCGCTGCCTGAGGAGCCTGCGAAGACTGCGCGGGCTGAGGAGCCTGCGAAGACTGCGCGGGCTGTGCGGCGGCTTGCTGCTCGCCGGCCGCCGCCTGCGCCGCGGCGGCCTGGGCGGCGGCTGCCTCCTCGGCTTCCTTGCGGGCCTTCTCTTCCTCCTCGCGCTTGCGTCGCGCCTCTTCCTCGCGCAGGCGGGCGGCTTCCTCCTCGGCGCGCCGCTTCTCCTCGGCGGCTCGCCAGGTGGACGACCCTTCCTCGATCGACCCGCCGACGGAGCGAATCACCAGCTCACAGGAGCGGATCGCGTCGTCGTTGCCCGGGATCACGTAGTCGATCGGCTCCGGGTCGCAGTTGGTGTCGACAAGGCCGATCAGCGGAATGCGCAGGCGCGCGGCCTCGCGGACCGCGATCTCCTCCGTCTTCAGGTCGATCACGAACACGGCGTCTGGCAGGCGCTCCATGTCGCGCACGCCGCCGAGGTTGTACTCGAGCTTCGCAAGCTCGGCCTGCATCCCCATCCGCTCCTTCGTCGGCAGCAGCTCGAGCCGCCCCTGCTCCTGCAGGTCGGTCAGCTCGTGCAGGCGCTTGATCCGGGCCGAGATCGTGTTGAAGTTGGTCAGCAGACCGCCGAGCCAGCGAAGGTTCACGAACGGCATCTTCGATCGCTCGGCCCACTCCTGCACGGCGTCACGCGACTGCTTCTTCGTGCCCACTAACAGCACGGTCCCGCCGCCGCGCGTGAGCTCGGCGGCGAACTCCTGCGCTTCCTTGAGCAGCTGCTCGGTCTGGAGCAGATCGATGATGTGGATCCCGTCGCGCTCGCCGTAGATGTAACGGCGCATCTTCGGGTTCCAGCGGCGTGTCTGGTGGCCGAAATGGACTCCGGCCTCCAGCAGCTCCTTGATGCCTACTTCGGCCATCCGGGTGCTTCCTTTCCTTGGGATTTGCTGCTATTCCCGTCGCTTCCGCGGGACCGGAGGCCCAGACGCAGGCTGCTCTCCGGCAGGACCCGCTTGTGTCGACGGGGGTCGTTGACGGTCGGCGCGCATTGTACGGGCAGACCGCGAACAGCCGCCTGCGGTGCGCCTTCTTGACCGCATGCGGAAGAAAGGCGCACCGGCCGGCTCTATACCGCTCGCGCCAGCTCTAGCGCCGTCTCGAGGTCCGAGGGGAGCTCGGAGGTGAACTCGAGTCGCTCGCCGCTGGCGGGGTGCGCGAAGGCGAGCCGGTGGGCGTGCAGGAACTGGCGGCCCAGCCCGTAAGCCTCGCCGGCGCCGTAGGTCGGATCACCGATCAGGGGGTGATCGATGGCGGCGAAGTGGGCGCGGATCTGATGCGTGCGGCCGGTCTCCAGGCGGACCTCGACGTAGCTGTCGGCGGGGAGCAGCTCCAGGACCGTGAAGTGGGTACGCGCCTCGCGCGCGCCGGCTCCCGAGACCGCCATCCGGGTTCGGGTCCGCCGCTCGCGGCCGATCGGCGCGTCGATGGTCCCGGTGCGCGACTCGAGGTGCCCGCGGGCGAGCGCCAGGTAGACGCGATCGACTTCGCGCGCCGCGACCTGCGCGGCCAGCGCCCGCTGCGCCTCGTCCGTACGGGCGACGACCAGCAGGCCGGAGGTGTCCTTGTCGAGGCGATGGACGATCCCGGGCCGCTCCGGGTCACCACCGCCGAGCAGGTCGGCGAGCTGGTCGACCAGCGTCGGGCCACGATGTGACGGCGCAGGATGGACGACGAGGCCCGCCGGCTTGTCGATCACCGCAACGGACTCGTCGAGATGGACGATCTCCGCCGCGGGGGCGTCCGTCACCCCTCCGACTCCTCCAGGAACACGAGCGCGAGGCCGGCGACGCCGAGGATGATCGCGACGTCGGCCACGTTGAAGGACGGCCACAGCGGAAGGTCGATCCAGTCGGTCACCGAGTCGATTCGCACGCGGTCGGCGAGGTTGCCGAAGGCGCCGCCGGCAAGCAGGCCGACCGCCACCCAGAGGCCCGGGCGCGTGGAGTTGCGGGCGAACAGGAAGAGGATCAGGCCCAAGGCGGCGAGGGTGAGGACGATCAGGCCGGCGCCGCCACCTCCGGCAAGCCCGAAGGCGATTCCCTTGTTGTGGACGTCGGTCAGGTGCAGGCCGGGAAAGACCGCGACGCGCTCGCCCGGCACAAGGGCGGATTGAATCGCGGCCTTGCTCCCCTGGTCCACAGCGACCACGACGCCGCAGAGCGCCAGCGCCAGCCGCCAGGCCCGAGCCCGTACTCCCGCGAGGTTGAGGCGATTCACGGATTGATGATCGCGTCGACGATCAGCGTCCTGGCGATGATCAGCACGATGATCCCGATGATCGGACTGATGTCGAGTGCGAAGCCTCCGCCGCCGATCGGGGGAATGAATCGCCGGAACAGGTTCAGATAGGGATTCGTCGTTTCGGTGATGAAGTCGAGCACCGGGCGCAGAGTGGCGCTGCGGGGGATGCGCGGAATCCACGACATCAGGATGTTGCAGAAGATCAGGATCATGTAGACGAGGAAGAGTGCGTTGACGTAGTTGGCCGCGTCGCCCTTGGACAGGGCCATCGGGATGAGGTTCATTCCGCCATCCTCGCAAGCGAGGCACGCACAGCACTCGCGAATGCCTCAACTACGCCAGCCTCGTCCAGCACCGCGAGCCCCATCTCGGTGCTGCCCCCGGGCGAGGCGACGGCTTTGCGGAGATCGGCCGGGTGTCGCTCCTGAAGCAACTCCGCGGTCCCCGCCGTCGCGTCCACGACCAAGGAGTAAGCGAGCTCCGAATCGAGCCCCTCCGCAATGCCCGCCTCTGCCATCGCCTCCATCACCAGCGCGAGCCAGGCCGGTGAGCAGCCCATCAGCGCGGTGGCAGGGTCGAACAGGTCATCGTCTAGATCGACCACCCGGCCCAGCGGCTCGAGAAGCTCCCTCACCTCCGCGACCGTCTCATCCGGGGTCCCGTCCGCCGCGCTAAAGCAGAGGACGCCACGGCGCAGCTCGACCGCCACGTTGGGAACGGTCCGCAGAACAGTCGACTTGGGGAATGCCTCAGCGACCTCGGCCACCGGCGTCGGGCCGAGGAGCGACAGCACGGCGGGGGCCTCTTGCGCCTGCGCAGCCACCGATTCCAGGGCGTTCGGCTTCATCGCCAGCACCAGGAGGTCGGATTGCTCGGCCAGCTCGGCATTTGAGTCGAGCGGCTCGCCCCCGACTTCATCGGCAAGGGTCGCCGCCCGCCCCGACCCGGAGTCGGTGAACAACATCCGCTCAGGCCCGCCGTCGCCGGCCGCCCAACCGCGCGCCATCGCCGCGGCCATGTTCCCGGATCCCGCGAAGCCGACGATCATGGCCGCAAGGCTATATCGGGGGTAGCCCCAGCTCCGTCCCGAGACCGAATGACGAATGACGAGCTACGAATTACGACTGGTTGAAAAAGCCCTTGTCGATCAACCGCGCCTTTTCCTCGGCGGAGACTTCGACGTTGCGCGGCGTCAGCAGGAACACCTTCTCGGCGATCCGCTGCATGCCTCCGTCGAGCGCATAGGTGAGGCCGGAGGCGAAGTCGATCAGCCGCTTGGAGAGCTCGTGGTCGGTGGTCTGGAGGTTGAGGATCACCGGCACCGCCCGCTTGAACTGGTCGGCGACCTGCTGGGCGTCGTTGAAGTTGCGCGGGATCACCAGGTGGACCTGGACGTCACTTCCGCCGTTGCCGACCGGACGCAGGACGCTGGTCCGACTACCGGCCATCGGCTCGTCGTCGGAGAAGATGTCGTCGATCTCGTCCCGCCTGCGGCGTGCGGTCGGCAGGCGCCGCACCGGGGCCGGCTCGCGCCCTCCGGACTCGAAGACCTCCTCGGCGCCGGTCTCGGGCTCGTATCCCTCGTCGTAGTCGGGACCGTAGTCGTGGTCCTCGGCGAGCCCGAAATAGACCAGCGCACGATGCCATGTGTCTCTAAGAGCCATCTTTGGGCGTTTTCGGCTTCCGGACGCCTATTCCTGCCCCCATTATGACCCGCGCGGCCGCGTCGCGCTACGCATAGAGCACCGTGCCGAGGCGGATGATCGTCGCCCCCTCCTCGACCGCGACCGCCCAATCCTGGCTCGTCCCCATCGAAAGGCGCTCCAGACCGCGCTCGGCGGCGAGCTCCGCCAGGCGCGCGAAGTGAGGCCGCGAGGCCTCCGGGTCCTCGCTGAACGGCGGCATCGTCATCAGCCCGCCGACCCGCACCGGGCAGCGCTCGATGAAGGCGTCCAGCTCCGCCGGCGCGACTCCGCCCTTGCCCTCCTCCCCGGCCACGTTCACCTCCACCAGCACCTCGGTTTCGGCGCCCGCGTGGCGGCCAAGCTGCTCCAGAACCGAGTCCGTCGCCACCGAGTGGATCAGACGGCAGATCGGCAGCAGCGCCTTCACCTTGCGGCTCTGGATGTTGCCGATGAAGTCCCACTGAAAGGCGTCGCCCCAGCGCTCCCGTTTCGCCTCCAGGTCCTGGAGCCGGTTCTCCCCCACCAGGCGAACCCCCGCCTCGGCGAGGGCTCCCAGCTCCTCGACCGGCAGGTACTTGGTCGCCGCCAGCACCTCGACCGACTCGCCGGCCTTCTCCCGCACCCGCCCCAGGTTGGCGCGGACCCGGTCCGCGTCGATCCCGTGGATCTGGCCCGTCGGCATCAGCCGTCCTCGATCCAGACGATGCCGGCCTGGCGCCCGCTGCGCTCTCCGTCGCGCCGATGGGAGAAGAAGAGCTCGGGCTCGCAGCTGGTGCAGATCTCGGCGCTCTCGATCCGCTCGACGCCGGCGGCGCGAAGCTGGCGCCATCCCACCTCGGCGAGATCGAGCATCCGGCCGTCGGCGACGCCGTCGCCGAGCTCGGCGAAGAGCTCCAGGACCTCCGACCCGACCTCGTAACAGCAGCGGCCGATGCCCGGCCCGATCGCCGCTCTCTCCGCTTTCACGGCGTCGACCCCGCGGGCGACGATCCCCGCCGCCAGCCCGCGCCACCCGCAGTGCAGCATTGCCACCCCGCCCGGGCCCGACAACGCGACGGGCAGGCAGTCCGCGACCAGCACCAGCGGCGCCAAACCGGCGCTGGCGGTGAAGTGGCCGTCGACCTCGACCAGAGGGCTGCCCGGGTGCGCGTAGGGGCTCGGGTCCTGAGCCCTGCCGTGCTCGAGCAGGTCCGACCCGTGCACCTGCAGGCCCATCAGGACGCGATCGGGTGCCAGTCCGAGTACGGCGGCGAGCCGGGTGCGGTTCTCGAGCACCGCTCCGCGCTCATCGCCGGTCAGGATTCCCAGGTTCAGGCTCTCGAAGGGACTCTCGCTGACTCCGCCCTGGCGACCCGAGAACGCGACCCTCGCCCGAGGGAGCTCGGCCTCCAGCCAGCGCACGCCGGCATTCTCACGCCACTCCATTGCCGTCCTCTGGATTCTTGTTCCTTGTTCCTTGTTCCTTGGCTGCGTCGAGGGCCGCACGAAGCTCCTCGTCGCGTCCGTCGATCTCGCCGTCCAGCTTCTGTCTCAGGGCCGCCCTCAGGGCAAGCCCCACCGCGGGCCCCTCCGGCACTCCCGCCTCGATCAGGTCGTCGCCGTCGATCTCAAGCGTCACGCCGCGCCAATCGCGGACGTAGTCGTCGAGCCACTCGCCGCCCATCGCCCGGGCCAGGAGGAGCTCCTCGGGCCGAGCCCCGCGAGCCAGCTCGACCCCTTCGGAGGGGCGCGATGGCGCCGCCGCGGCCAATTCGGCCTCGCGGCCGACCGGGCCGAGCGCGGCGACGAGCATCGCCCGCGGGCGGGCGGCGATCTCGCTCCAGGGCGGCCCCTCGAGCAGGGCATCGACGGCGGGCAGCAGCTCCGCCGCGCCGTGGCGCGGACGCACCAGCCCCCACTCCGCGGCCAGCTGGAGACCCCGCGCCGCCTCGGGCTCCGACGCGAGCTTCAACAGCTCGGCTGCACGGCGATCCGCGGAGACGGAGCCCAGGTCCGCGCCTCTGAGCAGCTCGGCCGTCCGCGGTTCGGGCTCGAGGTCGAGGCGGGCGGCATAGCGCGCCGCCCGCAGGGCCCGGGTGGGGTCGTCGATGAAGGACCGATCGTGCAGCACGCGCAGCAGGCCGGCTGCGAGGTCGTCGCATCCCGACAATGGATCGATCAGCTCTGGGTCGCCCTGTAGAGGCCAGGCGATCGCATTGACGGTGAAGTCGCGCCGCGCCAGATCCTCCCGCAGCGACGCAGGCTTGACCTCCGGGAGCGCCCCGGGCGCCGGGTAGGACTCGGTGCGGGTGCTGGTCAGGTCGATCTCCATCCCGCCCAGGGTCGTCTCAGCGGTCAGGAAGGGCTCGTGCTCGATCACGTCGCCGCCGAGACTCCGCGCCACCGCGACGGCGTCCCCCTCGACCGCGACGTCGAGGTTCTTCGGCGCCCGTCCGAGCAGCAGGTCGCGCACCGCGCCACCGACGAGATACAGCGGCGCGCCGGCAGCGGCCTCACGCAGCCGATCGAGCTCCGGTATCGCAGCCGGCACCGCGGCCGCGAGGTCAGCCTCGAATCGCCTTGACGTTCGCATTAGCCCCTTTCCGTAGCATGGTCGGCTCGCCGGATGCCCGACAAGCCTCCCTCAACCTGGTGGCGGCGCGCTTGGACACGCCTGCGCGCCGCGACGAACCCGAAGACCGTGGTCGCCGTCGCGAGAGCGCATCCGGCGCGCTTCGCGGTGGCCTCCGCCGTCATCCTAGGCTTGATCGCCGTCGGCGCCGTCGCCGCATACAACTTCGCTCGCAGGCCCCCCGACGTGCGCAACGCGGACGTCGCGTTTGCGCCCAAGGAGACGAAGCCGAAGCACAAGACGGTCGACTGGCCGCTGTATGGATACAACCAGCGGCGCACCCGCTACCTGCCGGCCAAGGGCATCAAGCCCCCATTTCGAAAGCTTTGGTCCTACGGCGGCAGGCCGCTGCTCGAATTCCCGCCGGTCTATGTCAACGGCACGCTTTACGCGATCGACAACGACGGCAACGTGTTCGCGCTCGACGCCGATACCGGCAAGGTTCTCTGGAAGCGGCGCGTCGCCCAGCTCAACGCCTCGTCGCCGACCTACTCGCATCACCGCCTCTATGTCGTCAATCTCGTTCCGGGCCAGATCCTCAGCCTCGACCCGAAGGACGGCCACACAGTGTGGAAGAAAGAGCTGCCCGGTCGCACCGAGTCCTCGCCGGTGGTCGTCGGCAACCGTGCTTTCTTCGGTGACGAGAGCGGGACTATGTACGCGGTCGACCGCCGCAACGGCCATACGATTTGGACCGCACAGCTCTGCGGTGCAATCAAGGGGGCCCCGGCCTACGAGCACGGAATCCTCTACGACGGCGATTACGGCGGCTGCATGACCGCAGTCAACGCAGAGAGCGGCAAGATCAAGTGGCAGACCAGCTCGCAGGGCCTCGGCCTCGGTGTCACGGGAGAGTTCTACTCGACCCCGGCAGTCGCCTTCGGCCGCGTCTACGCGGGCAACAACGACCACCGCGTCTACAGTTTCGAAGCCTCAAACGGCCAGCTCGCCTGGAGCCACTCGACCGGCGGCTATGTCTATTCGGGGCCCACGGTCGCCGACACGCCCACCACCGGGCCGACCGTCTACATCGGCTCGATCGACGGCAACATATACGCGCTCGACGCAAAGTCCGGCGATACGCGCTGGAGCCACTCTGCCGGCGGGCCGGTGATCGGCTCGCTGAGCGCGGTCGGCAACATCGTCTACGTCGCCAGCTTCTCTCCCAAGCAGACGAACGGCTTCTCGATGAAGGACGGCCGCAAAGTCTTCCACTACGAAACCGGCGCCTACACGCCGGTGATCTCTGACGGCCACTGGCTCTATCTGACCGGGTACTCGAGCATCACGGCGCTTCGGCCGCTGACCCAGAAGCAGATCAAGGGACGGGCGAAGGCCAGGAGAGAGAAGGCGGCCCGCAAGCGTCGGCGTCAAGCCGAGCGCAGGAAGCGCCAGGCGCAGGCAAAGAAGCAGCGCCCGCAGGCCAAGCAGAGCCAGGCAAAGGCAGGCAAGGGCAACCCTCAGGGAAAGCCCGCCCCGAAGAAGCAAGGTGGAGGGAACGGGCACTGACCGAATCGCGGCGCGCCGGGAAGCCGCGCGTCGCAGGCGCCGCGCGCGCCGCCGTCGGATCTTCGCCGGCTCGGCGCTGGTCGCCGCGGCGGCCGCTGTTGCGATCGTCGTGGTGGTCGGTGGTGGGGGCGGCGGGAGCTCCGGCTCGGCGAACGGCGAACGGCAGTCGGGCGCGGCGAACCCGGACGGCGGCGCTAACGCCGCATTGGTCCGCAACGCGAAGCCGCAGCCCGGCTGGACGCCGCACACCGGCCCGGTGCCGATTCTCGAGTACCACGTGCTCGGCGACGTGATCCCGGGCGCGCCCTATCCGGAGCTGTTCGTCTCGCGTCCCGCCTTCCGCCAGCAAATGAACTGGCTCGACCGGCACGGCTATCAGGCGGTCACCCTCGATCGGATCGAGCGGGCCTGGTACCACGGCGGCACGCTGCCGGCGAAGCCGGTGGTGCTCTCCTTCGACGACGGCTACCGGCCCCAATTCACCTTCGCGCTGCCGGTGCTCCGAAAGCACGGCTGGCCAGGGCTGCTCAACCTGAAGGCGCAGGGCTCCGACCTCTACACGAGCAATGTGCAGGCCATGCTCCGCGCCGGCTGGGAGCTCGCCGCCCACACGATCCACCACCTCGACCTGACCACGCTCGACGCCGCGCAGCTGAAGCTGGAGGTGGCGGGCTCCCGATCGATCCTGCGCCGCGAGTACAAGGTCCCGGTCGACAACTTCTGCTACCCGGCGGGCCGCTTCGACTCGACCGTGATCGCGGCGGTGAAGGCCGCAGGCTACGTCGGCGCCACGACCGAGATCCCCGGCGACGCCAGCCGCGGCAAGCCGTACGAACTCGACCGCTTCGAGATCCTCGGGTCGACCGGGGTGTCGGGGCTGGTGGCGGACCTCTCCGGTGGCGGGTCCAATGGCGCCCACGTTCCAGGCTAGAGGGCGTCAACGACCCCCTACGAGGACCGAGGCGACGGGGCCTCCGCCCACCAGGCGGCCCTGATCGAGCACTCGCAAGGGCACCGTGACGGGCACCGCCGAACGGAAGCGCGTGAGGGTGAAGTTCCAGCTCACCGGCTCCGCTCCGACACGGCGGAAGCTGCGCGGCAGCAGCCGGCGCGCGTAGCGGTTGGCACTCGAGGCCGAGCCCACCAGGTCGATCTCCCTCAGGGGCGGAAGCCACCCGCTGGCGCGGTGAGCGTCGAGGTAGAACATCAACGGCCAGTCCGCGAAGTAGCGCACGCAGACGACCGCGCGCGGGAAGCGCGCCGGACCGATCTTGGCGGCCGCGTTGGCGAGGTTCTCCCGCTGGTACCTCTGTGAGCGATCGATCTGGATCGTGAAAGCGAGGCCCGCGAGGCAGAACGCCGCGGCCAGGCCGAGGCCCGCGAGGCCGGCCCTCCTGACCCCGAACCCAGCGGCGATCAGGACGATCAGCGGGAGGAAGACCGGCAGCATGTTGCGTCCGACCAGATAGTCCTTGCCGGCGAGCGCGAGCAGCAGCGGCGCCAGCACCCCGGCTAATGCCAGAAACAGGACCGGGGCCACGGCCCGCCGCTCGCCCGCGTCGGATCGAGCAGCGAGCAGGAAAGCAGCCAAGATCGCAAGCGCCGCCGGAAGCAGGAGCGGGAACGGGCCCGCCAGTCGCCGCCCGTGCTCGTCGCCGTTGTCGTCGCCGACAAGCTTTGCCGCGGTGCGCTCGAGCCGATGCCCGAGCGGCTCCTTCGCGATCCAGCGCGCGTGCTGGTTCGACTGCTGATGGAGGGCGATGGGCAAGAGAAGCGCTCCAGCCGCCACCACGCAGGTGCAGGCGATCAGAACCTGTCGTCGACCGACAAGCCGCCACAGCATCAGGGCGGCCTCTGGCGCCACCACGAAGATGGCGAAGTAGTGGGTCGCGAGCGCCAGGGCCGAGAACAGCCCCCAGCCCACGAGGGCCCCGCGACCCGGCCCTTCCTCGGGGGCCCGCAGCACACGCGCAAAGAAGTAGAAGGACAGGCAGGTGAGCAGGAAGACGAGGGAGTAGGCGCGGGCGTCCTGCGAGAACCAGATCAGGACCGGATTGACGGCGACGATCGCCGCCGCGATCAGGCCCACGCGGCGCGTTGTCAGCTTCGACGCCGCCAGGTAGAGGACGACGATCGAGGCTGTGCCGGCGAGCGCCGACAGCGAGCGGAGACCCACTTCGCCGACACCGAACAGACGCGACCAGAACCAGGCGACGGCGTAGTAGAGCGGCGGGCTCGACTCGCTGTTGGGCACCGTCGAGAGCGTGTCGAAGAGGCTCGGATGCAGGACCCGGATCGCGGTCACCGCCTCGTCGTAGCGGTAGCTCTGCAGTCCCAGGGTGGCGAAACGCAGGCCGGCGCCGAGAAGCACGATCGCGGCGAGACCCACCAGTTCCGGCCGTTGGCGAGCCAGCCGGCGAGCCCCTTGCATTAGAGCCGCACGGGAATCCCGCGCTCCGCGAGGTGCTGCTTGGCGTCGCGCACGCGATATGTGCCGTAGTGGAAGATCGAGGCGCAGAGCACCGCGTCCGCGCCCCCTTCGACTATCGCCTCCGAGAGATGTTCCAGCTCGCCGGCCCCACCGGAGGCGATCACGGGGACCGGGACAGCATCGGCGACCGCCCGTGTCAGCCGCAGGTCGTAGCCGTCGGTGGTCCCATCACGGTCCATGCTGGTCAGCAGGACCTCCCCCGCCCCGCGCTCCACCGCCTCGCGGGCCCATTCGACCGCCTCGCGGCCCTCGGCCAGGCGCCGACCTCCGTTGACGTAGACGTCCCAGTCGCCGTCGCCGAACCAGCCCGGGGGTGCCCCGCATGCCGGTGAGAAGTTCGCAGGCAGATCCACCGGAGCCTCCCGCCGCTTGGCGTCGATCGCGATCACCACGCACTGGGCGCCGAACGTCTCCGCCAATTCAGTCAGCAGCTGCGGCCGCTCGAGGGCGGCCGAATTGACGGAGACCTTGTCGGCCCCCGCGTCGAGAACCGCCTGCGCATCCTCGACCGAGCGGATCCCACCGCCGATCGTGAACGGGATGAAGACGTTGTCCGCCGTCCGCCGGGCAAGCTCGACGATCGTCTCGCGGTCCTCGTGCGAGGCGGTGATGTCGAGGAAGACCAGCTCGTCGGCTCCCTCGGCGTCATAGCGCTCGGCCAGCTCGACCGGGTCGCCCGCGTCGCGCAGCCCGACGAAATTGGTGCCCTTGACGACGCGGCCGGCGTCGACGTCGAGGCAGGGTATGACGCGTTTCAGGACCACGCGGGTGAGAGTAACGAGGCTCCCGCGTCGCTCGCGGCCGCAACACACAGGGCGCCATCCGGCCCGGAGAAGCCCGAGCTCCTCCGGGCCGGGTGCGGGCGCAGCGCCCGACCGTCGCTACTTCACGGTCGAGAACTGGTAGATGGTCGTCGAGTCGAACTGGTCCCCGGGCCGCAGCACGGTCGAGGGGAAATTCGGGTGGTTCGGCGAGTCGGGGAAGTGCTGGGTCTCCAGCGCCAACCCGTCGCCCTGTCGGTACTGACGGCCGCTCGTTCCGTAGAGCGTCCCGTCGAGGAAATTGCCCGAGTAGAACTGGATCCCGGGCTCCGTCGTGGAGATCGTCAGCTGACGGCCGCTGGAGGGGTCCACCAGCTCCGCCGCCTTGGTCAGGGAGGTGTCGTCCGCCGCCCGGTTGAGCACCCAGTTGTGGTCATAGCCACGTCCGATCACACGCTGCGGGTCGTCCTCGCGGATGCGCTCGCCTATCGCGTGGAAGCTACGGAAATCGAACGGGGTGCCGGCCACGGGGTCGACGTCCCCGGTCGGGATCAGGTTGGCGTCATCCGGCGTGTATCGGTCGGCATTGAGCTTCAGCTGATGGTCGTAGATCGTCCCCGAACCCTCCCCAGCCAGGTTCCAATAGGCGTGATTGGTGAGGTTGACGACCGTCGGCGCGTCCGTCGTCGCCGCGTAGTGGATGCGCAGCCGGTTGTGCGTGTCGAGTGTGTACGTGACCTCGGTCTTCAGCGTGCCGGGATAGCCCGTCGTGCAGGGCGGGGTGCTC
This sequence comes from uncultured Solirubrobacterales bacterium, assembly GCA_963740555.1. Taxonomy (GTDB): domain Bacteria; phylum Actinomycetota; class Thermoleophilia; order Solirubrobacterales; family 70-9; genus Mayfieldus. The sequence continues at coordinate 209,079 of CAVUES010000008.1, forward strand.
GGCTGGCTCGGCGTGCATCCCTCGCCCGCCGGGCTGGTGTACTCGAGCTTGACGCCCGCCGTGTCGCCGGTCTGGAACGGCGTCGCCTCCCAGGCCTTGACGTTGAACCCCCCAAAGCCTCCGTGCAGGCTGTTGGGCGGGTTGTTGATGTCGAGCGAATAGTCGTTTCCGTCGAGCGTGAACCTGCCGTTGGCGATCCGATTGCCGTAACGGCCGATGATCGCGCCGAAGTACGGATTCGACTTCTTGTAGGCGTCGCTCAGGTAACCCGCGAGGTCCTTGAAGCCGAGCGTCACGTTCGCCCGGTTCCCGTGTCGATCCGGCGTCCAGAGCTGTTCGAGGATGCCGCCGTAGGAGAGGATCTTCGCCGTCGTGCTTCCGTTGGAGAGCGTGTAGCGGTCGATCGCCATTCCGTCGGGCAGGGCCCCGAATGGAGGCTTGCTCACGCTGACCTCACCGCCTGAGCCATGCGCATGCTTTCCATGGTGCCCTGCGTCGCCCCTGCGTGCCTTACCGCCGGCGACGCCCGGAGCCGCGACCACGACCAGGGCCGCAGAGCTGACATTGCCGCGGACACGTCCGAGCTTCCGTTTGGGCGCCCGCGGACGGAGAATCAGGGACGAGCGGCGCATTAGTTTCGCTATGCGAAAGGAAAGCGCCACGCCAGACGCGATTGTGGGAGGAATCGCTTCCCAGCAGCATGGTGTGGTGTCGATCGGCCAGCTCGCAGCGGCCGGCATCAAGAGCCCCGCAATCAGCCGACGCCTTCGAACCGGACGCCTGTACCGGGTCCACCGAGGCGTTTACGCGGTCGGGCACACAGGCTTGAGCAACGAGGGCCGATGGATGGCGGCGGTGCTCGCCTGCGGTGAGGGCGCGGTGCTCAGCCATCGGGCGGCAGCAGCACTTTGGAGGCTGCTGCCGCCCGAGTCGGGGCCGGTCGATGTCACCGTTCGAGGCGACGGTGGGCGCCGCAGGCAACCCGGCATCCACCTGCATCGTTCGCGCACCCTGGTGCGCCAGATGACGACCCGACGGCAGAACATTCCGGTGACCGTCCCGACTCGCACTATTGCCGACCTGCGCCGGGTTGTCCCGGACCCAAAGCTTCGAAGGGCTATCCGCGAAGCAACCGTGCTCGGCCTCGACATTGGTGGAGATGTCGACGCCGAGCCGACTCGCAGCGAGCTTGAAGGTCGGTTTCTGCGCAACTGCCGTCGTCACCGCCTCCCAATGCCCGAGGTGAACGCGGAGGTCGGCCGGTTCATGGTCGATTTCTTGTGGCCCAAGTGGCAGCTGATCGTTGAGACCGACGGATACCGCTATCACCGAAGCCGGCTTGCATTCGAGCAAGACAGGGCCAGGGACGTCGAGCTGAAGCTGCTCGGGTATGAGGTCGTACGGTTCACGCATCGCCAGCTGACGCATGACGCCGCCGGCGTTGCGGCCTCCCTGCGTGCGCTCTTGAGGTCCACCGGGAGGCGGGCGGGCTCTGCTTAGCCGGCCCGCCGCCTTGGCCTGGCCAGGGCCCAAACCACAGCGGCGTGGCGCATTGGTTTCGCTATGCGAAAGGAAAGCGCCACGGGGCTCAGCGCAATCCGAGCAGCACCTCGGTCATCAGCTGATCGAGGAGCTCGTTGCCGTAGCCGCGGCCCGCGAGAGCATCGAGGCCGTCTGCCCCCGCCTTCAACGCCTCCGTGTCCTCCCCCTCCCCCACCGTCGGCTCACCGAGCTCCGCCGTTGAGGCCCCGGCAAGGGCTTCTTGGACCTCGGGCAGCCCGTCGAAATGGCTGGCGCGCTCCGCCAGCGCCTCGTAGGTGCGCATGCACCCGGCCGCGAAGTCCCAGATGCCCGCCGCATCCTCGCTGCGGTAGGCATGCGCATCGAAGTGAAGCGGGCCGGTGTAGCCGGCTCGCTCGAGCAGGCGGACGACCAGGAAGGCCTCCTTGAGGTCCTCCGCTCCGAAGCGAAAGTCCTGGTCGTATCGCCCGATGCGCTGCGCGTTGAGGTCGATGTGGAAGAGCTTGCCCGCCCACAGCGCCTGCCCCACCGCATGGTGCATCGAGAGACCGGCCATCGTCTCGTGGGCCACCTCCGGGTTGACCCCCACCATCTCGGAGCGCTCGAGGGTGGTGATGAAGTGCAGAGCGTGCCCGACGGTGGGCAGGAAGATGTCGCCGCGCGGCTCGTTGGGCTTCGGCTCGATCGCGAAACGCAGCTCGTAACCCTGCTCGGTGACGTAGTCGGCCAGCGTGTCGATCGCCTCGCGATAGCGGTCGAGCGCGTCGCGGGGATCCTTCGCCGCGCCGGCCTCGCTGCCCTCGCGCCCGCCCCAGAAGTCGTAGATCTCCGCACCCAGCCGCGCGCCCAGGTCGATCGCGCGCATCGCCTTGCCGATCGCCGCCCGGCGAACGCCCCGGTCGTTGGACGTGAACGCCCCGTCCTTGAACGCCGGATGGGTGAACAGGTTTGTGGTCGCCATCCCGACGCCAAGGCCGGTCTCCTCCAGCGCCGCCTCGAAGCGCGCCACGATCTTCTCCGCCTCGCCCGCCGGGGTGCCGAGCGGGACGAGGTCGTTGTCATGCAGGCTCACTCCCCAGGCGCCGAGCTCGGCGAGCTTGTGCACCGACTCCACTGGGTCCAGCGGCGCCCGGGTCGGATCTCCGAACGGGTCGCGGCCCGGATTTCCAACCGTCCAGAGGCCGAACGTGAAGCGATGCTCAGTCATCACCCACCTTCGCGCAGGGTACGGGCTCGCCCCCTCGATCGGCGGAGCGATACAGCGCCTCGATCGCCCGCGCCTGACCGACGGCGTCCAACCGCCCGAGAAGCGGCTGTCTACCTGAGCGGATCGCGGCGCTCATGTCCTCGAACTCGAGCTGGTAGGGATTGGCCCGCGGCACGTCGACGCGTTCCGGCTCTCCGTCACGCAGCAGCTCGATCCCCGGCTCGGTGACCAGGAACGGTCTGCGGAGGCGTAGTGTCCCCAGGGAGCCGACCACGTCGAGCAGGCTGTTGTCCGGGACGTCCAGGCCGCAGTCGAAATGGGCCAGCACCTGACCGGGGAAGACGAGCGTCCCGGCAAAGCGGACGTCGACGCCGCTCGCGGCGGGCACCTGGCGGCCGATCGCTATCTCCGGCTCGCCGGCGAACAGCCGTGCGCCGCTGATGCAGTAGCAGCCGACGTCCATCAGCGAGCCCCCGTCGAGCTCGGCATTGAGACGGATGTCCTGCTGGTCGTCGAGCGTAAATCCGAACGACGAGCGCAACACGCGAAGCTCGCCGATCTCCCCCGCCTCAACCAGCTCCTTCGCCCGCTTGGTCTGAGGATGGTGGCGGTACATGAAGCCCTCCGTGAGGATCCGCCCCGTATGCTCCGCCGCGGCGAACGCCCGCTCGACCTCCGCGGTGCGCCGGTCCAGGGGCTTCTCGCAGAGAACATGCTTGCCGGCCTCGAGCGCCCGGATCGTCCATTCCACGTGCATCGAGTTCGGCAGCGGGATGTAGACCGCCTCGACGTCGTCGTCCTCCAGGAGCGACTTGTAGGAGCCGTGGGCGCGCGGGATCCCCTCCAGGCGCGCGTAATTCTCAGCCGCCTCCTGCGAACGGCTGGCGACCGCCAGTAGATCGACCTCCGACGACTCGCGCACCTCGGGCAGCACCCGCTCGTTGATCTTCGCCGTCGAGACGATCCCCCAGCGCACGGGCGGCATGCCTATCTCCTCGCGTCGGGGCTCATGTTTGCTCAAGTGGTCGCAGGGCCGGATACAGCTCCCTGAACCGATCGTATCCCTCGGCGTATGCGGTCACCCAGGCGGGCTCGGGCTCGACTCGGTCGTCGACGCGAACGCAGGCGCCGACCGCCTCGGCGGCATCGGCGAAGACGCCCGCCGCGACGCCGCCGAGCAGCGCCGCCCCGAACGCGGCCCCCTCCTCGGCGCCGGCGGTGCGCTCGAGCGGGATCCCGAGGACCGAGGCGACGATCCGCCGCCACAGCTCGCTGCGCGCTCCGCCCCCCGAGATGCGGCCCACCTCGGCCTCTACACCAAGCGCGCGCAGCAGCTCCAGCGAATCGCGAAGCCCGTAGGCGACGCCCTCGAGCACCCCCCGCGTCAAGGCGCCGCGATCATGGCGGTGGGAAAGGCCGACGAAGGCGCCGCGCGCGTTGGGATCGGCATGCGGGGTCCGCTCGCCGGCCAGGTAGGGCTGGAACAGCAGGCCCTCGGTACCGGGCTGCCAGGCCGCCGCAGACCCGAGCAGCTCGTCATGGTCAGCGCCGACGACCTCGACGAGCCAGCGCAGCGATCCGGCTGCTGACAGCATCACCCCCATCGCGTGCCAGGTGCCGGGGACGGCGTGGCAGAAGACGTGCAGGCGCGCTTCGGGGTCTGGTCGGTAAGCGGGCAGCACCGCGAAGACCACACCAGAGGTGCCGAGCACGACCGACAGAAGCCCGGGCCGGTCGATGCCGACCCCCAGCGCCCCGGCCGCCTGGTCGCCGGCCCCGGCGATCTCGGTCGACTCGCTGACCGGCGGCAGCCAGGTTGCTGGCAGCTCCAGCGCGTCGAGCACCTCGTCGCTCCAACGGCGATCGCGGACGTCGAACAGCAGCGTCCCGGAGGCGTCGGCGGCGTCGATCGCGTGCTCGCCCGTCATCTGCAGCCGCACGTAGTCCTTCGGCAGCAGCACGCTGTGAATCCGCGCGAAGATGTCTGGCTCGTGGCGGCGCAGCCAGAGCAGCTTCGGCGCCGTGAAGCCGGTCAGCGCCCGGTTGCCGGTCAGCTCGATGAGGCGCTCGAGGCCGATCCGCTCTTCGATCTCGGCGCACTCCCCGGCTGTGCGCTGGTCGTTCCAGAGGATCGCCGGACGCAGCACGCGGTCGTGCTCGTCGAGCGCCACCAGCCCGTGCATCTGCCCGGAGAGGCCGACCGCGGCGGGCTCGACGCCGAGATCGCCGAGCGCCGCCTGCGACGCCCGCCACCAGTCCTCGGGGTCCTGCTCGGCCCAGCCCGGCTGCGGGGTGGAGAGCGCGTAGCCGCGCTCGGCGCTCGCCAGGAGCTCGCCGCGGGCCGATATCGCCACCGCCTTCACCCCCGTCGTCCCCACGTCGAGGCCGACAAGCGGACGATCAGCCGCCATCGGGCTTTCGGTCGCTGAGCGTCGCCTCGATCAGCAGCCGCACCGCGGGGTCGGCGAGGGAGTCGAAGACATGGTCGGCCTCCAGCTCTATGCCGGCGATCGACGGCACGCCGAGCACGAGCAGGCCGGCCGCGCGGGCCGCGGTGACGCCGGGCGGCGAGTCCTCCAGCGCGACGGAGCGCGACGGATCGATGCCGAGCAGCTCGCAGGCGCGCAGGTAGAGGTCGGGCGCCGGCTTCGGGACGCCGACGTCCTCGAAGCCGATCACCACGTCGAAGGCGTCGTGCACGCCGACCCGCTCGAGCCCGGTGAGCAGGTGGCGGCGGGGGGCGTTCGATGCGACGGCAAGCGGCCAGCGTCCACGCAGCGCCTCGACCAGCTCGAGCGCTCCGGGGCGCGGCTGCGCGCCCGCCGCGATCTCCCCCACCGCGAGCTCGTACATCTCGGCGCTCACCTCCTCGCCCTGCCCCGGAATCAACCGCTCGAGCACCAGCGGCGCGGTCGCCGGGGCGGTTCCCACCAGCGCCTGCTTCGCCGTCAGATCGAAGACATGGCCGCGGCGCTCGAAGACCTGCTCCTGGGCGCGCGTCCAGCAGGGCTCGGTGTCCAGCAGCAGCCCGTCGTTGTCGAAGACGATTCCGGCTCGTTCGCTCATCGCCGCGCCATTCTGCCGCAGCGGGCCCGACCTGCGAGGATCGGCGCATGGAGCAGCGAAGGATGGAGCGCCTCGATTTCTCGGCCGGGGTCGTGGGCCTCGGCACCTGGCAGCTCGGCGCCGATTGGGGCGCGGTGGACGCCGAGCACGCGCATTCGACTCTCGACGCAGCCGTTGAGGCCGGCATCACCTTCTTCGACACCGCCGACGTCTACGGCGACGGGCGCAGCGAGAAGTTCTGCGGCGAGCTGCTGGAGCGCCATCCCGACCGCGGCCTGATGGTGGCGACCAAGATGGGCCGCCGCGTCGACCAGCTGCCCGAGAACTACAACCGCGACAACTTCTGGGCCTGGAACGAGCGATCGCTGGCCAACCTGGGGGTCGAGACGATCGACCTCGTTCAGCTTCATTGCCCGCCCAGCGAGGTGATCGATGACGACGAGACCTTCGAAGCGCTCGACGAGATGGTCGGGTCCAGCCGGATGCGAGCCTACGGCGTCTCGGTGGAGACCTGTGCGCAGGCGCTGGCGGCAATCGCCCGTCCCAACGTCGCCACGGTGCAGATCATCCTCAACTGCTTCCGCCACAAGCCGCTCGAGGAAGTGCTCCCGGCCGCGCGTGAGGCCGGTGTCGGAATCATCGTCCGGGTTCCTCTGGCATCCGGCCTGCTCTCCGGCCGCTACGACGAGAACACGGTCTTCTCTCCCGACGACCATCGCAGCTACAACCGCCACGGCGAGGCCTTCGACGTCGGCGAGACCTTTGCTGGGGTGCCGTTCGAGGTCGGCCTCGAGGCCGTGCGGGAGCTCGCCGGCTTCGTCGATCCCGGCGTCCCGCTTTCTCAGTTCGCGCTTCGCTGGGTGATCGACCAACCCGGAGCAAGCGTCGTGATCCCTGGCGCCCGCAATCCCGAGCAGGTGCGCCAAAACGCCGCCAGCGCCGATCTGCCGCCGTTGCGCGAGGAGCAGCTGGCCGGGGTCGCGGAGGTCTACGATCGCCTCATCCGCCCCCACGTCCACGACCGCTGGTAGCGGCGACGAAGGTCGCGTCGAGGCCCTCCTCGAGCGCTCCCTGGCCCTCGAGGAAGTCGATCACCGTGTAGCGAGCCCGCAGCCGGCTCGCGTAGCGGAAGGTCGCTCGCAGCGTGCGCGCGTCGAGGCCGAGGAAGCCGGGCTCGCTGGGAATCCCGGCGGTGGCCAACGCTCCCTGGACCGCGACGAACGGCTGCTGCGCCGCGCGGATCCGGGCGCGCAGCGCCGACCAGTCCTTCTCGCCGGGCCAGCTCGACGCCCCGGCGGCGACAAAGCGGCGCTTCTGCTCGATCGCCTCGAGCACCTCGGCCGGCGGTCCGCCGAGCCACTCCCGGGCACCCGCGTCGATGGGGTCCTGCTCGCGCGGCCTCCGCAGGGCCGGCACGCCGCCCGCGTAGGCGAAGCGCTGCAGGCGCATCGCGAAGCCTGTCGCGTAGCCGACCTGTAGGCCGTGCGGCTGGTGCTCGCGGTCTCCCCGAGCCGCCAGCAGGTCCCAGAAATGCGAGGCGTGATGCTCGCAGCCGCTCGCCGGCCGGGAGTTGCCGATCATCGTCATCGCGATGCCCGATTCGAGCAGACCGCCAAGCAGCCGCTCCACCGCCGCCGGGTCGCGCCGCAGCACCGCCTCGGCGTGCTCGACCGCGAAGCGAAGCGGCTCCACGACGCGTGCGTCGACCTCCGCACAGAAGGCCTCGCCGTAGAGCAGGTGAGCTGCCAGCCAGTCGACCCGTGCGGTCGCCTTGCCCAGCAGGTCGCAGAGCCCGGATCGTGTCAGCTCCGGCGGGGCGGCGGCGAGCACCGCCGGGTCGGCGAAGATCGCCAGCGGGGCCCGTGCCGGAGACGTCACCTTGACGCCCCCCAGCTCCATCGCGGCGACGCTCGACGCGTATCCATCCATCGAAGCGGCCGTGGGCACGCTGACGAAGCCCCGGCCTTCGAGGTGCGTCGCGTAACGGGTGAGGTCAGTGAGCACGCCCGAGCCGACCGCGACCACGCCGTCGAAATCGTCCGCGCGGAGACGGGCACTGGCCGTCGCGACCGCGTCCTCGTCGGCGGCCAGGCCGCTGCGATTCGGGAAGCAGAGCGCCGCGACGCGGAGCCCCGCCCCCTCCAGCTCGAGGGCGACCCGCCGGCCGACGGCTTCCTCGGTGTTGACGTCCATGACCAGCAGTGCACGGCGCCAGCTCCTCGCATCGGCATAGGCGGCGAGCCGCTGGAGCGCGTCCGGGGCGACGACGATCTCCTCGATCGCCACCCTGTGGGTCATCCCGCAGGCGCACTTGGCCGACCCCTCGGGGAGGTCGATCGCCGTCATCACTCAGATCAGCCAGGCTGCCCGTAGTAGGCGCGGGGCCCGTGCTTGCGGGTGAAATGCTTGTCGCGGATCGCCGCCGCCAGCGGTTCGATCGCCGGGTCCAGCGCCGTCGTCAACAGCGCCAGGCGCGCCACCGCCTCCAGGGTCGCCGCCGTCTCGACCGCCGCCGCCGGGTCCCCGGCCCAGCAGAAGGGCCCGTGGCCTCGCACCAGGACGGCGGGCACCTCGTCTGGGTCGCGCTCACCGACCGCCTCGACCAGCACTTGGCCGGTGGCGCCCTCGTAATCCTCCTCGACCTCCTCCTCGGTCAGCGCCCGGGTGAGCGGAATCGGCCCTGGGCATAGATCGGCGTGGGTCGTGCCGAGGATCGGGATCTCGCGCTCCGCCTGCGCCCAGGCGGTCGCCCAGGTCGAGTGGGTGTGCACGACCCCGCCGATCGCGTCGAATGCCCGGTAGAGCGCCAGGTGGGTCGGCGTGTCGGTCGAGGGGCGCCGCGGGCCCTCCACCGCCTTGCCATCGAGGTCGACGAGGACGATGTCCTCGGCGGTCATCGCGTCGTAGTCGACGCCGCTCGGCTTGATTGCCACCAGCCCCCCTTCGCGGTCGATCCCGCTCACGTTTCCCCAGGTGAGGGTGACGAGCCCGTGAGCGGGAAGCGCGAGGTTGGCCTCCAGCACCTGCTGTCGCAGTGCCTCCAGCATCGGCGATCAGATCTCCTCGTAGTCGAGATCGAGCTGCTCGGCGAGCAATCGCCAGCGCTCAGCGTGATCGCCGAGGTTGACGACGAAGTGGTGGGTGCCGCCGAGCCGCAGCCAGTCGTCCATGAACTGGCGCACGCCGCTCTGCGGCCGGAAGTGGAAGTAGGGCATCTCGACCGCGGGCAGCTCCGGGGTGTCGAGGGCCTCCCCCCTTCCGACAACCAGCCGGAAGGCCTCGCCCTCGAGCGGGACCAGGTTGGCGGTGGTCGCCGGACCGGGCTCGGCCGAGAACACCGTCGTCGGCGGGTTGGCCAGCCCGCCGATGCCGAGCTCGCGGTCGACCAGCCGCACGGGGCGGTCGCCGCGCGCGACCTTCCAGTTGCCCTCCCCCATGTGGCTGACCAGCACCGAGTCGAGCTCGAAGTCCATCGCGTACATCTCGCTGAAGTTGGTGTCGCCGATCAGCGTCTGGCCCGCGCACATCAGCGTCGCCGTGACCATGTCGCCCTCGGCGGCGTAGCCGAAGCCGTCCGCCATCAGGTCCGAGGCGGCCAGCAGCGGCAGCTGCTCGAAGCGCCCGTCGCGGCCCACCGACTCGAAATGCGCCGAGTAGGCCCGGTAGCCCTCTTCCTCGAGCAGCCCTCGAATCGCCAGCTCCATGCGCACCGCGTATTCGTGCGCCTCGCGCGGGAGGTCGGGATCGACGGCAAACAACTCGGCGTGCCGGTCGATCACCTCGTCGATCTGCGCCTCGGTGATGTCCTGCATTCGTGCGTGGAGGTCGCCGAGGCTCTCGTTGACGACCGTCGGGCCCAGCACCCGAAGCAGCGCCGGCGGGTCGTAGAGGATGTCCCCGGTGCCGGTCATCGGATAGCCGAGCTGGGCGATCTTGGTCGCCCGCAGCGCGGTCACGGCCTGCGCTGCCCGTGCCCAGGACTCGAAGGCCGCGGCGAACTCCACCGACTGCCAGTCCCCGGTCAGGACCGAGAACGGCACCCCGGTGCGCAGCAGGGCGTTGGCCTGGTCCTGGGCGCCGTGGATCCCCTGGTTGTAGGTCAGGTCGGCCATGTCCCAGGCGTCAGTGATCGAGCGCTCCGGCTGGATGTTGGCGAGCAGGACCGGCAGCGGGTTCTCGATCAGGGCCCGCACCGTGCGCATCGACGGCCCGTAGGTGAGCATCACGATCGCGATTCCGTCGACGCCCTGGCCCTGTAGATCCCGCAGCACCGTCTCGACGTCGTCCCGGGTTCTCGCCGGGCGCGTGAAGACGACATCGGCGACGCCGGCAAGCTGGTCGCACACCCGTTCGGCGTAGGCCGCCTGGTGCTCGGTGATGCCGGGGATCATGTCGTCATAGAGCTCCTGCATGATCCCGAGCAGTCCGATCCGGGGTTTGGTCTGAGCGCTCAGCGGGCCTCCTATTCGTGGACGCGGTCCGCACCGGAGTCTGGCAAGCCGGCGGCGGCGGTGGGCGCGGCGCTGCCGACATGGATGCGCTTCAGCTTGTGGAGCAGCTCCGCCTGCGCCTGGCCGAGCGTGTCGTGCAGCTCCCGGTAGACCTCGTAGACGGCGTCGTAGATCGCACCGGCTTCGCGATCCGGCTCATAGCTTCGGGCCGTCTCTGGCCGGGTGGCGGCGATCGCCGCCCCGATGTCCGTGAAGTGGCCGGCGGCCACGGCGCCGAACAGCGCCGCGCCACGGGCCGGGATCTGGGTCGACGCCGGTACGCGCACGACCCGGCCGCTGATGTCGGCGATCAGCTGCATGGTCAACGGGCTCTTCTCGGCGATTCCCCCGCAGGCGACGATTTCCTCGAGTTGCAGGCCGTGCTCGGCGAAGTTGTCCATGATCCGCTTGTTTCCGAACGCGATCGACTCCAGCAGCGCGCGATAGATCTGATCCTGGGAGGTCTGCAAGGTGAGGCCGGCGATCACGCCGGTGAGGTCGGCGTCGGCGAGGATCGTCCGGTTCCCGTTCCACCAGTCGAGCGCGACCAGCCCGCATTGCCCCGGGCTCAGCATCGCAGCCGCGCGCTCCAGCACCTCATGGGGGTCCTCGCCTCCCGCCGAGCCGTCGCCGCATTTGATCTCGTCGACGAACCAGGCGAGCATGTCCCCGACCGCGACCTGTCCCGCCTCGTAGCCGTAAAGGTCGGGCAGGATGCCGTCCCGCACGACGCCGGTGATCCCGGGAATTCGGATTTCCTGTGGGTCGATGACCAGGTCGCAGATCGAGGTGCCGACGACCATCAAGTAGGTGCCCGGCTGATCGATCCCCGCGCCGGGCACCGAGACGAACGAGTCGACGTTTCCGACCGCAACCACCGTCGATGGGTCGAGCCCGATCCGCGAGGCGACCTCGCCTCGCAGCTGACCGGCCGGGCTGCCGAGCTTGTGGAAGCTCGTGCCGAGCTTCTCGGCCGGGTCGGAGAAGCCGGGGTAGGCGGCCTCGAAGAACTCCGTGCTGGGCAGCCCCTCGCGCTCCGACCAGCACGCCTTATAGCCGGCCGTGCAGGTATTGCGCCGCTCGTTGCCGGTCAGACGCCAGACGATCCAGTCGGTTGCCTCGATGAAGCCGTAGGCGGCGTCGTAGACCTCGCGATCCTCGAGCCACAGCTCGATCAGCTTCGGGAAGTACCACTCCGAGGACAGCTTGGCGCCATAGCGGGTGAGGAATTCCTCGTCGCGCGCGTTGGCGACCTCGTTGAGCCGATCGGCGACCGGCTGCGCGGCGTGGTGCTTCCATAGCTTCGGCCAGGCGTGCGGGCGTGAGCGCCACCCGGGCAGCGTGCACAGGGGAACGCCTTCGGCGGTCACCGGCAGCACCGTGCAGGAGGTGAAGTCGACGCCCAACCCGGCGACCTGCTCGGCCGCCACCCCCGCGGCGGAGAGCACCTCTGGAACGGCCTTCTCGACCACGGTCACCCAGTCGTCGGGGTCCTGCAGTGCCCAGTCCGCGGCCAGTGCCTCGCCGGTCGCCGGCAGCACCCGGTCGATCACCTCGCTGGGGTAGCGGACCTCCGACACCCCGACTTCGGCGCCGCTTTCCAGGTCGAGCAGAAGCGCACGCCCCGATTCGGTCCCGAAGTCGATCCCGATCGCGTAGGCGGGCGCGCTCACTGCTCCGCAGCCGTCGTCAGGCCGTCGTCATGCCGTGCGGTTCTCGGCCGCGGCTGTCTCGGCCAACGCCTCGATACGCGCACGCCGGTACTCCTCGACGACGATCTCGGTCAGCTCCTCGACCGAGGTCTCCGACGTCGGCTTGTCGAGGGCGATGGCGCCGTCCTGCAACAGGTTGACCCGGTCGCAGGTCGCCAGCACGTGCACGTAGTTGTGGGCGACGATGATCATCGACACCTCCGACTCCTCCTTGAGGCGCTGGATCAGCTCCAGGATCAGCGCCCCCTCCTTGGCGCCCATCGCGGCGAGAGGCTCGTCGAGCAGCAGGATGTCGGCCTCCGAGTAGACCGAGCGAGCGACTGCGATCGCCTGGCGCTGCCCGCCTGAGAGGCGTGCGACCGGCGCGTCGAGTTGGGGCAGGTTTACGCCGATCTCGTCCAAGCGCCTCGTGCGCGCCGCGCTTCATCTCGCCGATCGATAGAAACGGCGTCGGGCCGCGCAGCTTCTCGCGGTGCAGGAACATGTTGCTGAACACCGAGAGCTCGTCGATCAGCGCCAGGTCCTGGTAGACGGTGTCGATGCCAAGCTTGCGCGCCTGGTCGACGCTCTTTGGCTCATACGGCTCCCCTCGCAGGAACATGCGGCCTTCGTCCTGCTTTTGAAAGCCGCAGATGATCTTCATCAGGGTCGACTTGCCGGAGCCGTTGTCGCCGACCAGACCGAGCACCTCGCCCTTGCGAAGGTGGAGGTTGACGTCGCGAAGCGCGACCGTGGGGCCGAAGCGCTTGGCGATGTGCTCGACGCGCAGGACGTCGTCCTCCGCCTCAGTCGGCGCGACGATGCGCTCGCCCGGACCGGCCTCAGCCAACTGCGGACCCCTTTCTGACTTTGCCGACGTAGACGTTGGCGGTCATGGCGAGCAGAATCGCGAGGCCCTGATAGAAGCTCAGATAGTCGGCGTTGACGCCCTGGATTATCAGGCCGTCCTGGAGGATGCCCAGGAAGAGCGCCCCAATCAGCGCTCCCACCACGGTCCCGGAGCCCCCGAGCAGCAGGGTGCCGCCGATCACCGCCGCCGAGATCCCGTCAAAGAGAATCGAGTTGGCCCCCGACGGGTCCGGCTGCACCGAGGTCGTGCGCGTAGCCTCCATCACGCCGACGAGGCCGGCGCAGGCGCTGCAGAGGATGAAGTTGCGGATGATCACCAGGCGAACCTTGATCCCGGCCTCGGCGGCGCCAAGCCGATTGCTGCCGACCGCCACCGAGTAGATGCCCCAGCGAGTCCGCACAAGCAACACTTGTAGGACGACGACGATGGCGAGGGCCCAGATCAGCTCCGAGTACAGACCGCCGCCGAAGATCTTCGCGAACGTGTCGAACTCGCCGCCCGCCGTCGTTCCCGGGGCCGTCACCGGCTGCGCGTGGGAGATGATCAGCGTCAGACCCTCGAGGCCCAGCAGCATGCCGAGCGTGGCGATGAACGAGGCGATGCCGATCACCGCGGTGAAGAACCCGTTGATGGCGCCGACCAGCATGCAGGCCAGCATCGCGATGATCAGCGCTGGGCACGAGCGGGAGGCCGCGGTTGGTGAGCTCGTAGAAGAAGAACGGGGCGAACAGATAGACCGCCCCGATCGAGAGGTCGATCTCCCCGTTGATCATCAGCAAGACCTCGCCTGCCCCGAGGATCGCGATCGGGGCGAAGTAGGGCAGCAGGGTCTTGAAATTGCTCGTCGTGAAGAACGCCGAGGTGTTGGCCGCGAAGTAGACGAAGACCAGGATCGTGATGACGATGACGCTTCCCTCGCGCAGCGTTAGGAAGCGCTTGCCGAGCCCGTAGGCGCCCGAGCCGAGGGCCCGGCTCATTGAGCGAGCCGGGCCCTGCTGCGCGTCTTTCGGGGGAGCCTGGTTGCCGGTCTCCACCGCCACGATCTACGCGACGCCGGCTGCCGAGGCGGTTCCTTCGAAGCGCGACTTCGTGTTGTCGTACGGCACGACCGTCTTCTGGTCGAGGAACTTGAGGCCGGTATCGACGTTGGCTATCCCGGAGAGCGTCTTCGATGCCTGGTACAGGTAGAGCTCCAGGACCGGGAAGAAGCCCTGCAGGTAGGGCTGCTGGTCGATCGTGAACTGGATCTGGCCGTCGGCGAGCAGCTGCTGAATCGGCGGAAGCAGGTCGTAGCCGCCGCCCTTCACCTTGTCCTTCAGGTTGTTCTTCTTGATCGTCTGGGCGACGCCCTGGGTGCTGCCCGCGTCGACCGCGAACATTCCCTTGACGTCCTTGTGGCCCTGGTAATACGCGTCGATCGTCGACAGCTCGTGCGGTACCGCGGCGCCGGTGGCGATCACGTCGGTTGTAATTCCACCCGCCTTCTTGATCGTCTCCTGTGCGCCGTCGATGCGCGGCTGGATGTTGAGCGCTCCGGGCGTCGCGATGAACAGCGCCACAGGCCCCGAACCGACGAGGCTGACGATGTGGTCTCCCATCGCCTGGCCAGACCCGAAGAGGTCCTGGCCGATGTACGACAGCCGCGGGTTCCCGGCCGCGTCGGCGTTGTAGCCGACGACCGGAATGCCCGCATCGAGTGCCTTCTGGGTGGGGGAATTGAAGGCATGCAGGTCGACCAGAGACACCGCGATCCCGTCCGCCTGGGCGGTCACCGCGCTGTTGAGCGCGTTGACCATCTCGTTGACGTTGCTGGTCTCGGACCCGGTCCACTGGTACGAGCAGCCGAGCAGCTTGCAGGCATCCGCCGCGCCGTACTTGGTCGGCACGAAGAACGGGTTGGTCGTCACATGGTTGACGAATACGAACTTGTAGGACGGCTGCGAGCCGAAGACGCTCGATGCCGCCGCCGACGACGTGCTTGTCCCTCCCCCGCCACACGCCTCCAGCAACATCGTGGCCAGGCCGGCGCCTGCACCGGCCAAGGCTGTGCGTCGGGTGAACTGCCGCCAGCCCTTCAGTGGGCTCTCATCGTCACGCTCGTCCCATTCCAGGCGTTCGACTGCATCGTCGACTAGGTCTCGATCTGGCATATCTCTCCTCCTATGACCATTCCGGGGGATGGCTGGCGCCTCGTCCATCCATGCTCTCTACGTAGGCTGCGTCCGGGACGCCTCCGCGGTAGCTTGCCGGCCGATCCTATCGCCCCGCGACCGCGCGACCAAATTTCGCTCAGTGTCCCTCGACCAGGTGGGCGCCGGGGCCGGGATGCACCTCGCGGGCGCCGCTTGGCGCTTCGGCACCGGCCGGCAGCAGCCCGAGGACGTTGCCGCCGAAGCCTCCCCCGATCAGGCGGGCGCCGAGGGCGCCGGCATCGTGCAGCTTCGCAACCGCTTCCTCGACCGCCGGGGTCGAGACGTCGAAGAGGTCGCGCAGGCTGGCGTGCGAGGCGTCCAGCAGCCGGCCGACCTCGGCCCAATCGGCGCGCTGAAGCGCCGCCACGCTGCGATCGACTCGCTCGTTCTCGGTCACCACGTGTTGCGCCCTTTCGGCCGATGGGGAGCGAAGGTCACCAAGGAGCGCGGGATCGGCATCGCGCAGGCTCGCAACGCCGAGCGCCGCGCTCGCCTGCTCGCACTCGGCGCGCCGTTCGTTGTAGCCGGATTGGGCGTTGGCGTGGCGCTCGCCCGAATCGAGCGTGACCAGCGTCCAGTCCCCAAGCTCGAGCTTCACCGGGGTGATCTGCAGCGACCGGAAGTCGATTCGCAATGCCGCGTCCGCCCGCCCGAAGAGGCTCGCGAGCTGGTCCAGCAGTCCAGTCTGCGCTCCAACCCACTCGTTCTCGGCTCGCGAGCAGATTCGCGCCAGGGTGCGCCGGTCGGGCGGATCGGCGTCGCTGAGCGCGACCAGCGCCAGGCTGAGCGCGACTTCGAGCGCCGCCGACGACGACAGGCCCGCGCCTCGCGGGATCGTGCCCGCGATCTCGAGTCGGGCACCAACCAGCGGCACGCCGGCGCCCAGGAGCTCGGCCACCACGCCGCGGACGAAGGCGCGCCAGCCCCCGCCGCCGGGCGGCGGCGCGGCAAGCCCGAATTCGTCCTCCTCGCCGAGATCGAGCGCCAGCGCCTCGATGCGCGGCTCACCCATGGCGGCTGCGCGGACGGTGACTCCCTCGGTGATCGCAAACGGCAGCGCCAGCCCCTGGTTGTAGTCGGTGTGCTCGCCGATCAGGTTGACCCGACCCGGGGCGAACGCCTCCACCCGTTCACGCCCCGGGGGCGAGCCGCGCTGCAAATGATCGTTCAAGCGGGGCCGGCAATCGCCTCGCGCAGCGCCGCCGCCGAGTCCTCGGGCATCACGTCCATGATGAAGGTGCCGGCGCCCTGCTCGGAGCCGGCCGCGAACTTGAGCTTCTCCGCGGTGCGAAGGGGCGGGTAGAACTCAGCGTGCAGGTGACCGTCGTTGTGGCCGTCGGTCGGTGCCTGGTGGAGAACCATGATGTAGGGGAAGGGCCGCGCGAACAACGCGTCATAGCCGCGCGTCACCGCCTGCAGAGCGTTCGCCAGCTCTGCCAGCTCGGAGGGCGTGCAGTCCGCGAGGCTGGGACGGTGCTCACGCAGCACCACATGGACCTCAAAGGGCCAGCGCGCGGCCCAGGGCACGTAGGAGACAACGTCGTCGTTCGAAAGAACCACCCTCACACGATCCTCGCCCTCCCGGGCAAGCTGGGCGCAGATCGCGCATCCCCCCAGCCGCTCGTCGGCCACAAGCTCGAGCGCGGGCACCGGGGGCAGGAACGGGTACCCGTAGATCTGCCCGTGCGGGTGATGCAGTGTGGTGCCGACCTCGACGCCGCGGTTCTCGAAGATGAGGACGTAGGCGACGTCCGGCCGGGCCCCGAGCTCCTCGTAGCGGTGGCGCCAAACCCACATCAGTGCCTCGGCGCGATCCGGCGCCAGCCCCCCGAACGAGCCGCGATGCTCGTCGGTGTAGACGACGACCTCGGCGGCGCCGTCGGGCCGCTCGAAGGACGGAAAGCGATTGTCGAAGACGGCGATCTCGAAGCTCGGAAACGGGATCTCGGTCGGAGGGTGCCCCGGGCGGGTCGGGCAGAGTGGACAGTGGCCCTCGGTGGGGAGAAAGGTCCGGTCCTGCCGGTGGACGGCGTAGACGACCTGCTCGCCGCGCAGCTCGTTGAAGCGACGCTCACTCACCCTCCTCCCCCTCCTCGACGCTGCTGTAGAGGATCAGCGCGCGACCGTCTTCCTTGGTCAGGCGGCGCAACGAAAGCGGCCCGAACTCCTCGCGCTTGTCGTCGCTGGCGTCAGATGGCGGGGCGGGATCCGGAGTCGAGGGGTCTTCGGACATGACGCGGGCTGGGCGCTCAGGAGCCGGTGATCGCCTTGCGGACCAACTCGAAGACGCGGCGCTGCTCGCGCTCGTTCAGGTTCGAGCGCTTGCCGCGCGACTTGCGCATCAGCTGACCGAGGCGCTCCCGCTCGGCGGGGCTGAGGTTGCGGTACATGCGGCGTCCGTGGCCGTAGACGACCTTCGCGGCCTCATACAGCGCCGCCCATTGAACGGCGCGCCCGCTACGCGCGAATCTGCTCAGGGGACCAGCCATGGCGAGCGCAGGCTAGCGGTTGGACGGCGTCGCTCGCGGGAGTTCGCTACCCGCCCTCGAGCGGGCAGTTGCCTGACCTACTCGTCCAACGCCGGCGGGGTTGCCAACCTCAGATCGCCGAAGTCGATCCCGTATTCCGGCGGGATCTCACCGAATTCCAGCCGGTACGACTTCATCAGCGAGGCGACCAGCGCGTCGACGCAGATCTCGCGCAGCCATTCGCGGCTCAACTTGCGATCGTCCAGCCAGTCGAGGCAGATATTGATCAGAAACGAGAGCCAGGCGTTGACCGCGGCCCGCGCGGTCGGCGAGGAGCGAAACGGCTCGGGCAGGAACGAGAACAGGCGCGAGGCGTGCAGGTCCCGGCTGCGATCCACGATCGCTCGAATCGCGGGGTCGGCGCTGCCGGCGCCACGATGCATCGCGCGGAAGCCAGCTTCGCGCTGGACGGCATGGTCGAAGTAGGCGTCGATCACGGATCGCAGCGAGTCGAGCCCCGGCACGTCGGTGTCGGTCGCGGCGGCCAACTCCTCGGACTGCGCTTCGACGATCGCGGCGTAGAAGGCTCGCTTGCCGGGGAAGTAGTGGTAGAGGAGGCCGCGCGAAACTCCGGCGGCCTTGGCGACCTCGCCGATCTCCACCTCGTCGTAGGCACGGGAGGAGAACATCTCGGCGCCGACATGAAGCTGCTGCTCGCGACGTTCGTCGGCCGGCAGGGATATGGAACCCGCCTTCAGCGTTCGTCCGGATCTTAGGCGCGGCTGCATGGGTCCTTGATCGGGTTGTATACGGATTCAGCGTTGCGCATAAGTTCAACTCGTGTTAGAACTCCTCTTGGACACCGGTTCAAAGCAATTTCAATCGATCGCTTTCGCGGCACGAGCAGCCGCATTTTCTCAAGGAGGAGATGACAGTGAGAGCACGCGCTAGTTCTTGGAAGCTTCTTTCGGCATCGGTGTTGGCCTGCATGATGGCGCTGACTTTCAGCTCCGGCGCGGCGGCCGCCCCCACCTTGTCGGAGATCCCGTTCACCGCCGGGTCGCACCATCACCCCTATGACGCGGTGCCGAGGACGCCGATCATCCCGATCGCGCCGTCCATCGACCTCACCGGCCTCGGCTACACCGAGCGCGAGTTCAGAATGTCGGGCGGCGCCACCGTCTATCGCCAGAGCGGCTTCTGGGGCAACAGCGGCCGCTGGGGTGTGTCGGCTGCCCAGAAGAACGTTCCATACACGACCCGCCTTCTGGTCCGCTATCCGACGAATCCTGCCAAGTTCAACGGCACTGTCGTCTTCGAGTGGCTCAACGACACCACGGGCGGCGACCAGGACCCGCTTTGGTCGCAGATCTACGGCCAGGCCCTGCACGATGGCTATGCCTACGTCGGCGTCACCGCGCAGGGCGCGGGCATGAAGGACCTCAACGTCTGGGACCCGCAGCGCTATCCCGGGTTCGGGGACAGCAACGACGGCCAGTCCTATGACGTCTTCACGCAGGCCGCGCAGGCCGTCAGGTCGAATCCCGGCCTGCTGCTCGGCGGGCTCACGCCGCGGAAGCTGATCGGTGCGGGGGACTCGCAATCGGCCTTCCGGATCGTCACCTATGTGAACGCAATCCAGCCGGTCACCCACGCCTTCAACGGCTTTATGGCGGTCGGGCGCTCCTCAGCCCCGGCGCCGCTCGGCAACGGTCTGATCGCCACTTCGCCGATCCCGGCGTTCATCCGCACCGACAACACGACGCCGTTCATCCAGGCGAACACCGAGGGCGACCTCGAGGAGCTCGGGGCGGGCATTTCGAGGCAGTCCGACAACAACTACCTGCGGACCTGGGAGCTGCCGGGGGCCGCGCACATCGACGGCCACGAGGCGTCCTACGAGCTGGCCACCATCGCCCGCGACCAGCCCAACGTGCCGGTCCCGAGCTGCCAGTTCGGCACCCCGATCACGGGCACCGGGACTCCGCTGGACGGGATCAACCAGGTCAACAACATGCCGCTGTACGCGGTCGAGGACGGGGCTTTGGCGGCACTGAACAAGTGGATGACGCAGGGCATCCAGCCAGCCCATTCGCCGCAGATCTCGACCGTGGACTGGCTCCACCTGATCCCCAGGCGAGACCAGTTCGGGAACGCGCTGGGCGGCATCCGTCTGCCCGACATCGTGGCGCCGACGGAGTCCTACTCGGCGATCAACTTCGCCAAGTTGGATCCGAACAGCCTCAGAATCAATCCGCAGTCGCTGATCAGGCTGGTCAACGACACGCTCACGACGCTGTTCGTGACCGGAAGCATTAGCGACCCGACGCTGAGGACCGAGGGCCTGTGCCTGCTGTCTGGCTTCTTCACGCCGCTCAGCAGCTCGTCCCTGCATGCGCTGTACCCGACGCACAGCAGCTACGTGTCGAAATACACGACGGCGGCGAACGCCGCGGTCTCGGCCGGGTTCATGACGCCGCTCGATCGCGACGCCCTGGTCGCCGCCGCGCAGGCAGCGTCGATCCCCTGAGCTGAGTCAGCTCGTCCCGATTCCGACCGCCGCCCGGCCTGCTGAAGGGCCGGGCGGCGCTGCCGCCCTGGCGTTGCGATGCCTCCCGCGGCCCTGGCAGCGGGGGCCTAGCCGCCCTCGAGCGGCAGGACCGGCGTACAGGCCGCCGATTTCGCGTCCGCCGGGTCGAGCGCGTTGAGAACATCGCGCAAGGCGATGTGGTCGAAGGACGTCGCAAGGTGCTCGCTGAAGTCCAGCCCGCACTGGTTCTGCAGGAGTGATGTTGGTCATGTTGGGCCCCGAGAGGAAGGCCGACGTATACGGCGTGACGACTTCGTCGTAGCGGGTCTCGATCACTGTGTAGTTCACGCGGCCACGGTGTCGCCGCCGCTGTTGAGGTTCTGAATGAAGCGGAACCGGCGAGCTGCTCAGTGCAGGCGTACCGCAGATTGCCATCACCCCGGCGGAACCGCCCGGGAAGAGGTTGATCAGAGCGAGTCAGGCCATTGACCGTCGTGCCGTGGTTGGACGGTGAAAGCCCAACCAGGTCGTGGACCTTGGAGGCACCCCGAGGAACTTCAGGTAGTAGCGCGGCATCATCCCGCCCTGGCTGTGGCCGACGAGGTCGACCCTCGTTGCCCCGGTCGAGCGGAGCGACTCGTTGACGAAGCCGACAGCTGCACCGCCGAGTCCTCGATGCGCGCGGTGCCGCCCGGGGGCGTCGCCCCCGGTGCGCCGATAAGCGGCCCGCCTCCTGCCCGTAGTTGAGAGCGAAGACGCAGTAGCCGTTGTTCTCAGCAGCGGCGAGAGCGCATTCCAGTTGTAGGCCATGTTCTCCAGCGTGCCGTGGACGAGCACAACCGGGTAGGGATGGGCGGCACTGGGCTTGCAGGCGAAGTCGTTGGCGCCCGGCGGTGATCCGTTTGTGATGGCGAGCGCGCTGAGGTTGCCGCGGCGCCGAGTAATGGACCGGCAGGGCTGCATTTGCCGCCGCCGGGATCAGCGCGATAGAATCGCGAAGAGCGCGACCAGCACACCGATCCGGGGCGTCCGTCCCTGCATCCTGAAAGCGGAACCTACACCAGCTACGTTGGCGAGCTGTGTGAGACCCGCCACGAAAAAGGTGCCGAGAAGCGCAGCATCGCCGCGTCAATCGAGGAACCAACGCGCTTGAGCCTCGGCGACCGAGAAGCTTGCCTTCGTAGAGGGCTCGTCCGACGATCACGCCGGCCACGTTGGCCGGCGCTTCGGCGGCGAGCGAACGAAGATGCTCCAGGTTCCCCACCCCACCGGAGTAGATCAACTCGGCGTCTGTGGCCCCGGCGACGCGCCGCAGCTGCTCGATGCCGGGGCCCTCCATCGTCCCGTCGACCTCGATCGGCGTGAACGTAAATCGCCGTACACCCTGCTCGGACAGCTCCCGGACCGCCCGCGCAGGATCGATCTCCCCGGGCTCGGTCCAACCGCGCAAGGCCACCCGCCCCCCGCTGGCATCCACCGAGACGACCAGCCGCTCCGCGTGGGCCTGTAGCGCGGAGCGCAGCAGGGCGGGATCCTCCATCGCCGCGGTACCAAGGACGACCCGCTCGGCGCCCGCATCGAGGACCGCGTCGATCGCCGCCGTGTCGCGCAGGCCGCCGCCGGCTTGCAGCGGGACCTCGACCGCCGAGGCGATCCTCTCCAGCGAGTCGAGGTTCACCGGCCTCCCCTCCCGCGCCCCGTCGAGGTCGACCACGTGCAGGAAGCGCGCCCCGTCGTCGGCCCAGCGACGCGCCGCCTCCGCGGGGTCCGTGTCGTAGACGGTCTCATGCTCGTAGTCGCCGCGCAGCAGGCGCACGGCGTGACCGTCGCGGATGTCGATCGCCGGATAGAGGATCACGCGGCGGCCGGGGCTCGCGCGCAGATGCCGGCGAAATTGGAAAGCAGACGCAACCCGGCGGCGCTCGACTTCTCGGGGTGAAACTGGACGCCGAACAGCGAGCCACTCTGCGCCGCGCAGGCGAAGCGCTCGCCGTAGGCGGCACTGCCGAGGAGCTGCTCCGGCGCCGGATCGGGCGCGAAGGAATGCACGAAGTAGAAGGGGGTCTCGTCGTCGATGCCGTCGCTGAGCGGCGACGGCTGCTCCCAGCGCACCGGGGACCAGCCGATGTGCGGGACCTTCAGCTCCCCGGCGTCCAACTCACGGACTTCGCCGGAGAGCAAGCCAATGCCCTCGCCGCCGCCGAGCTCGGTCGACGATACGAACAGAAGCTGCAGCCCGAGACAGATGCCGAGCACGGGAACCCCGGCCTCCAGTCGCTCGGCGATCAACTCGCCCAGGCCCAGCTCGCGCACCCGCTCCATCGCCTTCGGGAAGGCGCCAACCCCGGGCAGCACGAGGCCGTCGGCGGACCTGGCTCGCTCGAGGTCGCTGGTTATCTCGGCGCCGACGCCGACGTGCTCCAGCGCCTTCTCGACTGAGCGCAGGTTGCCCATGCCGTAGTCGAGGATCGCGATGCGGGTCATGACATCGGTTCTCTACTCATTCAAGGTTCCCTTGGTGCTCGGCACCCCGGTTTCGTCTGGGTCGATGGATACCGCTTCGCGCAGCGCCCTGGCAAAGGCCTTGAACGCCGCCTCGATCATGTGGTGGGCGTTGGTCCCCGAGCGAACCCAGATATGAATGGTGAGCTTGGCGCTGTTGGCGACGGCGCGGAAGAACTCCTCCGCCAGCTCGGTGTCGAAGCCGGCGATCGTGGTCGGTGGGAGGTCGGCGTCGAAGGCGCAGTAGGGCCGCCCGGAGATGTCGATAGCGCACTCGCCGAGCGACTCGTCCATCGGAACCAGCGCCGACCCGTAGCGGCGGATCCCGGCCCGATCTCCGAGCGCCGCGTCGAGCGCCTGCCCGAGGACGATGCCGACGTCCTCGGTGGTGTGGTGGGCCCCCGTCTCCAGGTCCCCGCTGGCCTCGACTCGAAGGCCCAAACGCCCGTGGCGGGCGAGCAGCTCGAGCATGTGGTCGAGGAAACCGACCCCGGTCGAGATCGAGGCGGCGCCGCCGTCGAGATCGATCTCGAGGCGGATCTCCGTCTCCTGGGTCTTGCGCTCTTTTGCAGCGGTTCTGGCCATCTCGATCAGCGGCGCGCCCGCGCCGACTCGCCATGGACGGGAAGCCCCTCGGCGCGCGCCAGCGTGTCCACGTAGGGCGCGAGCGCGGCGGCGGCGGGGCCGGGCAAGCTTACATTCGCGATCCGGCGCCGGAAGGCGGCCGGGCCGAGGGGGCCGGAGAAGCGGCCCGTGCCCCCGGTCGGCAGCACGTGGTTGGAGCCGGCCGCGTAGTCGCCGAACGCGGTGCCGCTCGCGCGACCGACGAAGACGCAACCCGCCGATCGCACCTGGGCCGCCAGCGCATAGGCGTCCTCGCTCATCAGCTGCAGGTGCTCCGGAGCGAAGGCGTTGGCAAGCGCCACGGCGTCGGCGAGGTCTGGAACATGGACCAGGGCCAGGGGCGCGTCGGTGACGCTCGGCCGCTCTGCCGCGGCGCTCGTGACCGCCTCCTCGAGAGCCTCCAGCACCGCCTCCTCGACACCCGCCGCGATCAGCGGGCTGTCGGCGCCGTGCTCGGCCTGGGCGCAGAGGTCGAGCGTCGCCCACTCGAGCTCGGTGTCGTGGCCGACGATCAGCATCAACTCCGACGGGCCGGCCAACCCGTCTATCCCGACCCTCCCGAACGCCCAGCGCTTTGCCTCCTGCACCCAGGCGTTGCCGGGACCGACCACGACGTCGACCGGCTCGACGCTCTCGGTCCCGCAGGCGAGGGCGATCACCGCCTGCGCGCCGCCCATCGCGTAGACCTCGTCGACCTCGCAGAGCGCACAGGCGGCCAGGGTCACCGGGTGCACGCGGCCGTCCTGACCGGGTGGCGATGCCAGCGCCAAGCGCTCGACACCCGCCGCGCGGGCCGGGATGCAGCACATCAGCACGCTGGAGGGGTAGGCGGCGCGACCACCGGGCGCGTAGACGCCGGCCGAGCGAACCGCGATCTCGGCGAGCACCACGGCCTGGCCCTGCGGGAGCTCGACCTTGTGGGGGGTGTCGTCGACCTGCGCCTCGGCGACCTCGCGCACGTTCGCGGCGGCGAGCTCGAGCGCCTCGCGGACCTCAGGGTCTAGCGACTCCAGTGCCGCCGCCACCTCGGTGGGCTCGACCCTGAGGCTCGGGGGCGAGCCGCCGTCGAAGCGCTGCGTGAACGCCAGCACCGCGGCGTCGCCGCCCTCGATCACCTCGCGGGCGATCGGCTCGACGTCGACTTCGGGCGCCGTCTCCGCCACCCAGTCGCGGATCTCGGCCGCGACTTCCGGAGCCCGAGTCCATTCGAAGCGCCTGACCCTCATCGCTCTGACGCCTCCCGCAGGCGCGCGGTCAGATCGTCGACCTCGGCGGGCCGCAGCTTGTGGGCGACCCGGTTGGCGACCAGTCGCGCCGTGCAGCGTGCGATCTCCTCGCGCACCTCGAGCCGGTTCTCGGCCAGGGTGCGGCCGGTTGCGACGAGGTCGACGATCCCGTCCGCCAATCCGATCAGCGGCGCGAGCTCGACCGATCCCTTGACCTCGATCACCTCCGCCTGGCGGCCGGTCTGCTCGAAGTAGCGCTCCGCGACGCGCGGGTACTTGGTCGCGATCCGCATCGCCCCCAGGCGCCGCTCGGCCTCCCCCAGCCGCTCGTCTCCTTCGCGGCCGGCGAGCACCATCCGGCATTCGCCGTAGCCGAGGTCGAGCAGCTCGTAGACGACGCGGTCGAACTGCTCCAGCAGCACGTCCTTGCCCGTGATCCCGAGGTCGGCGGCGCCGGCCTCGACGTAGGTGGGCACGTCTGAGGGTCGCATCGTGACCAGCGTCACCCCGCCGCCGTCGAAGATCATCGAGCGCGAGTCGCCGCGCAGCGCGCCGGTGTCGAGGCCCGCCCGATCGAGGGTCTCCAGGGTGCCCTCGAACAGGGCGCCGCGCGGCACCGCGAGCTTCAGCGGTCCCTCCGCCCGCGCCCTCGTCGCCCCCGAGACGCTCGTGGTCATGCTTTCTCCCCGACCTGAACTTCGCCGGCTCGCTCCTCTTCGGCCTGGGCGATGTGCACGCGCTCGAGGTAGAAGGAGAAGCCGGCCGCCGGGAGGTCGCGGCCGAAGCGCGCCAGCAGCTGGTCGTAGCGGCCGCCGCCACCGAGGACGTGGCCGACCGCGGGGTCGTAGACCTCGAGGATCGCGCCGCTGTAGTAGCCGAGGTCGCGCAGCAGGCCGAGGTCGATCTGCACCCTCCCGGCGGCGCCCCGCCGTTCCAGCTCGTCGAAGGTTCCCTGCAGTCGGGCCGTGGCGCGCTCCACGGCGGCGCCCCCGATGCCGCGAGCCTCCTCGAGCACCTCGCTTCCGCCGCGTAGCTGCGACAGCGAGACGAGGGTCGCGCGTTGCTCGTCGCCGATCCCTTCGACCAGATCGAGCTCCTCCTGCAGGCCGACGAGGTCGTGCATCGCGAGTCTCTCGAGCAGCGAGTCACGTGCCTCGCCGTCTATTCCGAGCTCCGCCAGCGCCTGGCGATAGAGGTCGGCGTCCCCGAGCCCGATCACGGCCCGCCGCAACCCGACGGCGTCGAGCGCCGCCTCCAGGACCTCGATCACCTCCGCCGTTCCCTCCGGCGCCCCCGGGCCGATCAGCTCCACCCCGGCCTGGGTGAACTCGCGCATCTGACCGCGCTGCGGGCGCACCGCCCGGTAGGCCTTGGCGATGTAGCAGAGGCGAAACGGTGGTTCGGAGTCGACGTAGCGGCCGGCGACCAGTCGGGCGATCGGGACGGTCATGTCGGAGCGCAGGGCGAGGGTGTCGCCGCGCTCGTCGAAGAAGCGGTACGCCGAGCCCGCCGTGCGCCCGTCGCCGCGCGCCAGCACCTCGTCGTACTCGATCGTCGGGGTGCCGACCTCGCCGTAGCCGGAGCCGGTGAACGCCTTCAGCAGCCTGCCTTCGAGATCGCGCAGCTCGCGCATCTCGTCGGGGAGGATGTCCCGCGTGCCTGGGGGGATTGGGTGGATCACTGGCGAACCCTCGAACGGCCGCGAAAAGCGAGCAGCTCGGCGGACGCAGGCCGATTGGCGAAGCGAGCGTAGTCGAAACCTACGTGAGCGAGACAATCGACCGAGGACTCCGAGAAGCGAAGCTTTGCAGCGGCCGCTAGGCGGGGACTCGCTCCACGGAGACCCGCTCGATATGGGCGCCCAGCCCGCGCTAAGCCGCTCGTCGATCCGCTCGTAGCCGCGGTCGATCTGCCGCACGTTGCCGATCTCCGACACTCCGTCGGCGGCCAGCGCCGCGATGAGCATCGCCATCCCGGCGCGGATGTCCGGGCTCTCCAGCCGCTCGCCGTGAAGACGGCTCGGACCGTTCACGATCGCCCTGTGGGGATCGCAAAGCGTTATCCGAGCGCCCATCGCGACCAGCTTGTCGACGAAGAAGAGCCGGTTCTCGAACATCTTCTCGAAGATCAGGACCGTCCCCTCGGCCTGTGTGGCGAGCGCCAGCGCGATCGAGGTGAGGTCGGCCGGGAAAGCGGGCCAGGGGCCGTCCTCGATCTTGGGGATCGCGTCGCCGATGTCGTCCTGGACGCGCAGGTTCTGCTCCGGCGGGACGAGGACGTTGTCGGGTTCCTCGACCATCGACTGCAGGCCGAGTCGGCGGAACTGCCGGCGCACCGTGATCAGGTCCTCCGGGATCGCCCCGCGGATGCGCAGCTCGCCGCCGGTCGCCGCGGCGAGGCCCATGAAGCTCGCGACCTCGATGTGGTCGGGCGAGACCGAGTGCTTGGCACCGCCAAGGGTCTCCTGCCCGTGCACGGTCATCATGTTGGAGCCGATCCCCTCCACCGTGGCGCCCATCTTGCTCAGCAGTCGCGCCAGGTCCTGCACGTGGGGCTCGGAAGCCGCGTTCTTGATCGTCGTCGGGCCGGGCGTCAGCGCGGCCGCCATCAGCGCGTTCTCGGTGCCCATCACCGACGGCTCGTCCATGAAGATGCCGCACGCCCTCAGTCCGCCGGGCGGAGCGCTTAGCTCGATCCAGCGACCGCCGCCGACGCTCGCACCCAGCTCCCGGAAGGCGTCGAGGTGCGCGTCGAGCCGGCGCCGGCCGATCACGTCGCCACCGGGCGGCGGCATGCGGGCCTCGCCGAATCGGGCCAGCAACGGACCGGCGAGCAGGAACGAGGCGCGGATCCTGCTCGCGAGCTCCTCGTCGACCGAAGCTTCGGAGACCGAGGCGGCGCAGAGCCGCAGGCTGTTGTCGGCGACCCATCCGACCTCGACCCCGAGTCCCTCGAGCAGCGCCAGCTGCGCCTCGGTGTCGCGGATCCGCGGCACGTTGTCGAGCAGCAGCTCCTCCTCGGTGAGCAGGCAGGCGGCGATGATCGGCAGCGCGGCGTTCTTGTTGCCCGCCGCGACGATCTCTCCCGAGAGCGGGACGCCGCCTTGTATTACGAATTTCTCCATGGGAAGGTGCGAAATACCCGCAAATAACCGTTTTGGAGGACCTCGACGGCCCTGCGCCCGTCGCCGGCCCCGGGCGCGACTAGGGTAACACCGGCTTATGGATGCAATTTCGCGCGACGCCGCCTGGGACCTCTTCTGCGAATGGACCGAGTCCGACTCGTTGCGCAAGCACGCGCTCGCGGTCGAGGCCGCGATGCGCGCCTACGCCCGCCGCTACGGGGAAGACGAGGAGCTGTGGGCGGTAACCGCGCTGGTCCACGACCTCGACTACGAGCGCTACCCGGACCTCGAGACCGGACATCCGCGCCACGCGTTGACCGAGCTCGAACGGCTCGGATATCCGCAGGAGGTGATCGACGCGGTCGCCGGCCACGCCGACTTCCTCGAGGTGCCGCGCGAGACCCGGATGGCGAAGGCGCTCTACGCGGTCGACGAGATGTCGGGCTTCGTGACCGCCTGCGCGCTGGTGCGCCCCACCGGCATCGAGGGGATGAAGCCGAAGTCGGTGCGCAAGAAGATGAAGCAGCCCTCCTTCGCCGCGTCGGTCCCGCGCGAGCAGCTCGAGCGCGGCGCCGAGGAGCTGGGAGTGGAGATCAACGAGCACATCCAGGTCGTGATCGACGCGCTCGCCGAGCATGCCGACGAGCTGGGGCTCGGCCCGCGCGAGGGGGCCACAGCGGACGCCGAATGAGGCGCTGGCTGAAGATCCTGCTCGCGGTCCTGGCGGCGCTGATCGTGCTGCTTATCCTGAACGCGATCGTGATCGACCACCAGACCAAGAGCGCCCGGGTCACGGTCGCCGGAGGGAAGATCCTCAGCCTCCCCGGCGGCGATCTTCAGGTGCTGGAACAAGGGCCCGTCGCGCCCTCCCAGCGAGCATCAGCGAGCGGTGATCCGAGCTCTGCTCGGATTCGTCCGGGCGCGACGGGGTCCGCGAAGGGCTCACCGATCTCGCGAGCAGAGTCACCGATCGTGCTCCTGCACTGCTACACGTGCTCGATCAACTGGTGGAGCAGGGTGATCCCGCGGTTGCAGGCGGCCGGCCACCGGGTGATCGCGATCGACCTTCTCGGGCACGGTGGCTCCGAGATGCCAAGCAACGGCTACTCGATGCAGGACCAGGCGCAGCTGGTGGCGCAGGCACTCGACCGCCTCGGGGTCAAGGGACCGGTGACGGTGGTCGGCCATTCGCTCGGCGGCGCGGTCGCGGTCGCCCTCGCCGAGCAGTCGCCGAAGCTGGTCGGCCGGCTTGTGATCGTCGACTCCGAGCCCGACAACAGCTACGGCAGCCTCGACCTGCTTGCCAGGACCGCCTACACGCCGGTCGTCGGCGAGGCGCTGTGGCGGGTGAAGATGGACTGGACGATTCGCGATGCCCTCGGCCAGGCTTTCGCCCCCGGCTACGACGTCCCCGACCAGTTCGTCGACGACGTGAAGCGGATGACCTACACCGCCTACCACGACTCGCACGATGGCTTCGACTCCTACGTCAGCGAGTCGCCGCTCGACAAGCGGATCTCGGCGCTTGGGATACCGCTGCTGGCGATCTTCGGCGCCAAGGACCAGATCGTCGACGCACGCAAGGCGCTCAGCGCGTTCGCCGCGGTCCCCGGCGCCCAGACGGCCCTGATCCAGGGCGCGGGACACTCCCCCAACTTCGAGAAGCCGGTCGAGACCTCCAACCTGATCCTGCGCTTCTCCCGGCCCTTGGCTCAGCCGCCGGCGAAGACGAAGCCGAAACGGCCGCAACGGAACCAGCCGCAGGCGGGCACATCGGGGAGCCGAAAGTCCAAATAGGCGGCGATCCGTTCCCAGCCGGGGACTGTTAACTCATATAGTGGCCGTGTCCGGGCGAGTGAGTCCGCCCGTGACACCAGGGAATCCCGGAGTCCCATAGGAGAGGAGTCAAGGGTGCGAGCACGTTTCTCATTCGCAGGCGCGCGGTTGCTTGCCACCTCCGCAATCGTCCTGACCGCGCTGGTCCTGGCGCTGGTCCCCGGCATGTCGGGTGCCAAGAGCCATCCGAAGAGCTCGACCGTGACGGTCATGACCCGCAACCTCTATTTGGGAGCGGACCTGACCCCCGCGCTTCAGGCCACCAGCGCGGATGCGTTCGCCGACGCCAACGGAGCGATCCTGCGGCAGGTGACGGCGACCAACTTCCCGGTTCGTGCGAAGGCGCTGGCGAAGGAGATCCTCTCCAACAAGCCCAACCTCGTCGGGCTCCAGGAGGCCGCCCTCTGGCGCACCGGCCCCAAGAGCCTGATCCCGGTCCAGGGCGGCCCGAAGGGAGCGACCACCGTCCGCTACGACTTCCTGAAGCTTCTGCTCGACCAGCTCAACAAGAAGAAGAACCTCTACCGGGCAGTGATGGTCGAGCCCGAGTTCGACTTCGAGGCCCCCGCCAACGAAAGCGGGCCTCCCGGCGGCGGCATATCGGGGGCCAACGAGAACGGCCGGCTGACGATGCGCGACGTGATCCTCGCCCGCAAGGGGACCAAGACATCAAAGCCGAAGGGCGGCCATTACAGCCACCTGCTGGTCGAGTCGGTGGCGGGCATATCGATCCCCGTCACCCGCGGCTGGACCGAGGTAAACGCGCAGGTCGGGAAGGGCCCGAAGTTCCATTTCGTCGACACCCACTTCGAGGCCTTCGACAGCTCGGCTGTGCATCCGAGCGTTCGCGCTCAGCAGGCGAGCGAGCTTGTCGGGCACGGGGGGCCGGCACGAAGCTCACTGCCGGTGATCCTGGTCGGCGATCTGAACTCAGACACCAAGACCGAGGTCCAGCCTGGCGACGCCCAGGCCTACCAGGTAGTTCGCAAGGCGGGCTTCGTGGAGCGCAGCACCAGCCATCCGCTGAGTTGCTGCATAAACGATCCGTTCATCGCCGCGGGGTCGATCGCCGACTTCAACCACAAGGTCGACCACGTCATGACCGACACCCCCAAGAAGGTGAAGCTGAAGAGCGCCAAGGTGGTCGGGCGCGCGCAGTTCCACGGCCTCTGGCCCAGCGACCACGCGGGGCTCGTCAGCGTGCTGAGCCTCAAGCGCTGAATGGGCTAGCGAACCCGGACCGTCATATCGGCGGAGCCGAGCAGGTCGCCGGCGGCGAAGTTCGTGCTCGCTCCGCCCGAGGGATGCGGAAGCAAGGCGTTCATCATCGTTGCCGACGGCTGATCGAGCCCGAGGTCCGCCCCGCTCGCGGTCAGGATGTGGGTGCTCGGGTCGGCGAGCATCGTCGCGTCCGCGGTGTTCCCTTGCAGCTCGATCTGGACCGACGTGTCGCCGAACGGTGAGTAGGGGCCGCTGACACTGAGATCGGTGAGCACCGACTGGTGCGCGATGTCGACGGCGAAGTTGGCGAAGTGGATCGTGGCGACCGCGGAGGTAGGGCAGCCGGCGGGGAGACCCGGACCTCCGACGGCGACGTCGAGGCCGCCCCCGAGATCGACCTTGCCGGCGGTCCAGCCATCTGGGCTGATCGTCCCGCCCGCGACGGGGATCAGGAAGCTGCCGGCGGCGGGCTCTGTGGCCGCGCCGGAGGGCGACACGCCGCCGTCGGGATCGATGCAGTGGGCGCGAAGCTTGTCGGCGATGCTGCCCGGTGAGAGGTCCTGAGTCACGGTGGCCATGCCGCCAACCACCGCCACTGTCTCAGGTTGGGTGTCCACGACCAGCGAGCCGGCGCTGCCGGCCGGCAGGTGAACGCCGAGCCTGCGGCCGAGTCTCCCGGCTCCACTTGGGGCCAATGTTGCCCGCACGCCGCTGACCTTCGCCCCAAAGCCCTCCCGGGCGACGCTCCCCCCGCTCAGCTGGAACAGGGTCATCGCGCGCTTCCTGGACCCGTGACGGTTCAGCGCGCTTCCTTCGAGCGTCCCAGCGGGGCCGAGGGTCGCGCTGAGATTCGCGAAGACGGCCCTCTTGTGTCGATGCTGGAAGATCAGGCGCCCGCTCAGCTTCAGCGAGGCGGCGCCCGTCACGGGATCGACTGAGCCCGCCTCGATCGACACTCCTCGGACCTTGACCCAGGTCCGCTTCGACTTCAGCTTCTTCTTGAAGGCCGGCGAGAGTGCCAAGTCGAAATGGCCGCTTGCGACGGGGTCGCCGCCCGCGTTCGCCGCCGGCGCAAGCGCCAAGGCGGCGATTGCCGTTGCAGCGAGGAGGGCTGCCATCGAGCGGAGGTTGCTGGGGCGCGACACTCTGGCCGCATCGGCGACGGCCGGTAGGGCTTGAGGCGCGCCTATGGATCTGGTCCGTTGGTCCACCTGCGCTGGTCAAAATCAAGTATGCGCCCCGAGGAACCACTCCCCGCGCCCCGCCGACGGCGGATCGCCTACTGCCAGCGTCCCCCGGACTTTGCCCACTCGGCCAGGTGCTCGCTGGAGCAGAATCCGTCGCCAACCCGGTGCTCGCCACGGTGGCGGACCAACAGCACGTGGACCTCGCCGAGCTCGGTGCCGCAATGCGAGCAGGTCCGCTGCGCCTCGTCGATAGCAGCCGGTTCGGTGAGCGGACCGGCTTCCCAATGGGGCCCCTGCATCTCCCAGGGGACGACGTGCTCGAGGCGGCAGAAGACCGCGCGGCGCTCACCCGCGGGCTCGTAGGCCCGAAGGCCGTCGGATTCGTCCACCGCGGCGCCGCACCAGGAGCAGGTTTCGCCGCTCGCCCGCGCCATCACGAATTGAGCTCGCGCTCGGCCCCAGACCAGGCTCCCTTGGTGAGCGCGCTCACCGGCCGAGCATAGCCGTCGCCTAGCGCGTCGTGACGGTCAGATCGACGGTGCCGAAGAGGTCGCCGGAGACGAAGTCCATGCTGGCGTCGTACGAGCTCAACGGTTGCGGGAACGTCTGGTTGAGAAACAGCGCGCTGGCGCCGTTGAACCTGATCACGGTCCCAGCCACGGTGACGGTGTGTTTGTCAGGGTCGGCGCTCACGCTCGCGTTGCTGGCGTCGAGGTTCGACCCGACCCCGACTCCCCACTCGCCGGCCGTCGGAACCGATCCGGTGATCACGAGATTGGCGGAGATGACCTTGTTGAGCAGATCGTTTGCGAAGTTGGTCTGCTGCAGAGTCGCCAGCGTCGCCGGCACCGGCGAGTTGCAGCTCGACGGCACGCCGCCGGTGCGGGCATTCACGAGTTGTATGCCGCCGGACTGATCGACCACCCCGTCCGTTCCCTGCGGGCTGATCGTTCCGCCCGTGACCGGAAAGTCGAACGATGGTGTAAGGGCGGGCGGGTTCTTGATTGCGGGCCCGATCGGTGTGACGCCGGTGAGGCCCTGGATGCAGTGAGCGCCCAGCTTCGAGGTGACGGTTCCCGAGCCCCCGGTGACAGTCGGGTCCGGAACGACGTGGACGTTGCCGCCGGTGACCTCGACCGTCTTCGGTTGCTCTGCGACCGAGAGCTTGCCGGCGCTGGCTCGATGCAATGAATGAAGCCCGAGTTTGCGGTTGATCTTCCTGGCCGCGCCCTTGAGGAAGCTCGCCTTGATGCCGCTGACGACGGCGCCGAACCCGTTGCGGTTCACCGAGCCGCCCCTGAGCTTGAACAGCTTCACGCCGTCCCCCTTCAGGAATCCATTCGAACCGAGCCTCACGGTCAGCTTCTTGTAGACGACCTTCTTGTGGCCGTGCTTGACACGCAGCTTGCCCTTCAGTGTCAGCGTGCCGGTCCCCGCGATCGGGTTGATCGACCCGTCGCTGGCGGAGAATGTCCTCGGCTTGATCGCAACGTGGTTGTGACGCAGCTGCTTCTTGAACGAGCGCGACAGGGTCAGCTTGAAGGACCCGCTGGCGACCGGATCTCCGGCGCCGAACGCTGGCGGCGCAAGCGCAAGCGCAGCGGCCAGCAACGGAAGGGCGGCGACTGGCCCACGTGTCCTCATCGTGCCTTTCTAGCGGACCTGAACCGAGAGGCCCGCGGTTCCGAACAGGTCGCCGTCGGCGAACTGCATGCTCGGATCGCCCGGCGAGGGCTGCGGAAGCAGCTGGTTTAGGAAGTAGGCGGCCGTTGAGTTGAGCTTGATCACGGTTCCGTTCGTCGCCACAGCCAAGTTCTGCGGGTCGGGATTGACCCATGCGTCGCTGACGTCGATCGGGAAGGTGACCTCCGCGTCGATGTTGCCGATCGGCGAGCCGGAGCCGCTCACTGCCACATGGGCGGTGACGTTGCGGTTCAGGAGATCGACGCTGAGATCGCTCAAGCGCATGCTGAAATCGCTCGATGCGGGACAACCCGCCGGGAGCCCGGGACCGCCATTGGCCAGCTGAACGCCGCCGGACTGCTGGATCACGCCGTCCAAGCCGGCTGGGCTGATGGTCCCGAAGTTGATCGGAAAGAACATCGTCGTGCCGGGGCCCCCAGGCTGCGTCCCCGGCGCGATCACCGAGACGCCTGTATTCGGGTCGACACAGTGCGCGGCTAGCTTCGAGCTGATGCTCCCGGGACCGAGCGCTGGCGCGACCGATGCGGTGCCCGAGAGCACCTCGACCGTCTGCGGCTGCTCGGAGACCGAGAGCGAGCCGGCGCGGCCCGAAGGCAGGGAGTGCAGATCGAACGCCTTCTTCACCTTCTTCGCCGCCCTCCTCGGGAAGCGCAAATCGACTCCGCTGACCTCGGTTCCGAAACCGTTCCGGGCAACCGTGCCGCCGCTGAGGGCGAAGAGCTTGGTCTTGCCGCTGCGCAGCGCACCGCCGGGCCCAAGGGTCGCCTTCAGGTGCTTGTAGGACACCCTTTCGTGGCCGTGCTTGAACCGAAGCGTGCCCCGCAGGCTCAGCGTGCCGCTCCCGTTGGTCGGGTCGATCGCGCCGCTTCTGATCGCGAACGATCGCGGGGACACCGCAACCCCGTGGCGGCTCAGCTGATGCTTGAAGGCGGCGGAGAGCTGGAGCTGGAAGCTTCCGGTCCTCACCGGGTCGCCGGCAGCGAGGGCGGACGGCGCAAGGATCAGCGCTGCGACTAGCGAAAGCGCAGCAGTGGCGACGACCTGCCTCACCCGCAGGCGGGAGCCTGGCAGGCGTTGGAGTCGTGCGTGATCGGTGTCCGTGCTGGCCAGCATGACCTTCCCCCACTATCGGCACCGGCTACAGCGAGCCTGAACCGTCCTTCCCGCAAACGACGACGGGGCGGCCGCAGCCGCCCCGTCGTCGAGTCGAATTCCCTTTCCCTAGCGGGTGGTGACATTGAGGGTGGAGATCCCGAACTTGTCGCCGTCGACGAAATCCTTGCTCGAATCGCCTGAGGCATTCGGGAACAACCCATTGAGAACCAGCGTCGCGGTGGCGTTGTTCTTGATCAGGCCCCCGTTGACCGTGACGGTGTGGGCGGTCGGATCGGCGCTTACGGCGACACCGCTGGCATCGATCGTCTGACCGATCGCGATGCCCTTGTCACCGCCGAATACGAGCGGCCCGCAGGCGGCACCGGTGCCGTTGCAGCCAGGGGTCGTTCCCCTGATGAACGTCTGCGCCTGGATGTTGAGCTGGTCCAGGTTGGGTGCCAGGTCGGTCGTGTCCAGGATCGAATTCGATGCGGTCGGGCTTGGCGTGTTCGTGGCGCAGTCCGATGGTCCCGCACCGAAGGCGAAGGTATCCAGGGGGCTGTACCCACTCATGATCCGAACGCCGCCGGAGACCTGGACCACTCCATCCTTTCCGTCCGGCCCCACGGTGCCGCCGGTGACCGGGAAGCGGAACTCGGCCGCATCACCGGTCGGCGGCGGGCCCAGAACCGGGTCCGCGCTTAGCGCCGTCGATTGAAGGGCGGGGTTGTTCGGGTCGCCCGGGATCACCACGACCCCGTCCGCCGGGCCGATGCAGTGGGCCGGCTGCTTGGCCGCGAGGGTATTGGGATCCGTGTTCGGCCCGCCCACTGGATTGGTTGGCAGGTAGCCGTTGGGGATCACCACGAACACGAATCCGCCCGTGACCCCAACGGTCTTCGGCTGCTCGGCGACCGAGATCGAGCCTGCCTTGCCCTTGTGCAGCGAGTGCAGCTTGAGCTTCCTGTTGATCTTCTTCGCGGCGAGGAACTTGGCCTTGACGCCGCTGACCGTGGCGCCGAAGCCGTCGCGGGTCACGCTGCCGCCCCTGAGCTTGAACAGCTTGCCGCTCGTGCCCTTGACGGCGCCCTTGCCGCCGCTGGCACCGATCGTCACCTTGGTGTTGTTGTAGACGACCTTTCTGTGGCCCTTCTTGAACTTGATCTTGCCGATCCTCAGCGTCGACGCGCCGGTTGTCGGATCGACCGAGGAGCCTTGCTTGATCTTGAACTTCCTCGGCTTCATGCGCACGTGATTGCGCTTCAGCTGCTTCTTGAAGCCCTTTGAAAGCTTGAGCTTGAAAGTGCCGCTGGCGATTGGATCTCCAGCGCCGAAAGCCGTTTGGGCCGAGAGAAGTGCCCCCACCATCGCCACAGCAACGACGACACCGAGTGCACGCCCGCGGTTTCCCACGTTTGACGTGACTGCCAACAACCTCACCTCCATCGAATTGGTACCAACGAGATTCATATCACCGACCGGGGCACCGGCCCAGGCTCGCATCTCCAAAACCCGCGCCAGCAACCGCTGTTGCGTACCCGGTATTAGGGGTTCCGGGATTGAGCGTTCCCTGACCTTAAGTCAGTAGCAATTCGCGGTTTCGACCTTCCTCGTCGGAGCGGCCTGTGCCTCCGGATCGCGCCGGGTCAGTGAGCACCCTGAAGCTGAAGCGCGGATCGGTCGCGCGCCAGCGACCAGCGAAGCCAAGGACATCGCCGACCGCGGGCGGCAAACGCCGCCTCGGTCACCTTCGGCTCCCCGGTCTGGGTTCGCAGCCCGCTGTTGAAATTGCCGTCGTCGTAGAGCAGGTACTGGGCAAACGACCGCACCCAGGGGATGCGCCGTGCCATGCAAGCGGCGCCGCGCAGCATCCTTGCCTGGTGCGGCTGGTAGTCGAGAACCCCGTATTCGGTTATGTAGACGGGCAGCACTCGTCTGTGCCTCACAGCGCCCGCGGCGGC
Organism: uncultured Solirubrobacterales bacterium; assembly: GCA_963740555.1. Lineage (GTDB taxonomy): Bacteria > Actinomycetota > Thermoleophilia > Solirubrobacterales > 70-9 > Mayfieldus. The sequence continues at coordinate 245,595 of CAVUES010000008.1, forward strand.
TGCCTTGCGCAACGCTCTGTGCAGGATCGGCAGGTCGGACATCCCCATGCCGAGGAGGGCGGGCTTCCAGGGGTAACTCGATTCGCGGCTATAAGGATGCACCGCCCAACCTCCGGCGCTGACCGGCCGGCAGCCGGTGCGCAGGTGCCAGTGCTTGTTCAGGCAGAGCACATCACGAACGAATGGCTGGTCCCTGCCACCGAGCCCGATCAGCGGAGACGTCTCGCCGATCAGCATCTCGCTGGACGGATGACCCCGTGCCCTCAACGCCGCCTGCGCCGCGAGGAAGACCTCGCGATACGTCGATCCCGACATTTGGAAATCCGGCTCGTTCCAAATCGCCCACTGATGGACTCCGGGATAGCGGTCCGCCAGCGAGCCGACAAATGCCCCGAAGTCGGCTGGGGAGCCCTTCCCGGGGCCGAGCGACCCCCAATAGCCGGTTGGCGTGAGAAGAACGTCCAGGCCCCGGGCGTGAGCGCCCTGAATCACATGGTCGAGCTGATCGAAGGTCCAATCGCCGCCCCAGAGCACACGAATCCGCACCGTGTCCGCGCCGAAGGCGGAGACCGCGTCCAAGACCTCATCCTCCCGCTGAGGCGGAACTTGCCATCCGCCGGGATCAAAGATCGTCTCGGCCCGGGCGCCCGGCGCCACCAGTGCCACCCAGACCGTTGTCAGCAGAAGGATCCGTCTCATCGGTCCCGACGAACGACGGGGCAGCCGCAGCCGCCCCGTCGATTCGATCGTCTTGCCTCTCGCTTACTGCGTCTGTGCGTTGACCGAGATGGTCCCGATCGGATCACCGTCCACGAAGGCATTTGGCCCCGTGCATCCGGTGGTCGAACTGAACCCCTGGTCACCATTGCAAGGGAACGCACCGTTGAGCACCAGCGCCGAGGTGGCGTTGAACGCTCCAACGGCGTTGGTGATCGTCACCTTCCGCGTGGTCGGGTCCGCGGTGACCGTCGCCCCCGTGAGATTGAGGGTGCCGATGAACGCGGTCCCCTTGTCGCCATCCAGGGCCGACTGGCCGGTCCCGGAGATCACGATGTGGGCCTGAATCTGATGGGTGTTCAGGTCCAGCGTCAGATCTGTCTGCTTGAGATCGCCGGCGGGCAGCTCATCGCACCTGGGGGATGTCCCCCCAGTCGGAATGTTGATGTTCTTGGTGATCTCGATGCCGGCGCCATTGCCGGTGGTCACGGTGCCGCTCGTCCCGAGCGGGCTCAAACTGCCGCCCGAGATCGGGAAGTCGGTCGACGGCGGCGTTGTCGCCGCGTTCAGCGTCGCCGGCGCAATCGGGTGAATGCCCGGCGTGGTGCCTACGACAGTGCCCGTCGGATCGACGCAATGCGCCCCGAACTTCGTGAACGTGGCGAGGTTCGGCGTCAATTCGCTCGTGCCGCTGACCAACGCCACCGTCTCCGGCTGCACGTTGGAGGCAGTCGCCTTGCCGGCGCTTCCCTGATGCAGGGAATGGAGGCCGAGCTTCTTGTTGATCTTCTTCGCCGCGCTCTTGAGGAACTTCAGCTTCACGTTGCTGACGTCGGCGCCGAAGCCGTCCCGGACGACCTTTCCGCCCTTGAGCTTGAAGACCTTGCCGGCCTTGCCCTTCAGGTTGCCCTTCTTACCGATCTTCGCGGTCAGCTTCTTGTAGACGACCTTCTTGCCGCCCTTCTTGAAGGTCAGCTTCCCCTTCAACTTGAGAGTGCCTTTGCCCGTCGTCGGGTCGAGCGTGCCGCCGTTGACCTTGAACTTCTTCGGCTTCATGCGCACGTGATTGCGCTTCAGCTGCTTCTTGAAGCCCTTTGAAAGCTTGAGTTTGAAGTGCCCGCTCGGCGATTGGATCTCCAGCGCCGAAAGCCGTTTGGGCCGACGAGAAGTGCCCCCACCATCGCCAGAGCAACGACGACACCGAGTGCACGCCCGCGGTTCCCCACGTTTGACGTGACTGCCACAACTCACCTCCAGTAATTGGACTGACGAGATCTATCTCAACCGGGACAATAGACCCGGCTCTCGTAAAACAGAACCTCCGCGGCCCTCAGAGTTGCGTATTTGCCCCTGATTCTGTGGGCGATGGACAAAGATATGGAGCCTGGTTAGACGATTGGTCCGCCGCCCCCGCCGCCTTGGTTCGGGGGGCTCGGCAGACGCCGCCACTGCACGATCTTGCCGCCCCGGATCACGAAAGCGGTGCGGGCCAACCCCCCGGCTCCTGTGCCGCAGCCCCCTCCGGGCCGGTTGGTGAGCCGGAAGGTCGCGGCGATGAAGCGATCGAGCGGGCGGGCCCTGACGAGCTTTGCCCCGCAGGGCAGCGAGCGGTTGAAGGCGACCGCGTCGGCCCGCGACCGCAGGGTGACCGGCGCGGTGCCGTTCTCGACCACGCTGGGAACCGCGAAGTAGCCGGCGGCGCCCTCGACGTCCCCCTTCGAGAGGCTGTCGACCCAGCCCTGGATCACCGCCACTCCTTCGTGTCCAGGCGGCAGAGACGATTGGCTGCTTGTGTCCTTCCCGCCGCCGCAGGAGGCGAGCAGGGCGGCGACGGCGACGGCGATGACAGCCAGGCGAGCGGGGCGCACGTCCGGATCATCGCAGGGCGATGACTCGGGTCGACTGGAGTCGGCGAACGACTCTCAGCGCGCTGTGGCGCTTGACTGGGGCGCCGATCTATACGAACATATGTTCGTATGACGGTGGCTTGCGTGCTGGTTCCGCGTTTCTCTCTCCTATCCGTGGCGGGAGATCGCGAGCAGCTGCTTCGCCGGCCGACCGCCATCGCCCCCGAGCCGGGCGGTGCCCAGGTGCTCGGCGAGGTCAGCGGTAGCGCCGAGGCCCGTGGGGTACGGGAGGGGATGGCGCTCGGGGAGGCGCTGGCGTGCTGTCCGGGCCTCGCCCTGATTCCCCCCGACCCCGAGCGGGCGGCGGGGCTCTGGGAGCAGACGCTGCGCGAGCTGGAGGGGATCGGCGCTGCGGTCGAGTCCGAGCGCGCCGGCGAAGCGTTCTTCGAAGCCGATGGCCTGCGCGGCCTGCACGGCGGGTTGGGCGGAGCCCTTCGGCGGGCGCGTGGGGCGGTGGGGATTCCGGCCAGGGTGGCGGCGGCTCCCTCCCGCTTCGTCGCCTATGCGGCGGCGGTCCACGCCAGACCGCGGCGGGGATCGAACCGGGAGCGGATCGTCGGCGTCGCTCACGTCCGCGACTTCCTCTCCCCCCTTCCCATCTCACTGCTGGGCACGCGACTCGACCCCGAAGGGACCAGCGGCCACGAGCTGGTCGCGGTGCTGGAGCGGCTTGGGGTGAAGACGCTCGGCATGCTCGCCGAGCTGCCCGAGGACGCGGTCGCCGATCGCTTCGGCTCGCTCGGGCTGAGGGCGCGCGGGATGGCCCGCGGCGACGACGAGCCGCTGCGCCCGCGCGACCTCCGGGTGGCCCTGGTCGCGGTCGTCGAGCTGCCCGAGGCGGCGGCCGGCCCGCTGCTCGAGCGGGCCCTGGCGCTGCTCGTCGACCGCCTGCTCGCCGACCCGGAGCGGAAGGGGCGAATGGTTCGGGCGCTGCGCCTCGGCGCCCGCCTCGCCGGCGGGGGTGGGTGGCGGCGCGAGGTTGCGCTGCGGCGACCCAGCGCCTCGCCGGAGCTGCTGCGGGTCGCGCTCGCCCCCCGGCTCGTGGAGCTGCCCGGGCCGGCCTGCGCCCTGGTCCTCGAGGTGACCGCCCTCGGACCGCCGACGGGCCAACAGCTGGAGCTGACCCGGCGAGAGGCTGAGCGGCGCCGCGCGCGGCTCGGCGAGGCGGTTCGCCAAGTGCGTGCGGCGGCCGGGCCGGGCGCCCTGCTACGGGTGCTGGAGGTGGACCCGGAGTCCCGGGTGCCGGAGCGCCGCGCCTTCCTGGCCCCGTTCCCCGAGGACCCACCGCAGTGAACCCTCCCCCACGCCGTCTCTATGCCCCTCGTGCGGCGCGGGTGAGGACCGGCGCCGACGGCGTGCCGATCACGGTCGGGTCGATCAAGGTCGAGTCGGTGCGCGAGGAGTGGCTGGTCGAGGACCGCTGGTGGACCCCGCAGCCGCTGCGCCGCCGTTACTTCGAGCTGGTCCTCGCCGACGGGCAGGACGTCGTCGTCTTCGAGGCCGAGGACTCGGCCTCCTGGTTTTTGCAGCGGGCCTGATGTACGTCGAGCTGCACTGCCATTCGGCGTTCTCGTTCCTCGATGGCGCCTCCGACCCGAGTGAGCTGGCCGCCGTCGCCGCGAACCTCGGCTATCCGGCCCTCGCGCTTACGGACCACGATGGCCTTTGGGGCTCGATGGAGTTTGCTCAGACGTGCAAGGGGTTCGGTATCCGCCCGATCACCGGAGCGGAGGTGACTGTGAGCAAAGCCGCTCGGCCGCGGGTCCTGTCGCACGGGGACCGCTTCCCGCCCGTGCTCCACAGTCCGCGCGGAGCGGGAACCGGCCCCCGCACACCACCCGCGGAAGAGACGTTCCATCTCACTCTCCTGGTGCAGGACGCACTTGGGTACAGGAATTTGTGCCGGATTCTCACCAAGGCGCACGAGCACACACGCGAGGGGCCGCAACGGGAAGCGGGGCAACCGGCTGTTGCCCTGGAGGAGGTGGAGCGGCTCTCGGAAGGATTGGTCTGCTTGTCGGGGTGCGCGGGGAACGGAGCCCTGGCGGGGCGGTGGGAGCGAGACCGCGCGGGAGCGGAGGAGCTCGGCCGCAGGCTGTTGCGGGCGTTCGGGCGCGAGCGGTTCCGGGTCGAGCTGCAGCGGCCCTTCTGGCGTCGCGACCGGACCCGCAACCGCTGGCTGGCATCGCTGGCGGAGCGGCTCGGGGTCCCCTGCGTCGCGACCGGCGACGTCCACTGCCACGATCGCCGCCGCTCCCGGCTCCAGGACGCCTTCGTCGCGGTGCGCCTCGGGATGACCCTGGAGGAATCCGAGCCGGCCCGGCGCGGCAACTCGGCCTCCGTGCTGCGTTCTCCCGCCGCGATGGCGGAGCGCTTTCGCGACCACCCCGGGGCGGTGGCCGAGAGCGCCCGGCTCGCCGAGCGGCTGCGCTTCGACCTCACCAGGGAGCTCAGCTACCGCTATCCGGGCGCCGAGGACCCGGATGCCGATCGCCAGCTCGCCGAGATCTGCCGCGAGCTGCTGGACGCTCGCTACGCCGGCAGTCGCGACCGGCGTGAGGCGCTGGACCGGCTGGAGGAGGAGCTGCGGATCATCCGCGCGCTTCGCCTCTCGGGCTTCTTCCTGTTGCACCGCGACATGCTCGAGCTGGCGCGCGAGGTCGCGGCCGAGGTGCGAGGCTCTGAATCGGCGCGATCCGTGTTGCCGCCGGGGCGCGGGCGGGGCTCCAGCGTCAGCTCGATCGTCTGCTATCTGACCGGCCTCTCGCACGTCGACCCGGTCAAGGCGAGGCTGTTCCCCGGCCGCTTCTTAAACGAGGAGGTCAGCGCCGTTCCCGACATCGACCTCGACTTCCCGCGCGACATCCGCGAGAAGCTGATCCCCCGCGTCCACGAGCGCTATGGGGCGGATCGCTCGGCGCTGGTCGCCGCCTTTCCCACCTACCGCCCGCGGGGCGCGGTGCGCGACCTCGGCAAGGCGCTCGGGCTGCCGCCCGGCGAGATCGAGCGGGTGGCGCGGATGGTCGACTTCCACGGCGACCCGGAGGCGATCGAGCGCGACGTCGCGGCGGCGGTCGGCGAGCGGCGGGCCGGATCGGTGCGCTGGCAGCGGCTGGTCGAGCTGGCCGGCGAGGCGCTCGGGCTGCCCCGCCATGCCTCCCAGCACCCGGGCGGGATGGTGCTCTCCACCCAACCGCTGGTTGAGATCTGCCCGGTCGTGCCGGCGGCGATGGAGGGACGGCAAATCGTGCAGTGGGACAAGGACTCCTGCGCCGACGCCGGCTTTCTGAAGATCGACCTGTTGGGACTGGGGATGCTGTCCGCGGTCGAGCGCTGCGTGGAGGAGGTCGCGCGCACGCGCGAGGAACGGCTCGATCTCTCGCGCATACCGCTCGACGACCAAAGGACCTACGAGGCGATCCGCCGCGCGGAGACGACCGGGGTGTTTCAGATCGAGAGCCGCGCGCAGATGCAGATGCTGCCGCGCACACTGCCTCGGAACCTCGACGACCTCACCGTGCAGGTGGCGCTGGTGCGCCCGGGGCCGATCCAGGGCGGCGCGATACACCCCTACATCGAGCGGCGGCGCAGGCTGCGCGAGGTGCCGGGATACGAGGTTCCCTACGAGCACCCGTCGCTGAAGCCGGTGCTGGAGGAGACGCTGGGGGCGATCGTCTTCCAGGAGCAGGTGATCGAGGTGGCGATGGCGCTGGCCGGCTTCGGAGCCGGTGAGGCCGAGGGCCTGCGCAGGGCGATGAGCCGCAAGCGCTCCGAGGCCGCGATCCTCGCCTACCGCGAGCGCTTCATCGACGGTGCTGTCGGGCGAGGGGTCCGGCGGGCGGTGGCGGAGCGGATGTTCGCCCAGATCGAGGGCTTCTCGGGCTTTGGCTTTCCGAAGGCGCACTCGGCGGCCTTCGCGCTGCTCGCCTACCAGTCGGCCTGGCTGCGCGAGCATCGCGGGCCGGAGTTCCTCAGCTCGCTGCTCAACGAGCAGCCGATGGGCTTCTACCCCCCGGATGCGCTCGTCCACGAGGCGCAGCGGCGGGGAATCGACGTCCTTGCGCCCGACGTCAATCGAAGCCAGGTCCTCTGCCACGTCGAACCCACACTCGACGTGCGAATTGGAGTTGGGTACGTGAACGGTGTGGTCGAGGACGAGATGAACGCGCTGGTCGAGGAGCGGGAGCACGGAGGTCCGTACCAGGGGATCGGAGACCTGGCCTCCAGGTCGGGGGTGGGTCGAGACGGACTTGAGAAGTTGGCCTGGGCGGGGGCTCTGGACGCGATCGCGACGCCGGGGGAACGCCGCGAAGCCCTCTGGCGTCTAGGGACCCTGAGAGGGAGTGCGGCCGTTGCGGCCGGGACCCAGCTCGCGCTGTCGATGGAGCCGCCCGCGGCGCCCGAGCTGCCCCGCCTGGGACGCTGGGAGCGGGTGCTGGCCGACTATCGCTCCACCGGGATGACGCTCGGCGACCACCCGATGGGACTGCTGCGGGACGAGCTGGGATCGGGTGTGGCGCTGAGCGTCGACCTGCAGCGGATCGGCGACGGCAGCGCGGTCGAAGTGGCTGGGTTGGTCGTCGCCCGCCAGCGTCCGGCGACCGCGAAGGGGGTCGTCTTCATGTTGCTCGAGGACGAGTCGGGGACGATCAACCTGGTAGTCCCTCCCCCGGTCTTCGAACGCCACCGCGCGGAGGTTCGGGCGGCGCCGCTGGTACGAGCGAGCGGTCGCCTGGAGCGCCGCCAGGGGGCGACAAACGTGGTCGTCTCGCGCCTGGCTCGGCTCGAGCGTCCGGACCTGCCGCTGGCCGAGGTGCGGACGATCGAAGAGCCGATCGGGCGCGGCATCCAGAGCAACCGGCACGGTGATTGGGAGGCCATACCCGAGGAGCTCGCCGTCGTCGCCCCCGCCGCCCACAGCTTCGGTCGCCGCGGGCGTTGAGCGCGCCTGCGATGCAAGAACGCCTGCAAATCGTGGGTTCTGTCCGCCCCGGCACTTAGGTTGCAACACACATGAACGGACGAGGCAGACAACTCACAGCGCGGCTTGCCGATGCCGCCGATCTCCTGATCGACTTCGCCACCCTCGGCGAGTACGGGCTCGAGCCCGTCACGGAGCCGCCGCGGTGCCGGTCTGGGAGGAGGCGAGCCACTCGCCTTCCCGAGCACTCGCGGGGCTCCGCCGGGCTCGCCGGGGCCCGCCACTAGCCGCGCCCCGGCCCACCCTCAATCGGCGTGGGCTTCTTCGGGTCGCGCCGTGCCGACCAGCAGGCCTTCGCTGGTCAATTCGATGTCCGCGGCCCAGGCAAGATCGGCGAGTTGGCCCAGAAGCTCGGCGGGGTCGTAGAAGATCTTCACGATCTCGTGGATGGTCCCGTTCCGCAGCCGACGCTCGACGATCGGAGAGGAGGCTGCGGCAGGCTCTCTCGACTCCCGCGGAGCGCCTTCGTCGACGAACAGGACCCGGCCCCCCGGTGCTAGACATTGCCTCAGCAGGTCCCAAAAAGCAGCAAAGCTCTGTGGCGGCACATGCGAGAGCCAGAAGCCGAAGAAGACGCAGTCGTAGCGTCTGTCCGGCCGCCAGGCGAAGACGTCGGCGTTGACGAACGTCGCGGCCGCCTCACCGACCCGAGACCTGGCCAGCTCGATCATCTCGGGAGAGCTGTCAACGGCGGTGACGCTGGACGTCCGCCCGATCAGATGCTGTGTCCACAATCCCGTACCGCAGGCGATCTCGAGCAGGTCGCCCGCCGGTCCCAGTTCATCGATGATTTCGCCGAACCGTCGTCTGCTTGCTTCCGTATCTCCGAGCGACGTCTCGTCGTACTCCTGGGCGCGGCTGCGGTAGTAGGCCATTTGCCCGGCCAGCGTCTTTTCCAGCCTCACGAGGAAAGGATGCCAGACCATGGGCCACCGACCGTGACCTACAGATACACAAAAAAGCCGCCCCCGAAAGGGCGGCTCAAAGAACCGGCGGCGACCTACTCTCCCAGGCGGTTGCCCACCAAGTACCATCGGCGCTGAGGGGCTTAACTGCTCTGTTCGGAATGGGAAGAGGTGTTTCCCCCTCGCTATTCGCCACCGGAAATCTGGCGAGACCGCGGCCCCGGCGGAGCTTGAAAACTGCACAAAGCCTCAGGGAAATAAATATCCGTCAAGCCCTCGACGCATTAGTACCGCTCGGCTGAGCGCATTGCTGCACGTACACCGGCGGCCTATCAACCTGGTGGTCTACCAGGCGTCTTACTCCCTCAAGGGGATGGGAGAGCTCATCTCGAGGTTGGCTTCCCGCTTAGATGCCTTCAGCGGTTATCCGTTCCGCGCGTAGCTAGCCTGCAGTGCCCTTGGCAGGACAACAGATACACCAGAGGCGCGTTCATCCCGGTCCTCTCGTACTAGGGATGACTCCTCTCAACTCTCCAACGCCCACAGCAGATAGGGACCGAACTGTCTCACGACGTTCTGAACCCAGCTCGCGTACCGCTTTAATGGGCGAACAGCCCAACCCTTGGGACCTACTCCAGCCCCAGGATGCGACGAGCCGACATCGAGGTGCCAAACCGGTTCGTCGATGTGGACTCTTGGAACCGATAAGCCTGTTATCCCCGGAGTACCTTTTATCCGTTGAGCGACGGCACTTCCACTTGCAACCGCCGGATCACTAAGCCCAACTTTCGTTCCTGCTCGACCCGTCGGTCTCGCAGTCAAGCTCCCTTATTGCCTTTACACTCTGCGCACGATTTCCAACCGTGCTGAGGGAACCTTTGGGCGCCTCCGTTACTCTTTAGGAGGCGACCGCCCCAGTCAAACTGCCCACCTGACACTGTTCATCGCCCGGATCACGGCGCGATGTTAGAGATCCAGAACACCAAGGGTGGTATCTCAAGGTTGGCTTCCCGACAGCCGAAGCCATCGGTTCACAGCCTCCCACCTATCCTGAGCGAGGTGTCCCGAACCCCAATATCAAGTTGCAGTAAAGGTTCACGGGGTCTTTCCGTCTTGCTGTGGGTACTCGGCATCTTCACCGAGACTTTAATTTCACCGAGCCCCTCGTTGAGACAGCGTCCAAGTCGTTACGCCATTCGTGCAGGTCGGAACTTACCCGACAAGGAATTTCGCTCTTACTGTTACTAACCGGAGATTCCTCTACTCCGGCATTGACCGGGCTTACACCCGGCGGGCTGGTCGTTTCCGCCAGCCTCTGCATGTCGCCATGCAGAACGGACTATCTCTTCTTCAGCTCACACTGAAGCCCGGCGTATAGTCTCTGAGGGGTCAACCGCTACGCGGCGACTTCCCTGCTGATTGTCCGCACCGGTCGCATTGTCACTCATGGATGAGTAGCGCCGGATGCTCGGGGTTTCCAGCATATAGCCAGGTTTCAAGGCTCACGATGGAACCTTAGGACCGTTCCTCCTGTTACTACCTCACGGATGCGAGGCGGGTGGCCATTTCTGACCACCTCTCATGGTCGCCCATGAGAGCGGACTATCTCATCTCACCTTGCTCTAGCGGGTGAGCTCGGCGTATAGTCTCTGAGGATTCTCTGCATCGAGTAGCGCCTCTTTCCGCCTCCGTTCATTCCTTCACGGAGAGCAAGAACCTTGGCGTAGTCCTGGTACGTGAGGACTGGCTTAGCGAGGATCTGCGCAGCAGCGCGAAATCGCTCGAAGTCCTCAGCCTTCGTCCCCAAGAGTGGGAATCGATCGAAGAACGGCACCACACATGCCTGGATATCCCGGAGGTCGTTCACCTCCCAATACCAGCCACCATTGCCAGCCCTTCGAATCGAGCCACAATCGAGCGTCTCCATGAACAGATCAAGGGGTGCTCGATCCTTCTGAGAGACGTTGAAGGCCGCTGAGAGCTTCCACCCCTTGGCGTAGTCGCCTCGTCGACGGGCGACAACCATGAAGCTTCCTTCTCCCAGCGCGAACCCGGACAGGAAGAAACCGACGTCAGTCGGTATCGCTTCGATCCAGAGTCTTTCCTGCTGATTACCTGCACCCGGCACATTGTCACTGTACTGCGACAGCCGGACGCTCAAGCGTCCGTCAGCACGAGTAGTGCGGGATTCTTCACCTTTTGCAGGACAGGCGTTCCAGCATATAGCCGAGTTTTACAACTACCTCGGTC
>CAVUES010000009.1:0-8165 GCA_963740555.1 uncultured Solirubrobacterales bacterium
TCGATCCGCCGTGCAGCGAGCAACTCGCTGACCGCCTCGCTCGCCGCCGGGCCGAAGATCGCCAGAGGGACCGACTCCGGGGTGATGATCGCGATGTTCACATCCAGGCCCCGCTCGAGGGCACGGCGCTGAGTCATCAGCGCCAGCTCATAGAGCGGCAGCGACCAGACGACGCCTGAGGGGACAATGAACGCCAAGCGGTGATCCTTGCCCTCCGCTCGATCGAGGATCTCGTCGGCGCTGAAGGACTTGTCGCTGGCCGGGAAGGTGGTCGCTCCCTCGAGCGCCGGCTTGAACCGGCCCCCGGTACAGACGACCAGGTAGTCGTATTCGAGCGTCGAGCCATCGTCGAGCTCGACGACGTGGTCCTCCGGCCGCACCGCGGTCACAGCGCCCAGCACGAACCGCGCTCCCTTTTCCTCGGCCAGCGGGGCGAGCTCGTGTCGCTCGGCGGGTCCGAGATCGAAGGGCTCTTCGACCAGGAGCGGCTTGTACAGAAAGTCCGGCTTCGGCGCGACCAGCGTCAGCAAGACCCGGTCGCCCGCGAGGTCATCCAGCGCCAGCAGGGTCTCAAGCCCCGCGACGCCCCCGCCGACGACTATCACGCGGGCCCCGGTGTCGCCCTGGTCCTCGTTCATCGCCGGCACCGACCTCGACTTCGCATGGGTCAACGCTATCGCCCGCATAGAGTCGGCGGATGGACGCAGGGCTCACGATCGCGGTCCTCCTAGCCCTCGCCTTCGCGGCCACCAACGGCTTGCACGACGCCTCGAACGCCATCGCCACGCTGGTGGCGACGCGCGCCGCGCGACCGTCGCAAGCCATCGTCCTGGCCACGGTCTTCAACCTGCTGGGCCCGCTGCTCCTCGGCGCAGCCGTCGCCGACACGATCGGGGGGATCGTGACGGTCTCACCTTCCGTGGCCATTGGGGTGATCGGATCCGGACTGGCCGCGGCGACGACCTGGAACCTCGCGACCTGGCGGCTGGGGCTGCCGTCGAGCTCGGGCCACGCGCTGGTCGGTGGTCTGGTCGGAGCCGCCGTCGTCGAAGGAGGCATCCACGCCGTCAACTGGGGCGGGATGGACGGGCTGCATCCGGTCGGGGTCTTCGGGACCCTGATCGCCCTCGCAGTTTCACCCGTGCTCGGCGGGCTGGGCGCGCTGCTGGCGATCCGGGCTCTCCGGCGAGCCGCCATGCGCGCCACCCAGCGCTGGCACGGCACCGTCCAGGGCGGGCAGTGGGTCACCGCCGCGGCGCTCTCCTTCAGCCATGGCGCCAACGACGCGCAGAAGTCGGTCGGCGTGATCGCTGCGCTCCTCCTCGCGGCCGGGCGTATCGACTCGCTCTCGGCGCCCACCTGGGTGATCGTCGCATGCTCCGCGGCGCTGACGGCGGGCACAAGCCTGGGCGGGTGGCGCATCATTCGCACTGTGGGTCGCCGCATCTACCGTATTCACCCCCTCGAGGGGCTCTCGAGCCAGACCTCGTCGGCCGGCGTCATCATCGGCGCCTCGCTCCTCGGAGCGCCGGTGTCGACCAGTCAGGTGGTCGCATCGTCGGTGGTGGGAATCGGGGCGGGGCGCCGGCGCCTGCGCCACGTCAACTGGGAGTTGGTTCGTCAGATCGGATTGGCCTGGCTCATCACCCTTCCCGCGTCCGCGGCACTCGCCGCCGGCTTCTTCGGCCTTCTGCAGTTGCTGACATGACAGAACGACGAGACAGGCGCTGGTTCCTTCCCGAGACCCCTGACGTCATCGGGTTACTTCGCCGGCAGACGGCGGTGACCCTCGACGCCCTCGAGGCACTGTCGAGGTGGGCAGACGGTGACACTGCCGCCGCCCAGACCGTTCGCGATGCCGAGCCCCGCGGCGATGCGGCCAAGCGCGACCTCATGAACGCACTGCGCGAGGCCTTCATCCTGCAAATGGAGCCGGAGGATTTATTCACCCTCTCCCGTGGACTCGACTGGATTCTCGACCGCGGGCGCGACCTGATCGAGGAGGCGGAGGCAATGGGCTTCGTCCCCGACGAGGGAATCGCCACGATGACGAAACTGCTCGTGCAGGCCACACGGCAGATCGACGAGGCGATCGGCTACCTCGGCTCGGACGACGACCGGGCTACCGCTGCCGCGGACGCCGCGATCAAGACGGCGCGCCAGCTGCAGCACGCTTACTACAGCGAGAGCGCCAGGTTGCTCGAGCTCAGGGACACCCGCGAGCGCATCTCGGGTCGCGAGCTCCACCGCCAATGCGAGCGAATCAGCGAGATCGTGATAGGCGTAGCCGAGCGCATCGTCTACGCAGTCGTCAAGGAGAGCTGAAGCAGTTTGGCCTGAACCCGACCTACCAGCGCGACCGATCCGTCGTCGTGAACAAGCATGCCGCCATGCTCCGCTATGACCTCGCGGCCTCCGTCCGGGCCTTGGAGTAAAGCCGCCTTCGACAGCGTCTCCGCCTCCAGCGCGCTGCGCCCCATGGCGGTGACGCCGACAAGTCCGGTCCAGGCCGGCCGGCCGCTGGTCGGGTCGAGCAGGTGATGGGCGAAGCTGCCGTCCTCCCGGCGCCAGATGCGAACGTCGAGCCCCGAGCTGGCGATGCCGCCGCCGGGGACGTAGAAGATCGCGGCTGGCTCGTTCGCGATCGGGTGGCGCGCGTGAACCGCAAAAGGGTCGAGGTGGGCCGCAAACCCGCCCACGCGCACGTCACCGCCACAGTCAACAACGAAACGCGAGTAGCCGCGCAGCTGCTCGGCGACCATGTCCGCCGCAAGTCCCTTGCCGCTCCCGCCGGTATCGAAGAGCACGCCCGGCGGGCGGCAAATCGAGCTTTCGCCGACCGCGAAGGAGCGCCACTCGGCCTGCGGACGAGGCCTCGCCGGCAGCCTTTCGGGGGCCGAGGCGAGAGCCTCGCGCAGGGACTCGGGGGCCATACCGGCACGGGACTGGCCGTACCCGGCGGCGACGATCGCGCCTCCGAGAGTCGGGTCGACCAGGCCACCCGTGCGCTTCGCGGCCCAGATGCCGGCGCTGACCGCGCAGCGAAGGAGTGGCGAGGCGGGGACCTCCTCGCGGGGATCCGCGTTCAGCGCCGACAGCTCGCTGTCCACACGAAAGCGCGAGAGTGTGGCGTCGAACCGCTGGATGAAGCGGCGTCCGCGCTCCGCCGCCTCGTGCGCGGGCGGCGATCCGGGCAGGGGATCGCCGATCAGGAGGCGCACCTCGCAGCCCATCGCCTCGAAGGTGAGGTCGTGGTAGCTCACGATCTCGACCGGGTCACGGGTAGACCGTCTCGCCGGTCTCCGAGTCGATCACCTCGATCGCCAGGGCGGGACACGCCTCGGCGGCCTTGAGGATCTTCTTGTCGGGACCGCTGCCGATCACCTCGGCGACGTCGCCGAGCGCGAAGACCTCGGGCGCGATGTCGACGCAGTCGCCATGCGCGCTGCAGGCGCTCTTGTCGATCTTTGCGATGTAGCTCATCGTCACTCCTTCTCTGTTTGCTTTGCGTAAGAGCGTTCGATCTGCTTGCGAAGGCGGGCGAAAACCCGCGGGTTGCCTACGGTCAGGGCTCCGACGGGATCCCCGCCGTGCAAATAGACGACCGCGAAGTCCCGAGCGCCGATCTCCCCCTCCACTCGGACCTCGTCGGCGAGGTCCGTATGCCCCGCGTACTGGATCCGGAGGCCGTACTGGTCGCTCCAGAAGCTGGGAACGGGAAGTTGGTCCGGCTCGTAGCCGAGCATCGCCTTTGCCGCGGCAGTCCCCTGTCGGGCTGCCGCGTCCCAATGCTCGGTGCGGCGATGCTCCCCTAGACGGGGGTCGAAGCTGGTGGCGACGTCGCCGGCCGCGAAGACGTCCGGGAGCGCCGTCCGTCCAGCGTGGTCAGTGAGCACTCCGTCAGTCTCGAGGCCGCTGCCCCGGAGCCACTCGGCGGCAGGTGAGACCCCTACGCCAACAACAACGGCGTCGCATTCGAGCCTCTCACCGCCGGTCAAGATCAGCTCCTCCACAGCTCCATTGCCGCGGGCCCCCTCGAGCATGGTTGAGAGGCGAACCTCCACCCCCTCCTCGTCATGCATCCTCATCAGCCGGCGACCCACGTCTTCGCCGAGCACCCCGGCCAGCGGGGCAAGGAGAGCCTCGACGATCGTCACCTCGGCGCCCGCTTGGCGAGCGGTCGCCGCGACCTCCTGGCCGATGAAGCCGGCGCCGACGATCACCAGGCGCGCACCGCGGGAGACCTCGTCGCGGAGGCGTCGTGCGTCCTCGATCGTGCGCAGCTTGTGGACGTTCGAGTAGCCCTGAAGGGCAGGAAGTCGCCGAGCTGCGCTGCCGGTCGCGATCAACAGCCTCTCGTAGCGAAGAGTCGTGCTGTCGCCCAGCTCGACAGTGTGCTTCTTCGCCTCCAGCTTCGTCGCGCGCCTGTCGAGGATCAGCTCGACGGATTGGTCCTCGTACCAATCCCGATCGCGGAAGGCCACGTCCCGGTCGCGAAGGTCGCCGGCGAGCAGGCCCTTGGAGAGTGGCGGGCGGTCATACGGGAGCTCCGGCTCTCCGCAGACGATCCGGATACGGCCGTCATAGCCGCGGGACCGGAGCGTCTCGACGCAGCGCTGAGAGGCGAGGCCGCCGCCGATAATCAGGATGCCCGGCTCATCCGTCGGCTTCATCACGCCTCCTCCGCCATCGCGGCGAGCGCCGGTCGCCGGGAAGTCCCGGGCCTCGCGGGCCGCGTCCGCTTCACCCTCGCCCGGCCCTTGCGAATGCCCTGCACCACGCGCGCGACGAAAAGGACAGCCACGAGCGCGGCGCTGGACGCAACCGGCCAGAAGAGCCAGGGGCTGCTCGCATCGGTACCGGCGCCGAGCGTGTGGGCGACGCCGAGTAGGTAGACGACGATCGTCGCCTTGTGCGCCTGCCGCCAGAGGCGAGGGCCGATCCGCCTGCGCACGTAGAAGCTCAGTCCGAGCAGCGCCGCGAGCCAGCCGGCGATGATGCCGAAGCCGGTCCACAGCGGCCGGTAGGCCATCAGGAACGGAACCGCGATGCCGGCGGGCCCAGGGTTGAGCCAGGCATCGCCGAGCAGGGTGAGGCCGTGTACAGCGATCGCCACGAGCCCCGTTACGGCCGTTTGCTCGTGAATCGCGCTGAGTACGCGGCCGGCACCGGGCTTCTTCGAGAGCTTGCCGGCCATCGTCAGCCCCAGGAGCACCGAGACGGTAACCAGGGCAAGGGCGACGAGGCCAGACGCACGGCTGGCGAGCCACCAGGCATGTCCAGCGAGGCCCTGGGTCATGAGGTCGAGGTGGTCACCGGGGCGGGTGCGGGCGTCACGGTCGCGGCGCCGGCGGAGGTCGTGCTGCTGGTGCCGGCCGAGCTCGGCGCGATCACCCTCGTGATCACGAGTCGCTTCTTCACCGGCCGAGCGGCCTGGCTGACCGCGGCGGTCGTGCTCCCGATCGCTGGATCGCGACCCGAGCTCAGCTGAAACGCGAGGAACTCGAATGCGACGGCGAAGACGGCCACCGCCGCGATCACCGTGGGCAGCGCCTTGGGCCGCCGCCGGGGCCCCGGGCGCCGCTCCGGCTCGGGTTGATCCTGATGATCAGTCATTGGCGGGTCCTCCGTTCGCCGCAGCCTTCGGGTTCGCTGCGATCGGAAGCGCCACGGGCGTCCCGGGCGTCGGCGTTGCGGCGCTGGCACTCGCTGCCCCGCTTGCGCCCGTGGTTATGGGCTGCGTCGAATGCGCGTTCCCTGGCGAGGAGACGAGTGGGGCCGGGGCCTGATTCGCCCCGGGGTTGGAGGCCATGGCGAAGCCGCCCAGGCCCCCAAGGCCGATGCAGACTGCTGCTGCCGCGATCTTGATCCGTATGTCGCCCATCTCGATTCACTCCTTCTCTGGTCTGAATTGCCAGACGGTCAGTCGTCGCCGCCCTCGCCAGGGTCGCCGCCCTCGCCACCGCCGTCCCCGGTGCCGCCACCGCCACCGCCGCTCGATCCGGTCGTAACGGGCGAATGGCTCGGGGCCGCCGAGGAGGCTCCACTGCTGCCGGTCGAGACCGGCGCGCTCGTCAGGCTGCTCGCCTGCGAGCTGGTTGGAGAGCTGTGCGGCGGGCCCGCGGCCTGTGCCTGGTGCTGGTGCTTCGGCTTGACGTGGACGGTGCGCCTGATCACCTGGGTAGTCGGCGTCGGGGCGCTGGCGGCCTTCTGCGTCGCCGCCCTGTTGGAGCTCATCGCGTAGCCGCCGAGCCCTCCCAGTCCGAGGACGAGCGCGAAGGCCGCAATCTTGATTCTCAAGTCGTTCACCGCATCCGCTCCTTCACCTAGTGGTTGAAACGCGATTCTGCGGAGCGGCGGGGAAACGGCCCGAGAAGCGCAGGTAAAGGGATGGGAAAGGATTTGACGGCGCCTCAGGGGCCGGCGGAGGCGGCGTTACATTGGCCCCGTGCCCGGCTCACTCCCTCCCCGGCGCATCCTCTTCGTCGAGGATGAGGCGTCGATCTTCGAGCCCTTCTCGAAGGCGCTGCGCCGCAATGGCTACGACCCGGTGATCGCACAGACGGTCGCCGAGGGACTCGAGCTCGCGGAGCGCGTCGATCCCGATCTCATCCTGCTCGACCTCAACCTCCCAGACGGCGACGGAGCTGATCTCTGCCGCACGCTCCGCCGGAGCTCCGATGTCCCAATCGTCATGCTCACCGCCCGCGGGACCGAGATGGACAGGGTGCTGGGCCTGGAGCTCGGCGCCGACGACTACGTGGTCAAGCCGTTCAGCTCGCGGGAGTTGATCTCTCGCATCCGCGCCGTGCTGCGGCGGCCACGCGCCTCGCAGTCGGAGCCCAACGCGCGGATCGAGATCGGAGAGCTGGTCCTGGACCCGGCGGCCAGATCGGTGACGCTCGCAGGCGAGACGGTCCCATTGACTCGCAAGGAGTTCGATCTGCTCGCGGCGCTCGCCGTACATCCCGGCGAGGTCACCACCCGGGAGGACCTCATGGCGCGGGTTTGGGACGCCAACTGGTTCGGCTCCACGAAGACCCTCGACGTTCACATCCGCACGCTGCGCAAGAAGCTCGGCGACGACAGCGCGAATCCCCGCTTCATCGAGACCGTCCGCGGAGTGGGCTTCCGCCTGCTCGGGCAGGAAGGTGATTCGCCGTAAGCCTCCGTACCGGACTGACGATCGCGGTGGCATACCTGCTGCTGCTCTCACTGATCGCCTTCGGCGTGCCGCTGGCGGTCAGTCTCGGTGATCGCGTCGATTCCGAGGTCAAGGCCCAGGCGCGCGACCAGGCCGACCTGGTCGCCGCCAGCGCGCCCGAGCTTCTGGAGCACTCTCAAAGGGTGACGCTGCAGCGCCTCGTCTCCACCTCGGCGCAGAGCCAGCGCGGCAGGGTGATCGTCGTGAACAGCACGGGACGGGTGATCGCGGACAGCGCCGGCCCCGCCGAGGTCGGAGCAAGCTACGCGTCTCGGCCCGAGATCGCCGCGGCCCTGCGCGGGCAGACCTTCCAGGGGAGTCGCCCCAGCCAGACCCTCGGGGCCGAGATCCTCGCGACAGCCGTGCCGATACTCCGAGCGGGCCGGCCGGTCGGCGCCGTCCGCGTTACCCAGAGCACCTCCGCCGTCCACCGGGCCACTCGTCGGTCGATCCTCGGTCTCGTGCTCCTTGGCGGCGTGGTCCTGCTTCTCGGAGCGATCGCCGGTGCGTTGATCGCCAGGCAGACGTCTCGCCCGATCGGGCGGCTGGAGGAGGCGGCTCGCAGGGTCGAGGAGGGTGATCTGACCGCGACCGCTCCGGTCGAGGGAAGCAGCGAGCAGCGCACGCTGGCTCGTTCGTTCAACCGGATGACTGCTCGCCTCGGCAAACTCTTGCGCGGGCAACAGGAGTTCGTCGCGGACGCTTCCCACCAGCTCCGCACGCCGCTGACGGGGGTTCGCCTGCAGCTGGAAGAGCTTCGCGAGGACACCCCCGAGGGTGAGCGGCGGGATGAGATCGATGCCGGGATCCGAGAGGTGGACCGTCTCTCGGAGATCATCGACGAGCTGCTCATCCTCAGCCGCGCGGGCGAGCGCCAGTCGCCAGGCGAGGAGTTCGACGTCGCCCCGGCGGCCGATCGCGCCCTGGAGCGGTGGCAGAAAACGGCCGACGAGGCTGGGAT
>CAVUES010000010.1:0-218246 GCA_963740555.1 uncultured Solirubrobacterales bacterium
TTTGCGCGAGGAGGAGCAGCCCTGGCGGTTTCCGCCGACGTCGACGTGCCTCAGATGGCGTTGCCCGAGGGCGGGCGCTCCTGTGGCGCCGCCGAGACTGCTCCGGGCCAGCTGAAGAGATCCCAGTCTTTTGCGTGACCGTCCCGGGGCCGAGACATGTAGCGGCCTTCGGGCATTCCACCGTTCTTCTGCTCCAAGGCGTTGAAGGCGGCATCCCGGGTGGACCCCTTGCAGTGCCCGCTCGCCTTCCACTTGCCCTCGACGTTCTTGTACCTGAAGTCGAAGACCATCCGCCTACGGTAATCGATACGCCACAGCCCGAGCGGTCGGCGCTACCGTTTGGCACCGACCTTCATTGCAATTCCGTGGCGCAGTTGACGGCGCTGCGACGACAGTAAGGATCGCCATGGAGAGCCAAGAGCTTGACCCGAAGGGTGCTGCGGAGATGGGCGAGCCTCGCGGGGACGGGGACGGCACGCTGCGGGCGGACATATCGAGGGCGATGGTCGGCCTTTACAAGGAGCATTACGGCAAGGGGCCAGTTCGCTGTCGCACCTACGTTGAGCCCGAACTGGTCCTCGTCGTCCTGGGCGAGGGCTACACGGCAGCCGAGCAGACGATGTTTGAAGCCGGCAGCTGGCATGAGGTTCGCAGCGCCCGCCAGATCTGGCAGGACAGCATGGAGGAGCGCTTTGTCACCACGATCGAGGAGCTGACCGGGCGCAAGGTCGAGGCCTTCATGAGCGCCAACCGCCAGGACCCCGACTTCGCGGTGGAGATCTTCGTGCTCGAGCGCCAAGCGGGAGATGAGGAAGGGGGCAATCCTGAGCGTCCCCGCAGGGCTGCGTAGAACCTTCTAAGCGCGGGTAATCTAGGTGCAGGAGGGCGCCCGGCGGGCCCGGTCCTCCGAGGATTGCGGAGGGTGGTTGGCTAACCCACCCCCACATAGGAGGTGCCAGGAACTTCGGCGCTCTCTCCTTTTTGATTCCAATCGTCGGCCCCGTTGCTTTGGACGACAACCGCGGCTATATGCAGCCCGGCGCGGCTAGCCCAACCAGTCGTCAGGGAAGACGCATACGGCCAGCTTCGAGAAGTCGCCCGAGTCGCGGATCGCCTCCGCCGCGTCGACCGCCGCCGCCACCGCCACCCAGGCGAGGCGCGAGCCGACGCTGACCCGCTGCGCCCCCGCCTCGGCCATCTCGCTTATCGAGAGGCCCGAGCGGGCGAGGACGTTGAGCGGCTTTCCGGTCGCGTCGGAGATCGCGCGGATCTGCTCGGTGCTTCCCAGGCCGGGGGCGTAGAGGACGTCGGCGCCGGCCTCCTCGTAGGCCTTGAGACGGACAATGGTGTCGTCGAGGTCGGGGTTGTCATGCCTGATCGAGGGTGACGTTCCCGTCGAGCTTGCCGAGGGTGAAGGCCATGCCGCCGCTAGTGGTCGCGAGCGCCTTAAAGCCGAGGTGCTGGAGCACCTTGGCCGAGCCCGCGTCCCACGGGTTCGGGATAACGAACGGATCACCCTCGTGCAGGGCGCGGAACGTCTCGGCTTGCTCCGACTGCGACATCGGACGAGCCTATCGAGGGGTCTAGGGGTCTTTCCGGTTGGGCACAAACTTCGCTGAAGGAGTCGCGCCGGCGCCTCGGGCACTTTCACGGGACGCGACCGTTGTTGTGTCAAAGGCTCCACCGGCTTCAGGGTCGAGCGGCGTGGGTGTCACGACTTGACGCGAGAATCACCTTCTACGGGGCGACCGCGTGACCTAAGAGATGACCGACTCGACATGGCTAATCATTGAGTACTGCTGGATTGCCTGGGTGGTCTTTTGGGCGGTCATGGCCTTTACGACCAAGCGTACGATCGAGCGCAGCGGAGTCGTCGGGTATCGCCTGGTAGCGCTCATCCTTATCGCTGGATGGGTCTCCGCCGGGCGGCTCTTGCACATTTCCTCTGAGTCACAGCTTTGGCAGACAACGCTCGCGTTGGGAGTCGTGACCGATTGCATCGTTGTGGCAGGAGCCGCCTTCACGGTTTGGGCGCGGATCACGCTGGGTCGCAACTGGAGCGCAGAGGTGACGGTCAAGCAAGATCATGAGCTGATTGAGTCTGGCCCGTATGCGCTAGCGCGGCATCCGATCTACACCGGCCTGATCTTCATGGGGCTCGGAACGGCGATCAACTACGGGCGGGCTATCGGCTTTGCCCTCCTCTTGTCGGTATGCGGCGCTGTGTGGTGGAAGGCCCGGCAAGAGGAGCGGATCATGAGCAGGCACTTTCCCGACGCCTACGCCGAGTACAAAATGCGCGTCCGCGCGATCATCCCATTCTTGCTGTAGTCACCAGCGCGGCTGTGGTGAGCGGCTTAGCGGGTGCCGTTTCCCGCTGTTGCGGTGGAACGCAGGCGATCGAATAGCTCCTCCGCCGTGTTCGCAGACAAGTTGGCGAGGGCCATTGCTCGTGCGACGGCGTCGACGGCGGCCAGCTCATCCGGCGCCAGGTAGTCGGCCGCGCTAGCGGCCAGATCAGCAGAGATCGGGCCGCGAAAGCGTGCTTCGGCCAGCGCCGCAGCGTAGGCGACGGCTGCACGGTTGCGATCGTCGAGGGCTCCCAGGTCGCCCAGGCCGATCGCCTCAAGATCGTCCGAGGAAACCCCCGCGCGGCCCGCCCAGCGCTCATGAACGAGGGTGCAGCCGCGGCAGGAGTTCACACGGCTGACGGCGACCATGACCCGCTCACGCAGGTCTGGATCGAGGCCGCCGCGACTGTAGGCGGCGGTTAGCGTCCGGCCCCGCCGCGCTACGCCGAGTAGGTCGCGGATCGCCTCGACTGGCGAGGTGAAGGTGCGGGGCGATCGGCGAGGGGTGGACATAGCCAGACAGGAGATGATCCCGAATCGGGCCGTCGATGTCGCCGCGGGAGGGCCGACGTTTGCCTTCAGAGCGGCCGCAAGCGCTTCTTCTCGACCCGGGCCAGCTTGCGCTTGAGGCGCCGGAACTGCCTCTCCTGCTCGGGGGTGCGCTTGTAGCCCTTACGGGCGAGGTTCTTGCGCTCCAGCGGGTCCCTCTTCAGGTCGTACATCTCCCACACGGTCCGGGCCTTGCCGTTGGCGTCGTAGTACCTGGCGAGCTTCCAGCGGGGCTCGCGGATCGAGACGATGTGGTTGGGCGGCTTCGGATAGGGGCCGGACTTCTGGCCGGACTGGAAGTCGTCGTAGGTGAAGACGATGTAGCCCTGCTTGATCCGAGTCTTGGGGTTGGCGAGCAGCTTCGAGTAGTCCTTGCCCTGCCAATCGGCGCGCGCCGCCGGGGGCGCGCCTGCGATCGAAGCCAGGGTCGGCAGGAAGTCGACATGGGAGACGAGCTGCTTTGAGACCCGCGGGCGCGGGTAGAGCATCGGGTTCGAGTAGACGAGCGGGACCCGCAGCGACTCCTCGTAGAAGTTGAAGTTCTTCTGGCGCAGGCCGCCGTGGGCGAGGCCCATCTCGCCGTGGTCGGCGGTCTTGATTACGAGCGTGTTGTCGAGCAGGCCCGTCGAGGCGAGCGCGTCGAGGATCTGGACCAGGTAGGCATCGGAAGAGCGAATCAGGTTGCCGTAGAAGTTCAGGTAGGCACGCTTCTGCTGCGGCGTCCTCGGGTGGCCGGTGAGGTTGAAGATCCGCCGGAACTCGCGCTGCACCCTCGGCTTCGTCTTCAGGTCCTCGTTGACGGTGGCGGGCATGCGGATCGTTCCCTGGGTCCAGGAGTCGTCGTAGCCGGCGTCGATGTAGGTCTTCGGGTAGAAGAGGACATCGTGGGGGTTGACCAGGGAAACGACCATGAAGAAGGGCTGCTGGCCCGCGGCCGCCGAGCTCAGGTATTGGAGGACGCCCTCGGTGCCTGAGGCCGTGTCGCCGACCGAGTTCATGTAGCGGCCGTCGTTGTTGGTGCTGCCGCCTCCGGCCTGGTCGATGTCCTGGTTGGCGCCGCCGTCGGGCGGATCCCAGCGCTCGAAGCCGTACTTCTGGAGGTCGGCCGGCGTGAACTGCGAGCCGGCCGGCTTCGAGCAGTGCCACTTGCCCTTGTAGACGACGTTGTAGCCGGCCGCCGACATCACCGAGGCGGCGTTCTTGAGGCCGGGCGGCAGCTCGACCTGCGGATACTGGTCTGCGGGCATGTCCTCCTCGAGCGTGTACTTGACGCCGTGCTGGGCGGGGAAGTAACCGCTGAACAGCGTCGAGCGCGCCGGCGAGCACATGCAGGCGTTGGTGAACGCGTTGCGGAAGCTGAGGCCGTTTTGGACAAGTCGGGCGTAGCCGGGCAGGTTCTGCCGCGCCCAGCCGCGCGGGAAGTGCTGGATCGCCCGGTCCTGGTCGGTGATGAACAGCAGCACGTTCATCTTGCCGGCGCTCTCGGTGGCGGCCCCCGAGGCGAGCGGCGCGTACCTGCCGAGAAGTAGGGCGGGAGTAGCCGCCGCGGCAGAGACAAGCAGCTGCTTGCGGGTCAGTGCCCCAGTTCGTTCGTCTCGCTCCGGCACCGACGAGATTGTTGCCGACGGGGGTCTGCGGCGCAAAGCCGTCGCTTCGCAAGGGTGGCCGGGTGTTCTATCCGAACGGGGCGCTCGGGCCTAAAGCCAGGCGAGAAGCTCCTCGACCCCGTCGATCACCGCGTCGGGGCGGGCATGCTCCGGCACGCTGCTCGATGTCCACCTCGCCGCTGAGGCCGCTGCGGACAAGGATCGTGCGCGATCCGCCGAGCTTTCCGAGGCCGATGTCCATGTCGATGTCGTCGCCGATCACCGCCACCTGCTCGGAGGCGACGCCGAGCCGCGCCGACACCTCCCGCACGGCGACCTCCGAGGGCTTGCCGACGACGATCGGATCGACCTCGGTGACCTTGGCGATCGCGGCGGTGACCATCGCCCCCTTGCTGAAGATCAGCCCGTTTGCGCCCCAATAGCCGGGGCCGTAGTTGGCGGTCAGCAGCGGCGCTCCGCGCATCACCGCCCGCGCGGCGCGCTCGGCCTCGTCGAGGTCGACCTGCTCGACATGGGTGACGAAGATCGCCCCGGCGTCCTCGTCCTCGGTCAACGAGATGCCCTCGCGCGCCATCCGCTCCTTGGTCGAGTCCGAGCCGAAGACCATCACCGACTGCCCCGCGTGGTTCCGCTTCAGATAACTGAGCGCGCAGCAGACCGGCGTCAGCACCTCGCGGGCGCTTACCGGTAGGCCGTCCTCGGTGAGCCCCGCCGCGAACTCCGCCGGCGTCAGGTGGCTGCCGTTGGTGAACAAGACCAGCGGGCGACTCGACGCCCGGATCGCTTCCAGCACCTGCACCGCCCCCGGCAATGGCTCGGAGCGGAAGTCGGCGCCACGATGGACCATCGAGCCGTCGATGTCGAAGACGAAGCCGCCGACGTCGTCAAGAGCCGCTCTAGGCCGCACGGCGCCACACCACCAGGTCGTCGTCTGTCTCGACCCGCAGGTAGGTGATCGACTCGCGCTTCGCCACCTCGTTCAGCAGCCTCACCAGCGGGTCCTGCCCGGGGCGCGCGGCGGGTGGTGCCGGCCGCTTCTTGCTTCGCCCTTCCACCATCGCGTCGACCTGCTCGGCGGGCATCGTCAGCCGCAGCAGCAGCTCCTCCTCGGAGATCCGCGAGCCGAAGCGCTCCCGCGCACCCTCCAGGCTCAGCGGCTCGAGATCGCGCAGCTCCGCGGCCCGCGGTCGTGACAGCACCCGCTCGGCGACCTGCGGATCGACGGGCGCCACCGGCTCGTAGAAGTGGCCGAGGAAGTAGCGCACCATCTCATCGGAGACGTTGGTCCAACGCTGCTCGGAGATCACGTTCATCACCGCCTGCGTGGCGACCAGCTGCGACACCGGCGTGACCATGATCGGGTAGCCCATCTCCGCCCGCACCCGCGTTACCTCCTCCAGCGTGGCGTCGAAGAGCTCCGGCCGTCGCTGCTCCTCGAGCATGCGCTTCGTGGTGGTCACCATCCCTCCCGGCATCTGGTGGCGGTAGTAGGCGGCGTCGTATTCGGCCGGTGCGCCGCGCGGCAGCCCGCGCTCGCGGGCCAGCTCGGAGAAGTGCTCGCTGACCTTCTCCAGCGCCTCGAGGTCGAGGCGGTGCGAGCAGCCCTCGGCCTCAAGGTTTCGGAGTGTCTCCCCGACCGGCGGGTTCGAGGTTCCGTCGGCGAGCGGCGGGACCGCCGTGTGCAGGACGCGAATCCCGGCCCGCAGCCCCTCCACGTAGGCAAGCGGGCCGAGCCCGATCGTGCAGTGGCTGTGCAGCTCAACCGGGCGGGGGTCGAAGGCGGCGATGAACTTCGGCACCAGCTCGCGCACCGCGTCGGCGGTCAGCAGGCCGCCGGGGTCCTTGAGGTAGAGGCGGTCGATGTGCTCGGAGGCGGCCACTGCCTCCGCGCGCTCGGCGTAGTAGTCGTGCGTGTGCACGGGGCTGATCGAGTAGGTCAGCCCGACCACGACCTCCTCGACCCCCTCCTCGCGGGCGATCCGGGCCAGCCGCAGCAGCGTCTCCGGGTCGTTGGAGGGCTCGGCGATCTGAAAGCGCCGGATTCCGTTGCGGACCACGAGCCTGAAGACGAGGCGGATCACGTCCTCGCCCGCCGGCGTCCAGGAGATGAAGCGCATGCCGGTGGTGATGAAGTCAAGCGGCGTGTTCGGCATCGCGGCGCTGACCAGCCTGATGCGCTCCCATGGGTCCTCGCGGTGGAAGCGCACCGAGACCGCCATGTGGGTGCTGGAGGTGAAGTCGAGGGCATGGAACCCGACCCGGTCCATGGTCGGGGCGATGCCGAGGACGTCGGGTGTCGTCAGCCCGGTTGCGCTCCAGAGGCTCTGATTGCCGTCGCGAGTCGTGGTGTCGACGATGTCGACCAAATCATTTGTTCGCGCTCCGCCCACAATCAAGCTCCTTGATCGAGCGTCGCGCTCACGGCTCTGACCCGAAAGAGGGGCTGGCCCTCTTCGACCAGCTGCGCATTCTCGGCGCACACCTCGACGATCGTCCCGGACACCCCGGCGCGGATCGAATTCATCATCTTCATCACCTCGATGATGCCGACGACGGTGTCGGGCTCCACCTCCGCGCCGACCTCGACGAAGGGCTCGGCGCTGGGCCCGTCGGCGGCGTAGAAGGTGCCGAGCATCGGGGCGGCGATTGTTTGCGCTCCGGCGGAGGGCCGGGCGGCGCTTGGCTCGGCGGGCGGCGGTTTCGGGGCTCGCGCCGCGGGCGGCTCGTCGGGCGCCTCATCCGGCGGGGCGCCGCCGCGACGGACGTGCAGCTTGAATCCCCGCGTCTCGACCCGCAGCTCGTCGAGGTCCGACTCGTCGATGATCCGCAGGATCTCGCGGACGTCCTCGTCGCTCAGCGCCATCAGCGTTCGGGACGGTCGCGGTCGGCGCCGAAGGTGCTCATCACCAGCTCGATCGCGCTACGCCGGCGTTTCTCCCCCGCCTCCAGCTTGGGGGTGGCGGTGACGGGGCGTGACTGGAGCACGAAGAGGCTCCGCGGCGGCTCCGCCGCGCGCGCGATCGCCCACTCGATGTCCTGGTGGGATCCGAAATGCCGCTCGACCCGCTCCGCGACGTCGAGCAGCTCGCCGAGCCGCTCACCGTCGAGGCAGGCTGCCCCCTGCCGCTCGGGCGGGACCTCGGCGCGCCGCGTGCCCGGCCCGCTCGGATCGGGCAGGTACTCGACCTGCTTGGGCCCGACCATCTGGTGCAGGACCTCGCGCGTCACCTTGCTGACCCGATACTCGTCCGGCGTCACCTCGCCGGCTACCACGCCGATGCCGAGGCCCCAGCTCGCGTTCACCGCCAGGGTGCTCGGGTCGCCGCTGACCGGATTGCAGGTGAACATCACGCCCGAGATCGCCGCGTCGACCATCGCCTGCACCGCCACTCCCATCGCCGGGGCGGCGCCCGTCGCAGCGATGCGTGCGCGGTAGCTGATCGCCTCGGGGCTGTAGAGGCTGGCCCAGCAGTCGCGCACGGCGTCGCAGACGCCCTCGGCGCCGCGAACCCAGAGGTAGGTCTCCTGCTGGCCGGCGAACGTCGCCTCGTGGCTGTCCTCCCCCAGGGCGCTGGAGCGCACAGCGACCGGAAGGTCCGGGTCGCCGGCCGCCTTCGCGAGCGCGGCGTAATGCTCGGAGATCTCAGCCTGGACGGCTTGCGGGACCTGCGCCGCCCGCAGGCGGTCGGTGATCCTCGCCGAGGAGGTCCGCACCGAACCGACGTCTTCGGGGTCGATGCCGGCGAGCTGCTGCGCCAGCTGCTCGTCGAGCCCCTCGCCGCCGAGAAAGGCCCGGAATGCGTCGACCGAGACGGCGAAGCCGGGAGGCACCGGGATCTGGCTCGCGATCAGCTCGCCGAGGCTGACGCTCTTGCCGCCGAACAGCGGCTCGTCGCCGCGGCGCAGCTCTTCGAGCGGACGCGTGTACTCGCTGCCCATCGTCACCACACCCACCAGCCTCTCGCTTCGCAATCGCGGGCTTCGCCCGCTCTGCTCAGCGCCATCATCCCTGGCTACGCGGAGTCGTCGCCGTCGAGGATCGTCACCACTCCAGTCGAGCCGTCGACGCGCAGCATCTGCCCGCTGCTGATCCGGGACGTCGCGGTCCCCGTCCCCACCACCGCCGGCAGCCCGTACTCGCGGGAGACGATTGCGGCGTGCGACATCACTCCGCCGATGTCGGTGACGGCGGCCGTGATCTTGGAGAAGATCGGCGCCCAGGCCGGCGAGGTGATGCTGCAGACGAGGATCTCCCCGTCGCGCACGTCGCCGATCTGGTCGACGGTCTTCACGACCCTGGCCGGGCCCTCGATCTCTCCCGGCGACGCGGCGGCGCCCATGAGCGTCGCGCCGCCGTCGCGCTGCTGGGCCCATTCCTGGACCCGTCGCGTGGTGACGCCCCAGAGCATGATCGTCATCGGGTCGGTGATCTCCTCGGGTGTGACGCCGAGCGCCGGCGGCGGGGTCCATTCGCCGAGCCTTTCCAGCAACTCCTTGCGCCGGGCCGCGATCGGCGGCCAGTGCTTCGGCCCCAGGGGCTCGCCGCCGGTCGCCCAGGTGAGCACCAGCTCGTCGAGCGCCGAGGCGACCTCGTGGCGGCCGAGCTGGAAGACGTCCTCGGCGTCCTCGAGGAAGCGGTGCTCGGCGAGCAGGGCACCGAACTCGCGCAGCTTGTTCCACCAGCGGGTCAAAAACCAGTAGTCGCAGTAGAACTTGTGCTCCTCGACGTAGGGAAAGACGGTGCGGGAAAGTCCCAGCAGCTCCTCGAAGCCGGCTCGCGCCTCCTCGTCGAGCAGGGCTCCGTACTCCTTTGCCAGGCGGTCGCGCTCCCGGCGGATCTCCTCGGTTGGCCGCTCGATCTGCTCGCCCGATTGCAGGGCGCTGACGTGGCCGATCAGCGAGGCGTAGGGGATGCTCGGGTCGTCGAACCAGCTGCCGTAGTAGTGGTAGAGGCCGTCGCCGGTGGCCATGTTGAACCACGGGTCCTTCATCTTCTCCAGCTCCTCGAGCCACTTCCTGCCGTCCTCGGTCTGCGCGAGCTCGGCGTCGATCTCGTCCGGTGAGCGGCCCTCCGCGAACGCCGAGGCCACCTCGCTGTCGATCGCCAGCTGGGCCAGCCGCCGCAGCTCGGCGTCGGGGCGGAACAGGGCGACGTCGATTCCGGCCACCATCTGCGCGACGTGCTGGTCGGGGATGTCGGGGAGGGCGTTCTTGCAGAAGTCGGCGAAGGTGGCGTAGGCGCCATAGCCGAGCAGCAGGAACTCGAAGTGGTGCTGCCACATCAGGTCGGCGCAGCGAAGCGCCCGCTGGTAGGCGTCGAGGACCTCGTAGAAAGCGGTGTTGCGCCGCTCGTCGAGCATCACCTCCTCGGGCTCGTACTCCGGCAGCTCCGGCACCGGCAGGTTGGTGATCTCGTCGATCAGCGCCTCCATCTTGGCCCGCCACTTCCCGTAGAGCTCGTCCCAGTTTTCGAAGTAGTAGCCGGCGCGCTTCTGGAAGAACTCGGCCCGCTCGGCGATCTTGTCGGGGTCGGTGACCGGGTTGCCGGAGATGTAGACGTAGCCGTTGACGATCCGGTAGTCGATGCCCATCGCCGGCGGCACCGCGAAGACCCTGTTCTGCCAGGAGCCCACCGCCTGGTAGGGGCTGTCGATCGCGTGCACGTCGAAGGCGGGCATCGGGAGCGGGAAATGCATCGAGTTCCAGAACCAGAAGCGGTTCTCGTCGAGGTCGCGGCGCCGCTCGTCGAAGAGCGCGTAGTAGGGGTACATCTCCTCCCAGCCCTCGCAGCCGGGCGGAGTCTCGATCGAGTAGGGACTCGGAAACGCGCCCACCTCGGCCGTCGACGTCGCCATCTGATCTCTCCTTCCGGTGCTCGGCGCTGCGCTAGGACCCGGTCCTGGGTCATGCGTTGTATACAACGAAGCGATGAAATCTTATCCCCGAGGAGTTGATCGCCCATGCGCGTCGCCGAGGTGACCGAGTTCGGCGGCCCCGAGGTGCTGCGGATCGGCGAGCGGCCCGACCCACAGCCGTCGGCGGGCGAGGTCTTGGTGCGGATCGCCGCCGCAACCGTGAACCCGACCGACCTCGCGGCCCGCTCGGGGCAGGCGCAGCGCCGGCTACCCGATCTCGAGCCGCCCTTCGTGCCCGGGTGGGACCTGGCCGGAGAGGTGGTCGCCGCCGGTACCGACTCCAGCTACTCGCCGGGTGACCGCGTCGTGGGCATGATCCCCTGGGTCCGGATCGGCGGCCGGGTCGGCGCCTATGCCGAGGCCGCCGCGGTCGAGCCGGGCTGGCTGGCGCCGGCTCCGGAGGGAGTCGAGAACACGGCGGCCGCGACCCTGCCGCTGAACGCGCTCACGGCGCGCCAGGGCCTCGATCTGATCGCCGCGCCGGCCGATTCGACCCTGCTGGTGACCGGAGCCAGCGGCGCCGTCGGGGGATACGCGACCCAGCTGGCCGCCGGCGACGGGCTGCGTGTCCTCGCCGTCGCCTCCGACGGTGACGAGGAGTGGGTGGGCGGACTGGGCGCGGCGCAAGTGCTGCCGCGCTCGACCGATCTCGCCGGCCTCGATCCGGTCGACGCGGTGTTCGACGCCGTTCCGCTCGGCCCGCCCGCCACCGCACCGCTGCGGGACGGCGGAGCCGTTCTGTTCACGCGCTCGGTGGAGGAATTCGAGCGCTCCGACCGGCTGCGCGTGGAGACGCTTCTCGCTCACTCCGACCCCGCAGCGCTGCGGGCGCTGGCCGCCGATCTCGGCGCCGGGAGGCTTCGAACCCGGGTTGCCCGGACGCTCGACCTGGCGCAGGCCGCCGAGGCGCATCGCCTCGTCGAGGCGGGCGGACTGCGGGGCAAGATCGTGCTGACGACCTGACCCGGCGAGGCGCGGCGCTGTTGTATACAGAAGGACGCGTAGCGGTAGGCTGAGCCAAGGCATTTTCGAGGGAACGGAGAGCAAGATGGCGACGGCACAACTCGAGCAGCAGCAGCTTCTGATCGGCGGCAACTGGGTGGGCGCGGGCTCGGAGAGCGTCTTCGAGCAGCAGGACCCATACACCGATGAGTCGGTGGGAGTTGTCGCCGCCGCCTCGCGCGAGGACGCAAAGGCGGCGGCCGACGCCGCCGCTGAGGCGTTCGGCGAGTGGTCGGCGACGCCGCCGGGACAGCGGCGAGACCTGCTGACAGCCGCGGCGGAGCTGATGGGCGAGCGGGGAGCGGAGATCGCCGCGACGGCGACGCAGGAAACCGGATCGACGTTCGGCTTCGGGATGTTCAACGTCGGGCTCGCGACCGAGATGCTGCGGCAGGCCGCGGCGCAGGCTTACTGGGTGACGGGCGAGGTGATCCCCTCAGACGTGCCGGGCCTGACGGCGATGGGCATTCGCCAGCCCGCTGGCGTCGTGGTCGGGATCGCGCCCTGGAACGCGCCCGTGATCCTGGGCACGCGGGCGGTCGCGACGCCGCTGGCCTACGGCAACACGGTCGTCCTGAAGGCATCCGAGAACAGCCCCCGAACGCACGCGGCGATCGCCCGCGCCCTCGACGACGCCGGCCTGCCGCCCGGTGTGATCAACCTGATTACCCACAAGGCCGAGGATGCGCCCGACGTGGTCGACGAGCTGATCGCGCACCCTGCTGTTCGCAGGATCAACTTCACAGGCTCGAGCCGGGTCGGCCGCCTGGTGGCCGAGAACGCGGGCCGCCACCTGAAGCGCGTCCTGCTGGAGCTGGGCGGCAAGGCGCCGCTGATCGTGCTCGCCGACGCCGACCTCGACGAGGCGGTGGAGGCGGCGAAGTTCGGCGCCTTCATGCATACGGGGCAGATCTGCATGGCGACGGAGCGGCTCGTGGTCGACAGGTCCGTCGCCGAGCCGTTCACCGAGAAGCTCGCGGAACGCGCCGCGGCGCTGAAGGTGGGAGACCCCCACGACCCCGAGACCCAGATCGGACCGCTGGTGAACGACGCGGCCACCCAGCGCGTCGCGGAATTGGTCGAGGATGCGACCTCGCAGGGCGCCAAGGCGGTTACCGGAGGCAAGCCGGATGGGAAGCTGTTCCCGCCCACGGTCCTGACCGGCGTCACACCGCAGATGCGGATCTACTACGAGGAGTCGTTCGGCCCGGTGGTCGGCGTGATCCCCGTCGACGGTCCCGAGGAGGCGGTCAAGGTCGCCAACGACACCGAGTACGGCCTCGCCGCGTCGGTGTTCGGCAAGCACGTGCCGACGGCGTTCGACCTCGCCCGCCAGATCGAGAGCGGGATCTGCCACGTCAACGGAGCGACGGTGCACGACGAGGCGCAGATGCCGTTCGGGGGCGTGAAGGCAAGCGGCTGGGGCCGCTTCGGCGGCAAGGCGGCGCTGGAGGAGTTCACCGAGCTGCGCTGGATCACGATTCAGGAGGGCTCGCGCCACTACCCGATTTGAGCGGTGCTGATGGGCCGCGACACAAAGTGTCGCGGCAGTGGCATGTCAGGCGGCCGTAGGCCGCCGCAAGTTATTCATCGTCTTCCAGGACGCTTTGCGCAACGGCGAAAGCCGCGTTGGCCGCGGGCACGCCGCAGTAGATCGCACTCTGCAGCAGGACCTCCTTGATCTCCGCCACGCTGAGCCCGTTTCGCTTCGCGGCGCGGATGTGCATCGCGAGCTCGTCGAGCCGGTTCAGCGCCACGAGCGCCGTCAGGGTGATCGCGCTGCGGGTGCGCCGATCGAGGCCGGGCCGGGCCCAGATCTCTCCCCAGGCGTAGCGGGTGATCAGGTCCTGGAACTCGGCGGTGAACTCGCTGGTGCGCTCGATCGCCGCGTCGACGTGCTCGTCTCCGAGCACCTCGCGGCGGATCTCCATCCCGCGGTCGTGCGAATCGCTCATGCGGCCGCCTCCGTGACCAGATGGGCGACCAGCGCCCGGGTGACCTCGTCGCGCCGCTCGACATTGGCCAGATGGCGGGCGGGAGACAGCATCAGACAGCGCCCGTTCTCGACCTGTTCGGCGATCAGCCGCCCGTGATCGGGCGGCGTCGAGAGGTCGTCCTCTCCGGTGATCACCAGCGTCGGTGCCCGGATGGTGGCCAGCTGCGAGCGCAGGTCGGTGTCGGCGAGCGCCTCGCAGCAGCCCGCGTATCCCTCGGGGTCGATCTCCAGCAGCCCACGCTCCAGACGCTCCACGGTCTCCGGCCGGCGGCCGCGGAAGGCGGGAGTGAACCAGCGCTCCAGCGACGCCTCCAGCACCCCATCCATGCCCTGCCCGCGCACCGTCGCCGCGCGCTCGAGCCAGTGCTCGCGTGGAGGGATGTGGGCCGAGGTGCAGCAGAGCGCCAGGCGGTCGATGCGGTCGGGGGTGTTGATCGCTAGCCACATCGCGGTCATCCCGCCCAACGAGGCCCCACAGAAGCTGACCCGATCGAGGCCGATCCCGTCGAGCAGCGCCAAGGCGTCGGCGGCGAGCTCCTCGATCGAGTAGGGCCCGGGCGGAGAGGGTGAGCGTCCGTGGCCGCGCTGGTCGTAGCGCAGCACCCGGAAATGCTCGGCGAGCGTCGGCATCTGGTCGTCCCACATGTCGAGCGCGGTCCCCAGCGAGTTCGAAAGCACGAGCACGGGAGCGTCCTCGGGGCCGTCGAACCGGTAGTGCAGCTCGACGCTCACGCTCCGCCCCGTGCCTCACGCCAGCTCGCAAGGGCCCGGTCGAGGAAGGCGTCGGCCGATCCCAGGTAGGAGTCGGGATTCAGCACCGCGTCGATGCGATCGGCGGACAGCTGCGCTCGGATCTCCGAATCGTCGGAGAGCTCGTCTCGAAACGGCCTTCCGGACTCCATCGCGCGCCCGGCGGCGGCACGCACCAGGCGATGCGCCTCGCCGCGACCGATCCGATCCGCGATCGCGGTCGTCACCGCCTCGGCGAGGATCAACCCGCCGCTCGCCTCGAGGTTCTCCCGCATCCTCTCGGCGCGGATCTCGAGACCCTCCAGGACCTCGCGCATCGCGGCCGCGGCGCCGCCCGTATAGGCGAGTGCGTCCGTGAGCGCCGGCCATTCCGCCTGCCAGGCGCCGGCGGCGCGCTCGTGCTCCTGGGTCATCGCGCCGAGCAGGATCGACGCCTCGCCCCGGACCCGATGCGCACAGGCGATCGCCAGCGCCGAGCCCACCGGGTTGCGCTTCTGGGGAAGGGTCGAGGATGCGCCGCGGCCCTCTCCGCCCGACTCGGCAACCTCGCCGACCTCGGTCTGGGCGAGCAGCTGCACGTCCTGCGCGACCTTGGCCAACGCACCCGCCGCGAGTGCCAGGGCGGCTCCGAGCTCGGCGACGCCGCCGCGCGACGTGTGCCACGGCAGCACCGGCTCGTCGAGATCGAGGTCCTCGGCCAGCAGCGCGAGCACCCGCGGTCCCTCCGTCTCGAGCGACGCCAGGGTTCCGGCGGCGCCGCCGAGCTCGGCGGGCAGGGCGATCGCCGCCAGGCGCCCGCGCGCCTCGACGATCGAGGCCAGCCAGCCGGCGGCTTTGAAGCCGAACGTGGTGGGAAGCGCCTGCTGCAGCAGGGTGCGGGCGACCATCACCGTGCCCCGGTGCTCCTCGGCGAGACGGGCGCAGGCATCGGACGCTCGGTCCAGCTCCGCGAGGATCTCCTTCAGGGCCCGGCGGGCGACGAGCATCGCCGCGGTGTCCATCACGTCCTGGCTGGTGGCACCCCAATGGACGTAGCCCGCCGCGTCTCCCGCGACCGCCTCGGTGAGCGCGCTGACCAACGGCGCGGCGGGGTTCCCCGTCTCGCGTCCCGCCCGCCCCAGCGCGGCGGCGTCGAAGTGCTCGGCCCGGCAAGCCTCGCCGATCGCAGCGGCCGCCTCGGAGGGGATGACGTCCGCTTGCGCCTCGGCGGCCGCGAGCGCTGCCTCGAAATCGAGCATCGCCTGAATCCACGCCTGGTCTGAGGTCGCCGCGCGGACGGCCTCGGGCACGAACAGCTCCGCGAAGAGATCGCTAGTGGCCACGTTCACGGGCATGGTCGTGGACGGGGCAACTAAACGTCAAAGAAGGCCGTTTCGCGTTCGCCTTGAAGGTGGATGTCGAAACGGTATCCGTCGCCCTCTCGCGTGGCCAGCAGGGTCGAGCGCAGCTCGGGGTCCTCTATGCCTGAGAGCACCGGATCCTCGCGGTTCGCCTGCTCTTCACCTTCGAAGTAGATGCGCGTCACGAGCCGCTTCAGCAGGCCGCGCGCGAAGACCGAGACCTCGATGTGGGGCGCCTGCATCGCGCCGCCGGGGCCTGGCACCGGTCCGGGCTTGACGGTCAGGAAGCGATACTGCCCGGACCCGTCGGTCCCGCAGCGGCCGAAGCCGGTGAAACCTTCCTCCAGGGGCAGCTCCTCCCGCCGGTCGTCGGGGTGTGCATAGCGGCCGGCCGTGTTGGCCTGCCAGATCTCGACCAGAGCATCGACCACAGGCTCGCCCTCTCCATCGCTGATCACGCCCTCGATGCGAATCGCGCCGGGTGCGTCCGCCACCACCAGCTCGTCCTGACCGTCGGTTGGCAATCCGATGTGAAAGAAGGGCCCCACCGTCTGCGAGGGAGTCGGCCGGGTCATCGGTGGTCCTCCATCGGGGTCGCATCGCGTCCGCGCAGCACGATGTCGAATTCGTACCCCAGCGCCCACTCCGGGACCGTCTCGGAAAGGTCGAAGTTGGAGATCATCCGTTCTCTGGCCTTCTCGTCGCGCACCGAGTGGAAGATCGGGTCCTGGTAGAAGAGCGGATCGCCGGGGAAGTACATCTGGGTCACCAGACGGGTGGTGAAGGCGGGGCCGAACAGCGAGATGTGGATGTGACGGGCGCGCCATGCGTTCTCGTGGTTGCGCCAGGGGTAGGCACCGGGCTTGACGGTGACGAAGCGGTAGCGACCCTCGTCGTCGGTCAGGCACCGGCCGGCGCCATAGAAGTTCGGGTCCAGGGGTGCCGGGTGACGGTCCACGGCGTGGTTGTAGCGGCCGGCCGAGTTGGCCTGCCAGATCTCGATCAGCGTGTTGCGGACCGGGCGCCCGTCGCCGTCGATCACCCGACCGTGCAGGATCATCCTCTCTCCGAGCGGCTCTCCCTCTCGCTGGCGCGTCAGGTCGTGGTCCAGCTCGCCGATGCGCTCGTGCCCGTAGGCCGGGCCGGTGATCTCCGACAGCGTCTGCGGAATCACGATCAGCGGTCGCTTCGGCGCCCGGGTCCGTGTGGCCTTGTAGTCGGGCCAGAGGTAGGGGGGGTCGTCGTTCTCGCGCCGGTATCCGGTCAATTCGCCGAGCTTGCTTTCCATGTCAGGCCTCCACAGTCTCGATCGTCGCCTTCAACCGCCGCAGCACCTCCAACTCCTCGCTCGTGGGCGGCTCGCTCTCGCCGAGGTCCTCGGCGACTCGCAGCTCCCAGCCCGTGGCCTGGTGCGCGTCGCGCAGCGAGACTCCGGGATGTATCTGGGTCAAGGTCAGCTCACGGCTCTCGGGGTCGGGGCGCAGCACCCCCAGGTCGGTGATCACGACCGTGGGGCCCATGCCGGGCAGCTTGAGCCGCTCGCGGTCTCCGGGACCCTCCCCGTAACCGATCGAGGATCGGAAGTCGAGCTTCTCCACGAAGGTGCGCGTCGACTGGCGGATGATCACGATCACCTGCTTGGCCATCGCCGCGATCTCGGGGGCGCCTCCGCCCCCGGGCAACCGCACCTTGGGCTTCTCGTAGTCGCCGATCACGGTGCTGTTGAGATTGGCAAAGCGGTCGATCTGCGCGGCACCCAGAAAGCCGACGTCGATGCGCTCTCCCTGCAGCCAGTAGTTGAAGATCTCCGGCACGGGCACCACAGCGTCCGCGGTCTCGGCCAGCTCCCCGTCGCCGATCGAGAGCGGCAGCGTCGGCGGTTTCGAGCCGATGGTGCCCGACTCGTAGACGAGCACCACGCGTGGAGCATGGGTGAGACGGGCGAGATTGGCCGCCGTGCTGGGCAGGCCGATGCCGACGAAGCAGACGGCGCCGTCGGCGAGCTCGCGAGCCGCCGCCACCGTCATCACCTCATCGGCCGTGAGGTCGTCGCTCATCCGACCCGTTCCTTGTCGCCGATGACGTGCTCCTGCATCCATTCCCGGAAGCTCTCGCGGTCGCGGCTGATCTCGTCCCAGCGCTGATAGAAGCCGTTGTCGCGGGCGTAGTAGTCGTGGGCGTAGGAGGGATGGGCGCCGTTCGGTGCCTCCGCCACCGCCGTCACCGCCCACCTCGGCAGCACGATCGCCCCCGGCTGCGGCTCGAGCTCCTCGACGACCTCCTCGACCGTGACCAGAGACCGCGTCGAGGCGAGCACGATCTCCTTCTGCACTCCGACGATCCCCCAGAGCTGCACGTTGCCCTCCCGGTCGGCGCGCTGAGCATGGACGATCCCGACGTCGGGGCGGATCGCCTGCACCGCGGCGAGATTCTCGCCGGTGAAAGGACAGGTGATCGGCGTGACCGTGCTCGTGCGCTCCATCAGCTCCGTGCCCGCGTATCCGCGCAGGACCGCGAAGGGAAGGTTGGAGGCGCCGGCCGCGTAGCGGTTGGCCATTCCGGCGTGGGTGTGCTCCTCGAGCTCCAGCGGCGCGGGCCAGTCGTTCTCGACCGCGTCGCGAAACCGCCGCAGCGAGCCGACGCCGGGGTTGCCGCCCCAGGAGAAGATCATCTTGCGGGCGCAGCCCATTCCAATCATCTGGTCGTAGATCAGGTCCGGCGTCATCCGGATCAGGGTTAGATCGCGCCTGCGCTGACGGATCAGCTCGTGGCCCGCCGCGAACGGGATCAGATGGGTGAAGCCCTCGAGCGCGACGCTGTCGCCGTCGTCGACCAGCTCGCGCACCGCCTCGTCGAGCGCGAGCAGCTCAGCCATGTCCGAGTCCTCCGTCCATCTCAGGCCGTCGAACCCACGCTCTGCAGGCCCACGTAGTTCTCCGCCAGCGTCGTCGCCGCCGCCTCCGAAGAGCACACGTAGTCCAGCTGGGCGCGCGAGAGCCTGGCTTGGAAGCCGTCCTCGTCGTCGGGGAAGCGATGCAGCATCCTGGTCATCCACCAAGAGAAGTGCTGGGTCCTCCAGACCCGGCGCAGGCAGCTCTCCGAATACGCCTCCAGCAGCGATTCGTCGCCGTCCTCGAACCAGCGACCCAGGGCCTCGGCGAGGACGCGCACGTCGGCGACCGCGAGGTTGAGCCCCTTGGCTCCGGTGGGGGGGACGATGTGGACCGCGTCGCCGGCCAGATAGAGGCGCCCGTATTGCATCGGCTCGGCGACGAAGCTGCGCATCGGGGTGATCCCCTTCTCGATCAGCGGGCCCTCGGTGAGCGACCAGTCGTCCTCACGGGCCAGCCGCGTGTGCAACTCCTCCCAGATCCGGTCGTCCGGCCAGTCATCGAGCTTCTCAGCCGGGTCGCACTGGAAGTAGAGACGGCTGAGCTCCGGCGAGCGCATGCTGTGCAGGGCAAAGCCGCGCTCGCTCGAGCAGTAGATGAGCTCCTCGGTCGAGGGCGGGGCCTCGGCGAGGACGCCGAACCAGGCGAATGGGTACTCGCGCGAGAGGATGCGCAGGGCTCCCTTCGGGACGCTGTAGCGACTGACGCCGTGAAAGCCGTCGCAGCCGGCGACGAAGTCGCAGCGCAGCTCATGCGGCTCGCCACCGTGGCGAAAGCGGATCAGGGGCTGTTCGGAGTCGAGCTCGCCGAGCCTTACCTCCTCGACCTCGAACAGCAACTGCGGGCCGGCCTCGAGCCGGGCGGCGATCAGATCCTTGACGACCTCCTGCTGCCCGTAGATCGTGATCCCGCGTCCGCCGGTCAGCTCGTCGAAGGCGACGTGGTGGTCGCGGCGGTCGAAGCGCAAGTGGATCCCGTGGTGGACGAGCCCCTCACGTCCCATCCGCTCGCCGACGCCGATCTCGCTCAGCAGGTCGGAGGTGCCCTGCTCCAGGACGCCGGCCCGAACCCGCTGCTCGATGTATTCGCGGTCGCGGACCTCGAGGATCACCGAGTCGATCCCCTGCAAGTGCAGCAGCTGCCCCAGCACGAGACCTGCGGGGCCCGCCCCCACGATGCCGACTTGGGTGCGACTGGAGCTCTCTACGGCCAACCCTCCTCCTGTGGCAACAACTCAGCTGGTCATCGTTGTATACAACCGGAGCCTACTTAGCCCGTTGGCGCTTCGCCAGGAGATCGCGTTACGTTCACTATCACCGAGCCATCGCTGCGCCTGCATACATCAGCCGTCCCACTCCGCACGGCGATCGCGGCCGGCGCGCCCTGGTCGCCGGTACGGCGATCGTCGTCGCAGGGGTGCTGCCCGGGTTCCTTACCGCCAGCCTGGCGCCTCGCATCCGCACCGATTTCGCCTTCGGGGATTCGACCTTGGGCCTGGCGGTGGCGATCTTCTACGTCGTCTGCGCGCTTGCCTCCACGCCCGCCGGTCACCTCGTGGAGAGGATCGGCGCCAGGTCGGGGATCCGTGTCGGCGCCGCGACCACCGCCGCATCCTGCGTCGGGATCGCCGCCCTCGCGGACTCCGCCGTGAGCTTGATCGCGCTGCTCGTCGTCGGTGGGATCGGAAACGCGTTGGCCGGGCCGGCGGTCAGCGCACTGCTGAAGCGGGAGTTGGACGCCAGCCGTCATGGAATCGCCTTCGGGGCCCAGCAGGCGGGTGCCTCGCTGGGCGCGCTGCTGGCGGGGCTGGCCCTGCCAGCGATCGCGATTCCCCTCGGTTGGCGCTGGGCCTACCTCGGGGCGGCGGCGCTGGCCGTGGTCGCCGCGAGCGCCGCGCCGACCTCCGCCCACTCGGCGAAGCCGGCGGCGCAGCGCGAGACACATGCGCGAGGCCTGACCTCGGTGCACGCCCTTGCCCTCGCGGCGGTCCTTGCGAGCGCGGCCGGCGTGGGCTTCATCTCGTTTCTGGTCACCTATGGCGTCGACAGCGGCATGAGCGAAGGGGCGGCGGGCCTGCTGCTCGGCGGTGTGAGCCTGGCGGCGACCGTTAGCCGGATCGGGCTCGGCGCGATCGCCGACAGGGGCGGCCAGGATGCGCTGGCTCCGCTCCCGGCGATGCTGGCGCTGAGCATGGTGGGTTATCTGCTGCTGATCGCCGGCGAGCCCGCGGTGATCGTCGTGGCGGCGCTGCTGGCCGGAAGCGTCGGCTGGGCCTGGCCGGGCGCCCTCACTCTCGCCGTCGTCCAGCGCAGCCCCGACGCCCCGGCATGGGCGGTCGGGGTGATGATGACCGGGCTGTTCGCCGGCGCGGTCGGTGGTCCGCTGCTGGTCGGGCTGCTGGCCGAGAACGACGCGTTCACCGGAGCCTGGCTCCTATGTGCCTGCTTCGCGCTTCTGGCGGCGGTCACGATCGCCGCGACGCGGCGCTTCGAGGGGTCGCGATAAGCGCCGCACGGCGGCTCTGGCGACAACCCACCGAGCGACCGGTCAGGCCCGGGTGCCGGCTGCCTCGGTGGCGGTGCGTTCCCAGGGCCGAGCGGCGCGCAGCGCAGAGAGCACGGCACGTGTCGACGCCGCCTTGTTGAGTCCGTAGAAGTGGATGCCCGGGGCACCGCCGAGCAGCAGCTCGGTGCACTGCTGTGCCGCATAGGCGACGCCGAGCTCGAACTCCGCCCGCTCGTCACCGGCGAGCGCCGCCATCGCGTCTGAAAGTGGCTGCGGGATGCTCGCCTCGCACAGCTCGCAGATGCGCTCCGTTTGCGCGAAGCTTGCGATCGGGATCACGCCGGCGAGGATCGGGACCTCGATCCCCTTGGCGCGAGCCGCGGCGACGAAGTCGAAATAGACCTGGTTGTCGAAGAACAGCTGCGTGATCAAAAAGCTCGCGCCGTTGTCGACCTTCGTCTTCAGATAGGTGAGATCGGTATCGAGGTCCGGGGCCTCGGGATGCACCTCGGGGAAGCAGGTGCCCCCGATCGCGAAGCCGTAGTTCTTGGAGATGAACCCGGCCAGCTCCGCGGCGCTTCCCAGCCCGCCCTCGGGTTGCACGAAGTCCGTTTGCCCGCGCGGAGGGTCCCCCCGCAGCGCCAGCACGTTCTCGATCCCGACCGCCGCGACGCGATCGAGGACCTCGCGTAGGCCCTCGACGGTTTCGCCGACACAGCTCAGGTGGGACATCGTCTCGAGGCCGAGCTCGTTGTGCAGCAGATCGGAGACCTCGACCGTGCCGTCGCGGGTCGAGCCGCCCGCCCCGTAAGTCACCGAAACGAACGCCGGCTCCAGCTCCGCGAGCTGGCGGGCGGCGTCGAGCAGCTGCTCGCGGCCCTCGTCGGTCTTCGGGGGAAAGAACTCGACCGAGAAGCAGGGCTGGACGGAGGCGATGATCTCGTCGATGCGCATCCCGGGCAGGGTAGACGAGCGAATTCGGCACAGGCGGAGGTTCGCCTGCACCGAGCGGCGATCGATCCTCCGCGGGGCCGTTTTGGGGCTGCCCGATCCGTTCTTCCATAGCATCGCCGCATGCCATTTCATGTCGAGCTGCGCCAGGGCATACGGCGGGTTTCGGCGTTCAACCTCGATGAAGAGAGCCTGCATCGCACCGTCCTCGAACCATGGCGGCGCGGCGGACCGGTGGAGCTCGGCGACCAGGAATGGGATCCGCGGGAGAGCAGCCTGCAAATCCTCGAGGGGCCGGAGCTCAGTGCGCCGGACCTCGCGATGGGCCGCGGATGGCACAACGCGGAGCGCTCCGCGGAGGACGTAACCGCTCGCCTGCTCGATCGGATCGCGGCGCAGGCCGCCAGCGTCGCCGTCGTCGCCACGACGCCGTCCGCGCACCGCACGGCGATCGAGGTGCTGGAGCAAATCGGGCTGCCAGCAGCCGATTGGGGAGCGCTGCGAGCGCGAATCCTCGCCACGGCAACGGTGGTCGGCGCCCCGTCCGACCCCGGCGTCGGCGCGGTCGTCCTCGTCGCCGATCGAGCGGAGCCGGATCAAACCTGGCTCTTCGACGCGGGCCTGGCTCTAGGTGCTCTCGGGGGCCGCGCGGTTCTCGTGCAGCTTGGGGATCAGCCGGCGCCCCCACAGTTGCGCGACGTCGGCGTAATACGGCTCAATCCCGAGCAGCCCGCTTCCATTCAGGCTCTCGTCGAGCGGCTTCGGCAGGCGTTAGGCAGGCCTGGAAAAGCAACGAGGTGAAGGCGTCCTGTGGACGCCTTCACCTCGAACCGAGGCGCAGATGGGTTGCGCTCAGGCGCCGGAGAGGGCGGGCGCCGGAGAGGCGAAGCCAACCGCTCTGCCGCGCGGCACGACCAGCACCGGCGACGTCGCGGTTTCGATCGCGTACTCGGCACTGGCGCTGAGCTCTACGCGACCGTCGGGCGTTCCCTCGCGGGAGCCGACGACGAGCAAATCGGCTCCCTCGTCCTCGGCGTCGGTGACCGTCGCGCCCAGTGCGCTGGCAACAGCGCTCGCGGTCTCCTGAGCAGCGTCGTCACCTTCGGCGAGGACGCCGACACGGGCGACCTTGACCGAAGGATGGGAGCGGAGATCCGCCGGGGCGACCGCAATCGCGGTCGAGCCGCCGTTGAGCATTCGCTGCGCCGACGTCCCGGGCTGGACAGCTCCGGCGGCGGTGCGGTAGTCGGAGCCGAACACGACCACGTCGGCGTGCTCCTGCTCTGCAAGCTCCATCAGGCCCTCGCCGGTCGATGCGTGAAAGACGACGTGGCGCGGCATGTCGGGGGCGCCGATCTCGCGCGCTCCGCGCTCGAGCAGCTCCTCCGCCTGGCGCTCCTCCTCGGCCTCGCGATCCTGCTCGGGAAGCTGTGTGTGGCGGACGTAGGCGAGCGAGAGGTCGGCGCCGGAGACCGCGAGCAGACGGCCTAGCGCCAGCGCGTCGCGGTCGTTGTCGGAGTCGTCATAGGAAACGATGATTCGGGGGGTCATAGACCTGCTCCTTATTTCGGTCAAACGTTCCAAGCGAAGTTACGACGAGCGTGGCACCCCACCTGCATTAGTGCAACTTCTATTACTTATCATGTCGATAAGCTCTAGTTATGCTCAACGTCCAGAAGCTGAAGGTGCTGCGCGAGGTGGCGGCACAGGGGTCGTTCTCAGCCGCGGCGTCGGCGCTCTCCTATTCGCAGCCGGCGGTCTCGCAGGCGGTGGCCACGCTGGAGGCGGAGACCGGCGTGACGCTGATCGAGCGCGACCGGCGCGGGGTTCGCCCCACCGCGGCCGGCGCGGCCCTGGTGGGCCACGCGGAGGCGATCCTCGCCCGTCTCGATGCCGCCGAGGCCGACGTCGCCGCGATCGCCGGGGTGCGCGGCGGCCACCTGCGCATCGCGTCGTTTCCCACCGCCGGGGCGACCCTGATCCCGCTCGCCGTCGCCACCTTCCGCGCCGCTCATCCGGGGGTTACTCTGACCCTCGGCGAGGGTGAGCCCGAGGAGATCGCCCCGCGGCTTCGGGAAGGCGAGTTCGATCTCGTCCTGCTGTTCGAGTTCCGCGGCGCGAGCGAGAGACTGGGGGCCGGCATGCGGCGCCTGGACCTGCTCGTGGACCCAATGCACCTCGCCCTGCAAAAGGGGCATCCTCTAGCGGCGAAGTCGAAGCTGCGGCTCGACGATCTCAGCTCCGAGTCGTGGGTCC
Organism: uncultured Solirubrobacterales bacterium; assembly: GCA_963740555.1. Classification (GTDB taxonomy): domain Bacteria; phylum Actinomycetota; class Thermoleophilia; order Solirubrobacterales; family 70-9; genus Mayfieldus. The sequence continues at coordinate 24,114 of CAVUES010000010.1, forward strand.
AGACGTCGGCCGCGAGCCCGTGTGCGCGTCACGTCGTACGCTCCTGCCGCGACGCCGGCTTCGAGCCCGATGTGTCGTTCGAGAGCGACGACTACCAGACCGTCCAGGGCCTCGTCGCGGCGGGCGTCGGAGTCGCTCTGATCCCGCAGCTGGCGCTGTCGACGGTTCGCGAGGACATCGTCATCCGGGCCTTGCATCCCCACAGCCCTACCCGCAAGGTGCTGGCGGCGACGCCGCGCGGTACGCCGGTGATGCCCGCGGTCGCGACGATGCTCGAGGTGCTGCAAAGCGCCGCGCGCAGCTACGAGCAGGCCGCCTAGACGAACCCAGGCGCGAAAAGAAGCCGCCCCCGCGCAGGGCGGGGGCGGTCCACTTCTCGCTATAGGGCTCGCTTCGCCCTAGGTACCGCCCTCGGGCACCGGTTGCGCCGGAGGCGTGGGCCTGAAGCCCTCGGCGCCGGACGGGAATGCGAGGGAGGGAACGTCGGACGGGTAGACCTCGTGCCCGTGCACTGCGAGGTCGCCCTCTTCCATGTCCTTCTCGTCCATCCGCAGCGGGACGAACAGCTTGATCAGCTGCAGGATGACGAACGTCGCGATCGCCGTGAACACGATCACCCACAGCGCTGTGAGCGCCTGCCACTTGAGCAGCTGAGCGCTGCCCGAGATCAGGCCCGGGGCTGAGCCCATCGCCGTGTTGGCGAAGACGCCGGTCAGCAGACCGCCGGAGAGCCCCGCGAACCCGTGCGTGTAGACAACGCCCAGGGTGTCGTCGACACTCCGGAACGGCTGCACCCGGCTCAGGTAGTTGAGCGCGAAGTAGACGATCGTCGCCGCGATCGCGCCGATCCCGATCGCGCCCCAGCCGTTCACGAAACCGGCCGCGGGCGTGATTGCAACCAGCCCGGTGATCATTCCATTCACGCTCGAGATCAGGCCCGGCTTGTGGCCGGTGATGTAGTCCCAGGCGACCCAGACCAGGAAGGCCACCGCGGTGCACAGGTTCGTGTTCAGAACCGCCGCCGCGGCGATGTCGTTGACGAGATACGGGTCGCCGCCGTTGAAGCCGTTCCAGCCGAGCCACAGCAGCCCGGCGCCGACCGCGACCATCAACAGGTTGTTTGGCGCGTCGACTTCACGGTCGCGCTGTAGCCGGGGCCCGATCACCGCGGCCGCGACGAAGCCCGAGACACCGGCAGCGAGATGAATGACGTACCCGCCGGAGAAGTCAAGGGCGCCATGCTGAGCGAAGAAGCCGCCTCCCCAGATCAGGAACGCGTTGATCGTGTAGACGAAGCTCGACCAGATCAGCACGTAGGGGATCCAGGCCTTGAAATTGACCCTGCCCAGGACCGAGCCGAGCATCAGGATCGGCGTGATCGCCGCGAACACGAACTGGAAGTAGGCCAGCGTCGATTGCGGGAAGACCACGTCTCCGATGTTCGGGATGTTCCCCTGTTCGCGGAGCGCGTTGCTGCTCAGAATCGACCCGGGCTTGCCCCAGAGATTGGCGAAAAAGCCGTGGCTTGCTCCAAACATGTGTATCGGCTGCCCGAAGGCCATCTTGTAGGCGAACAGCACCCAAACGATCAGCACCAGAGCAAACGCGATGAAGGCCATCATCATCGAGTTCACCGACCAGCGCTTCTGCATCACGCCGCCGTAGAGGACGACAAGGCCAGGCACGCTCATCAGGCCAACCAAGGTCGCCGCTGTGAGCTGCCATGAGTTGTCGCCTGGACTCAACCAATGCATCCGATGTCTACCTTTCCGATCGAGGGCCAGCCGGAGCTTCCATACGAAGACGCTCTCCTTGAGTCGACCTGCCCAGTGGCATCCCACACCCTGCCGGCGCCCAGCGGCGGCCACCACGTACAGCGGTACAAAGATCGGCGGGGAAGGTTTGGCCACTGTGTCGGGACCACGCCTGACCGGAGTGGCTAACCTGGCCAGACCGTGCCTCTGGAGGGACACTGGCAGCGAGTGAACACGCCGCTGCGCCGGCTGACTCGGCGCGAGCGCAATGTCGCTATCAGCGCCGTCGCGGCGACTCTGGTCGCGGTTCTGGTTCTGGTGCTCGTCACCGTGGGTGATTCGAGGCCTGCGCCGGGGCCAGGTTGCATCTACGCGATCGTCCCCGGCGTCATGGGGGCGACCCCGGTCGATGCCTGCGGATCTCGGGCCCGCAACGTTTGTGCGACCCATGCGCGGCTCGACGACCCTGGGTCTCACGCGATTCAAACCAGTTGCCGACGCGCCGGCCTGCTCTGAGCGACTCCCCCCGGGCCCTCGAGATCCTTCGCAGGATCCGGCTGGTTCCCTCGGGGCACGTGACCACCTACGGCGACCTCTGCCCGGAGGCCCCGCGGTTCGCCGGTGCAGTGCTGGCCGCTTGCGAGGACCCAAGCGTCCCCTGGCAGCGCGTGGTCCGCGCCGACGGGTCCCTGGCCAAAGGGGCCAGGCAGCGGTGCCTACTTCAGCGCGAGGGCGTCCCGGTGCGCGGTGGACGCGTCGACATGGCGGCGGCCTGGGTCGACGTCGCGGCGCTGGGCGGACCTACACCGGCGCGTTAGGCTGGCACGGCCGAGGGCCCGGTCTACGCCGGAGTCGAGGCGACCACGTGTCCCGGATCGTCGGGCCCGCTCAGCGCGAGATCCGGTAGACGGTCCCGAGCAGGCTGACCGCGTAGAGCCTGCCGCGAGCATCGCGGCCGAAGGAGTCCAGATAGGGGACCGCGAGGCGCTCGGATCGATCGCCGGTGGCGCGGGGAAGTCCGAGTCTGGCCGAGCGAAGTCTGCCGGTGCAGACGTCTCCGTAGAGGTAGCGGCCCCGCAGCGACGGGAGACGACGGTTGCGGACGACGTAACCGCCGACGATCGCGCAGGAGCCGTGGGCGTGGGGCTTGACGAGGACCGGGAAGGTGAGGTTGCCGGGGTTCCCGGCGCTGTGGCGGTGACGCCCCTCGTAGAACGGCCAGCCGAGGTTTGCACCGGCGCTCCCCGGACGCAACAGGTCGACCTCTTCGAAGTGCTCGTCGCCGACGTCGCCGACGATCAAGTCGCCAGTCAAGTCGTCGAAGGAGAATCGCCAGGGCACCCGCAGGCCGTAGTCGAAGATCTCGGGGCGCGCATCGGTTCGATTGGCGAAAGGATTGTCGGCGGGAACCGTGTAGGGCAGTCCGACGGACGGCGTGGGATCGATGCGCAGGATCTTTCCGGTCAGTTTTCCAAGATCTTGGCTCGAGTCCGAGTCCGCGCCCTGGCCGAAGCTGACGTAGAGGTAGCCGTCGGGCCCGAACTCGAGCTGGCCGCCGAGGTCGGTCCTGCCATGGCGCGGGACCATTAGAACCGTTCGCCGGCTGCTGCGCGAGGCGTGGGTGGACGAGCCAGGGGCGCGGCGGAACTCGTCGACGTGGATCGTCCCTCCGCCGTGGGTGTAGAAGACGTAGAAGAGGCCGCTGCGCCGATAGTCGGGTGCGAAGGCCATCGAGGCGAGCCCGCCCTGATCGCGGAACTGATTGTTGGGATAGCGGAGGTCGACGAGTCGCCGGATGTCCAGGAAGGGTCGGCGCAGCTTGTGCCCGTGCCGGACGATGCGGATTCGCCCTGCCCTCTCGACCACGAAGAGGTCCTGGTGATCGCCGGGCGGGGCGGTCACGTAGACCGGCTGGTCGAAGCGGGCGACGGCGTGCAGATGCAACGCCGAGGCCGAAGAGGCGAGGAAGGCGAGCCCGAGGACGCATGCAACGGCGCCGACCGCGCTGGCCCTGAACGGAGTAGTTTGACGCACGGTCAGGAAAAGCTACCGACTACCGAATTTCCGAAGTGGAGCTAGCCGGACTCGAACCGGCGACCTCCTGGGTGCGATCCAGGCGCTCTTCCAACTGAGCTATAGCCCCAGAAATAAGGAGGGGAGGCCCTGTTCGGGCCTCCTACTCGCTGCAAGAATACGCTCTCCTCTTTATGAGTTTCCGTAGGCGCCTGACACTCACCGTGCTTCTGATCGTGGTCGTGCCGGTCATCGCGATCGTGATCTTCTTTGTCCCGCTCTCTTCGGAGTCGAGAACGGGTAAGGCGGATGCTCGGCTTGCCGGTGCCCTGACTCCGACGTTGAACCAGTACCGCACCGATCTCGCTTCGGCGCGGCACGACGCGCGGTTGGTCGCCAACGACCGCGAGCTTGGCGTGGAGATCCCGGCCGGGCCGACACCGTCTCTGGATCGGCGGGTCAGGCAGCTGGCCTTGACCCTGGGACTGAACCGGCTCGAGGTCCGAAAAGGCGGCCAGCTGATCGCCAGGTTCTCGATCGGGCAGCCGGTGGCCAGCGTCAAGTTGCAGATCAACGGGCCGGGCGGCCCGCTCGGCGACCTCGTCGTGTCGACCACCGATGCGACCGAGTTCGCCCACGGCGTGCACCAGGCGACGGGGCTGCCGTTCGTCGTCTCGGCGGGCGGGGCGACGATTGCAACCGGGGCGTCGGGCGCGAGCGCACTCGACCTCGGGGGCACCGGTGCGCACACGATCGACGTCAGCCTTCCCTCTGGCGACTACCGGGCTCGGGTCGTCTCGCTCCCTGACGCTTCCGCGAACGTCCGGGCGGCGCTGCTCGGCCCGCGGGACGCGGGATTCTCGGGCAGCCAGGTGCTTGTCGCGGCGATCCTCGCGGCCCTGCTACTGGTCGCCTTCGCGCTGATCGTGCCGCTTGTGCGTGACCTGCGCCAGCAGCACGAGCGAGCCGAGGAAGAGGCGATCACCGACGAGCTGACCGGCCTCTCCAATCACCGCCGCTTCCGGCAGATCCTCGGTAAGGAGGTCGAGCGCGCGAAGCGATTCGATCGCCCGCTCTCCGTCGTGATGCTCGACCTCGACGACTTCAAGGACATAAACGACAGCTACGGCCACCTTCAGGGCGACCGGGTGCTGCGGGAAGTGGGCCACATCCTCAGAGCCGAGTCGCGGGAGGTCGATGAGCCAGCTCGCTACGGGGGCGAGGAGTTCGCGATTGCGCTGCCCGAGACCCGCATCGACGGGGCGATGGAGGTCGGCGAGCGAATTCGGAGGCGGCTCGACGCGGTGCGGATCCCGCTCGACGGGCATGGCGGCGAGATCAGGATCCGTGCCAGCGTGGGTGTGTCCGGCAGTCCGGCGCAGACCCCAGACGTCAGGGCGCTGATCAAGGCCGCCGACCAGGCGCTGTATCGGGCCAAGCGGCAGGGCAAGAACCGCACCGCTGGCGCAGGCGATCGCCGCGCTCCAGAGCCCATTCCGCGTTAGCTTCAGGCACCATTTTGGGCGCCGAATCGGTGGGCGGGCTATCCCGCCGGCCGATGTCAAACCGCCTAGTCTGTACGCCCAGATAGGGCGGAATTCATGGGTATCTTCGACGAGGCAATCCGCGAGCATTTGGAGCTGAAGCGCCAGCACGGCGCCGGCGATAGCGAGCTGCGCGAGCTCGAGGACGACGCGTTTGGCCCAGCCGTGCGCCCAGGCGCCGCGCCAAGCGACGCCGTGGAGGCCGAGGCCCCCGCGGCAACGGAAGACGAGGCTGCGCCCGCGGTCGGCGAACCGCTGCCCGAGCCCGCGGAGGCCCCCCCGCCCGTTGAGGCCGTCGAAGCGGTCGAGGAGGCGTTCCTGGCTCCCGCGGAGTCGCCGGCCGAGGAGGAGCACCCGGCGATGGAGCACGAGACGGTGGACTCCGGCGCCGCGGACGCCGGGACCGTTGCCGCGGAGACCGAGGAGCATCCTCCCCCGGAGCCTCCGGAGGAGCCCGAAGCCGCCGAGGAGCCTTATGAAGCCTCGCTCAGCGACCAGCCCACCGAGCTCTACGAGTTCGAGGGCACTCCCGGCGCCGAGAAAGCTGAGGAGGTTGAGGAGGAGGAGCAGGAGCAGGAATACGCGCCGGTCGAGGACGAGTTCTTCTCCGAGCAGTCACTCTCCGACGAGCTCGACCAGGCCCTCGATGCGCCCGAGACCGAGCAGGCTCCGGCCGCGCCCGACGTCGCCGAACCGCCCCCCGAGCCCGACTCGGATGAGGAGGAGCTTCCGGGCGAGGACGAGGCTGGCTTGGAGGCCGACGACGATGCGGGTGAGGAGGGGGAGGACGTGCTCGAGGAGACCCCCGAGTTCCTCCAGGACACACCCGAGCACGATCGGCTCTGGTTCGAGCAGAAGCCGCCCAAGGACTTCGACTTCGACGACTAGCGGGGCAGGGGCCCAGCACACAAATTGCGGCGGCTTCGCCGCCTGACCATCTCTTGCGGCCGCTCCGCGGCCCCTCGAATGACTTGCGGCGGCCTACGGCCGCCTGACAATCACTTGCGGCCGCTTCGCGGCCTGACATGCATTTGCGGCGACACTTTGTGTCGCCGCCCAACACGCCCTCTGCCGCTCCACTTCGTTTCGCGGCCCCTCATAATCAGGAAAACCCCGCTCTAGGCGGGGCTTCCTGTTGGCGTTCTTGCCTTCCCTGGCAAGTATGTGTAGGCAGTCGGATCCGGTTTGTAGACCGGTATATGGCTAATCGGAGCGCCACAGCGGTACTTGAGCCCGCGGTGCGGGGAATTCGAACAGGCGTCCAGGCGATGTTTGCCCAGCCTGCCTGGAAGGCGCCCGGCGCGATGCCTAGCTGACGTACCCGCGCATGCGTGACGCCTGCACGACGCGCTCGATGCCAACTTCGTATGAGGCCTCGCGGAGGGGGATCCCCTCCTCCTTGGCCCGCGCGGATACCTCGCGGTAGGCGCGACGCATGATCGTGCTCAACTTGTCGTTGACCTCGCGCTCTTCCCAGCGGAAGTGCTGGAGGTTCTGGACCCACTCGAAGTAGGAGACGACCACTCCGCCGGCATTCGCCATCACGTCGGGCACGATGTAGACGCCCTTCTCGTTGAGGATCGCGTCGGCGGTGGGGGTGGTCGGCGAGTTCGCGCCCTCGATCACCATCTTGCAGCTCATCCGGTCCGCGTTGCCCTCGTGGATCATGCCGCCGAGCGCCGCGGGGATGAAGACGTCGCACTCGACCGCGACCAGGTCGTCGGCGTCGATCTCCTCGCCGCCCTCGAACTCGGTCAGCTTGCCGCCCTGGGCGACGAAGTCGTGAAGCGCATCGGGGTCGATGCCGGCGTCGTTGCGGATCGCGCCGTGGGCGTCGGACACGGCGACCATGCGGCAGCCGAGCTGGTGCATCAGGCGGGCGGCCCAGGAGCCGACGTTGCCGAAGCCCTGGACGGAGAACGTGACGTCGGCGGGGCTGAGACCGAGGTGAGGCGCCGCCTCGCGGAACATGTACACGCAGCCGCGCCCGGTGGCCGCCTCGCGACCGTATGAGCCCTCGAGCTCGATCGGCTTGCCGGTGCAGATCGCCGGGGTGTGGCCGTGGAGCTTGCCGTATTCGTCCATGAACCAGGCCATCACCTGGGCGTCGGTGTTCACGTCGGGCGCCGGGATGTCGCGGGTCGGGCCGAGCACCTTCTCGACCTTGTCCATGAACGAGCGCGCGATCTTCTGCACCTCGTCCCGCTCGAGCTCATCGGCGGGGCAGTTGACGCCGCCCTTGGCGCCGCCGAAGGGGACGCCGGCGATCGCCGTCTTCCAGCTCATCAGCGAGGCGAGTGCTCGCACCTCGTCGATGTCGACTTCGGGGTGAAAGCGGACGCCGCCCTTGTACGGACCGCGGGCGCCGTTGTGCTGGATCCGGTAGCCGGAATAGACGTGGATCTTGCCGTCGGCGAGCTTGACCGGGATCTGCACGGTGACCTCGCGGTAGGGGCTCCAGAAGACGGTGCGCAGATCGTCACGAAGCTCGATGCGGTCGCAGGCGATGTCGAAGTAGTGGCGGACGATCTCGAGGTTGGAGACCTCCGCCCGCTGGCCGGGCTTCGGCTTGCCCTTCGCCTCCGCCTCGTCCTTGGCCTTATCGGTCGACTCGGGGGACTTGTCGTGGTCCTCGCGCTCCCCTGCGGCGGCAATTTCCGTCTTCGTGGCCATCTGATTGGTCCCTCCTGTGCCTGCGCCGCCAGTCTGTCATACGGGCGCGCTGGCCGGCCGACGCTTGATTTCTGCCAGATTTCGCCGACTTACACTTAGTCAGGAGGGGCCATAGCTCAGTTGGAAGAGCGCCGGCTTTGCAAGCCGGAGGTCGCCGGTTCGAGCCCGGCTGGCTCCATATCCCACAAGCCTCTTTCGGAGTCAGCGAGCCTGCCGCGCCCCAGCCTTGAACAGCCGCGGCACCTGCGTGAAGGGATCGGGCGTGTTGAGCAGCACGACGCCCAGATAGCGGCCGTTGAAGTGCGCGGTGATCACGTAGCAGCGCCCGGCCGCGTTGGTGAGGCCGGTCTTCACCCCGGTGACGCCCGGATCGTCGATGAACGGGTTGATGTTGAAGAGGTCGAGGTAGCCGCCCTTGACCGGGAATCGCATTCGTGCCCGCCGCATACCGACGACTCGCCGCACCACCTGGTTCGCGAGATCCATCCGCGCGAGCGTCGCCAGGTCGAGCGCGCAGGAATGGTTCCCCTGGTCCTTGATCCCGCTTGGGCTCGAGAAGCGCGAACAGGTGAGGCCGAGCTGCTCGGCACGCCGGTTCATGCGGCGCACGAACCCGTCCACCGTGCGCGCGTCGTGCTGGGCCAGGGCGATCGCCGCGTCGTTGCCCGACACCAGCAGCAGCCCGTCGAGCAGTGCGCCCAGCTTCACCCGCTTTCCCCGCGGCAGCACCCCGACCCCCGACCCCGCGTAACGCAGGACTCGCGGCGTGATCAGCACCCGCTCGCGCAGCCGGTGCCGCTGGGCGACGATCAACGCGGTCATCATCTTCGTCAGGCTGGCGATCGGCAGTTGGCGGCGCGGGTGCAGCTGCCAGAGCACCCGGCCGCTGCGGAGATCGAATAACAGGCCGGCACCGGGGGCCTGCTTGAAGTGGAGTCGCACGGGAGTTGGCGGGGACGCGGGTCGCACCGTGAAGCGGTTGTGGACCGGGGGTCGGATGCCGGGGTCGTTGGTCACAGGACTGGGCAGGCCGGCGCTCGCGGCGACGGTCGTCGACCCGTTGCCGCCCTTGTCGATCGGCTCCGCCAGCAGCGCCGCCACCGCCCAGACGGCGATCACGATCCCTCCCCCTAGCGCTATTCGCCAGCGGCTCACCAGCCCGCCGCGATCGCCGCCGCGGTGGTTGGGCGTCGGCGCGCGAACACCTTCACCAGAGCCAGCCCGAACGCGAAGCCGCCGACGTGGGCGAAGTAGGCCACCCCTCCCTGGCCCCCGATGTTGGGCACCGCAACCTGCCCGACCGCGGGAATGAACTGGAGCACGAACCAGATCCCCAGCATCACGTAGGCCGGGATCTCGATCAATGTGACGAAGAACAGAAGGAAGATCAAGGTGAGGACCCGGGCGCGCGGTAAGAGCAGCGCGTAGGCGCCCGAGCACTCCGGCGATCGCGCCGCTCGCGCCGATGCTCGGCAGCGTACCGCTGGGGTCGATCGCCGCCTGCGAGTACACGGCGGCGATCCCGGCGAGCATGTAGAAGAGCAGATAGCGGCCGCGTCCCATCGCCTCCTCGATGTTGTTGCCGAAGATCCAGAGGAACAGCATGTTGAACCCGATGTGCAGGATCCCCCCGTGCAGGAACATCGAGGTGAGCACGGTCAGGTACCAGGGGGGGTTCGAGTAGCGAACGAAGGGCTCGCCGTGCGCGTGCGCCGCAAGCGCCTCCGAATACTTCTTCGTCCCCTGGCACACCACGTCGGCTTCGCGGGAGCCGGACTGGACGGTGACCCCGAAAGCGCAATCGCGGCCCGGATGCAGCACCCGGTAGGGGATCGCGCCGTACTGCACCGAATTGAGGTCCCGGTCGCTGACCCCGAGCTGCCTCAGCTGGGGGTTGGAGGACTCGCCGCTGGAGAAGCCGAGCTGCCAGACGAAGAAGCCGATGTTGACGACGATCAGCAGGATCGTCACCACGGGCAGGCGGGCGGTGGGGACGTTGTCCTTGAGCGGGATCAACGGGCGGCGAGCCTACAGGCTCGAACTGGCGACCAAGCGAACCCACTTTGCCAGACTGAATAGGCATGGGGAAGGCGCCGAAAGCAGACCCCTGGCGGGACACCGACGTGATCGACAGGCGGGCACCCCGCTTCAACCAGGCGGTGGTGGCGACCGCCGCGCTGCTGGGAGCCGGTTTTGGCTGGCCGCTGCTCTGGCTGTTGATGGGCCTGCAGCTGCTGATCGGCTTGACGCTCGGGCGTCGGTACTGCCTTAGCTGTCTCGCCTACTTCAAGCTCGTCCAGCCCCGGATCGGCGAGGGCGATCTGGAGGACTCGCGCCCGCCGCGCCTCGCCAACGGGATCGGCTTCGTCCTCCTCACCCTCGCCGCCGTGTCGTGGTGGGCGGGATCGCCGGCCGCCGGCCGGTCGATCGCGCTGCTGGTCGGACTCCTGGCCTTGGTCGCCTCGGCCAGCGGTTTCTGCGCCGGCTGCGAGATCTACAGGCTGAGCGCCCGCCTGCGGGGAATCTCGCCGCGGCGCCACAGCCGCCTCGATCCCGCGGACCTCGAGGGGGTCGGCGGGGCGGGATTGGCGCTGGTCGAGTTCACACACCCACTTTGCGCGGAGTGCGCGGAGTGGGAGCGGCGCCTGCGCACCCGATCGGCCCCGCTGGTCACGGTCGACGTCCGCGAGCGCCCCGATCTGGCGCGCAAGTACGGGATCGCGGTCGTGCCCACGGTGCTCGAGGTCGCCGGGACCGGCGCCGTGCTGCGGCGCCTGGCGCCCTGACGGATTCGGGCCTGTCGTGCGCCGCTGAGAGGCGCGACCGCCTCAGGCTGGCGCCGCGGCGCCGGTCTCGCTGCTCGGTTTGATGTTCTGGTTGTGCTGGAAGAGGTTCTCGGGGTCGTACTTGTCCTTCAGCGCGACCAGTCGCTCGTACTTCTGCTCGCCGAACGCATCGCGGACCTTGTCGGCCTCCGGCGTGAAGTTGAGATAGACGCCGCCGGTCTCGAACGGCCGCATCGCCTCCGAGAACTCCCGCACCCACCCGATTACCTTCTCGTCGTCGGCCGGGTCCTCCCAGACGGCCAGTGGATGGACCATGTAATCGGCATCGCGGTGCGAGAAGGCGCTGTCCTCGTCCTTGACGGCCTTCACCGCTTGGCCGACCCGGAATAGAACGATCTGGGTGAAGGGCGAGATCGGCTCCCGCGCCTGCTCGTAGTAGGTGTCGATCGCATCGTCGCTGAGCTCCGCCATGTATTCGCCGCGCCAGTAGTTGCGGAATCCGGGCTGGTTGCCGGGGTCGAGCAGCGCCTGGAACGCCGTGTAGGGCATAGGACCGATCAGGTCAATCGCGGGACCAAGGTCCTTGAGCGGCTGGAAGGCGGCCGGGCCATCGTCGGGATCGCCGACGTAGATACCGACCAGCCCGAGGATCGGAGTCCCCTGGACCTCCTTGGGCACGAAGTCCTCCGGCGGCGCGGTCAGGATCACCATGCCCGTCGAGAGCTCGTCGGGGGCGTTGTCGACGTAGTCGCGCCAGCCCCGCAGCACCTCCGGTGCCTGATCGATCGGCCAAGCCGCGAGCCCCGCGAAGACAGTCGGGCCAAGCGGGTGCAGCTCGAACTCGAAGCTGGTCGCGACGCCGAAATTGCAGGCCCCGCCCTTGATTCCCCAGAGGAGGTCGGCATTCTCGTCCGCGCTAGCCGTGAGCACCTGCCCGTCCGCGGTCACTACCTCGGCGGAGATCAGGTTGTCGCAGGTGAGGCCGTACTTCGACGAGGTCCATCCATAGCCGCCGCCGGTCGTGAATCCACCGACGCCTGTCGTCGATACCCGACCCCCGGGGGTGTGCAGACCATGCTCCTGGGTGGCGGCGTCGAGCTCGCCCCAGAGCACACCGCCCCCGACCCGCGCCGTCCGCGCGTCGGCATCGACGTCGATCTGCTTCATTGCGCTGAGGTCGATCAGGACTCCGTCGTCGCAGATGCACATGCCGGCGACGCTGTGGCCGCCGGAGCGCACCGCGACGACCAGATCGTTGTCGCGGGCGAAGTTGACCGCGGCGGCGACGTCGGCGGTGCTGGCGCAGCGCGCGATCACCGCCGGACGCTTGTCGATCATCCCGTTGAAGACCTTTCGCGCCTCGTCGTAGGTCGAGTCGCCCGGGTGGATCAGCTCGCCGCCGAATCCGTCCAGCTCGAAAGCTCCGTTTTCACCTGGCATCCGTTCCTCCTCCACGTCGCTTGGCGTCGTGCCCATCCTCCAGCTTTGGGGTGTGCCAACTCTATGCGTGTCCGCACACAGTGGCAAGAAAGCCGTTCAGGCCGCGACGCGACCCGGAAGCTGCTCGTCGGCGTGGTAGGAGCTGCGCACGAGCGGCCCCGCCGCCACCGACTCGAAGCCGAGCTCATAGGCGGCCCGTTCGAGCGCCGCGAACTCGTCCGGGTGCCAATAGCGGGCAACCGGCAGGTGCTCCTCGGTCGGGCGCAGGTACTGGCCCACGGTCAGCACCTGGACCCGGTGCTCGCGCAGGATCCCGAACGCCTCGATCATCTCGTCGAGCTCCTCGCCCAAGCCGACCATCAGCCCCGACTTGGTGACCACCTCGTCGCCTCCCATCTCCTTCGCCAGCCCCAATACACGCGCCGAGCGCATGAAGTCCGAGCCGCGCCGCGCAAGCGGATAGAGGCGCGGGACCGTCTCCACGTTGTGGTTGAAGACGTCGGGTCGCTCATGGACCACCTTCGCCAGCGGCATCTCCTGGCCGCGGAAGTCGGGGGTCAGCACCTCGACCTTGCAGCCCGGCGCCTGCATGCGAATCGATCGGATCACGCCGACGAAGGCACCGGCGCCGTAGTCGGGCAGGTCGTCACGGTCGACCGATGTGATCACGGCGTGGCGCAACCCCATCCTCTTGACCTGGTTGGCGACCCGCAGCGGCTCCAGGGGGTCGTTCCAGGTCGGCTTGCCGGTCTGCACGTTGCAAAAGCCGCAGCGGCGGGTGCAGACGTCGCCGAGGATCATGAAGGTCGCCGTGCCGCGCTCCCAGCACTCGCCGACGTTTGGGCAGTTGGCCTCCTGGCAGACGGTGTGCAACCCCTCCTCGGCGATCGCCTTGCGCAGCCGGCGGTATGTGGGCCCACCCGGCGCCGGGACCTTCAGCCACGGCGGCTTGCGCTCCCTGAAGGGTCGACCCTCGATCGGGAGCGCGCCGCCCGGATTGGCCCGCGATCGGGTCACGTGTATGCGCTCTGCCGCCTCTGCCACGGCTCCTACCGTAGCGCCGCCGCGACATCGGCTGCGGGTGCCGCCTCGCCCGACAACGCTTCGACTCCGTGAACGCGCCGCGCCAGCTCCGCGGGGGAGACCGGCAGCGGGTTTCGCTCGTACAGGGACGCGAAACGCTCGGCAACCGTCCCGGCGAAGCGGTCGAGGTCCAGCTCGCGTTTCAGCTCGCGCGCGACCGAAGTCATCCGGCAGTCCTCGATCCCGCAGGGGACGATCCAATCGAAGGGCTGCAGGTCGTTGTTGACGTTGATCGCGAAGCCGTGCGTGGTGACGCCGCGGCTCACGTGCACGCCGATCGAGCCGATCTTGCGGCCGCCGTCGGTCCAGACTCCGGTCAGGTCCACCGCCGGTCCCGCGACGACGCCGTGCTCCGCCAGCGCGCCGACGATCACCCGTTCCATGCTGCGGACGTAGTCACGAACGTCGTCGGCGTAGGGCTTCAGCGAAACGATCGGGTAGCCGACCAGCTGCCCCGGCCCGTGGTAGGTGACGGCGCCGCCACGGTCGGTGTCGCGAACCTCGATCCCCTGGGTGCGGTACCAGTCCTCGCCCATCGGAAGCTCGCCCGCCTGCGAGCGGCGCCCGCGCGTGTATACGGGGGGATGCTCGAGCAGCAGCAGCAGATCGGGAATCTCGTCCGCCTGCCGCGCAGCGGCCAGCCGCGCCTGCGCCTCGCGCGCCTGCTCATAGGGCACGAGGCCACAGCGGAGGATCCACAAGTCGCGCATTGGCTCAGTTTCTCATGCGCGGTCGCGTGTTCCCGGCCAGTTCGGCGGTTGGGGAGCGCAACCTTGTCGCTATGGCGTGTTGACACTGCTGGACCTCGGGCATTTGGCGACCGGGGTGTGGCATGAGAACCATTTGGCGAACGACGGGAGGACGCGCGGGCGGCTTTGCGGTCGCCGGCCTCGTGGTGCTGGCGACGCTGGCGATCGTTGTTTCTTCGGGACAGGGGCCGGCGAGGGCGGGCGCGGCAGTGACCGACCCAGCCGACCTCTCGATCACGATCTCCGACAGCCCCGACCCGGTGCTCACCGGGGCGACCCTGACCTACACGATCAAGGTCCACAACGCCGGTCCCGACTCGGCGACGAACACGACGGTCACCGACGGGTTGCCGGGCGGGGCGACCCTGGTCTCGGCAACTCCGTCCGCCGGGACCTGCGCGGTGACCGGCGGCAAGGAGGTCTGCAGCCTGGGCACCGTCACCACCACCGTCGATCGCACGATCACGATCAAGGCGACTGTGAAGAAGACCAGCGGCGAGCTGAGCAACTCGGCCTCGGTGGCCAGCGACGTGACTGATCCCAAGCTCAGCAACAACCTCGACACCGAGGCGACCAGGATCAAGAAGCCGCCGAAGCCTCCCAAGCCGGCGAAGTGCGCCGGCCAGACGGTCACCATCCTCGGGACCGCCGGCCCCGACACGCTGGTGGGCACCGCCGGCAACGACGTTATCTCCGCCCTGCAGGGCGACGACACCGTCTACGGCCTGCGGGGTGGGGACCTGATCTGCGGCGGTCCGGGCACCGACGTGATCGGGGCGGCGCTGGAAACGATCTCGTCCTCGCGGGCAGGGGCTCCGACTTCGTTCGGGGCCGGCGGGGCGACGACGCTCTTCACGGCCAGCGCGGGCGCGACCGCCTGCGCGGCGGCCGCGGCGACGACCTTCTCTCCGGCGGCCATGGGTTCGACCGCTGCCGCGGCGGCCCCGGGCTCGATCGCAGGCGCAGCTGCGAGCGCTAGCGGTTAGAGCGCCAGGTTCGTCGGCTCTTCGAGCAGCTGGCGAACCCGAGCCAGGAACTCGGCGCCCTCGGCGCCGTAGAGGATCCGGTGGTCGCAGGCAAGCGTGACCGACATCAGATGGGCGGTGTCGATCTCCCCGTCCCGCACCACCGGTCGCTCGCCGATCGCGCCGACCGCGAGGATCCCCGCCTGCGGCGGGTTGATCACGGCCGAGAAGCTGTCGATCCCGTACATGCCCAGGTTCGAGACCGTGAAGGTGCCGCCGGAGAGCTCCGGCGGCGTGATCGTCGCGTCGCGGACCTTGCCGGCCAGCTCGCGCGACTGGCGGGCGATCTCGCGCAGGCCCTTGCGATCGGCGTCGAAGACGGTCGGGACGGTGAGCGCCTGCTGTGCGGCGACCGCGACCCCGACGTTGACCCGTGAGTAGAGCTCCAGGCGCCCGTCCCGGTAGGCGCCGTTGGCGCGCGGATGCTCGCGCAGCGCGATCGCGCAGGCTTTGACGACCATGTCGTTGAAGGAGGGCACCGGCTCGCCCTCGGGCGTCGTGGCCTTCATCTGAGCGCGTGCCTGCACCGCACGGGTCATGTCGATCTCGACCGAGAGGTAGAAGTGCGGCGCGGTCGCCTTCGACTCCGCCATCCGCCGCGCCACGGTCTGCTGGAGCTTGGTCAGATCCTGGACCGAGACCTCGCCCTTCGCGGTCTCGGGCCTCTCCAGGGCGGCGGTCGGCGCAGGCGCCGCGGCCGCGCCAGCCGGGCGCGCTTCGGCCTTCTCCACGTCCGCCTTCACGATCCGCCCACCCGGTCCCGATCCTTGGATCGCGCCCAGGTCGACGCCCTTCTCGGCCGCGATCCGGCGCGCGATCGGCGATGCCTTCACCCGCCCGTCGCCAGAATCATTTCCGCCCGCGTGCTCTGCTCGCTCGGCGCTCGACCAGATCATCAATGCTCGCCGCCTCCTCCGCTCCGCGTCGGGGGCGGGCGGGGGGTGCCCACCTTGCTCGGCTTCCGTTGCGCCTGCCCTTTCCTTCTTTGCCTTCTTTGATTTCTTGCCGGCGCCGTTGTCTTCGCCTCGCTGGCGCTCGCCGACCCTCGCGATCACCTCGCCGATTCCCAGGGTGTCGCCCTCGCTGGCCACGATCTCGACCAGGGTGCCTGCGGCGTCGGACTCGTAGACCATGTTCGCCTTGTCGGTCTCGATCTCGACCAGCTCGTCGCCGACGGCGACCTCCTCGCCCTCCGACTTCAGCCAGCGAAGCACCGTCCCCTCCTCCATCGAGTCCGAGAGCCTCGGCATCACGATCTCCGCTGCCACTACACCACCACCTCCACCAGCCTGACGCGTCGCAATCGGGACTCTCGTCCCTCTGCTCCGCGCATCATCCACTCCCCTCCAGCGTCGCCATCGCGGCCTTGATCACGTGCTCCTCATGCGGGATAGCGGCCTGCTCGAGGCGCTTCGAGTAGGGCATCGGGACGTCGGCCCCGGTCACCCTCTGGATCGGCGCGTCGAGATAGTCGAATGCCTGCTCCTGGATCAGCGCCGCGACGTTCGCGCCGACTCCGCCGTGCGGCCAGCCTTCCTCGACCAGCACGACACGGTTGGTCTTTCGCACCGACTCGAGGATCGTGTCGAGATCGAGCGGCCGCAGGGTGCGCGGATCGATCACCTCTGCCTCGACGTCGTGCTCGCTGGAGAGCTGCTTGGCGGCGTTCTCGGCGACTTGAGCCATCTTGAGGATGGCGATAATCGTCACGTCGGTTCCCTCGCGCCGCACCGCCGCCTCGCCGAAGCGCAGCGTCTCGTCGCCGTTCTCGGGAACCTCCCCACGGGCCCCGTACAGCGTCTCGTGCTCCATGAAGATCACCGGGTTGTCGTCGCGGATCGCGGTCTTCAACAGCGCCTTGCCGTCGGCGGGCGTCGAGGGGCAGGCGACAAGCAGGCCGGGGACATGCAGGTACATGGCTTCGAAGCTGTGCGAGTGCGTGGGGCCGAGCTGGTGGCCTCCGCCGCCCGGCATCCGGATCACCATCGGCACCCGAACCGCCCCTCCGAACATGTAGGGGATCGCGGCGGCATGGTTGATGATCTGGTCGGCGGCCAACAGTGAGAAGTTGACGGTCATCATCTCGACCACCGGCCGCAGTCCCGCCATCGCCGCCCCGACACCCGTCCCGACGATCGTGTTCTCGGATATCGGGGTGTCGCGCACCCGCTTCTCGCCGAATTCGTCGAGCAACCCCTCGGTCACCTTGAACGCTCCCTGAAAGACGCCCACGTCCTCGCCCATGACCAACACGGACTCGTCGCGCTGCATCTCCTCGCGCAGCGCGGCATTCAGGGCTTCGCGCATGCGCATTGTCGCCACTAGTCGGCCTCCTCCTCGGGCCCACGCTCTTCGCGCTGGCGCGCCTCGGCGCCGTCGCGGGCGTCGCCCTGCTCGGCGGGATTGACCCGCGGCCCGGACGGCGCGCCGGCGTAGGCGGCCCCGGCTTCGGCCAGCTCCTTCGCCCGCTGCGACGCCTCGGCCTCCCGCTCGCCCGGGTGTGGATCCGGGCTGCGCTCGTCGACCGCGTACCAGCCCATCGTCTCGCTGACCACGTAGAGGTGGTCGTAGAGCGAGTCCAGCGGCGGCTCGGGCGAGGCGTCGGCGAAGCGCACCGCCTCGGTGACCGTTTCATCGGCCTGGCGGCGGATCTGCTCGACGTCCGCGTCGCTCAGCGCGCCCTCGCGAACGGCGCGCTTGGCGAAGGTCTCGATCGGGTCCTTCGTCTGCCACTCCTCGACCTCGTCCTTTGAGCGGTAGACCTCGGGGTCGGCCGCCGAGTGACCGCGGAAGCGGTAGGTGAACGCCTCGACCAGGGTTGGGCGGCGGTCCTCGCGGGCGACCCGGATGTGCTCGGCGACCGCCTCGCGCACCGCCAGCACGTCCATCCCGTCGATGCGCTCCCCGGCGATCCCATAGCCCTCCGCCTTGCGCGAGAGGTCGGTCTGGGCGGAATGGCGTTCGACCGAGGTGCCCATCCCGTAGAGGTTGTTCTCGACCAGGAAGAAGACCGGCAGCTTCCAGAGCGCCGCCAGGTTCATCGTCTCGCCGAAGTTGCCGGCGTTCGAGGCGCCGTCGCCGAACATGCAGACGGTCACCGAATCCTCGCCCTTGTAGTCGGAGGCGAGCGCCAGCCCGGCAGCGATCGGCAGGTTGCCGCCGACGATGCCGTAGCCGCCCATGAACCGGTGCTCGAGGTCGAAGATGTGCATCGAGCCGCCGCGGCCGCCACTGGTTCCGTCGACGCGCCCGAACAGCTCGGCCATCACCGCGTTCGGGCTGGTGCCGCGGGCGATCGCGTGGCCGTGGGTCCGATAGGTGCCGATCAGGTAGTCGTCGGGGCGCATCACCGACGTGGTGCCGACGATCGTCGCCTCCTCGCCGATCGCCAGATGCAGGAAGCCCCCGGCCTTGGCGCGCTGGTACTGGCGCCCCGCCTCCTCCTCGAAGCGGCGGATCAGCGCCATCGTCGAGAGCAGCTCACGACAGGTATCGGCGTCCGGCAGGTCGCGCCTGGCGCCGGACACGCCGTCGCTGGAGCCTACGTGTGCCTGCTCTCCGGTTGCGGTGCTCGGGTTCTCAGTCAATCCCGTCCTCGGGTCCACCTTAGCTAAGGGGCCTGCCGGTGCGGGAGCCCGAGTGGGGGAAGGTCAGGCAGCGGCGGCGATCGCGTCCTCGAGCCGGTCGTCACCCCAGAAGACTTCGTCACCCACCACCAGGCTCGGCACGCCCTGCACCCCGAGATCTCCGGCGGCATCGGTCGCATCGCGCAGGGCGTCCTTGACCCCGGCCGTCTCGATTGCTTTCAGCACCGCGGCCGGGTGCAGCTCGCAGCCCGCGGCCGCGATCAGCACGTTCTCCGGCTCGCTGAGATCTCGCCCCGCGGCGAATGCCTGGCGGAAGGCGGCGAGTGCGAAGGCCACGGTGCGGCCGGTCTGCTTCGCGTAGGTCGCCGCGCGCATCGCCGCCAGCGTGTTGCCGGGAAAGGGCTCGGGCCAGCGAATCGGCGGCAGGCCATAGTCGGCGGCGCGCCGATCGACCTCGGCGATCCCGGCCGCGCGCTGGGGGGTCTCGGCCCAGGAGCCTCTATCGAAGCGCTTGAACAATCCCCCGAGCAGGATCGGCTGCCACTCCGGCGGCTCCAGTCCGCGCTCGGCGAACAGCCCGTTTACCCGCTCCGCCGCCAGATAGGCGTAGGGCGAGCCAAGGTCGAAGTAGAACGTGGGTGTCAAGGTGTTCCCCGGCACGGCGGACGCGAAAGCGAGCGAGGTTTCGATTATGCAAGCGCGAGCGAGCGGGAGCGGAGCACGTGCCGATTGGTTCAGGCGTGGATCGCCCAGCCGTCCACGGCGCGGGCCGCGTCGAGGATCGCCTCGGACATCGTCGGATGCGGGTGGACGATCCGCGCCAGCTCCTGGTAGCCGCCCTCGAGCGCCATCGTGTCGACCAGCTCGGCGATCATGTCGCAGGCACGGTTGCCGACCACGTGCGCGCCGAGGATCTCGCCGTATTCGGCGTCGACGACCAGCTTCACAAGCCCCTCGCGGTCGTCGTAGACGACCGAGGCTCCGGCGCCGCCGAGCTTGAACTTGCCGACCTTGATCTCCTTGCCGCTCTCCTTGGCCTGCTCCTCGGTCAGCCCGACGCTGGCCACCTGCGGCTCGCAGAATGTCGCCCCGGCGATCAGGTTCATCTCCACCGGGTGGGTCTCGGCGCCGACGATTCGCTCCACTGCCACGACGCCCTCCTCGGATGCCTTGTGGGCGAGCGCCGGTCCGCGGACGAGGTCGCCGATCGCATAGACCTTCTCGTTGCTGGTTCGCTGATACTCGTCGATCTCGATGCGGCCGCCGTCGTCGATCTTCACGCCGGCCTCCTCGATGTTCAGCGCCTCGACGTCCGGTGACCTGCCACCGGCGATGCAGAGGTAGTCGACCTCGATCGACTGATCCCCGAAGCTGACCTTGACCGAGTCGCTCCCGGCCTCGACCTTCTCCACGGGGGTGCCGGTGGAGATCGTGATCTTCTGCTTCTTGAAATGGCGCTCGACGACCCGCGCCATGTCCTTGTCCTCGGCGGGCAGGATCTGGTCGAGCATCTCGATCAGCGTCACTTCGGTGCCGTAGCGCGCGTAGGCCGAAGCGATTTCGGCGCCCGAGGCGCCGGCACCGACCACGGCTATGCGAGCCGGCTGCTCGGGCAGCGACCAGGCGCCCCAGGTGTCGACGACGCGGCCGCCGAACTCGGCCCCCGGGATCGGCAACGCCACCGAGCCGGTCGCGAGCAACACCGCACCCGCCTCGTAGGTCTTGCCGCCCGACGTTGACGTTGCCCTCGGCGGTCAGCGAGCCCTCGCCCTCGATCATCTCGACCTTGTTCTTGTCCCAGAGCATCTTCACGCCTCCGGCGAGCGTCTCGGAGACCTTGGTGCGCCGCTCCCCGAGCGCCGCCCAGTCGAGGCTCGCGTCCGGGGCCACGACCCCGAGCTCGGCGCCATTGCGGGCGTGGTCGAACACCTCCGCCGTGTGCAGCATCGTCTTCGCCGGGATGCAGGCGTAATTGAGGCAGCGCCCGCCGGGCTTGTCCTTCTCGACCACGGCGGTCTTCTGCCCCAGCTGGGCGGCGCGGATAGCGGCCACGTAGCCCCCCGGTCCACCGCCGATAACGATCACGTCGTAGGCATCAGCCATTGGTGGCCGAGCCTATAGGACGCGGCTCGGCGCCCTAGATAGGCCTTATTCCCTTGGCAGGCGATGCGGCATCTGTATCCGGGCCATCGCCTTGACCATGAAAATGAAGAAGGCCAGGCAGATGCCGACCAGCGTCACCGTCCCGATCACCTGCGGCACCCTCGTCGCGCTCACAAGCCCCGCAACGCCGGCAAGCATGAAGAGCACCAACACCATCTGGAACCCGAGCACGGCCCAGTAGCGGGACTTCCACATGCCCCAGGCCATCGCGGTGACGACGGCGGCGACGAACGCGAGCGCAACTGGATGTTGCTGGCGGCCGTTGACCGTGGCGTCGGAGACCGTGGCGATCACGGTCGAGACCCAGAAGATCACTGCAACGACGGCGGAGAACGCGGCCCCGATCGTGACCACCAGGGGCCGCTCGCCCTCGTAGAGAGGGTGCAGGGCCTCGCGCGCCTCGCGGTTCCGCTCCTCGGCGCGGGCGTAGCCGCGCTGCATCGAGCTCTTGGAGCCCTCCGCCTCGACACCCGCCGCCGCGGCGCTGGTCGCTACGTTCTCGGCTTCTCCAGGCGCATCGCCGGAGCTCGAGGCGCTTCGCGCCTTGCGCTTTCGCCGCTCGGCGCGCCTGCGCTCGCGGCTACCCACCGGGGGCCTCGTCGCCGATCTCCGCAAACGACCGCCGCAGCTGGTCGGCCGCCGCCGCTGGGTCGTCGGAGTCGCGGATCGCCCGTACCACGCAAAGCCGCTGCGCCCCCGCCCCGACGACTTGCGCGGCGTTCGACGGATCGATGCCCCCGATCGCATAGAAGGGCAACGGCGCACGCTGGGCCGCGTATTCGACCAACTCCAGGCCGACCGCCGGGCGCCCCTCCTTGGTCGGGGTCTCCCAGACCGGGCCGACGCTGATGTAGTCGGCGCCCATAGCGCCGTCGATCTGCTCGCGCGAGTGGGTGGATAGCCCGATCAGGCGGTCGGCACCAAGCGCCTCGCGCGCCTCGTCGACCGGCATGTCCTGTTGCCCCAGATGCACCCCGTCGGCTCGGCAGGAGATCGCCAGCGAAGGGTCGTCGTTGACGATGAACAGAGCGCTGTAGGTGTCGCAGAGGCGCCGGAAGGTGGCGCCGGAGACCTCGATCGCGCGGCGATCCAGCTCCTTTTCGCGCAGCTGCACGATGTCGACCCCGCCCGTCAACGCGGCTCGCAGCATTGGTTCTGGGTCCCCGCCGTGGGGCCGAGCGTCGCATACGAAGTAGAGGCGGGCGGTGCGCAGACGCTCGCGCCTGAGCGGGCCGGCGGCGTCGGGGGCCGCGAGGCTCATCGGGTCACTGCTCTATGTGGACGACGGGGCACGGGAACGATTATCGCCCGCCCGCGCGCGGCAGTGGGGTAGGAGTACGATCGGGGAACAACGGGAGCCTTCAAGCCAAGGGCTGAGAGGGCGGCTAGGGCGCCGCCGACCGTCTGAACCTGATCCGGGTAATGCCGGCGCAGGGAGGTGGCGCGGAACCCGGCAACAGAGAGGTCTCGTGCCAAATCCACACAGAAAGACAGCCGATGTAGCCATCGTCGGCGCCGGCGTGATCGGTTTGGCCTGCGCATGGCGCGCGGCCCAGCGCGGGCTGGAGGTGGTGGTGCTCGAGCGCAGTACCCCCGCCGCCGGTGCGACCGGTGTCGCGGCCGGAATGCTGGCGCCGGTTGGGGAGCTGGCCTTCGGAGAGCAAAGGCTTCTTGACCTGACTTTGGAGGCGGCGGAGCACTATCCGGACTTCGTCGCCGAGCTTGAGGAGCGCAGCGGCTCGGAGGTCGGTTACGACCAATGCGGCGCCTTGCACGTCGCGCTCGACCGCGACGAGTCGGACGAGCTTCGGCGCCGGCACCAGCTTCAGCGCTCGCTCGCCCTCGAAGCGGAGTGGCTGACGCCGCGCCGCTGCCGCGAGCTCGAGCCGGGATTGTCGACGTCGATCGCCGCCGGTGTCCATGCGCCCAACGAGGGCGCGATCGATCCACGCGCCCTCTGCGTCGCGCTGCTGGCGGCCTTGGAGCGCGAGGGGGCCGAGGTTCGCAACGGCGCCGACGTTCGCGAGGCGCTGTTCGAGGGCGAGCGAATCGTGGGTGTTCGGACGGCGGCCGGCGAGGAGGTGCGGGCTCGGTCTGTCGTGCTCGCCAACGGTTGCTGGGCCGGCCAGTCGGATTGGCTTGCGCCGCAGGCCCGGCCACCGGTGCGACCGGTGAAGGGCCAGATTCTGACCCTGCGAGACTCGACCTCCGAGCCCGTCTGCGAGCGGATCGTCGCCTCGGAGCGCGTCTACCTGGTCCCGCGCAGGGACGGCCGCGTGATCGTCGGGGCCACGGTCGAGGACCGCGGCTTTGACCTCGCCGTAACCGCCGGTGGCGTGCACGAGCTGCTCCGCGAGGCCTATCGGCTGCTGCCGGAGATCGCGGAGCTGGAGTTGATCGAGGCGACCGCCGGCCTGCGGCCCGGGACGCCCGACAACCTTCCCCTGATCGGCCCAGGGGCGCTGGAGGGACTTGTGCTGGCGACCGGCCACTATCGCAACGGGGTGCTGCTGGCGCCGTTGACCGGCGAGCGCGTCGCCGACGTCCTGGTCGGCGCCGAGGTGGCCGCATGAGGGTGGAGCTGAACGGCGAGCCCCGCGAGCTGAGCGACGGCGCGACCGTCGCCGACGCGGTGCGCGAAGCGGGAGGCGATCCCGAGGCCCGCGGGTTTGCGGTCGCCGTCGGCGGCGAGGTCGTCCCCCGCGGCGAGTGGGGCCGCCGCCTCAGCGAGGGCGAGAGCGTCGAGGTGCTGGCCGCGATCCAGGGTGGCGCCGACGAGGGTTGGCGAATCGGCGAACGCGAACTGACGTCGCGCCTGATCGTCGGCACCGGGGGCTTTCGCTCGCTCCAGGACGCCGAGCATGCGATCGCCGCCTCGGGGACCGAGATCGTCACCGTGGCGCTGCGCCGCGTCGACCCGGACGCGGACGGGTCTGTGTTGGACGTCGTGCGGCGGCTCGGCGTCTTCGCGTTGCCGAATACGGCCGGCTGCTACACGGCTCGCGACGCGGTCCGCACCGCGCACTTGGCGCGTGAGGCGTTCGACACCGACTGGATCAAACTCGAGGTGATCGGAGACGACCGCACCCTGTTCCCGGACGCCGTCGAGCTGATCGACGCCGCCGAGATCCTTGTCGACGAGGGCTTCACGGTGCTCCCCTACACCAACGACGACCCGATTCTCGCCCGCCGCCTGGAGGAGGTCGGCTGCGCCGCGGTGATGCCGCTCGGGTCGCCGATCGGATCGGGGTCGGGGATCCGCAACCCGTACAACATCTCGATCATCGTCGAGCGGGCGGGCGTGCCGGTGATCCTCGACGCCGGGATCGGAACCGCGTCGGACGCGGCACTGGCGATGGAGCTGGGTTGCGACGGAGTGCTGCTCGCAAGCTCGGTGTCTCGCGCCGCGGACCCGGTGACGATGGCGGTGGCGATGCGACGCGCGGTCGAGGCCGGTTACGGGGCCCGCCAGGCCGGCCGCATCCCGCGCAAGCTGCACGCCGAGGCATCGACGCCCGAGGAGGGGTTGGCGGAGCTCTCCTAGGTCGGCCGGCTTGGCTGCTTCCGCGAGGCGCGTTGGGGAGCGGGCCCCTAAGCACGAACATGTGTTAGATGTCAACCGAGCTCCGACTATGCAAAAAGTGCCGACGGGCCCTCCCGCTCGATCGCTTCTCGCGGTCCCAGAGGGTCGGCTATCCTGGTGGATGCAAGAACGTGTTTTCATGCCTATTTCCAAGGTCGAGGAAAGCTGCACCATCGCCAAGTCCGGCGGTCGAGGCGGCACGCAAGCTCGGCGCCCAACTCCACCTTCCTCGAGTGCCTGGAGGAACACCTTTGTCGATTGCGCGGATAAGCGACCCTGTGGCTCTCGAGTTCGACCACGTCGGTGTAAAGGCAGGCGACATCGCGTCGATGGCCTGCGACGGGGTCCGCATTGACTTGCTTGATGCGAGGTCGTGGAGCTGAGGTCGTTTGCGCCAGCTGTCAACGGCCGACGAACCCTCGCCGAAGCCAATCCTGGCGGGCTGATTTGCGCAGCTCTTGACCGGTTGGCCCCACGAACGCGACGATTGCGCAATCATCACCTATGTCATCGGCCTGCTGCGTCAGTCCAGCTGCGTCGATTGCGGCATGGCCGATATCGCGGCGTTGGAGTTCACCATGTCGGGCAAAGCGGCACTCCGTTACCAACATCGCGTGGGGCGAGTATTCGATAGAGAATTTGAAACGTGAGATCGCGCAATGCGAGGTGCGATGCGCAAATTGCCACCGGCGCCGCACCGCCGAACGTGGCCAGCACTTCCGCCATCATGTTGGGCGCCCCCGTAGCTCAACTGGCTAGAGCAAGCGGCTTTTAACCGCGAGGCTGGAGTTCGATCTCTCCGGGGGCACTCAGCGTTAACGCGGACGGTGCCCAGGGTGCGTTACCCGCGAATCGGTCACAGCGTGGAAGGTCGCCGCCATGTCTTCGTCGCCATGGCCCAGCTCCACCGCGCGGGTCATCTGCTCGCGCACCGCCTCGAGCAGCGCCAGGTGAAGGTCGGAGCCCTCCGCCGCCTCGAGGATCAAGCCCGCGTCCTTGGCCGCCAGCTCGAGCGGGAACGAGGCCGGGAACTTTTCCTCGATCATCATCTTGCCCTTCGTCTGCGCGTAGACGGAGTCCAGCGGGCCGCCTTCGATCAGGTCCAGGAACGACTGCTTCTCGACGCCCAACCTCTCGGCGAGCGCCAGCGTCTCGGCGACCGCTTCGGTGATTGCCAGCACCCAGCTGTTGGCGACCATCTTCAACCGCTGCCCGTCGCCGGCGGCCGGCATCCAGATCGTCGTGCGGCCGATCGCGTCGAAGACCGGATCGCAGACCTCGCGCGCATCCTGCGGGCCGGAAGCGAGCACCGTGAGCTGGCCCTGCTCGGCAGGCTGCTTCGTGCCGAGGACGGGGGCATCGACGAAGCGGATGCCGGACTGCGCCGCCAGCGAGGCCAAGCCGTCTGTCGCCGTCAGGCCGACCGTGCTCATCTGGGCCCATACCGCGTCCTCGCCGCAGGCCTCCAGCCCGCCGCCGGCCACCATCACCGACTCCACGCCGTCGCCGTCCCTGACGATCGTGATCACCAGTTCGGCGCCATGCACCGCCCCGGCCGGGTCCTCGGCCACCTCGACGCCGTGCTCGCGCAGCGGCTCGGCGCGCTCGATTGTCCGGTTCCAGGCGCTGACCTCGATGCCCGCGGCTGCGACGTTGCGGGCGATCGGAAAGCCCATGATCCCGGTGCCGAGAACAGCGACTCGCATCGCGCCCACAGTACCCGTCCGCAGCCGGCGCGAAACGGGTGGGTCTAGTGGCGGAAGTGGCGGTGCTTGGTGAAGACCATCGCCACGCCGGCCTTCTCGCAGGCCTCGATCACCTCGGCGTCGCGCTTCGAGCCGCCGGGTTGGATCACCGCCGTGGCGCCGGCCTCGATCGCCGCCTGCGGGCCGTCGGCGAACGGGAAGAACGCGTCCGAGGCGATCGCCGAGCCCTTCAGCAGGCCGTCGGCATCGCCCTCCCGGGCCTCGCGGCACTTCTCGATCGCCAGGCGCACCGAGTCGACGCGGCTCATCTGCCCGGCGCCGATGCCCAACGTCGCCGCGTCCTTGGCGACCACGATCGCGTTCGAGCGCACGTGGCGGACCACGATCCAGGCAAAGAGGAGATCGCGCCATTGCGCGTCTGAGGGCTCGGTCTTGGTCACCACCTCCATCAGCTCGCGCGGCTCGGGGTCGCCGTCGCGATCCTGGACCAGCAGGCCGCCGCGCACCTTTCGGAAGTCACGCTCCATGGGGTCCGGGGTGCGGCGCTCCTCGTCGGCGAGGATGCGGATCGCCTCCTTCTGCTGCAGGGCGTCGAGTGCGGCCTGCTCGTATATCGGCGCGACCAGCACCTCGACGAAGTTCTCGTGCAGCCTTTCCCCCAGCTCCGCCTTGACCTCGCGATTGAGCGCGACCACCCCGCCGAAGGCGGACATCGGATCGCAGGCCAGCGCTCGCTCGTAGGCATCCAGGGCGTCGGCGCCGGTCGCCACCCCGCATGGATTGTTGTGCTTGACGATCACGCAGGCCGACTCGTCGAAGTCGGCGAGCAGGCGCTGGGCCGAATCGAGGTCGAGGACGTTGTTGAACGACAGCGCCCGCCCGTGAAGCTTCGAGACCCTCGAGAGCACGTGGGTGCGGGTTCCGACCTCGGTGTAGAGGGCGGCGCGCTGGTGTGGGTTCTCGCCGTAGGAGAGGTCCATCAGCTTCTCGAAGGCGACCGCGACGTGCTCGGGGAAGTCCTCGTAGGCGGCGCTGAACCAGTTGCTGATCGCCGCGTCGTAACGGGCCATGTGGGCGAACGCCTCGTTGGCGAGCCAGTGGCGGGTGCTGGCGCAGACTTCGCCCGCTGACGTCTCGAGCTCGTCCAGCACCGCGTCGTAGGACTCCGGCTTGACGACGACGGCGACGCCGCGATGGTTCTTGGCCGCGGCGCGGATCATCGTCGGCCCGCCGACGTCGATGTTCTCGATCGCCTCGTCGGGATCGACGTCGCGACCGGAGATCACCTTCTCGAACGGATAGAGGTTGACGCAGACGAGGTCGATCGCCTCGATGCCCTCCTTCTCGAGCGTTGCCATGTGATTTGGATCGTCGCGCCGCGCCAGCAAGGCGGCGTGAAGGCGCGGATGAAGCGTCTTCACGCGGCCGTCGAGGATCTCGGGGCTGCCCGTGAACGCCGACACCTCGGTGGTCTCGATGCCCGCCTCGCGCAGGGCGCTTGCCGTACCGCCTGTGGAGAGGATCTCGACGCCGAGGTCGTCAAGGCCCCTGGCGAAGTCGGCGATGCCGGTCTTATCGGAGACCGAGATCAGGGCCCGTCGCACCTTCAGCGACCCCTCGTCCCCGGAGGACGACTCGGAGGCCTTCGCGATCGCCTCGCCGGCGATGCTCTGTGCGGTCGGTTCGGTTTCGCTCATTCGATTTGCACCAGGCGCGGATTCGAGGTCGATCCTAAATGCCCGTGATGCGGAAGGCTAAGCGGCGGCCCGGGCGGCCGCTTGAGTGTGTTTCGTTAGAGGCGCCGCTGTGGCCGCGCCGGACCGAAGTCCGGCGCGGCCATTTCCTTGCTCAGCGGCGCTGTTCAGCTACCAGCGACCGTGACCGTGACCCTTGTCGTGACCGTGACCGTGGTCGTCGCCGTGGCCGTCGCCGTGGCCCTTGTGGTCGAAGAACCGACAGATGAAGGGCACCCTGATGTAGGTGAACTTGTCAGCACGCGACACTTCACTCGTGCCGCCGGGACCCGTCACCGTCACGTGGACGGTGCCAGCAGGCTGTGGCGGCGCGAACGCCAGGATCGCCTCGTCGTCGAGCACCCGGAAGAAGGGCGCCTCGACGTCTCCGAACTGCACCGAGGTGGCATCGGTGAAGTTCTCACCGGAGATCACCGTGAGCCCGCCGAAACACGAGATCGCGAATCTGGGGAACAGATTCGTGATCGTCGGCTGATCGCCAACCACCGGGTTGTAGGTGTAGTTGTCCGCGGCGGTGTTCGCCGAGGTGTCGACCGGCGTGGTCACCGACACGTCGACCGTGCCCGTGCCCGCCGGAGCGGTGGCCGTGATCTGGCCGTCGTTGTCGACCGTGAACGCGGTCGCCGCATTGGCGCCAAAGCTCACGTCGGTGGCACCGGTGAGGTTCGCACCGGAGATCACCACCGAGTTGCCGCCGGCCTCCGGGCCGTTGTCGGGGACAAGCCCCGAGATGCTCGGTGGCTGGGCCGCCGGCGGGTTGTAGGTGTAGTTGTCCGCGGCGGTGTTCGCCGAGGTGTCGACCGACGTGGTCACCGACACGTCGACCGTGCCCGTGCCCGCCGGAGCGGTGGCCGTGATCTGGCCATCGTTGTCGACCGTGAACGAGGTCGCCGCATTGGCGCCGAAGCTCACGTGGGTGGCACCGGTGAGATTCGCACCGGAGATCACCACCGAGTTGCCGCCGGCCTCCGGGCCGTTGTCGGGGACAAGCCCCGAGATGCTCGGTGGCTGGGTTACAACCGTGGCCTCGGCAAAGCCCCATTCGCTGGCATGGGAGCTGAGCACGGTGAGCTGCAGATCACCGCCGGCGACCACGTCTCGAGCGGTCACACATGGGTCGGGAGTGGCCTCAGTGCTGCCGAGGCAGTTGCCTGCGGCGGTCCCCTCGGGCGGGTCCCCGGTCCCGTGCCGTATGACGGTCACCAGGTCGGTGTTCGTACCACTCGGGATCAGCGAGGCATCGAGCGTGAACACGATGCGCAGCGGGAACGCGACGCTGGCATCCGGGGCGGAGATCTGAACGCTGCCGCCCAGTATCGAGAAGCCGCTGGGCGCCGACCCGATCGGCTCGGCCGACTCGGTGATCGTCACGTCACCTGCCGCTGGAGTGGTCACCGCGGTGGTCACCGGCGCAGACGGCGTAGCTTCTGCCGCACTGGTGACGGTGCCACCGGCGAGAGCCGTCTCCGATGTCACCCTTGCGTCATAGGTGTAATCGTCCGCAGCGGTGTTCGCGGAGGTGTCAACAGGCGTGGTCACCGACACGTCAACCGTCGTGCCGAAGGTGCCCGCCGGAGCGGTGGCCGTGATCTGGCCATCGTTGTCGACCGTGAACGCGGTCGCCGCATTGGCGCCGAAGCTCACGTCGGTGGCACCGGTGAGGTTCGCACCGGAGATCACCACCGAGTTGCCGCCGGCCTCCGGGCCGTTGTCGGGGACAAGCCCCGAGATGCTCGGTGGCTGGGCCGCCGGCGGGTTGTAGGTGTAGTTGTCCGCGGCGGTGTTCGCCGAGGTGTCCACCGGCGTGGTCACCGACACGTCGACCGTGCCCGTGCCCGCCGGAGCGGTGGCCGTGATCTGGCCGTCGTTGTCGACCGTGAACGAGGTCGCCGCATTGGCGCCGAAGTTCACGTCGGTGGCACCGGTGAGGTTCGCACCGGAGATCACCACCGAGTTGCCGCCGGCCTCCGGGCCGTTGTCGGGGACAAGCCCCGAGATGCTCGGTGGCTGGGCCGCCGGCGGGTTGTAGGTGTAGTTGTCCGCGGCGGTGTTCGCCGAGGTGTCGACCGGCGTGGTCACCGACACGTCGACCGTGCCCGTGCCCGCCGGAGCGGTGGCCGTGATCTGGCCGTCGTTGTCGACCGTGAACGAGGTCGCCGCATTGGCGCCGAAGTTCACGTCGGTGGCACCGGTGAGGTTCGCACCGGAGATCACCACCGAGTTGCCGCCGGCCTCCGGGCCGTTGTCGGGGACAAGCCCCGAGATGCTCGGTGGCTGGGCCGCCGGCGGGTTGTAGGTGTAGTTGTCCGCGGCGGTGTTCGCCGAGGTGTCGACCGGCGTGGTCACCGACACGTCGACCGTGCCCGTGCCCGCCGGAGCGGTGGCCGTGATCTGGCCGTCGTTGTCGACCGTGAACGCGGTCGCCGCATTGGCGCCGAAGCTCACGTCGGTGGCACCGGTGAGGTTCGCACCGGAGATCACCACCGAGTTGCCGCCGGCCTCCGGGCCGTTGTCGGGGACAAGCCCCGAGATGCTCGGTGGCTGGGCCGCGGCCACGATTGGGATCGTGAACTGGTTGACGAAGTTCGGATCCGGTGACGGCGCCGCGTCCGCCGTCGTGTCGAGCGTGCAGTTGGCCTCCAGCGTCCCCGTGTAGCCGCTTGCCGTGTGGAAGGAGATCGTGTTCGTGGCGAGGTTGCCGGTCGGCGTCGCCGCCGCGGACGTGACCACCACGTTCTGCCCGGCCGTTCCCGTCACCGTCATTGGGCCGAGCGTTTGGATGAGGTCCGGCGTGCCCGACGTCGTCAAGGCACCGCCCCCCGTGCCCGGCGCCGGCCCGTAGGCGTTGGCGCTCGCCGTTCCGTTGCTCACGATCGGGATGTCGCCGAAGGAGAACGTCCCGGCTGGGGTCCCTCCCGGGAACCCGCCTCGCGTCGTGTCGCCCCCGTTGATCATCGGATCGGCCGGGCTCGGCGCGTCGCTGTTGGGCGGCTGCTGTGCCCCAACGGTGTTGAACTGGGTCGGGCTCGAGGAGCCGGGGTTGAAGCTGGCGCTCGCGTTGGTCAGGTTCGTCTCGAAGTCGCTGACGACTCCCTGGATCGCATCGGCGGCGAACGGACCCGCCGCGGTCTGCGAGGCCGGCGGGAAGACGACCGTGGTCGAGACGTTGGTCAGGTTGAAGTTCTGTCCCGGGTTGACCGAATCGGGAAAGGTCGCGGTGAGCGCCGCGGCCGGATGGGCGGGGATGACGCCCGCCAGCAGGCAGTTGAGCGGGATCCAGGCCGTCTGGGTCGCGGCCGTCGCGAAGGAGGCCCCGATCGCCGAGACCAGGATCGACATCGTGGCCAAGAGCGTGACGACGAACTTGGTGCGGCTCGATACCCGCCGCTCAGGAATGCGCTTTCCGACCATCGGGTCTTCCTCCTTCTCGGTGACGTTGCTCGCAGATGGATGAAGCGATCACCACTCGAGCAAGGTAGGGACAACCCCGGGACCTTGGTATGAGGCCCGGGAGCGATCTCCTCCTGAGTCGCAGCTTCTCCAATCCGACCGCCTTCGCGCCCCCGGAAAAGGGATCCATCCCCTTTCGCATTGGGCGCGATTGACGTGGCGAACCTATCGAACATGCGTCCATGTAATTCGCGGATCTTCGGAAATAGCGAAGAGGAATTTGTCGCTTTCCCCCACGGGAAGGGCAAGGCGAAGTCCACGGAGCGTGGCTAGAGGATCGAGACCAGGCGCGGGTTGGATGTATCGATCCTGACCCGGCCCTCTGCGATGAGGCGGATCGCCTCGGGCAGAAGCGCGTGCTCGGTGGCGTGGATCGTCTCCTCCAGCGCCGCGCGGTCGCGGTTTGGGGGGACCGGCACGGGGCGCTGCACGATGATCGGGCCGGAGTCGACCCCCTCGTTGACGAAATGCACGGTGACCCCGGTGATCCTCACTCCGTGCTCGAGCGCCTGACCGACCGCGTCCAGGCCCGGAAAGGAGGGCAGCAGCGCCGGGTGCACGTTGACGATCCGGTTAGGGAAGCGGGCGACGAAGGAGGGGGAGAGCAGCTGCATGTAGCCGGCCAGGACGACCAGGTCGGCGCCCCGCGCCTCGATCCAGTCGCCGATCGCCGCGTCGCGCGCCTCGCGGTCGGCGTACTCGTCATGGGGAAAGACCGCCGTCTCGATCCCAGCATCGCTGGCGCGCCGCAAGGCCATTGCCCCCTGCTTGTCGGAAGCCACGCCGACCACCTCGATGCCGTCCTGACCGTGCAGCTGGTCGAGGATCGCCTGAAGGTTGGTGCCTGTGCCCGAGGCGAGCACGCAGAGCTTGAAATCGGCCACGCGGCTAGCGGCTGACCGGGACGACCTCGATCTCCTCGAGCGCGAACTTGCCGTTCGCGGAGTCGGGGTCGCCGCCGAGCGGGTAATGGCCGGTGAAGCAGGCGTCGCAATGAGCTTCGGGCCCGCTGCCGACTGCCTCGTAGACGCCGTCCATCGACAGGTAGGCGAGCGAGTCGGCGCCGAGCTTCTCGGCGACCTCGTCGATCGTGCGCCCGTGGGCGATCATCTCCTCGCTCGTCGACATGTCGATCCCGTAGTGGCAGGGGTGGCGGATCGGCGGCGCGGAGATTCGCAGGTGGATCTCCAGGGCTCCGGCGTCGCGCAGCATGCCGACGATCTGCTGGGTGGTGTTGCCGCGCACGATCGAGTCGTCGACGACCACCACGCGCTTGCCCTCGACGATCTCCGGCAGCGGGTTGAACTTCATCCGCAGGCCGTGCTTGCGCAGCTCCTGCCCCGGCTGGATGAAGGTGCGCTGGACGTAGCGGTTCTTGATCAGGCCGTCGTCCTGGGGGATCCCGGAGGCGCGCGCAAAGCCGTTGGCGGCCGGGTTTCCCGAGTCGGGGACCGAGATCACGAGGTCGGCGTCGACCGGCGCCTCGCGCCAGAGGATCTCGCCCATCTTGCCGCGCACCTGCTGCAGGACTCCGCCCTCGAGCCGCGAGTCGGGCCGCGAGAAGTAGATCTGCTCGAACACGCAGAAGGCTCGGCGGTCGGATCGGACGACCTGGCGGACCTCCAAGCCGCGCTCGCTGAGCGAGACCATCTCGCCCGGGTGTACCTCACGCAGTAGCTCGGCGCCGATGATGTCGAAGGCGCAGCTCTCGGAGGCGACCACGTAGCGGTCGCCGAGCCGGCCGAGCGACAGCGGACGCACCCCGTAGGGGTCGCGGAAGGCGACGATCGCATGCTTGGTCATCACCACGGTCGAGTACGCCCCCTCCAGGCGCGGCATCACGTCGGCCACCACGTCCTCGATGTAGCGGCCCTCGTTGGAGGACAGAAGCGCCGCCATGATCTCCGAGTCGGAGGTGCCGCGGAACTCGATGCCAGCCTCACGCAACTCGTTGTATAGCTCGACCGCGTTGGTGAGGTTGCCGTTGTGGGCGAGTGCCAGCTCGCGCCCGTCATCGCGCCAGACCGGCTGCGCGTTCTCCCACGATCCCCCGCCGGTGGTCGAGTAGCGGACGTGGCCGATCGCCATGTCGCCTTCCAGGGCCCGCAGCTTGTCCTCGTCGAAGACCTGAGAGACCAATCCGGCGTCGCGCATGGTGGTGATGTGGCCGCCCTCGCAGGTGGCGATCCCGGCCGACTCCTGGCCGCGATGCTGGAGCGCGTAGAGGCCGAAGTAGGCGAGGCGGGCGACGTCGTGTCCGGGCGCGTATACGCCGAAGACGCCGCACTCGTCGCGGGGACCCTCGCGATCTAGATGGAGCCGCTCAATAGCGGTCAAAGGGCGCGTTATGCCTCGCAGATTGAGGATGGGGACGCGCAGGCGGAGTGCCTACATCGGCAGGGTAGCAACGGGGCCGGATCAGGCTCGCAGGCCCTCGGTCAGCCCAATTCAGCCCTCGGCTCGCTGCGCCAGCGAACGCCAGGCGCGCTCGGCGTCGGCTAGCGGGACCGACAGCGACTGCTCGGCGGCCTCGATCTCGACCGTTTGGCCGCCGACTTCGCCGATCAGCAGGACCGGCAGGGCTTCGGAGGCAAGCGCCTCGAGCTCCGCTCGCTCGCCGCTGATCACGAAGCCGCCCGGCCCTTCGCCGAAGAGCGCGGTCTCGCCGGACCCGCCGCGCTCCTCGACCAGCGGGTCGAGGTCGATCCGGCAGGCGAGGCCGCCGGCGATCGCGCTCTCGGCCAGGCCGCAGGCCAGGCCGCCGTCGCTGACGTCGTGCGCCGAGGCGATCGCGCCCGATCGCACCGCCTCGCGCAGCGCCGCGATCGCGGCCCCGACGGCGGCGATCTCGACGCCGGGCAACCCGAGGCTGAGCTCCCCGCGCAGCTTCGCCAATTCGCTGCCGGCGAGCGACGGGGCGAACGGGCCCGCCAGGGCGATCGCGTGCCCGTCGCCCGCGAACGCCGTCCCCGCCGCTCGTCGGGGGTCGGGCAGCTCGCCGACCATGCCGATCACCACGGTCGGGTAGATCGGTCCCTCCGATCCCTCGTTGTAGAGCGAGACGTTGCCGCCTACCACCGGCACGCCGAGCGCCTCGCAGGCGTCGGCGAGGCCCGAGACCGCCCGGTCGAGCTGCCAGGCCGGGACGGGCTTCTCGGGGTTGCCGAAGTTGAGGCAGTTGGTGACCCCGAGGGGCTCGGCGCCGACGCAGGCCAGGTTGGACGCGCACTCGAGCACCGCCTCGATCGCGCCCCGGTACGGATCGCAGGCCGTTCGGCGGCCGTTGCCGTCGATCGCCACCGCGATCGCGCCGCCCGACTCGGGCACCAGCAGCACAGCCGCGTCGGCGGACTCCGGGAGGCGCACGGTGCGCGAGCCGACGATCGAGTCGTACTGCTCGAAGGCCCAGCGCTTCGATGCGACGTTGGGGGAGGCGAGCAGCGCCAGCAGAGCGTCCCCGGCGCCGGCCCGTTCTCCAAGAGTCGCCCTGTTGCCGTAGGTCCAGGCGTCTGGCTCGCGCGGCTCGAGGTCATAGAGGGGGCAGCCGTCGACCAGCGCCGACACGGGCACGTCGCCTACGACGTCGTCTCCGCGCAGGACTCGGATTCGGCCGCTGTCGGTCACCTCGCCGATCGCCGCCGCACCCGTCTGCCACTTCTCGCATGTCCGAAGCACGGCCTCCAGGTTCGCCGGCTCGACCACGGCCAGCATCCGTTCCTGCGACTCGGAGACCATGATCTCGAACGGCTCCATGTCGGCCTCGCGAAGTGGAACCCGAGTGACGTCGAGGTCGATCCCGACCCCGCCGGCCGATGCCATCTCACCGGCGGAGGAGGTGAGTCCGGCGGCGCCCAGATCCTGCAGCGACACCAGCAGGCCGCTGCCCGAGCAGCTCCAGGCAGCACTCCAGAAGCTTCGATTCCTCGAAGGGGTCCCCGATCTGCACGCTGGGTCGCTTCTCCTCCCCCTCCTCCAGCTCCGCGGAGGCGAGCACCGAGGCGCCGCCGATCCCGTCGCGCCCGGTCGAGGCGCCCATCAGCAGCACGACGTTGCCGACCCCCGAGGCCGCGGCGCGGACCATGTCGTCGGTCCGGGCCAGCCCGACGCACATCGCGTTGACCAGGCAGTTGTGCTCGTAGGGTGCCTCGAAGTAGATCTCGCCGCCCACGGTCGGAACGCCGATCGAGTTGCCGTAGGCGCCGATCCCGCGCACCGCGCCGTCGAGCAGGTAGCGCGAGCGCTCCGAGTCCAGCTCCCCGAAGCGCAGCGAGTCGAGCACCGCGATCGGCCGCGCCCCGAGCGCGAAGACGTCGCGCAGGATCCCGCCGACTCCGGTCGCGGCTCCCTGGAACGGCTCGACGGCGCTGGGGTGGTTGTGCGACTCGACCTTGAACGCCGCCGCGTAGCCGTTGCCGAGGTCGACGGCGCCGGCGTTCTCACCCGGCCCCATCACCACCCGCTCGCCCTCGGTCGGCAGCCGGCGCAGCAGCTTGCGCGAGTGCTTGTAGGCGCAGTGCTCCGACCACAGCAGGGAGAACATCGCCAGCTCGACGTCGTTGGGGTCGCGCCCGATCAGTTCGCAGATACGTTCAAATTCCGCATCTGTGAGTCCCAGCGCCCGGTGCGCCTCGTTCCTGTTCCTCGTTCCGCGTTTCGCGTGTCGGTCTCC
This sequence comes from uncultured Solirubrobacterales bacterium, assembly GCA_963740555.1. GTDB lineage: Bacteria > Actinomycetota > Thermoleophilia > Solirubrobacterales > 70-9 > Mayfieldus. The sequence goes on from CAVUES010000010.1 coordinate 60,093, forward strand.
ACGCTCATGCCTTCGCCGCGACGCTGGCGGCGCCCTCGAACAGACGCAGGCCGTCGGTCGAGCCGGTCAGCTCGTCGACCGCGTGCTCGGGGTGCGGCATCAGGCCGAGCACGTTGCCGGCTTCGTTGGTCACTCCTGCGATCTCGCGAACCGAGCCGTTCGGGTTGTCGCCCGGCGCGTAGCGGAGCGCCACCTGCTCGTTGGCCTCCAGCTCGTCGAGCACCTCGTCGGGGGCGAAGTAGCGACCCTCCTGGTGCTTGACCGGGATCGACAGGCGCTGTCCGGGCTCGAGCTCGGCCATGAACGGCGAGCGGTTGCTCTCGACGACGACCTCGACCTGCCGGCAGACGAAGCGGATGCCCTCGTTGGCGAGCAGGGCACCGGGCAGAAGGCCGGCCTCGCAGAGGACCTGAAAGCCGTTGCAGATCCCGAGCACCGGCCCACCCTCCCGCGCGAACGCGGCGAGCGCCTCCATCAGAGGCGAGAAGCGCGCCAGCGCACCGGCGCGCAGATAGTCGCCGTATGAGAAGCCCCCGGGGACGACGATCGCGTCGACATCGCCGAGCTCGCCGTCGCCGTGCCAGAGAAGCCGCGCCTCGCCGGACAGCCCGCAGGCGGCGAGGGCGTCGCGCTCGTCGCAGGAGCCCGGGAATTGCACCACTCCCCAGACTATGCGCGCCACCTCCTCAGCCAGCGAGCCGATAGGCGAGCGGTAATGCGGGCGATTAGCCCGCATGCGGGGGTGTCGCGGTTTCAGGTCGCATTGTTGCCGTCCAGTTCGACGATCTCGTAGTCCTCGATCAGCGGGTTGGCGAGCAGCTTCTCGCAGAGCGCCGCGACCTCCTCGCGGTCTCCGGCCTCGAGCTCGACCATCCGACCGACCCGCACGTGGGCCACGTCCTCGAAGCCGAGTGCGGGCAGCGCTCGCTCCACCGCCTTGCCCTGCGGGTCGAGGATGCCCTCCTTGGGCCGGATCAGGACCCGTGCCTTCACGGGCCTCAGATTACGGCCTCGGCGTGATGCACCGATCGCGACGTGGCCGTGCGCCCCGCCGGCCTTGACCCGGCGGAGCGCACGGCCCTTCATCGCCGGTCGACTACTTGAGCAGCGGGTACGCGCAGTGGTACTCGGACGTCGTCAAGGTCGAGGTCGTGGAGACGCCCCCGTTGTTGAAGACGACGACGGTCGTGCTGCCCGATGCCGATGATCGAGTCCGTGTAGGACGCATCGGGCGCCGGCCCGTTGCCGAGGTCGATCTGGCCCCGCACTGAACGCAGCATCAAGGTCGTCGGCAGAAAGCCACCGTTGTTCGCACAGTCATCGGAGGCAGCGAAGACGCCTGCCGCCGGTCCGCGGGCCGCGGTGTCGAAGCAATAGCCCCCGATCAGGGTGGTCCCGGCCGGGCACTGGGCAGCGTGCCCGTTCACCGCGCTGGCGTCCTTGGCGCTCGCCACCGAGAGCTTCGGGGCCCGAGCGGTGATCAACTTGTTGGCGATCTTGCGCGCCCTCTTGTTGGCGATCTTGCGGATCAGCTTGCGGACCTGCTTCTTGTCGCCGTGGCTGAGGCCGCTGATCGTCGCTCCGCCTTCGGCGACCGCTGTACCGCCGACCGCTGCGACCAGCGCCACGATCGCGAGCAGCAGGGCCGGCGACGGGCGTGGCCGCCTGGTGCGTCGTGTCATGAATGCTTCCCTTCCCCCTTGCCTTCTGCCGCCCCGCAGCTCTCGCCGCGTCCCTGACCGCGATGCGGAATATGGCTATCCGAACGTCAACGGTCGCTCAGCGCCGAGCGATTGTCAAGCTGACGGCAGTGGCCCCTGGGGCTCAGAAGCTGAGGCCGGTGATCCGCTCATAGGCCTCGACGTACTTGCCGCGCGTCTGCTCGACCACGTCGGGGGGCAGCTCGGGCGCCGGCGGCGTGTGGTCCCAGCCGGTCTGATCGGCCCAGTCGCGCACGAACTGCTTGTCGAAGGAGCGCTGCGGGCGACCCGGTTCGTACTCGTCGGCGGGCCAGAAGCGCGATGAGTCCGGGGTCAGCACCTCGTCGGCGAGCACGACCTCGGCGCCCGGCGAGCGCCCAAACTCGAACTTGGTGTCGGCGAGGATGATGCCCCGCTCGGCGGCGTGATCGGCGCCCCGCTGGTAGACCTCGATCGAGATCCGCCGCAGCTCCTCGGCCAGCGCCCGATCGCCGACGATCTCCGCTGCTCGCTCGATGTCGATGTTCTCGTCGTGGTCGCCCAGCTCCGCTTTGGTGGCGGGAGTGAAGATCGGCTCGGGCAGCTTCTCGGACTCCCGAAGCCCCTCCGGAAGCCTTATCCCGCAGACCGATCCTGACTCGCGGTACTCGCGCCAGCCCGACCCCGACAGATAGCCGCGCACCACGCACTCGACCGGGTACATATCGAGCTTGCGGGCCCGGATCGCGCGGTCGGTCACCTCATCCGGCACGTCCTCGGAGATGAAGTGGTTGGGAACGATGTCGGGGGTCAGCTCGAACCAGAAGATCGACATCTGAGTCAGCACCTTCCCCTTGTCGGGGATCGGGGTAGGCATCACGACGTCGTAGATGGAGATGCGGTCCGAGGCGACCATCAGCAGATCGCCGTCGAGCTCATACATCTCCCGGACCTTGCCGGTCGAGTGATGCTTGAGGTCTGCGATCGCGACGGCCATCGAGGCTCGGGCCGATGCTAACAACGGCCCCGGCAGACGCCACCCCGGTGGACGTCGCTCACACAAGCATTCGCCGCTATGTGTGATCCTTTCCCTGTCATGACGCTGCCGCCGCAGCACTCCAGCCGGCCCTCCGTACAGACGGTGCGCTGGTTCTTCCGGCCGATCGAGTTCATGGACGAGGCCCGCAAGCGCTACGGCGAGACCTTCGGCATCTGGTTTCTCGGCTTCAAGTCGCCGCTCTATCTCACCTCCGACCCGGCGGCGATCAAGGCGGTCTACACCGACAAGGGCAGCACCATGCCCCCGGGGCGGAACGCGACCCTGGAGCCGGTGATGGGCTCACGCTCGATCCTGCTGCTCGAAGGCTCGGAGCACATGGCGCGCCGCAAGCTGATGCTGCCGGCGTTTCACGGTGAGCGCATGCGCGCCTATGAGACGGTGATCGAGGAGGTGATCGATCGCGAGATCGACTCATGGCCACAGCGGCAGGAGTTCCGCATCCACCCTCGGATGCAGAGCGTCACCCTCGAGGTGATCATGCGGGCGGTGTTCGGCGTCACCGACGCAGCCCGACTCGCACGCATGCGCGAGGCGCTCGCGGTGCTGCTGCGCCAAACGGCCTCGCCCGGCCTGCAGCTGATCGGCCTGGCGAGCCAGCGCTTCGGTCGCTGGGGCCCCTGGCGGCGCTTCGAGAAGACCCTGGGCGGGGTCGATTCCCTGCTCTACGAGGAGATCGCCGCGCGGCGAGCCGACCCGCAGGTCGATGAGCGCGAGGACATCCTCTCGATGCTGGTCGCCGCCCGCTTCGACGACGGCAGCGAGATGGACGACTCCGAGCTGCGCGACCAGCTCGTCACCTTGCTTCTGGCCGGCCACGAAACGACGGCCACGGGGCTCGCATGGACCCTTGACCTGCTGTTGCGCAATCCGGAGACGCTGCGGCGGCTGCGCGCCGAGATCGCCGAGGGCGGCGACGAATACCTGCGTGCGGTCATCTCCGAATCGTTGCGGCTGCGCCCCGTGATCCCGCTCGCCGGCCGGCGCACCGCGCACGAGCTCGAGATCGACGGCTTCACGCTTCCCGCGGGCGCCGACATCAGCCCCGCGATCTACCTCGCGCATACCCGTCCCGACCTATTTCCGGACCCGTTCAGTTTCAAGCCGGAGCGCTTCCTCGACGGCGACGTCGAGACCTATTCCTGGATCCCATTCGGTGGCGGCGTCCGTCGCTGCCTCGGTGCGAGCTTCGCCGAGTTCGAGATGCGAATCGTGCTGCGCGAGGTGCTCGGCCGCTGTGAGCTTCAGGCGGCCGGCGAAGAGCCCGAGGGAGTCACGCGCCGCAACATCACCTTCTCGCCGCGCCGCGGGACGCCGGTGGTGCTGGTCGAGCGCGCCGCGGCAACCGCCGAGCCGGCCTACATCTGAGGCTCAGCCTTTGCGCTTCAGTTTGACCCGCGCCGACGGCTGCGAGTCTGCTGCGACATTCTTTAGCTTGAGGTTGGCCCACACCTTGACCTTCTTGCGGCCCTTCAACAGCCGCTTTCCACGACGGTTGAGCGGAATCTTGATCGTTTTCTTCTTCCCCGCCGGGATCGTGAACTTCTTCTTGCCGAAGGTGAGGCGAGACTTCTTGCTCAGCACCGCCCCCTCGCCGCGGGCCAGGCGGAGCAGGCGCGCGTTGAGGTTCTGGAGCAGGAAGTTGCCGACGCACGGGGCACCGGCGGCGCAGAGGATCGGGGCGAATACGTTGCCGGCTCGCACCGGAAAGGTCCGCTTCAGGAACGAGAGCGGAGAGCTGGTCGAGCCCGGGGCGGCATTCCAGTTGGCGTCGTAGAGGACGAAGAACCCTGGACCGATGCCATATGAATCGGCGCGCTCCTGCCCGAGCTGCCAGGCGGGGAACCACATCCCCAGGACGTTGTTGGGGTCGTTGTCGAGGTTGGCGGGGACAGGTACGTTGGGGCTGAGGACAGAGAGCGTCAGGTGATCGTCGACATAGAAGCCGGTGTTGGGGTCGGGTGCGATGTCCTGGCGCACGGGGAGGTTGACGTTGACCGCCGTGATCGCGTTGGCGGTTGGGGTGAACACCTGGCTGACGTCGACGGCCTTGCAGCAGGCGTAGGTCGGGTGACCTGGGTCTGACGGGTTGTCCTTGCGCAACGCCTCCTCGACGACCATCTGCATCGGCCCGGTCGTGGCCCCGACCTTGACCCGCACCTGGGTCACGACGCCCTCGCCGGCAGGCGGGAAGCCGGACTCGCCCGTGCTGAGGCTGGTCGACTCCGCCGAGCAGGTGGTGGGCTGGGGGAACGGGTACAGGAAATCGCCGCACACGTAGGGGCTGTTGGCCGTCCGGTTGAGGTTGTGGCCGAAGGTCACCGCGCCGGCCCGCGGAGCAAACAACGCAGTCCCAAGCGCCCCCAGCGCCAACGCGGCGAGGACAAGAGTGGTGCGATGCCGGGACGAGACAGACATGGACAGCGCCCACCGTATCGGCGGCCGCCGACGCCGCAATCGCGGAAATCGGGAACATTTGGACCTATGTCGCAGCGGTTGGGCTCCAGGCCCTAGCCGCGCAGCGCCTCCAGCCGCTCGAATACGGCCGGAATCTCGCGCAGATACGCGTCGTAGTCGAACACCGTGTCGAGGTCGAGGTCGGGCGCCTCGGCGGCGATCAGCTCGCGGAACTCGACCCCCTCGTCGATCGCCTGCTGGGCGGCGCCCTGGACGATCCGGTAGGCGTCGTCGCGGCTCATCCCCGACTCGACGAGAGCGGTGAGCGCCCGCTGGCTGAACAGCGCCCCGTGGGTGAGCTCGAGGTTGGCGCGCATGCGCTCGGCGTCGACGGTCATCTCCTCGACTATCCGCGCCGCCGCGTGCTGCATGTAGTCGAGCAGGATCGTGGCGTCGGGAAGCACCACGCGCTCGGCCCCGGAGTGCGAGATGTCGCGCTCGTGCCAGAGGGCGACGTTCTCGAGGCCGGTCTGCGAGTAGCCGCGTAGAACGCGCGCCAGGCCGCAGAGCCGCTCGGAGAGGATCGGGTTCCGCTTGTGCGGCATCGCCGAGGATCCCTTCTGGCCGCTGCGGAACGGCTCCGCCACCTCGCGCACCTCGGTGCGCTGGAGGTTTCGCACCTCGGTCGCGAAACGCTCGATGCCGGCACCAGCGAGGGCGATCGCCGAAAGCACCTCCGCGTGGCGGTCACGCGGAACGACCTGGGTCGAGACGTCCTCGCGGCGCAGGCCGAGCACCTTCATCACCCGCTCCTCGACCGCGGGCGAAATCGAGGCGTACGTCCCGACCGCGCCGGAGAGCTTGCCCACCGCTGCTCCCTCGATCGCCGAGCTCAGCCGCTTCAGGTTGCGGTCGGCCTCGAAGGCGAAGCCGGCCAGCCGCAGCCCGAAGGTCGTCGGCTCGGCGTGCACCCCGTGGGTGCGCCCGACGCAGAGGGTGTCGCGGTGCTCCAGCGCCCGCCGCAGCAGCGCGTCGCGGTAGGCGGTGGCGCCGTGCAGCAGGATCAGCCCGGCCTCGGAGATCTGCAGTGCCAGGGCGGTGTCGAGAACGTCCGAGGAGGTGAGGCCGTAGTGGATCCAGCGCCCTTCGGGCCCGATCGACTCGGCGACCACGTCGACGAACGCAGCCACGTCGTGGTTGGTGACCTTCTCGCGCTCCTCGACCGCCTCGACCGTGAACGAGGCTCGGGATGCGCAGGCCTCGGCGGCCTCGGGCGGGACCACCCCCTCCTCGGCCCAGGCGACGGTGGCCGCAAGCTCCACGGTCAGCCACGATTCCATGCGGCGCTGCTGGGTCCAGACCGCCCCCATCTGTTCTCTTGTGTAGCTGGCAATCATTGGCGGCTGCTGCAAACCTGCGCATCCCGGCGTCCTCGGTCGGCCGTCTCGCTCACGCACGTATCAAGTGCGCTCGCTTCGCCGGCCTCCCTGCGTCCACCGGGCTGCTTGGTTTTCGCAGCCGTTCTGTTGACGAAGATCACGCGTTGATTATCCGGGCCGCGAGCAGTCCGGCGTTCTTTGCCCCGTCGATCGCCACACAGCCGACCGGGACGCCGGGCGGCATCTGAACCGCCGAGAGCAGGGCGTCGAGCCCGCCGAGGTTACGGCCCGAGATCGGCACCCCGATCACCGGCAGGTCCGAATGGGCGGCCGCTACGCCGGGGAGCGCCGCGGACATCCCAGCGCCCGCGATGATCACCTTCAACCCCCGCATGCGGGCGTTCTGGCAGTAATCCCGCACTTGCTCGGGATCTCGATGGGCGCTCATCACCCGCACCTCGTAGCGGATCCCCGCCTCGTGAAGCGCCTCGCCGGCCGGCTGCATCTTCGGCTTGTCGTTCGCCGACCCCATGATGATCCCGACCAGCGGTGCGTCGACCTCGATCTCCTCGAACGCCTCCTGGACCTCGGGAACGGTCGCGGTGACAGGCCCGTCGGGCTCGGCGATCCCGCGCTCGCCTCCGTTCTCGGGCTCCTGTATCTCCATCGGATTTCTCCCTTTCTAGCTCTTGGCGGCGAGGCGCTCCACCGCTCGCGCGGCGATGTCCGAGCGCATCTGCATGCCGTCGAAGCTGATCCGGCGCGCCGCATCGTACGCCCGATCGCGGGCGGCGGCCGGGGTCGGCCCGAGACCGGTCACGTTCAGCACCCTTCCGCCCGCGGTGACGACATCGCCGTCGCGCCGGGCCGTCCCCGCGTGAATCACCTCCGCGATCTCGGCCGCCTCGTCGAGTCCCGAGATCAGGTCGCCCTTCGACGAGGACTCCGGGTAGCCGGCCGAGGCGAGCACCACGGTCACCGCCCAGTCGTCGCCGAAGGAGGCATCGGCGCCGTCCAGCCCGCCCGCTTCGCGGCAGGCCATGCACAGCTCGAGAAGGTCGGAGCGCAGCCGCGGCAGCACCGCCTGCGTCTCGGGGTCGCCGAATCGGACGTTGAACTCGAGCACGCGCGGGCCGGCGGCGGTGAGCATCAGGCCCGCGTAGAGGACGCCGCGGAACGGATCGCCTCGCCGGGCCATCAGCTTGACGATCGGCCGGTGGACCGAATCTGCGATCTCCTCCGCGCGCTGCGGGTCGATCCCCGGCACCGGCGAATAGCTGCCCATCCCACCCGTGTTCGGGCCTTGGTCGTCGTCGAAGATGCGCTTGTAATCCTGGGCCGGCGCCAGCGGGACCACGTTCTCGCCGTCGCAGAGCGCCAGCAGCGACAGCTCCTCGCCCTCGAGGAACTCCTCCAGCACCACCTCGGTGGCACCGAAGCGCCGCTCGGTGAAGAAGACGTCGACCGCGTCGCGAGCGTCTGCTTCGCCTTCGCAGATGATCACCCCCTTGCCCGCCGCCAGCCCGTCGGCCTTCAGCACCGCCGGATAGGAGGCGCAGGAGATCTGGCCCAGGGCCTCGTCGCGATCGCGCAGGATCGTGTGCGAGGCGGTCGGGACGCCCGCCTCGGCCATCAACTGCTTGGCGAACGCCTTCGAGCCCTCGAGCCTCGCCGCCGCGGAGCTCGGCCCGAAGGCGGGGATCCCGGCGCCCTCGAGCGCGTCGACGGCGCCGGCGACGAGCGGGGCTTCGGGACCGACCACGACCAAGTCGACATCGTTCTCTCCGGCGGCCGAGACGATCGCGTCGACGTCTCCCGCGCCGACGTCGTCGAGGCAAGTCGCGTCGGCGGCGATCCCTGCGTTACCGGGCGCGCAGAGCAGCTCGGGTGACTGCGGCGAGCGCCGCAGTGCGCGGACGATCGCGTGCTCGCGACCGCCTCCACCGACAACCAGAACTCGCAAACGGACCTTCGCCTACAGCGTCGAGGCGAGCTCGTCCGACGGCATCGCCGCCATCGTCTCGCTCGACATCGTGCCGCGTGAGCCCAGCTCGACAGAGACCTTCGCCATCGTCTTCGCGTCGGGTGCCTCGACGATGGTGACGAAGTCGTACTGACCGAGGGTCGCGTACTGGGAAATCACCTTGGCGCCGATCTGCTCCACCTCTTTGTTGACCTCTCCGACGCGGTTCGGATTGCTCTTCAACGTCTTCACGCCGTCCGGGGTCAGGTTGGTGAGCATCACGAATAGGGCCATGTTTCTCCTCTCCGAAGGGTTTGGTCGCAGGGTCCATCTTTCACGTTATGCGAGCCAGGGCAGCCGTGCACGAAGATCCCTATCGCGGCGATCGATCGGGGGTAACCTCGGAGCATGACGGGGAGGACGAACATGGCGATCAAGGCGTGGATGCTGCCGCTGATGGTGATCGCCCTGGTGGTGCCAGGTTCGGTGGGCTTCATCGTCGCCGGGCCGGGGCTTGGCCTCGCGATCGGGGCGCTTGCCGTCGCGATCGTGCTTGTAGTCGCCGCGGCAAAGCGGCCCGACGAGCCGATCGAGGTCGCCGATTCCGGCGACCACCGCCGGCGCCTGCTTTTGGTGGCGATCGAGCCGGTCGATCAACCGGACGCGGTCGAAAGCGTCCGTGCGGCGGCGCGAGCCCGGGCCGATCAGGACGCCGAGGTGCTGGTCCTGGCCCCGGCCCTAAACACGCCGCTCTCGCACTGGGCGTCAGACGTCGGCCGCTCGCGCCTCGACGCGCAGCGAAAGCTCGTGCTCACGGTAGGCGCACTCGCCGCCGCTGAGGTTGAGGCTCGGGGGGCGGTGGGCGACCCCGATCCCCTGCAAGCGGTCGAGGACACGCTGCGCCAGTTCGCCGCCGACGAGGTGATCGTCGGGCTTCCCGAGGGCGAGGGGCAAGGCGACGCCAGGACGCTGGTCGCGGAGCTGCGCCGCCGGCTCGACCTTCCGGTCTATCCGCTCTTGGGAGACGCGCCGATGCCCGGCGTCCGTCGGTAGCGCGCTGGCCCGGCGGCTAGGGGACACCCAGCTCGGAGAGGAACAACGCCATTTGCTCGCCCCAGGCGGTGACGTCGCCCTCGCTGTAGACCGGCGCGGCGAGCGGGGCTCCGCTGGCGTCGGCGAAGCCGATCTCGATCCCGGTGCTCGCCGAGGTCGCGCTGGCGAAGCCGATCGCCTGTCCCGCCAACACCCTTTCGCCGGGGTGGACGACCGCCTGCACGGACTCGTAGATGAAGACAAACTCGCCGTGGGCGGGCTCCAGCAGCACGCCTCCTCCACCCCCGGGCCAGCCCGGTGCCCCGACCTTCACGACCACCGCGTTGAACGGGGAGAGGATCGGAGTGCCGGGCGCAGCGGAGAAGTCGACTCCCATGTCGATGCGACCACGTTGCCACCCCGGCAGCGGATTGGTCGAGACCTGCGGCAGAGCGACGGAGTAATCGGCGGTTGCGGTGGTGCAACGGCCGGCGATCTGGTTTGCCTGCTCGAGCACCTGCTGGACGTACCACTCGGCCTGGTTGTGCAGGAAGAGTCCCGCCTGCAGGCTGCCGCGCGACCAGATCTCCCGCGCCAGCGTCGCGGCCGAGTCCTCGATGCTCACGTGCTCGATGCGCCCGTCCCCGTCGCCGTCGATCTCGAAGCGGTTCCACTCGTCGCGGTCGAGGCCAAGCGGTCCGGCTCTCAGAAGCTGCTCGGGGGGCATGCTGCGGCCGAAGTTGGACTCGAGGCGGGCGACCGCGGCGAGCACCCATACTCCGCGCTCGCCGAGGCCGTAGCGGCTCGCGGCGTCCTCGAAGGCCTGCATGTAGTAGAGCGGCACGTGCGCGCCTGGCGCCGGTTTGCAGGTCAACGCCTGGGTTCCCTGCGAGGTCGCGAGGTTCGTGACCCCCGGCGAGCTGCCATAGCAGCCGGCGTTGGAGAGCACGTCGGCGACGTACCAGGAGGCGTGGTTGTAAGCGAAGATCGCGCCCGGCGTGTCGGCGGGCATGCCGGCGGCCTGCAGGTAGCGGGCAGCGGCGAAGATCGCGTCCTGGGGATCGTTGGGGTCGGCGGTGCCGTCGCCGTTGGCGTCGACTCCGTAGGTGCTCCAGGTGGAAGGCAAGAACTGCATCCATCCGACCGCGCCGGCGGACGATGGCCCGAGGTTGGCGCCGAAGCCGCTCTCGATCCCGTTGATCGCGGCCAGCACCCCGGGGCCCTGGGGCCCCAGTCCGTAGGTGTCGGAGGCCTGCTGGTAGATCGGCACCAGATAAAGCGGGGCGCTAGCACCGGCGGTGCAGGAGGTGGGGGTCAGCGCAGACAGTCCCAGATTGCCCAACGGCGACCCTCCGGGTGGCACGGCGGCGGCGCCCGTAGCGGCTGAGTTGCCGTTCGCGTTGGCCTTGGTCTGCTTGCCGTTGCCCTTCTTGCCGTCCTGCTTCGACCCCCCGTTGACATTGCCGTCCTTGCCCGAAGACCCCTTGTTGTTACCGCCCTTGCCCTGGCCGCTCGGCTTGGGCGGGCTGGGTGTCGCCGCCGGCTCGGGAGCCGGAGCGGGAGTGACCGTCACGCCGGTGGTGGGCGTCGTCGTGGTGGTGGTGGGCGGCGGCGGCGCTGGGGTCGTGGTCGTGGTAGTCGCGGGATCCGCGGCGGTGGCGACCTGGGCCATCGTCACTGTGATCGCCGCTGTGGCGAGGGCGATCCGAAGCCGTCTCAACCTCGCACCTCGCTGACGGCCCAAGTGCCTTTGTGGCGGGTGAGCGTGAGGCGAAGCTCGCTGAGGGCACCGAGCCGCAGCAGTGAGACGCTGGCGTCGACCCGGTTGCCCTTCTTCGCGCCAACGCCGAGGACGACGTTCTGGACCTTCGCGGTTGGAACCTTGACCGAGTTCGGCAACCGCGGCGGACGGTCCCGCAGTGCCTTCGCGAGCGCCGGCGTGGCCGTTCGCGCGAAGGTCTGCCTGACCTTTCGATTCGACTTGCCGACCTCATAGAGGACGAAGGCCCCGGCGAAGTCGCGCGCGGTGTTCAGGGCCGAGATGTCGTTCGCCGCTGCGGGCGGTATCGATGAGGGCGCTGAGTTCGCGCGCTGCGCGGTCGATGTCTGTGTGTCGCTGGCGGACTTGCCGTTGGCGCTCGCCTTCGATTGCGACTTGAAGCTCGGCGCCACTCCCTCCAGCTTCGTCGGCTCCGCGGGCGTCTGGGTGGCTGGCGCGGTGGGGGCCGGAGCCGCGATTCCCGGAGTTGCGACGCGGGCTTGGGTGGAGTCGGGCGCCGGCTTGACGTTCGGCCCGCCGGCGATCTTCGCGATCCCGATCCCGGCGGCGACGGCGACGGCGACGGTGGCGAGGACGATCGTGAGCTCACGACCGGGCCTGCCGATAAGCGCCCGGCGCGCCCGAAAGCGCGTCCGCGTCCGCGGCATCAGGGGGCGCTTGACCTCCTCCGTGCCGGCCTCCGTCTCTTCGGCGGTCAGCTCCGGTGCGACCTCGGGGAGGGGCTCGACCCGGGTTGGGGCCGCCTCGATCCGCGAGTGGGCGAACGAACGACCGGTCAGGCGGCGGAACGCGTCGGCGATCGGCCACAGCACCTTCTCCTCGATCAGCCAGAACAGCTTGCGCAACGGCCAGGTGGCGCTTTCGAACATCCCACGCATTGTCACGCCGGCGCCTCGACTGTGTCGCGCCACTAGCTCGGTCATCTGTTCACGCGCATCTGCATAGCCAGTCAGGTTCAGGAACGCCCGTACTTACATTCTCGTGCCTGACGGGCTTGACCTTTAGCCCGAACCATTCGGCTTGGCGCCGCCTGTTCCTGCGCAATCTAGCCTTGTCTTGGAAACGAAGTGGTAACGGGGTTGTTATGCGGCGATATTGCCGTCCGCGTCGGTCGGCGTTGTTGCGCTCGAATTACGGTCGCGAGCGGGCGCCTGTCGGATCGGCTCAGCGTGGCTAACCCTGACCCTCTGATCGAGGGTTATGCAGCGGCCTTTTCAGGCTCGCGCGCGGGCGCCTTCTCGAACACCAGCTCGCCGCCTTCGGCACCAACCCGCACCAGGTCGCCCTCGCTGAACTCGCCCTCGAGGATGCGCAGGGCCAGCTTGTCGACGAGCTGCTTTTGGATCACCCGCTTCAGCGGCCGGGCACCGTAGGTGGGGTCGTACCCGAGGTTGGCGAGCAGGGTGCGCGCGTCGTCGGTCAGCTCGACCTCGATCCCGCGCTCGCGGACCCGGGCCACCAGCTGGTGCACCTGGAGCTCGACGATGCGGACGATGTCCCCCTTGGAGAGGCGATGGAAGATCACGACGTCGTCGATCCGGTTCAGGAACTCGGGCTTGAAGGTCGTCGCGAGGATCTCCTCGATCCGCTCGCGCATCTTCTCGTCGACCGCCTCTCCGACGATCTCCGCCGAGCCGACGTTGGAGGTCATGATCAGAACCGTGTTGGTGAAGCTCACCGTGCGGCCCTGGCCGTCGGTGAGGCGCCCGTCGTCCATCAGCGCCAGCAGTGTGTTGAAGACGTCCGGGTGGGCCTTCTCGATCTCGTCGAGCAGGATCACCGCGTAGGGGCGACGGCGAACGGCCTCGGTGAGCTGGCCTCCCTCCTCATAGCCGACATATCCGGGCGGCGCTCCGATCAGCCGCGCCACCGAGTGCTTCTCCATGTACTCCGACATGTCGATGCGAACCATCGCCTGCTCGGAGTCGAACATGAACTCGGCCAGCGCCCGCGCCAGCTCGGTCTTGCCGACTCCGGTCGGGCCGAGGAAGAGGAAGGAGCCGATCGGCCGGTTCGGGTCCGAGAGGCCGGCGCGCGATCGGCGCAGCGCGTTGGAGACCGCTTCGATCGCCTCGTCCTGGCCGATCACCCGATCGTGCAGCCGCTCCTCCATGTGGATCAGCTTCTCGACCTCGCCCTCCATCAGCCGTGAGACCGGGATCCCGGTCCACTTGGCGACCACCTCGGCGACTTCCTGGTCGGTGACCTCCTCGGTGAGCATCGTGCCGCCCTCGCTATGCAGCTCGGTCAGCTTCGCCTCCTGCTCGGAGACGGTCCTCTCGAGCTCCGGGATCTCGCCGTAGCGCAGCTCGGCGGCCCGCTCGAGGTTCGCGTCGCGCTCGGCGCGCTCGAGATCGCGGTTTGCCTCCTCGAGCTGTGACTTGGCGGCCTTGATCGCTTCGATAGCGCCCTTCTCGTTCTGCCAGCGGGCCTTCATCTCGCTCGAGCGCTCGCCCAGCTCGGCGAGCTCGGCCTCGATCGCCTCGCGGCGGCCGACCGACGCTTCGTCCTTTTCCTTCTTCAGCGCCTGGCGCTCGATCTCGAGCTGCTGGATGCGGCGCTCGACTTCGTCGATCTCGGTCGGCATCGAGTCGATCTCGATCTTCAGCCGTGAGGCCGACTCGTCGATCAGATCGATCGCCTTGTCGGGCAGGAAGCGGTCGGCGATATAGCGGGCAGACAGCGTGGCCGCGGCGATGATCGCCGAGTCCGCGATCCGCACGCCGTGGTGGACCTCGTAGCGCTCCTTCAGCCCGCGCAGGATCGCGATCGTGTCGCCGACGTCGGGCTCGTCGATGAACACGGGCTGGAAGCGGCGCTCCAGCGCCGCGTCCTTCTCGATGTGCTTGCGGTACTCGTCGAGGGTCGTCGCGCCGACCGCTCGCAGCTCGCCGCGGGCGAGCATCGGCTTCAGCAGGTTGGCCGCGTCGACCGCGCCCTCGGCGGCGCCGGCGCCGACGATCGTGTGCAGCTCGTCGATGAACAGCACGATCTGGCCCTCGGCCGCCTGCACCTCCTTGAGCACCGCCTTGAGGCGCTCCTCGAACTCGCCCCGGTACTTGGAGCCGGCCAGCAGCGACCCAATGTCGAGTCCGATCACGCGGCGATCGCGCAGGCTCTCCGGAACGTCGCCGGAGACGATCCGCTGCGCGAGGCCCTCGACGATCGCGGTCTTGCCGACGCCCGGATCGCCGATCAGCACCGGGTTGTTCTTGGTTCGCCGGGAGAGGACCTGGATCACGCGCCGGATCTCCTCGTCGCGCCCGATCACGGGGTCGAGCTTGCCCCCCTCGGCCTCACGGGTCAGATCGCGACCGAACTTCTCCAGCGCCTGCATCTCGTTCTCGGGAGTGGGCGAGGTGACCCGGTGGGGTCCGCGGACCTCGGCGATCGCCTTGTTCAGCGACTCGCGATCCGGCAACAGGTCGGCGAGTCCGGAGCCCTTGTCGGTCAGCGCGAGCAGAATGTGCTCGGTGGAGATGTACTCGTCGCCGAGCGCCGCCATCTCCTTCTCGGCCCGCTGAAGCACCTTGATCAGCGACTGCGACGGCTTCACCTCGGGCTCGGTATCGCCGCTCAGGGTCGGCAGCGCCGCGACCGCCTCGCGCGCCCGCGCCGTGATCGCGACCACGTCGGCGCCGAGCTTCTGCAGCACCGGTACGACCAGCCCGTCCTCCTGCTCGAGAAGGGCGAGCAGGAGGTGGGGCGGCGCCACCTCGGTGTTGCCGGCCTCTGAGGCGAGCCGCTGCGCGGCCGCCACGGCCTCCTGCGATTTCAGCGTGAATCTGTCCGGTTGCACCGGGCTAGGCTACCGGATTACTCACTGTTTGTAAAGAAATCTAAGTGTAAGCAACTCAAGGTTACCGAGACTCCCGAGGGCGCCTCTGGAGCGCTCAGCCCGCGGTCTCGGCGCTGCGAAGCCCACTCCGCCCCCAGATCGCCGTCAAGAACACCAGAGCAACCGCGATCACGAACGCAAGACCTACCAGCACCGGCTTGCCGGCGATCAAGCCTCGACCCGCCTCCAGCAGGGCGGTGATCGGGTTGAGCTTGGCGATCGCGTGGATCCAACCGGTGAGCAGGCCGATCGGCACGAAGACGGGCGCCAGGAAGAAGATCATCAGGATCGGCATCTGGATCAAGGGGCCGGCCTGCAGCGAGCGCATCCGCATCGCGATTCCGGCCGACCACAGGGTTGCGGCCACGTTGACCAGGATTGCGAGGACGAAGAGCCCGAAGAGGTCCACGCCGCTGCCGCCCACGTCCATTCCGGCGATCAGGCCGATCGCCAGCAGCGAGATCCAGATCACGACCGCTCGCTGAAGCGCCACCAGCGCGTAACCGGCGAGGATGCCGCTTCGGTTGGGCGATGCGAGAAGCAGGCGGCGTCCGAACCCTGTCTGGTAGTCGATGGCGATGGCGATTCCCGCTATCGCGCCTCCCGCCGCCGCCGACTGGAGCAGGACGAAGACGAACTGGAAGGAGGCATAGTCGCTTGGCAGGTCGATGCCGGGGATGTCCGCGACCATCGACAGCCCGCCGACCAGGGCGGCGAAGAGGAAGAGCGGGAACAGCAGCATCGGAATGACGAAGGCGGGCGCCGAGATCGACTGGCGAAAGCCTCGCCATGCGACGGCCCGGGCGACAGCGGCAAAGCTGGCCAGGCTCATCTGGTCAGCGTGGTTCGCAGGGAGGCGCTCGCTGCGGCGATCGCGACCGCCGAAATCGCGGCCGCGCACCCGAATCCGAGCGCCAGCGCCTCGGCATCCCAGCCCGTCATCAGCAGCGACCGGATTCCCTCTGCCAGGTAGGAGACCGGGTTGTAGGTCGCTACCTGGCGGTACCAGTCGTGATCGATCAGGTTGCGGGGAAGCAGGATCGAGGAGAGAAAGACGAACGCCACCAGAACCGGATAGGCGGCGGCCACCAGGTGCCCGCCACCGGAGCGCAGTCCGATCAGGACCCCGATCGCACCGAAGCCGAGGACGATCAGCATCCAGAGCGCGAGCAAGACCGGCACTCCTCCCAGCCCGGCTTCGAAGTGCGCTCCCGAGAGGAGACCCACGGTCAGGAAGGCGACGATCTGGATCAGCCCGAGCGCGAGCGCGCCGGCGAGAAATCCGACGATCAGATAGGAGCCGCGCAGGGGGCTCAGCGCCAGGCGATTGAAGAAGCCGCTGCGGACGTCGATCGAGAGATTGGTTCCGGTGCTGATGACCGCGAACAGAGCCCCCTGGATGAATGGAATTGCGAGCGCGAAGGTGACGTAGGAGGTGGTCGGAAAGCCGGGCAGCAACGTCGCCGCCCGGAGGCCCGGGGCGGTGACGGCGAAGATGAACAGGGGGACGACGACTGCCGGGACCACCATCGCGGGTTGGCGCAGGGTCCGCAGCACCGAGCGCCGTGCCAGCTGCCCGACCTGGGTCCAGGGCGCCGGGCTCATGCCCCGGCGGCGGTGGGGTCGACCGGGCTGAGGGCGTGCTCGCCTCCACCGTCGCCGGCACCCTCCAGCGAGCGCCCAGTCTTGGTGAGGAAGACGTCGTTGAGCGAGGCGGCGTGAAGCTGCAGGCTCTCGATCTTGATCTGCTCCGCATCGAGGGCACGCACCACGTCGGCGAGATCGGCCTCGCCTCCGGAAAGCAGGATGGTGGCTGCCCTGGGAGAGCCCCGGGTCGGCTCGCCGAAGCGCGCCAACACCCGCGACACCGCATCACGGTTGGCCGGGTCCTGCGGGATCGCCTCGACCGTCGGCCGCCCCACCTCGGCCTTCAGGGCCGCCGGAGTGCCTTCGGCGACGATCCGGCCGTGATCGATGATCGCGATGCGGTGCGAGAGGGCGTCCGCCTCCTCGAGGTACTGGGTGGTCAGAAAGACCGTCACCCCCTCCTCCGACGCAAGCCGAGCCACCTCGTCCCAGAGCGCGACCCGGCTCTGGATGTCGAGGCCGGTCGTGGGCTCATCGAGAAAGAGGATGCGGGGACGGTGGACCAGGGCAAGCGCAACGTCAAGGCGGCGTTGCATGCCGCCCGAATAGCCCATCACCCTGCGATCGGCGGCCTCGTTCAGCCCCAGCTGCTCGAGCAGCTCGTCGCCTCGCCGCTCGCGGTCCGCCTTCGACAGCCCGTGAAGCGCGGTTTGAAGCCGCATGTGCTCGCGGCCGGTGAGCAGGGGGTCGAGCGCCGCCTCCTGCAGCGCCGCCCCGATCGAGGCACGCACCCGGGTGCCCTCGGTGACGATGTCATAGCCGGCGACGCGCGCCCCGCCGCTGGTCGGCGGCAGCAGCGTGGTCAGCATCAGGACCGTGGTCGACTTCCCGGCCCCGTTGGGCCCCAGGAAGCCAAAGACCTCGCCCGGAGAGATGAAGAGGTCGATGCCGTCGACGGCGCGAGGCCCGTTCTTGAACTCACGAACCAGGCTCGCAGCCTCGATGCCTCGTTCTTCGCTCATCGGGGCTCGCAGGCTAGCGGTCTGTCTGGCTGCCTAGGTCTTGCCTGTCCGCCGCACCGGGATCCTCACCGACTCCCTGCGGTCGGCGGGAAGCACGTCATAGGCGCCGTAGGGGACGATCTCGGCCTTCAGGGAACGGCGCACCTGCTCGAGCTCTCGGTCGAATCGGCGCTCCATCTCTGCCGCGCGCTCCCGCATCCGGGCGAGATCGGCGCGCATCCGCTCCACCGTCTTCTCCAGCGCGAGCACCGTCTCGACACCGGCCAAGTTCAGCCCCTTCTCGGAGGTCATCTGCTGGATCCGCCGCAACCGCTCGACGTCGCGCTGGGAGTAGAGGCGGGTGTTCTTGGCCGATCGCTGGGGGGTGATCAGCCCCCTGGCCTCGTACATGCGCAGGGTCTGTGGATGCATCTCGGCCAGCTCGGCGGCAACCGAGATCATGAAGACGCCGCGAGTCTCGTCGATCCGTCCCTCGCCGGAACCGGACTCACCCTTGCGCCGCTGTTTGCTCTGCCTTCTCGCTGCCATCGGGCTCGTCCTCAGCTCAGTCGCCAACCTTGCCCGACGCCGCGGACGCGTCGTGGATCAGCGCCTCGCGGGGATTCTGGCCGTTGAATGCCTCCTCGAGAGCATCGACGGCTTGTCTTTGCTCGCGGTTGAGGTCGCGCGGCACGTCAATCGCGAGCCTATAGCGGATGTCGCCGCGCCCGCGCCCCCCTGGTCGCGGCGGGCCTTCGCCGCGCAGCCGCTGCAGCGTCCCGTGCTCGGTCCCGGCGGGAATCCGGATCCGCTTGGTCCCATTCAGCGTCGGGACCTCGATCGCTCCGCCGCGGATCGCCTCCGCGACCGTGATCGGGACGTCGACCTCGAGGTTGCCGTCGGAGAGTTGCTTGAAGACTGGTGATGGCGTGACCCTCGTCGTCACGTAGAGGTCGCCGGCCGGGCCGCCGCGGGGGCCTGCCTCGCCGCGACCGGCGAGCCGTATCCGGGTCCCGTCCTGGACCCCGGGCGGGATGTTCACCTTGTAGCGCTTGGTCTGGCGCTTGAGCCCCGAACCGCCGCACGTGTCACAGGGGTCATCGATCACCTCGCCGGTGCCACCGCACTCCGGGCAGGGTTGGCTGATCGAGAAGAACCCTTGACTCTGGGCATCGATGCCGCGCCCCCCGCAGCGGGGGCAGACGCTCGGGGTGCTCCCCGGCTTGGCCCCCGAGCCATGGCAGGTGGGGCAGCGATCGAGCTTCGGAACCGAGACTGAGATCTGGGTCCCGTTGACCGCCTGGTCGAACGACAATCGCACCTCGGTCTCGAGGTCGGATCCGCGCATGGCGTGCGCCTCCGCCCGTCCGCGCCCGAAGATCGTCGAGAAGATGTCGCCGATGTCGGCGCTGAATCCGCCGGCCCCGGCGCCTGGCCGCCCACCTCCGAAGCCCGAGAACATTCCGCCGGCGTCGTATTGCTTGCGCTTCTCCGGGTCCCCGAGCGTGTCGTAGGCCTGCTGGATCGACTTGAAGCGATCCTCCGCCTTCGGGTCATCGGGGTTGCGGTCGGGATGGTTCTCTCGCGCCAGCTTGCGGTAGGCCTTCTTGATCTCCTCCGCGGACGCGTCGCGCGAGACGCCGAGAACGTTGTAGAAGTCGTCGGCCAATTACTCGCTCACGACCACGCGGGCCGCCCTGATCACTTGCCCGTCGAGCCGGTATCCCTTCTCCACCACGTCGAGCACGACTCCGGGGGCTGCGCCCTCGGCGGGCCGGGTCGAGATCGCCTCATGCCATTCGGGGTCGAACTTCTCGCCCGCCGGCTCGTAGGCCTCGACGCCGGAGCGGCGCAGCGTCTCGTGCAGGTCGCGGTAGGTGAGCACCACGCCCTGGTCTAGGGCGCCGTCGGCCGAGACCCCGCCCGTGAGGGCCGCCGCGGGGTCGATGCCGGCGGCGACCAGCGCCCGCTCTAGGTTGTCGAGCACCGGCACCAGCTCGGCGGCCAGCTCGGACTTGCCGCGCCGCCGTGCCCCTTCGGCCTCGCCCGCGACCCGCTTGCGATAGTTCTCGAAGTCGGCCTTGGTGCGTTGCGCCAGCTCGAGGTATTCGTCGCGCTCGCGCTTGGTCTCCTCGAGCGCGTCGAGATCGCGTTCGACCTCCTGGGCGGCGGCTTCGGAATCACTTTCCGCCCGCGTGCTCGCTGCGCTCGCATCACTGCCCGGCACGTCCTCGGAACCTGCTTCCGCCCGCGTCCCCGCTCCAGAATCACCTTCCGCCCGCGTGCTCTGCTCGCTCGGCGCTCGAACATCATTGCCCGCCGCCTCCTCAGCTTCGCTTCCGGGGGCGGCGGGGTGGTTCCCACCTTGCTCAGCTCCTGGGGCTGCGAACGTCATTTCGCCGCGCCCTAGGAATCGTCGTCGACGACTTCGGCGTCGACGACCTCCTCCTCGGCGGAGGCGCCGTCGCCCGACGCTCCGTCGCCGGAGGCCGCCCCTTCGGTGGCGGCTTGCTGGTAGACCTGCTCGGAGACCTTGTGGAAGGCCGCCTGAAGCGCCTCGGTCTTCGCCGTGATCTGCTCGGCGTCCTCGGACTCGAGGCTCTCGCGAACCTCCTTGATCGCCGCCTCGATCTCCGACTTGGAGCCCTCGTCGACCTTGTCGCCCAGCTCCTCGAGCTGCTTCTCGGCCTGGTAGGCCGAGTTCTCGGCCAGGTTGCGGGCCTCGGCCAGCTCGCGCTGGCGACGGTCCTCGTCGGCGTGGGTCTCGGCGTCCTTGATCATCTGCTCGACCTCGGTCTCGTCCAGCCCCGAGCCGCCCTTGATCTCGATCTTCTGCTCCTTGCCGGTGCCGAGGTCCTTGGCCGACACGCTGAGGATGCCGTTGGCATCGATGTCGAAGGTGACCTCGATCTGCGGCATGCCGCGCGGCGCCGGCGGGATGCCGGTGAGCTGGAACTTGCCCAGGCTCTTGTTATACGCGGCCATCTCGCGCTCGCCCTGCAACACGTGGATCTCGACCGAGGGCTGGTTGTCCTCGGCGGTCGAGAAGATCTCCGACTTGCGGGTCGGAATCGTCGTATTGCGCTCGATCAACTTCGTCATCACGCCGCCTTTGGTCTCGATCCCGAGAGTGAGCGGGGTGACGTCGAGCAGCAGCACGTCCTTGACGTCGCCGGCCAGCACGCCGGCCTGGATCGCGGCGCCGACCGCCACGACCTCGTCGGGGTTGACGCCCTGGTGCGGATCGGTGCCGGTCAGCTCCTTGACCTTGTCGCGCACCGCCGGCATCCGGGTCATCCCGCCGACCAGCACGACGTGATCGATGTCGGCGCCGGAGTCCGTGAGCGCTTGCTTGACCGGGCTCACGATCCGCTCCAGAAGGTCGGAGGTCAGCTCATTGAGCTTTGACCGGCTCAGCTTGATGTCGAGGTGCTTGGGGCCGGCGTCGGTGGCGGTGATGAAGGGCAGGTTGATCTGTGTCTCTTGTGTGGTGGAGAGCTCGATCTTCGCCTTCTCGGCCGCCTCGTAGAGGCGCTGGAGCGAGTTCTTGTCGGCGGACAGGTCGACGCCCTGATCGCGCTTGAACTCGGCGACCAGCCACTCGACGATCGCCTTGTCCCAGTTGTCGCCGCCGAGGTGGTTGTCGCCGGCGGTCGCCTTGACCTCGAAGACTCCGTCGCCGATCTCCAGCACCGAGACGTCGAATGTGCCGCCGCCGAGGTCGAAGACGAGGATCGTCTGGTCGGCCTCCTTGTCGAGCCCGTAGGCGAGCGACGCCGCGGTCGGCTCGTTGATGATCCGCTTCACGTCGAGGCCGGCGATCTTGCCGGCGTCCTTGGTCGCCTGGCGCTGATCGTCGTTGAAATAGGCGGGAACGGTGATCACCGCCGAGTCGACCGTCTCGCCGAGCTTTGCCTCGGCGTCGGTCTTCAGCTTCTGAAGGATCATCGCCGAGATCTCGGGAGGCGAATACTGCTTGCCGCCGACGTCGATGCGAACGTCGCCGTTCGGCCCTGCCTCGACCTTGTAGGGAACGATCGTCTCCTCCTCCTTGACCTCGGCCTCCTTGCGGCCCATGAACCGCTTGATCGAGAAGATCGTCTTCTCGGGGTTCATCACCGCCTGGCGCTTGGCCACGGTCCCCACCAGGCGCTCGCCCGAGTCGGTGAAGGCCACGACCGAGGGGGTAGTGCGCCCGCCCTCGGCGTTCTCCAGCACGCTCGGCTCCCCGCCCTCGAGTACGGCGACGCAAGAGTTCGTTGTACCCAGGTCGATGCCTATCGTCTTGCCCACGTCAGTTCGTCCTCCGTCTTGTCTCTAGGTTTCGTCTTTGCTCCCTAAGAAATCTAAGTCAGAGTATGGCAAATGTGTGGGGGGCTGTAAAGGCTGCGCGATCCGGCGTTCAGAGAAGTGCACGGCATCGGGCGGGGGCCCGCGCGGATCGCGCGGGCCCTTGCCAGGTCTGGATCGGCGGCCGGTCTAGCGGAAGACTTTCAGCTTGCTGGCCAGACCGGCGTGGTCCGAATCCCAGAAGCCGTTGTGCATTCTGCGGCCGGTCACGTCGGCCTTCAGCAGCCGCACGATGCTCGGAGAGCTGGTCATGATGTGGTCGACCTGATGGTCGAACTCGGCCACCGTCCCGGTCTGAAGAGTGGGGGACTCGACGCAGCAGCTGAGCGGGTTGCTGGTGCTGCGCTCGACGAAGCCGGCGTTCAGCATCACCTGGTAGGCCTGCGCGTCGCCGGACTTCACCTCGGTCGCCACGTCGGAGTTCAGGTCGCCGACCAGGATCACCGGCAGGGCGCTGCGGGCCGGTCCCCCCGGCGCCACGAGCTCGCTCGCCTGCTGGGAGCGGATGCTCGGATGCTGGGACTCGTCGTCGAACGCCTCCAGATGGGTGTTGACGAAGTGGAACTGCCGGCTGCGGCCGACCTTCGCGTCGACGGTGGTCCAGCCGCGTGTCACCGCGATCGGGATGCCGGAGACGGTGACGTTGAGCAGATGGCTGAAATGTCCGCCCATGGGATTGCTCGTGACAACGCCCTTGCGGGCCAGGATCACGTCCCGCATCGTCAGGCGGCCGTTGATCTCGGTGTTGGCCAGCAGGCCGCCGGGGCCGTCGTTGGGCACGCCGTTCTCGTCCGCCGGCGCCTCGAAGTCGAACTCAGGCTCCACCTCGACTGCCGTGTAGAGGCCAGGGTGGTGCCGGTTCAGCTGCGCCAGGAGCAGCTGCAGGAAGTCGTAGCGGACCGTGGTCGCGGTGGGACCGGAGAGCGCCGGGGTGAGGGATGGCGGCGCGGTGCGCCAGAGGGCAACCTCCTGGAGCCCGACGAGGTCGGGGTGCTCGATCAGGATCTCGTCGGCCAGCCCCCTTGCGCGGACCGGGAAGTTGGTTTGCGTCACCTGCCGCAGGATTGCCCCGTTTGCCTGGAAGAACTGCTCCGGTGTGGTCGAGGCCAGGGCCGGGGAGAGGTCTGCTCCCAGGAACAGGTTTCGGGTCATCACCCCGACCTGATCGCTCTTATGGAACCCGTG
The DNA here is from genome assembly GCA_963740555.1 of uncultured Solirubrobacterales bacterium. Taxonomy (GTDB): domain Bacteria; phylum Actinomycetota; class Thermoleophilia; order Solirubrobacterales; family 70-9; genus Mayfieldus. The sequence goes on from CAVUES010000010.1 coordinate 83,341, forward strand.
ATGACCGTGACCACCATGGGCAAGCGCCGCGCTTGGCAGCAGCAAGAGCGCCAGGGTTGCGATCAGCGCCAACGCTGCCTTCAGCGGCAGGCGTCGTGCCCCACTCCGTGGACCAACAAGGCTTGCAGACAACATCGGACTCCTCTCCTCTCCAAACGGCCCCTGAGGCCGCCGAGGCGTGGCCTTCCTGGCCGCGCCCATAACTCGTAAACCGACCTTATAGGAGAGTCGGCGCCAGCGCCCTAACCCTTGCCCGCCTCACTGGCGACGAACTCGGCGACCTGCTGGACCTGCGCGCCGGAGAGGATTCCGGCCGGCATCCGGCCCGGAGTCGAAGAGTCGACGCCGTTCTCGACCGCGTTCACGACCCGTGTCTTGGTCGCCTTGATCGTCGCCGGATCGTTCGACGGGCCCGTCGGGGCGAGCAGCTGGTCGAGGTTGGGGGCGAAATTTCCGTCGGTGCCCGCCGCGTAGAGGGTGTGGCAGGTTCCGCAGTTGGTCTCGAACAGGTGCCTGCCCGTCTGCAGGTTGGCCGGGACCTCCCGGGTGCCTGTGTTCTGATCGGCATCGGACAGATAGGCCCAGAGCGGGATCAGCACCGCCAGGCAGACGGCGAGGATTGCGGAGATGACGAAGGTTCGCTTGCTCATTCTCTGCCGGGCGGGACGGCGCCGAGATACTACCTTTCGCTTCGCGACCCTCTGGACCGGTACCAGGGACACATGCGGCGCAAATCGCAGCGATCGCATTGCGGCATCGGGCGGCACACCTCGCGGCCGTGCCGGATCAGGTTCATGTGCAGCTCGTAGGCGTCGGCCGGATCGGCGATCGCGAGCATCTCGTCATGGGCTCGGTCCGGCGAGGCATTGGGCGAGAACAGGCCCAGTCGCCCACCGACCCGGTAGACGTGGGTGTCGACCGGGATCTCGGGAAGCCCGAAGGAGAAGATCTGCACGCAGGCGGCGGTCTTGCGCCCCACTCCGGGCAGCGCGGTGAGGTACGTGATCGCCTCCTCCCTGGGGGCCTCAGCCAGCCAGTCGAGGTCGATCGGCTCGCCGATCTGGCGCAGGATCTGCTGGATCCGCGGGCCCTTCTGCTGTGCCAATCCCCCGGGTCTGATCGCCTCGATCACCTCGGCCGTCGGGGCGTCTCGGACCGCCTCCCAGCTCGGGAAGCGCTCGCGCAGGCGGGCAAAGGCGACGTCGCGGTTACGGTCGTTCGTGTTCTGCGACAACACTGTTCGCACCAGCTCCTCCACTGGCTCGCCGTGGGGAAGGCCTCGGGGGCGCCCGTACATCTCGCGCAGGCGGTCACGGATTGCCCGCACCCGCCGCTTCGATGGCCGTCGCCACGTGTCTGGACTCAGACCTGCGCCCCCCAACCGGTGCACGCCCGCGCGCCCGCCTCAGCGGCGCCCGGCAGGGCCTCGGCGGCGCGCTCCGGGTCCCACTCGACCCGCGCCAGGCCGGCCGCCAGCGCTCCCGTGAACGCGTCCCCGGCCCCGAGCGGTGAGACGACCTCGACCTCCGGAGACCCGATCTCGGCGCTGGCGGCGCCCCGCATGACCGCACCCTTGCGGTTCGTGACCACGCCCAGGATCGCCCCTTCCTTGCAGAGAGCCTGGGCCGCCGCGGCTGGGTCGGATTCGCCGGTCAGCTCGCGCGCTTCCCACTCGTTCGCCCGCACCACCAGCGCCCCATCCATCATCTCTCGACAAAGCCGCACCGCCCGTCCCATGTCGCGCCAGCGGTTCGGCCGCAGGTTGGGATCGAAGAGGATGTACGCCCCGCGGTCGCGCGCCGCGCGCCTGGCTCGAATGGTCAGCTCGCGCTCCGGCTCGGAGACCAACGTGTTGGAGCCGAAGACCAGCGCATCGGCGGTTGCGATCGCATCGGATAGATGTGCGGTCGCGGCGCGCATCGCTTGCGCGATTCCCTCACCGTAGATGGCGAAGGAGGGCTCGCGCTCCCAGTTGAAAGTCACGAAGGCGACCGGCGTCGCAAGCCCCTCGGTGGCCTCCAACCAGCGCACGTCGACCCGCTCCTGCCAGAGCTTCTCCCGCAGCCAGCTTCCCCAGGCGTCGTCGCCGACCCCGCCGAGCAGCGCCGTCTCGGCTCCGGCGCGCCGCGCGGCCACGGCGACATTGGCGAGCGCCCCGCCCGGGTGGGGCACGAAATGGTCGGCTTCGCCGGGCTCCGCCAGCTCGCGCTCGCAGACCAGGTCGACGATCGCCTCTCCGAGACAGAGGATCACGAAGCGAGCATATGCCGGCATGCGGCGCGCCGTTCGCGGGCCCGGGCCGGCTTCCCTTCACGCTCCCTTTACAATTGCGACCGTGCGCAGCGCCGTCGATCGAATTGGGGGCCGATTGCCCCAGGGCTGGAGTGACCTGTTCAGGCAGCTAGGTCTGTTCGTGCTCGCGTTCGCCTTCTATGACGCTGTGCGCGGGATTGCCGACGGCGAGCGCACGGTCGCCTTCGCGCACGGCCAGCAGCTGATCGACCTCGAGCGCTCGACCCACACTTTCTTCGAGCCCCACCTTCAGTCGTTCTTTCTGCCCGCGCACTTCCTGATCGACTTTGCGAACCAGATTTATATGAACAGCCAGTTCGCCGTCGCCATCTCGTTCCTGGTCTGGCTCTATCTGTTCCGCAACGACTCCTTCTACTTCGTCCGCAACATGTTCATGGCCGCGATGGGGCTGGCGCTGGTCGGCTACGCGCTGTACCCGACCGCTCCGCCGCGCCTCTTCCCCCAGTACGGATTCACCGACACGATCACCGACTTCTCCAAGGTCAACCACGACACGGGCGTGGTCAAGCTCTTCGTCAATCCGTACGCCGCGATGCCGAGCATGCACTGCGCGTTTGCGCTGATCATCGGTGGCGCCGGCCTGCGTGTGGTCCGCAATCGGTTCGCGAAGCTGTTCTGGGCCTTGTGGCCGCTGCTTGTCATGTGGGTGGTCGTGGTCACCGCGAACCACTACTGGATCGATGCCGCCGCCGGCGTACTTGTCGCCGCGGCCTCGGCACTGGTCGCCTGGCGACTGGCGCGGGTGCGCCCGGAAGCCTGGTCGTTCAGTACCGCGCCCAGCGAGGCGCAGGCGTAGTCTCCGCAAGAGATGATGCGTCGAGCAGAGGGCGCAGAGCGCCCGGGGCTGCGCCCCGCGGCGCCGCTCCGCGGCGCCTCCCCCAGGCGACAGGCTGGTGGGTGTCATGACTGACGCTCCGGCGCCCCCGAGGGCCCCGCGCCGGGCACGCAACGGGCGCCAGATCCGCAGCAGCCAGGAGTTCCGAGCCCTGGCTCGGGATCGTCTGATCGAGTCGCGGTTGACGCCGAACGGGATCTCGATCGTGGGGTTCACGCTCAATCTCGCCGCCGCGGTGCTGGTCACCCAGAGACTCTTCTTCTGCGCCGGCCTGGCGTTCATCGTCGGCTCGATCATGGACACCCTCGACGGGCGTTACTCGAGGATGTCCGGCAAGGGGACGCTGTTCGGGGCTTTCCTGGACTCGACCCTGGATCGGATCGAGGAGGGGATCGTGCTGGCCGCGGTAGCCGGATATTTCGCCGCGATCGGCGACGACTTTGCCGCCGCGATGTGCGTGGTCGCGGTGCTCGGCTCGCTGATGGTGTCCTACACGCGGGCCCGCGCCGAGGCCCTTGGCGTGGAGTGCAAGGTCGGGCTGGCGACCCGCCCGGTGCGGGTGGTCGTGCTCTCGATCGGCCTCGTGTTCGCCCGCGGCGCCTCGTTGGGCGACTTTCATTTGCTTGCCGCTGCGATCTACGTGCTCGCTGCGCTGACCACGATCACGGTGATCCAGCGCGTCTGGCACGTGAAGCGGGAGCTGTCGGCGGAGCGGGGGAGCCCGGTGGCCGGCGATGGAGATGTAACGTGACGCACGGTGGGGTGTGATCTTGGACCCCGAGCCTCACCGAGGAGGAATCTCGCAGTCATGACCAAGACCAACGGAGCACGCGGCAACGGAGTCGGTCGCCCGGACGAGAAGGTTCGTGTGGCGATCGTCGGCGTCGGTAACTGCGCCAACTCCTTCATCCAGGGTGTCGAGTACTACAAGGACGCGGACCCCGCCGAGCAGGTTCCCGGCCTCATGCATGTCGATCTTGGCGGCTATCACGTGAGCGACATCGAATTCGTCGCCGCCTTCGACATCGACGTGGAGAAGGTCGGCAAGGACCTCTCCGAGGCGATCTGGTCGGGACAGAACAACACCTACAAGTTCGCCGAGGTTCCGCAGCTCGGGGTCGAGGTGAAGCGAGGCATGACCCACGACGGTCTTGGCAAGTATCTGAAGGAGAAGATCACCAAGGCGCCGGGGGAGACCGCCGACATCGTCGGCGAGCTGAAGCGCACCAAGGCCGACGTGATGGTCTGTTACCTGCCGGTCGGCTCCGAGCAGGCGACCAAGTGGTACGTCGAGCAGGCGCTGAAGGCAGGCGTCGGGTTCGTCAACTGCCTGCCAGTGTTCATCGCCCGCGAGACCTATTGGGACAAGCGCTTCCGCGACGCGGGGCTGCCGATCGTCGGCGACGACATCAAGTCACAGGTCGGCGCCACAATCGTGCACCGCCAGCTCGCGCGTCTCTTCCACGATCGCGGCGTGCGCCTGGAACGCACCTCGCAGCTCAACGTCGGCGGCAACATGGACTTCTACAACATGCTCGAACGCGAGCGGCTGGCCTCCAAGAAGGAGTCGAAGACCAACGCCGTCACCTCGATCGTCGGACACGAGCTGCCGGAGGAGGACGTGCACGTCGGTCCCTCCGACTATGTCGCCTGGCTCACGGATCGCAAGTGGGCGCACATCCGGCTCGAGGGCCGGTCGTTCGGTGACGTGCCGCTCAACCTGGAGCTGAAGCTCGAGGTCTGGGACTCGCCGAACTCGGCCGGGGTCGTGATCGACGCTGTGCGGATCATCAAGCTGGCGCTCAACGATGGGATCGCGGGCCAGCTCGACGGGCCATCCAGCTATCTGATGAAGTCGCCGCACACGCAGCGACCCGACGACCAGGCCCGGGAGTTGACCGAGCAATTCATCGCCGAGCACGCGAAGGGCAAGGCCGCGGCCGCGGCCTCCGAGCCGGTCGTGGCCGACAAGGCTGAAGTCCAGCCGTAGCCACCCTCACGTAGCCACCCCTCATATGCTGGCGCCGTGAGCGCGAGGGATCCGCTGACGATCGTCCAGGTCACGCCCCACTCCTGGGAGACCCGCCACGAGGTCAACGAATTCGTCCGCCGCAGCTCCGAGGAGCTGAGCGAGCGTGGGCATCGAGTGCTGATCGCGGCGCCGGCCGCGACTCGGCAGGCGGCGCGCGAAGCGCGCACGGCGATTCGGGCCGCGCGCCAGCGCCCTGCCGGGCTGTTCAAGGGAGGCGGGCCGAGGTTGCTCGAGGTCGGCGGACGGGTCGCCCTGCCGCGAGGTCCCCGTCCTCGCCCCGCGCCGATCGCGGTTGACGCGAGCCGCGACCTCGAGGCCCTGCTTGGGACGGTTCCGATCGACGTCCTCCACGTCCACGAGCCGTTCGCACCCAGTCTCTCCTCGACCGCCCTGCGCCACTCCCACTCGCTCAACGTCGGGACCTTTCATGAGCCATCCGAGCGAGTGCTCTCGACCCAGGTCGCGCGACCGTTGGTGGAGATCTTCTTCGGGCGCCTCGACGCCCGCACCGTGACCTGCCGGCAGACGGCCGAGCTTCTGGAGCGCTACTTCCCGGGGTCCTACGAGCTGATCCTTCCCGGCGCCGACGCCGCGCCCCGCCGCCGCGATCGGGGGTCGGGGCCGCTTCGGATTCTGTTTTGCCTCGAGGAGGAGCGCGGCGCCCTGCGGTTGTTCCTGCGTGCGCTGCGGCGCCTGCCGCCGGATCTCGACTGGGAGGCGACGGTTCTGACCCCGTCTCCATCGGCCACTCCGCTGCGAATCGCCCGCCCCCTTCGCGACCGGATCCGCCTCGTCGGCCCCGCTGCGGGGTCGCCGCAGGAGCTGATCGCCGATGCCGACGTGCTCTGCGCCGCCTCGGGCGGGCCGGCTCCCGCACCGCGGTTGATCCGCATGGCGCTGGCGGGCGGTGCGGTTCCGGTCGTCTCGCGGCTGCCGCTTTATTCGGAGCTGCTGGGCGACGGATCCCTGGGGTTGATGTTCGTGCCCGGCGACACGGAGACGATGGCCGGGCAGATCGCGCGCTTGGGGGAGCAGCCGGAATTGCTGGCGAAGATGCGCCGGCGCGCGAAGGCGTCCGTCCCCGCATGGAGCCAGGTGGCGAATCGCCTCGAGAAGGTCTACCGCGAGATCGCGGCGCGTCGCCATGACCCGGACGGCGACGGCGACGCGCGCCGCCGCCTCGCGCGCCGCAGGCTCATCGACGTCGATCTGCACATGCACACCGACCACTCGCCCGACTGCGCGACGCCGGTCGAGGTGCTCCTGGAGACCGCCCGCGACCGCGGGCTGGGAGCAATCGCGATCACCGATCACAACGAGGTTTCGGGAGCGCTCGAGGCCCGGGAGATGGCCGAGGGCATGGATGGGCTTCAGGTGATCGTCGCCGAGGAGGTGAAGACGGCGGAGGAAGGGGAGGTGATCGCTCTGTTCATCGAGCAGCGAATCCCCCGTGGGATGACGATGGACGAGACGATCGCCGAGATCCGTCGCCAGGGGGGCCTGGTCTACGTTCCTCACCCGTTCGACAGGCTGCACTCGGTGCCCGACTACGAGCACCTGCTGGAGATCGTCGAAGAGATCGACATCCTCGAGGTCTTCAATCCGCGGGTTGCGTTGACCGCCTTCAACGAGGAGGCGGAGCGCTTCGCGCGCAAGTACCGGATCGTCCCCGGTGCCGGATCCGACAGCCACGTCGCCCAGGGCCTCGGCAGCGTGCGGATGCGCATCCATGACTTCGAGGGGCCGCGGGAGTTCCTCGAGGCGATGCGCGACGCCGACATCACGCGCAAGCACAAGAACCTGATCTACGTCCAGACGCTGAAGTTCCTCCAGACCACCGGGCGACCGAAGGCACCGAAGCGAAAGGTCGTCGATGCGCGTCCGGCCCGGGGCGGAAAGCCCAGGCGCCCTGCCCGCGCCAGGTCCCACCGCACGACCCGCGCCGGGCGTCGTGGCAAGAGCTGATGCAGGGAGAGGCCGGAAAAGGAGCGGCGAAACGGTCGTCAAAGAGGTCCGGGCCGGTGCCAGCGACCGACGACGAGATCCAGGAGAAGTACCTCGAGCGCGCGATCCGCGAGCTGAACCAGCTCACGCGTGAGCTCCAGGAGTGTGAGCACTGCCCGCGCGGAAAGCTGATGCCGGTGCTCGGCTCGGGCCATCCGCAGGCCGACATCCTGATGGTCAAGTACGCCGCCACCAGCGCCGAGATCGAGGAGGGCGTCGCCTTCTACGGCCGCGCCGGCAACGCCTTGGTCAAGAGCTTCAAGCGACTCGGGATCGATCCCTTGGTCGTCTACGGCACCCTCTGCGCCAAGTGCCCGACCTCGGACCCGGAGCTCGCCGCCGACGAGTGCGTGCGGCGGCTGGTCGAGGAGATCGCCATCGTGCAGCCGCGGATCATCGTCGTGATGGGCCCGCGGGCGCTGGTCACGGTGAACGAGCTGGGGATCCCCCTATCGCGGAGGATCGAGGAAAAGGAGGGAGAGATCCAGGCGTTTACGCCGACCGTCGATGCTCTCTACGTCCCCGACATCGATGCCTCGCTCGACGAGGAGGGCGCCAAGCAGCGCTTCTGGCGCGCCTTCCGGATGCTGGGCAGCTGGTACGACGAGCTGCCGCCCTACTAGGCCGCGGCTCCCGCACTGGATAGCACCGGCGAGGCGTCATAGACTGGACGCGTGGAGCTCGAGGAGCAAAGCGTCGAGCAGCTTCCCGATCGCTGTGAGAACTGCGGCACCGAGCTGACCCCGAAGGAGAAGGCGACGGCGCTGGAGGAAGGGATGTCGGTCGTGCTCTGCACGACCTGCGCCGCGGAGGCCGAGCCTACGCCAGACGAAGGCGAGGACTTCGAGGGCGGGGCCTAGGCCCGGCTGCCGGCGCGCGGCGCAGCCGCTTCGGCGACCGCGGTCATCGCATCGACCTTGGCGCTGGCAAGCCCGCGGACCACGATTACGTCGAGCGCGTTATAGCGGTCGAGCGCCTCCTGAACCGCGTCGCGGTCGGGGGCGGCGATCCCAACGCTTCCCAGCGGCTCGCCGAGCCGCGCGAAGTGGTTGCGGTAGCCGTCGTGGAGGTCGCGATAGAAGGACTCCTCCTTGGTTAGGCGGTCGCCGGCGTCGGCGCCGACCGCCGTGCGCACGTAGCCGAGCAGCGGTGGCGGCTCGCGGCCGGCATCGGAGCCGGCGGCGTGGACCCGCTGGCGGGATTCCGCGGCAGCCTCGGGGGTCATCCAATTGGTGAAGACACCGTCGTAGGAGGCGCCTCCGAGCGCCGACATCTTCGGGCCCATCGCGGCGAGCGCCAGACGAACTCCGCCCAGCGCCTCGCGCAGCTCCGGCAGCGCCTCGCGCATGCGGCTCAGCGGCCGCTCGGAGAATCCGGCGCCGACCCCGATCCAGAGGCGCTCGCGATCGAGCCCGAGTTGCTCGATCTTGGTCGCGATCTCGGTCGGTGTGTGGCGGTCCAGGGCCATCACGCCGACGCCCAGCTCGACCTTCGGTGCCGCCTCGGCGAAGACGGCGAGGGTCTCGAGCCCGTTCGCCCCGGGATGATCGTTGGACCACATCGAGGCGTAGCCGAGCTCGGCGCAGCGCTCGGCCAGGGGGCCCGCGACGGCGGGGTCGAGGCCGGCGGCAACGCCGAAGCCGCGGCTCACAGCCAGTCCTTCCGGCGGCAGGTCAGTCTCTCTCCAGCAGCGCCACGCACTCGATGTGCGGTGTCTGGGGGAACATGTCCACCGGCTTCACGCGGCGCAGCCTATAGCCGGCGCCCGCAAGCTGGGCGGCGTTTGGAGCAAGCGTCGTCGGGTTGCAGGAGACGTAGACGATGCGCGGCGCTTCGCACTCGATCACCCGCCGAACGATCTTCTGCGAGAGCCCCGCGCGGGGCGGATCGATGACCACGACGTCGGGCCGGCCGGCCTGTTCGAGCAGCGGGCGGATCCCGGTGCGGGCGTTCGCGGCCACGAAGTGGGCGTTCTCGATTCCGTTCTGGGCCGCGTTGCGCTCCGCGTCGGCGATCGCCTCGGCGGCGATCTCAAGGCCCCAGACCTCGCCGGCCTCGCGTGCCATCACCAGGCCGAGCGTGCCGATCCCGCAGTAGAGGTCGAAGACCCGTTCGGTGCCCTCCAGCCCGGCGTAGTCGCACGCGGCGCCGTAGAGGCGCTCCGCCATCTCGGTGTTGGTCTGAAAGAAGGCCGAGTGCGAGATCTCAAGGCGCAGCCCCGACAGCTCCTCGCGGAAGCGCTCTTTGCCGAGCGCGCCCGTGGGCCCGTCGGTTCCGCCCGAGGGCCCCTCGATCACGGTGTGAAGGTCGACCGGTGGTCGGGGGATCTGCGCGGCTGAGGTGACCAGGCGGGTCTGAAGCTCGCCGGTGCGACGCCCCTCGCGGACGACGAGGTTTCGCAGCAGGCCCTCCCGGGAGCGGCGGTCGTAGGCGTCGAGCCCCGCCGCCCGCGCCCAGTCGCGAACCCGGTTGCGGGCCGCATTGCCGGGTTCGCTGGCCAGCTGGCAGTCCTCGACGCCGACGATGCGGTCCCAGCGGCCGCGAGCATGGAACCCCAGCTCCAGCTCGCCGTCCTGGACGCCGAAGGTGTACTCGAGCTTGTTGCGGTAGCGCCACTGCTCGACCGCTGGCTCGATCGGTTCCAGCTCGTAGCCGTCCAGGTCGCCGATGCGGCGCAGGGAGTCGTCGACCTGCTCGCGCTTGGCGTCCAGTTGCCGTTCATAGTCGAGGCCCTGCCACGGCGCTCCGGGGCAGGGCTCTCCCGCGTGCTGGCAGCGATCGGGGACGCGATCCGGGCTGGGCCGCAGCAGCTCGACCGTTTGAGCTTCCGCGAACTGACGCTTTGCCTTCGTCACCTCGGCGCGCACCTGGTCGCCTGGAAGGCCCCCGGCGACGAAGACGACGAAGCCGTTGTCTCGGGCAACGCCGCGGCCGCCGTATGCGAGCGATTCGATTTCGAGATCGAGGATCTCGCCGCGCGAGGTCACCCGGCCGGTCGCGATTGGATTGCTCATCCTCCTATCGTTGCAGCGCATGGGCTTTGAGCTGGAGACCTATTCGCAGCGGGCCGAGCGGTTCGTCACCGAGCTCGACCGCGAGTACCACCTGCACTTCTCTGGCCAGCAGGCGGAATATCGGGTCGAGGAGATCTACGACCGCCATCGGCAGCTGTTCGGGCGCGAGGCGATCGAGGCGCTGCGCGCAATCGCCGCCGAGGACGAGCCCGAGACCGCGCGCCGTGCGGCGCTGCTGCTCGAGCTGGCGGTGGGCGGCTTCCTTGGGCTCGCCTGTGCGGCCGAGGAAGCCGAGGTCGCACGCCTCGAGACCGAGCTGGAGCTGGAGCTCGACGGCAAGCGGATCCCGTACCGCCGGGCGCCGGCCGAGCAGGCAAACGAGCCCGACCCACAGCGCCGGGCGGCGCTGGAGGCCGCGCGGCTGGAGCTGCTCGACGAGCACCTCAACCCGCTGCACAGGGCGGTGCTCGAGCGCACGCATTCGCTGATCGTCGAGCTCGGCTGGGGCAGCTACGCCGAGGCCTGTGCGGAGTTGAGCGGAATCGACCTCGAGGCCCTGGCCGCCCAGGCGCGTCGCTTCCTCGAGGCAACCGATTCGGTCTACGAGTCGATCATGGACCCGGAGCTGGAGCGGGTGCTGGGCATGCCGCTCGCCGCGATTCGCCGTTCGGACCTGGCGCGTTTCTTTCGCGCCCCCGACCTCGACGCCGAGTTCCCGCCCGCCCAGCTGATCGACTCGTTCGCGCGCACTATGGCCGGCATCGGACTCGACCTGGACGCCCAGGCCAACGTCGTCCTCGACGCCGAGGAGCGACCGACGAAGACGCCGCGCGCATACTGCGCGCCGGTCCGGGTGCCGCAGGAGGTGTACCTCGTCGTGTCGCGGGTCGGAGGGCGCGAGGACTACGCGGCGCTCTTTCACGAGGGCGGGCATGCCGAGCACTACGCGAACGTCGACGCCACGCTGCCCGCCGAGTTCCGCTACCTCGGCGACAACTCGGTGACCGAGTCATATGCCTTCCTGCTCGAGCACGTGATCGAGCAACCGGGTTGGTTGACCGGCGTCCTCGGCTCGCCGGACGGTGACCGGGTTGCCGCCCACGTGCGCGCCGTGAAGCTGATCTTCCTGCGCCGCTACGCCGCCAAGATCGCCTACGAGCTGGAGCTCCACGGCCCCGCCGTCGACCTCGGCGCGATGCCGGAACGCTATGCGGAGTTGGTGGGCGGGGCGACCCGGATCGAGTGGCCGTCGACGACCTGGCTCGACGACGTCGACGGGGGCTTCTACGTCGCCTGCTACCTGCGGGCCTGGGTGTTGGAGGCGAGATGGCGGGCGGCGCTGCGCGAGCGCTTTGGGGTGGCCTGGTTCGCCGAGCCGGACGCCGGCGAGTGGCTCGTCGATCTGTGGCGGCGCGGTCAGCGCCTGCGCGCCGACGAGTTGGTCGCCGAGACACTCGGCGAGCGGCTGGACCTCGCCGACCTCGCCGCCGAGTTCACTTGAGTCTCTTGTCCACCGCGTTGATCACGCCCTTGCGATTCCGGTTGCGCGTCTCGTACTCGCGGACCTTGCGCAGCTCGGCGGGGGTGAGGTCGGCGAGGCGCGACTTCACCTGCGCCGCGGTGAGCTGGTTGTAGGCGGTGATCGGGAAGCGGCTCGGTAGGCCGCTGCGCCGCCGCAGGCGATCCGCCTCGGCGAGCGGGCGGTCGGCGGCGTCACGGGCCACACGGCCGGCGCGCCGCGCCGCCTCGGTCGCCTGACGCCGGGCCGGCGAGGTGCGGCCGCGCAGCTCCCTGCGCGCCTGCTCGGCCATTCGCTCCAGCTCCGCAAGCAGCGAGGTGGTCTGGCTGCGGCTGCGGCTGACCAGGTCGGAGACGAGCTTGTTGGCGTCTCGCTGCTGCATGCGGCCGCGTCGCACCGCGTCGTCGACGACCTCCTGGAGACGATCGCGACTCAGGGTCAGGCTTCGCTCGAGGCTGTCGCGAAAGCTTTCGATGCTCTTGTCGAGGCCGGTGGTCGCGGCGCTACGCGAGGAGCGCCCCGATCGAGAGGACGCGCTGCGACTGGCGCCGCTCTTGCTCGAAGAGCCCTTCCTGCTGCTATCGCCCTTGGCCGCCATCTCGAACTCCTTCTATTCGCTGCCGGACTGCCCCACTATTTCATTCCCGCGCTGCAGATGCCCAATTTTCGGAATTGTGCAGGCTGGGGATTCGTCATAGGATCGCGCGTCCGTGTCTCGGCGAATCTCGCTCGTCCTCGCCTCGGCGACGCTTGCCCTCGTGCTGGCCGCCGGAGTCGGCCTGCCCTCAGCCGGCGGCGCGACCTCGAGCGCCACTACGACCAAGACCTTCACCTTCACCGGCGGCGAGCAGGCGTTCTCGGTGCCCGACGGCGTCACCAGCCTCGACGTGGTGGCAATCGGAGGCAAGGGCGGAGTCGGCGCTACTCCAGGCAGCTCCAATCCTCCTGGCGGCTTCGGCGCCGTCGCGACCGGCACGTTGGCGGTGACCCCGGGTCAGATCCTCTTCGTCGAGGTTGGCGGAAACGGCGGCAGTCTGGGGGCATCCGTCGGAGGCTTCAACGGGGGCGGTACCGGTGAGAACCGTGGAATCGCGGGCGGCGGCGGCGGCGGAGGGACCGACCTCCGCACAATCTCAACCGCGGGGGTCGGCAACAGCCTTACTTCGCGTCTGCTGATCGCCGGCGGGGGCGGCGGTGGCGGTGGTGACGGCGTGTTCGCCGTTGGGGGCTCCGGAGGGCAGGCGGGCCTGAACGGAAGTGCCGGAAGCGATGGCACTCCCTCCTCGGGTGGTGCCGGTACGTCCGGCGGTAGTGGTGGCAGTGGCGGGACGCAAGTCGAGTCTTTGAGCTACAACCCCGCCATTGGCCACCGTGGCCTCGGCGGCTCCGGTTACCTCGCCCCCAGGACTTACAGCGGTGCTGCGGGCGGGGGCGGGGGAGGATTCATCGGCGGCGACGCCGGCGAGAACGGCTCGGGACCGGGAACCTACCCGCCCGGAGGAGGCGGGGGCGGGGGCGGCGGAGGCGGTTCCTCGCATTTCGCGTCAACCGTGACCGAAACGTCGGTTCAATCCGACACCACCGGGGTGCCGCTTGTGCGGATCACGTACAAGCTCGGTGGCAGCGGCAACAAGAGCGGCCTCAAGTACGGCAAGGTGAAGCTGAATAGGAAGAAGGGCACCGCGATCCTGCCGGTCACCGTCCCGGGCTCGGGCAACCTCTCGATCGGCGGCAAGGGCGTGGTCCACAAGCGCCCCGGCCTATCCGGGTTCTCCCGCCTCGACAAGGCTGTCACCCAGGCCGGCACCTACAAGCTCACCGTCAAGGCGAAGGGCAAGAGGAAGCACAAGCTCTTCGACACCGGCAAGGTCAAGGTCAAGGCCGTGGTCACCTTCAAGCCGACCAGCGGCGATGCGGTTCACGACGCCAAGACGATCAAGCTGAAGAAGAGCTAGGCGGCGTCGAGCTCGTACCTGGCGCCGATCGGCTCGTGGTCGGAGAGGCGTAGCCGCCGTCCCGCCTCGCGCCTCCAGAGGCCGAGCGGCCCGTGGAAGCTCGGGTCGCGGACGACCTCCGGGTGGGGCAGCGGGGAGGGCGGCTCGACCAGCTCCAGACCGCGTGCCAGCAGGTGGTCGATCGAGTGGGGGGCGGTCGGCGGGGCGAGCCCGTGGCGATCGCGCAGCTGCTCGAACACCTGCGGCTGCTCGGCCGGGCGGACGTTGAGGTCACCGCCGAACAGCAGCGGGGAGCCACCCGCCCAGCCGACCGCGGTCTCGGCGGCTCGCAGCACTTCGGGCCCGGCAAGCTCGGGGCGGTCGTTGGTCGCGTGCAGGTTGGCTATGCAGAGCCCCGACGAGGTGCGGGTGAAGGCCATCGTCCGCCGCTCCGGCGGCCCTTCGTGGATCACTAACTCCCGCCGTTCGGCGATCGCGGGATCGTCCCCGAGCAGCGCACCCCGCAGCAGGGTCAGGTTGGAGCCGCCTTCGCTGGAGGCGATCAGGTCTGGGTTTAGGTCGGCGAGCCAACCGCTGAGCGGCGCCAGGCTGTTCCGTGAGGTGAGGGTGAGGTGGGTCTCGACCCCCAGCGCCTCGGCGAGCCGCGGCGCCCAGCGCGGCGGCGACTCCTGGAGCAGGGCGACGTCCCAGCGCATCCCGCTCAGCGCGGTCGCGAACTCGGGGAAGAGACTGCGATTGACCTGCACGTACTGAGGGCCGCGTTCGGTGATCTTCAGCAGCCGCGAGCGCCAGGTGAAAAGCGACCGATCGGGTGGCGCGTCGCGCCCGTGGAAGAGATTCCAGCTGATGGCGCGGATTTGCACCCGCGTAGTATCCGCCGCTTGAAGGGGCATTTTCTGACCGGTGAGGAGCTGAGCCGCGAGGATCTCGCGGAGCTGCTCGCTCGCGCGGCCGAGCTGAAGCGGGGACGCGAGAAGGGCGAGGGTGGCGAAGCGCTGGCCGGGCGCAGCGTGGCGCTGGTCTTCGAGAAGCCCTCGACCCGGACCAGGATCTCGTTCGAGGTCGGGGTCGCGGAGCTGGGCGGCACCCCGGTGGTGCTGCGCGGCGACGAGCTACAGCTGGCGCGAGGGGAGTCGGTCGGGGACACGGCGCGGATCCTGTCGCTGTACGTGCACGCGATCGTGATTCGTTCCGGCTCGCACACGATCGTCTCCGAGCTCGCGGAGTCCGCTTCTGTGCCGGTCGTCAACGGGCTCACCCCCGCGCACCATCCGTGCCAGGCGCTGGCCGACCTGCTGACCCTGAAGGAGCGCTTCGGAGAGCTGGACGGGTTGCGGCTCGCATACGTGGGAGACGGGAACAACATGGCGCGGTCGCTGGCCATCCTCGGCGCCCTCGCCGGCGTCGAAGTGCGAATCGCGTCGCCGGCGGATTACAGCCTCGAGGACGATCACGGCGCGACGCTGACTGACGACCCGCAGGCCGCCGTCGAGGGCGCCGACGCCGTCTACACCGACGTTTGGGTGAGCATGGGCGACGAGGAGGAGGCCGACCGGCGGGTGGCGGCGCTCTCTCCCTATCGCGTAGACGCCGAGTTGCTGGCGGGAGCGGCGGAACGGGCGATCGTCCTGCACTGCCTGCCCGCCCACCCGGGCCAGGAGATCAGCGAGGAGATGCTCTACGGCGAGCGCTCCGCCGTCTGGGACCAGGCCGAGAACCGCCTTCACGCGCAGAAGGCGCTGCTGGAGAGGCTGCTGGACTGAGCGCCAGGGCGGCTGCCTAGACTCTGGTGCCCCGGCCCCGTCGTCCAATGGTCAGGACATCAGGTTTTCAACCTGGGAATGGGAGTTCAATTCTCCCCGGGGCTGCTAACTCATGTATCCCGATCTCAACCTAGGCCCCGTCACCCTCCACACCTTCGGGCTGATGTTCGCGCTCGCCTTCCTCTCAGCGGGGGCGCTGGTTGGGCGGCGGTTGAAGGAGCTGGGCAAGCCGGTCGACTGGGCCTACGAGATCATCTTCGCCGCCATGGTCGGCGGGGTGGTCGGCTCACGGCTCTACTACATCCTCCAGAACAGCGCCTACCAATCGAACCAGCTGCTCTCCGGCTCCGGGCTGGTCTGGTACGGCGGCGCGATCGGCGGCACCCTCGCCGTTCTCGGGTGGGCCTGGTACCGCGGCCTTTTCGGTTTGACGCTGCTCGACCTCTGTGCTCCGGCACTCGCGCTGGGCTACGCGATCGGCCGCATCGGATGCCAGCTCTCAGGCGACGGCGATTACGGAAAGCGATGGGACGGGCCATGGGCGATGGCCTACCCGGACGGGACGCTGCCGACCCATCACAAGGTCCATCCGACGCCGGTCTACGAGACCCTGGCGATGGGGATCGGGGCGCTGATCCTATGGAACCTTCGCGACCGCTTTCGGGCCGGGGTGCTGTTCGCGATCTACCTCGTCTACGCCGGAACCGAGCGCTTCCTGGTCGAGTTCATCCGTCGCAACCACCACGTCTTTGCCGGCCTCACCGCGGCGCAGCTCGAAAGCATCGGGATGATGGCCGCCGGAACTATCTGGCTCGTGGTCGCCGCCAGGCGCGGTGGCTTGCGGCCGGTCCCCGCCCCGGCCTGATTGGCTTGGGTGCTACTGAGGGTGCGAGAACCGAGTTTGGCAAGGATCTCGCGCTTCGCGCTCGCACCGCGCCTTCGGCGCTCGGAGGCCGGCGACGGGAGTGCACTGAGACCGTGCATGACCGAGCCGGCCGACTGAGGACAGCCAGGCGACGGTTCGCAGCAACCTCAGAGCGCGCGCACCATGCCGCCGTCGAGTGGGATCACGGCACCCGTGAGATAGGCGGCGCGGTCCGAGCATAAAAAGGCGACGAGGTCGCCGAACTCGGCCGGCTCCCCGAGGCGTCTCGTGGGGACGCTCTGGCGCGCAACCTCATTGGCGGCGTCCAGCGAGCCGCGCACGTCGGCGAGGCGCGCGGTCGCGAACATGCCGGTCGCAACCGTGTTCACCGTGATGCCGTGCGGCGCCAGCTCGTTGGAGAGGGTCTTGAAGAAGGCGACCGCGGCCGCCCGGTGGACGTTGGAGAGGTTGAGCTCCGGTATCGGCTGACGGGTCGAGCTGGACCCGACGTTGACGATCCGGCCCCAGCCGCGATCGCGCATCGTTGGCACGACCGCCTTGATCAGGACGCGGGGCGCCAGCACGAGCGACGTGTAGGCGGCCTGCCATTCGTCGAGGTCGTTTTCCAGCGCTCCCCCGGGCGGCGGGCCTCCGGTGTTGGTGACCAGGATGTCGATCGGCCCCAGCTGCTTCTCCACCTCGATCGGGACACCGGCGAGGTGCTCGATGTTGCCGGTTTCGGCTCCAAACGGCGTCACGTCGCCGTCGATCTCGGCCGCTGCCTTGACCAGGTCCTCGGGCGTGCGGCTGGCGATCGCGACCCGGGCTCCCTCACGAGCGAGTGCGGCCGCGATTCCGCGGCCGATCCCCCGGCTCGCTCCCAAGACCAGGGCTGTACGGCCCTTCATTCCGAGATCCATGCGGGGACCCTAGTCCGACTCGACAGGCGCGCGCACCATGCGGCGAACAAACCGACCGCGATCGCGACGCCGAGCCAGTGCACGCCGAGCAGCACGGCCGGCACGCTGACGATGCCGGCGCCCGCGGCACCGAGCATGGCGCGCCCCTCGGGCAGGGTGAGCAGCCGCGCGGTGAGCGCCGCGCAGGCGATCCAGGCCACCGGGCCGACGGCCCAGCCCCAGTGGTCGAAGAAGCTGTGCGGCAGGGCGACCGCCAGCGCCACCGAGAGCACGGCGACAGTCGCCACCTGGAGCGCGGCGGCACGCCACAAGACGGAACGGTCCATGTATTCATTGTCTCCTCTCCGCATGTATCGAGGGCCCAGGCAGCGGTAACGTGGAGAGCGATGAGCGGCCGCAGGACGACGTTGGGGATGACCGGGCTCGATGTCTCGCGCATCTGCTTCGGCACCTGGCAGCTGGGCAGCGACTGGGGCAGCTTTGAGGAGGAGCAGGCAATCGCCGCGATCCGCCGCGCCCGTGAGCTCGGGATCGACTTCTTCGACACCGCCCAGGGCTACGGCTGGGGCGCGTCGGAGCGGCTGCTCGGCCGGGCGCTCGCCGAAGAGCTGCGCTCGAATCGCGACGAGTTGGTGATCGCGACCAAGGGCGGGCTGCGAATGGACGGCGATCAGCTGCACCGCGACTCGAGCCCGCAGTGGCTGCGAGAGGGGGTCGATCAAAGCCTCCGGGAGCTGGGCGTCGAGCACATCGACATCTACCAGGTCCACTGGCCCGACCCCGACACTCCGTTTGCGGAGAGCGCCGGCGCACTTCAGGAGCTCGTCGACGAGGGGAAGATCCGCCATATCGGGGTCTCGAACTTCGACGCGGCCCAGATGGCGGAGTTCGCCCGCACGCGTCCGGTCGAGACCCTGCAGCCGCCCTATCACCTGTTCCGCCGCGAGATCGAGGACGAAGTACTGCCCTACTGCCGCGAGCACGACGTCGGCGTGCTCGTCTATGGGCCGCTCGCCCATGGGCTGCTGAGCGGCGCGATCGACGAGGACACCACTTTCCCCAAGGACGACTGGCGCGGCGAGAGCGATCTCTTCCAGGGCGAGAACCTGAAGCGAAACGTCGACGCCGTGCGGCGGCTTGACGAGCTGGCGCACGAGAGCGGCCATGGGGTCAGCCAGCTGGCGCTTGCCTGGGTGCTCGCCAACCCGGCCGTGCACGTAGCGATCGTCGGCACCCGCAACGCCGATCACATCGCCGAGAGCGTCGAGGCGGCCGACATCGAGCTCAGCGACTCCGACCTGGCGCGGATCGACGAGATCGTGGATCAGGGCATACGAATCGGCGGGCCGACCCCGGATTCGGGCGGTCGCTAGCCGCGAGCCTCAGAGGCCCGTCTGGGCCTCGGCGGGAAGGCTGTCCGACGCGAACAGGTCGCGGCAGCGATAGCGCTGGATCTTGCCGCTCGGCGTCTTCGGCAGTGTGCCCTTCGGCAAGATCACGCACTCGTCCACCCGCACCCCCGCCGTCGACATCGCGGCGTCGCGAATCGCCGCCGCGGTCCGCTCCGGCTCGGGCGCGTCGTCCTTTGCCTCGGCGAGAACCACCAACTCCAGCTTGCCGTCGCGGGGGACCTCGACCAGCGCCGCGCAACCGGGTCGAACCGGAGCCGTCCCCGCTACCCGGGCCTCTACGTCGAGGGCGGAGATGTTGCGACCGCCCACGATCAGGATGTCGTCGAGCCTTCCCTGCACGTAGAGCTCGCCGTCGTGGATGAAGCCGAGGTCCCGTGTGTGCAGCTCGCCGTCGACGAAGTGCTCGGCAGTGGTCTGCGGGTCGCCTGCGTAGCCGCTGGCGAGGCTCGGAGTGCTGATCAGGATCTCGCCCTGCTGGCCCTCGCCGTCGGTCCGCAGCTCGACACCGGACAGCGGGGGCCCGCAGGAAACGAAGGTCTGCGTCGTCGCCGACCCTCCGGGGTCATCGACCGGGTCCACACGTCCCTCGGCGAGGGCAACGGCGTCGAGGCTCAGCAGCCGGGGCTCTTTCCCCGCCGGTGTCAGCGTCACCGCCAGCACCGCCTCCGCAAGCCCGTAGGCCGGCGCAAGAGATGAGGCGTCCAGGCCGCTCGGGCCGAGCGCCTCGAGCGCCTTCTCGAGCGTCGAGGTCTCGATTCGCTCTCCGCCGAGAATGCAGTTGCGCATCGGGAACCGGTCCGGCGCTCTCACAGTCGCGGCTCGAGCGGCGAGCTCGAGGGCGAAATTGGGCGCCACTGTCATCGTTGCCTGGGTATCCGCGCAGTCCTCGAACCAGGTACGCGGCGCACGCAGGAAGCGCTCCGGTGCTCCGACTCTGCCGCCGAGGCCCTTGGCGTAGTCGAGCATGATCGTCCCGAAGAAGCCCATGTCGTGGGAGAGGGGGAGCCAGGTCACGCCCCAGTCGCGTTCGGGATCGAGGTCGATCGCCTCCGCGAGCATGTCGAGCTGGGCCGAAATCGCACCCGCCGTAAGCATGCATCCGCGCGGATGGCTGGTGCTGCCCGACGAGTACTGGACGAACGCCAGGTCGTTGGGTCCCGGAGGCTCGTCCGGCGCCGGTCCGGCGGCGTCCAGGGATTCGAAGGAAGCGACGTCGACGTTCTCTGGGCCGCGCTCGCGCAGCAGCCCTGCGTATGTCTCCTCGGCCAGCAGCAGCCGCAGATCCATCGCATCGCAGATGTCTTGCAGCTGGGCGAGGTAGACCTCGATCGCCATTCCGCGCGCGGGCGTCGGAAGCGAGACCACCGCACCGCCGGCGAGCCAGACGCCGATCGCGCCGGCACAGACCGGAAATATGTTGGTCAGCAGGCAACCGACCGGCTCGCCCGGCACGACTCCGTGCCCTCGCAACGCAGCCCCGGCCCGATCGGCGGCGGCGCGCCACTCGTCCGGCGTGTAATCCTCGAACCCGTCCCCGCTCCAGATCTGCAGGCTGGGGCCGGGTCGCCGCTTCCCTTTGAAACCCTCGACGAAGCTGGTGTCGCCGCTCAATGGACCTCTCCCCTTGTCAGCGGGAGACGATCGGAGCCAAGACAGCTCCAGGTCGCCCTTACACTCGACTCTATATCGGGCGGTTAGCTCAGTTGGGAGAGCGCCTGCCTCGCCCTCCCTAGTCCAGCCAGCAGGACTCGTCGAACCTTCCGTACTCCTGAATTGCCCCGTAGATATGTTGGACGATCGGTGTGCTTCGGAGAACCCGCAGGGTGCACACGCCGAAAGGAAGCTTGTTCTCCTTTGAGCCTTGGCTTGAGATCGGTCGAACGTTCACAGAGTGCTTTCGAAGGCACGAACGCGGCAGGTCGAGAGCATCAAGCCAATAACGCTCGATGTCGCCAATGGAGTAGCCGTTTCCCGTATAGACGTGAAGACTGATTGCAAAATCCGTTGGCTGCAGGGCGAAATACGTGACCAGGAACCGGTGAAAGAACCGAACCAGGTTCACGTCCGAGTTGACGAGCTTGAGGACATTGCGGTCTTTCGTTCCCTCCGCCCAATACAGCATGCAGCCTGCCTCGTGCAGCGGGTTGCCTTGCTGAGCGCACACTCTCCCCTGCCGCTGATATTCGCGACGCTCTTCCCGCTTCATCTCAGCCCACGTGGCGTTGCCGCCTGTTCGGGTCTGACTCATGGCGCAGGCATCCTCGGGAGACTGATAGATGATCCGAACATACGTTCGTGATCGTATTGCGATCGGCGGACAGCTGGAAGCGGTCGCTTTGGCGATAAGATCGGGGCGGTTAGCTCAGTTGGGAGAGCGCCTGCCTTACAAGCAGGAGGTCGCTGGTTCGAGCCCGGCACCGCCCATGGACGGCGATCTGCGTGACGTTCCGGATCCAGCTCGTCGCTTTCGGCGAGGAGGTTGCGATCGACGGTCTCTTCACACATGGACCTGCTGACCGAAAGTCAGCTGGTTACTGACTTCTGGGCTCCGCTCAGCAACGAGGAGTTCCAGTGGGCCACCCTGCCCTTGAGCGACGGGCGCCGCAAGAGATCTTGAGCTAGGTCATGTGCCAAGCCGGTCCGCGGCAAACCTCTCTCAGCCGCGGGCCGGCGGCCTGCCCCGGCCTGGACGTCACCCGGCGAGCCGGCGGACGCGCGCCAGCTCGGGCTCGCCGGTCGGCATCCGGCGCTGCGGGCCGAACATCCGCTCGAGCCAGCCGGGCATCCACCAGATCCAGTCGCCGGCCAGCCGCATCGCGGCGGGGAGCAGGATGAGGCGAATCACCGTCGCGTCCAAAAGTACGGCGACGCTGAGGCCGACACCGAGCTCGCGCATGCTGATGATCGGCGCCAGGGCGAAGGCGACGAAGACGCCGGTCATGATCAGGGCGGCACCGGTGATCACCCCAGCGGTGTGACGGAGGCCATATTCGATCGCCGCGTTGGAGTCGCCGGTATGCAGGTAGCCCTCGCGGATACGGCTGAGCAGGAAGACCTCATAGTCGATCGAGAGAGCGAAGACGAGGCTGAAGATCGCCGTTCGCATGATGTCGTCGATGAAGCCAGGGCCACCGAGCGGCGCGCTTCCGGTGAAGCAGAGCGTGAGCACCCCAAGCGCCGCGGCCACCGTGAGGGCGTTGAGGGCTACTGCTATCAGTGGCAGCAGCACCGAGCGCAGCAGCGGAACCAGGACCAGGTAGGTCACGACGCACAGCAGCAGGACCATCAACGGGAAGCGGCTGGCGATCGCGGTGTCGAAGTCCTGTAGGTCCGCTGCGGGGCCGCCGACGCGCACTTCCGTTCCGGTCTTGCGGGCGAGTGCCGCGGAATCGGTCTCCAGCTGCTTTCGCAGCGGGTCGCCCGCCCTGTCGGAGTTGCCGTGCTCGACGACGAGTATGCGGGCCGCCGTGCCGCCCTGATCGAGGTTGACGGCCTGCTCCGCGGATGAGCGGCTCGTGGTGCCGGCGCTGTCGATCGCGGCGAGGGTCGCGTAGCCCGAGCCCAGCACCTTGCTCAGCTGCCCGGTCTGCTGAAGCTGCTTGCTGGATTGCGCGGTGCGGGCCTGGAAGGTGACCACGCCTCGCTTCAGACGATGCAGGCCGGAGACGAGCTGCGCCGTCTTCGAGTTCCCGCTGCTCAATCCACCGGCCAGGTCTTGGGCGCCGCTCTGCAGGCTGTCGACCCCCTGGGCGAGGCTGCCCGCTCCGGCGTTGAGGCCAGCAAGACCCGAGCTCAGCTTTCCAGCACCCGCGATCGCCTTGTTGCCGCCCTGGCTGAGGCGCGATGCGCCGGCGCTTATCCGCGTCAATGCGCCGTGCAGATTCTGGGCCCCGTTGGTCAGCTTCTTCGTCCCCTTGATCAGCTTCTCGGTTCGGGTTTGAATCTTGGACACGGCCGCGACCGCCTGCCCGGCGCCGTCGCTGGCCGAGGCGAGTGCGGCGTCGAGGCCGTCGTAGCCGGGGGAGACCTTCTGGCCGGTGAGCGGGTCGGTGCCGGAGACCGCCCCCGTCGCGGCCTCGACCGCCTGTAGGGCCGGGAAGTACTTGGGGTCGGTCTTGGCCACCGGGCCCATCGCGTCGAGCGCGGCCAGGGCCTTGTTGAGGTTGTCGTTCGCAACCCCGACCGGCTGGCGCAGGTCGTTGAGGCCCTTCTGGGCGTCCTGCAGCTCCTTGCGCAGCTCCTTCACCTTCGGCAGCCCGTTCACGGCTCCGCGCCGCATCCGCCGGATCCCGGACTGCAGGCTCCCGGCCCCGGCCCGGGCTCGGTCGGCGCCCCGTGCCAGCTTCGCGAGGCCGGGGGAGCTGCGGCTGAGGCCCGCCTCCAGAAGCGACGCGCCCTGCTGGGAAGCCGCCAAGCCCGCCTGCAGCTGCAGCGCCCCCTGCTGGGCGCTGTCCCCGCCTGAGGCGAGCTTGTTCGCCCCCGCGCTCGCGGTTGCGAGGCCGGCGCGAAGCTGAACGGTGCCGGTCGCCGCCCGACTCAGACCCCTGTTCAACCGGCCCAGCGCCTTCTGGCTGTGGGCAAGCTGCTTGCGGCCCTTGGCGAGCTCGCCCGACGCCTGCTGTAGCGGCGCGGTCTGCTTGGCGATCGTTCCCGGGCCGAAGACCGCCAGCACCCGCTTGTTGCGGGCGAGCTGATCCTGAAACTGCTGAATCTGCCTCAGGCGTGTGGGGCTCGTAACCGCACCGTGGTTGGTGGCGACGGTGATCTCATACGGGGCCCCCCAACCGTCGCCGAGCGTCTGCTTGATCGCGTCGAAGTCCTGCTTCTCGCGCGAGCTGTCGGGCAGGATTCGGGGATCGGGCGGGCCGGTCTCGATTGCCAACGCCGGCGCGGCGAGCGCGATCACGAGGATCAGGACGAGGCCTGCCGCCAATGCGGGCCGGCGAAGCGCAGTCAGCGCGGCGCCGGCGAGCCCGGAGCTTTCGCCGGAGCCGCGACCGAAGCGGTAGGCGTTGACCTTCTCGCCCAGAAGCATCAGGGTGGCGGGCAACGCCGTGTTCGCGGTGATCACACTGAGGATGGCGGCGACCAGGACTCCCACCGCGCTCGAGAGCATGATCGTCCCCGGGGAGACCAGCAGTGCGGCCAGCATCGCGACGCCGAGCGCGAGGCCGGCGAAGCGGACCGTGCGCCCGGCCGTGTTGGCGGCGGTCTGGGCCGCGAACCGGACTTCCTGGCCGGTTGCCAGCTCCTCGCGGAATCGAGACACGAGCAGTAACGAGTAATCCACCCCGAGCGCCAGCCCCATCATCGAGGAGAGATTGAATGAGACGACGTCGAGGACCTCGACTCGGTTGATCAGGTCGAGCACGCCCCCCGCCGCCCCGACCGTGGTCAGCCCGAGCGCCAGGGGAACCCCCGCGGCGACCGGGCTGCGGAATACGAGCAGCAGGATGATGATCAGCAACGGGGCGGCGATCAGCTCGGCTTTTTCGATCGCCTTGACGGTGCCGCTGTGGATCGCGTTCGCGATGTCGGGAAAGCCGGTCATGTGGGCGACCAAGGGGGCCCTGATCTGGCGATCGAGCATGTCGCGAATGTGGGGGACGGCCTTGCCGCTGCTCTGCTCGAACGGCTCCTGCATGCGAACCAGCAGCAGGGCCTGATCGGGATGCGGGTGCAGGGCGCGGTGCAGGCCGGGGGTCCATGCGCTGGTCACGGAGATGTGGGGCTGGCGCTCGAGCGTACGGGCGAGACGCGGGCCCTGGCGCTGCAGCGCCGAGTCCGGCCCCTTGAGCAGGATCAGCGCCCCCCAGCTGTCGCCGAAGCGGGCGCTCGCGAGGCTCTCGGCCTTGCCCGCCTTCGTGTCCGGGATCAGGATGTTGGTTCGGTGCAGCCGATTGCCGACGCCCATGCCGATGAGGGCGAGGATGCCGGCGACCGCGCCCCATACGGAGAGGGCGCGACGTGGGTTGGCGATTGCCCAGCGCGACAACGCTCTACCTCAGGCGGGCTTCGCGATCGCTGGCCGCGCCCGGTTGCATTCGTGGCCGTCCATCAGAATCTCATCGTCGTGCCCAGGCCCGATCCTGAGGGCAGCAGCGCCTGAAGCGAACTTTCCTGGCCAGGCATCTACCCAATAGCGGGGCTTCTGCGTGCGCAGGCGCGTCAGTCGAGCTCTCCCGTAGGCCGTCAGACCGTAGATCCTCCTCTGCGAACCGGGCGTACCCAGGGAAGGTCTTCCCGGTCGCGGCATTATCCACCGGGCCCGACCTTGCACCAACACCGGCAGCGTCCACGCTTCTCTTTGGCTCGCGGCCCTACTGCGTGTTCTTGGGGTCCTCGGGCTCGGTCGGCTCCGAGGAGAGGTGGGGCGCCGGCATCTCCGCCTCCCCACCGAACTCGATGAATCCGGCCTCCTGGGGGAGAAGGGCGGTGCTCAGCTCGTGTGCGTCGAAGATGTCGTCGAGGTCCTCGCGGGTCAGGGTTTCCCGTTCGAGCGCGTTGGTCGCCAGGTGGACAAGGCAGTCACGGTTCAGCGCCAGCAGCTGGCGGGCGCGGCTGAAGGCCATCTCGGCGAGCGCCTGCGCGTTGAGGTCGACGTCGCGCCGGGTCGCGTCGGAGAGCGCGTAGTCGCCGGTCGGCAGCGCCAGCGGCGTTCCCTCCAGCGGCTCGGTCGCCACCGTCATCCCGAACTCGGTCACCATCTGCACGCAGATCTTGTGCACACGGGCGAGATCGTCGGCGGCGCCCGAATAGGCCTCGCCGAAGACCTCCTCCTCGGCCGCCCGCCCGCCCAGGGCCGTGACCACCTCCGACAGGAGCTGCTTGCGGGAGTTCAGGTAGCGGTCCTCGCTGGGCGCGCTGGCGACGAAGCCGAGCGCCGGACCGCGCGGCACGATGCTCATGATCTCCGGTGGGTCGAGACCGACCAGGCGCCGGCAGAGCGCGTGGCCAGCCTCGTGGTAGGCGACGATGCGGCGCTCCTTGTCGGTCAGCCGGCGCGCCTGCTGCGATCCCACCGACTGCCGCAGCAGCGCTTCGTCGAGGTCATCGCGCGCGATCGCGTCGCGCCCGAAGCGGCCGGCGATGATCGCCGCTTCGTTGAGCGCGTTTGCCAGCTGTGCGCCGGTCATCCCGGTCGTCTTGCGCGCCACGTCGGTGAGGTCGAGGTCGGACCCGAGCGGCTTGTTGCGAGAGTGCGCCCGCAGGATCGCCTCGCGGCCGTCGCGGTCTGGCGCCGCGACCAGAACCTGGCGGTCGAACCGTCCCGGCCGCAGCAGGGCCTTATCGAGCTTTTCGACGTTGTTGGAGGCCGCGAGCACGATCACCGTCCCGGGGTCCCGCTCGAAGCCGTCGAGCTCGACCAGCAGCTGGTTGAGCGCCTGCTCGCGTTCGCTGGTCCCGCCGTCCCCCCCGCCAGAGCCGCGATGGCCGCCGACCGCATCCAGCTCGTCGATGAAGATCACCGCCCGCCCCGACCCTCGGGCCTCTTTGAAGAGGCGGCGGATTCGAGCGGCACCGCGGCCGACGAACATCTCCACGAAGCTCGAGCCGGAGGCCGAGAAGAAGTCCACCCCGGCCTGGGCGGCCACCGCACGAGCGAGCATCGTCTTGCCCGTTCCCGGCGGGCCGTAGAGCAGCACCCCGCGCGGAGCCCTCGCCCCGAGCGCCTCGAAGCGCCCAGGATCCTTCAGCCATTCGGCGACGTCGACCAGCTCCGCCTTCGCGGCGTCGACGCCCTGGACCTCCTCCCAGAGCACCGGTGCCGCGTGGCTGGCCTTCACGGTCTCGGGCCTGGTGGCGCCGAGCGTCCCCCTGTAGATGAGCAGGAAGATCCCAAGCAAGCCGGCCATGAAAATGATCGTTATGACCGCGTACCACTGGTCGACGAAGCCACGAATCGACGTGGCAAGCGCTACCTCGATGAGGATCGTCCCTGAGATCATCGATTCGCCACAGTTCCCCTGGTCCGAGTCTGGCACAGAGCCGCGAAGATGCCTGCCAGACATCTGGCCATTCCTTCGCCTTTTCTGTACCGCCCGGTCCCAAAAATGAGACAGGTCCAGCCACCGATGCGGCACCTGGCGGTATTGATCGTCGCCACGGCGATCTTCTCGGGGTCGCACGCGGCCCCCGCGACGGCGGCTGGGGGCGTGTTGGTGGTCGGCGACAGCCTCGAGGTGGGAACCTCGCCCTACTTGCGGGGACTGCTGGGCGGGATCCCGCTCACCGTCGACGCACAAACCAGCCGTCCGAGCTCCACCGGGGTGGCGATCCTGCGCTCGCGGCTGCAGAGCGCCGACCAGGTGGTCGTCTTCGACCTCGGCACCAACGACGACCCCGCCCAGCCCGAGGCGCTGGCCAACGACCTTGCGGCGGTGCGCTCGATCGCCGGGGATCGCTGCGTGGTCGTGGCGACCCTGAATCGGCCGCCCTACAACGGTGTGTCAATCGACGGGCTCAACGGCGCCGTACGCGCCTTCGCCGCCGGCTCGCCGCCGGCGCAGCTGGTCGACTGGCGCGGGGCGGCGCTGGCCAACCCAGGCCTGCTCGGTCCGGACGGCGTGCACGCGAAGGGGCCCGGCTACTCGACCAGGGCGCAATTGATCGCGCAGGGAATCCTCGGCTGCCTGTCCGGGGCCGCCGGCGCGCCGGCCGGCGCCGCAACCGCGGCGGAGCCGCGATTCCATCCGCGACCGCCCCCGCCGCCGCCGAAGGTCGATTGGGGAAGGCTGGGACTGCCGAACCCAGCTCTCCTGTTCGCGGCGCTCGAGCTCCCTGCCGTTCGGATCGCGGAGACGATCGGGCGGGTCGTCAGCCTCCCCCTCGCGGTTCTGCGCAGCGTTTGACCTCACGGGCGATCGCTCGCGCCCGCACCTTGTAACCGTCGGCCGTGGGGTGGACGCCATCGGCCGACAGCGGCAGCGAGTGGGTCCGCACGATCCTGGTCCATTTGACGACCCGCATATTGCGGTGGCGCCGGTTCTCTTGCGCGAGCACGCGGTTGTAGCCGGCGTAGCTCGCGCCGCCGACCGGCGGGCGCACGATGTTGGCCCAGACCACGCAGCGGTCCCGGCCGGCGAGATGGATCGTCGAGCGCACGGCGGATCGGAAACTGCCGACCGCATGTGGATCGTCGTTGGTACCGAGACTCATCACGACGACGCGGGGGAACCTGCGATGGCGCAATAGCTCGACCCCCTGGGGGGCGTGGCGTGAGATCGAGGCCGACTGGCGGACGTTGAAGCCGTGCAGGTCGCCGGGCAGGTAGGGCTCCGTGCCGACGGCGAGCGAATCGCCATCCACGAACACGAGGGGGCGGTGGTGACCGTGCCTGGCCGTCGCCTGCGTCGCGATGCCCGAGAGCACCAGCGCGAGGGCTGCGGACACCGCTACGCAGCGGACCGCCAGCTCACCCTTGCTCGTTCGAGAGCCCAAGTCGAGTTCAAGCTAGCGGAGCACGGCGAGTCTGCAATCCGTCGCCCAGCGTCACCTAATTCGACTAGACATACGGCCAGATCGCTCTGACCGTGCCTGCGAGGCACCGATCCGATCGAGGTGGACCTCGAGGACCGGACTCGGCTCAAGACGGTATTTGGCGGACGCTCTGCGATCGGAGCGCTGGCCGGGCTGCTCTGCCTGGCGGCCGGGCTGCTGATGGCGCCATCGATCGCCGGCGCCGCAAGCCGTGCCCCGTTGGCCCAGCAATCGACCCTCGAGCTCCCCGCGCCCGCCGGCCCCTTCCCGGACACCGTGATCCGGGGTCGCCGCGTTCTCAGCCGCGTCGACGGCCCGACCCCGGGCGAGACGACCTTTCCGGTGTTCGGCGGGGAGCAGGTCGAGGTCTCCTCCACCTACTACACCGACGAGCAGATGCAGAGCGTCGTCAACGTGCTCGGCGGCCTCGTTCATGGGCCGGAGATGAACGCCCTGTCGGTCTACGTCGCCAGCCCCGACGAGATCTCGAGCATCTGCGGGCAGGGCGCGCTCGCCTGCTACGCGCCGGGAATCAGCGAGATGGTGGTCTCCGGCGACGACGGCTCGTCATACGGCGTGCCGCGCGACTACACGATCGCGCACGAATACGGGCACCACATCGCCAACAACAGCCTCAACTCTCCCTGGACTGCGCTCGACACTGGCGCCAAGCGCTGGGCCACCTACGAGCACGTCTGCCAGGGGACGCGCAAGGGCCAGCTTTTCCCCGGCGACGAGGGGTACCACTACTGGGAGAACCCGGGCGAGGGGTTTGCGGAGTCAAACGCGCATCTGAATTTCCCCGGCGTTTCGGTGCCCTGGGGCTACAGCCAGCTCCTGGAGCCCAGCCAAAGCTCGATGGCGAAGCTGAGAGCGGACATCACGAGTCCCTGGGCCGGGCCGACAACCGTCGCCTGGAACGGGAGCCTGTGGCGGGGGCGCCGCAATCCCGCCCAGCACCGGTTCTCCACCCCGCTCGACGGCCAGGTACAGATTCGTCTCGACGGGCCGCAGGGATCCAACTATGACCTCTACCTGCTCGGCCCGAAGCTGCGCATCGCCCGCCACCTGCGAAGGAAGCACCACAGGTTGCGGGTGCGTCGTCGCGTCATCGACCGCGCCGTCTCCGGCGGCTCCAGCGAGCAGCTCGACCTGAGCGTCTGCGGGCAGACCTCGATCCGGGTCGAGGTGCGGCGCCACGGCGGGTCGGGACCGTTCTCGGTCAGCGTCACGCGCCCCTGACACCGACAATTCCGGCCGGGGATAATCGACCGCGATGCCGTCGATCGAGCAGTACAGCTTTGGGCGCATCATCGTCGACGGCGCCGAGCACCGGCGCGACCTGATCGTGATGCCCGACCGCGTGCTGCCCGGCTGGTGGCGCAAGGACGGGCACTCGCTGGCGATCGAGGACCTCGAGGAAGTGATCGATGAGCTGCCGGAGCGGCTGGTTCTGGGCTGCGGCGCCGACGGACGGCTGCAGCCCGACCCCGCGGTGATCGAGG
Source organism: uncultured Solirubrobacterales bacterium (assembly GCA_963740555.1). GTDB lineage: Bacteria > Actinomycetota > Thermoleophilia > Solirubrobacterales > 70-9 > Mayfieldus. The sequence continues at coordinate 112,958 of CAVUES010000010.1, forward strand.
CCCTGCGCCGGCGCGGGGTCGAGGTCGAGGCGATGCCGACCGGCGAAGCCGTAAAGCGCTACGGCGAGCTCGACCCGGCCCGAACCGCGGCCGCCCTTCACCTCACCTGCTGACCCTAAGCCCACGTGTCCGGCGGCTGGGAGAGATCTTGCGCCTGTGCCGAGATTGCGCTTCGGCGACGACAAAGCCCCCGCAAGTCTGCAAGTTTGAATCGCGGTGGGGCGGTGCGAGCGGGAGCGCGCGACCGCAGCGCCGCTCGGATCGTCGTGTTGGAGAAAACGTGACCGCAGCCCCGCATCGGCCGCCCGGCCGGCAGCTTCGGCGCCGCGCCGTGGTCGCCCGCTGCGCCGTCGCGGCCGTCCTCGCTGCCGCGGCGGCGATCGGGATCGCGCCGCTGGCGGGAGCTGACACGGGCGGGCCGCCAGGAAGCGGCACGGCCAACGCCAGCGCCTTCGACGCCCAGGGCATGTGGATCTGGTACATCAGCCGCTCCAACGGCGGCAACGTGCCGGCGATCATCGCCCGGGCCCACCGCTCCAAGGTCGGGACGGTTTACGTGAAGGCGGGAGACGGCTCAACCGCCTGGAGCCAGTTCACCAGCTCGATGGTCTCCGCGCTGCACGCCGGCGGATTGAAGGTCTGCGCCTGGCAGTTCGTCTACGGCAACGCACCATTCAAGGAGGCCAAGGTCGGCGCCGCCGCGAAATCGAAGGGCGCCGACTGCCTGATCATCGACGCCGAGGGCCAGTACGAGGGCAAGTACACCTCCGCCAGCAGGTACATGGCCAAGCTGCGGTCGCAGGTCGGCCCCGACTTCCCGGTCTCTCTGGCCGGCTTCCCCTATGTCGACTACCACCCGGCATTTCCCTACTCGGTCTTCCTCGGCCAAGACGGTGCCCAGTACAACCAGCCGCAGATGTACTGGAAGACGATCGGGACCAGCGTCGGCAACATCTACGCCCACACCTACCTCTACAACCGCGTCTTCCAGCGGCCGATCTACCCGATCGGGCAGACCTACCAGGCACCCGGCCTGCGGACGATGAAGAGGTTCCGCCGCTATGCGATCAACTACGGGGCAACTGGCGTAAGTTGGTGGTCGTGGCAGGAAACTACTGGGCGCGAATGGAGCGTGCTCGGCAAGAGAGTGGGGCGGATGAGCGGCGTTCAGCCCAGCTCCGAGTTCCCGCTGCTGAAAAAGGGAAGCAAGGGGGATCTCGTGGTCTGGGCGCAGGAGCACCTGATCGCGGCCGGACAGACGCAGCTGGGGGTCGACGGGATCTTCAAGGGCCAGACCTACGACGCGGTGCTCGCCTTCCAGCAGCAGAAGGGGCTGCTGGCAGACGGCCAGATCGGGACCGACACCTGGCGCACGCTGCTCGACTACCAGCCGGTGAAGATCGTCTGGGGCGCCAGCCGCACCGCCCGCGCGAGCTCGGCGGCGGCGCGATCCGCGGCCGCCGGGGCGCCACTCTCGGCTTCGCTGCCCGCGCGCCGCAACGAGATCGACCCGGGACCACGACCCTGAGATTCATCGTGCCGGCGTTCGTGGCGGTCGTCGTCTCGCTGCTCGTCGCGGCGCCCGTCGGGGCGGCGACGCTGCAAGAGCGCCAGGCGGGAGCATTCGCGGTCCCGACGCCGACGGCTCCGATCCGCGACCTGGTTATCGAGCATCCGAGCCGCGCTGAGGCTCGTGGCGCGGCCACAGCCACCGCCTCGGCCCAGCGGTATCCGGTCAATGACGGCGCCGGCCGCACGGTGGCGATCAACGTCTCGACCGCCTGCTCGATCTCCTGCGACGCGGCCGATCCGCAGACGATCGCCAACTTCCTCGGCACGCTCCCCCACAGCGACGAGATGAACTCGCTCGAGGTCGACCTTGTTGACCCAAATCTGGAGATGTCGAACCCGGTCACTGGCTGCGGCTCAGCCCAGGCACTCTCCTGCTACTACCCGGACGAGAACCGGATCGTCGCCAGCGGCAGCAGCTTCACCGCGGGCGACGACGCCACGCAGCTCTACGTGATCGCCCACGAGTTTGGCCATCACGTCGCCAACCACCGCGACAACGCCCCCTTCGCCAGCCCGGCGATCGACTGGGGCCCGAAGAACTGGGCCAGCTTCGCGGGCGTCTGCCAGGGGGTGCGGACGGGCCGCTACGTACCCGGCGACGAGGGCGCTCGCTACTACGACAATCCCGGCGAGGCGTGGGCGGAGTCGTTCGCCAAGAACGCGTTCCCGGATCAGCCCGTGCCCTGGGAATGGCCAGACTTTCCCGACCCCCACAGCGGCGGCTTCCCGGCGATTCAGCGCGATGCCCTGCATCCCTGGAGCGGCGATAGCGTCGACAAGCGGCGCGGTCATTTTCGCGCCAGACGCCGGCCGAAGAAGATCGTGAAGAGATTCGCCACGCCGCTCGACGGCGATCTGCAGCTGAACCTGAGCGGCCCGGATCGCGCCGACCTCGCCCTGAAGCTGCTCGACTCCACCGGTCATGTCCTCGCCCGCTCCGACGGCGTCGGCTCGCACGAGTCGGTCAGCTACCAGATCTGCGGCCAGCGGTCGGTGAGCGCCGTGGTGCGGCGCCACCGTCGCCGCCTCCACGGTCGCCACCTGACGCGCTTCAAGCTCACTGGGCTGATCCCCTGACTAGCCGATCCGTGTCTCGAGCCGGCCCAGGCTCGGCGAGCTGACGACGACCTCGTCGCCGGGCTTGAGCCAGACGCGCGGCTCGCGAACGCTGCCGACCCCCGACGGCGTGCCGGTGGAGATCAGGTCGCCGGGCTCGAGCGTCATCAACGACGACAGGTGCGCGACCAGCTGCGGTATCGAGAACAGGAGGTCGGCGGTCGAGGCGGATTGCATCGTCTCGCCGTTCAGCTCCAAAGCCAGCTCGATCGCGTCATGGGGCCCGGCCTCGTCGGAGGTCACCAGGGCCGGTCCGCAGGGGGCCGAGCCGTCGAAGACCTTGCCCGGCATCCACTGAGGGGTCGAGAACTGAAGGTCGCGCGCCGACAGGTCGTTGAGCAGCGTGTAGCCGGCGACGTGATCGAGTGCGCTCTTCTCGGGGACGTCGCGGGCGCGGCACCCGATCACGAAGGCGACCTCCGCCTCGTAGTCGACCTTCTCGCTGGTCGCGGGGAGCGGGACCGTTGCCCCGGGTTCGGCGAGCGCGTTTCGGTACTTGGCGAAGAAGGTCGGGCTCGAGGGCGGGTCGATCCCAGCCTCGGCCGCGTGGGAGCGGTAGTTGAGGCCGATGCAGACGATCTTCTCCGGGTCCTGGATCGGCGCCAGCAATTCCGCGCCCGGGATCGGAGCGCCGCCGTTGACGGCCTCCAGGTCACCGATTCGGTCCTCGGCGATCAGCTCGCGGAGGCTGGAGCGCCCGGGATCGCCGAGCGCGGTCCAGGCGTCGAGCACCTGCTCCCCGCGCAGCACGCCGGCCCTCGGACCGTCCGCCGATCGGTAGCTCACCAACCTCACGGCGGCAGCCTAACCGCGGCCGCCGCTCGCTGAACGGCGGCGGCCCTGTGATAATCAGCGGGCGGGTCCCAAACGTTCCGGGCGCCCGTCTGCCCTCGGGGGCGTAGCTCAGTTGGTTAGAGCGCCGGCCTGTCACGCCGGAGGCCGCGGGTTCGAGTCCCGTCGCTCCCGTCTCTAGTTTGCCCTGCAAGCGCGGCGGTTTTCGGCTCGTCCAGGGAGAGCTGTTCGCCGGGCTCGGCATCCGGTGAATCGGCGTTAGTGCCCATTAGTGCCCAATCAACGTCGCCGAGCAGGCCTCCCATGCGAGTCCGCGGCCGCATGCCGGTGACGTCCGTGTAGACGCGAAGCGTCATTCGCGGATCACGGTGGCCCATCTGGGCAGCAGTGATTGCCGGGTGTTCGCCGAGTTCGGCCCGCAGGGCAGCGTAGGTGCGGCGCAGGGCGTGGAAGGTGATGCCGTCGGGCAGCGGCGGCTTGCCTTCCTCGGCGAGCAGCTCGTTGGCTCGCTCGATCGCCGAGTAGAGAACCCGAGTGCGGACGCTGTTGCGATCGCGCGCGCGGTTGCGGACCCGACCGGGAAAGACGAAGTCGTCCGGCTGGCTCCACGGAGAGGCGATCTTGTGTTCGCGGAGCAGCTGGATCAGTTCCGATTCAAGCGAGACACGGCGCACCCCGGCGGCGGTCTTGGAGGTTGCGACGGTCAACGCGCCCTCGCGCAGGTCGAGGTCGCGCCAACGTAGTTGGGTCAGCTCAGAGACGCGCAGTCCGCCGGCCATGATCGCCGTCGCGAGCAGGGCCCGGTTGCGTCCCGCGGCTCGCAAGCAGGACTTGGACTTGCTCGCCGGTGAGGCGCGCGCGTAGCGGCTCGGCCTCCTTCAGCTTCGAGACCTTGGTCTTGACCGGGTTGTGCTCGATCAGCTCGTAACGGACGGCGACGTCGAGGATCTGCCCGAGCCGGGTGAGCGTCTTGTTGATCGTCCGGTTAGACAGCGGCCGATCGACCAGGGCCTGTTCGCGCTCGCGAACCTTCAGCGCCTTGTAGCGATCGACCTCTTGCGCGGTGATCTGCGAGAGCTTGTGCTTCGCGAAGAACGGCAGCAGGTGGTGGCTGAGGGCGAGCTCGTAGTCCTCAGCAGTGCGTGGAGCGAACTCGTGGCGCCGCGCCTCGAGCCACTCAGATGCGAACTCGTGGAAGGTCGGCTCCTCCTGCGGCTCCCGAACCGACCGCGCCGCCGGCGGTTTCCAGATCCCGCGCCTGACATCCGCCAGGACGTTCGAGAGCTCCTCCTCAGCCTTCTGCCGGGTCCAGCCCTCGTCCCGACTTCCGAGCGTCAGATAGCGCCGCTTGCCGTAGGCGCGGAAGCGAAGGGCGTAGACCCGCCCGCCCTTCCGATCCAGCGCCAAGACCTGCCCGGTGAGCTTGCGAGCCATGCTGAGCTGAGCGTATGCCACCGGTCAACTCGCCCCGCCGCCCTTGATCGGCAGGAGCCGGGGGCCGTCATCTCGACCGGAGGGATCAGCCCTTCGCCTTCCATCCCGAGGCTTGGGCCGATCGGTGTCTTGTCCCAGGGCCCGCATTCGAACGGCAGCGAGCTTCGGATCGAACCGAAGCCGCGGCCGAGGGCCTTTGCCTAGCCTTATCCCTCCCAGCTCGAGCGCATGCGTGTAGACCCAGGAGCGATCGACGCCCAAGCGCCTGGCGAGCTCGGCAGCGTCGATCAACTCGGGGGCCGCAGCCGCGTTTCGCTGAAGCAAGTCAATGACCCGGCCCGCGATCGCCTCGACGGTTCGGGGGTGGAGCTTGATGCGGCTCGATTCCATGACCTTCACCCCTCCTGTCCGGGAAAGGCGGCGATTTGCCTCGCTGAATTCGCGATTTCCTCAGCCCCCCGAGGACCGCTCCACCGGAGGGTGCGTAATGTGTCGGTGGTCGAGGTTGGGGTCTAGGGATGCTTGGAGGAGGAGCCGCCACTTGGGCTCCGGGGCGCGACGCCGAGGCCTCGCTGCCCGTGGACCCGGGTTGACGGCGACACCCTGTGGCTGAGAGCATCCGCACTATGCGGGGAGCTGTAGCGATCGTCCTGGTTGCGGGGGTTACCGCGCTAGTCGGGTGCGGGTCGAGCAACAGTGGCGCGTCGCAAGAACAAATCAACCAAGCTCGGCAGCAGGGCGCTCGGCAGCAGCAGCAGAAAGAACGGCTTAGCCGCCTCGAGCAACAGGTCCACGCTCTTCAGAAGGACCAAAAGAAGCAGGGCGTAACAACCACGAGTAGTTCTTCTTCGCCAGGGACTTCAGGCGGCACGAATTCCTGCGGAGACAACCTGACGGTTGGACCGGCGACAACATGCGGGTTTGCCTTGAACGTCGCAACCGATTACTACAGCCAGATCGGCAGCGGCAGTGGCACGGTGCAGTCCTTCAGCCCGACGACAGGGCAGACCTATTCGATGTCTTGCACCGCCGGCGAGCCGCACGTCTGCACCGGCGGGAACAATGCTGCCGTGTATTTCCCGTAAGGCGACACTCGAGCGCTCGACTCTGCATCGCCATCCTGGTCAGCCTGATGCTCTCTGCTGGCGCGGCGGGCTGTGGCGGTCACGGCTCGAGCACGACAAAATCCTCCGGGCAAAAGGCACAGCAGGCCGCCGCCAATCGTCGGGCAAGGCAGATCCATCAGTTACGGCACCGCGTCGCGCACCTCAAACGGAAAGCCAGGCATAAGCAGCTCGCTGCATCGAAACAGGGATCGGCGCCCTCAGTAACCTCGGCGCCCAGTGGTCGCGGCCTGGCTAGCCTGAATGCTCTCGGGCGCCAGCTTGGCGCCGACGTTGGAGCGACCCTGGGCCCGCCCGGGGCACCCCCTGCGGCTACCGGTGGCTCGCTCCAAACGGGATCTGCCTGGTCGACGATCAAGGTGCCGATTGCCATTCGCGTCCTCGATGACGCCGGCGGACCAAGCGGGCTGACAGCCACGCAGCGTGACCTGATCCGTCGGGCGATCACCCTCTCCGACAACGCCGCCGCCGCGGCGCTCTTCAACGGATTAGAGCGCAGACACGGCGGATTGTCGGGAGCATCGGCAGCGGTCACCGACGTCCTTCGGCGCGCCGGAGATAGCACCACCCAGGTATCGACTGTTGGCCGCGATGGTTTCTCTACCTATGGCCAAACCGAGTGGTCTCTGCCCTTGCAGCATCAGTTCATCTCGCGGCTCGTAGCTGGCTGTGTGACCAGCGGCGCGTCGGCCGATTACCTGCTCGGGTTGATGCGCAGCGTCACCTCGGACACCTGGGGCTTGGGTTCCGCGGGAGTCCCGGCCCTTTGGAAGGGCGGCTGGGGCCCTGGAACCGACGGCCATTACCTGCTGCGACAAATGGGAGCGATGACGATCGCGGGCAAGCAGGTCATCGTCACCCTTGCCGTCCGCCCCGACGACGGGCAGTTCACTACCGGTGAGGCCATCGCCTCGAAAGTCGCCCAGTTTCTCGCTCACCGAGCGGAGCGATTCGCAGGGCCTTCGGCCGGCTGCTAGCAGTCAAAGCCGAGGTTCAGGCCCACCTAGGAGGCCGCCCCTCCAGACGCCCTTCCACCTCCTTCGCTCCGACCCCCTGAGACTCGCCCAACGCTGTTTGGGCAGCCAGGCTGCACAGGCGCGAGCTCCAAAGAGTCGGCCTCCGTCGCCCGCCCGCAGAACCCGATCTCGACCCCCGACACACTATGCACCCTCCGGTGGGGGACCAGTTGTTCCTCTCACTCGGATCCAACTGCGCCCCGGGGGAGTGCCCCATAATCGGCACCGCCGCCGCCCAGCTGGATGAGAAGGCGACCTTCCAGCCAGCCACGGAGCGCGGCAAGCCCTAAGCGTACTCGCGTTTTGCCCGCCGGGAGTTCGTCCACCTGACGCGTCTCACCAATAGCCAGCCGCAGGCGGCGCGTAGCGAACCAGCCACATTTGGCAACAATCCGTGCCCACAGCCTCTTGCTCTTGGCGGCTAATCGTTCAAGAGTTTCCTATCGCGGGCATTGCTGAAGCTGGGCAACCTTGCGGTGATGGTTCGGCGAGGGGGGCAAAAGAGCCAGATTTGCGCCTATCTCTCCCTTTGACGAGCGGTCTGCCCGCCGGGAGTTCGTCCACCTGACGCGTCTCACCAATAGCGAGTGGGGCAAAGCGTTTAGCGACACGCATATGGCACTCCAATTCGTGCGTAAATACTGCTCTATTGTCGAGATCGTGTCGCTATCGATGCCGCTACAGTCGATACATCTGTTCCCCAGCTATAATGCGGATTCAGGCCATGTACTAATAAGCACTAGTAGCCCGCTACCCATTACAGCGAATATAAATGTGCCGTTCCCGCTTAGTGGAAGGCGTTCCCACGAGAACGCTGACAGGTGATCTGTTAAGCTGTAGGTATGGCTAATGACTTAAAACGGCTCGTCGTTGAGGAAGCCGATCTCGCTGAAGCGGACCTGGCCGATGCGCTTGAGCCTTACCTGCGTTTCACGTCAGATGGGCAGCTCTTGCTCGAGGACGGATTCGAGGCTCTTTCGGCAAAGGATCGGGTCCTTTGTTTGCTGCTGGGCCTAAGAGCTATGGAGATGCTGGGGCTCCGCCCACAAGCAACTGCGAAGCCTGCTGAGATCGTCAGGGTCTCGGGTATGCCCCCTGGAACGGTCCGGCCGAAGTTGTCCCAGTTGACGAGGGAGCGTTACGCCACCAAGGGAGCTGACGGCTACAGCCTGCCGCTGCATTCAGCTCGGCGAGCAGTGCGGATTCTGAGTGAGATCAATGACCACTGAGGAGGATCTGCTTGAGGCGATTCGGACGGTCCGAGAGGCCGGCCTCGACCCGGATTCGCCAGGAGGGGCAGCAGCGTTGGCGTTCCTGCTGCGAGATCGGTCGGCTGAAGCGGAGCTTCCGTCGACGACGGGCTCCGATGGTTCCATATCGGAGACGTCAGAGACAGCACTGGGCAAAGTCGCCAAATGGATTGGTGATGTCCAGGAAGATGCGCTTGCGGACCGCCTGGACTTCGATGACGCCGAAGGCGCGACCCCCTCGATTCCAAGCACGCGTTTAGGGAAGGGCAAAGCCGATCGCCAGAGAACGCTTGCGTTGCTCAAGCTTGCGGCTGATCGGAAGGGACTCGGAGTCGAGGAGGTTCCCGTTTCGCAGATAAATGCTTTGGCGGACGAGTATTCAGCGCTGGATCAGAACCTTCCGCACAACGTTGCGAAGCGTGGAGAGCTGATCGCTCGCCGGGGAAAGCGTGGCGCTTACAGCTACCGGATTACCCGAATGGGCCTGGAGCGTGCCCGCGAGCTATTCCAAGCACTGGTCAACGAAGATGAAGGAGAGTTGCGGGTTTGAGCGATACACCTTTCAAGCTCGTCCTAAGCGGGCCCGGTGTCCAGATCGACCAGGATCTTGACCGTGCGACAGCGATGCAGGTCATCGCTGTCGCCGTGGGCGGCGACGTTGTGCCGGTGGAGTCCTCTACGCGATCGAGCCAGTCTTCACGCAAGCGCACAGGCCGAAGGAAGCGGGCGGACGGCGCTCCAAAATCGACCGGTCGTCGCCGGTCGAGGTCCCCAACGCTGGTTAAGGACCTGAGCCTGCGTCCAAAGGGCAAGAGAGGCTTGGTGGACTTTGCCGACGAGAAGCGACCGAAGACCCACCAGCAGAAGCAGGCCGTGATTGTCTACTGGCTCCGCGATGAGGCCGGATTACAGCAGGGCATCACCGTGGATCACATCAATACGTGCTATCAGGCGGCCGGCTGGAAACGGCCGAAGAATCTCGAAAACTCCGTCGTAGTCACGTCTATGCGGAAGGCCTGGCTCGACACGAGCGATCTCTCAAATATCACGCTGACGGTACCGGGTGAGGATCTCGTTTCCCACGAGTTGCCGGCGCAGGACAAGTAATTGGCGCAGCTCCCGTCCCTGGTTCCAGAAGACGTCTTCTCGGACCTTCCGGAGCGGCTTCGAAAAGAGCTGCTTGTCTCCTTCGCCCAGATCGTGCAGAACTACTCAGAGCGCCGCTGGGAACCGGCGGAACTCAACGGTGGAAAGCTGTGTGAGGTCGCATACTCGATCGTCAAAGGCATTGTCGATGGAAAGCAGCCGGCGCGCGCATCGAAACCCGGCAACATGCTTGACGCCTGCAAGCAGCTTGAGTCGGCAAAGCACGTCCCGCGGGCCGTTCGCATCCAGATCCCGCGGATGATCGTTGCCCTGTACGAAGTACGAAACAACCGCAACGTTGGCCACGTCGGCGGTGACGTCGACCCGAACCATATGGACGCTGTCTGCGTTCTCCAGATGTCGAAGTGGATCGTCGCTGAGCTCATCCGCGTCCTCCACGGCCGACCCGTTGATGAGGCCGCGGAGCTGGTTGACGCGTTGGTCGAGCGAGAGACGCCGATCGTTTGGAAAGTTGGTGACAAGGCGCGGGTTCTCGACCCAGAGATGACGATGAAGGAGAAGTCGCTGATCCTTCTCCATGCCACAAGTGGGCCGGTTGAGGAAAGTCAGCTCGTCGAATGGGTGGAACACTCGAACCCAAGCGTGTTCCGCCGGGACGTGCTCCGCCGCGCACACAAGGAGAAGCTCCTTGAGTACGACCAGGGATCTGGTCGCGTCTACATCTCTCCGTTGGGGATCGAGTACGTCGAGCGCAAGCTGGCCACGCGTGCGACCCAGTCGACGCCCTAGCTCCGACGCAAGAAATGCGACCAAACATTCGGAAACCATGCCGACCATGAATACGCCCCAGCTACTACTCGAGCAAGCGCGCGATTACGCTCGCGCCGAGAATGAGAGAGCAAACTCCCTACAGATCCGAACGACGGCCATCGTGGCGGCTGCTGGTGTGATTCTGTCTCTCTCGATTACGGTTGGAAAGGACCTATTCACCCACCAGGTCGACAAGTCGCTGTTCCACCTGTTATTTGTCGCAACGCTCGCGCTGTTGTTTATTTCCGCGCTGCTGGGAGTCTCAGTCCTATGGCCGCCTGCCAGCTACGCTGCAAGCGTCGAAGAGGTCGAGGATTACCTGTCGGACTCGACGCTCGATGAGGGAGAGCGGGAGACCGCTACCGCCCTCATTTCTAGCCTGCATTTCGAGCTGGCTGAGACGCGCGCCAGCAACGACAAAAAGTCTCGCCTGCTCGGCTTGGCCCTTGTGATGCTCGTTATTGGGGCTTTGGGAGCTTCGGTCCTTGGGGCTACACTTGGTTTGACCGATAGGAAACTCCCGTCGCCGAATCCTGGGGCCCTCAAATCTAAATAAGCGGGCTCAACCGGAAAGAGAAAGTCCAAATGGCTGCAACACGCATGTATCCCCTCAGTGCTCAAGAGCGCGAGGCGGTTCGTCGTGTTCTCAATGAGGATGATTTGGACCGCCTGTTTCTGCAGGCTCTGCGGGAGTTCACTTGGGGTGCTCGCAGCGATTTGGAGGCAGTCGCAGCCGCGCATCCAAAAGTAGCTGCGGCGGTGCCTCGTTGGCTGGCCTCTGCGCGACGCCGAAACCTGATTCAGCGACGCGAGAATGGGTCAGGTCTTGAGTGGACGCTCACAGAGATTGGCAACAAGCGCCTCGCGGATTTGATGGCGAAGGCTGAGCCTCCGCGTCTAAGGCCTTCGAAGCGCCTGCGTTAAACGAGCCTTGGCGTGATGTCTTGGGCACTAGTGCCCAAATCGCCGATGATCGCCCGCAAACTGCAGTGATCTAGCCCGGCATTAGACGGGCGGCGGCAGGTGGATCATTCCGCTTGGGAATGCGAGACTCGGCTCCGTTTCGGGGTTCCCCGAACCGCTCCTGTCACGCCGGAGGCCGCGGGTTCGAGTCCCGTCGCTCCCGTTCTTCAGGGACGCCGTGGTGCTACTGCCGCTGGCGCCGCAGAACGAAGAGGTGTCCAATACAGCGTCCAGCTAGCCCTGCTCGGTTACTTCCGAAGTCTCGAGGTGTCCGCTTCGGTTCGACGCTCGGAGTTGGGCGGCGAGCGTTGTGCTGCCGGTGACGATCAGCAACGCAACGTTGACGGGGACGACCAGCAACGCGCCTTTGGCCTGGCTCACCTCTCCGACTCCGACCGCCACGCCCAGATATGCCGAGGCCGGGATCGTGGTCACCGATATCGCCACTCCGACCGCCGCGCTGGCGCGGGTCTCGAACGAGAGCATCGCCGCCACGCCGGCGGCGGCTGCGACCATCACCGTCACGTAGTTGGTCTTCGCAAGCGAGCCCAAGCCGCCCCCTCCGATCCTGAAATCGCTCGGCAGGATCGCCGTCAGGTCGAGGAACACCGCAACCACAGCGGCGACGCAGGCGACCAGCAATAGCCCGATCACAAGCGTCGCGCCCGCACTGCGCGCCAGCCGGGCCCGTCGACCCACGATTCCCACGCAGGTGGCGCTGATCGGCAAGAGGTCGGGGCTCACCGCCATCGCGCCGACGATCAGGATCGAGTTGCGGGTGATGACACCGAGCGCGGCGATCACCCCGGCGACGGCCATCAAGGCGATGAATCGCCCCAGGGGACGCGATTGGGCACGGGCCTCGCCCATGACCTCGACCCAGGCGAATTCACCGCCGGAGCTGGCGGTGCGGCCGACGACGACGGGGGCGACGACCTCCCCTCGCGTGAGGACGAAGCTCTCAGTCCCGGCGCCGATCCGTTCCATGACGGCGACCACGTGGTCCGCCGCCGCGGGCATCACGTCGGCGGTCACGACGACCGACTCGGTGCCGCCGACGGAAGGCGCGCTGACCATGCGCCGCACGCCGGCGTTCTCGGCAAGGGCCTCCGCTGCCCCTCGGGCCTTGTCGGGGCTGACCTCGAGACGTAGTTGCAGCATCTGGGGCTAGGGGCCGACGGTGACGGCTGCACTATGGCCCCTGGCGAGGACACGATCCTCATCAAACGAAGTCGGGGAGTAGATTGGCCGCGCCGCAGTCGAGGACCGACCTATCGCCAACCGAAGGAGGCTGCCGTGTCCGACACCGCCCAGCCGGATCAGCCGAGGGAGACCAGCCTCGCGGAGCGCTACTTCACCCAGCCGGTCGCCGATCGACGCCTGCCCGAGCACAGCTGCGAGCCCCGCGTCGCCCTGGAGATGGTGGAGTCGGAGATGTTGCTGGATGGCGACCCGGCGAAGAACCTGGCCACCTTCGTGACCACCTGGATGGAGCCCGAGGCACGCGCGGTGATCGTCGCCAACCTGCACCGCAACTACATCGACCACGCCGAGTACCCGCGCACGGCCGAGGTCTCCCGACGCTGTGTGCGGATGCTCCACGACCTCTTCCATGGGGAGGGCGAGCCGGACTCGCCCGGGGCCGCCTGTGCAGGGTCCTCCGAGGCGGTGATGCTCGGGGCGCTGGCGATGAAATGGCGCTGGAAGGAGGCACGCGAGAAGGCCGGCAAGCCGGCGGACAAGCCAAACCTGGTCTATGGGGCCGACGTCCATGTCGTCTGGGACAAGTTCTGCCGCTACTTCGACGTCGAGCCGCGCCAGGTGAATCTGGCCAAGGGCCGCTACACGGTCGGCCCCGAGGAGCTCGAGCCGCAGATCGACGAGAACACGATCGGCGTCGTCGCCGTGGTGGGGACGACGTTCACCGGTGAGTGCGACGACGTCGCCGGGATCGACGAGATGCTCGCCGAGCTGCGAGGCCGCGGCCTCGACGTACCGATGCACGTCGACGCCGCCAGCGGCGGCTTCGTGTTCCCTTTCTCCGATCCCGAGTTCGAGTGGGACTTCCGGCTCGAATCGGTGAAGTCGATCAACGTCTCCGGGCACAAGTTCGGCCTCGTCTACCCGGGGGTGGGCTGGCTCGTCTTCCGCGACGAGCAGCAGCTCCCCGAGGAGCTCGTCTTCTACGAGGACTACCTGGGCGAGAAGGACGCCACGTTCACCCTCAACTTCTCCGGTAGCTCCTCCCTGATCCTGGCCCAGTACTACAACTTCGTCCGCCACGGACGGCAGGGGTACGCGTCATTGGTACGGGCGATGAACGCCAACGCGGCGAGCACCGCGGAGCGGTTGGGCGCCGAGGACGCGCTGCAGCTGGTGGGTGGGAGCCCGCGTCTGCCGCTCGTGATCGCTCGCGTCCGCGACGGCGAGCAGTTCACCGAGCGCCAGCTGGTCGCCGAGCTCGCCCAGCGCCGGGCCTGGATGGTTCCCGCCTACAGCCTCCCGCCCGACAACGAGGACCAGCAGATCATCAGGATCCTGGTGAAGATCAACCAGACCCGCGAGCTGGCCGACGCGCTCGCCGACGACGTCCACGACTCGATCGCCGACCTGCGCAAGCGGGCCGCGGGAGAGAAGGTGCGTCGCCCGGTCCACACCGGGCACGGGTACTAGGCGCCGCCGGCAACTGGCGGGGCCGTCGGGTCGGCCCCCGCCTCGCCCGGCTGCTCGCGGGCGAGGTAGTCCTCGACCAGCGGCAGGTTGTCGCGCGAGCGCTCGACCACGTTGAGGAGGTCGGACATCAGCGCAACTTCCTCGACCTGCTCCTTGACGAACCACTGCATGAACTGCTCGGCGCGGAACTCGTCGCTCTCGCGGGCGAGCTTGAAGAGCGCGTTTATCTCCTCGCCGACGCGCTTCTCCTGCTCGAGCGACATCCGCACCGGGGAGACGGCGTCGTCGAAGCTCGTCTGCTGCGAGGTGATGTCGGGGATCCGCACCTCCTCGTCGGTGTCGATCAGGTACTGGACCATCATCATCGCGTGGTCTCGCTCCTCCAGAGCCTGGCGATAGAAGAAGGCGGCAAGGCGCGGCAGGGTCTCGCTGTCGTAGTAGACCGCCGCTCCGACGTACTGCATCGAGGCCCCGAACTCATTCGCGATCTGGTCGTTGAGCGCCTTCGCGAATCCCTTGTCTGCCATCAGCTCACCTCCATCCTTTTTCGCACCCTACTCCGCCCAGCGAAACCCGGTCGGCGAGGGCGCCGGGTCCATCGGGCTGGTCGGCAGGCCATCGGGCACGGCAGGGTCGTTGTAGCCCGAGGGGGCGACGTCGTTGGAGGTGTCGGGGTGAAACAGGGAGGCGAGGTACTGGATCTGACCTCGACCCGGACCCTGCTCCCCCTGGCCGCCGCCGTAGATCGCGATGCCCTCCCGATCGCAGTGCTCGTAGATGGAGAGCAGCTCCCGCAGGGAGCCGAATCGCGACGGCTTGGAGTTGATCGCGCGCGGCTTTCGCTCCAGCGAGGTGATGTCGGCGAGCGAATGAAGTGGCGCGTCCCAGGTGACGCGGTCGGCGTGCGGCTCGAGCACCGCCCGCGTCTCGTCGTTCAGGTCGGGGTCCTCGAGCCAGGCGTCGGGGAATGCCTCGGCGACGCGGCGGTAGAGATCCGGGTCGGTCTCGACGTCGACCGGGGTGCCGGAGTACAGGCCCTTGAGGTCGAGGACGTCGACCGGCGCCAGCTCCTTGATCTCGGCGATCAGCTCGTCGTCCCAGTCGTTCTCGGGGTCGAGCTTGAAGCGCAGGGTCGGGTATTTGGCGAGGCGTTTGCGAATCGGCTCGGTCGTCGAGCGACTCTCCTCGTCGCCGAAGCTCGAGAGGCGGGTCGAGCAGACGAAGTTGAGGGGGCGGGCTTCGCGCCCGACGACCTCGTGCAGTGGCTTTGAAGCCTGGCGCAGCGCCAGGTCGAGCGCCGCGGACTCATAGGCCCAGCGCCTGTAGTGGCGAGAGGGCTCGCGGGCCGGCGGCGAGTCCTTGAACAGGTCCAGCTCACCGGCGAGCTCGCAGAACCCGCCCAGCGTCGATGCGGAGGAGAAGTCCAGCACCGGCCCCGCATCGCGATGGGCGATGTGATCGAGGACGTCGTAGACCACGTCCTCGCCGACGCCTTCCTGTCCGCCTCCGCGCAGATGGATGATCGTCGAGGGACGGGTGAAGTCGCCGTAGGTGCGGTCGCGATCTTCGAGCTCGTAGCCCTCGATCTGGACGGGGAGCTCGGCGAGGGCGTCGAAGGTGGCCATCGCCGCACCCTAGCGAGCGCCGTCGTGGGCCTTCGGCCCGATGGCCGAACTCGAGGTTATGACCGCATGTCATTGAAAACCGCGAGCACGCGAGCCAGGATGGCTAGGTTCGCCGCATCCCGCGGTCGGCGAGGTCCGCGTAGGCGCGGATCGCCAGCTCGAGGTCCTCCTCGGAGCTGTCCTCCTCGGGCGAATGGCTGACGCCGGCGATCGAGCGGACGAAGACCATCGCCGCCGGCAGCTTGCGGGCGACCTCGGCGGCGTCGTGGAGGGCGCCGCTAACCAGGACGCGGTCGGAGCCGGCGACTTCGGTGCAGGCCTCGCGCGCCATCTCGACCAGGCTGGGGTCGAACTCGATCGGCTCGATCGCCCACACCGGCTCCGCCGTGTGCGCGCAGCCGTTCTGGTCGGCGATCCGCGCTGCGGCGGCCTGCACCTCGGTCAGCATTCCGGCCAAGGAGGGCGCGTCGGCGGAGCGTAGGTCGACGACCGCCTCGGCGGCACCGGGCACCACGGTCGGCGCGCCCGGCTCCAGCGTCAGCGCGCCGACGGTTGCGACACCCGACCGCAGCTCCCCAACGGCCGCCGCGGCCATCACCAGGCCCGCCACGGCGCGGCCGGCGTCATGGCGCGACTCCATTGGCGTCGTTCCGGCGTGCGAGGCTTGGCCCTCGAAGCGAAAGCGCCAGCGCTCGATTCCGACCGTTCCCGAGACCGCGGCGACGGCGATCCCTTCGGACTCCAGCACCGGGCCCTGCTCGATGTGCAGCTCGAGCAGAGCGCCGAGGCGCTCGAGGCGCGAGGCGGCAAGCGGAGCCTTCCCAAGCACCACGCCGCACTCCGCGAGCACCTCGTCGATGCCGCGGCCGTCGCCGTCCCGCAGACCGGAGACCTCGTCCGCCACCAGCGTCCCCGCGGCGGCCGAGCTTCCGAACAGGCTGCGGCCGAAGCGAGCGCCCTCCTCGTCGGCCCAATCGACCAGCGCAAGGGTTCGGGGCGGACGCTGTCCGCTTTGCGCCCAGCTGCGCAGCACGCCGACCCCGGCCATTGCGCCCAGCGCCCCGTCGAGCCAGCCACCCTGCGGAACGGAGTCCAGGTGCGAGCCGACCGCCAACGCGGGCTCTGCCTCGCCCTCGAGGTAGGCCCACAGATTTCCGGCCTCGTCGATCTCGGGCTTCAGATCGAGCTCGTCCAGCAGTTCGGTCAGAAAGCCCCGCGCCTCGGCCCACTCCGGCCCCCAGCAGACACGGCGCGCCCCCTCCGGTCCCCCGGTGCGCCGGTCGAGCTCACGCAGGTCGGCGATCACGCGGGCGGCGTCGATCTGCGGCCCCACAATCACCAACAAATCCACCAGCCTGACGCTTCGCAATCGCGAGCCTCGCTCGCTCTGCTCAGCGCCATCATCAATTGACCCGCTCGCGGCGTAGCGCCTGGGCCAGGCAGTGCGCGCCGCCGCCGCCGAGGGTGAATGCATCGAGCTCGGGATCGAGCAACTCCAGGCCGCGGGCCCGGATAGCCTCGTTCAGCGAGCCGGCGCCGGCCGCCGAGAGCACCCGCTCGCCGCCCAGCGACATCGCGTTGACGCCGAGGGTGAAGGCGTCGTCGGCCGGGACCGCAATCAGATCGAAGCCCATCCCTTCGAGCCACTGAACCAGGGAGGGCGAGACGACCTCGATGCAGACCGCGGCCAGCTTCTCGGCCAGCACGCAGACGAGCACGTCGATGTGAACGTATTCCTCGGGGAACCGCTCCACGCGAGCCTCCCACCCCTCCTGTTCGAACCATCGCGCCAGCTGACGCGCGGCCGGCTCCTGGGTGCGGGCTTCCCCGTTTCCGATCAGCACGCGGCCCGGCTCGACGATCATCACGTCGCCACCTTCCAGCGCCGCGGCGGTGATCATCGCCTTGATCGGCACTCCGGTGTCCTCGCAGAAGCGAATCACCGGCGCGTACTCGCCGCGTCGCCACCACTGCTGAAGCTGGGTCACCACGGCTCCCCACGGAGTCATGACGCTGGAGTCGCGCGCGAACACCTGGTAGGCGAGCGTGGGGTCCGGCTCGAGGAAGTGGCACCTGACCCCGGCTTGCTCGAAGGCGGCGACCATCTCGTCGTACTGGCGGCGGGCCCGCTCGGGATCGAACTCGACCCCTGCTTCCAGGGTCGCCCGCGAGATCGGGCTGGTCGCCAGCCAGCGAAAGTTCTCCGGTCGGCAGAGCAGCACGTCGAGCAGCCGACCGTGCTCGGAGTCGACCCCCCAGGGCGGCTCGCCCATCAGTCCTCCCGCGCCACCCGCAGGGTGCGCAGCTCGCGGTCGACGGCGCCGCGCACATAGCCGCCGTGGGCGACGCTCTCGGCTATGAAGTCGAGCGTCTCGCGGGTCATCCGCTCGCCGGGGAGGACGTTGGGCACGCCCGGGGGATAGGCGGCAAGAGACTCGGCGGCGACCCGCCCCTCGGCCTCGTCGAAGGCGACCACGTCCTGGGGGCCGAGGAAAGCCTCGCGCGGAGTCATCGCCAGGGGCCCCCACGGTGGTGGCGGCGCGAATTCCGGATGCTCGTCGGGCGGTGAGGCGCCGATCTGATCGACCGCGTGTCGGAGCGCCGCCAGCAGCCGCTCGGCCAGCGGCTGCGCCGGCGCTCCCATTCCGAAGACCGCGACGGCGACGTTCTCGGAGGCCATCTCGAAGTTGATGTCGTCCAGCTCCCGGGCCACGGTCGCCAGCCGGTAGCCGGTGGTCCCGGTCCCGCGAACGTCGATTGCAAGCCGCAGCGGGTCCCATCCCGCGACACCGGGGCGCCCCGCCAGCCGCTCGTCGAGCACGTCGAGGCCCGGGATCGCGCGCACCTCCTCGCGAGCTCGCCTCAGGGTCGCGATCGTCTCGCCCAGCAGCTCACGACCGTGGACCGCGGCCTGGCGCCGAGCGGCGTCGAGCGAGCCCGAGAGCAGCCCGCTGGGACTGGTCGACTCGACCAGGCTTACGCAGCGGTCGACGATGTGCTCGTCGAGCAGGTCGCCGGCGCCGAAATGGAGCATCGCCGACTGACCGAGGCTGCCGACGATCTTGTGGGTCGACGAGATCACCAGGTCGGCCCCGGCGGCGAGGGCGTCCTGCGGAAGGTCGGGGTGGAAGTGAAGGTGCGCTCCCCAGGCTTCGTCGACGACCAGCGGCACTCCGTGCGAGTGGGCGGCTTCGGCGAGCCCTGGCAGATCGGCGCAGGCGCCGAAGTAGGTCGGCGAGACGGCGAGCGCTCCGATCGCCTCCGGCGTTTCGGACAGCGCCCGGTCCAGCGCCTCGGGCAACAGACAGTGGGCGACGCCCAACTCAGGGTCGAGCTCGGGGGCGACGAAGGTCGGGACCAGGCCGCCCGAGATGAGCCCGTCGATGACCGAGCCGTGGACGTTTCGCTGTACGACCACCGGCCTGCCGTCGTGGGCCAGCGCCATGCACGCCGCCTGGTTTCCCTGCGAGGCGCCGTTGATCAGAAACCAGGTCCGTCGTGCCCCCCAAGCCTCGGCGGCGAGGCGCTGGGCCTGCTCGAAGGGAGTGGGCCGGGGACCGACGTCGATGCCCTCGATCAGCGCCGGGATGTCATGGGCGAGGCCCTCTTCCCCGACCAGGGCCCGCATCCCGGGATCGGCTCCGGCCCCCCCTTTGTGCCCGGGGATGTGGAAGCGGCCCGGATCGCGCGCGGCGTAGGCGAGCAGGGCATCGAGGTACGGGGTGACGTCCTGGTCCGGCATCACCCGTGAGCGCGAGGCTCAGCAAGAGAGCTTGAGGTTGGGCCGAGCGCGAGCACCAGTTGTTCAGGACCCGTGTGGAGTCGACGATGGCGGGGCGCCCTCGCCGTAGGGGTACCACCACTCCTTCGGCGCGATCTCGGTCTCGACGTGGACGTGCTTGGTCTCCTGGAACGCCTCCAGGCCCTCGCGGCCGAGCTCGCGCCCCAGCCCGGACTGCTTGAAGCCGCCAAACGGGCCGGCGTCGTTGTCGGTCAGCGGGTCGTTGAACCACACGGTCCCCGCCTTGATCTCGCGCATGCAGCGAACCATCGTCTTCAGGTCCGACGTATAGACGTTGGCCCCGAGCCCGAAGCGGGTCGAGTTGGCCAGCTCGATCGCCTCGTCGAGCGACTTCACCGAAACGATCGGCGCCACCGGGCCGAAGGTCTCCTCGCGCAACAGGTCGGTCTGCGGAGGCGCCCCGGTGACCACCGCTGGGGCGAGGAAATGCCCGCGGGAATGGCCCGCGTCGCCGCCGCCCGTAACGACTTCGGCCCCTGCGGCTACCGCCGCCTCGAGCTGATCGACGACCTTCTGGCGCTGCGCCGCGGAGACCATCGGCCCGACGTCGGTGCGGCGGTCGGTCGGGTCGCCGACCACGAGCGAGTCTGCCTGCTCGACAAAAAATTGAAGGTAGTCGTCGTAGACGTCGGACATGACGTAGAAGCGCTCCGCCGACGTGCAGACCTGGCCCGCGTTGAGGTACGCGGCCCAGGCACCGCCGCGGGCCGCCACCTCGACCCCGCCGTCTCGCGCGACGTCCGCGCAGACGATGAACGGGTCCTTGCCGCCCATCTCGAGGTTCACGCGGGCGATCCGCTCCGCGGCCGCCGCGGCGACCTTCTTGCCCGTCTCCACAGAGCCCGTGAAGGCGATGCAGTCGACCCGCTCGTCAGCGCTGATCGCGGCGCCGACGTCGCCCGCGCCGGCGAGCAGGTTGACGACCCCGGGCGGGAGATGATCGAAGCAGTCGGCGAGCATCAGGGTCGAGAGCGGCGTGATCTCGGACGGCTTTGCGACGGTCGCGTTTCCCGCCGCCAGCGCCGGGGCCAGCTTCCAGGACAGCAGCAGCAGCGGGTAGTTCCAGGGCACGATGCAGCCGACCACCCCGATCGGTTCCTTGACCACCAGCGAGAGCTGGGTCGCCTCGATCGAGGGGATCACCCGGCCCGCCGAGTCGCGCCCGATCTCCGCGTAATAGTCGAAGGCCGCCGCGGTCCAGCCGACCTCGTCGGAGTTCTCGATCAGCGGCTTGCCGCCCTCCAGGGTCATCACCTCGGCGAGCTCATCGGTACGCGTGCGCAGGCGATTCGCCACCTCGTGCAGCATCTCTCCACGTTCGACCGCCGGGGTGCGGCCCCAGTCTCGCGCCGCCTCGTGGGCGGCGGCGATCCCGGCGTCGATCTGCTCGGCCGAGGGCAGGCCGACCGTGGCGACCGTCTCCTCGGTGGCGGGGTTCTCGACCTCGAGCGGCCCCCCGTCCCCGGCGACCTGCTCGCCGCCGATCAGCAGCCGGGTCTCCATGGCCGCAGACTAGAGGCTCTGCTCAGGCCGGCACGACGACGACTGGCACCTCGGCGATGTGAAGGAGCTTGTGCGGGGTCGAGCCGAGGATCGCGCCCTTGAGCGGCGGCTCGCTGTAGGAACCGACCACGATCAAGTCGGCACCGTGCTTCTCGGCGATATCGGCGACCGCCTCGGCCCCATGCTTGGGCGCCATCTCGACTTCCACCTCTAACCCAGCCGCAGCGGCGCGCTCGGAGCCCTCCTTGGTCACCTTCGCACCGAACTCCTTGATCGCCTCCTGATGCTCGGCGATCTCGCCTCCCCACTGTCCGGGAGGGTCGTAGCCGAAGACGATCGTCAGCTTGTCGTCGAGCCGCTTGGCAAGGTCGATCGCCTTGTCGAGCGCGACCTTCGCGCAGTCCGATCCGTCGAAGCCGATGACTATCTCACCCATCGCTCACCTCCCTTACTCGGCTCCGCCGGCGACGGCGGGCGTTGTTGGAGTCTCGCCTTCCAGGAACCCGGACGGCACCACTTCCGGTCGGCGCCGGAAGTACTCCGGAGACGCTCTCCATTGCCACAGCATCAGCACGACGCCGAGGACCAGGAAGAAGATGGCGATTACCAGCGGTGGGCCGAGTCCGAGCCAGGAGTTGCCGGATGCGGAGTTGGCCGGGTCCGCGAGGTCGATGCTGTTCTTGATCAACAGGTAGAAGAGGATCACCCCGCCCAGCACCGGGCCGAGGCCGACGAAGAAGAAGTTCTTGACGCTGCGAAACAGCTCGCGCCGGTAGTAGATCGCGGTCGCGAACCCGGTCAGGCCTATGTAGAAGGAGATCATCAGCCCCAGCGCCGTCAGCGAGTCGAACAGGACGTCCTCGCTGAGGATGGTCAGCCCCACGTACCAGACGATCGAGGCGAGACCCATGAGGATCGTGGAGACGGCGGGGGTGAGATAGCGCGGGTGAACCCTTCCGAGCGCCTCGGGCATCGCCTTGTGGCGCGCCATCGAGAGCGTCGTGCGGGCCGTGGGCAGGATCGTCGTCTGGGTCGATGCGGCTGCCGACGTCAGCACGGCGATGATCATCAGCTTGTCCAGAGGTGAGCCGAAGACATCGGTGCCGAGCGAGCTGAGGACGTCGTCCGCATGATGCGTCAGGTCCTTGGTGCCGGCGAAGGATTGCGCCGCGATGGCGACGATCAGGTAAATCCCAAGCAGGATCAGGGTGCTGATCACGGTTGCCTTGCCGGGCGCCTCGGTCGCATCCTCGGTCTCCTCGTTCACGGTGGCGGTCGTGTCCCA
This sequence comes from uncultured Solirubrobacterales bacterium, assembly GCA_963740555.1. Taxonomy (GTDB): domain Bacteria; phylum Actinomycetota; class Thermoleophilia; order Solirubrobacterales; family 70-9; genus Mayfieldus. The sequence continues at coordinate 135,030 of CAVUES010000010.1, forward strand.
GCCCCAGTAGATGAACACTGCCAGCAGCATCCCCGCGGAGATCTCGGTGGTGCTGAGGTCGAGCGGGTTGATCCAGTGGAAGCTGGGATGGACCGACGCCGCCGGAGCGCTGCCCGAGTACACCTTGATCAGCGCCACCACGGCGAAGATCGCCAGGGTGAGGAGCTCCGCACTGAGCAGCCCCACCTGGGTGCGGGCCGAAAGCTCGATCCCGATCACCACGATCGCCGTCATCAGGACGATCCAGATGCAACCGACGGCGGTCACCGCCGCGGTCGAACCGGCGGCGGAGTCCCAACCGAACAGCAAGAAGGTGTAGAGCCCGGCGATCTGGGCCAGGTTGGCCATCACGATCACGTCTGCGACGACGATCGCCCACCCCGTTATCCAGCCCATATGGGGGCCCATCGCCTTGCCGACCCAGGTGAAGCTCGTGCCGCAATCCGGGTCGGCCTTGTTCATGTAGTAGTAGCCCGCGGCGACCAGGAACATCGGGACGAAGCTGACCAGCAGGATCGCGGGCGCATGGAAGGCGACCGCGGCGGTGATGAAGCCGAGCGTCGCGGCAAGGCTGTAGGCCGGAGCGGTCGAGGCGACGCCGATCACGACGCTGGAGACGAACCCGATTGCGTTCGCCTTCAGCCCCTTGTCGATCGGCCCCGCGCCCGGGGCCTCGGTCTCGGCACCAGGGACGCTGATCGAAGCGCTTTCCATGCCTTTCCTCTCTCTGTAGCCGACGCTGCCTTACCGCGCCGTCGAGGCTATGCCGGGACAGGGTTGGAAGGCAAGTGGCGGAAGTCCCAAAACTCGATACCGTCCTTGTACGTTGTGTACAAGCAATAATCGTTGACTTGACCCAATGACCACTTGCGCTCCCGAGATAGCGGTTCTAGCGTTGTCCATATCGTCGTAGCCGAAAGCTGACACGCAGAGGAGAGGAAATGGCAATCGCTTCCGAGACTGCGACCGAGGCTTCCCAGGCGAGCCTGCAGGAGCTTGCCAAGCGCCATCTGTGGATGCACTTCACTCGACACGGCGCATACGAACGGGCCGAGGTCCCGATCATCACCCGCGGCGAGGGGTGCTACGTCTACGACGAGCACGACAACCGCTACCTCGATGGGCTCTCGGCCCTGTTCTGCGTCAACGCCGGGCACGGACGCACGGAGATCGGAGAGGCGATCGCACGCCAGATCGGGGAGCTCGACTTTTTCACGGTGTGGAGCTATGCGCACCCCCGTGCAATCGAGCTGGCGTCGCGGATCGCCTCTCTGGCTCCTGCGGACCTCAACCGCGTCTTCTTCACGTCGGGCGGCTCGGAGGCGGTCGAGTCGGCGTTGAAGCTGACGCGCAACTACCACCGGGCGATGGGAAACGGGCACAAGACCAAAGTCGTGGCTCGCCAGATCGCCTACCACGGCACCTCGATGGGGGCGCTTTCGGCGACCGGGATCACCGCCCTGCGCTCCCAGTTCGAGCCGATGACACCAGGCGGGGTCCACGTTCCGAACACCGACAGCTACCGCTGGCCGGCCGATCGCGACCCGCTCTGGGCCGCCGACCAGATCGAGGAGCGAATCCTCTTCGAGGGACCGGAGACGGTCGGCTCGGTGATCCTCGAGCCGGTCCAGAACGCGGGCGGCTGCATACCGCCCCAGGACGGCTACTTCCAGCGCGTGCGTGAGATCTGCGACCGCCACGACGTACTGCTGATCTCCGACGAGGTGATCTGCTCCTGGGGCCGGCTCGGGACCTGGTTCGGGAGCGAGCGCTACGACTACCGGCCCGACATCATCACCACCGCCAAGGCGCTGACCTCGGCCTACGTCCCGATGGGGGCGATGATCGTCTCCGACCGGATCGCGGAGCCGTTCATGCAGGAGAAGGCGATGTTCTCGCACGGCTTCACCTTCGCCGGCCACCCGGTCGGCGCGGCGGCGGCGATGGCGGCGATCGACATCTACGAGCGCGAGGACCTTCCGGGACACGTGCAGCGCAAGGAGGGCGAGTTCCGGGGGATGCTCGAGAGCCTGCGGGAGATCCCGATCGTCGGTGATGTGCGCGGCGCCGGGTTCTTCTATGCCGTCGAGCTGGTCAAGGACCAGGACACCAGGGAGTCCTTCGACGAAGATGAGTCAGAGGACCTGCTGCGCGGCTTTCTCTCCGGCGAGCTGTTTCGCCGCGGCCTGATCTGCCGGGCCGACGACCGCGGCGATCCCGTGGTGCAGCTTGCTCCGCCGCTGATCGCAGACACGGAGCAGTTCGCCGAGATCCACGAGGTCCTGCACGACGTCCTCAGCGCCGCCGCGAAGCGGGCGCTGGGCTAGGAGTCCGGATGCTCACCGTCGGAAGCCTTCTGGACGAGCTCGAGCTGGAGTCGGCGGCAGGCGAGAAATCGCTGTCCAATCCGGTTCGCTGGGTGCACATCTCCGAGCTGGAGGACCCGACTCCGTGGCTTTCCGGCGGAGAGCTGATGCTGACCACCGGGATCTCGCTCAAGGGGGCCGCGAAGCAGCGCGCCTTCGTGCGCCGGCTCGCGAACCACAACCTCGCGGGACTCGGGTTCGGCACGGGCTTTGACCATCGCAAGCTGCCCAAGGCGCTGATCGACGAGGCCTCCAAGCACGACTTCCCGCTCTTCGAGGTCCCCTACTCGATGCCGTTCATCGCCCTCACCGAGAAGGCCTTCGCGCGCCTGGTCAACGAGCAGTACGAGGTGCTGCAACGGGGCATCGCGGTGCAGCGGCGGCTCGAGCGCCTGGTGCTGGAGGAGCGGGGCCTCGACCAGCTGACGGCGACGATCGTCGCCGCGGTGGGCGGGACCGTGCTGGTGCTCGACGGCCACGGGGAGCTGCTCTCCTCGCGCGCCTTCCGGCGCGACCTCCCGGCGGCGGTCGGGGTCGCGATCCGATCCGAGGCGGCCGCCCATGCGACAGACGGGCACCCCTTCGTGCCCGCCCACGCATCGGTGGCGGGGAGGGCGCTGGCCCATCCGGTCGTCTCACCCGGCGGCGGGCCGCCCCAGGCCTGGGTGGTGATCATCCGCGACTCCGGCGGGCTCGGCGACTTCGAGCGCCTTATTCTCCAGCAGGCCGTCGTCGTGGTCGCCCTGGAGCTGATGCGCCGCCGCGTCGAGCGCGAGACCGAGCGGCGGCTGGCGGGCGACGTGCTGGCGGCGGCGCTAGGGGGTCGTCTGGAGGCCGGTGAGCTCCGCCGGCGCCTGGCCCCGTTCGGAATCGAGGGAGAGGCCTCGGTGCTGGTCTTCTCGGTCGACGACGCGAGTGCCGCAGAGGCTTCCCTCGAGGCGGCGCTGGCCGAAGAGGGATGCGCCGCTGTCGTCGCGCCGCACGCAGTGGGCGGGCGCGAGCTGCTCTGCGCGGTGATCGACGCCTCCGAGCACGATCCGATCGAGGTCGCCGAGACGGCGCGCCGCGTGCTCGCGGTGCGGCGCGGCGGGGTCCGCGCGGCAGCCAGCCGGCCGGCCTCGCCGGAGGCGCTGCGGCGCTCGTTCCACGAGGCCCGCTGCGCGCTGGAGGCGACGGCGCTCGACAACGGCGAGGCGCCGGACGTCGCCTCGTGGCAGGACCTCGGCGCCTTCACCCTGCTGCTGTCGCTTCAGGACGACGAGGCGCTGCGACTCTACTGCGAAAGCGTGCTGGGCCCGATCGAGGACGGCGACGCCGAGTACGGGGGCGAGCTGCTGCGCTCGCTGGAGGCGTTCATCGAGAACAACGGCCAGTGGGAGCGAGCCGCGCGCGAGGTGTTCTGCCATCGGCACACGCTTCGCTACCGGATGCGCAAGGTCGAGGAGCTGACCGGCCGCGACCTGGGCCGGGCACACGACCGGATCGAGTTCTGGCTCGCGCTGCGAGCCCGGGAGCTGGTGCGATGAAGGTGGCGGTTCTGGGAGCGGCGGGGACGATCGCGCCCGCGATCGTGCACGACCTCGCAGCCTCCGAAGAGGTCGAGTCGATCCTGCTGCTGGACCTGCGGGCGGAGAAGGCGAAGCGGGTCGCGGAGCAGCACGGGCTCGGCAAGGCGACCGCCCGCGGCGCCGACGCACGCAGCAATCTCGCCGCCGAGCTGACCGGCGTCGACGCGCTCGTCAACGCGGCCAGCTACCGGATCAATCTCGACGCGATGCGCGCCTGTCTCGAGGCGGATTGCCACTACCTCGACCTTGGCGGCCTGTACCGGGTGACCGGGGAGCAACTGCTGCTCGGCCCGGAGTTCGAGCGCGCGGGCCTCACCGCCGTCCTCGGCATCGGATCGAGCCCGGGCAAGACGAACCTGATGGCTGCCCGCGCGGCGCGCGAGCTGGGGGACGTCGACTCGATCTCTGTCTGCGCGGCCGGCCGCGACCTCGATCCCCCGCCCGGGCCGAGCTTCCCCTATGCGCTCGAGACCCTGCTCGACGAGCTAAAGCTGCGGCCGGTGGTTCTTCGCAACGGCGAGCCGACGCGGATCGCGCCGATGTCGCCCGGCGGCGAGGTCGATTTCGGGGCGCCGCTGGGTCGCTCGGAGACGATTTACACGCTGCATTCGGAGCTGCGCACCTTCGGTCAGAGCCTCGGTTGCAGCGCCGCCAGCTTCCGCCTCTCGCTGGCGAAGCCGCTGCTGGATCGCTTGCGCAAGCTGACCACGGCGTCCGAGGAGGAGGTGAGGGAGGCGGCTCGAGAAGCCCAACCACCCTCGCCGCAGACCGTCTCCGTGCACATGGTCGAGGCCTCCGGCCACGGTCGCTTCGTGCGCATGCGCGCGGTCACCGGTTCCCACGATGAGTGGGGCCTAGGCGGAGGCGTGGTCTCCACGGCGGCGCCGATCTCCGCCGCCGTGCGCCTGCTGGCGCGCGGCAGCATCACCGCCCGTGGGGCCCTGCCGCCGGAAAGCTGCATCAGCCCTGAGGAGATGTTCTCCGAGCTCGAGAGCCGGGGCAGCCGCTTCGAGCTCGACGTCACCGAGAGCGCTTCCGTATGAGGGCCGGCGTCCCCACCGAGACCAAGGCCGACGAGTACCGGGTTGCGATCACCCCCGCGGGAGTGCGGGAGCTGGTCGAGCACGGCCACGAGGTCCTGGTCGAGCGGGGAGCAGGCGAGGGAAGCTCGATCGCCGACGCCGACTTCGAGAGGCAGGGGGCGAAGATCGTCCCCGACGGAGCCGCGGTCTTCGGCGAGGCGGAGCTGATCCTGAAGGTCAAGGAGCCTCAGCCGGAGGAGGTCGAGCTGCTGCGGCCGGGCCAGCTCCTGTTCACCTACCTGCATCTTGCCCCCGCCCCCGAGCTGACCAGGGGCCTCTGCGGCTCGGGGGCGATCTCGATCGCCTATGAGACCGTCGAGGACTCGCACGGGCGCCTGCCGCTGCTCGCCCCGATGAGCGAGATCGCCGGCAAGATCGCCACCCAGGCCGGGGCATTCATGCTCGAGAAGCCGCTCGGCGGACGCGGCATCCTGCTCGGCGGCGTTCCGGGGGTGGCCGCGGCGACCGTGATGGTCATCGGGGGTGGAGTGGTCGGCATGAACGCCGCCTTCATCGCGATCGGCATGGAGGCCGACGTCTTCGTGTTCGAGAAGTCGATCGATCGCCTGCGCGAACTCGACATCGCCTTCGGAGGCCGCTGCTCGACCGTCTATTCCACGACGCTGGCGATCGAGGAGATGCTTCCGCGCACCGACCTGGTGATCGGCGCGGTGCTGGTGCACGGCGCGCGGGCCCCATTCGTCGTCCGCCGCGAGCAGCTCAGCCTGATGAGGCAAGGCGCGGTGCTGGTCGACGTCGCGATCGACCAGGGAGGTTGCTTTGAGACCTCCCGACCGACCACCCACCAGGAACCGACTTTCGAGGTCGAGGGAATCACCCACTACTGCGTCGCCAACATGCCCGGCGCGGTGCCGATCACCTCGACCAACGCGCTCACCAACGCGACCCTGCCCTACGCGGTCGCCCTCGCCGACCACGGAGTGGCCGACGCGATCCGCCGCGACCCGGGTCTGCGTCTGGGGGTGAACGTAGCCGGCGGCAAGGTGACGCACCCCGCGGTCGCGGAGGGCGTCGGCACGGATTACGTCCCGGTCGAGGACGCGCTGGGGGAAATTTCAAGAAACGAGGAACGAGTAACGAGGAGCTGAGAAGAGGACATGGCAACAGCAACGCTGACGAAACTGCAGAACTTCATCAACGGCGAGCTCGTGGACCCGGCCGAGGGCGAGACCGAGGAGGTGGTCAATCCCGCGACCGGCGAGCCGATTGCCCAAGCGCCGCTTTCCACCGAGGAGGACGTCGATCGCGCCGTCAAGGCAGCCCGCGGCGCCTTCGAGGAGTGGTCGACGAAGCCACCCATGGAGCGCTCGGCGGCGCTGCTGAAGCTGGCCGACCTGATCGAGGAGCGCGCCGACGAGATCGCCGACCTCGAGTCGGCCGACGCCGGCAAGCCCCGCGGCGCCGTGCTCGAGGACGAGGTCCCCGTGATGGCGGACAACCTGCGCTTCTTCGCCGGGGCCGCGCGTTGCCTCGAGGGTCGCGCCGCCGGCGAGTACATGGAGGGACACACGTCGATCATCCGCCGCGAGGCGATTGGCGTCGTGGGCCAGATCACCCCCTGGAACTACCCGCTGATGATGGCGATCTGGAAGATCGGTCCGGCGCTCGGTGCCGGCAACACGGTGGTGCTGAAGCCGGCCGAGACCACCCCGGTCACGACGCTGAAGCTGGCCGAGTGGACAACAGAAATTCTCCCTGCAGGGGTGTTAAACGTGATCGGAGGACACGGGGAGCCGGCCGGCTCCTCTCTGGTCACCCACGACGACGTCGACATGGTCTCGCTCACGGGTTCTCCGCCGACCGGGAAGTGGATCGCCAAGGCCGCTGCGGAGACGCTGAAACGGGTTCACCTCGAGCTCGGGGGCAAGGCCCCGGTCGTGGTCTTCGACGACGTCGACATGGCCACCGCGCTGGAGACGATCGCCGGCACCGGCTACTACAACGCCGGCCAGGACTGCACCGCCGCGACCCGGGTCTTGGCGGGGAAGGGAATCTACGACGACTTCGTCAGCGGTCTCGCCGACGAGGCGAAGGGCTACGTGATGGGGGACACGATGTCGCCCGACACGAACCTCGGGCCGCTCAACTCCGAGCGCCAGCGCGAGCGCGTCGAGGGCTTTTTGGAGCGCAAGCCGGACAACGCGGAGGTCGTGACCGGCGGATCGGAACCGGATCTGCCCGGCTACTTCCTCGAGCCGACGGTCGTCGCCGGGCTCGAGCAGGAAGACGAGATGGTCCAGAACGAGATCTTCGGGCCTGTGATCACCGTGCAGCCCTTCGACGACGAGGCGAAGGCGATCGAATGGGCCAACGGCACCCGCTACGGGCTCGCGTCATCTGTCTGGACCCGCGACGTGGGGCGGGCGATGAGGGTCGCCAACGCCCTTCGCTTCGGCTGCGTGTGGGTCAACGACCACATCCCTCTGGTCTCGGAGATGCCGCACGGGGGCTACAAGCAGTCCGGCTACGGCAAGGACCTCTCGATCTACGCGCTCGAGGACTACACCGAGATCAAGCACGTGATGATCAACCTGGGCCCCTAGAGATTCGGCGCATGCCGCACCTTGTAGGCGCGGACCGGCTCGGTCATCTTGGTGCTCCAGCCGGGGCCGTTGCCGGGCACCATCGAGGTGTCGAGGCGCAATCCGGCGATCGTCATCCAGGCGTGCCCGCCGTTGTAATAGACGCTGATCCAGCGGCCCGGCCCGGTGACTCCCCAGCGGCGGAAGCTTCCCGAGGGCAGCGGCGAGTGCAGCAGGTGGGCCCCGTGCAGCGCCCAGCTCACCGTCCCGGAGCAGTCATAGGCGGTGTCCAGCGTCCATGGAAGCCTGTGGCCGCCGCCGAGCCGGTAGGGAAGGGCGACGATTTCGTTGGCCCAACGGATCGCTCGCTTGACCGCATGCGGCGCGTCGGCGGGGGCGACGGCGAGCCCGGTTGGCAGCAGGGTCGCCTTGCCGGTCGGCCCGCAGCTGGTGCTGTCGCCGACGCCACCGCCTCCGATCGAGCAGGCGGGATCGGTCGGTGGTGGGGTGGTGGTCGGGGGCGGGGTCGTCGAGTCGCTCGGAGCCGCGACTCCGCCGTTCGCGAGGGCACTGGCTGGCGCGGCGATCAGCGCGATGCTGACCCCGAAGGCGACTAGCCCGGCCTTAACCCCGTTTTCCTTGCACGCCAAAACCGATTTCTCCTTCGTCGGCCTACGGGGTTAGCTGTCGGGCTAGCGCTGAAAGAGCCTGCGCTCCCACGTAGCCAAAACACGTGGGTTCGCCCCTTGAGTGGTTCCCCCGTTCCGCTGCCGCATGGGGCGGCGGATTCGGCAGTTACCGGTTATCGAAGTCGCAGCACCTTACACATTTCCCTTGACGTTTGCGAAGGCAAGCACACAATTGAGTGCCTATTCGCACCAACTTCGCAGATTCCTTCGATTGGGTGACCGGCAGCGGTGGCGGACGGGTCGCCGGCTCAGGCCGCCGGGTGGGCCTCGGCCCACTCGGCAATCGCCTTCGACTCGTTGATCGCCTCGCCGTCGTCGGTGATCAGCACCGGGACCACCGGTTGCCCGGTCAGCTCCTCGACTTCGCGGCGACCCTCGGTCATCCACTTGATCGGGCCGAGTCCGAGCCCGTGCACCCGGATCACCTCGGGCTCGTAGCCGGCCTCGCGAAGCGCCTTGTGGGCCGTGTGGCAAGGATGGCCCCCAGGACGGATCGTCTGGAAAGTTCCCCAGCAGACGTAGAGCTTCACGGCGACGAGCATATCCCGCATGAGCTCGAGCGCCGCCGTGGGCTGGCGAAGGTCACCCGGTGGTAGGTTGGAATCGATGCACCTCACGGGCGCAACAGCACTACTCACCGGTGCCACCGGCGGCCTCGGGCGCGCGATCGGCAAGGCGCTGGCGGACCGAGGCGCGGCCCTGATTCTCAGCGGTCGCAGCGCCGAGGCTCTGGAGCAGCTAGCCGGCGAGCTACCGGGCGAGGGCCACATCACGATTCCGGCCGATCTCGCTCAGGCGGGTGCCGCCTCGAAGCTTGCCGCCGACGCCGGTGAGGTCGACGTCCTCGTCGCCAACGCGGGGCTGCCGGGCACCGGCCTGCTGACCGAGTTCTCAGAGCAGGAGGTCGAGCGCGCGCTGCGGGTCAACCTGGAGTCGCCGATCGTCATGGCCCGGGCGCTGATGGAGCCGATGAGCGAGCGCGGGCAGGGCCACATGGTCTTCATCGCCTCGTTGGCGGGCAAGGCGGCCAGCCCCCGCGGCTCGATTTACAACGCGACCAAGTTCGGGCTGCGGGGCTTCGCGCTGGGGTTGCGCACCGACCTCGCCTCGCGCGGGATCGGCGTCTCGGTGGTTGCGCCCGGCTTCGTGCGCGAGGCGGGGATGTTCGCCGACTCGGGCGCCAAGCCACCTCCTGGCCTCGGTACGACGACTCCTGAACGGGTAGCGGCGGCGGTGGTACGGGCGATCGAGCGAAACAAGATGGAGATCGCCGTAGCGCCGCTTCAGCAGCGGTTCGCCGCCCACCTCGCTCTCGCCACGCCCGGCATCTCGTCGCGTGCCCAGAGCGGGGGCATGGCGAAGCGAACCGCCGAGGACCTCGCGGCCCGTCAATCCGACAAGCGGTGAAGGTGGTTCCAGCGCTGAGCAGAGCGGCGAAGCCGCGATTGCGAAGCGTCAGGCTGGTGGGGGTGATGATGTGATGAGCGGCGACTCCTTCGGTGCCCGCTCGAAGCTCGAGGTTGGCGGCCGCGAGTACGAGATCCACCGCCTCGACGCTCTACAGGAGCGCTTCGACGTGGCCCGGCTTCCCTACTCGCTGAAGGTGCTTCTGGAGAACGTCTTGAGGCTCGAGGACGGCGAGTCGGTCACCTCCGACGACGTGGAGGCGATCGCGACCTGGGACGCGAAGGCGGAGCCGAGCGTCGAGATCCCCTTCCAGCCCGCGCGGGTGCTGATGCAGGACTTCACCGGCGTGCCCGCGGTCGTCGACCTGGCGGCGATGCGCGACGCGATGGACGACCTGGGCGGCGACGCGACCGCGATCAACCCGCTGGTCGACGTCGATCTGATCATCGACCACTCGGTTCAGGTCGACGCTTTCGGCAACCCGCGCGCCTTCGCGATCAACGCCGAGCGCGAGTTCGAGCGCAATCAGGAGCGCTACGCGTTTCTGCGTTGGGGCCAGGAGGCGTTCGACAACTTCCGCGTCGTGCCGCCGGCGACCGGCATCTGCCACCAGGTCAACCTCGAGTACATCGCCCAGGTGGTGTTCAGTCGCGAGAGTGACGGCGCGCTCGCCGCCTACCCCGACACCCTGGTCGGAACTGACTCGCATACGACGATGGTCAACGGCCTCGGTGTGCTTGGGTGGGGCGTGGGCGGAATCGAGGCCGAGGCGGCGATGCTCGGGCAGCCGATCTCGATGCTGCTGCCGCAGGTGATCGGCTTCAAGCTCGACGGGGAGCTGTCGGAGGGCGCGACCGCCACCGACCTGGTGCTGACCGTGACCGAGATGCTGCGCCGCAAGGGCGTGGTCTCGAAGTTCGTCGAGTTCTTCGGCCCCGGCCTCCCCACCCTCGGGCTCGCCGACCGGGCGACGATCGGGAACATGTCGCCCGAGTTCGGGTCCACCTGCGCGATCTTCCCCGTCGACGCCGAGACGCTGCGCTACCTCGAGTTCACCGGGCGCCCGACGGAGCTGATCGAGCTCGTCGACGCCTACGCCCGAGAGCAGGGCATGTTCCACGAGCCCGACTCGGAGGAGCCGACCTACTCCGACACCCTCGAGCTCGACCTCGGAGACGTCGAGCCGAGCATCGCCGGCCCCAAGCGACCCCAGGACCGGGTCCCGCTGGCGAGCGCCAAGCAGGCATTCATCGAGGCGCTCGAAGAAGAGGCCCCCGACGCCGCCAAGCAGCTCGGGAGCAACTATGACGAGGCGGTCGCCGAGTCCTTCCCGGCTTCCGACCCCCCCGGCGAGGATCACAACGGCGAGCGGGGCCGGCCCCGCGCCGCACCGGGGGACACCGCCGTCGCCGAGCGCGACACGAGCGACGCGATCGACGTCACCCTCGAGGACGGCACGACCGTCGAGCTCGACCACGGCCGGGTCGTGATCGCGGCGATCACCAGTTGCACCAACACCTCCAACCCCAGCGTGATGGTCGGCGCCGGCCTTCTGGCCCGCAACGCCGTGAAGCGTGGACTTCAGCGCAAGCCCTGGGTGAAGACCTCGCTGGCCCCCGGCTCAACGGTCGTCACCGACTACCTCGACAACGCTGGGCTGACCCAATACCTGAACGAGCTCCAGTTCAACCTCGTCGGCTACGGCTGCACGACCTGCATCGGCAACTCCGGACCACTGGCGGAGGAGATCTCCAAGGCAGTTGCGGAGAAGGACCTGATGGTCTGCGCGGTGCTGTCGGGGAACCGCAACTTCGAGGGACGGATCAACCAGGACGTGAAGGCCAACTACCTGGCCTCGCCGCCGCTGGTGGTTGCCTACGCGCTGGCGGGGCGCATGGACGTCGACCTGATCGAGGACCCCCTGGGCGAGGACTCGGACGGCGAGCCGGTCTATCTGCGCGACATCTGGCCCGGCTCCGAGGAGATCAAGCAGGTGGTCGGGGACTCGATCCGCTCCGAGATGTTCACCCGTAATTACGGCGAAGTCTTCAAGGGCGACGAGCATTGGAACGCGGTCGAGGTGCCGGAGGGCGACCGCTACACGTGGCCCGAGTCCACCTACGTCCGCCGCCCGTCCTTCTTCGAGGGAATGCCGAAGGAGCCCGAGCCGGTCGAGCCGATCGGCGGCGCCCGCGTGCTCGCGGTGCTCGGCAATTCGATCACCACCGATCACATCTCGCCGGCCGGCGCGATCAAGAAGGACAGCCCGGCCGGACAGTGGCTGATCGAGCAGGGCACGGAGCCGCGCGATTTCAACTCATACGGCTCACGGCGCGGCAACCACGAGGTGATGATCCGCGGCACCTTCGCCAACATCCGGCTTCGCAACCAGCTGGTCGAGCGAGCGGGTGGCTTCACCCGCCACTTCCCCGACGGAACCGAGACGACGATCTTCGAGGCGGCGGTGCAGTACGCCGGCGAGGGAGTGCCGCTGGTCGTGCTGGCCGGCAAGGAATACGGATCAGGCTCATCGCGCGACTGGGCCGCGAAGGGGACGAAGCTGCTCGGGGTGCGGGCGGTGATCGCGGAGAGCTTCGAGCGCATCCACCGCTCGAACCTGATCGGGATGGGTGTGGCGCCGCTTCAGTTCGCCGACGGCGAGAGCGTCGAGTCGCTTGGCCTCAGCGGCGAGGAGCAGATCGACGTCTCCGACCTTCGGAACGGAGAGGCCAAGAGCGTCACCGTGACCGCTCGCAAGGAGGGTGACGACGAGACCAGCTTCGAATGTACGGTCCGCCTCGACACGCCCAACGAGGTCCGCTACTTCCAGCATGGCGGCATCCTGCAGCGGGTGCTGCGGCAGTTGAAGAACCGCTGAGCGGTCAACCGAACGCGGAGGGCCTGGTTCGCAAGGCCCGAAAAAAAGAGGCGCGGTGGGGTCGCGGGAGGCAGGGGGTCCGCGCGACCCGCACCGCGCCAGCGCGTCGGTAGCCAGGGAGGGATGCCGACGCGTCCACCCCCAGAGGCAAGCCTCCAGGGGCGAGCCTTACTCCCTCAGATACCGAATTCTATAGGGGCCAGGGTGCCCGTCAACCCCGCATCTGGGCGTCGAGTGCTACTTCGTCGCGGGGCGCGACCCCCCAACCCTTGCGCTCGATCAGCTCGATCGCGATCACGCTGCCGAGCGGGCCGACCGGGGTGAGGGTGGCGGCGAGCAGGGTGTAGGGGGCCTGACGGCGGACGCACGTGACCCAGATCAGCAGGCAGAGCAGGAGGTAGCCGATCCCGTGCACGAGCCCGAAGATGAAGGTCTCGGTCTCAAAGCCGGGCAGCAGCCAGAAGGCGATCAGCGCCGAGAAGATCGCCAGCTCCACCCAGGAAGCCCGCTTGACCCACTCGAACAGCGGGCCAGGCACCGGCTTTCGCCGTCCTTCGGAGCCTCGTTCCATGCCCGCCACCATAGCCAGGGCGGCGCGTCCGCAGGCGCGCATCAGGCGTCATTACTCAGCTCGGTCCAGCCTCGGCGAGGGCATCTTGTCCGGCGGTCCATAGGCATGAGCACCGAATCGGCCGAAAATTGCGCCATGAAGCCGATGACGATCAATCCATCAGCGGGATACGCGGGCAAGGCGACGAGGAAGCCCCGGTTGGTTGCGGTGATCGTTCCGCGGCCCAGGGACCCCCGGCCGGCCGCCCCGAAGCGGCGCTAGGGCCTACGCCTCCGGCGTCAGCGCCGAGAGGACGATGCGCTCCTGCTCATGAGCGTGGGCGCCGGAGTACCCCTCTCCGGGGCTGGCGCGCTCGGGCCGGCCGATGTAGCCGAGCTCGATGCCATCGGGCATCAGATCGGGCAAGCGACGCGACATGACCTTCCACGAGCCCATGTTCTTCGGCTCCTCCTGGACCCAGACCGCGTCCTTGAGGTTCGGGTAGGAGTCGATCACCGCCTTGAGCTGGTCGCGGGCGAACGGGTAGAGCAGCTCGACCCGCGCGATCGCGACGTTCTCGGCCGTTTCGCGGCGCGAGCTGACGTCCATCTCGTGGTAGATCTTGCCGCTGCACATCACCAGGCGCTCGACCTTCTCGCGGCGGTGGCCGGCCCTCGGGTCGTCGAGGACGAAGTGGAACTCGCCGTCGGTTAGCTCGTCGAGCGTTGAGCTGGCGCGGTCGAGCCGCAGCAGGCTCTTGGGAGTGAAGACGATCAGTGGGCGCGCCTTCTTGATCATCGCCTGGCGACGCAGTAGGTGGAAGTACTGGGCCGCCGTGGTCGGGTTGGCGATCCGGATGTTGCCCTCCGCCGCCAGGGCCAGGAAGCGCTCGATGCGGGCGCTCGAGTGCTCGGGACCGCCGCCCTCATAGCCGTGCGGCAGCAGCAGCGTCAGTCGCTTGACCTGGCCCCACTTGGCCTCACCGGAGGCGATGAAGCTGTCGATGATCACCTGGGCGGCGTTGCCGAAGTCGCCGAACTGGGCCTCCCAGAGGATCAGCGAGTCGGGCTCGGCGGCCGAATAGCCGTACTCGAAGCCGAGGCATGCGGTCTCGGACAGCGGGCTGTTGTAGAGCTCGAACGGCGCCGCGGCGTCGTCGAGGTGCTGCATCGGGCAGTACCGGAGGCCCGTCTTCTCGTCGTGCAGGACGAGGTGGCGATGCGAGAAGGTTCCCCGCTCGGTGTCCTGGCCGGTGAGGCGGACGTGCACCCCGTCGGTGAGCAGCGAGGCGAAGGCGAGCGCCTCGGCGTGGCCGAACTCGATCCCGCCCTCCTCGAGCGCCTCGCGGTGCTTGCCGAGCGGCTTGCGCAGCTTGCGGTGGATCGTGAAGCTGTCGGGGACGCGCAGCAGCTCCTCGTTGAGCTCGCGCAGCCGGTCGGCGGGAACCGTGGTCTCGACCTGGGGGCTGGGGCTGCGGTCGAGCTCGCCGGTCCCGGTCGTCTTGGTCGGGTCCTCGTACTCGCCCGCCTCCATCTTGCGGCGCAGCTCCTTCAGTGTGCTGCCGAGCTCGTCACGGCGTGCATTTGACGTCGCCTCGACGTCCTCCTGGGACACGACCCCCTCGCTGATCAGCTTCTCCGCATAGATCTCCGAGACCGGCGGGTGCTGTTTGATCGCCGCGGCCATCAGCGGCTGCGTGTAGGCGGGCTCGTCGGTCTCGTTGTGGCCGAAGCGCCGGTAGCCGATCAGGTCGATGACGACGTCTCGACCCCAACGCTTGCGGTAGGCCATCGCGAGCCGGACGGCGCCGATGCAGGCCTCGACGTCGTCGGCGTTGACGTGCACGATCGGTACGTTGAAGCCCTTCGCCATGTCGGCCGCATATGGAGTCGAGCGTCCCTCCTGCGGATCTGTGGTGAAGCCCACCTGGTTGTTCTGGATGATGTGGACGGTGCCGCCGGTGGCGTAGCCGCGCAGCGACTGGAGGTTGAGCGTCTCGGAGACGACGCCCTGGGCGGGGAACGCGGCGTCGCCGTGCAGCAGAACCGGCAGCGCGATGCTGGGGTCGTGTTCGAGCTTCGGCCCCTCGCGAACGCTCTGCGACGCTCGGGCGGCGCCCGTGACCACCGGGTCGACGAACTCGAGATGGCTGGGGTTCGGATACAGCCCGACCTCGATCTCCTTGCCGTCCGGGGTGGTGAAACGGCCGACGTGGCCGTAGTGGTACTTGACGTCTCCGGTGCCCCCGTGCGGGATCGCGGCGACCGCCTTCACGGCCTCGATCGCCTTCGATCCCTCGAACTCGGCGAAGATCGACTCCAGCGAGCGGCCTAGCGTGTGCGCGAGGACGCTGAGGCGCCCGCGGTGGGCCATCCCGAACACCACCTCGTCGGCGTTCGCCCGTTGCGCCAGGGTCGCGATCTCGTCCAGCATCGGAACGATCACGTCCAGCCCTTCGATCGAGAACATCTTCTGGCCCAGGTAGGCCTTCTCCAGATAGCGCTCGAACTGGAAGACCTCGATCAGGCGGCGCAGCACGGCCTTGCGCTCCTGGTCGGAGAGCGGCTGGCGATGGGCGCCGGTCTCGATCATCTCCCGAAGCCAGACCCGCTGCTGGTGCGAGGAGAGGTGCTCGAGTTGGTAGGCCATCGTGCCGCAATAGACGGCGCGCATCCGGGGCAGCGCATCGAGCAGGGTCTCGCCGGGGACGCCGATGCGCAGGATGTCTGCCGGTATCTGCGCCATCAGCTCCGGGGTCAGGTTCAGCGTTTCCGGCTCCAGTGCCGGGTCGCCCTTCGGCTCGGTGCCAAGGGGATCGAGAAAAGCCGAGAGGTGTCCGTGGGTGCGGTACGCCTTCAGCAACGAGGTGGCCGCCTGAACGCCCTGCAGCAGGTCCTCGCTCGGGTGCACAACGGCGCCCGGGGCGGGGGCGGTGAGCGGCGGCGCCGAAGCGGACGCCGGGTGGGCGGTCGTCACCACGCTCGCCTCTAGACCGAGGTCCGTGGCCACCGACTCGTAGAAGTTGTCCTCGCCCTGGAGGAACTCCTCGATGCGGCCGAGGAACGAGCCCGACTCGGCGCCCTGGATCACCCGGTGGTCGTAGGTCGAGGTGAGCGTCATCACCTTCGAGACGCCGAGCTGCTTGACCCGCTCCGCCGAGGCGTGTGCCCACTCGACCGGGTAGGCGAGGGCGCCGGCGGCGACGATCGTCCCCTGGCCGCTCATCAGGCGCGGCACCGAGGCGATCGTTCCGAGGCCACCGGGGTTGGTCAGCGAGATGTTGGTGCCCTGGAAGTCGTCCGCGGTGAGCTGGTTCTCACGGGTCTTGGTGATCAGATCCTCGTAGTAGCCGTGAAAGCCCTTGAAGTCGAGCCCGTCGGCCCCCTTTATGCAGGGCACCATGAGGCTGCGGGAGCCGTCGCTTTTCTCGACGTCGACGGCGATCCCGAGGTTGACCGAGCCGGCCTCGACCACGAAAGGCTTGCCGTCGCGCTCCTCGAAGGCGCGGACCATCACCGGCCATTCGACCGCCGCCTTTACGATCGCCCAGGCGATCAGGTGGGTGAACGAGACCTTCATCCCGCTGTCCTTCAGCACCCCGTTGAGCGCCTTGCGCTTCGCGTCCAGGGTGTCGACCGGGATGGTGCGGAAGGAGGTCGCCGTGGGCACGGTGAGACTCTCGTTCATCGCCTTGGCGAGCATCGCCGCGGGGCCGCGCAGCGGCTTCGCCTCGCCGCTCACAGCGACTCCGGCCGGCCCGGCGCCGTCGCCGTCGGCCGCCGCAAGCACGTCGGCCTTCGTCACCTTGCCGCCGGCGCCCGAGCCGGCGATCTTGGCCAGGTTGACGCCGTTTGCGGCCGCGGCGCGACGGGCGACCGGCGTCGCGCGGGAATCGCCGTCCTCCGGTGGCTCCGCCTCCGCCACCGCGGCTGGGGCACTGGGCTTGGCCTCCTCGGTCTGTTCGGCCTCAGCCGGCCGCCGCGGCGCCGTTGCCCGAGGCCCCGACCTCGCCGGGCTCGATCTCGGCCAGGACCGCGCCCACCTGGACGGTGTCGTCGGGCTGGGCGAGGATCTTGCTGATCACGCCGCTGGTGGGCGCGGGGACCTCCGCGTCGACCTTGTCGGTGGAGACCTCGACGACCGTGTCGCCCTCCTGCACCGTCTCACCCTCTGAGACGTGCCATTCGAGAATGGTGCCCTCGGTCACCGACTCGCCCATCTGGGGCATCTGGATCTCGACGCTCATGTCTTGCTAAGCAGTCTAGGCAAGCCGCGCGACCAGATAGGCCTCGTTGGCGACCGTGTCAAAAATGTCCCGGACCAGGAACTCCCGCGCCCTGGCGTCGTGGCCGCAGAACCCGCACTGAACTCCTGAGCCGGCCGGGATCGGGGTCGGGATCACCTGCGGCGCGTCGCATTGGGGACAGACCAGGGCCCCGTGCGCGATCACCTCGATCCCGTCACGGGAGACCTTCCACTCGTGGCGGATGTCGGCGGCGCGGACCTTGTTCTCGCCGGGCAGCCGCTCGTGCTCGAAAGGGTCCAAGTGAAGGGCCATCTTCCAGAGTGTAGGGTGCGGAGCTCGGGTGGAATTCCGGACTTTGCGGGGTGCTGCATGAACTACTTCGTCACCGGCGCGACAGGCTTCATCGGCCGCAACCTCGTCGAGCTGCTGCTCGAGCGCGAGGGCACCGTCTTCGTGCTCGTTCGCGAGGGGTCCAAGGGCCGGCTCGAGGAGCTACGGCGCCGCTGGGGGGTCGACGAGCACCGAGTCGTCGGGATCGTCGGCGACGTCTCCGAATCGCATCTTGGCGTCTCGGAGTCCGACCTCGAGCTGATGCGGGGCAAGGTCGACCACCTGTTCCACCTCGCAGCCGTCTACGACATGACCGCCGACGCGGAGACCCAGCGGCTGGCGAACGTCGAGGGCACCCGGCACATGATCGAGTTCGCCGACGCGGTCGAGGCCGGGACGGTCCACATGGTCAGCTCGATCGCCGCGGGCGGCCTCTACCACGGCACCTGGCGCGAGGACATGTTCGAGGAGGCCGAGAACCTCGACGTCCATCCCTACTTCCGCACCAAGCACGACTCCGAGGGCGTCGTGCGCTCCGAGTGCGCGCGGCCCTGGCGCGTCTACCGCCCCGGGATCGTGGTCGGCAATTCGCAGACCGGCGAGATGGACAAGGTCGACGGTCCCTACTACTTCTTCAAGCTGATCCGGCGGATCCGCAACGCCGTCCCGCAGTGGATGCCGATGCTCGGCGTCGAGGGCCGAGAGATCAACATCGTGCCGGTCGACTTCGTGGTCCGGGCGATGGACCACATCGCCCACACCGACGGCCTCGACGGCCGCGCCTTCCACCTCACCGACCCCGACCCTCCCAGCGCCGGCGACGTGATCGACATCTTCGCCAGCGCCGCCAACGCGCCGCAGTCCTCGCTGCGGATCCCGGCGTCGGTCATCGACGCCGCGGACCCGGTGGTGCGCCTCGGCATCTCGGCCCTGCCGTTGGCCGGGGCGGTCGTCGATCGCACCCTGAACGACTTCGGCATCCCCCGCGCCGTGCTCACCTACGTCAATTACCCGACCCACTTCGACTCGCGGGGGACCCAGACCGCGCTGGAGGGCACCGACATCCGGGTGCCGCCGCTGGAGGCGTATGCCGACAAGCTCTGGGACTACTGGGAGCGGCATCTGGACCCCGACCTTTTCGGCGACCGCACCCTGATCGGAGCGGTGCGCGGCCGCCGGGGGCTGGTCAGCGGCGCCGCGCAGGTGATCGAGCAGCAGATTCCCGACGAGTTTCTGCGTCTCGGGCGGCGCCTGCTGGGGTCGGCCTCGCTGGAGTCGGCGGTGCGCGGGAAGGTCGTGATGGTGACCGGCGCCTCGTCGGGAATCGGACGCTCGGCGGCGCTGAAGATCGCCGACGCCGGGGGCATCGTTTTGCTCGTCGCCCGCACCCCGGAGAAGCTCGAGGCGACGCGCGATCAGATCGAGGCCGGTGGCGGGGTCGCCCACGTACACCCGTGCGACCTCTCCGACATGGATGAGATCGACCGCATGGCCGACGAAGTGCTCGCCCAGCACGGGCACGTCGACGTGCTCGTAAACAACGCCGGCCGTTCGATCCGGCGCTCGATCGCGCTCTCCTACGACCGCTTCCACGACTACGAGCGGACCATGCAGCTCAACTACTTCGGGCCGGTGAAGCTGATTCTGAAGCTGCTGCCGATGATGCGGGAGCGAAAGGCCGGGCACCTGATCAACATCAGCTCGATCGGCGTGCAGACGAACACGCCGCGATTCTCTGCCTACGTGGCCTCGAAGGCGGCGCTGGACGCGTTCTCGCGCTGCATCGCGTCGGAGATCATCGACGACGGCGTCCACATCACGACCATCCACATGCCGCTCGTCCGCACCCCGATGATCAAGCCGACGAAGATGTACGACCGCTTCCCGACGATCACGCCCGAGAAGGCCGCGGACATGATCAGCGAGGCACTGATTCACAAGCCGAAGCGGATCGCCACCCCGATCGGGACCCTGGGCCAGCTGCTCTACGCGATCAACCCGAAGTCGATCGACTACATCCTCAACAGCGCCTACAAGCTGTTTCCCGACTCTCGGGCGGCGAAGGGCGAGGAGAAAAAGGACCACCGCGTGCGGACCACCGACGAGGGGGCCTCCAACGAGCAGGTTGCATTCGCGTACCTGATGCGCGGCGTGCATTGGTGAGGCCGCTGCAAACCGTCGCATCTCGGCGTCCTCAGCCTCGCGTCTCGCTCGCGTACGTCCTCAGTACGCTCGCTTCGCCGCTCGGCTTGCGTCCACCGACCTGCTCGGTTTTCGCGGCCTCATGTCTGTAACCACCCGCAAGAGAAAGCATTGGGGTTGGGGCTATGCGGACCAGCAGCCCAGCCGGGCTGAGCTGGAAGCCGCCGCGAAGGGGATCCGGGAGCGGCTCGGGCTTGGCGGCGAGGTGGCCGAACCGGTGCCGCTGGACCAGGTCGAGCTGGCGCCTTCGCGCCTGCAAGCCCCGACCGCGCTGTCGGAGATCTTCAGCGACGCGCGCCACGAGCGCCTCAGCCACGCGCTCGGCAAGGCCTACCGCGACGTGGTGCGCGGCTTTCGCGGCGAGTTCCCAAACCCGCCCGACCTCGTCGCCCACCCCGGCGACGAATCGGAGCTGGAGGCGGTGCTGGACTTCTGCGCGCAGCAGGGCGCCGCGGCGATCCCCTACGGCGGCGGCACCAGCGTCGTCGGCGGGGTGGAGGCGCGGGTCGGAGACGATTACGGGGGCGCCGTTTCGATCGACCTCGCCAGGCTCGACCGGGTGCTGGAGATCGATGGTGAGTCGCGGGCGGCCCGGATCCAGGCCGGCGCCGCCGGCCCCCGTCTGGAGGACCAGCTGCGCGATCGCGGCCTTACCCTGCGCCACTTCCCGCAGTCCTTCGAGTACTCGACCCTGGGAGGCTGGATCGCGACCCGCGCCGGCGGCCACTTCGCGACCCTCTACACCCACATCGACGACCTGGTCGAGTCGGTGCGGGCGATCACTCCGCGCGGCGCCTGGGAGAGTCGCCGTCTTCCCGGCTCGGGCGCCGGGCCGTCTCCCGACCGCTTGCTTCTGGGCTCCGAAGGGATCCTGGGCGTGATCACCGAGGCGTGGGTTCGGCTCCAGGAGCGCCCGACCTTCAAGTCGTCGTGCGGCGTCGGCTTCGACGACTTCGGAGCTGGGGCTGGAGCCGTTCGGGAGATCTCCCAGGCAGGGCTCTATCCGGCCAATTGCCGCCTGCTCGACGCGCTGGAGGCCGAGACAACCGGCGCATCGCCCGGGCCGGGCAAGTCGCTTCTGGTTCTCGGCTTCGAGTCCGCCCACCACCCCGTCGACCACTGGATGGATCTGGCACTGGAGTGCGCCACCGACCACGGCGGCGAACCGGGTGAGGTTCGCGCAACTAGGGCTGAGCAAGCAGGGCACCACCGCGGCACCCCCGGAAGCGGAGCTGAGGAGGTGCCGCGTATTGATTCAGGAGACGCCGTGACCTCCTGGCGCTCCGCATTCCTCGCGGCTCCATATCTGAGAGATACCTTCGTCGCCTGCGGTGTCCTCAGCGACACGTTCGAGACCGCGATCACCTGGGACCGCTTCGAGGAGTTCCACTCGGTGGCGATCGCAGCGGCGCGAGCGAAGGTCGCCGAGGTCTCCGGAATCGCCGCCGACGGGCAGGGGTCCCCGCGGGTCAGCTGCCGCTTCACCCACGTCTACCCGGACGGGCCGGCGCCCTACTTCACGGTGCTGGCGCCGGCGGTGCGCGGCGGAGAGGTCGAGCAGTGGGACGAGATCAAGGCCGCCGCCTCGGAGGCGGTGATCGAGGGCGGCGGGACGATCACCCACCATCACGCCGTCGGCCGCGATCATCGGCCCTGGTACGACCGGCAGCGCCCCGACCGGTTCGCCGAGGCGCTGTGGGCCGCAAAGGCGGCGGTCGACCCGACCGGGATCCTCAACCCGGGCGTGCTGGTCGATCCAGCCCGGTAGGCCGCGTTCCCCGGCGCTACCCTTTCGCGACCGCGATTGCCCCGACCGGGCGTCTTCCGCCCGCCCGGCCGGGCACCAGTCCATGGAGACGATCACAGACGAACACCCCACCGTCCGCGAGGACGAGGACGAGGCGGCCGAGTCCCGTCCGCTTGCTCGTCCGCAACCCGAGACGACCGATTCGGTGCCGGCGCGCCCACCGCTGCGCGCGACGCTGGTCGCGATCCGGCCCAAGGAGTGGATCAAGAACGTCCTCGTGTTCGCTGGGCTCATGTTCGGTCGCAAGTTCCACGATCCCGGTGCGGTCGCCGACGCGATGTCGACCTTCATCGCTTTCTGCGCGATCTCCAGCGCCGGTTATCTGATCAACGACCTAAACGACGTCGAGTTCGACCGGGCGCACCCGAGCAAGCGCAACCGCCCGATCGCCCGGGGCGAGCTCGTCGAGCGGACCGCCGTCAGCCTCGCGATTGCGCTGACGGCCGCCGCATTGGCACTTTCTTTCGCCGCCGTCAGCTGGCAGGTCGGCCTGATGGTCGCCGGTTACGGCGTCGCCCAGCTCGCCTACAGCTTCGGGCTCAAGCAGATCGTGATCGTCGACGTGATGACGATCGCCGGACTTTTCATCCTCCGCGTCGCCGCCGGTGCCCAGGCGGTCGATGTGCACGCCTCTGAGTGGCTGATCCTCTGCACCGGCATGCTCGCCTGCTTCCTCGGCTTCACCAAGCGCCGCCAGGAAGCGGTCTCCGAGCTTCACCAGGGGACCGAGAGCCGCCCCGTGCTTGAGCACTACTCACTGCCGTTCCTCGACCAGATGGTCGCGATGGTGACCGCCGGCACGGTCCTCACCTACGCGATCTACACGGTCAACTCGCCCCTGATCGGCAACCAGATGATGTGGACGATCCCGCCCGTCGTCTACGGGTTGTTCCGCTACCTCTATCTGATCTACGACCGCTCCGACGACCGCTCGACCGCAGCGATCGTCAGCGAGGACAAGGGCATGATCGCCGCCGGCGCCACCTTCGCGATCGTCGCCTTCCTGCTGCTCTACGTCTTCAACTAGCCCGCGCGTCAGGCGACACGCCTAGTGCGAGCGGCCCTCGTGGGGGTCGGCCGGCTGCGCCGCACCGGCATGAATCGGCAGGTCGGAGGCCAGCCCGACCTTGCCCGCGCGGGTGAACTGGACGTCGACGGTCTCGTGCTTGCGGTAGGTGCCCGCGATGCCGGCCAGCATCGACAGCCAGCGGACCCCGGTCAGCTTCTTCTCCTTCAGGATCGGGCGAGCAAAGACGATTTCGCCGCCGCGCACCCGGTAGTCGTCGCCCTCGCTCTGCTCGATGCCGTTGATGAAGACCGCGAAGGGGGGCTCGGCACCGGCCGGCAGCCTGACGCGATTGCCGACCTCGATGCTGCCCTCGGGCACCCGATCGCTCGTGCCGGAGCTCATTGGCTCGGCCGGGAGAGCGCCTCGCCGACCGCCTCGAATGGGCTCTGGCCATCCCGCAGCTCGAGCTGCGTTCGCCGCATCCCACCCCTGTAGGGGACCAGGGACCCGTCGCCCATCACGTCGATGCCGGCGTCGCGGCCCCGCAACATGCCGCCGGACGAGATCTCCAGCCGCGCGTGCACCTGCTCAGCGGGCTCGAAGTCACGCAGCGAACCCACTCGGTCCAGCGGGCCCTCGGAGCGGATTGCCTCGGCTTGGCGCCGCAGCTCGTCGATTGCCTGCTCGAGGCCCGCCATCCGCCGGCGGTCGACGTCCGAGCCGTGGCGCACGGTCAACGTGTAGCGGCCGTTCCTCCCCATCGCTCGGGGTGCGGCTCAGGCGCCGCGGCGCTGGCGCTTTGGCCGCCGCGCCGGCGGGCCGACGATCTTCTCGGGCCCCTCGCGCTCGGCGATCGGCACGTAGTCGCGGTCGAGCTCGCCGGTGTAGATCTGGCGCGGACGCGCGATCTTCTGTTCCGGATCGTCGTTCATCTCCATCCACTGCGAGATCCAGCCGGACGTGCGCGGGATCGCGAAGATCACCGTGAACATGTCGGTTGGGATCTGCAGCGCCTCGTAGATGATCCCCGAGTAGAAGTCGACGTTGGGGAACAGCTTGCGCTCAACGAAGTACTCGTCCTCCAGGGCGTTCTTCTCGAGCTCGGTGGCGATCTCGATCAGCGGGTTGTACTCGGTTGCGTCGAACACCTCGTACGCGTGGTCGCGGATGATCCGGGCACGGGGGTCGTAGTTCTTGTAGACCCGGTGGCCGAAGCCCATCAGCCGCTCGTCGCGGCTCTTCACCTTCTCGAGGAAGTCCGGGATGTTCTCCGGGGTCTCTATGCGCCGCAGCATCCGCAGCACCGCCTCGTTGGCGCCGCCGTGCAACGGCCCGTAGAGCGCCCCGACGCCGGCGGCCACCGCCGAGTAGGGGTCGACCTGCGAGGAGCCGACGCTGCGCACCGCGTTGGTGGAGCAGTTCTGCTCGTGGTCGGCGTGGAGGATGAAGAGCGTGTCGAGGGCCTTTGCCACGCGCGGATCGGGCTCGTACTTGACCTCGGTCTTCTTGTAGAGCATCGAGAGGAAGTTGCCGGGATAGGAGAGATCGTTGTCCGGATACACGTAGGGCAGCCCCATGTTGTGGCGGTAGGCGAAGGCGGCCAGGGTCGGCACCTTGGCGATCAGCCGGATCGCCGCCATGTAGCGCTCCTCGGGATCGTCGATGCGCTTGGCGTCGGGATAGAAGGTCGAGAGGGCGCCGACGCCAGAGAGCAACATGCCCATCGGGTGGGCGTCGTAGCGGAAGGTCTCGAAGAGGTTCTTGATGTCCTCGTGGACGAAGGTGTGGTGGGTGACGTCGAAGACCCAGCGGTCGAGCTGCGGTTGGGTGGGCAGCTCGCCGAAGACGAGCAGGTAGGCGACCTCGAGATAGCTGGACCGCTCGCAGAGCTGCTCGATCGGGATCCCGCGGTGCTGGAGGATCCCCGCCTCGCCGTCTATGTAGGTGATCGCGGAACGGCAGGAGGCCGTGTTGGTGAACGCCGGGTCGTAGGCCATGAGGCCGAAGTCGTCCTCGGAGACCTTGATCTGGCGCAGGTCCATCGCCCGCACCGTGCCGTCGGTGACCTCCAGCTCATAGGTCTGGCCGGTCCGGTTGTCGGTGATACTGAGCGAGTCGCCGTCGGCGCGGGACGCGCCGTCCACCGATGCATCCTGGGTCTGCTGCTCTGTGGCCATGGCCTCTCCTAGACCTCGATTGCCTTGAATTCAAATTCTCGCAGCTTGGCTGTGCCGAGCGTGGAGAATTCACAACACCGTCGTGGAAGAGATCGCCCCCGAGATGCCGAACGGCGCCCAGCGCAAGCGACACGCCATG
This sequence comes from uncultured Solirubrobacterales bacterium, assembly GCA_963740555.1. Taxonomy (GTDB): domain Bacteria; phylum Actinomycetota; class Thermoleophilia; order Solirubrobacterales; family 70-9; genus Mayfieldus. Next base: position 160,023 of record CAVUES010000010.1, read on the forward strand.
CAGCTTTTCGAGGGACTGCCGGACCGCTACGACGAGCTCGGCGCGGCGCTGAGCTTCGGCCAGGACCCGCGCTGGCGCCGAGCGATGGTGTCGGCCGTCCAAGCCGCGCCGCGCGACCGCGTGCTCGACGTGGCGACCGGAACCGGCCTCGTCGCCCAACAGCTCGTCAACCGCTACGGCTGCCGCGTGGTCGGCCTCGACCAGAGCGCGGCGATGCTGTCTCGAGCCGAAGCGAAGCTGGCAGCCGACCCCAAGCTCTCAGGTCGGTTCGAACTGATGAGAGGCGAGGCGGAGCGCCTGCCGTTCGCCGATGCCGAGTTCGACCACCTCACGTTCACCTACCTGCTGCGCTACGTGGATGATCCGGAGGCGACGCTGCGCGAGCTGGCACGGGTCGTGAAGCCCGGGGGGCGGATCGGGTCGCTGGAGTTCTGCGTTCCCCAGTCGCCTCTGGTCTGGCCCTGGCGGCTCTACACGCGGGTCGGCCTCCCGGCGCTGGGAAGGCTAGCCGGGCGCGACTGGTACGCGGTGGGCCGCTTCCTCGGGCCGAGCATCGAGAGTTTCTATGCCCGGTGGCCGCTGGGGCGCCAGCTTCAGTTGTGGAGGGATGCCGGCATCGAGTCGACGCGAGCGCGCCGCATGAGCTTCGGTGCCGGCGTCGTGATCTGGGGGGTGCGCGGTGAAGGCTGAGGCGGCGGCCGAAGCGGCGCCGAGCCAAACGCAGAGGCCGGCGTTCTACGCGCTGCGCCCCGGTGGCTGGCGCGACGTGGTGACGCTTCTGCACCCGCCCTACACCCTTTGGCATCTGAGCTATGTGGCGATCGGGGCCGCCGCCGCGCCGCAGATCCACGCCGACCGGCTCGCCGCCGCCCTCGCCGCGTTCTTCCTGGCGGTCGGAGTGAGCGCGCACTCGCTCGACGAGCTCAACGGGCGCCCGCTGGGAACCCGGATCTCCGGCCGCGCCCTGGTCGCCCTCGCCGCCGTGGGATTGGGTGCAGCGATCGCGATCGGTGTCGCCGGCGTGATCGTCGTCTCGGCATCGTTGGCGCCCCTCGTCGCCGCGGGCGGCTTCTTCGTCGTCGCTTACAACCTCGAGCTCTTCGGTGGGCGTCTCCACAACGACTTCTGGTTTGCCGCTGCCTGGGGGGCCTTTCCGGCGCTGGTGGGTTGGTGGTCGAACGCGCTCGGTGTGGTCGACGCGGGCGCGGGGTTGGCCGCAGCGGGCGCGGTGGCCGGCTGCTTCTGGTTGACCGCGGCGCAGCGGCGCCTCTCGACCCCGGTGCGCGAGCTGCGGCGACGCACGGCATCGGTCAGCGGCGAGCAGAGGCTGGCCGACGGAACGGTGCGCGAGCTGAGCGTCGCCGGCCTGACCGGGCCACTGGACGGGGCGCTGCGGGCGCTCTCGCTGGCGGTGCCGCTGCTGGCCGTCGGGTTGGTTGCTCTACGAATCTAGTGCGGCGGCGACACCGCCTGACCTCCACTTGCGGTCGCTTCGCGACCTGACTTGCACCTGCGGCGACACTCTGTGTCGCCGCCCGACCATCACAGCGCCGCGGTGCAACGCCGCGGCACAAGATCAGAGGGGGACCGGCTCGAACTGGGTCATCCGGTGCAGCTCGGCGATCCGCTCGTCGATCTCTTCGCGGGTCAGCCGCTGTACGCGCTCGGTCCCGAACTCCTCGACGTTGAAGGACGCCAGCACCGTCCCGTAGCCCATTGCCTGGCGCAGCGCACCCTCGTCGATCTCGCCGCCGCGACCGTCGAGGAAGCCGAGGAATCCACCCGCGAAGCTGTCGCCGGCGCCGGTCGGGTCGCGCACGTCCTCGAGCGGGAAGCCGGGGAGGGCGAAGAAGCCGTCCTCGCTGAACAGCGCCGAGCCGTACTCGCCCTGCTTGGAGACGACGATCCGCGGCCCCGCCTCGATCACGGCGCGAGCGGCGCGGGCGAGGTTGGGCTCTCCGGTCAGCTGGCGGACCTCGGCGTCGTTGATCATCAGGCAGTCAACGTCGGCGATCGCCGCCATCAGCGAGTCGCGGGCGGTTTCGATCCAGAGGTTCATCGAGTCGAGCGCCGCGAAGCGGGCGCGGTCGCATTGGGCGCGGACCTGGCTCTGGAGCTCGGGCTGGATGTTGGCCAGGAAGAGGATCTCCGCCTGGCGTGAGGGCTCCGAGAGCTTCGGCTCGAACTCCCCGAAGACGTTGAGCTGGGTGTCGTCGGTGTGCGCGGTGTTGAGGTCGAAGTCGTAGTGGCCGCGCCAGAAGAAGGTCTTGCCGCCGGGCACCCGCTCGATGTCGTCGGTGCGCACTCCGCGCGCCTCCAGGACCGCGAATTCGTCGGGGCCGAAGTCGTCGCCGACCGGGCCGACCACGTGGACGTCGGTGAAGAAGCTGGCGGCGAGCGAGAAGTGCAACGCGGAGCCCCCGAGCATCCGCTCTCGCTCCCCAAATGGGGTCTTGACCGAGTCGAAGGCGATCGATCCGACAACTGTCAACGACAAAGCTGCGCTCCCGTCTGGCTCGTGGCTCGTAGTTGTGTCCAGCCGTCGCCAAGCAGTCAGATCGGTGGCCTACGATCGACGACCTTGCGACGAAGGCACGTGATCCTAGCTTTGGCTGCGTAATGGTGATTGCCGTCGCCATCCCGGCCTTTGGCAGCGGCGGCTCATTCCGATTGCGGGTGTGGCGGCGGGGGCACCTTCCGTAACCGCCTGCTTCGGATCGCCCCGCGCCTCTGAGCGCCGGGGGCCCGGGTGCGAGAGACTCCCGGTTGTGAAGGCGGTGCAGATCAAGGAGTTCGGCGGCCCCGAGGTGCTCGAGCACACCGAGCTGCCCGACCCTCAGCCGGGCGACGGCGAGGTGCTCGTCGACGTCGCCAGGATCGGCGTCAATTACGCCGACACCCATGTGACCCGCAACGACTACCTGGCCGAGCAGCAGCTGCCGATGGTGCCGGGCGGCGAGATCAGCGGTACGACCCCGGACGGCCGCCGGGTCGCGGCGATGCTGATGAACGGCGGCTATGCCGAGCGGGTCGCGGTCCCCGAGGCAGCGCTGATCCCGGTGCCCGACCAGGTCGACGACGACCAGGCGGCGGCATTGCTGCTCCAGGGGCTCACCGCCTGGAGCCTGCTCAACGTCTCCGCTCGCGTCGAGTCCGGCGAGACCGTCGTCGTGGAAGCTGCCGGCGGTGGGACCGGCACCCTCGCGGTGCAGCTCGCCAAGCGAGCCGGTGCGCGGGTGATCGGTCTCGCCTCCAGCGAGGAGAAGCGGGCCCTGGCGCTGGAGCTGGGCGCCGACGCCGCGGTCGACTCGCGAGCCGAGGACCTCGGCGATCAGATCCTCGCCGCCAACGACGGCGAGATGGTCGACGTGGTGCTGGAGATGAGCGGCGGCGAGGCCTTCGAGGCGACGCTGCGCACCCTGGCCCCGTTCGGGCGCCTGGCGGTGTTCGGGATCGCTTCGCGGGAGGAGAACACGGTCAGGACCGGTCATCTGCTGCGCAACAGCCGTGCCGTGATCGGCTTTTGGCTCGTGCACCTGTTTCGCCGCCCGGACGTGCTGCGTCGGGGAATCGAGGAGATTCTCGGGGCCGCGGCCAGCGGCGAGCTTCGGGCCGTGATCGGCGGCGTCTACCCGCTCTCCGAGGTCCGCAGCGTGCACGAGGAGATCGCCGGCCGCCGCAGTCAGGGCAAGCTGTTGCTCGACCCGACCAGCTAGCGAAAGGGCCGGCGCTCCGGCCGGCCCCTTCCAACGCTTGACCGCGTCTAGCTCACTTACCTGAACAGCGCGATTGAGAAGTCGTACGGAAAGAAGGCCCCGTTACGCACTGTCGTCACCTCGAGCTGCGCGCCCGGGCAATCGCCGGCAAGCGCACCCGATGTCTCCGGGTAGGCGACCCTGGCGTCGACGTTTCCGTTGTCGATGACCTGGTAACCGGGCGTGGTCTGCGCCAACGTGAACGACGGGAGGTTCTTGAAGCAGTAGCTGGAGATCCCGGCGAAGGAGACGTTGGCGCTCGAGATCCCTCGGGAGCGCGAGTCGATGACCGTCGCGTTCCCCTTCACGTATGCGTAAGCGACAGGCCCGCCGACAGTCGCCTCCGGCACGATGCCCAGCTTCGCCTCGTTGATCTGGTTGCCGGTGATCGTGTTCTTCTTCACCCGGTTGCCCGGCAGCGAGTGCTTCTTCACGCGGTTGCCCGGCAGCGAGTTCTTCTTCACCGTCTTGCCGCTGATCTTGTTGGCGGCATACACGGCGGTGCCCCCGAGCGCGAGGAATATGGCTATCACCGAGAGCACGTTTGCGACTGTGATCCGCGGTCTTTTGGCCATGAGACTCCTTTCTCTGACCGGTGAGCGCCGAGACGCCGGTGGGGCTCCCTGGCTCCCCCGGGAGTTGATGCGCCAAGCCTCTCACAGCAATTCGCCCAGGGTCAAGCCGCTACGCTGACCCGCCGCCAATGACCGCATTCCGAGACCTGGGCCTACAGCCCGAGATACAGACTGCCCTCGACGAGCTGGGCTACGAAGAGCCGACTCCGATTCAGGAGCAGGCGGTCCCCGAGCTGCTCGCCGGACACGACGTGATCGGTCAGGCCCAGACGGGGACCGGCAAGACCGCCGCCTTCGGGCTGCCGCTGCTTCAGTACCTAGATTCCGAGAGCGACGACGTGCAGGCGATCGTCCTGACGCCCACCCGCGAGCTCTGCATCCAGGTCACCCAGGCGCTTCGCGCCTACGCCGAGCACCTGCCGGTCGAGATCGTGGCGGTGTTCGGCGGTGCGCCGATCCGCTCCCAGCAGGCGCAGCTTCGCGCCGGCGCCCAGGTCGTGGTGGCGACGGTGGGACGGATGATGGACCTGATGTCGCGCCGCTCGCTGGTGCTGACCTCGGCGCGCTACGTGATCCTCGACGAGGCCGACGAGATGCTCGACCTCGGCTTCATCGAGGACGTCGAGCGGATTCTGCGCCAATGCCCCAACGGGCGCCAGACGGGACTGTTCTCGGCCACGATGCCGCCGCCGGTCCGGCGCCTCGCGGAGCAGTACATGTACGACCCGGTGACGATCCACATCACGCCGCGAAAGCTCACCGTGGACGCGATCGAGCAGGCCTACCTGGAGGTGCCGGGCCGCGAGAAGGCCGCAAAGCTGGTCGAGCTGCTGCGCGCCGAGGAGCCAGAGCAGGCAATCATCTTCTGCCGTACCAAGATCGGCGCCTCACGCCTCGACAAGACGCTCCAAGACCGCGGACTCGACGTAAAGGCGTTGCACGGCGACATGACCCAGGGTCAGCGCGACGGCGTGATGATCTCCTTCAAGGAGCACCGGGTGCGGCTGCTCGTGGCGACCGACATCGCCGCCCGCGGGCTCGACATCGAGCACGTCACGCACGTCATCAACTACGACGTCCCCGATACGACCGACGCCTACGTGCACCGAATCGGCCGCACCGGCCGCGTCGGGCGGACCGGCCGCGCGATCACGCTGGTGACGCCGACCCAGCGCAAGGAAATCCCCCGAATCGAGCGCGAGGCGAAGGTGAGCATCGGCGCCTGGGAGCCGCCCGAGGAACGCCTCGAGCACGCGCCTCGTCCCCGGCGGCGGCCCCGCGAAGAGAGGGAGCGCAAGCGCGACGACAACGGTGCGGCGGCGGACCGCGGGCTGGTGAAGCTGTTCGTCAACCGCGGTCGCCGCAGCGGCGTCAGCGAGGAGGATCTGCGCTTCGCATTGCGCGAAGGCGCGGTCCTGCCCGAGGATTCGATCGATTCGATCCGGGTGCTGGAGCGCTTCTCCTTCGTCGAGCTGTCGCCCGACGCCGCCGACCAGGCGGTCGAGCGCCTCGACGGCACCAAGCTGAAGGGCCGTCAGCTTCGTCTCGAGGTCGCGCGAAGCTAGCTGACGGCGGTGTCGCCGTCGTCTGAAGTCAGGCTCGCGATCCGGCCCAGCAGGTCCTCGAAGTCGATCGGCTTGGCGATGCAGGCATTGGCACCCAGCTCCTCAGCCCGATTGAGCGTCTCCTCCTCGCGGTGGGCGCTGACGATCAGGATCGGCGTCTCTGAGCCCTCCTCGCGCAGGGTCCGCAGCACGTCGAGGCCCGACATCCGCGGCATCATCGCGTCGAGCAGGATCAGGTCGGGCTCCTCCCCGGCGTCGATCTCGGCCAGCGCTTCGACGACCTCCTGGCCGTCGGCCGCGGTGGAGACCTCATAGCCCTCCATCTCCAGCCGCGTCCTCAGTAGCAGCAGGATGGTCTCGGAGTCGTCGGCGACCAGGACCCGTGTCATCAACTCTCGACCGCCGCGGCGGTCGGTTCCTCGACCGCCTCTCTTTCTGAGAGGGCGGGGAGGACGATGCGGAATGTGGCGCCCTCGCCCTCCTTGGAAGTGACGCCAATCGCTCCGCCGTGCAACTCGACCAGGGACTTGGAGATCGCGAGGCCTAGGCCGGTCCCACCGACCCGTTGTGTGAGGCCGACCTCGCCGCGGGTGAAGCGATCGAAGACGTGATCGACCTGGTCCTGGGGAATCCCAGGCCCGTCGTCTGACACCGCCACCTCGACCTCCGAGCCGACCGCCGACGCGGTGACCTTGATCGTCGCGTTCTGGGGGCAGTACTCGGTCGCGTTTGTCAGCAGGTTGACCAAGACCTGCATTATGCGGTCCGGCTCCACGCTCACCTGAGGAAGGTCGGATTCGATCTCCACCTCGAGCCGCTGCTGGCGCGAGTTGGTCAGCCCCATGATCAGGCGCGCCGCGCCGGCGACGATCGGGCCGATCTCGCAGCGCACCGGGTTGATCGTCAGCCTGCCGGCGTCGCTGCGCGCAAGATCGAGAAGGTCGTTGAGAAGGCGAACCAAATGCCTGGTGTTGTCGAGGATGATCTCGACCGTCTCCGCGTGCTTGTCGGAGAGCTGGTCGCGTTCGAGCATCAGCAGCTCCGCGAAGCCCTGCACCGACGTCAGCGGGCTGCGCAGCTCATGCGACGCGGTGAGGACGAACTCGTCCTTCATCTTCTCCAGGCGGGCTCGCTCGGAGACGTCGCGGATCGACAGCACGCTGCCGCCGCCGGTTCCCATCGGCGAGCCGGTGATCGCCAGCACCGTCCCTCCCTCTGGGGCTCGCAGCTCGCCCCGCTCGATGCCGGCAAGCAGGCGTTCCACCTTTCGTGGGCTGACCGCATCCGAGGCCAGGACCTCGCGAATCTTCGAGCCGATCGTGGCGGCGGAGAGAAGTCTCCTTGCCGCGGGGTTGGCGTCGGTCACGATCCCGCTGGAGTCGACGGTGACGACGCCGTCGCTGAGGCTCTCCATCGTCACTTGCAATCGCCGTCTGCCCTCCTCGAGGCCTCGGTAGGCGCCTTGAAGCTCGTCGGCCATCTCGTTGAACGCATTGCCCAAGGTCGCGGTCTCGGCCGGGCCGCCGACCTCCACCCGGGCTTGCAGGTCGCCCTCCGCGAGCGCTCCGGACGCGTCGACCAGCCGTTCCAGCGGTCGCCGCATCGAAGCGATCAGGCCCGAGAACAGCAGCACGGCGGCGATCAGGCCGGAGACCAATCCGACACCCACCAAAAGCGCCGTCTTGCGGGTGTCGTTGGAGACCTTGTCGCGAAGGTGCGCCCGCTCGCCCGCCTGACTTGCGATCAGCGAGTTGGTTGGCTGGTTGACCGCACCGGCAAGCGCCTGCTGGCGAGTCGCCGGTGGCGGCCGGCCGGCGAGCGCAAGGTCGGCCACGCCGCGGCGCCAATCCTTCTCGGCGGCAACCTCCTGGGCCAGCAGTCGCTGCGCCTGGGCGTCGCTGCCGGTGAGGCCGCGAGCGTCGGCCGCCGCGTTGTCCGCGGTCGCGGCGGCGGCCTGGTACCGCTGTCGCGCCCCCCTCGGGTCGGTGTTGGCTCCGCGCAGCGCCGATTGCTCGACCAGAAAGGACTGCCGCATGTGCTCGCCAGCGATCTCGAGCTGGAACGAGCGCGTGATCGAATCTTCGTAATTCTGGCGCAGCTGGAACAGACGGCCAACGCCGATCACCGTCACGCCTGCGAGCAACGCAAAGGTGATTGCAAAGCCAATCCTGAGCCTGTTGGCGAGCGATGGGTTCACACAGATGGCCTCCCTCGCTTTACACTAACGGCGGGTAGCCATGCATGGCGCAATAACGCACGAAACCCTTCATGACACCCTCGCCCAGGAATGGCGACGACGCCTGGTTGCCCGAGGCACGATCGGTGCCCTGCTGCTGGCGATTCCGGTCCTCGCGGCGGCGGCGATCGGCTTCAGCGCCGGCCCCGGAGGGCTTCCGTTCGGGATCAGCTCTTTCGCCAACGGGCCCGACGGCGGCTCGGCGAGCGCCGCCCATCCTCACGGAAACTCGATTTCGCGCCTCGTCGGCAAGGTCTCCTCGGCGACGCTCAGTCCGGCGACGGCCGCGGGCGGCGGGGGTGGCGCTTCCGGTGGCGGCGGTGGCGCGACCGGTGGCGGCTCAGGCGGTGGCGCGACCGGTGGCGGCTCAGGCGGTGGCGGCGGTGGCGGTGCCCCGATTGGGTCGACCGGCGCCGGTGGCTCAAACAACGGCACACCGTCGGGCGGCGGCAATTCGATCATCCCTGGCGGCCCGAGCACCCCGAGTGTTCCCAGCACCCCCAGCTTGCCCAGCGTCCCCAGCCTCCCCAACCTGCCCGGAACCGGAGATGGGGGTGGAGGTGGCAGTCTCGGTGGCACGGTCGGCGGCTTGATCGACGGGGCGACCGGCCAGAGTGATAGCGGCAGCCTCGGTGGCACAGTCGGCGGTCTGCTCGGCGGCTAGCAACAGCCAAGCGCCCTGCTCTCGATAGCGCTCGCGCTCGGCTCCAGCTTGTCCTGGGGCGTCTCGGACTTCATCGGCGGGCTGCAGAGCCGGCGGATGCCGTTGCTGACCGTGATGGCGATCAGCCAGCCGATCGGGCTGCTGCTGGTCTTGGCGGTCGCGCTTGCGCTCGGCGGGAGCATCCCGCCGGAGGGCTCAATGACGGCGGCGGTCGCCGGCGGTGTGGCAGGGGCTATTGGGCTCGGCTGCTTCTACGCGGCGATGGCGGCGGGGCCGATGAGCATCGTCGCGCCGATCGCATCGCTCGGCGCGGTGGTGCCGATCGGGGTCGGGCTTTCGCGCGGCGAGCAGCCTGCGGCCGTTCAGATCGTCGGTCTCGTCGTGGCCCTTGCGGGCATCGCGCTGGCCGTCCGCGAGGTCGAGCACCCCGGCGCGATCGAAGTGCCGACCCGCAGCGTCGTCTTCGCCGCGCTGGCCGGCCTCGGATTCGGGACCTTCTTCACCGGCATCGACGGCGCCGCCGGGCACGATCCGTTCTGGGCCGCGGTCGCGGCTCGCAGCGGGGGCTCGACTGTGGTCGTGATCGCCGCGTTGGTGGCCTCGGCACCTCTGGTCGTGAGTCGCGCGGCCATGGCGCCCTTGCTGGCCGTCGCGGTCCTCGACACGCTGGCCAACCTGCTGTTCGCCGGCGCGAGCAACAAGGGGCTGCTGTCGCTGGTCGCGGTCGCCGGGTCGCTGTACCCGGTGGCGACGATTTTGCTCGCCCGCGTCGTACTCGGCGAACGTCTTGCCCGGATTCAGCAAGCCGGCGTCGTGCTGGCGCTCGGCGGGGTGGCGATGATCGCCGCGGGTTAGGCGCCGGAGGCCAAAGCCACGCCGAGCAGCTCCTCTACCCGGGCGATCGTCTCGGCGCTGTCGCGGTGAAGCACCGCGGTCATCCCGACCGCCTCGGCGCCGGCGCAGTTCTCCCGCAGGTCATCGACGAGCACGCAGTTCCCCGGCGCGACGCCAAGCCGCTCGGCCGCGAGCTGGAAGATCTCCGGCTGGGGCTTGTGCAGGCCGACCTCGGCCGAGATCACGACCTCGTCGAAGAGGCTGCGGATCTCGTCGGTGTAGTGGTCCATGACCCACGAGTTGGAGATCAACCCGGTTGGGACGCCGGCGTCGCGCGCCCGCCCGACCGCGTCCAGCATCCGCTGATCGGGCCGCAGCCCGGCGAACAGGCCCTCGACCAAGCCGTAGGGCTCGGTGCCCAGCAGCTCGGCGAAGCGGCGCTCGAAATCGGCGGGCTCGACCTCCCCGGTCTCAAGCCCACGAAGCGCGGCGAGGGCATCGGGGTTCTTGCGAAACAGCTCCTTTGCCGCGCCCGCATCGAGCCCGCGCTGCTCGCAGAAGGCGGCGAAGCTCGACCAGATGTCGCTGGTGAGCACGCCACCGAAGTCGACGAGCAGCGCTTTTTTGGTTCGGTCGGGGGCCATATGCTTGGCCAGATGTTCTTCGCGGAGCGATCAGCGACGCGTCAGGCTGGTCAGCCGCCGAAGGCGGCGCAATGACGAGCGATGAGGCTACACCGACGACCGCCGTCCCCGACGGCATCGACCGCGCCGGGGTCGAGGGCTGGTTCGAGGCAAACGTAGACGGCGTCGTGCTCCCCCTCTCCTTCCGCAAGATCTCCGGCGGGCACTCCAATCTCACTTATGAAGTCGGCGACTCCGCCGGCCGCCGCTGGGCGCTGCGCCGCCCGCCGCTCGGCAAGCGGCTCGGATCGGCCCACGACATGCGCCGCGAGCAGAAAGTCGTCTCGGCGCTGGCGGCGACGGACGTCCCGGTGGCGCCGATCGCCGGCTTCTGCGAGGACGAGTCGGTCAACGGGGCGCCGTTCTACGTCATGGAGTTCGTCGAGGGCCCGATCCTGCGCGGGCAGGCCGAGGCGGAGGAGTACTTCGACGAGTCGGAGCGCCGCGCGATCGGCGAGCGCGTCGCCGACACCCTGGTCGACATCCACGCCGTCGACGTCGAGGCCGTCGGCCTCGGCGACCTCGGGCGCAGGGAGGACTATGTCGCCCGCCAGCTCCATCGCTGGCAAGGGCAATGGGAGAAGTCGAAGACGCGCGAGCTGCCGGTTGTCGACGAGGTCCACGACCGCCTCGTCGCCCGAATCCCCGAGCAGGGGCCGGCGACGATCGTCCACGGCGACTACCGGCTCGACAACATGATCCTCGCCGACAGCGGGGAAGTCGCGGCGGTCGTCGACTGGGAGCTGTGCACGCTCGGCGATCCGCTGGCCGACGTCGGGATGCTGTTCGTCTACTGGGCACAGCCCGGAGACCAGCTGACGGCGCTGATGCAGCCGCCGACGCTGGCCGCCGGATTTCCGAATCGCGACGAGCTGATGGAGCGCTATGCGGAGCGCTCCGGCCGCGACCTCGGACAGCTCGACTTCTACGTCGCGCTGGCGCGCTGGAAGCTGGCGATCATCCTCGAGGGCGTCTACTCACGCTACGCCGCCGGCGGATACGGCAACACCGACCAGGGGTTCGAGCAGTTCGCGAAGTCGGTCGAGGACCTGGCCGACGCCGCCGCCGAGGCCGAGGCGCGCCTGAGCTGAGTAACGACACGAATTTCGGGGTTGATGGGAGGCGCGGATGTTGAAAGGGTTGGCGAATCCACCTCGATAAAGGAGCGCCATGATCCGCAAGCACCTCTCTTACGCGAACGTGATGTCCACGGTCGCGGTGTTTCTCCTGCTCGGCGGCAGCGCCTACGCGCTGGCCAAGCACAGCGTCGGCACCAAGCAGCTGAAGAACAAGGCCGTGACGACGAAGAAGATCAAGAACGGCGCCGTGACCGGCGCAAAGCTCGCACCGGGATCCGTTGGCGGCGCCGCGCTCAACCCCCAGACCTTCAACGTCACCGTCACCTCCGTGACGGCGGACCCGATCACGCCCACCAACGTCGGTGGCGCGACGGCAACCTGCCCATCCGGCAAGAAGGCGATCGCCGGCGGCGGCCTCTCTGACAACGTGAACAACGGGGCCTACATCGAGGACTCGCGTCCTGTGACCGGCAACACGGGCTCGCCCACTGCGGCCGGGACATTCACCGGCTGGCGAGTCATCTGGCAGAACCAGACGGGCGCCACAAACAAGACCCCAACGGTCTACGTGGTCTGCCTCGGCTAGCCCATCCGGGCTTGCTGTCGCGGCGCCTCGACCGAGGCGTCGCGGCGGTTATGCCTGTGCCGCCGGCTGCGGCGCCGCGGCGCCGTCGGACTCCGCGTCGGCCGCGGCGAGCTTCGCGCGCCGGTTCAGCTCGCGCCGCGCGATCACCATCTTATGCACCTCGTCGGGGCCGTCGGCGAGCCGCAGCATGCGGCTGAAGCGCCACATCGACGCCAGCGGCGTGTCGTCGGTCATCCCGAGGCTGCCGTGGGTCTGGATCGAGCGGTCGAGAACGTCCATGACCACGTTCGCGGCCACCACCTTGATCATCGAGATCTCCTGGCGCGCGGCTCGCTTGCCCTCGGTGTCCATCTTCCAGGCCGCGTAGAGGGTCAGCAGGCGGGCCTGGTCGATCTCCATGCGCGACTTGGCGACGAAGTCCTGGATGAACTGCTTGTCTGCCAGCGGTCCGCCGAAGGCCTGGCGCGAGTTGGCGCGGTCGCACATCATCTCCAGCGCCCGCTCGGCTGTCCCGATCGCCCGCATGCAGTGGTGGATGCGCCCCGGCCCGAGCCGGTCCTGCGCGATCACGAAGCCCATCCCCCGCTCGCCGAGCAGGTTGGCGGCCGGCACGCGGCAATCCTCGTAGAGGATCTCGCAGTGGCCCGGCCCGCCGTCGTGGCCCATCACCGGGACGGCCCTGACCAGGTTGAAGCCGGGGTTGTCGACGGGGACGAGGATCATGCTCGCGCGAGCGTAGGGATGGCCCTCGGGCTCGGTGACGACCATCGCGATCGCCAACGACGCTCCGACGGCGCCCGAGGTGAACCACTTGTGCCCGTTGATCACCCACTCGTCGCCGTCCAGCTCGGCGCTTGCCCGCAGCGTCGTCGGGTCTGAGCCCGAGACCTCGGGCTCGGTCATCGAGAAGCAGGAACGGATCTCGCCGTCGAGCAGCGGCTGAAGCCACTGCTCCTTCTGCTCGCCGGTGCCGTGGTCGGCGAGGATCTCCATGTTGCCGGTGTCCGGAGCCGAGCAGTTGAAGGCCATCGGAGCGAGCACGGGGCTGCGCCCCATCTCCTCGCAGAGGATTCCGTACTCCCAGTTCGCGAGCCCCGGCCCGTAGCGCTCGTCGGGCATGAACAGGTTCCAGAGCCCTTCCGAGCGGGCCTGCTCGCGGACCTCGCGAACGATCGCCGGGTAGGCGACGCCGGGGGCGACTTCATCGTCGAGCGCCTCCGCCGCCTCGCCCTCGTTGGGGTAGACGTGCTCGTCCATGAACGAGCGGATTCGCTCCAGAAGCTCGGTCACCTGAGGAGACGGCGAGAAGTCCATCGCCCAAAACCTACCGCGTAAGGCGATTTCCTCAACTGACCGAGTCGACGGGGGACCTTCACGAGCGTTAAGGCGGGGACGCGGCACCCTTCCTGCGATGGCTGGGGATTTTCGGAAATTCCTGTGCGTCAGAAGTACGAAAGTTTCACCAGGTGCAACTGATTTCCGCGTGATGCAAATTCGGTTCCGAAAAGTGCCCACGGGATCCATGAGCCCCACGGGATCCATGAGCCCCACGGGATCCATGAGCCCCACGGGATCCATGAGCCCCCCACGGGATCCAGGACCCCGCCCAAGGGAGGGGCCGAGCGGATCCCCTGCCGCCGCTAGCCGACCGGGTCGCCGAGTGGCAGCGTCACGTCGACCGAGGAGAAGTTGACCACCCCGGCCGAGCGTTGGATGTCATACAGCGTCGATGAGGGGGTGAGCTGGAGCGTGTAGCCGCCCCCCGCCGGTGCCCGCGCGGCGACCATCTCCAGCGCCCGGCTGATCGTGTGCCGCTGGCCGTCGAGCACGATCGGGATCGGGGTGGCGATGTTACCGAGGACGAAGTGGTTGCGCGGGTTGACGATCTGGGCGTAGACGAAGGTGTTCGCCGGGGCGCCGGTGCCGCTGTAGGTGAGCGAGAGCTGCGGGACACCGAGCACGTTGGCCGCCGCCGCCGGGCCGGGGATGTCGAGGTTGAGGGCGATCGGCGCCTGGCTGGCGAAGATCAACCCGCCGCTGCCCTGGCCGGGGAGGATCGGCAGGGTCCCGGAGCCGCTCGCGTGCAGGCTCCCGGCGGGCTTCAGCGGATAGTCGCGGCTGGTCCGCAGCTGGCCGTCGTCGGCGACCCAGGCGAAGCGCGGGCCCGTGTCCACCTTCTTCTTGCCGCGCAGGTAGCGGTCGAACCAGGCCAGCTCCCGGTTGTCGATGTAGCTCTGGTCGACGTTGCCGGTGAAGCAGGCGCCGTGGCCGCCGCAGAACCAGATCATCTTCGTCGGCACGGCCCGGCGCACGAGCCGCCCGCGCCTGTTGCGAACCGCGATTCCGTTCGGGCGCCTGGCGATCACCTTGTGGTCGCGGACGATGTTGAAGTTGGTCACCGCCTCGTCGAGCGGGAACAGGGTGTCTGCGGTCCCCTGGACGAACAGGGTCGGGATCTTGATTCGCTTGACCAGGTCGCCGGGCCCCTTCGACGCGTACCAGTCGAGGTCCGACTGCGGCACCTTCCCGGTCGCCTCGCCCTGGACCACGGTGTCGTAGAAGTGCGGGTCCTGGCGGCCCGGTGCCGAAGCCGGGTCCTGGAGCCCTCCCGGAAGCGTCGCCCCTTCAATCCCCAGCGCGACGAGGATCGAGCCCCACCCGTTCTTGACGTTCCCCTCCGGGAAGAGGCTGCTGAGCAGCGAGTGCCAGGCGATCGTCGGGATGATCGCGTCGATGCGCGGGTCGATCGCGGCGCTGACGAGCTGGATCCCGCCGCCGTAGCTGCCGCCGGTCATCCCGACCCGCGGGTTGTTGTTGAGCACCTTGCAATCGAGGCGGCCGTTGCTGCGATGGCAGCGGCGGTCGAGCCGGGCCTCGGGCTGCTTGGCGACGAAGTCGATCAATGCCTGCACGTCGCGGCCCTCGTAGCGCGGGTCGTCGACCTCGACCGTGCCGCCTGATTGACCGAACCCGCGCGGGTCCCAGGTCAGCACGTTGTAGCCGTGGTTTATGAGCGTGTCGATGGCGACGATCCCGAACAGCGACTCGACCCCGCTGGCGCTGCCGCCGGACGTGTCGCCGCCCTGGCTCCAGCCCGGGCCCTCGAGGATCGTCGGCGCGGGGTGCTTGGCGTCGACGCCCTTGCCCGGGTAGAAGTGGGCGTTGATCTTGGTGCCGTCGAAGGAGGTGACGGTGACGTCACGCGCCTGCGCGAAGGGCGCAGCAAGAGCCAGCAGGCCCGCGCCGGCGACGACTCCCGCGATCAAACCCCTGTGCCCCCGCACAGGGCAAATCTAACAGGGCCCGCCCCGTCCGGCGCCGATCAGTCGGCGCGCCGGTAGCGGGCGAAGAGCTCGCTGTGTTCCTCCAGCAGCCAGGCGATCTCCCAGAGCCCGATCCGGGGAAGGTCTCCCTCGAGGATGTGCGGCTCCTCGCCGCCGGCGAGCTTCGGGGCGACGGTCAAGAACAGCTCGTCGACGAGGCCGGTGGCCTGGAGCTGGTTATGAAGGCCGGGCCCGCCCTCGCAGAGCAGGGCACGGATTCCGCGTTCCTCGCGCAGGTGGCGCAGCGCCTCGCCGACGTCGACGCCGACCTCGTGGCGCACGACCCGCACCGGGGTCTCGGTTTGCGGAGGCTCGGCCTCCGACGTCGTGAAGATCAGCACCCGCCCGCCGCCGTCGGTGAACAGCGGCGCGTCCCACGGGAGGTCGAGGCGGCCGGAGACGATTACCGCGAGCGGGTCTTGGGCGAGGCCGTTCCGCTCCCGCCGGGCGCGCAACGCCGGGTCGGAGACCATGCGCCCGTAGCGTTCGGCGCGCATCGTGCCGGCGCCGATCATCACCGCGTCGACCCGGGTGCGCAGCATCTGCAGCATCTCGGTGTCGGTGTCGGAGCCGATCGGGCCCGATCGCCCCCCGATCGCCCCCCGCCCGTCGAGGGTGGTGGCGAAGTTGACCACCACGTAGGGGCGGTCGGTGTAGGCGAGGTCGATCAGGTCGAGGCCGGAGAGCTGCTGCTCGACCGTCGTCGGCCCGGGGTTGGGGAGCAGGCGCTGCACCGCCCCCCTTATACCTGCTGACCGCGGGGTTAACCGGGCGCGATCTCGTTCAGGTGCTCGACGTTGGCGCGATCGGCAGCCTCGCCGCTGGGGCCGGCGCCGAACCAGGCGTCGAGGATCTCGGCCAGCTCCGCCTCGGAGGTCGCGCGCAGGCTCAGCGCCAGCACGTTGGCGTCGTTCCAGCGCCGCGCCCCTTCAGCCGTCTGCGCGTCGCCGCAGAGCGCGGCGCGGATTCCAGGCACCTTGTTCGCGGCGATCGACGCACCAGTGCCGGTCCAGCAGCAGACAATCGCCTGCTCGGCGCGTCCTTCGGCAACGTCGCGGGCCGCCGCTTCGGAGGCCCAGGCCCAGTCGTCGCGCTCCTCCGCCGAGAGCGCCCCGTGAAGGAGCGGCTCGTGGCCGCGCCTGCGCAGCTCGTCGACCACCGGCTCGGCCACCCCGACCAGCTCGTCCGCCGCCACCGAGATCTTCATGGGCTCAGTACTCGTGCCAGCCGTCGAAGCGGCGGCCGGCGAAGTCCTGCAGTCCCGCTACGTCGTCGCGGAACCAGCCGCGCATGCGCTCGAGCAGCTCGTCTGGGAGCTTCGGCTTCGGAGCCGAGGGCTTCTCGGGATCGTGGACGACCTTCTCCACCATCCAGCGCAGCGATTCCGGCAGGCGGTCGAAGTTGCGATCGAAGGAGCGCAGCCCCGGCAGCTTCACCAGCCGCTCCATCACCTGGTACTTGTCGCCCTGCTTGGCGCTCGACTTCTCCCACTCGCGGTCGAACTGCTCGTGGGTGAAGGCCTCGTCGACGCCGGCGAAGCCGAAGGCCTTGCGCATCGTCTGCTCGCGATCGCCCTGCAGCTCCTCCTGGGTGATCACCTCGATCCGCTCCCGGTCGAAGCGCTCCAGATACGGCTGCAGCTGGATCCAGAACATCGAGCGCTGCACGTAGGCGCTTTCGGGTCGTGAGAGAACCTCGTCCAGCTCGCCGGTCTCATAGCCGGCCCCCTTCGCGTGCACCCAGTGCGAGAGGATCCGCTTGATCGGATCGCGCACCATGTAGAGCAGCTTCGCGTCGGGGCAATTGCGCTCGATTCGCTCCGCGACGCCGCGGAAGCGGGGGAGGTTCGTGTAGTGCGGCGAGGACTCGCCGCGGACCGGGAAGCGATCGTCGAACCGAGCCCGGTACCAGTCCAGGCCCAGATCCCAGTTCAGCTCCTCGACGAAGAAGTTGAGCTCCTTCGGCTTCGACATCTGGACCTCGGGGTGCAACCCGAGGTAATGGTGGATGCTCGTCGTCCCGCATTTCAGCCCGCCGATGATGATCAGGTTCGGCATCGCCGCGTGGCGCAGCCGCCGGCGCGGGACGCGCTTGCCGCGGTCGCCCGTGAATCGCTCACGGGCGCGCGCACACATCGCTTCGTCGGAGGGGTCCCTGGGGGCGTTGGAGGGGACCTCGGGCTGTGTCCGGGTCTCGGGCACGGCCGGCTAGTGTAGCTTCGCCCCGTGACCGTCACGCCCTGGCGCGGCCCTGGCCCCGGCCGTCCCGACCTCCCGCTTCCGCCCGACCGGATGCCGATGCTTCGTGGGGGGCGGGTGCGTAAGCGCTGGCGCTACGTGGGCGTCTACGGACCCGACGTCATGCTCTGCGCCGCGCGGGCCGAGATCGGTCCGTTGCGGCAGAGCTTCTGGGCCGTCTGGGACCGTAAGGGGCGGCGTCGCCACGCCCACACCCGCCTCCTTCCCGGGGGCGGCGAGGTGACGATGGATGGGCCCGAGGTCCGCGTGCGGGGTCGCGGCGTCGCGGCGAATTTGCGCCTCGGCGACGCGGCGCCGGTCGAATCGGTTTGCCCGAGCGGCAAGCGCGGCTACGGGTGGACCCGCAAGCGGGCCGGGGTGCCGGTCAGCGGCACGATCGAGGCCGATGGACGAAGCTGGAGGATCGAGGCTCGCGGCGTCGACGACGAGTCGGCCGGCTATCACCAGCGGCACACGAGCTGGCACTGGTCGGCGGGCGTGGGGCGGGCGGCCGATGGCCAGGTCGTGGCCTGGAACCTGGTCTCCGGCATCAACGATCCCGAGCAGCGCAGCGAGCGCGGCATTTGGCTCGACGGGACCCCCCGCGAGCCCCGCCCCGTCTCCTTCGTGGGCCTCGATGCGATCGAGTTCTCAGGTGGTGGCCGGCTTGCCTTCGAGCCCGAGAGCGAGCGGGCCCGCAACGACAACCTGCTCGTCTTTCGGTCCCGCTACCGGCATCGGTTCGGGACCTTCTCCGGGTCGCTCGAAGGGGTCGAGCTCGGCGAGGGCTTCGGCGTCATGGAGGAGCACGAGGCGGTCTGGTGATCACCGCGCTGCCGCAGGCAAGCCTGAGCTCGAGCACCCGTTCCTTCTTCGACGCGGCGGGTCAGTTCTTCGGCCATCTCGCGGACATCTCCTGGGGGCCGCTGGTCCTGGCCTTGCTTTTCCTGTTGGCGATGTACCTGGCTCGCGCGCGCGCCTGGCAGAACGTGCTTCACGCCGCCTATCCCGAGACCCGGGTGCCGTTCCGCGGCATCGCCGGCGCCTACCTGGCCGGCGCCGGGATCAACGCGGTGATCCCGGCCCGGGTCGGAGACGCGACCAAGATCCTGCTCGCCCGCGGTCAGATCCGGCGCTCGACCTATCCGGCGATCACTTCGTCGTTCCTCGTCCAATCGATCTTCGACACCGCCGCCGGGCTCCTGGTCCTCGTTTATGCGCTGACCCAGGGCCTGCTGCCGCGGCCCCCTGAGCTGCCCAACCTGCCGGCGTTCGACATCGCCTTCTGGGCCGCGCACCCGCAGCTGCTCGTCTTCGCGATCACGGTGCTCGGGGTCGGCTTTCTGGTCGTCTTCGCGATCGCCGCCCGCCGCGCGGAGCGGTTCTGGGATCGGATCAAGCAGGGGCTCGCGATTCTGTACGAGCCGCGTCGCTTCGTCCGCGAGGCCGTTTCCTGGCAGGCCGCCGGGTGGCTGTGCCGCTTCGCAGCATTCTGGTTCTTCCTCGAGGCATTCGGGATCGGGGGCTCGTTTCAGAACGTGATGCTGGTGATGAGCGTGCAGGCGATCTCGACGATGCTGCCATTCACTCCCGGTGGGGCGGGTGCGCAGCAGGCGCTGCTGCTGGCGACCCTGGAGGGGCCGTCGCGGTCCGCGGTCCTCTCCTTCTCGGTCGGCACCCAGATCGCGATGGCCGCCTGGTCGGCCGTGCTCGGCTTCGCCGCCCTGCTGCTGATCTTTCGTACCACCAACTGGCGCGCCCTGATGGAGCGCGCCGAGACCGAAGCGCAGGAGGAGAAGGACCGGGAGGAGGCGGCAGAGAAGGCCGGCGCCCACGCTTGAGCCCGGCGGAATCCGGCGCTCATCCCGGATAGATGCTGTTCAGCCGCCACTGCCAGGGCGGGCGCTCGCCAGCTGGGAAGCGGTACTGGTCGCGTCCCGGCAGCGTCTCCAGCGGCACCAGGTTCGGGTCGTCTTGCAACAGCACCCGGGTACGGCTTGCGGCGGCGACGTCGGTGGCGGTCGCCCGGCGGACCTGCCGCTCCCACCCAAGCCCCGGTCTGTAGAGCCAGTAGCTCAGCTCGACGTAACCGCGCGAGCGCCGCCGGTCGTCGATCGAAGTGAAGACGGTCGTGCGGCGCCCCGACGTGGTCAGGTGAAGCCCCTCGGGACCGACTCGCGGGACCGCGCAGCTCGGCTGGCGGCAGTAGCGGAAGTCGACCGGCACCAGGGGCAGGCCCGAGGGGTCAGGGCGGGTGGCCGGGGGCGGCGCCAGGGCGCGCGCCAAGCGGGCCAACGGCCAGCCGTAGGCGCGCACCAGCGGGTGATGGCGGCAGGCGTCAGGGAGACGGGGAGCGCAGGCCATGCGGCGCGCGATCGTCGCCCCGATCGCCCGTCCTTGGTCGCTTGGGCCTGCGGCGAGGGCGGAGACGGCGGCGATGAACAGCAGCGCGATCAGCGCCACCAGTCCCGCCTGCTCGACGCTCGCCGCACCGCGCTCGCCCTGAATTGACCTCGCCACCAGGTCCGCGACCGTAGGGCCGAACCGCGGACAAGTGACGCAACGAATGCGACCCCTCCCCGAATGACGAATGACGAATGACGATCGGCTGGCGCCGCCCGCCACCGACTAACCTCTATTGCATGGAAGGAACTCCATTTGGCATGTTTGGCGATCCTGAGGAGCTGCAGGCCCGGCTCAACGAGCTGGCCGAGCAGGCGCAGTCGTCGCAGAAGGTTGCCTGGGCCGACAACGCGATCCGGCTCGCGGTCGAGATGACCGTCGCGGCGATCAACCGGCTCGATCTGACCGGTGGAAGCGACGAGCAGGCGGTGCAGGTGCGCGACGCGATCCGGATCGTCTTCCCGGAGGCTGTGACGCTGGTTCGCGAGGCCCGCGAAGGCCTTGCCTAGCGGAGGCCACTGAGTGGCGCTGCCTGAGTCGAGCGAGGCATCGACCGCGCTGGTCACCGGTGCGTCGTCGGGGATCGGCGCCGCGATCGCGACTTCCCTGGCCAGCCGGGGACACGCGTTGACCCTGGTCGCGCGGCGCGAGGACAGGCTCACCGAGCTGGCGACGCAGCTGCACGAGAGCCACGGGGTGCGCACCGGCGTCATCGCCTGCGATCTCGCCGATGCGCCCGAGCGCGACCGCCTTGCCGCCAAGATCGCCGAGCTCGACCTCGACGTCGAGGTGCTGGTCAACAACGCCGGATTCGGGTCCGCTGGGAACTTCGTCGAGGCCGATCGCGAACGCCAGGTCGAGATGGTGAAGGTCAACTGCGAGACCGTCGTCGACCTGAGCGGCCGCTACCTGCCGGAGATGGTGGGGCGCGGACGCGGCGCGGTGATCAACGTCGCCTCGATGGCCGCCTTCCAGCCTTTGCCCAAGAGCGCCACTTACGCCGCCAGCAAGGCCTTCGTACTGAGCTTCACTGAGGCGCTGCACCACGAGGTGAAGGGAGCCGGCGTGACCGTTACCGCCGTCTGCCCGGGCCCGGTGCGGACGGGGTTCATGAGCGCCGCGGGGATGGAGCGCACCGACGACACGCCGAACATCATCTGGACGTCCACCGAGGACGTCGCCGAGGAGGCGGTGAAGGCGGCGGAGGCGGGCAAGCGCGCCGTCGTCCCCGGAAGGCTGATGTACGCGGGCTCGTTGCTCGGCCGCTACTCGCCACGGAAGATCGTCCTGCCGCTCAGCAGCCGGATTTGGAGTCGAGTCGAGTAAGCGGTCCGCTGCTCCTCAACGGGGTGGAGCTGAGCTGGCGCGACCGCGGCGCCGGCCCCCCGCTCCTGTTGCTGCACGAGACCGCGGCGACGGCGGCGATCTGGGAGCCCCTGATCGAGGCGATCGGCGGCGAGGCACGGACGATCGCTCCCGATCGGCGCGGCTGGGGCGCCTCCGGCCAGCCCGAGCAGTACGCCGCGACGACCGTCGAGGAGCAGGCCGCGGATGGCGATGCGCTGCTGCGGGAGATCGACGCCGGACCGGCGGTTGTCTGCGGCGCAGGGCTCGGCGCGGTGGTCGCGCTCGAGCTGCTGCTGCGCCATCGCGACCTCGCCCGGGCGGCGGTCCTGATCGAGCCGCCCCTGCTGGCATTCCTGCCCGAGGCGACCCAGGGGCTGGCGGCGGATCGGCAGCTGATCGCCGAGGCTGTGAAGGGGGGAGGGCCGGAAGCGGCTGTCGACCTCTATCTGGCCGGCGGCCTCTCGCACCTGGGGCCAGGAGCGGAGCGGATCCCCGACGCGGTCGGCGCCGAGGCGCGCAAGCGCCCGCTCAGCCTCTTCGCCGAGCTCGGCGCGGTACCGGCCTGGTCGTTGCGACCCGCCGAGATGCTGGCCGCCGAAGCGCCGTCGCGAATCGTCGTCGGAGCGTCGACGCCCGAACTGCTGCGGTCCGTGGCCGATCAGCTCGCGCTTCGGCTCGGCGCGAGCGAGCCGGTAGATCTGGGCGGCGAGGGGCTGCCGCACGTGGGCGCCGCACGCGGGCTGGCGGACGCGATCGGCGAGTTGCTCTAGGCGGACACAACTTGCGGCGCCTTTGGCGCCTGACAGTAGTTCTTGGCCGGTGCCAGTTGGCGCCGGCACGTGCATGTCAGGCTGCGCAGCAGCCGCAACGAGCTTGGGCCGCGGCGCAACGCCGCGGCCCAACTTCCATCACTCGAGCCTCAGCGTCAGCTCGAGGACGCCCCCGCGCCCGGCCGCGGCCGCCCCCGTTTCCATCAGCGATGCAGCGAGCAGCACGATCGGAGTCGCCACTACGCTGATGACGGTGTCCATTGCCCTTTGCCACGGCCGCTGCGCGGGCGAGGCCTCGGCGTGCCCGAGGGCGCCGAGGGCGACGTTGCGCCCCCAGGTGAAGGAGTTCAGAAACGTCCCCCACATCGACGCGACGCTGGCCCCGGGACGCCAGCGCACCCGCCTCAGCTCCTGGTCGCGGTTCGATGCCAGCCGCCGCACCGCCTCCGGGGTGAACAGGTAGCGCGACCGGGAGGCGATCGGCGCCCAGCCGCTGCCGCCCAGCGACGCTTGCAGGCTGGCGCGGTTGGCGATCCGGTAGCGAGGGTCGTCCCCGCCGGCGATCCGCAGCCGCTCGAGCGCCGCAAGCGCCTCGGTCGCGTCACCGGGCTCGCCGACCACTCCGAGCCCGCAGGCCTCGCAACGGCGAACGTTGCCGCCACCGGGTGCGGTCGCCCACCCGAAGAGCGGCTCGCCGCAGGCCGGACAGGGAGGGTTGCCGGGGCCGATCCCGGCCTCCAGCGGCACAGTGGCGGGACGAGCGCCTTCTGGCGACACTAACTGGGCGCGGCGGCGGGCTCGGGCAGGGCTTCGATTTCGTATTCGACACCGAAGCTCGAAAGCGAGTCGAGGAAAGCCGCCGAGTCAAAGGCCTGCGCGGGCGCCAGCGCGCCGGCATGGTCGAAGGAGGGGTCGGCGGCGAGCAGCGCTCCGTGTGAGATCGTGACCGCGGTCAGCCCGTAGACGTCCGTGCCGGTCACCGATCCGCGGCGGATACGAGATCCGGCCTGCGCCTCGCAGGCGACGACGAACTTGCTCTTGCGGCGGTCCTCCTCGCTTGGGCCCTCGGGCATGCGATTGATCACCGCACCGGCGGCGCGCCGCAAGGGCGTTCGCATCGCCAGGCCCAATGCCGGCATCGCCAGCGAGGCCATCGGTGGCGGCGGAAGCGCCATTCCGCTCAGCAGGGTCCGCACGCGGGCGGTCTCGATGTGCCTTGGCAGCGTCACCTGCTCGCCGGCCGGGTAGCGGAGCGTCCGCTTCTCACCAATCGGCTGCGGGAACCGAAACCCACCGCCGTCGACCTTGCGCGATGCCGGCCGCCATCCCCCATCTCGCCACTCGACGTCGCCGCCCCGGAAGATCTCCAGCGCCGAGAGCGCCGTGCCTCGGGTGGGCCCGAAGCCGCCGACTCGGTAGGCGACCGTGACCTCATCGAGCGGCTCCATCCCCTCCGCGGTGAGGGTGGCGATCAGGTTCCCGGGAACGTAGTCGAATCCCATCGCGGTGACCAGCGCCGCGCCGCTTCGCTCGGCAGGCTCGCCGTAGCGGTCGAAAACCATCCTCATGAAGGCCTGCTCGCCGGTCGTGTCCAGGTAGTGGGTGCCGGTCTCGACGGCCGCGGCGAGCACCGGCTCGCCGTGAAGCGTGAACGGCCCGGCGCAGGCGATTACCGCCGCGCACGGCTCCAGCAGCGAGCGCAGCGCCGCCGCGTCGTCCAGCGACGCGGCGACCGTCGGCAAAACCCCGAGTCGGGCCGACAGCGCGTCCAGCTTCTGCTGGCTGCGCCCGGCGATCACGAAGTCCGCCTCCCGGCGCCGCAGCTCCTCGGCGACCAGCGTGCCGGTGAAGCCGGTGGCGCCGTAAACGGCGATCGGGCCCGCCTGTTTCGGGGATGCCATGCTGGCGATACGGTACCGCCGTGCAGCTGCGAGAGATCATGACCGCCGGAGTGGTGACCGCCTCCGCGGACGTCAGCGCATCCGAGGTCGCGCAGCGGATGCGCGATCACAACGTCGGCTCGGTGGTAATCGTCGAGCCCGATGGCTTGCCGATCGCGATGGTCACCGATCGCGACCTGGCGATGCGCGTGCTCGCCGACGGCTCCGACCCCTACACGCCAATCGGCGAGCGGGTGACCCGCCCGCTGGTCAGCGGCGACCCCGACATGGAGCTCGAGGAGGCTGCCGCGTTGATGGTCCAGCACCGCGTTCGCCGGCTGCCGGTCGTCGACGCCGGCGAGCTGGTTGGGATCGTCACCCTCGACGACATCGCGGTGCGGACCGGAAACCTCGAGGTGGCCCAGCGGATGACGCGGGAGGTCATCGAGGGCGCACTCCCCCAGTTCTTCTTTCACGAGCGCGGCTGATGAACGACGATCGCACCCCGGCGGCGCCGTCGCGCGCCACGCTCACCCCGACCCAGCGCCGCAATCGCGAGCGCGCCGAGTCGTTGATCGGGGTGATGGCGCCTTTCCTGGACCTGCTGCTGGCGGTTGGCGACCGGATCTCGCGGATCGCCGAGCCGCAGGACCACGAGTACTACCCGGTCCGCGCCGACGAGCTGCCGGGCGAGGACCGACGCAGCGCCGCGACGGGCGACTGAGGTGGACCCGAGTCAGATCCTCGAGCGCGAGCGGCGCTGGGCCACCCCTGTCGCCTTGCTGTCGATCCTCGCCGTGGTGCTTTTCGCGGTCCAGCTGGTGCTGCTTGCACGGAGCTACAGCGGCAATGGCAACGCCGAGTTGCTGCGCGACATCGACAAGGACTCGAGCACGATCGTGTTCGCCTATCTGATCCGCGGGATCGGATCGGCGCTATTGGTGGCCCCGCTCGTCTACCTGTTTCAGGCCGCCCAGGCTCGCAGCGAAACGATGCGGGGGCAGCTGATCGGGCTGACGATCGCCGGGCCCTTGTTCCTGGCTGCGTTCGCGATCGTCACCGGCATAGTGCTGCACAACGCCGGCCCTGACTTCGTCGCGATCATGAAGGCAAAGCACGCCTTGGGGACCGGCGACCACGCGAACTCGGTGGCGCAGAACGTGATCGGCGACCAGTCGCTGAGCGGTCTCACGGTCGGCTTCGGAATCGCCGGGACGATCGGCTTCGCCGTCGCTTTGGCGTACACCTGCTTTCACGCGATGAGGGTCGGCTTGCTGACCCGCTTCTGGGGCTCGGTGGGAGTTGCGCTTGGGGTCGCGTCGATCCTCGTCCTCCAGTACACGCTGCTGTGGATCGCCTACCTCGGCTTGTTGATTGGAGGGTGGTTGCCGGGGGGCCGCCCGCCCGCCTGGGCCGCCGGGAAGGCGGTTCCCTGGCCGACTCCGGGCGAGAAGGCGGCGCAGTCGCTGGAGGCCGAGGACGAAGACGGCGATGGCGACGGCGGCGATCAGGAGGATGGCGAAATCGGGACCGTCGCCAATCCGGTCCGCCGCCGCAAGCGAAAGCGCCGCCAGTGAACCCGGCGCCGCGCCGCTAGCCGCAGGGCTTCCAGGGCTGGGCGGTCAGCGCGTATGACTTGCGGATCGAGCTGAACCGCAGCGTCTTCGCCCGCTCGCAGTACTTGCTCGGCGCGATCTCGTACTCGGCTTCGAACACCGCCTTGCCGGCCCTGACAAAGGGAGAGAAGCGCCCGCACTCGTGGTACTGGAAGCACTGCTCGACGACCGCGAAGTCGAAGCTCCCCTCAAGCTGCCTGGCCTGCTCGGGGTCGTTCTTGAGCGCCACCGACATCCCGCGGCTGTGCACCTGCCTGGCGACCCAGTCGTTGAAGCGGAGCTGGTCTTTGGCGGTGAGCGGGAAGCCGGTCGGGTTGGTGTAGCCGCTCACGTTGTCCGGCTCCACGGCGTCGAAGCCCTTGCGCTTGCACATGTCGAAGCGCTTCTTCAAGGGCGGCGCGATCAGGTGGATCTTGCGGATGTCCATCCAGCGCTCGCTGGGAAAACCCTGGTAGCGCTTGCCGATCACCGACTTCGGGAATTTGTCCTTGTCGGGCCTGTAGTTCTCCCAGGAGCCGACGTCCAGATAGCAGATCGCCTTGCGCCCCTGCGAATGGAGCTTGGCGACGACCTTCTTGGAGACGAAGAAGCCGTCGACCTCGTAGACGTCGGCCGGGACCGAGGTGTCGATCCTGCCCTGGAGCTGCCATTGCCAGGGCGCCGTTGTCGGCGCGGGGTGCCAGAGGTCCACGGCCGCGGCACTCGAGTCGCTGCTCCCACAGCCGAGCAGCACTGCCAGGGCCAACGGCGCGAGCGCAAAGAGGGCGAGGCTGAATCGGACCTTCATTCGGCGCCGATCCTACGTGTGAATATGCTCGACGTCCTGGTGACCTCCTACCCGACGATCGCCGACGACCTGCCGGCGTTCATGCGCGAGCCGATCGGGCGGAGGGCGCCGAAGAGCCGGCCGCGAGCTAGTGCCCTAGGCGCGCCGCGACGCGGCGCGAACCGCGTCGACCAGCCGCAACGCGACGCCGAGGCTGATCAGAAGCAGCCCGGCTGTTACCAGGCCCAACGAATCCGAGCCGGTCGAGGGAAGTGAGCTGCTGGAGCCTGCGGCGTCCGGCGAGCCGACCGCCGCCGACTCCGTGCCGGCGCCGGTGGTCGACTGCGTCGAGGTGGTGGGAGAGCTACCCGAGCCCGAGCTACCCGAGCCCGAGCTGCCCGAGCCCGAGGACGAGCTGGCGGCCAGGACGTGGACCGTCCCCTGCATGCTGGGGTGGATCGTGCACACATAGGAGAAGGTCCCGGCGCTGCTGAAGGTGTGGCTGAAGCTTGCGCCGGAATGCAGCGTGCCGGAGTGCAGGCCGTCACCCGTCACGGTGTGCCCCTCCGGCACCTGGCCGTCGTTCGTCCATTGCACCGTGTCGCCGGCGTGGACCGTGATCGCGCCCGGGTTGAAGGCGAAGTCGACGATCGAGACCGACTTCGAGGCCGAGGCCGTTGCCCGTGCGACCCGCACGGCGACCGGCGGTGGGGTGGACGGTGGCTGTGGGGCGGTCGCCGGAGCAAGGGCTGCTGAACTGGACTGGGCGCCGCTGGGGTCAGGCGCGACAGGAACCGCCGTCGCAGCCGGCGGGGTCGACGGATCGGCCGGCGCGGGAGGCGGCGCGGTCGCGTCCGGCGGCGGCGAGCCCGTTTCCCCGGAGGCCCGTGCGCTCAACCCGCCGACGGCGAGCAGCGCCCCGGCCACCACAAGGTAGAGGCTCAGTGCCCGTATCGAGCGGAGATTGGATGCACGCGGCACGATGCGACCCGTAGTACGGGGCGCAACCGCGGAAGGTTCGCCTCGCCTACCGGTGCTCGATTTAGCCGAGGCCGCTGAGACCCGGCGGGGCGTCTGAATGCACGCCCGCCTCGACCCGACGGCGATGGGTGCGAATCTCGCTCAAGACCCGCTCCAGGCGCGGCTCGCGGGAGAGGTCGACGTGGGTCATCGTCGCCGCGACGGTTGGGTGCACCGCGTCGATGCGCTCGAACATCGCTTGTGCGACCGCGCGGTAGGTGGGATGGCCCTCGCGCCCCGAGCGCAGCTCGATCAGGTGCATCGCCTCGCGGGCGTTGAGGTCGAGCACGTAGCGGATCCGGTAGCCGAGGCAGAGCGCGTAGGGGGCGGTGTCGCGAAGCCCTACCTCCTCGAGGCGCTCGAACTCGGCCCGAGAGATCTCCAGCGCCCGCTCGAACTCGTCACCGAGGCCGGCTTCCCGAACCTCCTCCGGAACGCCGGCACCGAGGTCGGGGGTGAGGCGCTGCCATTGGCAGGTCAGCATCCGGTGGCGCTGCAGGTCGCGGAAGCCACCGTAGTCGCTGACGATCTCGAAGCGGTAGCGCAGCGCCTCGAAGCCCCGGCCGGGCCGGTAGCGCCGATTGGCCCGCGCACCGACCAGGTCGGCGAGCAGCTTCGCCCGCTCCCTGGCGTCGAGGAGGTCGAGGCGGGCGCGGATCTCGGTCTCCGGCACCTGGGCGGATTCGAACAGGCAGGCGGCGAGCAGGTCCTCCTCCGAGCCGTCGACGTGGATCAGCTCCACTGACGGGGCGTCGTCGGGGGCCCGGCGGTCGAGCCCCAGGCGTCCCACCCATTGCTCGGTCGCATCGCGGCGCGCCTGCAGGTAGGAGACCCACTCGCCACCGCGGTCGGGGCGCTCGACCCTGGCCACGAAGCTCGGCATCACCTTCTGCAGCTCGGCGAGGATCATCGACCCGAACTCGCGCGCCTCCGGCAGCGGCGAGGCCATCAGGCGCAGGAGCATCTGCTCGTAGGCCTGGCCGGAGGCGAAGATTCCGACGTGGCTCAGCGTCGCCGCGGGCAATAGGCCGCGCAGCAGGTCCAGGGCCTTGGCGCGGATCGAGCGCCGCCAGGCCGGCTCGGGCTCGTCGCCGCGCGGCCAGCGCTCTGCCGCCCACTCCTCGACCGTCCTCAGCGCGCCCGAGTAGATCGAGAACAGCTCGTCCATCGCGGCGGCGAACTGCGGCCCGAGCTGGTCGTCGCGGTAGTAGCGGTAGCCGCCGGTGTCTCCGGGCATCGGCTGGTCGTAGGGGATGTAGCGGGTCGACTGCTCCAGATAGGCGGCGAGCCGGCCGCGCTGCAGCACCTTGGTGAGGATGTTGGAGACCCACTCGCAGGCGATGTGGGCGCCGCCGACCTGGGCGATCGAGTCGTCGCCGTAGCCCATGAACACGCGCTCGTAGAGCCCCGCGGCCCGCTTGCCCTCCTCACCGTCGAAGGGGCGCCCGCCCTCCGGGATGTCGCCGGCGAACTCGTCCAGGAACAGCCGCCTCACGGTCCCCGGGTAGCGCGAGTAGCGGGCGAACAGCGCTCCCTTCACCGTCTCGGGAAGGTTGGTGAGCGCGAACACCGGCCGGTCGAGGTTGGTGAAGTGAGGGGCGAGCAGCGCCTGCTCTTCAGGGGTGAAGGATTCGACCGGGTATCGCATCGGGTTGATGATCCTATGAATCGGATCGGCGGCGGTGCCAGCGCCGGCCAACGGTCGTCTACTCGGTCGGAGGTGGCGACTCCATCAGCTCGACCTTGTGCCCGCCGGGGGCACTCGCGAAGCCGCGTCTGGCACCCCACAGCTCCTGTGCCTCCTCGAATTCGAACCCGGACGCGCGCAGCCGCTCCATAGCGACCTCGAAGTCCTCGACGACCACGGCCGAATGCCCGAGCACCGGGGCGGTGGCGTCCTCGGTGTGGATCAGGTGGATCTGGGTGCCGTCCCGCTGCAACCAGGTGACGAAGGGCGCGATCGGCTCGGGCGCCTTCGTGGGCTCAAAGCCGAGCAGGCCCCAGAACTCGACCGTGCGGTGGACCTGATCCGGAGGCACTTCGAGGGAGACGTGTTGGAGCACGGCGCAAGGATGCCACGCCGATGGCGACTCAGCAGGGCCCGAGGTGGCGCAGCTTGCGCCGGTAGACCTGCATGTCGGCGTGCTTCCAGTCGCCGTGGGTCTGATGCTTGAGGCTCGGCACCAGCTCGAGGTGGTACGGCGAGCTAAGGCTCTCGTTGTGGCCGATCACGTTGCGGATCTTGATCTCGAACCGGCAACGCAGGTACTGGGTCAACCGTAGCGACGCATTGAGCTGGCGCGCGTTGCCGAGCACGTCGGAGTCCTTGAAGCCGACGTGCTCGATCCCGATCGACGTGTAGTTGAGGCCGACGGTGTGGCGGCAGCGCGTGTCGAGATGGACGAACTGGTAGGCGCGCCCGTTCGATCCCACCCCGAAGTGCGAGCAGACGTTGGGGAGCTCGTGCAGCTCGGGATCCGGGTTGTCGGGGGCGAAGGTGTTGTAGAGGGCGTCGATGCTGTCTGTGACCGAGATGTGCTCGACGATCACGTGCGGGTGGATCAGCCGCCACCGGGCCTTGCCGTAGTGGCGCTTCGAGTAGGCGGCCATCTCGCGCTTGCGCTTGGGCGGGAACGGAATCAGCCTCCGGACGATCGGCGGGTGCGGCACCGCCGCCGCGGCTGCCCGCCCGATGCGGCGACCTGAGGAGGCGGGCGCGGCGCCGTCGCGGGCCACCTTCACGACCGCTCGCGCGTCGCGCCTCGCGGCAGGGGTGGAGATCTGCCCGGGCGGCAGCTCGACGACGAAGGCGTCGGTGCCGGGGAAGGTGTGGTTCTGCCAACTGATCGCCGTTCCGCGCAGGTGCGCGCCCCGGCAGCGCTTCAGCGGGATCCCCGAGACTTGCGAGAAGTGCCGCTGAAGCGGCACCGCGCCATGGCACGGGGCGAGCACCTGGTCCCAGGGCTGGTGAAACCAGATGCTGACCCGGGGCTTGATCTGCCGCACCAGCTCTCGCACCGCCCGCGACTCGGGCTCGGAGAACGGGTGCGGACCGGGGTAGTAGCCGGAAGACGCCGGCACGCCGCCCTGCCAGCGGTAGGGGAAGTTTCGGTTCAGGTCGACGCCGTGGGCGTTGCGGCGCGTGTGGTGCGCGAGCCCGTCGGGGTTGACGGCCTTCACCACCCAGAGGTCGACCCCACCGATTTCCCGAAAGCGCCGCAGGATCTGGCGCGTCACCGAGGCACCAGCCGGCTCGTCGCCGTGGATCACCCCGACCACCAGCGCCTTGTTCGGACTGTTGGGATCGCCGACCCGCACCGCGACGAGCGGCCGGCCCTGCACTGAGCGGCCGAACCCCAAGCGGGTCGGCGACGTGGGGGAGGCATGCAGCGTCGCCGCGGCGGCGGCGACGCCGGCCATCACGATCACGGAGGCCCAGGCGATGCGCGCGGACAGGCTCACTTCCCCAGCCGCGCCTCAGTCAGCTGCCGCTTCTCGCTCTGCGGATCGGCCACAGGGCGATGCTACGCGGGTGTGCGTCCAAGGAGCACCGACCGGGGTTATTGCGCTTGCATGGTGTGAATTCCGCCCCGATTTCGTTCGCGAATCAGCGTGTCCAGTTGGCCGGGCGCTGGCACAATATGGCCGTGGCGAGCTGGGAAGAGAGCGAGCGACGCTGGCAGGATCGGGACCGCGCCTGGACTGAGTTCGCGGCTCAGAACCGGCGTTTGAACGACGCCCTGCTGGAGCGGCATGCCGGCATCACTGCAGAGATGATCGCTTCGATCCAGCGCAGCGGCGAAGAGCACAGCGCGGCCTTCTCCGCGCTTCAGTCCGAGATCGCCGATCAACGCGCCCAGATCCAGGCTCAGACAGAGGCGATCCTTCAGGTCATCGATCGCTTCCCGCCTCAACCGCCGCAGGGTTGAGCCTGACCTGCTCGTGCCGGCTACGGCAAGAACTGCGTCAGCGCCGCGCCCGCGTGCTCGGCCCAGGCGACCAGCGGCTGGGGGATGACCCCGAAGAAGACCGTGGCGGCGGCGGCGAGCAGCGCCGGCCCGACCAGGTAGGCGCGCGTTCCCGCATCCGGGTCGATCGCGTCGGTCTCCGGCGAGGCGCCGGCGATCGCCGGCATCTCGGTTGGGGCCGCGGCCTCGCCGGCCGGCTGCATCCAGACCGCCGCCACGACCCGCAGGTAGTAGACGAGCGAGACCATGGTGCCGATCGCGATCCCGACCCCGAGCCAGGTGTAGTTGCCGTCGACCAGCGCCTCGATCAAGAACAGCTTGCCCATGAAGCCCGAGGTCGCCGGCAGCCCAGCCAGCGCCAGCATCGAGATCGTCAGCGGCCAGGCGAGCAGCGGCCGCTCGCGCCCCAGGCCCTCGACCGAACGGATGTCGTCGCCGTAGGGCGTCTCGCGCTCGCGGGCGACGATCACCGCGAAGGCGGCCATGTTCATCAGCGTGTAAACGGCGAGGTAGAAGACCAGCGCGTTGATGCCGGCCTCAGAGGCGACGACCAGGCCGCCGAGCATGTAGCCGGCCTGCGCCACCCCCGAGTATCCGAGCAGCCGCTTCAGGGACCGCTGGTTCAGCGCCCCGATGTTGCCGACCGCGATCGAGACCGCCGCCAGCACCGCCAGCGCCACCTTCCAGTCGCCGGACTCGGGCGCCAGCGCGACGTCGAAGAAGCGCACGAAGACGGCGAAGGCGGCCGCCTTGGTTGCGACCGCCATGAACGAGGTGATCGGGGTCGGGGCTCCCTCGTAGACGTCCGGCGTCCACTGGTGAAAGGGCGCGATCGAGATCTTGAACGCCAGCCCCGTGGCGGCGAGGGCGATCCCCATCAGCACGAGCGGGTCGCCGATCACGCCGCGGCTGCCGATCCCGTGCGCGATGCCGGTGAAATCGGTCGACCCCGAGCCGCCGTAGATGAAGGCGAGCCCGTAGAGCAGCGTCGCCGAGCCGAGCGAGCCGATGATCAGGTACTTGAGCCCCGACTCGAGCGACTTCTCGCGCCGCAGGTTGGTCGCGCAGAGGACGTAGAGCGGGATCGAGAGGGTCTCGATGGCGACGAAGAAGCTGATCAGGTTCTGCGCCTCGGCGAGCAGCGACATCCCGAGCACCGAGCCGAGCAGCAGCGTGTGGTACTCGCCGGCTCCCGCCTGCTCTACCGCGGGCTCGCCTATTGAGAGCAGGACCGTGATCGCGGCGGCGAGGATCGCGATCAGCGCCACCGCGACCGCGAGTTCGTCGACGCGCAGCGCCCCGGCGACGAGGTCCTTGTGGTCGCCCCATTCGATGATGTAGCGCGCGGCGGTGACGGCGAGGACGGCAAGGGTCAGGAGCGGCACCCCGCGCCGCAGGCGCTCGAAGGTGCCGGCGATCAGCACCACGCAGATGCCCGCGGTGAGGGCGATGATCGGCGCCAGGGCCGAGTAGTCGAGGTGGGGGGCGTGGAAGTTCATTTGGAATGAAGGGACGCGTTGCTTGTTGCTCGTTCCTTGTTGCCCGGGGCTCGGGCAGCAGCGCTAGCGGTCTCCGAGGAACGAGGAACGAGGAACGAGGAACGAGTGACTGACGCAGCCGCCGCGGTCGCTGATCGGTCGGTCCGGTGCAAGATCAGCTGCGGGTAGAAGGCCAGCGCGACGATGCAGGCCACGAACGGGGCCAGGATCGCAGCGTCGCGAAGCCCGAGGTCGCGCGACTCGACCCGCTCCGGCTTTCGGTTGTGCATCGTGCGCTGGTAGAGGCGCAGCGCGTAGTAGGCCGACATCACGATGCCGCTGGCGGCGACGAAGGCGAACACGATCTTGGCCTGGAACAGCGCGTTGAGGATGTAGAACTCGCCGATGAAGTTGGCCGACCCGGGCATCGCCAGAGTGGCCAGGGCGACGATCAAAAACAGGGCGGCCAGCACCGGGGCGCGCAGCGCCTCGCCGCCCAGCTCGCGCAGGTCCTCGGTCCCAGCCCGCTCGGCGAGCAGGGCGATGATCAACATGATCGGCGCCACCACGAGTCCGTGGTTGACCATCTGCAGCAGCGCCCCGTTGGCCCCGTCGGCGCGCAGGGCGAAGATCCCGGCGGTGATGAAGCCGAGCTGCGCGACCGAGGAGTAGCCGGCGATCAGCCGCACGTTGGTCTGCGTGAACGCCATCACCGACCCGTAGAGGATCGAGGCGAGCGCGATCAGCAGCACCACCGTCTGCAGGTGGATCGTCGCCTGCGGGTAGAGCGGCAGCACGATGCGCAGGAAGCCGTAGGCGCCGACCTTCGCCAGCACGCCGCTGAACACAGCCAGCGCCGGCAGCGGCGCCGCCCGGTAGGCGTCGGGCATCCAGCCGTGCAGCAGGAAGGCGGGCATCTTGACCAGGAACGCCGCGGCGAAGAAGCAAAAGATCCAGTACTGGCTGCCGGTGGAGAGGACGTGAGCCTGCAGGTAGGCGATCGAGAAGCTGATCTGGCCGCCGTCGGCGGCGAGGATCGCGGTGGCGATCGCGCCGACCAGCATCAGCAGCGAGCCGACCAGCGTGTAGACGATCATCTTCAGCGTCGCCGCCGAGGCGGTGACGCCGTCGGGGCGGTCCTGGCCCCAGGCGCCGAAGAGGAAGTAGAACGGGACCAGCATCAGATCGAAGAAGAGGACGAACAGCAGCAGGTCCTGGGCCAGAAAGGCGCCCATCGTCGCCGTCTCGCCCAGCGCCAGCATCAGGAAGTAGGTCCGCGGGCGATCGGGCTCTCGCCAGGCCGAGAAGGCGATCGCCGGCAGCCACAGCACCGCGGTCAGCATCATCAGAAAGACGTTGAGCCCGTCGAGCCCGAGGCTGTAGTGGACTCCGAGGCCGGAGATCCAGACGACGTCGGTGGTGTCCTGAAGGCCGTGGGCGCCGCTGTCGAATCCGGCCAGCAGCGCGATCGCCAGCCCCAGCGTCACCGCGGCGCCCAGCGTCACCACCCAGCCGCTCCAGCGCCGCGGGGCGAACAGTCCCAGCACCCCGAAAACCAGCGATGTCCAAAGGACGGAATTGATCACGCCTGGCCCTTGCGCCGAGGAACGAGGAACGAGGAACGAGGAACGAGTCTCATGAGCTCTGGATCAGGAAGTAGAGGGCCAGGGCGGCGAAGCCTGTGACCAGCAGCAATGCGTAGGAGCGCACGAAGCCCGACTGAACCGTGCGCACGACGCCGGCCGCGTCGCGGACGACGTCGACCGTCCCGTTGACGATCCCCTGCACGACGACCCGCTCGAAGGTGCGGTTGCAGAACGACCCGATCGCGAGCGCCGGGCGGACGATCAGGACGTCGATCAGCTCGTCGAAGTACCACTTGTGCAGCAGCAGCTCGTACAGCGGTCGCAGGCGCTCGATCAGCCGCGCCGTCGTGCCCGGCTGACGCACGTAGAGCAGGTAGGCGATCCCGATTCCCGCCAGCGCGATCAGGGTGCCGACGCCGAGCCCCTCCCAGGAGGCGGCGGTGGACGGCTCGATGCGCTCGAACGGCGAGCTGGCGAAGGTCGGCGCGAGGAAGTTGTGGATCACGTCGTCGAGTCCCGGCACCTGGATCAGGCCCGAGAACAGCGCCAGGAAGCCGAGCCCAGCCATCGCGATCCGCATCGGCGGCGCCCCCTCGGCGATGTGGTGCTCGGCGCCCGGGAATCCGACGTCGGTGTCCTCGACCTCGCCGGTGGCCGGGTTCTCGGGCTCGGCGTGGACGACGTGGCCGGTCTCGCGCAGCTCCCTGGCCTCGTCGCATTCCTCGCCGCCGAGCACCCGGAAGACGAGCCGGAAGGAGTAGACCGCGGTCAGCAGCGCCCCCAGGTATCCCCCGATCGTGAAGATCCAGTAGAAGCTCCCGCGGTCGGCGGCGAAGGCGAGGATCTCGTCCTTGGAGAAGAAGCCCGAGGTGCCGGTGAACCCCGAGAGCGCCAGCGCACCGATGATCAGCATCGCCGCGGTGAACGGCATCGCGCGTCGGAAGCCGCTCATCCGGTCGATGTCCTGGCGGTTGGCCATCGCGGCGATGATCGAGCCGGCCGACATGAACAGGAGCGCCTTGAAGAAGGCGTGGGTCATGAGGTGAAAGAGCCCCGCCGAGTAGGCGCCGATCGAGACCCCGACGACCATGTAGCCGATCTGGCTCATCGTCGAGTAGGCGATGATCCGCTTGAAGTCGGTGACCACGAGCGCGATCGAGCCGGCGACGAGCAGCGTCGCCAGCCCGGTGAAGGCGGCGATGTCGGCGGCGGTCGGCGCGAGGTCGAAGAGCGGATAGGTGCGGGCGATCAGATAGACGCCGGCGGTGACCATGGTCGCCGCGTGGATCAGCGCCGAGACCGGGGTCGGCCCCTCCATCGCGTCGGGCAGCCAGGTGTGAAGCGGCAGCTGCGCCGACTTCGCGAAAGCCCCGAGCAAAAGCAGGAGGCAGATCGCGACCACGGTCCACTCGTTGGTGTGGAAGACGTGCGGCGCGCGGCGAAAGACGTCCGTGTAGTCGAACTGGCCGAACTCGCGGAAGATCAGGATCGCCGCGAAGACCAGCCCGACGTCGCCGAAGACATTGATCACGAACGCCTTCATCCCCGCCGCCGTCGCGGTCGCCCGCCGGTACCAGAAGCTGATCAGCGCGTAGGAGGCGAAGCCGACGAAGGCCCAGCCGACGATCAGCAGCACGAAATTGCCGGCCAGGACCAGCAGCAGCATCGAGAAGACGAAGAAGTTGAGCAGGCTGAAGAAGCGGGTGTAGCCCCGGTCGGAGTCCATGTAGGCGACCGAGTAGAGATGGATCAGGGTCGAGACCCCGGAGACGACGAGGATCATGAAGGTCGACAGCGGGTCGACGAAGACGTTGAGCTTGATGTCGAGCCCGGCAGCGCTCGCGTAGGTCCACAGCGTCGAGCTGAGATGGCGCCCCGAGTCGGGGTGGTCGAGCAGCGAGACCAGGACCCCGATCGAGGCGGCGAAGGAGAGGCCGATCGCGCCGGTGCCGATCCAGCCGGCGGCCCGGCCCGGCCAGACGCGATAGCCGATCGCGATCACGACCGACCCCAACAAGGGAAACAGAAGCACCAACCACGCGAAGGTCGTCGCGCCCATGCCTAGCCGCGCAGCTCCCGCAGGTCATCGACGTTGAGCGGCAGCCGGCGGCGGTAGATCGCGACGATCAGCCCCAGCCCGACCACTACCTCGCAGGCGGCGATCACCATCACGACGATCGCGAACACCTGCCCGTCGCTGTTGCCGAGCATGCGGCTGAAGGCGACCAGCGCCAGGTTCCCGGCGTTGAGCATCAGCTCGAGGCAGAGCAGGATCACCAGCGGGCTGCGGCGCAGCAGCACGCCGGCCGCGCCGGTCGCGAACAGCAGCGCGGAGAGGACGATGTACCAGGAGGTGTCCATCAGTAGGACGCCCCCTCGGGGTCATGGAGAAGGACGCCCTCTGCACCGCGACCTGGGCTCTCAGAACCAATGCCCGCCGCCTCCTCAGCTCCGCTTCCGGGGGCGGCGGGGTCACTGCCACGGCGACGTCCAGCCAGGACGACCGCGCCCACGGCCGCGAGCAGGAGCAGCATCGAGGCGGCCTCGAAGGCGATCATGAAGCGCTCCAGCAGAATGCGCCCGATCCCGCCCGGGGAGCCGAAGCCGAGCGGGATCGTCGGGCCCTTGGTGTCGATCGCCTTCAGCGAGGAGCCGAGCACCGCGATCGAGAGCTCGACGAAGAGAGCGATCCCGAGCAGCGGAGCGAGGAACTGCTGGCCGGGGATCGGCTCCCAGGCGGGCTCCTGGACCCCGCCTACGTAGGCGGCGACGAAGACGTAGAGGACCATCACGGCCCCGGCGTAGACGACCACCTGCGCGGCGGCGACGAACTCGGCGTGCAGGATCAGGAACAGCCCCGCCAGCGAGACCAGGTGGACGATCAGCGCCAGCACGCTGTAGAAGGGGTTTCGCAGGGCGATGATCGCGATCGCGCCGCCAAGCGCCCCGATCGCCCCGGCGAAGAAGGCGACTGCCTCCATCAGCCGCTTCTCGCTTCCCTCGACTCA
The DNA here is from genome assembly GCA_963740555.1 of uncultured Solirubrobacterales bacterium. Lineage (GTDB taxonomy): Bacteria > Actinomycetota > Thermoleophilia > Solirubrobacterales > 70-9 > Mayfieldus. Next base: position 197,402 of record CAVUES010000010.1, read on the forward strand.
GCTTGGAGGCGCCGCGAGCGCCGCAGCGCGCGACAGAAACTGGCGTGCACGGAGGGGCTGCATCCCGTCGAACTCCCAGATCTCGAATGTGTCGACTGCGACCGGCACGCCGGCGCCGCGGCTGGTCCCAGTGATGAGGTGGTGGACGAGCAGCGTGGTCTCGGAGAGTTGCTCGAAGTCCTGCAACTCGATGTGCCAGCCGTCAAAGACGCTGCGCATCTCCTCGAACCAGCCCTTGATCTCAGCCGGGCCGGTGTAGACGGAGTGATCAGCGTCCTCGCTCGGGGCGTGGTACTCGAAGTCTTCCGCCAGCCCTCCGAGGGCTTTGTCGAGGTCGCCTTCGTTGAACGCGGTCGCCGACTGTGCGTACACGGCGCGGAACGCAGTGAGCAGGTCCTCGGCCACAGTCCCAAGCTACTCGCCCTCCCGCCGCAGCGGCGTCCGTTCGATCGACTCCGCGAGCAGCATCTCCTTGGTGAAGATCAGGTCGGAGCGGTTGTAGTCGGAAATCTCGTAGTCGTGCCCCATCGTGATCGCGTCGAACGGGCAGGCGATCTCGCAGTAGCCGCAGAAGATGCAGCGGCTGAGGTTGATCTCGTAAACCGAGGCGTAGCGCTCGCCGGCCGAGACGCGGTGCTCGGGGTCGTTCTCGGCGGCGACGACGCGGATGCAGTCCGCCGGGCAGGCGGCGGCGCAGAGCGAGCAGCCGACGCACTTCTCCAGCCCCGTGTCCTCGAAGCGATGCAGCTTGTGGCGGCCGCGGAAGCGCGGGTAGACCGGCGTCTTCTCCTCCGGGTACTGGACCGTGATCGGTCCCTCGATCACGCGCCCCAGGGTCGTCTTCAGGCCGCGCAGAGTCTCTCCGAAGGCGCGATAGGCGCCGCCGACCCCGCCCGGCTCCGGTCCGCGCTGGACCTCGACCACCGAGTCGTCTTTGAGGTACGGAAACTCGCTCACTTCCGAACCCGCCTCCCGAGCAACGTGCAACGAGCAACGAGCTTCATGTGACCACCACCAGCACAGCGGTGACGACAACGTTCAAGGTCGCGAGTGGCAGCAGCACCTTCCAGCCCAGCGCCATCAGCTGGTCGTAGCGCAGCCGCGGCAGCGTCGCCCGCACCCAGATGAAGAAGAGCAGCAGGACGAAGATCTTCGCCGCCATCCAGATCGGATCGAGCCAGCCGGGCCCCGGCCCCATCCAGCCGCCGAGGAACATCGCCGCGGCGATCCCCGAGACGACCGTGATCTCCAGGTACTCGACCAGCAGGAAGCTTCCGAAGCGCATTCCGCCGTATTCGGTCTGGTAGCCCTGCACCAGCTCCGAGTCGGCCTCGGGCAGGTCGAATGGGGCGCGGTTGGTCTCCGCGAAGCCGGCGGCCATGAAGATCAGAAAGCCGACCAGCTGCGGGATGATGAACCAGATGTGTTGGGTGCCCTGAGCGCGGACGATGTCGACCAGCGAAAGCGATCCGGCCATGAAGATCACGCCCAGCAGCGCCAGGCCCATCGAGACTTCGTAGGAGATCAGCTGCGCCGCCGCTCGCATCGCGCCCAGGAAGCTGTACTTGGAGCCCGAGGCCCAGCCCCCGAGCAGCAGGCCGTAGAAGCCGATCGCCCCGGCGGCGAAGAAGTAGAGGATGCCGATCGAGACGTCGATTCCGTAGAAGCCGACGCCGTCCTTGACGTCGCCGAAGGGCAGGATCGCGAGCGCGAGCACTGCTGAGAGGACGATCAGCGCCGGCCCGAGCACGTAGAGAGTCGCCACCGCGTTCTTGGGCCGGAAGGCCTCCTTGCCGACCAGCTTGCCGACGTCGGCGAGCGGCTGCAGGATCCCGAACGGCCCCACCCTGTTCGGCCCGTAGCGGTTCTGGAAGCGGCCGATCAGCTTGCGCTCCAGCACCGTGAGCAGCGGCAGGATGCTGAAGACGACGATGAAGATGACCAGCGACTTGACCACCATCACCCAGATCGCCTCGGTGAAGCCGGTGTCGGCCAGAACCATCATTTGCCGGCCGCCTCCTCTGCGAGCGAGTCGCCTTGCGACGAGCGGTAATCCGGGCTTTGCCCGGATGCGGGGGCGGCCGGGCGGTGCCCACCCTGATCAGCCTTCGTTATCTGCACCGCCATCGGCCCACCGTTCAGCAGCGCGTTGGCGTTGTCGGCGGCGGTTCCCTCGATCAAGAAGCAGGCGCCCTCGGCGATGCGCTCGCGGATCGCCACGCGAGCCCCCACGCTCGTCCCGTTCTGGCCGACGCGGACCCGATCTCCATCCTCGAGCCCCAACCTCTCGGCATCCGCCGGCGCGAGCTCGACCCGCTGCTGTGGCTCGAGGAACCGAAGCGGCGGGTTCAGCTCCGTGACCGGGGTCGCCCAGAGGTCACGGTAGGTGCCGAGCAGCAGCCCGTCCACAGGCGGCTCGGGGGCCGCCGGTGCGGCGAGCTCGGACTCCCACGCCGGGGTCGGCAGCGCGGCCGCCGCGCCGCGCTCCTGCCAGCGGACTCCGCGCCCGCCGATCTCCTCGGCGCTGATGTCGCCGTAGATGGGAGTGTCCGCGGCCATCGCTGCGATCAGTTCCGGGACCGATTCGATTCCGGTCTCATGGCCGAGCGCCGCCGCCAGCTCGCAGAGCGCCTCCCACACTGGCCGCACCTCTCCTGGGTCCTCGACGCTGGGCCGCACCCGCTGCAGGCGCCCGTCGGGGTGGGTGACGGTGCCCTCCTTCTCGGCGTGGCTCTGCAGGGGCAGGATCACGTCGGCCTGCGCCGCGGAGGCGTCCTCGAACATCGCGAACGCGACCACGAAGTCGGCCGCCTGCAGCGCCCGCTTCCAGCCCTCGGAGTCCGGGTAATCGCGCACCGGATCGGCGCCGAACAGCAGCACTGCTCTCAGCTCGTCCCGCTCCAGCGCCCCCCGGATGCCCTCGGCGTCGCGGCCGGCCTCCACCTCGCTGAGGCCCGGCCCGGCGTCGGGCAGCACCCCGACCTCGCGCAGGCCCCGCCCGTTGGCGGTCTCCGGCACGCCGAGCAGCCCGGCGCCGTCGCTCTCCGAGCAGCCAAGGCCTCGCGCCAGCTCCAGCAGCGCGTCGACGGCGACCAGCCCGCCATCACCGCGGCCGAGCCGCTCGCCCCAGACGATCAGCGGGCGATCGGCCGCGCACAGAAGCGACGCCAGCGCCGCCGCGTCTCCCTTTGCCTCGCCGCCTTCATGGATCGCCGCCATCCCCTCGTTCAGCTCGGCTAGGAACGCGGCCGCCCCGCCGGGGGCATAGCGGGCCACGGCTTCGGCGCCGCCGTCGAGCGCCGTCGGCCGCTCGTTGGCGACCGCCAGCCTGACCCCGTTCCGGCGCACCGCCTTGCGGATCCGCAGGTCGAGGATCGGCGAGGCGTGCAAAGGGTCGACGCCGATCACCAGCACCGCGTCGGCGTCGTCGATCGCCCTGGTCGAGACCGAAAGCTCGGGTCGCGAAAGCTCGATGATCCGGTGCCGATCGGCCCCGCCGCCGGGGCGCGAGTCCAGGTTCGGTGAGCCCAGCGCCCGCCGCACGATCCGCTGCACCAGGTAGCCCTCCTCGTTTGAGGCGTCGCCGACGATCGCGGCGCTCGCGGCGCCCGCCTGGCGCAGTCCCGCCGCGGACCGCTCGATCGCCTCGGACCAGCTCGCCTCGCGCAGGTTGCCGCCCTCGCGCACCATCGGCGCGGCTATCCGTTGCTCGGAGGCGAGCATCTCGAACGAGTAGCGCCCCTTGTCGCAGAGCCAGCCGTCGTCGACCTCGGGGTTGTCGCGCGCAAGCACCCTCTTCACCTGCTCGTCGCGGACCGTGAAGCTGATGTTGCACTGCGACGGGCACAGCGTGCAGATCGACCCACCCTGCTCGATGTCCCAGGGACGGGCGCGGAAGCGATAGGTGTAGGAGGTCAGCGCGCCGACCGGGCAGAGCTCGGTGATGTTGCCGTGGAAGGGCGCGATGTAGGGGCGGTCGTCGAAGGTGCCGACGAAGGAGCGGTCGCCGCGGTCCAGCAGCTGCAGCTGAGAGTCCTCGGAGATCTCCTGGCTGAAGCGCACGCAGCGGTAGCAGAGGATGCAGCGCTCGCGGTCGATCGCGATCAGCGGCGACAGCGGCAGCGGCTTTTGGAAGTGGCGCTTGGGGTCGGTGGAGCGGCTGCGCCCCGGCCCCCAGCCCATCGCGATGTCCTGGAGCGGGCACTCGCCGCCCTTGTCGCACACCGGGCAGTCGAGCGGATGGTTGACGAGCAGGAACTCGACCACCGCGTTCTGCGCTTCCTTGACCTCGTCCGTCTGGGTGTAGACGACCATCCCGTCGCGGACGGGGGTCGAGCAGGCGGTCTGGAGCTTCGGCGTCCCCTCGATCTCGACCAGGCACATGCGGCAGGCGCCGACCGGATGCCCGAGCTTGGGCTCGTAACAGAAGACCGGGATCTCGACGTCGCCGTGCTTGGCCGCGTCGACCAGCATCGCCCCCTCCGGCGCGGCGACCTCGCGCCCGTCGACGATCAGCGTGATCTCGCGCGTCGGCTCGGGGCTCACGTCATAGCTCCCATCTGCTCCTGCTTTCCGACCACGGCGCCGATCCGCGCCAGCTCGGTCTCCTGCGTGTAGAGCAGCTGCTCGAACTCGGAGCGGAACTTGCGCACCATCGCCCCGACCGGCATCGCCATCGAGTCGCCGAGCACGCAGAGGCAGTTGCCGATGATGTTGTCCTGCACCGAGGCCACGACGTCGAGGTCCATCGGCGTCGCCTCGCCGTCAGTGACCCGCCCCAGCATCTTCACCGTCCAGTTGGTGCCCTCCCGGCAGGGTGTGCACTTGCCGCACGACTCGTGGTGGTAGAAGCGCGCCGTTCGCAGCGCCATCTGGGGAATCGAGACGCGCTCGTCGGCGACGATAATCGATCCCGAGCCGAGCATCGAGCCCGCGTCGGCCATCGCCTCGAAGCTGTATGGGATGTCGAGGTCGTCCCCCGTCAGCACGGGCGACGAGGAGCCGCCGGGGTAGAAGGCCTTCACCTCGTGGCCATCGCCGGGCCCGCCGGCCAGGTCGCAGATCAGCTCGCGGGTCGGGATGCCGAGCTCGACCTCGTAGTTGCCCGGTCGCTGCACGCAGCCGGAGACCGAGACGACCTTGGTGCCCGGCGACTGCTCGGTGCCGAAGCCCTTGAACCAGTCGGCGCCGTTGGCGACGATGTGGGGGACGTTCGACAGCGTCTCGACGTTGTTGATCAGCGTCGGCCCGCCGTAGAGGCCCTGCACAGCGGGGAAGGGGGGCTTGAGCCGCGGGTTGCCGCGCTTTCCCTCCAGCGCGTCGAGCAGCGCCGTCTCCTCACCGCAGATGTAGGCGCCGGCGCCGCGGTGGACGACCAGCTCGAGATTTCGGTGGCTGCCGAGGATGTTCTGGCCCAGATAACCGGCCTCGTAGGCCTCGGCGACCGCGGCGTCGAGGATGTCGCCCTGGAGGTCGTACTCGCCGCGGATGAATATGAAGGCGTGGGCAGCGTCGGCGGCGACGGCGGCGATCGCGATCCCCTCGATCAGCTGGTGGGGGTTCTTCTGCATCAGCTCGCGGTCCTTGAAGGCGCCGGGCTCGGACTCGTCCGCGTTGCAGCAGAGGTACTTCTCCATCTCGCCGCCGCGGGGCAGGAAGGACGCCTTCTTTCCCATCGAGAAGCCGGCGCCGCCGCGTCCCCGCAACCCCGAGTCCTCGAGCTCGGAGAGGATCTCGTCGGCCTCCATCTCGCGGTAGGCGCGCTCCAGCGTCCGGTAGCCGCCGAAGCGTTTGTAGGTATCGATCCCGCTCAGTCCAGGTTCGTCGATGTTTCGGAACAGAAGTCTGGTCTCGGGCATCAGCCGCCACCACCTCTACCCGCCGCCTCCTCAGCTCCGCTTCCGGGGGCGGCGGGGTGGTGCCCACCCTGCTCAGCGGCAGCAACGCGTTCGTCGGGCTCGGGCTCCGGCCCTCCGGCGGCGTCGCGCCGTTCAAGCGCCTTGTCGGGCAGCACCTCGGCCTCGGCGAGCAGCTGCTGGACCGCCTCGTTCGCATCCCCACCCTCGAGCGGCCCGAAGTAGCGGCCGTCGATCGATGCCATCGGTGCCAGGTCGCAGGCGCCCAGGCACTCGAAGCCGGTCACGTATAGCTCCCCGTCCCCCGAGCTCGAGCCGCCCTCGCCTGCCGATTCGCGATCGCAGCCGGCCGCTTCGCAGAACGCGTCCAGCAGCTCGTCGCCGCCCCGCATCCAGCAGGAGAGGTTTGTACAGACCAGGACTCGATGGCGGCCGACCGGCTCGGTGTGCAGGAGGTCGTAGAAGCTCGCCACCGACTCCAGATAGGCCGGGGTGACGCGCATCACCGCCGCCGCCTGGAGGATCCCCTCCGGGCTGCACCAGCCGTAGCGGTGCTGAACGGCCCAGAGCGCCGGGATCGAGGCCGAGTGGCGGTCCGGGTAGCGCGACATCAGTTCCTCGATCCGCTCGCGCAGGTCGTCCGGGCAGCCGGTCGCGTGGATCTCCGGGATCTCCTCGGCAGGCAGGTCGGGATGGCGGCCCTCGACCAGGGCGGGATCGACCGGCAGGTGGTTCACCGGTCGACGCCCCCCACGCATATGCCCGCCGCCTCCTCCGCTTCGCGTCCGGGGGCGGCGGGGTTCCGGCGACCCTGCTCAGTCATCGGTCGACACCGCCCAATATCGGGTCGAGCATCGCCAGGTTCTGGATCAGGTCGGCGATCAAGCCCCCGATGCACATGTCGCGAAGCATCTGCAGGTTCACGAACGAGGGATCGCGGACGTGCACGCGGGCCGGCTTCGCCGAGCCGTCGGCGAGCACGTAGCAGCCGAGCTCGCCGCGCGGCCCTTCGACCGGGTAGTAGACCTCGCCCGGCGGCACCCGGAACCCCTCGGTGACGAGCTTGAAGTGGTGGATCAGTGCCTCCATCGAGGTCGGAAGCTCCGAGCGCGGCGGCAACACCACCTTGCGGTCGTCGACGATGTGCGGTCCCTCGGGCAGCCCCTCCAGCGCCTGCTCGATGATCTTCACCGACTCGCGCACCTCCGCCAGCCGTACCCGGTAGCGGTCGTAGCCGTCGCCCACCGTGCCGACCGGGATCTGAAAGTCCAGATCTGGGTAGGCCAGGCTGCCGACCGTCTTGCGCATGTCCCAGGGCTCGCCGGCGGCGCGCAGCAGCGGCCCGGTGACTCCCAGCTCGAGCAGCCGCTCGCGCGAAACGATCCCCACGTTGCGGGTCCGGCGCAGGAAGATCTCGTTGCGGTCCAGCAGCGCCTCGTACTGGTCGACTCGCTTCGGCATCTCCGCGACGAAGGCACGCAGCTTCGCCGCGAAGCCGGCCGGGATGTCCTCGATCACGCCGCCGACCTGGAAATAGCGGGTGTGCATCCGCTGCCCGGTCGACATCTCGAACAGGTCGAGGACCCTGTCGCGCTCGCGGAAGCAGTACCAGAACATCGAGATCGCGCCGAGGTCGAGCGCCGAGGTCCCGAGCCAGACCAGATGCGAGTGGATCCGGTTCAGCTCCAGGTGGATCACCCGCAGGTACTTGGCGCGCGGCGGGATCTCCAGATCCAGCAGCCGCTCGACGGCGCCGCAGAAGGCCTCCATGTTGAAGAAGTAGGCGAGGTAGTCCATCCGCTCCACGAACGGGATCACCTTCCAGTAGGACTTGTCCTCGCAGGACTTCTCGATCCCGGTGTGGACGTAGCCGACCACCGGCTTCAGGTCGCGCACGACCTCGCCCTCGAGGGTCACGATCACCCGCAGCACGCCGTGGGTCGCCGGGTGGTGCGGGCCCATGTTGATCGTCAGCAGCTCTTCACCAACTGCCGGCTGCGTGCTCACTCCGCTCGGCGCTCGACCCAGATCAACGTCCTCACTCGCGCCTCGCTCCGCGTCCGCCGCAGCCGGGTGGTGCCGACCTTGCACAGCACCCGTTGGCTCGCTCATTCGTACCACCCCGGCGAGTCGGGCTCGTTGTGGGTGAAGAGGACCGGCTCGCCGCCGACCGGGAAGTCGCGTCGCTGCGGCCAGCCGACGTAGTCCTCCGGCAGCAGGATGCGGCGCAGGTCGGGATGGCCGCGAAAGACGACGCCGAAGAAGTCGTAGGCCTCGCGCTCCTGAAACTCGGCAGTCGGGAACTGATCGACACAGGAGTCAATGCTCGGCAGCGTGTCCTCACCAGGGTCGGCCAGCATCGCCTTCACCCTGACCCGCTCGATCCGCGGCATGTTGAGCAGCTCGTAGTGGACGCCGAAGCGCGGCTGCGCCGGCAGGTAGTCGGCGACGTGGAGGCTGGAGAGGAAGCGGTACTCCTGCCCCGGCGTGTCGCGCAGCCAGCGCAGAACGTCGAGGATCTGCTTCGGGTCGGCGAGCAGGGCGGCCTGGCCGCGGTCGAAGCTGGTGTCAAGGACGGCGTCGGGGTGGGCCGCGTTTAAGTCCTGGCGGATCAGCTCGAGGCCGGGGGCGTCAGGCATTCGCCAGCTCCCGGGCCGTCTCGTAGGCCTCGGCGGCCTCTGGGCTTGGCCGGCTGTCGGGCCCGCCGCGCGCCCACTCCTCGCTGCCGACCGCGTCGTAGCGTCGCCGCCAGCCCTGGTCGGGGTGGCCCTGGATCAGCCGCTGCAGCTTGTTGAAGCCGTGCAGCAGCGCCTCCGGGCGCGGCGGGCAGCCCGGGATGTGGACGTCGATGGGCATGAACTTGTCCGCCCCCTGGACGACCGCGTAGTTGGCGAACATGCCGCCGCTCGACGAGCAGGCACCCATCGAGATCGCCCACTTCGGCTCCAGCATCTGGTCGTAGACGCGGCGGATGACCGGGGCCATCTTGATCGACACCCGGCCGGAGAGAATGATCATGTCGGCCTGTCGCGGCGAAGCTCGGAACGCCTCGGCCCCGAAGCGCGCGATGTCGTAGCGCGAGGTGACCATCGACATCATCTCGATCGCGCAGCAGGCGAGGCCGAAGGTCATCGGGAACAGCGAGTTGGCCCGGGCCATGTTCAGGGCCCGTTCCAGGGTCGTGGTCATCACCCGCTCCTCGACGTAGCGATCGAGGTCTGCGCCCTCGAGATCTCCGCGCAGCATGTCGCGGGCGCGAAGCTGGCGGGCGACCAACTCCTCGGGGTTGCCTGGTTGGTCGAGCGGGGCGAGGGCGCGGATCTTGCGGCGCTCTACTTCCAATCGAGCGCTCCCCGGCGCCAGACGTAGATCAGCGCGACCGCGAGCAGGGCGACGAAGATCAGCACCTCGGCGAGGACGAAGACGCTGTCGGCGGCCTTGAGGATCACCCCCACCGGGTAGAGGAAGATCACCTCGATGTCAAAGAGGATGAACAGCATCGCGATCAGGTAGAAGCTGATCCCGAAGCGAAACGTGCGGGAGACCTCGCTCGGCAGCCCGCACTCGTACGGCTCCCGCTGCACCTTCGTCGCCTCGCCCTTGCCGCGCTTCGGGCCGAGGACGTGGTTGAGCATCACGAAGGCTCCTCCGACCCCTGCGCCCAGCGCACCGAAGACGAGGATGGGGAGGTAGCTGCGCAGCACGGCCAAGTGGTTATACAACCACTTTGTGGCACATTGCTACATAGTGCTTTTCCGCATCAGAGAGCCGATTTCCGACCCTTTCAGGCGGATATATAGAGATGGCTGACGTCCACCTGGTGATCGGCGTCTCGCTGATCGCCCTCAACCTGCTCGCGGCCGCCTGGGGCGGGGTGGCCTGGCTCCGCCACCGGGCCTCGATCGCCTTCTGGTACATGCTGCGCGCCGCCCAGGTCTCGGTCTTCATCCAGGTGACGCTCGGAGCGCTGCTGGTGGTGACCGGCCATGAGGCGGCCGACGGCCTGCACTACCTATACGGGGTGCTGCCGCTGCCGGTCTCGCTGCTCGCCGAGGCCGCCCGCACCGGCGCCGCCGAGCGCGAGATCGGCGATCTGGATTTCGAGACCCTGCCGGCCGACCGGCAGCGGACGATCGCGCTGGCGATCGTCCGCCACGAGATGGGGACCATGACCGTGAGCTGCATCGTGATCTTCTTCCTCGCCCTGCGCGCGGCTGGGACCAGCTCGGCGTTCTGAGGCCGCTCCCTGGCTAGGGGGAGTAGATCGGCTCAGGCACGTCGCGCCGTTCGGAGGAACGCCGGCCGACTGGCCAGGCCAGGGGTCCGCTCGGAGCGCGGTCCTTCGCTTTCGTCTCGACCCTGCCGCTGCGCGGCGAGGCTGGGAGCTTGAACGAGAGCCGCATCGTCGCGGCCAGGATCGTGAGCACGATGGCCGCGGCCGCCAGATTGAGGATGAGAATGATTGCGGGCGTCATCTTGGGCTTGCCTCCCGGTTGGGGTTTGGGCCGCGATTATGCGACGCGGTGTTCCAAGCACCGGCAAGCCCGGGGTTAAGAACGATCAAAGCCTGAACGCCTCGACCGGCTCATCCAAGCCCTCGATAGGCGCCGCGGTGATGGATCAGGGGCTCCCCGCCCCGGGCGTCGAGGTCGGCGACCGCGCCGGTGAGGATCACGTGGTCGCCCCCCATCAGCACGTCCTGAAGCTCGCAGGCGACCCAGAGCACCGAGCCGTCCAGCGCCGGAATCCCGTTCCGCTCCGACCACTCGACGCCCTCCCACTTGTCCGGCTCGTCGAGCTTGGTCGAGAACTGGCGTGCCACGGTCTCCTGGTCGGCGGCCAGCACGTCGATCCCGAACCGTCCCGCCTCCTGGACCGAGCGCAGGGTTCGCGAGCCGCGATCGAGGCAGACCAGCATCAGCATCGGCTCCAGCGAAAGCGACCCGACGGCGCTGGCTGTGGCTCCCGAGCGCCCGTTGGGGCCGATCGCGGTCACCACCGTGACTCCGGTGGGAAGCAGGCCCATGGCGTCGCGAAACGATTCTTTGTCGATCTCCGCCACCCGCCCGAGAGCATATGATCGCGCCCTCGTGCGGCCCCTCCTCGTGACAGCAATCGCGGCCCTGATCGCGCTGTCTCTCGCCGCCTGCGGCAAGCAGGGCATCTCGGTGTCCAAGGACAGCCCCGACCGCCCCGGCGCCGACCTCTTCGCCACCCACTGCTCGGGCTGCCACACCCTCAGCACCGCGGGCACGCAGGGGACCGGCAACCGCGGGTTGCGCACCCAGGGGCCGAATCTCGATCAGCGCACCGAGACCTATGACGACGCGCTGTTCGCAATCCGAAACGGCGGCTTCTCGGGGGCGATCATGCCCCAGAACATCGTCGTCGGCTCGCAGGCCGAGCAGGTCGCCCGCTTTGTGGCCAAGTACGCCGGTCAGCAGGCGCAGACCACCCCGCGGCCCGGCCAGTAGTTGCTTGACCTGAAGTCGATCCGCGAGGACCCCGAGGTGGCGAGGGCGGCGCTGGCTCGCCGTGGCGCCGCCGATTCGCTCGACGAGCTCCTGCGGCTCGATGCTCGCCGCCGCGAGCTGTTGCCGGAGATCGAGGAGGGCAGGGCGCGCCAGAACAAGGCCTCCGAGGCGATCGCGGAAGCGAAGCGGTCCGGCGGCGACGCCGAAGCCGAGCTGGCCGAGATGCGCGAGCTGGCGCCGCGGATCAAGCAGCTCGAGTCCGAGCTGGGCGAGATCGAGGCCGCGCTCGAGGAGCTGGCGGCGGCGCTACCGAACCTTCCCTCGCCCGATGCCCCCGACGGGATGACCGAGGAGGACGCGGTGACCCTGCGCGAGGTCGGCGATCGCCCCAAGTTCGGCTTCGAGCCCAAAGATCACCTCGAGATCGGAACTTCACTCGGCCTGATCGATATGGAGGCGGCGGCGCGCGCCTCGGGATCGCGCTTCGCCTACCTAAAGGGCGACCTGGTTCTGGCCCAGCTGGCGCTGGTCCGCTACGCGCTCGACCTGGTCGGCGAGCAGGGCCACGAGCCGGTGATCCCACCGGTGCTGGTGCGCGAGGAGCCGCTCTTCGGCACCGGTTTACTCCCCGGCGACCGCGACCAGATCTACGAGTTGCCGCGCGACGAGCTCTTCCTCGTCGGCACCTCGGAGGTCTCGCTGGCGGCGCTGCACGCCGACCAGATCCTCGAGCCCGGCTCGCTGCCGATCCGCTACGGCGGCTTTTCCACCTGCTTTCGGCGCGAGGCGGGCGCCGCCGGCAAGGACACTCGCGGGATCTTCCGCGTGCACCAGTTCGACAAGGTCGAGATGTTCTCGTTTGTCGAGCCGCAGGCTTCGGACGAGGAGCACGAGCGGTTGCTATCGATCCAGGAGCGGATCCTCACCGAGCTGGAGATCCCCTACCGGGTCGTGGACATCGCCGCCGGCGACCTGGGCGCTCCCGCGGCGCGCAAATACGACTGCGAGGCGTGGATCCCGAGCCAGGAGCGCTACCGCGAGCTGACCTCGTGCTCGAACACGACCGACTTCCAGGCACGCCGCCTCAGCTGTAGGTATCGCCCCGCCGAGGGCGAATCACCCACGCACGCGCACACGCTGAATGGCACCGCCGTGGCCGTCGGCCGCACCTTGATCGCGCTGATCGAGAACCGCCAGGAAGAGGGCCATGCATTTTCGCTCCCAGAAGTACTGCATACTTATGGTGCACCGAAGAGGATTGAGCCATGAGCATTAGCAACGGCAAGCGGGTAGTCCTTTGCGATGACCACGAGATCGTGCGTGACGCGATCAAGTCACGCATGGCCAACAGCGGCGTGGTCGAGATCGTCGGCGAGGCCGGTGACGGCCGCGAGGTCGTCGACGTCGTCAAGGATCTCGACCCCGACGTCGTGATCATCGACGTCGAGATGCCGAAGCGCGACGGGATCGAGGCGACCAAGGAAGTGCTGAAGGCCCGTCCGCGTACGAAGGTCATCATCTTCACCGCCCACGCCCAGCCCGACCTGCTGGCGCTGGCGCTGCGGGCCGGCGCCTCCGGCTACGTGCTCAAGTCGGCCCCGGCCGAGGACATCGCCAAGGCCGTGAAAGCGGTCACCGGCGGCGGCACCTTCCTCGGCGGCGACTTCGCGGGCGGCAAGCCCTCCGAAGTCGAGAAGCTTCTCGACCTTTCACCGCGCGAGCGCCAGATCCTCGAGTTGCTCGCCGAGGGGCTGCGCGTGAAGGAGATCGCCGAGCGGCTCTCGCTCAGCCCGGCGACCGTCCACACCCACGTCCGCAACGCGATCGCGAAGCTTGAAGTCGATACGAGAACCGAAGCCGTCGCGCTTGCTGTTCGCTTCAGCTACCTCGGCGCTGGCGGCGCCCTCTAGTCGTCATTTGTCATTCGTCATTCGGCCGGAGCCCAAGCCCGAATGACGAGTGACGAGTCACGAATGACGAGCTAGCTACTTCTCCTCGAATTCGAGCGCGCAGCTATTGATGCAGTAGCGCTCTCCGGTCGACCCGGGCCCGTCGTTGAAGACGTGGCCGAGATGCGCGTCGCAGTGCTTGCAGACGACCTCGGTGCGGCGCATCATCAGACTGTTGTCGGGCCGCAGCTCGACGTGCTCCAGGTTGGCCGGCTCGGTGAAGCTCGGCCAGCCGGTCCCGGAGTCGAACTTGGTGTCGGAGGAGAAGAGCTCGGTGCCGCAGCCGACGCAGCGATACATCCCGTCGCCGTGGTTGTCCCAGTACTCGCCGCTGAAGGGCGCCTCGGTGCCAGCGCGGCGCGTCACCTCGTACTGCTCGGGTGTGAGCTCTGCCCGCCATTCCTCGTCTGACTTGCGGATCTTCTCTGCCTTGCTGGCCATGCACTACCTCCTTTTGACTAGGCCACGAGCTTAGGGTCACCGACCGGGCCGCGGACGCTAGTTCGACTCCATTTGCCTGACTTCAAGTCAGTTTTGCAGAGGGTCGAAGCGGGCCTCGATGAAGCGAACCGCGATCCTTGGGGTGTTCTGCCTGCTTGGGATGCTCGTACTGGCGAGCAACGCCCCGGCTCTCGATACGTCCGGCGTACTGTCAACAGGGCCCAACATCCGCGCCCTTGCCCTCTCGGGCAACCGCACCGCGATCCGGGCCCTTGCCGCCCCGACCGAAACCTGCGCCGATACCGACGACCCCAACGCACCGATCGCGGCTCAGGAGGCGGCGATGGAATGCATGGTCAACTTCGCGCGCCAACAGGCCGGTCTGCGAGCGCTCAGCGACTCGCGCAAGCTGGATGGCTCGGCCGACGACAAGGCCGCCGACATCCTGCGCTGCAGTCAATTCAGCCACGAGGCCTGCGGGCGCGATTTCCTGTTCTGGTTCCGGCGCACCGGATACCTCAGGAACCATTGCTGGTGGGCGGGGGAGAACCTCGCCTGGGGCACCGGCAGCCTCGGCTCGGTTCGTGCGGTGATGAAGGCGTGGCTGCACTCGCCCTCGCACCGCGCCAACCTGCTCGGCGCCGAGTACGACGACTTCGGGATCTCGCTTCGGGTCGGGGGCCTCTCCGGAAACCCCGACGCCCATCTCTGGGTCAACCACTTCGGCAGCCACTGCTGACCGGGCGGGCTGACGGGCGCCTAGGATGCCCGCGTGCCCGACTCCTTCTACGTCCCCGATGGGGACCGTTTCGTCTCCTCCGAGCTGACCCGCGGGCCGTGGGACCCCGACTTCCAGCACGCCGGCCCACCCGCCGCGCTGCTCGGGCGTGAGATCGAGCGTCTCGAGGACGCCGAGGATTTCCAGGTCGCCCGGATCAGCTTCGAGATCATGCGCGCGGTGCCGATCGCCCCGCTGCGGGTGCGGGCGCGAGTGACGCGACCGGGGCGCCGCGTGCAGCTGGTCGAGGGATCGCTGTCCGACGAGGACGGAGAGGTGATGCGGGTGACCGCCTGGCGGCTGCGAACCGCCCCGGTGGAGCTTCCCGAGCTGCCCGACTCGGAGCAGCCGCCGCCTGGCCCCGAGAGCGCCGAACCGGGCGGCTTCATCGCAACAGGCCATGAGGTCGGCTACCACACGGCGATGGAATACCGCTTCCTCGAGGGCGCGTTCACCGAATTGGGCCCGGCGAAGGTGTGGATGCGGATGCGCCATCCGCTGGTCGCCGCCGAGCAGCCCTCGCCCTTACAACGGGTGCTGACCGCCGCCGACTCCGGAAACGGCGTCAGCGTGACGCTCGACTGGACACGCTTTCTGTTCATCAACGTCGACCTCAGCGTCTATCTGGAGCGGATGCCGGTCGGCGAGTGGGTGTGCCTCGACGCGGTCACGCGGCCGCAGCGCAACGGCATTGGCGTCGCCGACACCCTGCTGCTCGACGAGCGCGGGCGCATCGGGCGCGGGTTGCAATCGTTGCTAATCGGCGAGCGCGATTGAGGCGCCGTTTATCTCGATACTGCATAGTGGTCTCTTGAGGCTGGTCAAGTGTCCAGCCGCTCGATTGCCGTTCAGGGGTGGGCCCAATCGGCCCGATGGCAGCAATGATGCTCTTCTCGCTCCCAGCCGAGCTTGGATACGGAGCCCTTTTTGGGCTCCTACTCGCCGAATACGGCGGTCTTCCGGTGCCTGGCGAGACCGCACTGCTCGGCGCGGTGGTCCTGGCCGGTGCCGGACACCTCTCGCTGCCGCTTGTGATCCTGGTTTCGGTCACGGCGGCGATCCTCGGCGATTGCCTCGGTTACGTGATCGGCCGTCGCGGCGGCCGAGTGCTGCTGCTGCGACCGGGCCGCTTCGTCGCCAAGCGCCATCGGATGCTTCATGGGGCGGAGCGGTTCTTCGCCCGCTATGGAGACGCCGCGGTCTTTCTCTCGCGCTGGGTTCCCTGCGCCCGCTATCTCACGCCTCTCACCGCCGGCGCCGCGGAGATGTCGTGGCACAGGTTCATGATCTTCAACGTCGCCGGCGGGATCGTCTGGGTCGCAAGCCTGGTGACCATTGCGGCCTACTTCGGCGCGGCCGGCGCGGCGGCGTTTTCGGGATTGGGCCTGATGGCGGCTATCGCCAGCGCCGTGCTCGCCTGGGCACGGGCGACGATCGCCCGCCGCCAGAGCGTCGCGGCCGAGGTCGCGCGCGCCGCCGCCGCCGCCTGACCCGCAACGGAGCCGGCCGGCCGCGACCGGCGGATAGATTCCGGGCGGCGTGAAACCGGTCACCGTTTCCGTCGCCGTCCCCAACAGCCGCGAAGAGGTCTACGGCTTCCTCGACGTGCTGGCCAACCACGAGTCGTTCACCGACCACCTGATGGTCGACTGGGAGCTTTCGGGCCCCCGTTCGGGGGTCGGGGCACGAGCCCAGGCACGGGTGAGGGGGGTGGCCTCCAACGAGCTGATCGAAATCGAGGTGATCGAGGCCGAACCGCCTCGCCGAATCGTCGAGGAGGACGTTGGCGCCAAGGGGCGGCGACGGACCCGTGGCACCTACCTGCTCGAGAAGCTGCCCGACGGCGGCACCAAGATCTGCTTCGAATTCGCCTGGCTGGAAGCCCCCTGGAACGAGCGTCTTGCGGCGCCGCTGATGCGGGTCTTCATGAGGCGTGCCAACGGCAAGGCGATGCGCCGGCTGGCAAAACAGCTGAATCAGGGCTAACGAACCCGGCGTCACGAGCCGATACGAGTGTTTGTGGAGGCTCGCACGATCTCCATAGCTGAAGCTGCGAAAGGCTCTCGCAACGGCTCGGCGGCGGAGATTCGCCTCGCCGGGCCTTCGCTCCCGGCCGGCTTTCTGCATCGCCGGGGACGGAGGCTCTGGGGACTCGTGCACAAGCGCCGCACCGCCGGGACGTTGCGGGTGTCCAAGGATGACTTGGTCGTCGACGCGCGGGCCGAGTTCCGGGGCCGGCTCGAGATCCCCTGGGACTCGATCCGCAAGGCGGTCGTCGACGACGGTGGACGCTGGGGCTATGTGTCGGAGGTCTGCCGCTTTCCCGTTTACGCCGATCGCCCCGACGGGCCTGGCCACGGGACCCTCATCGGCCCCCTATGGAGCCAGGCGTCGTCGCTGATGCCGCCGCGGTGCCCGGTGCCGGCGCTCGATCCGGTCCCGGCAAGGGCGCCCAACGTCGCGCTGATCTTCGATCCCGGTGTTGCCGCTCCGACGCAGCGCGAGCAGAGCGGTCACGGGTCGACCGGGGTGGAGCCAATCGTCGGCCTGCTTCTTCGCGTCGACGACCCCGATGCCGCTCGCGAGGCGCTTGGCTCCAAGCTCACGATCGGCGATCTCGATCAGGGCGACCTCGACTACCTGATCCGCATCGCCCGCGGCGGTTCGGGCAACGGACAGGCCGGAAACGGCGCCTCCCGCAGCGCCTCGCTTCACGACGTCGCCTCGGTCAACCGCGCCTCCGCCTAGTCGGCCCTGAGCGACCGGCGGCGAGCCTAGACTCGCCGCGCGATGGGGGAAAGCACCGGCAGCCTTCCCGACCCGCCCGAGCGGCCGGACGACTCGACCCGGCGCCGACGCACGCCGTTGCCGGCTCGGCTTCTGGGCAGCGGCGCGCGCGGGGCCCAGCGCGTCGCCCGTGTGACCGGAATCGAGGGCGCGACGGAGGCGATCGCAGAGGAGGCGATCGTGCGCGCGATCGAGAGCCAGGCGGCGGAGCGGGCCCTCGCCCGCGTCATTCAGGGCCCGATCGTCGAGGAAGCGGTCGAGCAGGCGATGCGAAGCCCAGCCGTCGAGCGGGCCCTCAACGAGGCGATCGACAGTGAGATGATCGATCGCGTCTGGGAGCGGCTGCTCGCCAGCGACGAGGCGCAGAAGCTGGTCGAGCGGATCGCCGAGGCGCCCGAGGTCAGAAGCGCGATCACCGCGCAGGGCGCGGGCCTGATCGAGGACATCGGCCGCGAGGCCGCGAAGGCGACGCATCGCCTCGACGGCGCCTTCGAGTGGGTGTTGCGGCGAGTCTTCTTCCGCAAGCGGCGCACCGAGGGGACCGACAGGGCCGGTGCGGTGAGCCGGACGATCGCGATCCTCCTCGACGGAGCGATTCTCAACGCCGCGTTTCTCGCCCTCGCCGGCGTGATCACGCTTGTCCTCTCACTGGCCTTCGGTAGAGGGGGCGAGGCGTCGGCACCGGCGATCGCGATCGGCGCCGGCACCTGGCTGATTGCCGGATCGCTCTACCTGGTCTCATTCTGGGCTCTGGCCGGGCAGACGCCGGGAATGCGCTTCGTCCGCATCAGGCTCGATTCGGCGGACGGGAGACGGATCGGGGGGCGCCGCGCCGTGCGGCGCCTGTTCGGACTTGCGATCGCGATCCTGCCGCTCGGGGCCGGGCTCTGGCCGATCGTCTTCGCCGACGATCGGCATGGCTGGCACGACCGTTTCGCCGGCACCGAGGTTCTCTACGCCGACACCGGGCCGGTCCCGGCTCCCTGGGCCGGTTCGGCGCAGACAAGCGAGGATGCCTCGTGACGAGCTTCGAGACCCTGCTCTACTCGGTCGACGAAGCGATCGCGACGATCACCCTCAACCGTCCCGACTCGCTGAACACGATCGTCCCTCCGATGCCTGACGAGCTGGAGGCGGCGGTCCATGAGGCGACTCGGGACCGGGCCGTGAAGGTGATCGTCCTGCGCGGCGCCGGGCGGGCGTTCTGCGCCGGCTTCGACTTCGGCGAGGGCTTTCACCACTGGGACCAGGGCCTCACCACCGGGGGGCAGTGGGACCCGGGCAAGGACTTCGCGGTCACCACCTCGCAGAGCCTCGGGCCGGTGCCCAAGTTCATGAGCATGTGGCGCTCGCCGAAGCCCGTGATCGCCCAGGTGCACGGCTGGTGCGTCGGGGGCGGCAGCGACATGGCGCTGTGCGCGGACCTCGTGATCGCCAGCGACGACGCCCGGATCGGGACGCCGTACTCGCGCGTCTGGGGTTGTTATCTGAGCGGGATGTGGCTCTACCGGCTCGGGTTGACGAAGGCAAAGGAGCTCGCCCTGACCGGTCGTGCGCTGTCGGGCCGCGAGGCGGCCGAGATCGAGCTGATCAATCGCGCCGTCCCGTTCGGCGAGCTCGAGCAGACGGTGGGGGAGGAGGCCCGCCGGCTGGCCTCGCTCCCCGCTTCCCAGCTCGCGGCGATGAAGTTGATCGTCAACCAGGCCTACGAGAACATGGGCCTCGCCTCGACCCAGTTCCTCGGCCCGATCCTCGACGGTTTGATGCGCAACACGCCCGACGCGCGCCAGTTCGTCGAGACCGCCGCGGCGGAGGGCGTGCGGGCCGCGATTGAGGGGCGCGACGGCCCCTTCGGCGACTACAGCCAGGCGCCGGAGTCTGAAAGACCCGATCCAACAAACGTCATCGATCCATCGGATTGACCATTCGATTGGCTCTCGGATAGGCTCCAGCCGAGGAGAGGTGACGGCACGGAAGTCCGCATTTGGCGTGATCGGGACGGTCGCAGGCCTGATCGTCAGCTTCGCCTGCGTCGCGGCCCTGTTCGCGAGCACGGCCGGCGCGACCGAGCCGGTCTGGCTCTGCAAGCCCGGCATCCCCAAGAACCCCTGCGAGCCGGGTCTGAAGACCACTCTGGTCTCGCCGGCCGGTCAGGTCCTCGGGACGCGAAACGTGCGGCAGGCGAGGCACCGCAATATCGACTGCTTCTACGTCTACCCGACGGTCTCAGACCAGAAGACCGGCAACGCGAACCTCAACATCGACCCCGAGGAGCGCTCGATCGCGCTCTACCAGGCGGCGCGCTACTCGCAGCAGTGTCGGGTGTTCGCGCCGATGTACCGGCAGCTCACCCTGGTCGGGATCCTGGGCGGAGCACAGGGAGATCCCGCGATCGCCTACTCGGACGTCCTCAACGCCTGGAACACCTACCTTCAGAAGTACAACCACGGGCGCGGAGTGGTCCTGATCGGCCACTCGCAGGGCACGTTCGTCTTGCGGCAGCTGATCAGCCAGGAGATCGACCCGAATGCGGCGGAGAGACGCAAGCTCGTCTCCGCGATCCTGCTCGGCGGCAACGCGACCGTCAAGCAGGGGCAGGACTTCGGCGGCGACTTCCAGCACATCAGGGCCTGCCATTTCCGCTGGCAGATCGGCTGCGCGATGGGCTTTTCGACCTTCAACGCACCGGTGCCCGCCAACGCGCTCTTCGGGCGCGCCGGAGCCGGGCTTCAGGTCCTGTGCACCAATCCGGCCTCGCTTCCCGGTGGCTCGGCGCCGCTGAAGACGATCGTCCCCAGCGCCCCCTTCGCGCCGGGAACGACGATCGCGGCGGCGACCCAGGCGGTGGGCTTGACGATCCCCACCGTCTCGACTCCCTGGGTCGAGGTCGACGGCGCCTATAACGGACAGTGCTCGTCGGCGGACGGAGCCAATGTGCTTCAGACTTCTGGTGTCCCAGGTGCCCCCACGCTTCATCCGGTCCCCGACGCGACCTGGGGCCTGCACCTGGTCGACGCCAACATCGCTCTGGGAAACCTCGTCGACGTCGTCCGCACCCAGGCCTTCGTCTACACGCTGCTGCACCGGTTCCACCTGCCGTTCGGCTTCTTCATGCACGCGGCTCGCTGAGCCGGCCGCGGCCATTCGCCGAGCGAGGCCGCGATACGCACTGGCTGAGTATTCCCGTATCCATGTCCAGGGAAGCAAGCAGGCCGGTTAGCATTGGACCCGGAGGATGAGAGACCAGGGACGGATTGCTGCAGCGGCCGGGACGATCGCGAGCGTGATCGCCGGCCTTGCCTTCGCCGCCGCTCTGCTGGCGAGCTCGGCCGATGCCGCCGCGCCGGTCTGGCTCTGCAAGCCGGGCATACCCAACAACCCCTGCCAAACCGGGCTGAAGACGACCTTGGTCTCGCCCAGCGGACAGGTGCTCGGGGAGCGCAACGTGAAGCCTGTCAAGCACCCGAAGATCGACTGCTTCTACGTCTACCCGACGGTCTCAGACCAGCAGACGCCGAACGCGAACCTCAACATCGATCCGGAGGAGCGCTCGATCGCGCT
>CAVUES010000011.1:0-52120 GCA_963740555.1 uncultured Solirubrobacterales bacterium
GCTTCGAGGGCGTCGGCGCGGTCGCTGAATACCCTCACGCGCGACAGCTTCTCGCCTTCCAGCTCATAGAGATTCGTGAGGGGTTGGGTCATTTGGTAACCGCGCTCGGACTCGATTTGCAACGTCAGGTAGCCGAGAACACGGTTGTCGTCGAGCGGCCGAAGCCGCTCCACCTCCAATTCGAATCTGGTCGTCCCCTCATCGATGCCCTGGAAAAAGTTCCGGATCCCCTGTTCTCCGCGGTTGGGCCCATCGATAACCGTCAGCTGGTTGGTCATCTCGAAGTCGGTGTGACACAGCGCCAGATAGGCATCGACGTCCCGCTCGTTGATGGCGGCAATAGCCCGGCTCACGATCTCGACGTTCTCCTCCGACATCGCCCGCGCAGTATCTCGCCTTCCCGTGGGATAACCAATGCCGGTTCTCACGTGCTACCCGGACTTCGGCATACCTGTCACCCAGATGAGGCTACGCCGCGAGTCGGTCCCGCCAAGAAGGAAAACTCGGCCGCGTCAGAAGCGGCGATTCCGGCGAGGACTGCGAGAGAGGCGGAAACGCTGGCCGATTCGGGTTCGGCCGCAACGAGGTCGGCAACCTCGAGGAACTTCTTGGCCTGCCCCTGTCGTGCGCGTGCCTGCGCGTGGGTGCAGTCCTGGGTCCGTCCCCCAGCCCGGGCCATCAAACCGCGGCGCTGAACAGGCTGGCCGGGTCTTGGCCGACCAAGGCGATGCCGTCAGACATGAGGTCAGCCACGACCGGCGGCTGCTCGGTGGCCAGCCGGTCAATGTCAGCGGTTGATACCTCGACGAGGCTGGCGTGGTTGCCACACCACTGCTCTACGTCACTGGCGAGACTGTTCAACTGGTTCCGCCAGCGGGGATCGTCGTCACTGATCTCCGCCGGGCGAACGATGAGCAGGTCGATTTCGCTCTCGGTGTCCCCGTCTCCTCGCGCAGCCGATCCGAACAGCGAAGCATGTGCGGGAGCAACCTCCCAACCTTCCATCGCTCGACGCAACCGCGCGATCAACTCCGGTCGCATGCCGGCAAGGACCTCCACCGCGGGAAAGGCGAGGTGGTCGCGGTTCAGTGTGTAGAGCAGGGCTCTGCCGGCCTCCTCCCGGTGAACCAAGCCCTGCTCGACCAGACGCACCAGGACGTTGAGCACTCCTTTGTGCGATTCCCCGCGGTCGAGCAGGCGCGCGACCCCACGGCCAGTTAGGGGGCCGGTCGTACCCGCGAGCGCGACGAGCACCTCGCCGTCCAGGCTCGGGCATACAGCGGTGTAGGGGCGGGAGACATCCATGCTTTGAATACTTTAGTACCCATTTGGGTGTTTTCAAACCCACATGGATAGCTTAGTACCCATTTGTCACCCCGCACCATCGCGGGCGTGCCCGTAGCGCTCGTAGATCACCCGTGAGCCGAACGTTCTGGTCTCGATCAGGTCCAGCGGGACGTCTTCGGTGACCGGCGGCAGGTATGGCGTGCCGCCACCGACGACGATCGGATTGCGGAACATGCGCAGCTCGTCGACAAGGCCGAGCTCGATCGCCGCCGCGGCTAGGCCGGCGCCGCCGATCCCGACGTCCTTGTCGGTCGCGTCGAGCGCCGCAGCGGCTTCCTCGGCCACCGACGCCTCGGCGAGCCGGGCGTTGCCCTGAACGCTGTCGAGCGTGCGGCTGAAGACGACCTTCGGGATCGCGCACCAGGCGTCGGCGAATGCGGCGTCGAGCTCGCTGTCGCGCATCGACGGATCCGTCTCCCACACCAGCATCGTCTCGTAGAGCCTGCGGCCCAACAGAAAGCCCCCAAGCTCCCGTGTCTGCGTGACGTGGAAACGAAACTGCTCCTCGTTGGGCACCGACCAGGAGAATGCGCCCTCACGGTCGGCGATAAAGCCGTCCACCGAAACCTTCATCGAGTAGATCAGCATGGCTTCAAGCTCATCGCACCGTAGCGACGGACGATGATCGCGATGAAGTTCACCATTGAGCTTCGGAGCGAACTAGTCCAAGAGCGGCGCTCAACGCTTCCTCGCTGTGGCTGAGCGCAGCAAGACGCTCGAGATGATGCCGAGAGGCCAGGGCCCCGTTGACTGCCGCCACGAACTCGGCGATCCGGCGCCGTTCGGTATCGGCTTCTCCATCAAGCCGCTCGAACCACTCGCTCACTTCAGTCCAGCGCCACACGCGCGTCTTTGCGTCCACGTGAGCAACCGGCGTCGGAAAGCCGCCCGGTCCTCTGTCGCCGGCGACCAGCTGATTGATGCTCTGCCGGGTTCGGCCAGTTCGTTGGGCGATTGCAGCGGCGGTGACGAGATCGTCCGGCGCCACTCGGATGACCGGGAGCTCTGGCACCGTGCGCTCGATGCCCTGGATCGCGCTGACGACGGCTTCCTCGAAGCTCGGTGCCTCTCGATCGAACTCAGCGAAAGGCATGCCGTCGATCTCACCGAATGTGCCGTCGTCGAGTCCCGCTTCGAACAGGCGGTCCAGGACTTCGTCGGAGACCACGTCTCCGCCAAGGATCAGCGTGAAGTTGTAGGCATCCATCTGAGTCATGTCTCCTGATGCGGCATCTCACAACCGCCTTCCGCAGCTGCCTCGCATGGTTCTCCGGGCTGCGGGGAGTCCCCCATATCGAGGCGACGCATCCTGAACCGCAGAACACCTTTCCCCACGAGTGGGCACGGGGCCCGCTCTTCTTGATCCGCCAACCACACTCAACAGCGAACTTGAGTGCGCCGCGGATCGTCTTGTTCGGATGCTCATCGGCAGAACCCGTGAGGGTGTTGACAATTGACAACAGGCTACCAGCTGTGCTCACAGGGCCCCTCAGCCGATCACGTTCCGGATCTCGTCGAAGCTCCGCCGCAGCGGATGCGTGTAGCGGGAGATCATCGTCTCGACCCGATGGCCAGCGATCTCGGCCAGGTCGGCGTCGTTGACGCCGGCGGCGCGGAGATGCGAGACGTAAGAGTGGCGGCACTCGTGCGGTCGGATGTCGATGCCCGACGCTTGCTGGGCCGGGTACCAGACATCGCGGTAGAAGTTCCGTTCGCGCCAGAGCTTGCCGGTCGGGGTCGGGAAGAGCAGGTCGGTGTCGATCCGCGACGGCATGGCCTCGATCAACGCAGCCAGCCCGGGCGGGCAGGGAACGACCCGACCGGGCGAGTCGGCGCCGTGGTCGGTCTTCGTTCCCTCGAGGACCACTCCCTCATGTGCCGTGCGCCGCACGACGAACGTCTTGCCATCGAAGTCCTCGCGCCGCAGCGGCAGGACCTCGCCGAGACGCATGCCGGTGTCGGTGAACACGCGGACCATCGGCTCCCATTTGCCGGCCGCTGCCGCGAACCGGTGCATCTCGCCGAAGCTGAATACGCGCTGCACCCGCGGCGCCTTCCGCGCGCGGGGGTCGTTAGCGCGAACCCGCAGGCCCTTGAACGGGTTGACGTCTGCGATCTCGTCGGTGATCGCGTCCTCGGTCATCGCAGAGAGCGTGGCGAGGATCCCCCGGGCACCCGTCGCTGCCCGACCCTGGAACCGGAGTAGGTGATAGATGAGCGCCAAGGCGTGGCGGCGGCGAAGATCGCGAAACGGCCAATCGCGGAGAGCGACACCCTCCAGCGGCACGTCAAGGACGCGGCTGATGCGGTGCTCATTGGTCGCGTTGGTGCGTTCAGAGCGCGGGAAGCGATCGGTCCAGGTCGCAAAGAACTGGCCGACCGTCTCAGCGCGGTCTGAGCGTTCGTAAGCCTCGTCGATCGCCTGCTGCGCCTCACGCTTGCGATCGAAGGTGCCCTTGCCGTCGTTCCAGGGCGGCTTGGCGATCCGCCGGCGGCCATCGCGACCGGTGTAGCGGGCGACCCAGACCAGCTCGCCTGAGGGGTTGACGCGCTTGATCGGCGACTCGCGCCGCCTCATGCCGCCCTTCCGTTCTCCCGCCGCGCGGCCAGGAAGGTCTCGACATCGCGCGGGTCGATCCGTCGCGAGCCGCCGAGCTTGTAGGAGGCGAGCTCGCCTCGACGGATCCAGGTGCGCACGGTGCGATCCGAGACCGCCAGGTGATCGGCGAGCGTGCGCTCGGTGAAGAAGGGGCGGGCATTGCTCGCAGGCGGCAACTCGAGCTGGCGGTATTGGGAGACGGCGGGCATGGCGCTTCGCCGTCGATGTCCGCGGCAAGCGCGCTTTGCCTCGCCGATTGCGGCCAAATCCGGCCTCACGAGGAGATGGGTCGCGAGGGCGGCGAACTAGCCCCTGGCCTCGGCCAGCCGTCGCCGAAGCTCGGCGCGACCCTCGGCGATCGACCGGTTGACCTTGGTGTAGGTCCAGCCGGTCAGCTGGCAGATCTCGGTGTAGCTATGGCCGAGGCCGAATAGACACAGGGCCCGGCGCTGGTCGGACTTGAGCGCGGCGATGGCCCGGCGGCGCCGCGCAAGCGACTCCTCCGCGCAGACGCGCTCTTCGGGAGAGGAGGAGCCACTGGCGATCGTTTCGCACAGCGCTTGGCCGTCGTCCTCGCGGCCGGGCGAGTCGAGGCTCAGCTCGCGCCGGCGACTGGCACGCCGACGAAGCGCCCATGCCTCGCGCTTGATCGTCGTATAGAGCCAGGGAAGAGGCTCCCAGTGACCGTCGTAGCGCTCCAGGAAGAGCAGGTAAGCGCGCTGAAGCGCATCTTCAGCGTCCTCCGGTAGCTCGGCGTGCTTGCGCGCATGCCGACGAAGGAGCTGGTCCGAGCTTCGAATGAGTGCCTCCAAGAGGCGGGCATTTCGGTCGCGTTCGGGTCCTGCGGATGACTTCGTCTGGGCGTCCATGCGGGCGGCCAAACGCACGGCTTTGCCGTGCCAACATGGGCCGCCCGGCGCCCCGACGAAGACCGCTCAGGACCCCTTCGCACCGAAGGTCAGACACTCGGCGATTCAGGCACGAAATGAGGCCTCACCGGAGGGTGCGTAGTGTGTCGGGGGTCGAGGTTGGGGTCTAGGTGAGGCTCGGGGGGAAAGCAATCTTTGGTCCTGGACCGGGATGAGACCCTTGCGAATGGCTGAATCCCTCGAAGGAGGCGGTTGATCTGCTGGAGGGGTGAATTCGAGGGGCGATCCTCTGCCGAATGGCACTCGAAGGAATCAGAACCGCTGCCGCTTCTCGCGCGAAGCGACAGCGCTCACCTCGGCTGACGTATCGCACGTACGAGACGTGCCACTCGCCGCGTTTGCTGCATGATGAGGGGACGAAATCGCCTGATCTCAGCTGCTGCGTCTGTACTGTCGCGGCACAGGCCGAGGAGGCGGCGTCGTCAGCCGCGGAAGCACCGCTCTGCGCGACGTACACACGAAGCCCAATAGGGCGACCACACGAGAAGGGTGACTCGATGGCGAAGGCAGCAGCTGGCGCCGGCAGCGCGGATAGCTCAGTCGCGGACCAGCTCCGCAGGCTGGGTATGAAGGGTGTCCTCGTGCAGATGGCCGAGCGCGGCCAGCTCCTCGCGGTGAAGTGCGAGATGCCGCAGTGCGACCACCATAAGGGGCGCGGCGAGTTCGATCAGGTCACGACGCCACGCACCAAGTGGGCCCCCTCGCCCGACCACTACCCGGTCCCCAAGGCGGCCGGCGGGCACCTCCGCCCCGAGAACGTTCGACTTGCCCACATTCATTGCAACAAGCGGGACTATGGATGGCGGAAGCAGATCGCGACGCTGCTCGCGAAGGGCAAGTCCCTCGACGAGATCGCCGAGGCCCTGAATAGCAAGGGTGTCCCCCCGGCCCACGGTACGAACCGATGGACGGCCGCCATGGTGCGCAAGGCCTACGTGTCCTAGACCGGACGTAGAACAGCAGAGCCGCCATGCGCTCGGTGCTCGATCGATCCGCGGCGTGGGGCCCTACCGCTTTTCGCGCAAAGGAGGCGCGACCAGACCGGGGCCGAGCGTGCCTCCTCCGCATCAAACCAACCAAGCACGTCTCCGTGGAACCCGGGCTGGCTCAAGCCCGGCCAGCCTGCGACCCGGGCAGCGCGGCCGGCGCCCACCTAGGCTCGGGCTAAGAGAGGCTCGCGATCAGGCGGTGGCGCCCTGCGAGGCGCCGCCAGCCCGCGACAGCACGATGCTCACGATGATGATCCAGATGAGGCCCAAGGCGGCGCCGGCCCACCAGACGGGTGTAAAGCACAGGATTCCGATTACCAGGGCCGCCCAGCCGAGCCATTTCGGCAGGGCCACGGTCGTAATCGTTGCACCGGCCACGCCGATCAACATGAGCCCGAGCGCGAATACGAAGGCAATGAGAATGTCGTTGTCGAGACCGTTGAGCGCCACCATCGCGTCCGAGCCGAAGCCGTGGGTGCCGCCATCGGCGATCGCCACATGGACGCCACCGGCGACAAAGAATGTCGCTACTCCCGCAATTCCGCCGATCAGCACCAGCGTCGACCAGAGATTGCCGGAGGTCTCAGCCGCCCTCAGATGGCCGTAGAGGAAGGCGATGAAGATCGCCAGGAATACGAGGCCCACGGCGACGACCCCCACGGTGAGCTCCGCCTTCTGATGATGGTCGGCGTAGTAGGAGGTGATCGTCTGCGCCGAGTCGGTGACCTGCGGGCCGCCATTGCTGATCACGAAGAAGCCGACGATGAACGCTGCGACGAAGACGATCCCACTGAGCGGGGCGAGGCGTTGGGAGCTCACAGGTGCCACCTTTCAGTAGGGGCTTTTCCGACGGGTACCTCCCTTGCCAGGGAGCCTATGCATTGAGGCGGACGCGGGCCCTCCATGCGTGCAAAGCGCAGGCCTGCGCCAGGTTCGTGGGATCGTTGGTGGCCCCTCGCGAGCCTGAGGAGCGCGAGCTGTGCCGGTTATGGCGACCCCTTTGCCCCCCAAACGTCTGGGGTTCGGCGATAAGGGGGTTTCAAACCTTCGACTCCGGCGCGGCGGAGGGTAAAGCTGGTGCGACTCAAGTCTCTCGGACCCGTGCGATCGGCGCACGATCCCCTCGTTGGGAGACCGCGTCCTAAATCGGCCCTTGTCGTGCTTGATTAGCTCCAACTGCGGCGTCTGCTCGTTCGGCGCCAGCCTCGAGGAGAAAGTCGTCGGCCCACCGCGGTAATCACAAACCTCGTGACCCTCAGCGCCGAGGGTGTAGCAGCGCCACCCGCCTGCGTTCAAGGCCGGGGAATATCCCTCAAGCCCTTCCTCGAGATCACCTACGACGAAGGCGGTCTGAAAGATCGAGCGCCCGCGAATTCCTCGACGGCGATCAGAGAGCGAAGGCAGGGCACGCCCGCGCGGGGTTTCGCTTTCGCGTGAATCGAAGCGCCCGGGCTATGGCCCTAGCGCTGTTGCTGCCGGAATCACCGGGGATCGTCGGCCGTGCACGGTCTCGATGATCTCGCCGTTGTCGATTCCCTCCAGGTAAATGGAGGTTATGCCGAGGTTGGCGTGGCCGAGCTGGCGCTGGATCACATTCAATGAAACGCCCTCGCGCGCCATCTCCACCGCGTGAGCGTGACGGAGCTGATGCGGCGCGAAGCGTCGACGCACTCCGGCACGCGCCGCTAGGCGTCGGAACTGGGTCCGTACTGAAGGCGCCGACCACGGCTGTCCAGCCGTGGGTCCTTTGACCACGCAGAAGAGCGGACCCACCGGCAGCTCGACTCGCTGCTCCAGCCAGGGCCGAAGCTGCTGCCAACCCCACTCGTCCATACCTACTTCGCGCCGCCTGCCGCCCTTGCCGTGGCGCACCAGCATCGCTCCGCGGCCAGGCTCGAGGTCGCCCTCGGCGAGTGCGAGTGCCTCGCTGATCCGAAGTCCGGACCGCCAGAGCACGACGATCAGGCCGCGGAGGCGCAGCCCAGGCAGGCGATCACCGGCCTGGCGCATCACCGCCATGATCTCCTCGACCCTGGGAGGATCAGCCGGGTATATGCGCCCCTTGTTCTTGGGCGGACGGCCGGCGTGGTAGCTCGGAAATGTCGCTGGCGAGCGTCGGCGGCCCGCGACGTCAAGCGTTGCCGTGGTGGTCATGGACCCCTCCTCCTTGTCAGTTAATGACTCGCCACTTCGGGCGAGATCGCTGGTCCGTCACGTACTCTTGACGGACCGATGAACGAAGCCCAGGACATCGAGCTGATCTTTGAGCCCCTGGAGGAGGGCGGCTTCCACGTCTATGCGCCCGACCTTCCGGGACTGCACACGCAGGGGGATGACCTCGACGAGGCGACCAAGAACGCCGAGGCTGCTCTGGCCCTCTACGTCGAGGGAGTTCGTGAGGACGGCGGGTCGCTCGACACCGGTGTGATCCGGCGCAAGTTCCCACTCCCCGCGTGAGTCCAAGACAGCCGGTCGTTTCGGGCAAGGCTCTCGTGCGGGCGCTTGAGCGGGATGGGTGGTCCGTCGACCGTCAGCGCGGCAGCCATGTTCGGCTCAAGAAGCCCGGGCGCCGTCATGCGCTGGTCGTCCCACTCCACAAGGAGATCAGGAAGGGAACCCTGGCCGGCATCTTGCGCGACGCTGGCATGAGCGCAGATCGGCTGCGCGGGCTTCTTTAGGCGGCTCTGCTGGTCTTCGCGCCAAGCGGGAGCGGGCGGGCCCCGGGCTACTCGGACAGCCCGGCGGCTTCGAGGGTGTCGCCATCCAGGCCCAGGGCACGGAGAGCGCCCGCCCGCGTCAGGTGATCCTCCACACGGAGTAACCGTCCGTTGCGCAGCCAAACGCAGTGGTAGAGATCGCCTTCCAGCTTGAGTCCGCTCTCCCGTCCCTCGGCCGACACGCTGGCGCGTAGCAGAACGCGATCGTCACCGACCGGGATCAGCTCCTTGACCTCAAGCTCGTAGCGCTCCCAGGCCGCTCGATACTCGGCGTTAAAGCGCGAGATCTCGTCTATGCCATGGCACGGGCGGGATTCAGGGAACTTGCGGACCGGGTAGTAGTCGCCGTCCGGATCCCAAAATGCATCTATGTGGTCCGCCATCTCTTGCGGGGTCTGGCCTCTGTATCCCTCTAAATAACGGCGAGCGATCTCCAGGTTCTCCTGCGACATCGCCCGCGCAGTATCGCGCCCTGGCCTGCGCACCGTAGCGCCACGCCTTCCACGAGTACCACCCTCTATTCATTATTGGCCTGACGCTGCCCCCGCTGCGGGTCGCGGCCTGAAAGTGAGGACCTGCTACTCCGACAGCCCGGCGGCTTCGAGGGCTTCGGCCCTGGCCCAGAAGACCTGACGCCTCGTGATTTTGCCATCCGCGAGCCAGACGATCTCCCCAGACGGTCGCTCAATCGGTACGCCGCTCCCCCTACCACGCCCGCTGACGCTGGCCACCATGAGGACGCTGCCATCGCTCAGTGCCGTGATCTCGTCGATCTCGAGATGGAAATCAAAGACTTCGAGGAGCTGCTCGATCCACTCTCGCGCCTCCGCTCGCCCGCAGTAGACGTCTTTAAACCCAGGGAGGGGCAGGGACTCCCATACGACCTCTGGGCTGAGGAAACCCAACCAGGCATCCATGTCGCGCCGATTGACAGCATCGATCAATTTCCGCACGATCTCGACGTTCTCCTGCGACATCGCCTACTCCCGCAGCCCGGCGGCTTCGAGGGCGTCGGTCGGGGTGTCAAAGGCCCTGAACCGAATCACCCTGGAGTCACGGAAAGTCCATACGTGGCCCGCCGTGTCCTCGATCTCCTGGTTGCTTCCCTTCAGCCGTCCGTGCATGCGGACCACAACCACAACGTCGTCGCCTTCCTCGATGAACTCCTCGGCCTCCTGCCGGAACATCTCCCAAGCTTTGAAGACATCGCGAGTCGCTGCCTCGACACCCTCGATCCCGTGGTACGTCCCGACCCCGGTCAGACCCGACATGCTGGAGGACCACGACCACTTGATCTCGGGGTCAAAGACCTCGCCGGCAGCCCAGAAGTCGCCGCGAGCCATCGCCTCGTAGACCTTGCGCATCGCGTCGACGTTCTCCTGCGACATCGCCTACTCCGACAGCCCGGCGGCTTCGAGGGCCTGGGCGTGGTCGAAGAAGAACTCGACCTTGATGATCAGTCCATCTCGGACGGTGCTGATGGAAGTCAGGCTGGAGCGCAGGTCGATACCGCTGGCCTGGCCCCTGCCTCCCCAGTCGGCCCGAACCACGACCCGGTCGCCGGCGGGGAAGAGCTCCCTGATTTCACTTGTACTGGCGCCCCCCTCCCAGCCCTGGTCGATTTCGGCGATGAAACGCCTGAACTCCTCGCGACCGCGAAACTGCTTTGCCTCGGGGAAACGGGACAGGTCAGGGCAGACCTCGACGTCTTCTGCAAAGTGGTCGATATACGCATCGCGGTCACCGGCGTGGTAGGCCTCCATCGCCGACCTGACCAACTCGACGTTCTCCTGCGACATCGCCTGCGCAGTATCTCGCCTCGTCCGCAGGCGGGCAAGCGCCACGACTCCCAGGAGTCATGGCATTTTCAACCTCCGTGGGCTATCGCTTTCGCGTGAGGCTGTCGCACAAACCCCCTGCTTTTCGGTCCGTTTGCAGCGAGAAAATGGCCCATGCCCCAGAACTTCCTCAGCTGTGACCGTGACCAGTCGCTTCTGATGCCGCCGGACCTGCGCGACTGGTTAGACGAAGACCACCTCGCCTGGTTCGTGATCGAGGCGATCGAGGAGCTCGACCTCGACACCTTCTATGTCTCCTACCGCGCCGACGGCCACGGCCGCTCGGCCCATGACCCGAAAATGATGCTGACCCTGCTTGCCTACGCCTACGCGGTCGGCGAGCGCTCATCACGGGGGATCGAGCGCCGCTGCCGCGAGGACGTTGCCTTCCGGGTGATCTGCGCAAACCAGGTTCCCGACCACGCCACGATCGCCCGCTTCCGGGTTCGCCACGAGCGGGCCCTGGGCGATCTCTTCGGCCAGGTCCTCGGGCTCTGCGCCGAGGCAGGGCTGGTTGAGGTCGGGGTGATCGCCGTCGACGGAAGCAAGTTCGCCGCGATGGCCGCCGAGAGGGCCAGCCGCAGCTACGAGCAGATCGCCGCCGAGATCCTCGCTGAGGCCGGCCGCATCGACGCCGCCGAGGATGAGATCCACGGCGAGGCTCGCGGGGATGAGCTACCCGAGCATCTGGCCCGCCGCGAGGGCCGCCGAGCATGGCTTCGCGAGGCAAAGCAGCGCCTTGACGCCGAGCGAGCCGAGGCAGAGGAGTCGATTCCAAAGGCCCGCGAGCAGCGCCTCGAGCTCTGCCGCCGACGGCTGGTCGAGGACTGGCAGACCGAGCGCCAGGCCAACCGCGACTACGAGGCATATCGCGAGCGGGGCGTCCGCGAGCGCGGCAAGCAGGCGATGGGCTCACCACCCAAGCCGGCGAAGCTGGCGCCCGCTCCCGCCGGCAAGATCAACACCTCCGACCCCGACGCAAAGCGGATGAAGTCCGGGCGCGACTTCATCCCCGCCTACAACGCTCAGGCCGTCACGACCGAGGGCCAGATCATCGTCGCCGCCGAGATCACCACCGAGGGCGTCGACTTCGAGCAGCTCCGCCCGATGGTCGGCGCGGCCGAACGAGAGCTCCAAGCAGCGGGCGTCAAAGAGCGCCCCGGGGTGGTGCTGGCCGACGCCGGCTACTGGTCAAACGGCCACATCGATTCCCTCCGAAAGCGCGGCATGACCCCGATCGTCGCCCCCGACACCACCCGCAACCGCCCCCGAAAGACGCGCCTCGGCGGGCCCTACGACTTCATGCGAAGAGCCATCGCCACCGAGACCGGTGGCGATCTCTACTCACGAAGAAAGTGGATGGTCGAGCCGGTCTTTGCCCAGATCAAGGCGAATCGAGGGATCGAGCGCTTCAAACGAAGAGGCCGGGCGGCCGCGTGCTCGGAATGGCGCCTGATCGCCGCCACCCACAACCTCCTGAAGCTCCACCGGCACCACCTGGCGGCCGCAGCAGCCTGATCGGAGGCCGAAAGGCCCCTGCCGTTTTCAGATCGGGCCGGTTTCACCGCCACCAGCCGGAATCGGCCGGATTTACGCGACAGCCTC
Organism: uncultured Solirubrobacterales bacterium; assembly: GCA_963740555.1. Classification (GTDB taxonomy): domain Bacteria; phylum Actinomycetota; class Thermoleophilia; order Solirubrobacterales; family 70-9; genus Mayfieldus. The sequence goes on from CAVUES010000011.1 coordinate 12,025, forward strand.
GCGTGAAAGCAGAAGCGCACCGCTTCTGACTCTGCGGCGGCCGTCACAGGACCGCGAAATGAGACCAGGATGAGACCACGACCCTGCGGAAACCTCCGGACGGGCATGGAAACGGCCGGAACGTCGGATCCGGACCTGGTCCCCGCATTCGGCTCTGCAATGGGAAGAACGCGGCATCCCTAGGAGAAGAGCGGAGCGCGCCCGACAGGATTCGAACCTGTGACCTTCGGTTTCGTAGACCGACGCTCTATCCAACTGAGCTACGGGCGCGGGTGGCCGGCGGAGCCGGGACGTCGATTCTAGGCGTCCAGCAATCGTTCGGCGCGCACGGGCGCCCCGATCGCGAAGGCGGCGCCGACGGCGGTTAAAAAGCCCTGCGGCGACGAGTGGCCGACCCGCATCGGGACGGTCGGCGTATCGACGAACTCCGAGACCAGCCCACTGAGCATCCGGCCGGGACCCACTTCGAGCAGCAGGTCGGCGCGATCGACCGCGTCCTGGACCGCGTCCAGGAACAAGACCGGCTCGCTCATCTGGCGGATCAGAAGCCCGCGCAGATCGGCATCGGGCTCCAGCTCGGCGCCCGTGATCGTCGAATAGACCGGCCGCTCCAGGCCTCCGAATTCCTCTCCGGCCAGATAGCGGTCGAAGACCGGCACCGCCTCTTGCATCAGCGGCGAGTGAAAGGCACCCACCACCCGCAGCGGCACGACGGTGGCGCCGTCCCGCTCGCGGGCCCGCTCGACCACCTCTGCGACCGCGTCGGTCGCCCCCGAGACGACCCGGTGGCGCGGCGAGTTGAAGCAGGCGACGGTCACGTCGGCGCCGTCGACGATGCTGGAGAACGTCTCCTCCTCGGCCTCGATGTTGGCCATCGCGCCCGCGGCCGTCGCGTGCTCGGTCATCACCTCGCCGCGACGGCGCGCGATCCGCAGCACCGCCCCCTCGTCCAGTGCTCCGGCCCAGTGCAGCGCGGTCAGCTCGCCGACGCTGTGCCCGAGGCCGAAGTCGGCCTCGATGCCGAGCGTCGAAAGAGCCCGCAGGCCGGCGACCGAAGCCGTGACCACAGCCAGCTGGACGAGGGGCGGCGGAACCTCTTGACCGGCTCGCAATGACTTTGCCTTGTCGTAAACGGCCGCGGCCTCGGGAAGCCAATCGGCGAGGGCCCCGGCGTCGCTGGGAACGGGCGCGCCCTGCCCGGGAAATAGAAGGCCGACTCGCGGCCGCTCCTTTGCCTGGCCCAGGGCGAGGCCCCGCTCGACCCGCAGGCAATCGGCGACCCCCTCCTCGAGCCAGCCGGCCAGCACCTCGACCCGCGCCAGCAGCTCCTTGGGATCGGCGGCGACCAGCGCCGCCCGAAGCGGCTGCTCGCTCGGGCCTTCGGCGGGGCCGATCCCCGGGTCGGCGATGCTCGACGCCCGCGACGCCGCCGCCTGAATTTCCTCCAGCTGCCCGGACAGCGCCGCGGCATCGGCCCCGCTGAGCAGCAGCAGGCGGCCCTCGCTCACAGTCCGTGGAGGCGAAAGATCTCCGACGACGTCGGAGCCATCTCCCGGACTCGACTCACCTCCATGAAGCGGACATAGAAGCTCATCTTCTGCTCAGCGGCCAGCTCGCCGTCCTCTCCGAGCACCGTCGCCGCGACGTCGACCGTCGCCTTCTTGGACTCGCCCGCCGCTCCAACCTCCGGGTCCAGGGCGCCGACCATGCTCGCGCTCGCCTCGATCGTGCCTTTGGCCGGCCGGTGCTGCTCCATATGGGCGCCGACGGTGAAGAAGATCGCGCCCATCTCCAGCTCCAAGGCTCGCGGAGCGACCTGCTCGCAGATCTGTACGGACGAGGCGACGTCGCCGAGCGCGTACACCGCGGCCGGCGAGTGCCGACCGTCGGGCCCGACGATCTCGGGCTTGGGGGGGAGCGCGACCCGGACGCCCGAGGGAGTCCGTTCGATGACTACGCCCAGGTGCCTGTGGAAGGGAACGGTGAGCAGACTGCTGTAGAAGGCTTCCTGGACCTCAGCCAGGGTCGGCATCGAGGCGCTCCTCGCCGGGGCCGGCGATCGTCACGTCGTGATCACCAGAACGGCGTTGTGGCCGCCGAATGCGAACGAGTTCGAGATCGCCACCATCCGCCCGTTTCCGCCGTGCGGCTCGAGCGGCTTCGATTGCCCCGGCACGTAGTCGAGGTCGAGGCCCTCCTCGGGCTCCTCGAGGCCGAGCGTCGGACAGGCAACGCGCTCGCGGATCGACTGCAGCGTCGCGATCGCCTCGACCCCTCCCGCGGCACCGATCGAGTGGCCGACCGCGGACTTGGTCGAGGACATCGGGACCTTGTAGGCGTACTCGCCGAACGCCTTTTTGACCGCGTTGGTCTCGGTTCGGTCGTTGTCCGGGGTCGAGGTGCCGTGCGCGTTTATGTAGTCGACGTCCTGCGGCGTGTAGTCCGCGTCCTCGAGCGCCTCGCCGATCGCCATCGCGCAAACCTCGCCGCTCGGCTCCGACGCTGTGAGGTGGTAGCCGTCGGTGGTCGACGCGTATCCGGCCACGTAGCCGAGCACGTCGGCGGAGCGCGCCTCAGCCTTCTCGGGGTCCTCGAGCACCATGACCCCCGCGCCCTCGCCCATCACGAACCCGTCGCGGCGGCGATCGAAGGGCCGGCAGATCCCGGAGCGAGACAGCGCTCCCGCGTTTCGAAACAGCGCCAACCCGTACTCGTTCAGGCACGCCTCGGCGCCGCCGACGACCACCGCGTCGGCGTTGCCGGCGCGGATCATCCGCAGGCCGACGCCGATCGCCTGCGCGCTGGAGGCACAAGCGGTGGCGATGCTGCCGGTCTCGCCCCGAAAGCCCTTGCGCATCGCGAGCAGCGCCGGCAAGGCGTTCGGCATCGACACCGGCACGGTGAGCACCCAGACCGCGTCGGGGCCCTCGGCGTCCATGACGTCGGACTGGCCCTGCATCGTCTCCATGCCTCCGAAGGCGACCCCCATGATGCAGGCGACCCGGGTCGGCTCGTACGGGCACTCGTCTCCCCACGCGGCCTGCAATGCCTCCTCGGCCGCCATAAGGCCGAGCTGCGCGAAGCGCTCGGTCCTGCGCGCCTCCTTGCGCGACAGCATCTCCGCCGCGTCGAACTGCTTGCAGGCGCCGGCGCCGTCCTCGAGCCCGGTGATTCCCCGCGACCACTGGTCGAACAGGGCGTCGGCTCCGATGCCGAGGGGGGTGACCGCGCCGATGCCGGTTATCGCAGCGGGGTCTTTGCTCACTTCACTTGCTTGAGCATCGCATCCTGCGCCTGACCGAGAGTGGTGACGTCCTGGAAGTCCCCAGGGTCCACCTCGATGCTGAATTCATGACTCAGGATCTGGCCCAACTCGAAGAGGTCGAGTGAGTCGATGTCGAGCTCTTCCAATGTCGCTTCTGGCTGAAGCTTTTCGCGGTCGGCCCCGAACTCGACCAGCGCGTCAAGGATGCGCTCCGAGATCTGATCGCGCGACGGTGTTGCAGTCGGTTCCATAGCTCCCAACGACCTCCCTATGCGTCGCCTGAGGCCTGCGCCTTCGGTCGCCAATATTGCCCGCCGGTCCCGAGGCCGGCGGAGAATCCGCCATCCATCGTTATGACGGTACCGGAGATGTATCCCGCCTCCTCCGAGGCGAGGAAGCTGGCGACGGCGGCGACCTCCCGTGGCTCGCCGAGCCGGCGCGCCGGCAGCACCCTCATCGCATCGGCCGACTTCAGCGAGTCTGGAATGAAGTCGGTGTCGATGAGGCCGGGAGCGATCGCGTTCACGGTCACGCCCTTGCGGGTGACCTCCTGGGCAACGGTGCGGGTCAGGGCCTCGACCCCGGCCTTCGAAGCCGCGTATGCGGACTGGGCGGGCTGCGGCCGGGAGGCGGAGATGGAGCTCACGTTGATGATGCGGCCAAAGCGGTTCTGTGACATCGGTCCAATCGCCCGCTTGATCGTGTGAAAGGCGCCGTGCAGGTTGACGTCGACGATCCGACCCCATTCCTCCCTCGACAGCCCCTGGAGCAGCCGGTCGTTCCTGGCGCCCGCGTTGTTGACCAGTACGAGCACCGGGCCGAGGCGATCCTCGATTGTGTCGAACATGCGTGTCACCGAACTCTCATCGGCTACATCAGCCTCGATCTCAAGAGCCTGGACGCCGCCTGCAGCTATCTCCTCGACCACTGATCGAGCGCCTTCGGCGTCGGCGCGGTAATTGACCCCAACTGACCATCCGTCAGTTGCAAGTGCACGCGCGATTGCAGCACCGATCCCGCGCGATGCCCCGGTCACAAGCGCGCATCCCTGATCGCGTCTGGCCTCGCCGGCGCTCATCGGGGGCGGTCTCCGTCCGCCGGGGTTACCTGCCAGCAGACGCTCATCGCGGTCACCGTCTTGCCAGCCTCGTTTCGCAGCGTCACCGAGGTCGGCAGCTGCACAGCCTCCCCGGCGGAGGCCCGCGCCAGCAGCGATTCCCAATCCGCCGCCGCCGGCTCGGCGGTGGCGGTGACCAACTCGCCGGAGACCATCTTCTCGTAGGCGATTTCGCTGTCGACCATCTGTGCCCGCGCCGACTGCGCCTTCGACTCGAGCGCAGCCGCGACCAGCGCCCGCGAGGCCGCGTAGCCGACTGTGAACAGGGCCCCCGCGTGGCGGACGCCGGCATGGTTGTCGAGCTCCGGCGCCGGGCGCTGCTGCGCGATCGCGTGTCGCGAATCGACCTCGACGACATTCGAGCCGGCGAACTCCAGGAACGGGTCCTCTTCGAGCATTCGATTGACCTTCGGTGCCACGGGCCTTCTCCCTTCCGGCGCCGCCTGGCGCAGGCACGCCTCAGCCGTCGACGAACACCGGAGTGCCGAGCGGAACGCGCCGGAAGAGGGTTCGCACCGTCTCGTCGGTGGCGCGAATGCAGCCGTGCGAGGCCGCGTAGCCGACCGGTCCCGGCGTCCCGTGGATAGCGATGCGGTTTCCGCCCAGCCATCCGAAGGGGAGGTGCTCCTGATGGCCGGAGAGGGCGAGCGCGCAGCAGCCGTAGAAGGGACTGTGATCGAAGCTCAGCGCGTCGGTGATCGAGAAGCGCCCCTGGGGCGTGTCGCTGCCGGTCGCCCCGACCGTGACCGTGTAGCGACCGAGGACGCGCCCGGCATAGCGCAGCTCGAGGATCCGCTTCGAGAGCAGCACCCGCAGCGAATAGCGGGTCCAGTAGAGGTCCAGCTTCGCGGGGTCGAAGCGGATCCAGCCGAGCTGGCCGTTAGCCCGGAGCGGAGTCGTCACGCCGAGCCAGGAACCCGTTTGGCGAGCCACGCCGAGCACCCGGGGCGAGCCGAATTCCGAATGGGCGCTGAGGGTGCTGACCAACTTCCCGCCCGGGCTGGTGAAGATCGGGGCTCGCGCACCCTGGCGCAGCTCGAGGATCGCGAAGTGCGGGCCCGACCGTGGCTGATCGGCCACAGTCGGAACCGGCCTCGCCGCGGCGCTGTGGGCAGCCCTTCCCGCCACGACGACCCGCTGCGGAGCGACCGAGGTCCGCGGCACCGCTGGGTCACCGCCGCGAGACGCGGCGCCGTCGCCGGTGCCGGCTCCGAAGGCGCCGACGGCAACCCCCACGACGGCCGTCACCGTGGCGAGAATCGCGGCGATTGCTATGAGCACTCGTTCTTTCATTGGGGCCTGTCTCCCGGGTCCAATGACTCAGCGGAGAGGGAGGGATTCGAACCCTCGAGAGAGCTTGCGCCCCCTACTCGCTTAGCAGGCGAGTGCCTTCAGCCACTCGGCCACCTCTCCGGGCGCAGATCGATTGTAGGCGTGGGCCACGGCGTTGCGCCGCGGCTACGCATTTTGCGGCTGCTTCGCAGCCTGACATGCGTCTGCCGGCGCCTACAGCGTCGGCCAAGCACAACCGTCAGGCGGCGAAGCCGCCGCAAGTACCTGTCCGCGCACCGGCTGTAGGCTCGCCCCGTGCCCGTCCCCGAACAGTCGCATGCGCGCTACGAGGAGATCTTCTCCGAGGTAGAGGCGCCGTTCGCGTTCGTCGACCTCGACGCGATGTGGGCAAACGCCGACGACATGCTGCGTCGGGCGAGCGGCAAGCCGATCCGGATCGCGTCGAAATCGCTCCGCTGCCGGCCGCTGCTGGAGCGGATCCTCGCTCGTGACGACGGCTTCCAGGGCCTGCTCACCTTCACCTTGCCCGAGACCCTGTGGCTGGCCGATCACGGTTACGAGGACATGGTTGTCGCCTATCCGACCGCCGACACGGAGGCGCTCGCGCAGCTCGCCGTGCAGAGCGCCGCAAACCCTCAGGCCGCGCCCGTTGTGATGGTCGATTGCGCCGAGCATCTCGACCTGATCGAGTCGGTCCTGGGCGCCGGCGCGGCACCGGTTCGGCTCTGCATGGACCTCGACGCCGGTTGGTGGCCGCTCCGCGGCAGGATGAAGGTCGGCCCGAAGCGCTCGCCGGTCCACACCGTCGAGCAGGCCGTCGAGCTTGCGCGGGAGATCCAGCGCCGCCCCCAGCTGCAGCTGGTCGGGATCATGGCCTACGAGGGCCAGATCGCCGGGGTCGGGGACAGGCCGCCGGGCCGCCGGTTTCGAGGCGCGGCGATCCGCTACATGCAGCGCCGCTCCACGAAGGAGCTGCTGGTGAGACGGGGGCGAGTCGTCGTCGCCGTGCACGAGTTCGCACAGCTGGAGTTCGTCAACGGCGGCGGCACCGGAAGCCTCGAGGTCACGGCCTCGGATCCCTCGGTGACCGAGCTGGCGGCCGGTTCCGGCTTCTACGCCCCAACCCTCTTCGACCATTACACGAGCTTCGGCCTCACCCCGGCCGCGGCCTTCGCGCTGCCAATCGTGCGCAAGCCGGCGCCGGCGATCGCGACGGCCCTCGGTGGCGGCTACCTGGCCTCGGGAAGCGGCGACGCGGCGCGCCTGCCGACTCCCTGGCTTCCTGCGGGACTGAACCTCGACCCGGAGGAGGGGGCCGGCGAGGTGCAGACGCCGCTGCTCGGTCCCGCCGCCCGCGATCTGCGAATCGGCGACCGGGTCTATCTACGCCACACAAAAGCCGGGGAGCTCTGCGAGCACTTCGCTTCCCTGTACCTGGTCGAGGGCGATCGAGATCGTCGACGAAGTGCCGACCTACCGAGGCGAAGGCAGAACGTTCCTCTAGGCGGCTGCAAACCTTCGTCTGGCGGTGTCCTCGGTCGGTCGACTTGCTCACGTACGTCGCATGTACGCTCGCTGCGTCGACCTCCCTCCTCCTAGCCAGACTCGGTTTTCGCCGCCTACTACGGGCCCAAAACCCGGTTCGTGTACTCGTTGCGAAACACGCGGTCGGGGTCGAGACGGTCGCGGGCGGCGGCGAAGTCGTCCCAGCGTGGGTAGCGCTCGGCCAGTGTCTCGTGGGTCTGGAAGTGGCGCTTACCCCAGTGCGGACGGCCGTCGAACTCGTCCATGATCGCCTCCACCGCCTCGAAGTAGGGCCGCCACTCCATCCCGCGGTACTGGTGCACCGCGACGTAGGCGGTGGGGCGCTCGTAGGAGGGGCTGAGCAGGGCGTCATCGGGGGCCACGACCCGGCACTCGATCGGCATCGCGACCTCGATGCCGCGCTTCTCGATCAGATCGAGCACCCGTCGCACCGCCTCTGGGCCACGATCGCGCGGCAACGCGTACTCCATCTCGGTGAAGCGGATCCGTCGCTCGTTGGCGAAGATCCGGTAGCTGCGATCGAGGCGCTCGCCCTGCGACATCATCTTCGCCGCGCCGGCCGAGAGGCGGGGGATCAGCGCGGGCCGTCTGCGGGTTAGCCGCAGCGCAAGGTCGCCAACCGTGTTCTCCATCAGTACGTCGCTGGCCCAGCGACGCAGCGCGCCTCGCGGCCGCTCCGCAAGCTCGCTGCGGTTGCGCTCGATCGTCAGCGCGGTTTGGGTGTGAGGGAAGACGAAGAACTCGAAATGGTCGTTGCGCTGCGCCAGCTCGTCGAAGCGTGAGAGCACCTCGTCCAGCGGTCGCGGAGTGTCGACGCGATGGAGCGTGAAAGCGGGGACCGTGCGCAGGGTCACCGAGTAGATCGCACCCAGCGCCCCGAGACCGACCCGGGCCGCGAGCAGATCGTCGCGCGCCCCCGAGGCGCTCAGGGCGCGCAGCTCGCCGTCGCCGGTGACGACCTCCATCGCCTCGACCTGGGCCGAGATGTTGCGCAGTCCGGCGCCGGTGCCGTGGGTGGCGGTCGAGATCGCCCCGGCGAGCGTCTGACGGTCGATGTCGCCGAGGTTCTCCATCGCCCGGCCGAGCTCGTGGAGGCGCTCGTTGAGATCGGCGAGCATGATCCCAGCCTCGACCTTGACCAGCCCCGAGGTGGGATTCGCGTCGAGCACCCGATTCAGCGCCCCGATGTCAATCATCACTCCGTCGGTGAGCGCCGCCTCGGTGAAGGAGTGGCCCGAGCCCGCGACGCGGACGCCGCGGCCACCCTCGGCAGCGGTGCGCACGACCGCCGCCAGCTCCTCGCGGCTCTGGGGCCGCTCAATCGCGGCCGGCGTGCAGGTTTGATCGCCGGCCCAGTTGCGCCAGGGCTCAGTGCCCGTGGCGCCCGGCCGGCTGGCCGTCGTCGCCATCCGCCTAAGCCTAGTGCCGCGTCCATTAATGGCGACCCGTTCTTGGCGTGCGAAAGCCGAGCATGGCTAGAACGCAGGGAGCCGGAGTAGCAGCGCTACTGCGGCGACCGAGGACGACGCCAGGCGAAGGCTTGCAGCCGCCAAAACGGGGCGTTCATTAGTTGACGGGGCACTAGTCCGCGAGCTTCCGTCGCCAAGCGCGGCGGCGCAGCGTTACGGCGCGCTGATCAGGGTCCAGACGAGGTCGACCCTGTACTCCTCGCCCGGCCGAAGCTTGGGCACCGAGTTGGGAGCCATGAGGCGGAAGCTCGACTTTGAGAAGCCGGTGCTCCGGAAGCTGCCCATCGCTGCTCCGTCGGTTGCCATTGCGATCTTGCTTGGCGACTCGGGCGGCGTGTCCACAAAGCAGCCCGAATCGCATTGCTGGCTTGGGCCGGCGCCCGAGCTGCCCGCCTCGGGCCTGAAGCTCGCTCCTCGGCTGTCGAGGATCAGAGAATCGGAGGGAAGAGAGCGGCTCGCGTCGGTGTATCCGACCCCCGAAGCGCCGCATGACGCGGTGCAGTACGGCCTCAGTACGGGGCTTCTGCCCGCGCCGGCGTCGCCGCTCACGGAGAGGCTCCAACCAGCGCCGGCTCCGCTCGCGTCGTTGACTGTGAAGTTGTCCATCCGGGCACTCAGCGTCTGGGGCTGTTCGTCGGCCGGGAGCGTGGGGACGATGGGCACGCGGGGCGGATCGCTGAAGCCCAACGGGCCCGGGACGACCGAGAACTGCGTCGAGTCGCTCGATCCCAGGGCCTGAGCAGGGGACAGGATCGCCGCGATCGTCATGGTCACGGCCACGACGAACAGGCGAATCCTGCGCCCCGCCATGATTGCCGGAACGCGTGTTTGCATTTGGACGATTCATCGACCCGTGTGGCTCCCGGCGAAGCCCGATCGACGGATCTGCGACGAATTTCGGGTGGGCGTCGACACGGAAAACCGGTCGCGCCGCCCGGCGGCGAGCTCTACGGCCCGCTGTTCAGCGACCAGACGACGTTGAGGCGATAGATCTCATTGCTGGGCAGCACCCTCACGGTGCTCGGGACGGCGAGTGAGACGCTCGACGAAGTGAATCCGGTCGTGGTCCAAAGACCCGTGCCGGTGCTCCCGTTGGCCGCCGAGGCGATCTTGGTCGGTGTGGCCGAATCGATCGAACAGCTGCCGCCACCGCACTGCAACGTGGGTTTCGTGCCGCTCCCCCCGGTCCAATCCGCGCCCGTGGAATCGAGGCTGAGCGAGTTGGCGGTCAGACTGCGTCCGCCGGCAACGTAGCTGTTGGCTGGGTCCGAGCCACAGGCGCTTGCCCCGTTGCTGCAGTACTGCGTGAAGACGGCCTTGTTGGAGCCGGTGCCGTCGCCCGCCACGGTCACGTTCCAGCCGGAGGGGCTCGCGACTGGTGTCGTTGACCCCGAAGTTGTTCATCTGCGCCGTCTTGGACTGCAGTTGGCCGTTGAGGGTGACCGTGCCCAGCGAGGGCAGCGCCGGCGCGGGATCGAAGTCGAATGCGTTTCCGACCGTGAAGTCGCCCGGTGATGATGCCGCGAGTCTGCGTGGGGTCGGTGCTGAGCGTGGCGACGAGCTGGACCTTGTAGGTGCCCGGAGCCGTGTTTGCCGGCACGGTGACGTTTACGTTCATCGGCGTGTCGGTGTTCGCCGTCGGCGTGTAGGTGGGGCTGGCCGGGGTGGCGGTCCCCCCGGGGATGGTCGTGGTGGCTGAGAGCTGGAAATTCCCGGATGGGAGCGCGGCGCCCTTGTAGCTGAGGGTCCAAGCCGAGGTCCCGCTTCCGCCGGCGTGGGCGCTGCCGGCGCCGTTCGGGATCACGCCGAGGTCGCGTGTGGCCTGGGAGAGATCGGTGCCCGGAGATGGTGGCGGCCGACGGGTCGTCGGCGCAGATCCCGAGCATGTCGGGGGTGGTGCCCGAATCGGGGCCGTCGACGCCGTCGGTGTAGCTCGAGGTGATCGAGCTTCCGCAGGTGGCCGCGCGCGACGAGGTGTTGCCCGGAGTGCCTTCGTCGACCTGGCGCCAGCCGACGATCACCCGGTAGTCGAAGGGGCCCGGGAACGGCACCACACCGTAGATTTGACCGAGGCCGAAGGTCGGGGAGACGGTGAGGTACTGGCACCCGGAGGTGCTGTAGGTCTGGGTGGTCGAGTAGTAGGCGACCCACTTCTTGCCCGAGCCGGCCGGAGAGAGGGCCTGGATCGCGTTGGCGAGGCCGGTGCTCTGGTTGAAGGTCACACCGCTGCCGCAGGGGGTGGTCGGAGGATTGGACGTTGCGGTGCTGGTGAAGCTGCTCGGTGCCGCCGGCGAGGTTGGAGATCCGATATGCGAGCGAGATCTGGTAGGTGCCGTTGGCCGCGTCACCGGGAAAGTTGCCCCCCTTGGTGCTGCCCTGACAGGAGCTGTCTGCCGGGCTGTAGCCCGTGTTGTTGGAGTTCGTGTCCCCGGCGCAGATCACCGAGGTGATCTTCACGGGCCCGATCGTGTTCAGCTGCGACGAGGTGTTGCTTTTGAGCAGCGCGCAACCGCTCATGGAAACCCCGAGGGCGATCGCGAGAAGGGCAGCGAGTAGAAGCCGTCGGGGTCGCCGAGCCGGACTAGGCAGGGTGACGCGATCCATTGGGGCTGCCGACGGCAGGGGCTTCCGTGCCACTGAGCTTCACCTCGCTTCTGCCTCAGCCCGTCGAGCTGCCTGCTCGCCTGGCGCCATTCCCGCCCCGTTGCCCATCCCGTTGTCCGAGCCGGCCGCCGCGGCCTCGAGAAGCTCTTCGGCGCTGCTCTCGGCGGCGCTGGTGACCGGGATCACCGCTGTGGCGCCGCGTCCGGCGCGTGCAACCTGCCTGCGGATCTCGGCCGCCAGGATCTCGCCGCCCTCGGGGGTCGTGTCGGGCGAGACGATCATCAGGCCCGAGTGCTTGAGCCGGAAGAGTCGATCGCGCTTGCGCAGGGACCCCCGCACCGCGGCTGCGAGCCCGCGCGGGCGGCGGCCGCCGTCGGCTGGGACCAGGATCACGCTCAAGGGCTCCCCGCCGGCCCGTGCTTGGGCTATCGCCCGCGGGAGGGCGCGCTTCAGGGCCGCCTCGCCCGAGCGCCGCCGTCTTACCTCGAACGCCGCCAGACAGCCAGCAACCGCGACAGCGATGAGCAGGACCAGAAGCAGATGATTGTTCCCGCCGCCGCTTGACACCTTCGGCCCGCCGTAGGCCTGCTGGCGCTTGGCGTCGATTTGACCGAATTGCACGACTCTGTCGATTCGGGCCGTGCCGCCCGGGTACCGCATCGTGGCCTGCACCCGGTAGGACGTGCCCTCACTCGGCTGCAGGCTCGGGACCAGGAGTGGATAGGCGATCGACGTGCCCGTAACGAAGGTCCCCGGCCCCAACTTACGGCGCGCAACCACCTTGCCGCCGTCGCTGACCGTGGCCATGCCGTGGACGTTCTGGAGGATCACATTGCCGCTATTGCGCCCGTGGATCAAGAACGTGACGCCGGCCGGCTCGCGGACGAGATCGACGCTGGTGAGCTTGATCAGCGGGTGCCGCGGGCCGGGAAGGGTGGTGTCCAGACCCACCGCGTAGCGCTGCACGCTGGCGATCGCGACGTTGCCCTTCAGCTGGACCTGGTCGCCCGCTCCCGCCTCCTCGACGCTGATCCCGGCCAGGTAGTCCCCCGGGCTGGCGCTGGACGGGACGCTGACCGAGACCGGCACCTGCGCCCTGCCGTGGGGCGCGAGCGAGACGTGGCGCTCTCCGAGGACCACCCAGCTCGCCGGGCCGTTCGCCTTGGTGCCGTGCAGGCCGTAGGCCGAGCCCAGCGTGCTAGCGGTCAGCCCACGAACAGGGTCGACCAGGACGGTGATGCTCTTATCGGTCTGGTTTTGCAGGTTAAGCGAGCCGGCCTTCGTCGTGGCCCCGGGTTGTGCGGAAACCTGGAAGTAGTTTCCGGTGGCCCCGGATGGCGACGAGATAGTGACCGTCATCGGCGGCGCGGAGGCTGCGACCGCGCCGGGCGCGCACGCGAGCGTACCGGCCACGATGACCGGCACGATGCTCGCAATTTGCGAAAAACGTCGCATGGGGATCAAGCGAAGCCGGGCTCCGATTCTCCCCTTCCTATCGGCGGATCAGGGTCCGCTATTGAGCGACCAGACCAGATCGACGCGGTAGACCTCGTTGGTCTGCAGGGTCTTGAGCGTCGAAGGGGTGGCAAGCGACATGCTCGATGCCCCATAGCCGTTGGTCAGATAGGTGCCCATGCCGGCGTTGGCGGCCGCGGAGACGACCTTTACCGGGCTGGCCGAGTCCATAAAGCAGCCCGAGTTGCAGGAATGGGTCGGTGCGGTGCCGGTGGTGCCGTTTTGGGCCGTAAAGCCGGCGCCCGTGCTGTTGAGCGTCAGCGAGTTGGCCGCCAGGGTGGCGCCGGAGGTCACATAGCCCGGACCGGTATCGGTGCCGCAGTTGGCGTTCGGGCAGTACTGCTTGAACACCGCGCTCTTGCCGCCCGCGGTGTCGCCGACGACGGTGAGGTTCCAGCCAGAGCCAGATCCAGTCGCGTCTGCGACTGAGAAGTTGGACATCTGGGAATCAGTCGTCTGAGACTGGCCGTTCAGGGTGACGCCGTTTAGGTCGGGTGCGTTGGGCGACGTGCCAAACAGAAGCGAGCCGGCGACGACTGAGAACTGGGTTGTGTCAGAGACTGAGCCAAGGGCTGTTGCCGGCAGGACACAGACTGCAAGCGCGCTAGCGGCGACCGCAAGGCCGATCCGCAGGCGTCGCGCCGAGGCATTGAGGTGCTTCTTTGATTTCCGCATGCAGGGCTTTTCGACCCCCGAGCAGCCCGGCTCGACACCTATATTTGGTAGGGGTTGAGAATCTGGACGGACGTCTCACTGACTCCTACCGAGAATTGGGATCCGTGCCTAAGAAACGGCGGTCGCCCGCCCGGTTACCCTTGCCTCGCCGCGCCTGAACGGAGGGGTGGCAGAGTGGTCGAATGCGGCTGCCTTGAAAGCAGCTGACCGGGTTCTCCCCGGTCCGGGGGTTCGAATCCCTCCCCCTCCGCTTTGAATCGCCGCCTCCTGATCGCCGGATTGCTGCTGCTGGTCGGCGGGGCGATCACGCTCTCGCTTCACGCGATAGGCGCGCCCGAGTCTCTACTGGACTTTCTCTACGACAAGCTTCTCTCTGGCCTCGACGTGCCACCGGACCCGCCGCAGACCGCAAGGGACATCGTCAGCTACGTCTCGCTGCTAGGCGGAGTCCTCGAGCTCGCGGTGGGCGGTGCGCTGGTGGGCCTGTACCTCGCGCGGGAGGGCGCACAGACGCCCTCCTAATCAGTCGCTCAGCTCGACCCGCTCGATCACCTGCGGCTCGACCGGGCGGTCCGAGGCGTCGGTTGCAGTTCCCTCGATCGCGTCGACGGCGTCCATCCCCTCGGTGATGCGACCGAAAACCGTGTGCTTGCCGTCCAGCCAGGGCGCGGCATCGGTGGTGACGATGAAGAACTGGGAGCCGTTGGTGTTCGGACCGGAGTTTGCCATCGCCAGCGCGCCGCGCACGATCTGGTGCTGGTTGAACTCGTCCTCGAACGTGTAGCCCGGCCCGCCGGTGCCCGTGCCCTCCGGACAGCCACCCTGGATCATGAAGTCGGGGATCACACGGTGGAAGCTCAGGCCGTCGTAGAAGCCGTCCCCGGCCAGCTTGCGGAAGTTCTCCACCGTCTTCGGCGCGTCGGCGTCGAAGAACTCGACCCCGATCGGCCCGGCGTTGGTGTGAAGAGTCGCATGGGACACGCGCCAACCCTATCTGGGAGCCTTGTTGCAGTGCGGGGAGCATCCATCCTTAACGTGCGAGGCTCCGCAACGGTCGGCGCAGCGCCGTGTTGCGGCTAATCGTGGGAGTACCCGGCGGCAACACGACACCGCGACGAATGAGGCTGCGCCTCGGCATTGCCGCGGCGCTGGCCACGCTCGCCCTGGGCGCGGCGACCAGCGCCTCGGGCGACCTGCTGGCTCCCGACCGCCACCAGGTCTTCTTCGGGGTCACCGACACCGGCCAGCTGAGCGACTTCCAGTCCTTCACCAGACAGCGTCGGCAAGCACCCGGCGGTGATCGAGACCTTCCACCCGTGGGGAAACAGCCTCCACTACGCGATCCCCCGCTGGGGAGAGGCCCAGGCACGGCCGATGCTCCACATCTCGACCGTCGACCCCAACACGCTGGCGGAGCTGATCACCCCACGCGGGATCGCGGCCGGAACCAGCGACGACTATCTGATCCGGCTCAACTCGAGCTTCGCGACCCGCAACATCCTCGCCTACATCCGTCCGCTGGGCGAGATGAACCGCTGTCTCAACGCCTGGGCCTCCTACGACTGCCAGGGCAACAGCCGCGGCGCCGACTACACCCCCTATTGGTACAAGCAGGCATTCCGCCGCATCGCGATCGTGATCCGCGGCGGGGGGACGCTTGCCGAGATCAACGCCAAGCTGGCGGCCACGAACCTGCCGCCGCTCAATCGTCAGGCAAAGGACGGCGTCGAGCCGGACTCGCTGCCCGCCGCGCCCGTCTCGATGGTGTGGAGCCCGCTACCCGGCGGCTCACCGGCGACGAAGAGGAACCTGCCCGGCCACTTCTACCCCGGCTCGGCCTACGTCGATTGGGTCGGCACCGACATGTACTCCCGCTATCCGGTCTGGAAGGCCCTGACCCGCTTCTACAAGATCCGCAGGTACCGGCACAAGCCCTTCGCCCTCACCGAATGGGGCGTCTCGGCTGGCGACGACCCCAAGTTCGTGAAGCGGGTCTTCACCTGGGTGCGCCGCCACAAGCGCACCAAGATGCTCATCTACTACCAGGACTTCGGGACCAGCAATCCGTACCGGATCCAGAACTTCCCGAAGGCCCGCGCGGTGATCGCCCGCAACCTGCGCCAGGGTCGCTTCCCGGCCCTTGCGCCCTTCCCGCCCGCGCCACCCCCAACCGGGGCGCCTACCGACCCGAACGAGCCTCCGCCGCCTCCGACTGGCGGGACCGGCGGCTAGCTGCTCCCAGCACCGGCTCGCGCAAGCCTCTGCGACAATTGGAGACCGCGTCCGGGAAGCTCCCGGACGTTGCACCGATATGACCTCTCCGACCCAGGAACAGATCACAGAGAAGCTTCGGGCCGTTATCGACCCCGAGCTGCGCCGCTCGATCGTCGAGCTCGGCATGGTGCGGTCGATCGAGGTCAAGGACGGCGGGCGGGTCGATGTCGTCGTCTCGCTGACCACGCCGGGCTGCCCGATCCGCTCGCACTTCCAGCAGGCGGTCGCCCAGCAGGTGGGCTCGCTCGACGGCGTGAGCACGGTCGAGGTCGGATTCGACGTGCTCTCGGATGACGAGAAGGGAAATCTTCAGCAGACGCTGGGCCGCGGGAAACTGCCGGAGGGGGCGTTGGCACAGGTCAAGAACGTGATCTGCGTCGCCTCGGGCAAGGGCGGGGTCGGCAAGTCGACGATGACCGCCAACCTGGCCGCCGCCCTGCAAGCGGAGGGACACCCGGCGGGGGCGCTCGACTGCGACGTCTATGGCTACTCGATCCCGCGCATGCTGGGGGTCAACCGCAAGCCCGAGGTCTCGCCGGAGCGCAAGATCCTGCCGCTCACGGCGCCCAGCGGCGTCAAGGTGATGTCGATCGGCTTCTTCGTGGAGGAGAACGCCGCCGTCGTCTGGCGCGGCCCGATGCTCCACAAGGCGATCCAGCAGTTCCTCGAGGACGTCGCCTGGGACGAGCTCGAGTATCTGCTGCTCGACCTGCCGCCGGGCACCGGCGACGTCTCGATGACCCTCGCCCAGCTTCTGCCGCAGGCCAAGTTCGTGATCGTCACCACGCCCCAGCCCGCGGCCCAGTCCGTCGCCAGCCGCTCCGCCGAGATGGCGCGCAAGGTCGACCTCGAGGTGCTCGGGGTGATCGAGAACATGTCGGGCTTCACGACGCCGGGCGGAGAGCGCTTGACGATCTTCGGCGAGGGCGGCGGTCAGCTGCTCGCCGACCAGCTCGACGTGCCGCTGCTCGGCAAGGTGCCCCTGGCCGAGGACCTGCGCGAGCACGCCGACTCCGGCGAGCCGCTGGTGATCAGCGAGCCGGATGCGCCCGCGTCGCAGGCGATCCGCGCCGCGGCACGGGGCATCGTCGCCTCCACGCCGCAGGAGCTGCCTGTGATGCAGGCCCCACCGCCAGTCGCCGCACCGGCGGCCGCGGTCAGCGGGACCGAGCTGCCGGTAGTCCAGTAGCGCGCGGCCGGCGGACCCGACCGCGCGCCCTGAACCTCAGCTGCCGCTCAGCCGCCCTGAACCTCAGCTGCCGCTCAGCACGTGACCTGGAGGTGGAAGTTGCCGTCCACCCCGGTTCCCGCGTCGTCGCGCGTGTGCACTTCGATGACGGTCGGCTGGCCGCTGACGCCGTTGACCTCGGCGAAGCCCGCCGGCTCGGTGCCGGCGCCGGGCAGGCCGCGGGTGGCGGTCCAGGCGCACTTGCTGACGTCACGCCCGAAGTTGACCTGCACCGCGCCGCCGCTCTCGGCGACCGTGGTGCCGGACTGACCGGAGCGTGCCAGCGCCGCGTTGCCGGGCGCCGCGGGGTTCGTCACGACGGCCCAGAGGACGTCGTTGGAGTTGTCGGCGCTCGGGACGGGGCCCAGCGTCGATTCCTTGATGTCATCCCCGCGCAGGTTGTTGTCGCGGACGTCGAGGCTCTTGATCGCCCCGTTCTTTATGTCCTGGCCGTTGACGCTGTTGCGGCCCGGTAGCGCGATCGCGGTACCCGTGATCGCGAGGATCAGTGCGATGACTGCAAGCAGGTGGGCGCTTCCCACCCGACCGCGGATGCGGTTGAGCATCGTGCCTCCTTCGAATCGGTTCCTTGTGCCGAGCCGGGGGGCGATCGCGCCCCGGGTGCAATGGCTTCGGCCCTGCGGGCCGACGTGCGCCGTGCGCCGTCGGACCTACTTCCTACAACTGAGCGGGCGGCCCGAAGTTGCGGCGGAACGAAACGACCGCTGGCGCGGCCGAGGCACTACGCCTTGGACTTGTAGTAGCCCGAGTTGATCTCGATGTACTTGTTCCACTCGTCGGGCAGCTGGTCCTCGGCGAAGCAGGCGTCGACGGGACACGCCTCGACGCAGGCATCGCAGTCGATGCACTCGTCGGGATCGATGAAGAGCTGCTCGGCCGAGTCGTAGTCGGGCTCGTCCGGGGTCGGGTGGATGCAGTCGACGGGACAGACCTCGACGCACGAGTTGTCCTTCTCTCCGATGCAGGGTTCGGCGATGACGTAGGTCATACGACGTTTACTTCTCCTGGGTCGGGGTCGGTGGCGCCCGGCACGGACGGCTGCCGGCGAGTCCCCATTTTAGGGCCAACGGGGACTGACTAGGGTAGTTGGCACAGCGATGGAGCCCAAGAAAGTGACAGGGGACACGACGTGCTGCTGCTGACCGGCGCCACCGGAGCGGTCGGATCGCAGCTGCTGCCGCTGCTGCTGGAGTCGGGGCAGCCGGTTCGCTGCCTGGTTCGGGAGCCACGAAGGCTCGGCGATCGGCGGGTCAGCGTCCAGATCACGCTAGGCGACCTGGCGGAGCTTTCCGACCCTTACCTGATGCGCCAGGCGCTGCGCGGCGTCGACACCGTGGTCCATCTGGCGGCTACGATCCGCGACCAGCCACCGCGCCGGATCGAGGAGCTCAACGGCCTCGCGACGGTGAGGCTGTTGCGCGCCGCCGAGGGCCTCGGCGTCCAGAGGTTCGTCTTCTTCTCGGCGCTGAACGCCAGCCGCACCCAGCGCACGCGCTTCTTTCGCGCCAAGGCACTGGCCGAGCAAGCGGTGACCTCTTCGCCGATCGACTCGATCGTGTTCGCGCCCTCGATCGTCTATGACCATTCCGACCCCTGGATCACGCTGCTGCGCCGTTTCTCGTTCCTGCCCGTGATGCCAGTGTCCGGCTCAGGGCAGGCGCGCTACCAGCCGATCTGGGCGCATGACGTCGCGCGTTCGGTGATCGGCGCTCTGGACGCCCCCGGCGGCTCCAACCGCTACGAGCTGGCCGGCCCGGAGACGCTCAGCTACAACCAGATCTCAGACCTGGTCAGCCGCGCCAGCGGCCGTCCGCGGCCGCTGCTGCACATGCCGCTGCCCCTGGTCCGCTGGGGGCTGATCGGGCTGCGAAAGGTCTTCGGCGAGGCGGTCTTCGCGACCTGGGAGGAGGCGGAGCTGATGGAGGTGCCGATGGTCAGCGAACGCGGTGCTGCCGACGCCGAGCGGCTCGGCGTGCGGCCGCTGCGAATGTGGGACGTGCTCGGCGGTTGAGCCCCGGATAGCGAAAGGCCCGGATCGCGGCCGGGCCCTGGATAGCGAAAGGCCCGACGTGGCCGGGCCCTTCGAAGTCACTCGCCTGTTGAAGCGAGCTTAGCGCCCGCGACCTCCCCTACCCCAGGTAATCCACGTGCCACCACTCGTCGGGGCCGTGGACCTTGCCCCAGCCGTACTGGTAGCCGATCTGGTCGACCACCCAGCGCATCTCGGGGGTGGCGACGTCGACCGCGGTCCCGAGCTCGTGCGACGAGGTGCCCGGCGGATTCGCGGGGGCGCCCTGCCCGGAGATGTAGAGGTCGTAGAGATACGCCTGCTGCGCGTAAGTCCGGTAGGCCGAGTATGGCCCACCGGGGTAGAGGTCCTGCCCGTAGAGACGCAGAGATTCCTCGCGCATCGCGTTCCAGGCGCTCGCTGCGGCAGCGGTGAGGTAGAGGGTCCCGGACGGCGACCAGATTGGTGCGAGCCCTGAGATCGGGGCCGTGCTGGTGGATGCCGTCGACGAGCTTGTCGGCGTGCTCGCAGAACTCCCGTATGCCGGGCTGCTCGCCAACGCCGCCGCTCCTTCCGCCACCGTCGGGACCTCGATCGTCTGGCCGGCGATCAGCTGGGCATCTTCGGAGATCCCGTTGTAGGCGGCGACCGTGCGGGTGGTGAGGTCGTTCGCCGCCGAGATCGACCAGAGCGTCTCACCGGGGGCCACGACATGAGCGACCTCCGCCTGGGCGGATGTGGGGGTCAGGGGAACGGCCGCTATCACGACAAGCAGCAGCATTCCCCCGCTGCGTTTGCGTCGCATGGCGCCTCCTAGCGTCTTTGCGGGGACCCCCTGCTTCTGGTGCGCGGCGGCGCTTCCTGTGGCGCCGCCGCGTTATGTCCCGTGAAGGGGTGCTTGCAGTCGCGAGTCCGCAGAGCTTTGCCTCCGGGCGGTGCGGATTTCTTCCGGATGCAGTACGAAAAGCGCACCGGCGCGGCCGGTGTACGAGCGGCGCCCGAACGCGAAAGGGCCCGGCATCAAAGCCGGGCCCTTTCGCAAACTCAGCGTTTCGGCCGCTACATCATCCCGCCCATGTCGGGCATGCCGCCGCCGCCGGCCATCGCCGGCTCCTTCTCGAGCGGCTCGGCGACGATCGCCTCCGTGGTGAGGATGTTCTTGGCGATCGAGGCCGCGTTCTGCAGCGCCGATCGGGTGACCATGGTCGGGTCGATGACGCCGTCGGCGACCAGGTCGCCGTACTCGCCGGTGTCGGCGTTGAGGCCCTCGCCTGGCTTCAGGTCGCGAACCTTGTTGACCACGACCGAGCCCTCCAGCCCGGAGTTCTCGGCGATCTGACGCACCGGCTCCTCCAGCGAACGCTGGATGATCAGGGCGCCGGTCCGCTCGTCGGGGTCCTCGAAGGAATCGAGAGAGACCGCGTCGGTGGCGTTCAGCAAAGCAACGCCGCCGCCGGGGACGATTCCCTCCTCGAGCGCCGCGCGGGTCGCCTGCAGGGCGTCCTCGACGCGATGCTTCTTCTCCTTCATCTCGGTCTCGGTCGCGGCGCCGACCTTGACCACGGCGACACCGCCGGCCAGCTTGGCGAGGCGCTCCTGGAGCTTCTCGCGATCGAAGTCGGAGTCGGTGTTCTCGATCTCCTGCTTGATCTGCTTGATCCGGCCCTTGATGTCCTCGGAGTCGCCGCCGCCGTCGATGATCGTCGTGGTGTCCTTGGAGACCACGACGCGGCGGGCCTTGCCGAGCTGGCTCAGCTGGGTGTTCTCCAGCTTCAGGCCCATCTCCTCGGTGATCACTTCGCCTCCGGTGAGGACGCCGATGTCCTCGAGCATCCGCTTGCGGCGGTCGCCGAAGCCGGGGGCCTTGACCGCGACGCCGGTGAAGGTGCCGCGGAGCTTGTTGACCACCAGCGTCGCAAGGCTCTCGCCCTCGACGTCCTCGGCGACGATCAGCAGCGGCTTGCCGCCCTGCATCGTCTGCTCCAGCACCGGCAGCAGGTCGCGGACCGAGCCGATCTTCTGGTTCGCGATCAGCACATAGGGCTCGTCGAGCACCGCCTCCATGCGGTCCTGGTCGGTGACCATGTAGGGCGAGATGTAGCCCTTGTCGAACTGCATGCCCTCGGTGAACTCGAGCTCCATGCCGAAGGTCTGGCCTTCCTCGACGTTGACCACGCCGTCCTTGCCGACCTTCTCGATCGCGTCGGCGATGATGTTGCCGATCTCGTCGTCGGCGGCGGAGATCGCCGCCACGCGGGCGATCTGCTCCTTGCCGGCGATCTCCTTCGACTGCTTCTCGCGCAGGTGCTCGACCACGTTGTCGACCGCCTGCTCGATGCCGCGGCGCAGGGCAAGCGGGTTGGCGCCGGCGGCTACGTTCTTGATCCCCTGATGCACGATCGTCTGCGCCAGCAGGGTGGCTGTGGTGGTTCCGTCGCCGGCCACGTCGTTGGTCGCCGTGGCGACCTCGCGCACCAGCTGGGCGCCCTGGTTCTCGAACACGTCCTCGACCTCGATCTCACGCGCGATCGTGACGCCGTCGTTGGTGATCGTCGGGGCACCGAACTTCTTGTCGAGCACGACGTAGCGACCCTTCGGGCCCAGCGTCACCTTGACCGCATTGGCCACGGCGTCGACGCCGTCCTGAAGCGCGGCACGCGCCTCCTCCTTGTACTTCAGCTCCTTGTGAGCCATCTGTCTTCGTTCCTCCTTGTCCTTCTAAGTTCTGAGTGTTGGGTCTACTCGACCTTCGCGAGCACGTCTGACTCGCGCAGGACCAGCACCTCGTCGTCCTCGACGGTGATCTCGGTGCCCCCGTACTTCGAATAGAGCACCTCGTCACCCTCACTGACGTCGAGCGGACGGCGGCTGCCGTCCTCCTTGACCTCGCCGTCTCCGACCGCCAGGACCGTGCCCTTCTGGGGCTTCTCCTTTGCGGTGTCGGGGAGGACGATGCCGCTTGCGGTCGTCTCCTCCTCCTCTGTCGGCTTGACGATCAGCCGATCACCGAGGGGCTTCAGCTTCATACGGACTACCTCCGTCTATTCAGATTGCGAACTGGGAAAGAATGCCGGCTTGGCACTCTATAGATGAGAGTGCCAGGGGTGTGTGAAGAATAGGTAATGCGAGGCAGGATCGTCAAGCGAAATCTAAGCGATCAACGCTTAGATTCTCAGCCGCCGGCGAGGAGCTCGCAGCCGAGCAGCCCGGCGATCCCCTCGCCCCCGCGCGCCATCACCCAATCATGGTTCCAGGCGAAGAACGGGCGGGCGACCGGCGCCACCAGGTTCATCCAGGCCTTGGTCGTGTGCACGTTCCAGTCGTAGATGACGGCGGTGGCTCCCGTCTTCCTCGAACAGCCGCCAGAGGCCGACGCCGGCCAGCTCGCCGTCGACCTGCCCTTCGAGCAGATGGGGCCGCTGGACCATGGTCGTGCGGGCCTCGAAGACGAGGTCGTAGGGAAGGAAGCTGCGCCAGGTCTGGCGCGAGTGCATACCGAGGCCGGTCTCGTCGCC
This sequence comes from uncultured Solirubrobacterales bacterium, assembly GCA_963740555.1. Taxonomy (GTDB): domain Bacteria; phylum Actinomycetota; class Thermoleophilia; order Solirubrobacterales; family 70-9; genus Mayfieldus. The sequence continues at coordinate 34,554 of CAVUES010000011.1, forward strand.
GGGCTCCAGCTCGACCACGTCCTCGACCCCACGCCACCAGCTCGGCCACGCCTTCTGGTCGTGGATCGCATCGAAGACCCGCTCGCGCGGGGCATCGAGCAGCCAGGTTGTCAGGAATCGATATTCGGCCATGCGTGTTGCGCGACCCGTGTCAGTTGCGCGACGGAGTCTCGCCGTTGCCGAAGTGGCTACCGGGTGGTTCGACGATCTGGGAGAAACGGATCACCGTGACCATGTCCTCCATGCCCACCGGGCGGCCGTAGATCTGCTCCAGGAAGTTCGTCGTCTCGTCGAGCCGCCTGAACTCGGGGTTGTCGTGCTCGATATCGCGCGGGGAGAGGTCGGCGACCTTCTTGATCTCGACGTCATCGATCACCGCGGCGAAGATCTTCTCGCGCGGGCTGTGACGGAAGCCGACCGTGACCCAGACCACCTGGCCGCGCTCGTACTTGCCGCTCTTATCGCCTAGGCGAATTGTTGCTGTCTTGCGCCCGCGCTTGAGCTGGTCGACGAAGACTGCCGAGTAGAAGTTGAGAACGTAGATGCCACCGCTCCTCATCGCGCCGCGAGCGTATCTGAGATTTGCCCTGCTGACTGGGGTCGTGCTCTGCGTCGGTTGGACCGGCTCCGCCGAGGCCGCGAAGACCTGTGCCGGGCGCAAGGCAACCCTGGTCGGATCACACAGCCTCCTGCTAGTGGTCACCTCCACAAATACGGCCGCACGCGACCGCTAGGCGTCGAAACCCTCCTCTCCGATCAGCGGCACGAAGCGGCAGGGGCCGATCACCTCGGTGCCGACCTCGCCATCGAGGCGCCGGTACAGGGTCAGCATGTCGGCGCCCCGGGATGCGATCGGCACGACCAGCCGGCCGTCGGAAGCGAGCTGCCCGATGAGGCTCTGCGGCGGCTCGGGCGCCGTCGCGTGTACGGCGATCGCCTCGAACGGCGCCCGTTCCGGCAGGCCGCGACTGCCGTCTCCGACCACCACCTCGACGTTGGTGACGCCAATCTCGCCCAGCCGCGCGGTGGCCTCCTGAGCAAGCTCTGCATGGCGCTCGATCGTGATCACCTCGGAGGCGAGCCGGGCGAGCACCGCGGCCGAGTAGCCGGAACCGGTCCCGATCTCCAGAACCCGCTCTGGGCCTTGCAGCTCGAGCGCCTGACAGATCGCCGCCACTATCCAGGGCTGGGAGATCGTCTGCCCGCTCCCGATCGGCAGCGCCGAGTCCGCGTAGGCGCGGCGGCGCTGCGACTCGGGGACGAACAGCTCGCGGGGGACCTCGCGCATCGCCGCCAGGACGCGCTCGTCGCCGATGCCCCGACGGCGCAGCTGGCGCTCGACCATGCCGGCGCGCTGCGTGTCGAAGTCCTTGGCGGGGTTCAGAAGATGTAGTTGCGCAGCTTCAGAGGGTCGAGAACCGTCACCCGCCCGCGGCCGCAGCGAACGACACCGGCTCGCTCGAGATCGGCGAGAAATCGGCTGACGCTCTCGCGCGAGGTTCCGGCGAGTTGGGCGAGGTCGACCTGGTTCATCCGGATTGTGACTCCCTCGCCATCGTGCATCGGCGCCTCCTCGGCGACCAGCTGCGAGAGAACACCGGCGACGCGGCTGGGGACGGTTTGGAAGGACTGGCGGGAAATCCGCTCGTTGGCCTGCCGCAACCTGCGCACCAAAGCGGCGACGAGCTTCACCGTGATCTCGGGGTGGCGCGAGAGCAGGGCGCGGACGTCGGCGCCGGGAAGCGCCAGCAGCTCGCCATCGTCGAGCGCCTCGACGCTCGCCGAGCGAACCTCGCCGTCGAGCATCGCCAGCTCGCCGAAGATGTCGCCCCGGCCCAGGTTGGCAAGCGTTATCGCCCGTCCGTCGGGATGCTCGCGGGTGACCCGAAAGCTGCCGCTGCGGACGATGTAGCAGGCGTCGGATTGGTCTCCCTCGTGAAACACCCGGGTCCCGGCTGGGAAAGATCGCGGCACGGCGACGCGAGAGAAGCGATCCAGCTCCCCATGCTCGAGCTCGGCAAACAGCGGCACCCGCCCGAGCAAATCAACCGCGCTCTCCTCCTGTACGGCCACGGACTGATTATGGGCTATTCGCACCCGCCCACGGCCCGGTTCACGCCTGGACGTGCGTCGAATTGCATGCGAAACGTCAAGACTGGGCCGCGACGAACCGATGAAGTTTCGATGGCGATGCAAATCGCACCCAGCTCATCTCCTTCGGCGAGCAGCGCGAGCGGCTATGGCGCTGACGCCGTCGCCAGTGCCGCCGACGCCGCCGTCAACTCGCTCCAGGGCCAAGTGGGACTACTGGTCGCGTTCACGGCCGGACTGGACGACGCCGGACGAGTGGCGGCACAGCTCGACGAGGCAAGCCGCGGCGCGCCCTCGGTCGGGATGACCGGCAAGGGAGTCTTCGCCGCCAACGAGCCGATCGACGACGGCTGCGTCGCCGTCGCCTTCAACGGCGGCATCCAAAGCGGGGTCGGGGTCGGCCGCAATGCCGCCGAGGACTTCCGCGCCGCCGGGCACGACGCCGCCCGCGACGCCCTCGAGCAGCTCTCCGATCAGGCGGGCCTGCTGATGCTTCTCGTCGATGCCCGTGCCGGGGACCTGGCCGACGCGATCGCCGGCGCCTACGAGGTCTCAGGGCCGGACGTCCCCATGGCCGGCGGCGCGGCCAGCGGGCCCGAGCCGGCCCAGTACGCGTGCGGAGAGGCGCTCACCGACGCGGTTGTCGCGGTGGCGGTGCGCTCGATGCAGCCGATCGGGGTCGGCAACGCCCACTCCTGCTCCGTGGTCGGCGACCGCTCGGTCGTGACCCGCTCAGAGGGCCAGCTGATCGCGGAGATCAACGGCCGCCCAGCCGAGGAGGTCTACCTGGAGCGCGTCGGCGGCAGGGGCCAGATCAGCGACGAGGCATTCGAGGCGATGGCGATCACTCACCCGCTCGCCGAGCCGGAGTCGCACGGAAACAGGCGCCTTCGCCACGTGCTCGGTCGCAAGGACGGCGGCCTCGTCTGCGCCGCCCACATCCCCGCCGGCGCCACGATCGAGTTCACGGTCCTGAGCCTCGATGAGCTGTCACGCTCGGGCTGGGACTCGGTTAGCGCCTCGGTCGAATCGCTTGGCAACCGGCAGCCGTCGGCAGCCCTGATCTTCGACTGCGCCGGCCGCCGGCGCGTCCTCGGTCACGGGCAGGCTCAGGAGGTGAAGGCGATCACCGACTCCTTTGGCGATCCGCCCCCTCTCGCGGGCCTCTACACCGACGGCGAGGTGGCTAGGGTCGTCGGCCCGAAGGGCGACCACAACCACGCCGTGGTCACCGTCAGCTTCGGCTGATCCTCAGGCCGACTTGACCAGCTTGCGGGGGCCGCGGCTGAAGCCGGCGGCAATAAGCGCCTCCTCGGAGCCCGAGCCCAGCACCGCCTCCCCGTCGACGCGCTCGATGCCGAGCTTCGGGATCGTGCCGTCCGCGACCGCGTCGGCGAGCGCCGCCATCGTCTCGGCAAGCTCGGCCCCCTGAAGGTCGCGTAGGCGCAGGATGCCGCGGCCGCCACGCTCGACGTAGGCCTGCGGCTCACCGTCGCGCAGCAGCAAATAGGCGCCGGGCGCCCGGGCCGGCCGGCGCGATCCCTCCAGCTTCGGCCAGGGCAGCGACGCGCCGTACGGGTTGGCCGGGTCGGTCGCGGCGAGGACCAGGAAGCCGCCGTCGGGCGCCGGCAGCGAGCGCAGCCGCTCCACCGCGCCCGGCAGCGCGAACTGGGCGCCCCCCAGGCCCTCGACGAAATAGCCGCGCCGCGCCGTCCCCAGCAGCTCCAGGTTCCCCAGCTCGCCGTACAGAGTCGAGAAGCCGCCCGGCACGCCCTCGGCGAGGACGCTTTCCCGGGTGACGATCCCGTAGCGCTCGAGCATCAGCTCGGCCTGGGCGCGGAGCCGCGGCCCGGCCGGCGGGGCCCCCTCGAAGAGCGGCGCGGTCAAGGACCAGCGCCCCTGGACCGCCTGCCCGCTGCTGGCGCGGCGGCGCGAGAAGCGGCGCCCGCGCGGTTCCGCCGGTCGGACGGCACGCAGACGGGGCGCGCGGAGTGGAGCGAAAGCGTCGTTGGTCACCTCGCCGGACCAGGCGAGGTCCCAAAGCGCCTCGTTCAGCTCCTGCGGCGACGCCTCCAGCTCGGCGACGAGGTCGAGCCAGAAGCTAGGGCCGGCCTGCAGCCGGACGCGGATCGCGTCGTGGACGTCCCCCTCGGGGCTCTCGAGCTTCGCGTTGACCGGCGGCGGCCCGGCCAGCCGCACGTCCTCGCGGAAGTAGAGCGCTACGCGACCGTCGCTGCGACCCAGAGCGCCGGCGCCGACCCAAACCACCTCGCCGCTCGTGCACAGCTCGTCGAGCCAGGCGGGGCTGTAGGCCCCGAGCCGGCGCGGCAGCACGTCGCGCTCCCAGACGGAGGGGGTCAGCGTCACCCCCTGCAACGGGATCAGCGCCTCGCGCAACCGATCGGGCCCGGCGCCCGCCGCACGATGCACGTCGACGTTCTGCCAGCTGGGCAGAAAGCGGGCCAGCTCGCGCGGGTCGGTGGCTTCGACCTCGCGCCGCAGGTGGGCAAGGCTGGCGCGCCGCACCCGGCGCAGCACCTCGGCGTCACACCACTCGCGCTCGGTACCTCCGGGCAGCAGCTCTCCGCGGACAAGCACCCCGGAGCGCTCCAGCTCCCGCAGCGCCGGGGTCGGGTCGACCCCGTAGCGCCCAGCCAGCTGCGCGGTCGGGAAGGGACCGTGGGTGCGCGCGTAGCGGCGCACCAGCGCCCCGATTGGGTCCTCGGGGGACTCCAGGAATGAGTCGGGCAGGCCGCTGGGCGGTGGGATGCCGAGGGCGTCGCGGTACAGGCCCGCGTCCTCGGCGGCGACGTAGCGCTCCGCGCCGGCGACCCGCAGCAGCACCGCGCGGCGCTCGCCGACCAGCTTCTCGAGCATCGACTCGGCGGCGTAGCCCTCGGCAACCCGCTGCTCGCACTCCTCCAGCGTCAGGTCGCCGAGGTCGCGCAGCACCTGTTGGAGGGCGTCGCGATCACGCGCCTGACCGGCCTCGGTGCGGTGCTGGAGCTGCGCCTCGACTTCGTCCAGCGCCTCAGGGTCGATCAGCTCGCGCAGCTCCTCCTGGCCGAGCAGCTCGCGCAGCAGCTCGCGGTCGAGCGCCAGCGCCGCGGCGCGCCGTTCGGCATTGGGCGTGTCGCCCTCGTACATGTAGGTGGCGACGTAGTCGAACAGCAGCGAGGAGGCGAAGGGCGACGCGGTCTGCGTCTCGACCTCGACCAGCGTCAGGCGGCGCGAATGCAGGTTGCGCAGCAGCTCGTCGAGCGCCGGCAGATCGAGCACGTCGCGCAGGCACTCGCGGTAGGTCTCGAGGATGACCGGGAAGCGGGGAAAGTCGCGGGCGACCTCGAGCAGGCTCTGCGACTTCAGCCGCTGCTGCCAGAGCGGTGTGCGCTTGCCCGGGTAGGCGCGCGGGATCAGCAGCGAGCGGGCCGCGTTCTCGCGAAAGCGGGCGCCGAACAGCGCCGAGCCGGAGAGCTCGGAGACGACCAGGTCCTCGAGCTCGTCGGGCTCGATCAGGACCATGTCCGAAGGTGGGGGCTCGTCCGCGTCGGGGAGGTGGATGACGATGCCGTCGTCGGACCAGATCGCGTCCACCTCCAGCTCGCGCTCGTTGCGGAGCTTCGCCGACAGCGCCAGCCCCCAGGCCGCGTGCACCCGGCCGCCGAAGGGGGAGAGGACGCAGAGGCGCCAGTCGCCGATCTCGTCGCGGAAGCGCTCGACCACGATCGCCTCGTCGGAGGGAACGACCCGCGTCGCCGCCTGCTGCTCGCGCAGGTAGGTGACGAGGTTCTCGGCCGCGCGGCGGTCGAGGTCGTATTCGGCCGCCAGCTTCTCCGGGTCGGCGGAGACGGCCTCGCGGGCGAAGGCCCCGATCGCCTTGCCCAACTCGGCAGGGCGGCCGACGCCGTCACCGCGCCAGAAGGGGACGGCACCGGGGACGCCGGGCGCCGGGGTGACGATCACCCGGTCGCGGGTGATGTCCTCGATCCGCCAGGTGGTGGCGCCGAGCAGGAAGGTCTGGCCGGGCCGCGCCTCGTAGACCATCTCCTCGTCCAGCTCGCCGACCCGTCGCCCGTCGGGAAGGTGGACGCCGTAGAGGCCGCGATCGGGGATCGTGCCGGCGTTGGTGACCGCGAGCTGGCGCGCTCCCTTGCGGCCGCGGATCGTGCCCGCGGTTCGGTCCCAGACGATCCGCGGACGCAGCTCGGCGAAGCGCTCCGACGGGTAGCGGCCGTCGAGCATGTCGAGGACGTTCTCGAGCTGTTCGCGCGAGAGCTCGGCGAACGGCTGCGACGAGGTGACAAGGCGCTCGACCTCGTCGAGGTCCCACTCGTCCAGCGCCGCCATCGAGACCAGGTGCTGGGCGAGGACGTCGAGCGGGTTCTGCGGGATCACCGTCTCCTCGATCTCGCCGCTGCGCATCCGCTTTGCGACCACCGCGCACTCGAGCAGGTCGGCGCGGAACTTGGGGAAGATGCGGCCCTTCGAGACCTCGCCGAGCCCGTGGCCGGCGCGGCCGATCCGTTGCAGGCCGCGGGTCACCGACTTCGGCGACTCGACCTGGATCACGAGGTCCACGGCCCCCATGTCGATTCCCAGCTCCAGCGAGGAGGTGGCGACGAGGCAGGGCAGCTTGCCCGACTTCAGAAGCTCCTCGACCAGGGAGCGCTCCTCGTGGGAGAGCGAGCCATGGTGGGCGCGGGCGACTTCGACGGGTCCGCTCTCGGCCGCGGGTCCTGTCACGGAGTCCGCGCTCGCGGCCGTGCTCGGGGACTGCGCGCGATCCGCGATCGCGGCCTCCGCACCACCCGCGGAAGAGGCGCCACCGTTGCTCCCGTGCCCCCCGTGCTCAGTTGCAGGGAGTTCTTGCTCCGGTTCCTCGTTGGCCAGCTCGTTGAGGCGCTTGGCCAACCGCTCGGCACCCCGCCGGTTGTTGACGAAGATGATCGTCGAGGTGTGCTCGCGGACGAGTCGCAGCAGCTCCGGGTAGATCGCGGGCCAGATGGATCTCGCGTTGACCGCCGGGTCCAGCGAAGCTTCGATTGGACCAGGGTCAATTCGCTCGGCCGCGGGTCCTGTCACGGAGTCCGCGCTCGCGGCCGTGCTCGAACCCTGCGCGCGGTCCGCGACCGCGGCCTCCGCACCACCCGCGGAAGGGACCGCAGATGCCCCGGGTTCCGTCATGTCTTCCACAGGAACTTGAATCTCAAGATCGAGCTCCTTCGATCGTCCCGCGTCGACGACCTCACAGGAACGCTTCGGGCCGACCAGGAAGGAGGCGATGCGGTCGAGGGGCCGCTGGGTCGCCGAGAGGCCGATGCGCTGGACACCATTGCTCGGCACATCCTCAGCCAGCGAGTCGCCTTGCGACGAGCGGTGATCCGGGCTGTGCCCGGATGCAGGCGTGCCGGGGTCGCTGTCACTTCGCCGCACGAGCTGCTCGAGGCGCTCCAGGGTCAGCGCCAAGTGCGAGCCGCGCTTGCTCTGCGCGACCGCGTGGATCTCGTCGACGATCACCGCCTCGACCGAGCCGAGGATCTCGCGGGCGCCCGAGGAGAGGATCAGGTAGAGCGATTCAGGAGTGGTGATCAGGATGTCGGGCGGATTGCGCCGCATCGCCTGTCGTTCCTTCTGCGGCGTGTCGCCGGTCCGAAGGCCGACCGAGATCTCGGCCCCGATCCCGGCCAGCGGCGCCCTCAGGTTGCGCTCGATGTCGTAGGAGAGGGCCTTCAGCGGCGAGATATAGACGATCCGGGTGCCGTCTCCGCGCTCGGGCTCGCTCGCGAGGCGGTCGATTCCCCAGAGGAACGCCGCGAGGGTCTTTCCGGAGCCGGTCGGGGCGCAGATCAGCGTGTTGGCGCCGCTCGAGATCGCCGGCCATCCGCCTGCCTGGGCAGGCGTGGGGGCGTCGAACGACGCCTCGAACCATTTGCGCACGGGCGCCGAAAAGGGCGCCAGGGGGTCTTTCGCACTCGTGTTTCGCTCAGAGGCCAACCGACTGATCTTACGCAGCTGGGCCGGCGGGATCGAATAGCTTGCCCGCCGTGAGCTACGCCGGAGCCCGAGCCCTTCACCCGCACCTACCGCGTCGCGATGGGGGTCTGCCGGCCGCTCGCCTGGTGGGGGCGAATGCGCGTCGAAGGGGTGGAAGCGCTGCCCCGCGGAGGTCCGGTGCTGCTGGCCGCCAACCACGACTCATGGTTCGACCCTCTGCTGGTCGGCGTGGCGGCCGCCCACCGCCGCCAGATCCGCGCCCTCGCCAAGTCGACCCTCTGGGACGTTCGCGGCCTGGGGCCGGTCCTCGACGGCATGCGCCAGGTTCCGATCGACCGGGCGGCGGGCGATGCCGGGGCGCTGGAGAGAGCGGTCGAAGCGCTGCGGGCCGGCGCCTGCATTGGCGTCTTTCCCGAGGGAACGATCTCCGCCGGTCGCCAGATGCGGGGCAGAGCCGGCTTCGGCCGGCTGGCCCTCGCGGTTCCGGAAGCCCGTCTGGTCTGCGTCGCGGTCGAGGGGACAACCGACTACGTGCGTTTTCCGAAGCAGCCGGACGTACGGGTGCGATTCTTCGAGCCCGTCTCGGGCCAGACGCGCCCGGACGAGACCCCCGCTGAGATCTCTGAGCGCCTGCTGACCGAGATCCGCGCGATCGCGCCACCGACCGACGCCGGCAGGGACCCGGCCGCCACGCTGGCCAAATACGAGGCGAAGGCGGAGGCTCAGGAAGCGAAGCGGCGCGAGCGAGCCGGGCGTTCCTGAGCGACTACCTGGTCTCGCCGAAGTGGCGGGCCATGATCAGCGCCGAGCGAAGCGAGCCGTCAGGGCGACGGTAATGGCGGCGGCGCAAGCCCTCGATCTCGAAATCGGCCAACGCGTACATGGCGATCGCCACGGCGTTGTCGGGGAAGACCTCCAGCTCGACCTTGTGCACACCTGAAGCGTCCGCTTCGGCGATTGCGGAATCGAGCAGCATGCGTCCGCCGCCCTTGCCTCGCCATTGCGGGAGGACCCACATTCCCAGCTCGAGAACCCCGCTCGCATTCGTCGGGTGGAGTCCGAGCGATCCGACCACATCTTCACCCTCTTCGAGAACGAAGATCACGTCACCGCCCCTGCCTTCCAGAGTCCCGCGGTACATCTCGATGAGCTCCTTCTCGGTGCTGCGCGAGTCCCGCGCCAGCCAGCGGTCCTCGTCGGCCACCACCTTCATTCCCTTGCCGAGGGCAACCGCATCGACCTGGCGGGCCCGGCGAACCTCCACGTTCAGAAAGGCAACTCGTCAGCTACGTCGGCCAGCGACGGCGCCGTCTTGTCGCGCTCCGACAGCAGCGGCTCCGGGATCGGCCACTCGACCCCGATGTCGGGATCGTCCCAGGCGACACCCGACTCGGTCGCCGGGTCGTAGTAGCTGGAGAGCTGGTAGTCGACGTCGGCCTCGTCGCTGAGCACGCAGAAGCCGTGTCCGAAGCCGATCGGGATCAGGAGCTGGCGATGCGCCCGGTCGTCGAGCTCGTGTCCCTCCCATTGGCCGAAGGTCGGCGAATCGCGGCGCAGGTCGACGGCGACGTCGAAGATCTTGCCCGACGAGCAGCGCACCAGCTTCGCCTGCCCGGGCTCGGTCTGGAAATGAAGGCCGCGCAGCGTCCCGCGCACCGAGCGCGAGTGGTTGTGCTGGACGAAGTGCAATGTCGATTCCAAGCTCGTGCCAGAGGTCTTCACGGTAGGTCTCGACCAGAAAGCCGCGGTCGTCGCCGTAGACGTCGGGCTCGATCACGACCAGGCCCTCGATCCTGCTCTCGATCCGCTTCGCCATCAGCCCAGCGCGCGACCGTACTGGCGCTCGTAGTAGTCGCGATACTCGCCCGAGCGGAGCGGCCCCCACCATTCCTCGTTGTCGCGGTACCAGGCGACCGTGCGCTCGATCCCCTCGTCGAAGCCAACCTCGGCCTTCCAGCCGAGCTGCTCGAGCTTCGTCGAGGCGAGCGAGTAGCGGCGATCGTGGCCGAGGCGGTCCTCGACGTGCTCGATCAGCGACTCGTCGCGCCCGGTCAGCTCCAGCACCTTCTTCACGACCTCGATGTTGGGCAGCTCGTCGGGCCCGCCGACGTTGTAGGCCTCGCCCGGATTACCGTTCTCCAGCACCGCGTCGATCGCCGAGGCGAAGTCGTCGACGAAGAGCCAGTTGCGGACCTGGGCGCCGTCGCCGTAGACGGGCACCGGATCGCCGGCCAGGCAGTTGAGGATCGTCAGCGGGATCAGCTTCTCGGGGTGCTGGCGCGGCCCGTAGTTGTTGGAGGCGCGGACGATCAGCGACTCGGCGCCGTAGGTGTGGCTGAACGCGGAGACGATCAGGTCGCCGCCCGCCTTCGACGCCGAGTAGGGGGAGGAGGGGTCGAGGGGCGAGGTCTCGGTGAACGACCCCTCCTCGATCGAGCCGTAGACCTCGTCGGTGGAGATCTGGAGGTGGCGGATGCCGGCGTCGCGGGCGGCCTCGAGAAGCACGAAGGTGCCGAACACATCGGTCTCGATGAACTCGCCCGGCGAATGGATCGAGCGGTCGACGTGCGACTCGGCGGCGAAGTTGACGATCGCATCGCAGCCTTCGACCGCCTCGCGTGCCGCGTCGCGCTCGCAGATGTCGGCGACGACAAGCTCGACGCGGTCGCCGAGGCCCTCGAGGTTCTCGCGGCGCCCCGCGTAGGTGAGCTTGTCGAGCACGCGGACAGAGTCGTCGGGGCGGGTCTCGACTCGACGGCGGACGTAGTTGGAGCCGATGAAGCCGGCTCCCCCGGAGACCAGAAGCCTCATGCCGCTTCGCGCTCCGCCGCGCGCTGGGCCAGGTAGCCGGCCAACCCGTCGCGCCAGGAGGGTAGGACGATCGCGTGCTCGTGCTGGGTCTCCAGTGCCGAGTAGGCGGGCCGGGGCGCTGGCAGGGCGAGCATGTCCGTGGTCGCGGAGAGCACGTTGCACTCGACCTTCGCCTGGTCGAAGATCTCGCGCGCGAAGTCGTACCAGGAGCAGGCGCCCTCGGCCGCCATGTGGTGGATCCCGTAAGTCGTCCCCTCGATCAGCCGCACGATCCCCGAGGCCAGATGCCAGGTGTAGGTCGGCGAGCCGACCTGATCGCGGACGACGAGCACCTCGCCGTGGTCGGCGGCGAGCTGCAGCATCGTCTCGACGAAGTTGCGGCCGCCGATCCCGAACAGCCACGAGGAGCGCACGACGAAGTGGCGCCGGTTGGCGGCCGCGGTCGCCTCCTCGCCGGCCAGCTTCGTGCGCCCGTAGGCCGACTGTGGCGCCGGCTCGTCCACCTCGACGTAGGGCGACTCCTTGGCGCCGTCGAAGACGTAGTCGGTGGAGACGTAGACGACCTTGGCGCCGACCGCCGCAGCCGCGCCGGAGACGTTGCCGGCGCCGGTCCCGTTGACGGCCATCGCCTGATCCTCGGCCTCCTCGGCGCCGTCGACGTCGGTCCAGGCGGCCGTGTTGATCACCACGTCGGGACGATCGCGCTCGAAACGGGCGAGAACCGCTTCCGTGTCGGTGACGTCGAGCTCGCCGTGCGAGTGGCCGGACACCACGTGGCCCGCGTTTGTCGCCGCGAGCACGACGTCGCGTCCCAGCATTCCCCCCGCGCCTGTGACCACGACCCTCAAACCAGCTCGATCTCCGAGTTGTCGCCGATCATCATCCGCAGTGTCTTCGGCTTTCCGTCGCTGCGCGTGACGCTCACGTTACGACCCAGCAGGCTGGCTTCCAGACGGGTTTCCTGGTCGGCCACTCGGGCGCCCGCGAGCAGGATCGAGTTCTCGATCTCCGAGCGGCTCACCTCGACCTCCTCACCGATCGAGGTGTAGGGGCCGATGAAGGCATCGGAGATGCGGGCGCCCCTGCCGATGATCGCCGGCCCGCGCACCACCGACCCCGAGATCACGGCGCCGGACTCGACGGCGACGCGACCCTCGACGCGGGAGTCCTCGGAGACCTCGCCCTCGATCTGGGGGTCCAGCTCCTCGAGCACCAGCCGGTTGGCCTCGAGCATGTCCGCGAGCTGACCGGTGTCCTTCCACCAGCCACTGACGACCTGCGACTCGACCCGCTGGCCCCCCTCGATCAACCGGTCGATCGCCTCGGTGATCTCGAGCTCGCCGCGCCAGGAGGGCTCCAGAGCGCGTGCCGCCTCGAAGATCGATGGACCGAAGAGGTAGACGCCGACCAGCGCCAGGTCGGAGGGCGGGTCGTCGGGCTTCTCCACCAGGCGCACGACGCGTTCCCCCTCCAGCTCCGCGACTCCATAGGAGCTTGGGTCGTCGACGTGGGTGAGGAGGATCAGGGCGTCGGGCTGGGACTCGCGAAAGGCCGACACGAGCCCCGTGATGCCTTCCGCGAGCAGGTTGTCGCCCAGGTACATCACGAACGGCGAACTGCCCAGGAAGTCCTCCGCGGTAAGGACGGCGTGCGCGAGCCCGGCCGGCTCATCCTGGGTGATGTAGGTGATCGCCGCCCCGAAGGCGCTGCCGTCGCCTGCTGCCGCGCGGATCTCGTCTCCGGTCTCGGGAGCGATCACGATCCCGATCTCGGTCACGCCGGCCTCGACCAGGGCCTCGATTCCGTAGAAGAGCACGGGCTTGTTGGCCACCGGCACGAGCTGCTTGGCCGACGTGTGCGTGATCGGGCGCAGCCGCGTTCCCGCGCCGCCCGAGAGGATGAGGCCCTTGAGGTCGTTCATCGCAGGCGCAAGGCTACTGGCCGCGAGAGAGCTCAACCGGCTGGCCGGAGCGCCGCAAACCGGCGCCCGGTCGAGGCGCCGGGGCCAATTCCTATGATCCCGCCCGTGAGCACTCGGTCCCTCCTGACCGGCCGGTTGCCGCGGGCTGAGGGGCTGGAGCTGCCGAGCGCGGCGCACCCTGCGTCCCTTCGCGGTCTGGGCGGTGCTGCTCGCCGCCGGCGTGGGCCTGATCGCCCTGCGCTACGACTGGGGGCCGGAAGGCGGGCAGGTTCGCCGAGCGGGGGTTCCTGCTCTCGCCTACCTGTTCCTGATCCTGCTGCCGACCTGCTTCTACCTGGCCCGCTGGCTGCTTCGCAGCACCAGGGCGGCGGCGATCGTGACCGGCGTCGTCTTCGTCATCACGACCCTGCCCTACAAGCTGCTCGGGCTCGACCGACGACTACTACTACCGGGTCAGGCCGCACATCTATCGCGATCGACGAGGTCAGCGTCCCGTCGCTCGAGTTCTTCCCCGGCGGGATGCTGCGGGCGTTTCCCTACGACTACCTGTTCTGGCCGCTGCTGTTCGCCGGCGGGCCGGGGCGATCTGGGGGGTCTGGTGGCTCCGCAGACGCGCGGGGCGCCGCCTCGCGCCGCCGATCCCGTCCTGCTCACCGTCGCATTCGCGGCGATCTGCCTGCAGGCCGCCGCCCACGCCGGGATGCGCGGCCCCTACACCTACCTCGCCTACTTCCAGCGCGCCGAGGCCAAGCAGCACTGGTACCACGTCTACAACTTCGCCCGACGGGACCGGCGCGGTCGAGGCTGACGATACGTCTACTACCCGATCGAGGAGTACTTCCAGGGCGCGCCGCAGGACGGCCAGAACATGCTGATCCGCCGGCCGTTCGCGTTCTACGTCGCCTCGCAGGCCAGCTACTTCGTCAACACCTTCTACGTCTGGCTGGTCCTCAACGCCTCTTCTGGCTGGTCGCCGTGCGTCGCGACCGGGAGGCTGGTCTGGCGGCTTGCCGACGAGCGGGCCGGCCTGATCGCCGCGGCGCTCACGGCCGTCGGCCCCGGGTTCGTCGCCTTCTTTGCCACGCCGGCGATGTACATGCCGTATTACACCGCGGTAGTGGTCGCCTTCTGCCTGTTCGAGGAGCTGGTGGTCGCAGAACCGCGGCGCGGAGCTGGGCAGGTCGCGTTATTCACCGGTGTGCTGACCCTCTGCGCGCTCACCTACGACCTCGGCCCGTGTTCTGGTCGCCCTGCTCGCCTACGGCATCGCCCGCTCGGTGCATGCGCGGCCGCTGGTCCTCTCGCTCGCCTTGCCTTACGTGGCCTCCGCTGGCCTTCACCGGCGTGGTCACGAGGTGCTCGGGATCACGATCAACCCGCAGAACTCGGAGCAGATCTCCGACGCGTCGACGGCTTCAAGCACGAGGTGCTGCATCCGGCACTGGCCCATTGGTACGACCACGTCGTCACCATCGTCGCCGAGCTACGTGCGCCTGCTGCTGCAGGCGTTCTTTGTCGCTTCCGGTCGTCGTCGCGCTGTTCGGGATCCGCAAGCTGCGCGAAGCGGCCGGTGGCGGTCCTCGTCGCCGCGGTCTTCGCGGCCGACTTCGCGACCATGGCGTTCTTCCAGATCGCGGAGCGAGGTTGCTGAGACGCTGCCGCGGCTCGTCTACCCGGTCTTCCCGGTCGTCTATCTGCTCGCCGCGCTCGCGCTCGATCCGGGCGAGCGAGCCGGAGGTGCGCCGATCGGCTCCGGCCGCCGCGAGCGCATCCTCGGCCGGCTGCGCGAGGGCTGCGCCGTGGATCGTCGTCGGGCTGATGTTCGTGCTCGTGAACGTCGACATCTTCGGCTACCCGACCCAGTACGTCGAGTTCTTCGTCAGCGACCCGCCGGTCTTCCTTCCGAACCGAGGAAGAGCACGTCGGTATAGGAGCCGCCGGCGCGCTGCGGCGAGCAGGGCCTCGGCGTCGCGGCACGGGCTCGATGCCCGCGCGGGTCAGCGTGTGCGGCACTGTAGCCGAGTCCGGCGACCGTCTCGAACAGCTCCCGGGCCGAGGAGCCGAAGCCGCGCAGCCCTTGCGTCGTCGACCTCGACGAAGAGCGCCGGCCGATGCTCTTCGAGGACCGACCGGGCGCCCGCGAGCACCATCGACTCGGCGCCCTGCACGTCGATCTTGACCAGCGAGACATGGCGCGCTTCGCCTGCGTCAGCTCGTCGAGGGTCACGGCGCGGACCGGCTCGCCCTTGCGCGGCGATCTGGTGATCGCCCGGGTGGGTCGGGTTGACGGCAAGCCGCAGCTCGCCGGGCTGCGCTGCGGCGACCGCCTGCACGCACTCGACCGTGTC
The DNA here is from genome assembly GCA_963740555.1 of uncultured Solirubrobacterales bacterium. Lineage (GTDB taxonomy): Bacteria > Actinomycetota > Thermoleophilia > Solirubrobacterales > 70-9 > Mayfieldus. The sequence continues at coordinate 49,719 of CAVUES010000011.1, forward strand.
CGCAAGGCCCGCCCGCTGGACGCGGCGGCGCAGCGAGTCGACATTGCGCGCCTCGGGCTCGATCGCGATCACCCGCCCGCCCGTCGCCGACCCAGCGCCCGAACTTGAGCGAGAAGAAGCCGATGTTGGCGCCGACGTCGATGACCGTCGTGCCGGCCTCGACCAGGTCGCGCAGCCGTGAGGTCGGCCCGGCTTCGAGCAGGCGCTTGTAGGCGAGGTAGACGGACTCGAAGCGCGACGGGCCAAGGGCGCTCGAGCAGGCCGGCCTTCACCGCCCGCTCGTAGAGCCGCAGCAGGGCCCGGACGAGCCGGTCTCTTCACCGGCGCTCCAGCACCGCGAGCAACCGGAAGCCGATCAAGCGGAAGGCCGCCCGCGGGGAGCCGGTCCTCGATAGCCAGCAGCGCCCTCCAAAGGCGCATCGGCAGCAGCGCCCTGCGACCGAAGCCGCCAGAGGCCGGATAGGCGAGCCCGGCGAAGCGCCGAAGCCGAATCGAGTCGCAGTTCCGGGAAGCGTCGCTCCAGCTCGCCCCGGTAGCGCCCCATCAACAGGCTCGGGACCGCTTGGTTTCCCTCGAACGGGTCGTCGCCGGTGCCGGGCGCCGGGGCGAGGGGATCGACGGACATGTCACAGCGCTCCTCGTGGATGAAGCGGTAGACGGATAGGAGAGGGGACTCACGTAGGGCTCGCACATGACGACCGGCCGCCCGCTCGGAGCGTCCGCACCGCCTCGGCGAAGAAGCGCGCCGGATGCGGAAGGTGGTGCAGCACATCGAAGAGGACGAGCGCGCCGAGCGATCCATCCTCGAAGGGAAGCTGCTCGGCGTCGAGCTCATGCTGGTGCCAGGGCGCCCGGATGACGTCGGACAGCTCGACTCCGGGATCACGTCCTTCGCGAAGCCGGGCCCGGACCCGAGCTCCAGCCTGGGGCCGAGCCCTCGCGGCCGGCAGGCTTTCGCGGATCTGGCCGTACCAGCGCCCGTAGAGGGTTCGGAGCGCCTCGTTCTCGCGCCAGGCGGCCTGGTGCTGCTCGAACCGCTCGAGCGTCTTCTCGCGCAGGCCGGGTCCACTACCCGGCAGCGCACCGGATCGGCGCGGTAGGCGCGAACCGTCTCCTCCAGGCCCTCGCTGAGGTCGACTTCCGCCTCGAAGCCGATCAGCTCGCGCGCCCGGCTGACGTCGAGGTAGCGGCTCGGCTGGCCGTCTGGGCGGCTCGAGTCCCAGACCGTCTTGCCCTCGAAGCCGGTGAGCTCCGCGATCGTCTCTGCGAGCTCGCGGATCGAGGTCTCGGCCCCTGTGCCGATGTTGACCGGCTCGGAGGTCTCGAGCTTCTCCCCGGCGAGGATCAGCGCGCGGGCAGCGTCGTCGACGTAGAGGAACTCGCGCGTCGGTGAGCCGGTCCCCCAGTTCGTGACTTGCGGCTCGCCGCGGTCGACGGCCTCGACGTACTTGCGGATCATCGCCGCGATCACGTGCGAGTCCTCGAGGTCGTAGTTGTCGTTTGGCCCGAAGAGGTTCGCGATCACCGGCGCGCAGGAGTCGAAGCCGTACTGGCGGCGATAGGCGTCAGAGAGCACGAGCAGCATCCGCTTCGCCAGCCCGTAAGGCGCGTTGGAGGGCTCCGGGTAGCCGTTCCAGATCTCGTCCTCTTGGAAGGGGACCGGGGTGTGGAGCGGGTAGGCGCAGACCGAGCGGCGCAGACGAGCTTGCGCACCCCGCGAGGCGCGACTGCTCGAAGACGTTCGAGCCCATCTCGAGGTTGTCGTAGGTAAGCGGCCCGGGATTTCGGCGGTTGAATCCGATTCCCCCGACCCGGGCGGCGAGATGGAACACGACCTCTGCGCCCATCGACCGCCTCGCGGGTCGCCGCAGAGTCTCGGAGGTCGTGCTCGGATGAGCGGATCACCCGCACCTCGGCCCCCGCCTCCTCGAGGCGCCTGACGACAGCGGTGCCGAGGAAGCCGGCGCCTCCCGTGACCACGACCGGCCGACCGCTCCAAGCCCCGTTGCTCGGTGCGTCGCTCAATCCGCCCTCACCGTTCGCCCGGCGAGCTCGTCGTCCAGCAGCTTCAGGTCTGCCTCGACCATGATCCGGACCAGCTCCTTGAAGCTCGTCCCAGGCTTCCAGCCGAGACTCTCGACCGCCTTGCTCGCGTCTCCGCGCAGTGCGTCGACCTCGGTCGGGCGGAAGTAGCGCGGGTCGATCTCAACGTGCTCGCCAGTCGAGGTCGAGCATCGCGAACGCGGTTTCGACGAACTCGCGCACCGAGTGAGATTCTCCGGTGGCGATCACGAAGTCGTCGGGCTCGTCGGCCTGCAACATCCGCCACATCGCGTCGGTGTACTCGGGCGCATACCCCCAGTCTCGCTCGGCGTCAAGGTTGCCGAGATAGAGCTTCGACT
>CAVUES010000012.1:0-254087 GCA_963740555.1 uncultured Solirubrobacterales bacterium
GAAAGCGACAGCGTCAGGGGGGTGAGCGGCGGTCGACCACCCGAACCGCCTTACCCTCGCTGCGCGGGACGGTCTCCGGCTCGACCACCTCGACGGCGATCCTGATTCCGGTGTGGTCCCGCATCAGGCCCTCGAGGCGCTCGCCGAGGGCCGCACGGTCAACGCCTTCGCCGGCCGGCTCGCAGTGGACCGTCAGCTCGTCCACATGGCCGGGGCGCTCGACGATCAGCTGGTAGTGGGGTGCGACGTCCTCGACGCTCAGCAGCAGATGCTCGATCTGGGACGGAAACAGGTTTACGCCGCGGATGATCAGCATGTCGTCGAGCCGACCCCGCAGGTCGCGCAGGCGAGCCAACGTGCGCCCACAGGCGCAGGGCTCCGCCGTCAGCGATCCGATGTCGCCGGTCCGGTAGCGGATCAGCGGCAGCGCCTCCTTCGTGAGGCTCGTGAAGACGAGCTCCCCCGCCTCCCCGTCCGGAAGCGGTTCGCCGCTCCGCGGGTCGAGGACCTCGACCAGGAAGTGGTCCTCCTGAACGTGCAATCCGTCCTGGGCCGGGCACTCGGCAGCAACCCCGGGCCCGCACATCTCCGAGAGGCCGTAGTTGTTGATCGCGGTCAGCCCCAGCTCGCGCTCGATCTGCTCCCGCATCCCCTCGGTCCACGGCTCGCCGCCGAAGAGGCCGATCTCGAGGGCCTGCTGGAGAGGATCGATACCGGCGTCGCGGATCGCCTGGGCGATGACAAGCGCGTAGGAGGGCGTCGAGACCAGGACCTGGCCGCCGAGGTCCTCCAGCAGCATCGCCTGGCGGGCCGTGCGGCCGCCCGAGACCGGGACCACGGTTGCGCCGATTCTCTCCGCGCCGTCGTGGAACCCCAGCCCGCCGGTGAACAGCCCATAGCCGTTGGCGTTGTGGACGACCATCCCCGGGCGGACGCCGGCCATCGTCATGCAGCGGGCCATCAGCTCGGCCCAGTTGTCGAGGTCGGCGCGGGTGTAGGCGACGACGGTCGGCTTGCCGTGGGTCCCGCTGGAGGCATGGACGCGGACGATCTGCTCGCGTGGGACCGCGAGCAGGCCGAACGGATAGTGCTCGCGCAGCTCGGCCTTGCCGCTGAACGGGATCCGCGCGAGATCGTCGCGCGATCGGACTTCCTCCGGGGAATCGATGCCGGCCTCGGCGAGACGCGCGGCGCCGGGCGGCTGCCCCTCCAGGACCCGCGCAACCGTTGCCCGCAGGCGCGCGAACTGAACCGCCCGCAGCTCGTCGCGCGACGCCCTCTCGATCGGATCGCGGATCGCCGCCTCAGAGAGCGCGCTGGTGGGCATTCCAGTTCTCCTCGAGGTTGCGGACCAGGGCCGGGCTCAGGTAGCAGTACGCCTGCTCGATCGCATAGGTCGCCATGTACTCGCGGAAGCGGTCCAGCGGCTCCTGGCCGACGCGCAAGGCGCGGCGGTTGGCCGCCGCGTTGACGAGACCGGAGCTGGTCAAGGTTTCGATGCGGGCCTCGATCGCCGCGTCCACCTCCCCCGCCTCGACGACCTCGTCGCAGATCAGCTCCGCGGGCGGCGTCCCCGCCTTGAACTCGAGCCCGGAGATGATCGCCTGCCGTGCCAGCCGGTCGCCGACGAAGCGCGGGAGTCGCAGGTTGGAAGCGCCGGGGATGATCCCCTCCTTGCGGGCAGGCAGGTAGAGGCGGCAGCCGCGGGTCGCGATCACGTGGTCGACGACGTGAAGCAGCTGGCAGGCTCCGCCGATCGCATAAGTCTCCGCCGTCGCGATCCAGAGCTTCTCGGTCGTGTCCTCGGGCTCGCCGGGGCGAAACTCGGGCCCGGTCAGCCCGCGGTAGATCTTGTTCACGAAGCCGAGGTCGCGGGTGAGGAAGAACCGATACGGCAGCGAGCCGCGATAGAGCCGGGTCAGGTTGAGGCCCGACCCGAGGATCCGGGCGCCGTCATAGCTGGGGTGCTCGACCGCCCCGCCGCGCAGCACCCCAACCTCGATCTCGGGATCGAGCAGGATCAGGTCGACGCCGGTCTCGGTCGCCGCCAGGGTCGTCTCGTCCTCGGCATTGAGGTGGCGCGGATTGCGCATCTCGAGGATTCCGGCCCGACCCCGACGGGTCACGTGGACGGTTCCGAAGTCAGCGACACCGGTGGCGCGGAAGTCCTCGAGGCGTTCCAGAGCCTCGCCCGTCGGGCGCAGCATCGTGTGGACCAGGTGGGCACCGGCGCGTGGCGAGGAGAGGACGTGGCCCAGCAGCAGACCCTGGGCGATCTCGACGCCCTCCTTCTCGGCCAGCGGCCGCTCCAGCTCCGCCGCAATCGCCTCGCGGGTCGGCGTCAGGCCCGGAAACCGCTCCGCCGCCGAGAAGACCAGCTCCTCGTCGCGCAGCTCCCGGGTCAGGTCGTCGGTGAGGGCCGCGTAGAGGTTCTCGGCATGTGAGCGAAGGAAGCGCTCGCGCGCCTCGTTCAGCGCCTCGGCGATCGCCCCCGCGGCCTGCCGCTCGCCGTCGCTTCGATCCGGCCGGGCCGGCAGCCGGGCGAGAAGGCGCTCCCCGCGGACCATGAACTCGCCGGCTGCGCGCCATTGCTCGTCGAAGCCACCGTCGCCGATCGGTGCGAGCGCCGTCCATGCCCCAACTTCGTCCTGCGGGAGCCCAGCTCCCTCGATGACGCCGGCCGGTAAGGGGGTCGTCGTCGCCATCAACCGCTCTCCTCCGAAATCCAATTGCGGCGGCTTCGCCGCCTGACATGGCTCTGCCGCGACACTTTGTGTCGCGGCCAAACAGAAACCGACAATACGCGAGCCGTGCTGCGGGTAGCCTCTGCGACCGGAATGAGCGAGGTTGGAGAGGTGCTGTGGACCCCGCCCGCGGACGTGCGGGAGACGACGCAGCTGGGCCGCTTCCTCGACTTCGTCCGCGACTCCCGCGGCGAGGACTTCGCCGACTACGACGAGCTGTGGCGCTGGTCGGTGTCGGACCTGGAGGGGTTCTGGAGCTCGATCTGGGACTTCTTCGAGGTGCGGGCGCAGACGCCGTACGAGCAGGTGCTGGGCTCGCGTGAGATGCCTGGAGCTGAGTGGTTCACCGGGGCGCGCCTCAACTACGCCGAGCACATGCTCGGCACCGACGAGGACACAGACCGAGTCGCGATCATCGCCCGCTCGCAGACGCGCGACCCCTTTGAGCTCAGCTTCGGCGACCTGCGCGAACAGGTTGCGGCGGCGCGCGCCGGGCTCCAGCGCCTCGGGGTCGGGCAAGGCGACCGGGTCGTCGCCTACCTGCCCAACATCCCCGAGACCCTTGTCGCCTTTCTGGCGGCCGCCAGCCTCGGAGCCGTGTGGTCCAGCTGCGCGCCCGAGTTCGGCCCGCGGGCGGTGGTCGACCGCTTCGCAACCGTGGAGCCGAAGGTCCTGCTCGCGATCGCGGGCTACCGCTATGGAGAGAAGCCGATCGATCGCCGCCCCGAGGTGGCCGAGGTCCGCGCCGCCCTACCGACGCTCGAGCACGTCGTCCACGTCCCCTACATCGGCGGCGAGCAGGACGCGCTGCCCGAGGCGGTCGATTGGGAGGACGTGCTTGCCGAGTCGGGGCCGCTGGCGTTCGACCCGGTGCCGTTCGACCACCCGCTCTACGTGCTGTTCTCCTCCGGGACGACAGGCTTGCCGAAGGCGATCGTCCACCGCCACGGCGGCATCCTCGTAGAGCACCTCAAGAACGAGGGCCTGAGCTGGGACCTGGGGCCCGGCGACCGGCTGATGTGGTTCACGACCACGGCCTGGATGATGTGGAACGCCCTCGTCTCGACCCTGCTGCTGCGGGCCTCGGTCGTGATGCTGGACGGCAACCCGATGTACCCGGACCTCTCCGCCCAGTGGCGGCTCGCCGAGGAGCTGAGGCCGACGCTGATGGGGGCCGTGCCGGCGATGCTGATGGGCTGTCGCAAGGCGGGTGTCGACCTGCACGAGCTCGACCTCTCGAGCATCCGGCAGCTGGCAGCCGCCGGATCGCCGCTGCCCGCGGAGGGCTTCGACTGGGTCTATGAGCAGCTCGGTGCCGACGTGCTGCTCAACGTCGGCAGCGGCGGCACCGACGTCTGCACCGGGCTCGTGCAGGGGTCGCCGATGCAGCCGGTCTATCGCGGTGAGATCGCCGGCCGCTGCCTCGCCGTCGACTCGGCCGCCTATGACGAGAACGGCGAGCCGGTGGTCGGCGAGCTCGGCGAATTGGTGCTGCGGTCGCCGATGCCCTCGATGCCGGCCGGGTTCTGGAACGATCCCGACGGCTCGCGCTACCGCAGCACCTATTTCGACTTCTTCCCCGGTGTCTGGCGCTTCGGCGACTGGATCATGTTCAGCGAGCGCGGCAGCTGCGTGGTCAGCGGCCGCTCCGACGCGACCCTGAACCGCGGCGGCGTGCGCCTCGGCACCGGCGAGTTCTACGCCGTGATCGAGGACCTCGACGAAGTGACCGACAGCCTCGTCGTCCACCTCGAGGACCCCGGCGGCGGGCCGGGCGAGCTGATCCTGTTCGTCAGCCTCGCCGAGGGAGTGGAGCTGGACGACGAGCTGCGGAAGCGGATCGCGGCCGCGCTGCGCGGCGCGCTGTCGCCGCGCCACGTGCCCGACACCGTGGAAGCCGTGCCGACGATCCCCCGCACCCTGACCCAGAAGAAGCTCGAGCTGCCGGTGAAGCGCATCCTGCTCGGCGAGGCGGCCGAGAAGGTGGCGAGCCGAGACGCGCTCGCCGACCCGAAGGCGATCGAGGCGTTCGTCGACTACGCGGCGCGGCGGCAGGCAGCCGCGACCGCGTCGTAGCGCTCCCACGGCTGCCATGGCCGCTAGCAGCTAGCCTCTCTCGCTTGGCCGGTGAAGAGCTAGATCCGCAAGAGGCCCTTCGGGTCAAGAAGGCGACGATGCGCTGTCCCGCGTGTGGCGGTCGTGAATGGGTGAGCAGCGGGCAAGTTCAGCTCGTCGACAAGCCCAGCACCGAGGTCTACCTGCTGTCCTGCAAATGGTGCGGATATGTCCGCATGCACGACCTCGACCTGCTGGCGCCGGAAAGCTCCTAGCCGCCAGCTTCACGACGTTCAGACCCGCGCCCGAGCCCGCCTCGCGTCCTTGACCCGGTCTGTCTTTCCCAGCACCGCCTTGCGCAACCGCACCGTCTCCGGCGTGATCTCCACGCACTCGTCCTCGCGCAGGAACTCCAGCGCCTGGTCGAGCGAAAGCTGCCGCGCAGGGATCAGCCGCAACAGCAAATCGGCGCTGGCGGCGCGGACGTTGGTCTGGTGCTTCTCTTTGATCGGGTTGACGTCGAGGTCGGCGGGGCGGGAGTTCTCGCCGATGATCATTCCCTCGTAGACCCGCTCTCCAGGGCCGACGAAGAGCGGTCCCCGCTCCTGCAGGTTGAAGAGAGCGAAGCTCGCCGTCTCACCAGCGCGGTCCGCGACCAGGGCACCGGTGGGGCGGGTGCGCATCTCCCCCGCCCACGGCTCCCAGCGCTCGAAGACGTGGTGCAGGATGCCGGTGCCTCGGGTCTCGGTCAGAAACTCGGTGCGAAAGCCGATCAGGCCACGCGCCGGCACCAGATAGTCGAGGCGCACCCAGCCGGTCGAGTGGTTGACCATCTGGTCGAGGCTGCCCTTGCGCAGGGCCAGCAGCTGGGTGACGACGCCGACGTACTCCTCGGGGACGTCGATCGCCAGCCGTTCGACCGGCTCGCAGGTGGTGCCGTCGATCTCGCGGGTCAGCACCCGCGGCTGGCTCGCGGTCAGCTCGAACCCCTCGCGGCGCATCAATTCCAGCAGCACGACCAGCTGTAGCTCGCCGCGGCCCTGCACCTCCCAGGCGTCGGGGCGCTCGGTCTCGAGCACTCGGACCGAGACGTTGCCGACCAGCTCCTGGTCGAGGCGGGCGCGGATCTGGCGGGCGGTCAGCTTGTCGCCGTCGCGGCCGGCCAGGGGCGAGGTGTTGATGCCGACGATGATCGACAGCGAGGGCTCATCGACCGTGATCACCGGCAGCGGCCGTGGGTCCTGTGGATCGGCGAGCGTCTCGCCGATCGTCACCTCGGGCAACCCGGCGACGGCGATGATCTCTCCTGGCCCAGCCTCCTCTGCCTCGACCCGCTCCAGCGCCTCGGTCACGTATAGACCGCTGACCGTCGCCGACTCGATCGAGCCGTCAGCCCGGCACCAGGCGATCGGCGCCCCGGCGCGAATCGTCCCGTTGCGGACCCGGCAGAGCGCCATCCGCCCGAGATAGGGCGAGGCGTCCAGGTTGGTGACGTGGGCCTGGAGCGGATGCTCGGGGTCGTACTCGGGGGCCGGGATGCGCTTCAGCATCAGGTCGAGCAGCGGCCCCAGATCGCTGCCCTCCTCGCCCTCCTTAAGTGATGCCCAGCCGGCGCGGGCGTTTGTGTAGACGATCGGGAACTCGATCTGCTCGGAGTCGGCGTCGAGGTCGAGGAAGAGCTCGTAGACCTCGTCGACGACCTCGGCGATCCGTGCGTCGGGCCGGTCGACCTTGTTGACGACGAGGATCACCGGCAGACGCGCTTCGAGCGCCTTGCGCAGCACGAAGCGGGTCTGCGGCAGCGGGCCCTCGGAGGCGTCGACCAGCAGCAGCACCCCATCGACCATGGTCAGGCCGCGCTCGACCTCGCCGCCGAAATCGGCGTGGCCGGGCGTGTCGATGATGTTGATCTTGACCTCGCCGTGGTGGACGGCGGTGTTCTTGGCCAGGATCGTTATTCCCTTCTCGCGCTCGAGGTCCATCGAGTCCATCACCCGCTCGGCGACGTCCTGACCCGTGCGAAAGGCGCCCGACTGCCAGAGCATCGCGTCGACCAGGGTCGTCTTGCCGTGATCGACGTGGGCGACGATCGCGACGTTTCTGAGGTCTTCGCGGCGGGCCATCGGGGCGCGGGATGGTACGGGGCGGGAGTTCTCGGCCCGCGGTGCTCCTGCTTCGCGTTGGCTATGCCTACGCGGAGATCAACCGCTCGAGCTTGTCGAAGCTGTCGGTCCAACCGTCCCGGTGAAGCGCACGACGCGGCTCGGTCTCGAACGGGCCCTGGGTTAAGGCAACCTCCGTCGATTCGCCGAGGTCCCGAAATGAGAGGTCAACCAGGTTCTCGACGTCGTCGGGATCGGGGTCCTCCCAGACGAACGTGAAGGCGAGGCGAACAGGCGGGTCGACTTCGCGGAACTCCCCCGTGAGATAGAAGGGGTCTCCTTCGGGAGGCTGCATCTCGAGGCGGTAGGTCTCTCCGACCTGAGGGACGAACTCCAGACTCGGGATGGTGAAACCCTCCGGCCCCCACCACTTAGCCAACTCGCTCGAATCGCTGAAGGCCCCGAACACGACCGAGGGAACCGCGTCAAGAACGCGCTTCATCTCGAGCGTGAGCGCGCCCGATCGCGCCGCCATGCGTCGATCCTATCCGGGGGCCTGTTTGGCTCCGTACGAACCTGGCGACCTAGGCGCTCTGCTCGATCAGTCCGCTGAAGAACTCGGTGTCGGCCGGCTGCAGCTGGCAGATCTCGAGGAAGTGACCGAGCTCCGCCGTCATGTCGACGTAGCCCGCCCGCACCCGATCGGGGATCAGCACCGTGTAGTCGAAGCGCTTGCCCTGGGCGGCGAGCAGGTTGCCGATCGACTCCCAGACGTCGTCGCCCAGGGGAACGAAGGACGCCAGATGATGAAGGCGCAGACCGAAAGCGCCGTCCTCGGGCAGGGCGCGGCGGTAGAAGTCGACCTCACCGGCGACTGGCTCGATGATCTCCACAATCGTGCCGCCGCGGGCGCCCATCCCGACCCGCACCTTCCAATCCGCCGGCTCGTCACCCTTGAGGAAGGTCGCCCCCTCGGTCGGCAATTCGGTGAAGTTCTCGATCCCGAAACGATCGCGCAGCAGCTCGACCCCGCGGTCGAAGTCGGACGTCACCCAGCAGATCTGCCAGATGTTGGCGAATAGGTCGCCCAGCGCCTCGATCGGACGCGGATCAGCGAACAGCCCGGCGGTGGGGCGGGCGGTGCTCATCGCACCACCTGCCGGTCTCCACCGATCCTGGTGACGAGCTTGTCGACGGCGTCCGCCAGTTCCGCCGTCCGCGAGAGCATCGGCGAGTGGTCGGTCTCGATCTCGATCACGTCCTCGATCGCGTTCTCGGCAACCATGCGCCGCTGCAGGGCGGGCGGGATCGAGCGATCGCGCGTGCAGAGGACGTAGGCCCGCGGGATCGCGTCGAGTGCCCCGTCGGGTATCCGCACCTGCTGCGTGAACGGCGCCGCCGCCTGGTGACAGTGCTGCGGATAGGCCCAATCGAAGTCCTCGTCGGAGGTTTCCCCGTACTCCGCGCTCTTGGATGCCTCGTAGGGCATCGTCGCCGCCGGCGGGTCGCCCTCGACCACCATGTTGGCCTGGATCTGGTCGCCGGCGCCCTCGGGCAGCTTGGTGAGGTCGATCAGGCTCTGGCCGTCCTGTGGCACGAAGGCGGCGATGTAGACGATTCCGGCCACCTTCTCCGGGTGGCGGGCGCCGGCCTGCGTCGATACGACGCCGCCCATACTGCTCGGCACCAGCACCGCGGGCTCGGGGCGCTCGTCCAGCTGGGCGACGACTCGGTCGACGTAGGCATCCAGCGTCACCTCCGCGATCGGGGTCGGATCTTCGCCCGACCCGGGAAGGTCAAGCGTCTCGACGGTGTGACCGGCCTCCTCCAGGGGCGCGACGAGACGCTCCCATTTCCAGGCCCCCGCGAAGGCGCCGTGGACCAGTACCAGCCGCGCCATCTATCCGCCGCCGTCCGGCAGCAGCACCGCGCGACCAACTATGTCGCCCTCGCGCAGCCGGCCGAGGACCTCGTTGATCTCCTCCAGCGGATGGGTCTCGGTCTTCAGCGTGATGCGTCCGCGGGCCTGCAGCTGGACCACCTCCCAGAGGTCGATCCAGCTGCCGACCAGGCTGGCGCGCGCGGTCTGCTCCTGGCTGACCATCGCCACCGAGGGGACGCTCAGGACGCCGCCGAAGCCGATCATCGAATAGGTCCCCTGCTTGGCGAGCATCGCCATCCCGTCGGCGTGGGTCTGGTCGTTGCCGACGAAGTCGAGCACGACGTCGGCGCCGCCGCCGTCGGTGATCTCGCGCACCGCGTCGGGGGCGCCATCGACGCCGATCGCGTCGTCGGCCCCGAGCTCGGTTGCGAGGCGCTGGCGCCCGGCCTGCGGGTCGATCGCGACCACGTCCGCCGAGCCCAGCTCACGCAAGAGCTGAATCGCGATGTGACCGACCCCGCCGACTCCGATCACGACCGCCGTGCTGCCCGGCAGTGCCAGCGGCGCCAGCTGCTTGACCGCGTGGTAGGCGGTGATGCCGGCGTCGGCGTGGGGCGCCATCTGAACCGGATCGAGGCCCTCGGGCAGCTTGACCAGCGAGCGCTCCGGCACGACCAGGTAGTCGGCAAACCCGCCATCGACCGTCAGCCCGACGAACTGGTGACGCTCGCAGTGCATGTCCTGCGCCCGGCGGCAGGGAACGCAGAGGCCGCAGCTCTGCGGCGGGTAGATCAACACGTCATCGCCGGGTTGCACGGTCAACACCATGTCGCCGGTCGCCTCCACCCGGCCGGCGTTCTCGTGTCCGAGGACGACGGGGAGCGTCAGCCCCGCCGGCTCCATCAGGCCTTCGATCGCGTGCAGATCGGTGGCGCAGACGCCGGCGCCGAGGACCTTGACCAGGACCTCGTTGGGGCGCTGCGGCTCGGGGACCGGGCGCTCGATCAGCTCCAGCGGCCGGTCGTATTCCGCCAGCAGCGCCGCCTTCACGAGGCCACCGCCGTCGTCTTCGCGCCCCGCGGCTCGAGGTAACCGTGCGGGTCCTCGTCGAGATGCTGGGCGAGCCGGTCGGCCAGCGCCATGATCGTCAGCGAGGGGTTGACCGAGAGGGTGCGCGGAATCACCGAGCTGTCGCCGACGAACAGCCGCCTCACCTCGTGCGACTCGCCGTGGCCGTCGACCACCGAGCGCGCCGGGTCGCTGCCCATCCGGCAGGAGCCCTGCACGTGGGTGCTGGCGAGGCCGCTCCACAGCACCCGCGTCGCGCCGGCGGCCTCGAGCACGCGGCGGCTGAAGTCGAGCCCGTCGGCGATCCGCTTCTGCTCGGAGGGCTCGAAATGGGCGTCGAAGCGCTCGCCGCCACCCTCCTCGACTACGACCGTCCCGTTGTTCTCGTCGTTGGCCATCGCCAGCACGCCGGTCCAGCGGCGGTAGGCGCGCGCCGCTTCCACGAGGGGCTCGCCCCACATCGGGCCGTCCTCGTCCTCGAGCGTGATCGCGAAGCCGATCGGGTCCTGGATCGTCGACGCCTCGATCACGAAGCCACCGTCCTCGTCGTGCTGGTGCTCCATGCAATGCGAGGTGATCGGATAGACCATGTGCGCGTCCTGGGTCTCGTCGAAGAGCCCGTAGACGAGGCGGACCGGATGCCAGCCGACGTTGCGGCCGATCTGCGGGTTGTCGACCCCGGAGCGGATCAGCAGCTGGGGCGTGTTCAGCGCCCCGCCGGCAACGACCACGACATCGGCCTCGATCGAGTGCCGCCCCCCGGCGGCGTCGACGTACTCGACGCCGGTCGCCTCGAGGACGCCGTTTCGCTGCGCGGTCAGCACCCGCTCGACCGGCGCCTCGGGCCGCAGGTCGAGCTTGCCCTCGGCCCAGGCCGGGTGGATCCAGGTCGTCATCGTCGACTTGCCGGCGTTGGTCGGACAGCCCTGAAGGCAGGACCCGCAGCGCATGCAGTTGTGGTCGGTGTAGGAGTGGACCGGCTCCAGCTCGGCGCCGAGGGCGCGGAAGCCCGGCTCCAAGGTGCGGACGCAGCGCTGCCAGTCGCTGCGCTCGCGGACGCCGAGTGCCCGCTCGACGCGGTCGTAGTGGGGGGCGAGGTCGTCGGGGCCGAACTTCAGGCCCCCGGCCTCCTCCCACTTGGCGAAGTCGCGCTGGTGGGCTCGCAGCGCCACCTTGGTGTTGATCGTCGTCGTGCCGCCGACGCAGCGCCCGGAGATGATCCCGATCGCGCCGCCGGCGCCGCCGTCGATCAGCGCCTGGCGGAAGGGCCACCAGATGTTGTGCGTAGCCTCGGCCTCCCAGCGGGTGAAGTCGGCGGCGGTGCGGTGCGGGCCCGCCTCCAGCAGCACCACGCTGCGACCCCGCTGTGCCAGCTCGCCCGCGATCACCCCGCCGCCGGCGCCCGAGCCGACCACCGCGACGTCGAAGCGCTCCCGCTCGTTCAAGCCCCCACCCCCAGATACGACCAGTCCTTGTCGAGCCGGGTCGCCAGGGGCGAGTTGAAGTCGATCTCCTCCCAGGCGCCGGGCCCCTGGGCGCCGGGGGCGACGAAGTCGCTGTAAAAGGCCTCGACCGCGAGCGCCCGGACGATCATGAACTCGGGCGTGGCGGCGCGGGCGCGCAGCGCCTCGGCACCACCGTCCGCGACGTCGGCGAGCGAATCGATCGCGGCCAGCGTCGCCTCGCGGGCGGGCTCCGGCATGTGGGCCAGGAGCGCGTCGATGTAGACGGTCGGCCATACCCGCGCCGACCCAGGAACGATCGTGTGGCAGAGCGCCTCCAGGACCCTCCTTCTGTCCTCGTCGAGGACCTCAGGGGACATGGGTTACCTTCTCGGACTCATTGCTGGCCGCCTTCTCCTCGAAGCCCGCGATCGGTACCTCGATCAGCGCCGGCGCGCCGGAGGTCAGCGCGTCGGCGACCTCGCCGGCGACCGCCTGCGGGCCTTCGGCGCGGCGCCCGCGCACCCCCAGCGCCGCGGCCAGGCCGACGAAGTCGATCGCCGGCGGAGCCAGGTCCATGCCGACGAAGCGATCGGCCGGCTCCCCCTCGAGGACGTGATCCATGCCCTGCTTGCAGGCCCGGTACTCGCGGTTGTTGAGGATCACGAAGACGACCGGCGCCTCGTATCGGGCCGCCGACCAGAGCCCCTGGATCCCGAACATCGCGCAGCCGTCCCCGACCGCCGCGACAACCGGGACCTCGGGCCGCGCCAGCTTGACGCCGATGCCAGCCCCGATCCCCCAGCCCAGCGCGCCGCCGACGCTGTGATGGAACGAGCCCGGCCGATCGGCGGCGAAGGCGCGGCGCACGTGAAGCCCGGTGGTGATCCCCTCCTCGATCAGGATCGTGTCCTCGGGAAGCGCCCCGGTCAGCGCCTCGGCGACCGCGGCGGCGTCGGCCGACCCGCCCAGCTGGGAGTTCGACCCCTCTCGCTCGCGGTGCTCCCGCGCCGCCGCCAGCCGCTCCGGCGCCGCGGGGCAGCGCCCGTCGAGCAGCGAGGCGAGCTCGGCTAGCGTCACCCGGACGCCACCGTGCAGCCCGATCGCGACCGGATAGTTGCGGCCCAGCTCGCCGGGGTCGGAATCGAGCTGCAGCACGGTCGCAGACTCGGGAATCGCCCGCACGGGCGTGTAGTAGTGGGCCGAGAAGGCGTGGCTTCCGACCAGGAAGATCACGTCGTGCCCCTGCAGCCGGCGGCGGATCTCGGCGTTTACGGGCGGCATCATCCCGGCCGACAGCGGATGGGTGGCCGGGAAGTCGGCGGCGTCGTACATCGGCTCGTGGTGGACGGTCGCCCCCAGCGCCTCCGCGACCTGCACCAGCTCCCGCATCGCACCGTCCCGCGCCACGCCGTCGCCGGCGACGATCGCCGGAGCACCGGCGCCGAGCAGCGCGTCGGCCACCCGCTCGACTCCCTGCGCCGCCCCCAGCCGCTCGACCTCGGAGCGCGGCGGAGGCGGCCCCTCGAGCTCCTCCTCCAGCACGTCGACCGGGATCGAGACGAACACCGGCCCCTCCGGTGGCGCGGTGGCGCGCAGGAAGGCGCGCCGCATCAGCACCGGCAGGTCATCAACGCCGGTCACCTCGACGGCGTCCTTGAAGGCGCCGTGGGCGATCGCCACCAGGTCGCCGCTCAGCATCGGGTCCTCGATCAGGTGGCGGCGATCCTGCTGGCCGGCGGTGACGACGATCGGCGTGCGGGCGCGGCGCGCGTTGAGAACCATGCTCAGCCCGTTGGCCAGCCCGGCGGCGATGTGCAGGTTCACGAACGAGGTACGGCCGGTGGCCCGAGCGTAGCCGTCGGCCATCGCCACCGCGGCCGACTCGTGCAGGGCAAGCATGTAGGGCATGTCCGGCGCCTCCGCGAGCGCGTCCATGAAGGGCAGCTCGGTGGTACCGGGATTGCCGAAGACGTACTCGACGCCCTCGCTGCGCAACAGCTCGACCAGCGCCCGCGCGGCCTTCACAGGCACACCGTATCGCCAGGCTTGGGTTGCATGCAAGATCGCAAGGCTGTATACAACGCATGCGAACGGGTCCAACCGACCCAAGACCGCACACCCATAGCTTCAGGCCAAGGCTGGGAACCGTTGTATACAAAGCGAAGCCAAGCGGGCATCGGAGCACGCAACCCGTGAGCGGGGGGCACTATCTCGGTCAACTGCCGGTCTCGCCGGCCTACGGCCGACTCGACGCGCTGCTCGAGGGCGGTGGTTGCGTGCTGCTCGACGGAGGAATCGCCACCGAGCTTCAACGGGTTCGCTCGGAGGATCGGTCGCAGCGCCGCGAGCCCTGGGGAACCTGGGCGCTGTTCCGCGGTCCGATGGAGGTGCTCGAGGTACACCGGCGCTACGTGGCGAGCGGTTGCGACGTCATCTCCACCAATACCTGGTCGGTCCTGGAAGCTGCGGAGGAGTCGGCGGAGGAGTCGGCCCTGGTCAGCCGCACGCCGCTGTGGCTGGATGCGGCGCGTCTCGGCGTCCGCCTCGCCCGGCGAGCGATCGCCGAGGCCGGGCGCGAGGCCGAGTGCTCAGCCGCGTTCTGCATCAACTCCAGCCTCATCGACGAGCGTGCCTCGGGCCGGCTCGAGCTGCTCTCCTGGATGTGGACCGAGGAGGCGCCGGACCTGGTGATCCTCGAGACCCTGGAGACGATTCCAGACGAGGCCGGGCTGCGGACGATCGAGATGGTCTGCGACACCGGGTTGCCGGTGTGGGTGTCCTTTCGCCGCCGCAAGGAGGGGATGTCCACCGTCGACGGCCAGGTCGTGCCGGACGCTGATTCGACTGCCTTCGGACAGGCGCTGGAACAGATGCAGGGGCTTGGGGTGGGCGCGGTCCTGGTCAATTGCGTTCCCACCGAGCACCTGGACGAGACCATGCGATGGCTTCGCGAGCGGAGCCCGCTGCCGATCGGCTGCTATCCGAACCTCGGGCACAGCGCCGGTTCGCACTGGGAGTTCGACAGCGACATCGGGCCGCGCGAGTATGCGCGGCTGGCCGAGTCCTGGGTCGCCGCGGGAGCCCGCATCGTCGGCGGTTGCTGCGGCGTCACTCCCGAGCACGTCGCGGCGCTGCGCGAGGTGGTGATGAGCGTCTCGGAGGGCTCAGCCGCCCTCGACGCCGGCAGCTGAGACCGTTCAGCTGACTCCGGCTTTGGTCCGCCAACCCTCGGCGTATGTGGTTCGGGCGACTTCGGAGTAGGGGCACGGGCTGACGATCGCGCGGATCTCCGCCTGCCTGTGGCGCTCGACCACCGGCTTCGCGGAGCCGCCCCCTTCCTCGCCCCAGACGAGGGTGACCTCGGCCCCGATCTCCACGTCGACGTCGACCATCGCCAGCGAGAGCATCGAGCGCTCGTTGTAGCTGTAGCCGGAGAACGTCGACAGGCCGACGACGGCGTCGCCCGCAAGCACCTTGTCGTAGGGCCAGGTCGAGTAGTTGGACAGCGGGAGATCGATGTACTTGACGGCGTCTCCCTTCTCGAACAGGGTCCCGATCGCATGGGCGACGTCCCCGCCGTTCCAGGCCAGGGTCACCTTCTTGCGCTTCGGCTCCTCGCCTATCCGCTCCAGCGCCTCTCGGCCGACGAAGTCATGGTCGAACTTGACCATCGGCCAATAGCCGAGGTCGTGCGGCGTCAGGTAGTAGGCCTCGATGTCATCCGCGTAGAAGCTGCCCCCGAGCGACCCGGTTCCCTCATAGCCTTCCGCCGGTAGCCACTGCCTGTAGGCCTTCATCTCGTCACCGGTGAAGACGGCGGGCAGCGGGCTTGGAATCCACCCGGATTCGAGCGTGTTGGTCGCGTAGACCCTGGAGCCGACCTGCACGAGGCCGAGATCCTCGCCGGCCTCGACGATAGCGGCCTTGATTTCTTCACCCTCCTCCCAGGGGCCGAACAGCTCCAACCCCGGAGCGCCGGACATGCCGTGATGGAAGGCCCGCACGGTTCGTCCTGCGATGCTGATTTCACCGAGGTTGAAGAACTTGATCTCCGGCAGGGCGCCCCCGGTGGCCTTCTCCAGAACCTCGAGCGCGGTCGGGCCCTGGACCTGGTAGCGGTAGAGCTCGCGCCGCCCGGACGGATTCGCGGCGGTCCGCTCGTCTCTTTTCAGCTCCACGTCGTAGCCATCCGCCTCCGCGTGGTACTGGACCCAGTTATGGGCGGAGGGGCGGCCGACGAGCCTGACCTTGTTCTGGTCCAGATAGAAGAGGATTCCGTCGCCGATCACGTATCCATCGGGGTTGCAGGCGACGAATTGCTTCGCCTTGTTGACCTCGAACTTCGCGAAGCTGTTCACACCCAGAGCGGAGAGCAGCTTGATGACGTCGGGGCCCTCGATGGTCAGGTCGGTCATGTGGTGAGACTGGTCGAACAGGGCACAGGTCTCCCGCCACGCAACCTGCTCGTCGCGCCAATTCGAGAATTCGGCGGCAACCATCGGATAGACGTACGGCCCTAGCTGCGAATTGCGCGTCATGTCGATCGGATCACCGACCGCTTGCAGTTTGTCTTCGAAGCTTCGGTCACTCATCTCGCAATCGCCTCCTTAAGGCAGGTCGCGGGCATTCAGCGGTTTGCAACCAGTGCCGGGCGGCCATGCTTCTGGCGCTCCCACGTCCATGTGTCCACGAGCTGGTTGAAGGTGTAGTAGTGGAACCCAATGATGTTGTACTCGGGATCGCCGACCCGGGGTGCGAGGGCGTCGTGGACCCGGTTGGCCGTGGCCGTCGGGTGGGTCAGCAGGTGGCGAAGCCCCCGCTGCTTGCGCAGGAAGGCGCGCGAAGGGCCGACGCCGATCCGCATCGAGATCTTCAGCAGGCGCCCGCGATCCACGACACCGGGCACGCCGAGCAGCACCGGCAGGGTCACCCCGCGCTCGCGCGTAGCCTCGACCCAATCGAGCACCGCTCTTGGGTCGAAGCAGAGTTGGGTGGTGATGTAGTCCGCCAGGCCACTCTTCTGCTCCAACGCCTCCGCGAGCCGTCTGGGATCGATCAGCGGATGGCCCTCGGGATAGCCGGCGATCCCAACCTTGCGCGGTCGCTGCGGATGCTCATCGATGGCCGGCAGCAGGTCCAGAGCAGACGAATAGCGGCCGTGTGGAGGGGTGGCATCGCCGCCGATCAGAAAGACGTCGTCCACTCCCGTCAGCCCCATCTTGGCCAGCAGCTCGTCCAGGTGGGCAGGATCGCGGACCATTCGCGCCGCCAGGTGCATGGTCACCGCGTGGCCCAGGCCTCGCAGGCGCTGGGCAACATCGACGCTCCAATCGGGTCCGTGCTTCGGGGAGCAGGTGACGGTCAACCTTGCGGGCTGAGGAAGCTGCCCCGCTTCCTCCTCGCTATGCCCAAGGGGGAGGACCTCGAACCGCGACTGGTCGTACCCTCTAGGCTGGGAGGGCGCGCTCATGGCAAATGACGTTCACTCAGCATGGGAGCTCCTGTATACAATACCCGTCCCTGTATACAATATTAGCTCGGGTTCAGGCAGTGATAAGAAGCATTTCAGGCCTGGTGAGCGAGATAGCTGTATACAACATGGAGCAAGCGGTGGCTGATCGCGCCGGCCAGGGGCCAGCGGGCGGCACGGCGCGCCTGCTGATCTCCTGCCCCGATCAGCCGGGAATCGTCGCCGCCGCGTCGAGCTTCCTCTTCGAGCACGGCGCCAACATCGTCTCCTCCGATCAGCACTCAACAGATCCAGACGGGGGGCACTTCTTCATGCGCATGGAGTTCTCGACCGAGGCGCTCGATCTCGAAGGCAAGGACCTGGAGGCCGCCTTCCGCCTCCACGTCGCCGAGCGCTTCGACATGCGCTGGCGCATCTCCCATCCCGGAGAGCGCAAGCGGATGGCGATCCTCGCCTCACGCTACGACCACTGCCTGCTTGACCTCCTGTGGCGCTGGCGGCGCGGCGAGCTCGAGGCAGACGTGGTGCTGGTGGCCTCCAATCACCCCGATCTCGAGGACGACGTGCGTTCCTTCGACGTCGCCTACCACCACGTCCCCATGCCGCCCGACGGCAGGGCGCAGGCGGAGGAGCGCCTGCTCGAGCTGCTCGCCGGCAAGGTCGACCTCGTGGTCCTCGCCCGTTACATGCAGGTGCTATCGGGGGATTTCCTCGACCGGCTCGGGGCTCCCCTGATCAACATCCACCACTCGTTCCTTCCCGCCTTCGTCGGCGAGAAGCCGTACCACCAGGCCCACCGGCGGGGAGTGAAGGTGATCGGCGCCACGGCGCATTACGTGACCGAGGAGCTGGACGGGGGCCCGATCATCGCCCAGGACGTGGAGCGGGTCACGCACCGCGACACGGTAGAGGACCTGACACGCGTCGGCGAGGACATCGAGCGCAATGTGCTGGCCCGCGCCGTCCGGCTTCACCTCGAGGACCGCGCGCTGGTCGACGGCGACCGGACCGTGGTCTTCTAGGCGTCGCTGGCGTCAACGAAGCGCCCTGGGCGATCAGGGAATCACTTGCGGCGGCTTCGCCGCCTGACATGCATGTGCCGCGACACCGTGTGTCGCGGCATTTACTCCGCCGGCGTCCCGTAGGTGTGAAAGCTGGCGACGGTCTCGACGCCCCAGGCCTGGCCTCGGGCCCGTTCCGCCTCGGTCCAGACCACCGGCTCGGGGTCGGGGTCGTACATCAGGTAGCCGCCGGTCGTGACCTCGATGCGGTTGCCGCCCGGCTCGATGCCGTAGAGGAAGAAGCCCTGGGCGATCGCGTGCTTGGATGGGGCGAACTCGATCTCGACCAGATCCGAGTCCAGGAACAGGTCGGCGGCCCGCAGAACCTCTTCGCGAGTGTCGACCCAGAAGGCGAGATGGTGCAGCCGCCCGCGGGCCCGGTGGGCGTCGGCGACGTAGATCAGCTCGTGGGCGGCGATCGTGAGGCTGAGCCAGGCGCCTGACTCGGTGCCGTCGTCGAGCTCGATTCGCTCGTAGAGCCGCATCCCGAGCACCTCCTCGGCGAAGCGGCGGCTCGGCAGCACGTCCTCGGCCAGCAGGTTCACGTGGTCCAGCCGCTTCACCGCCGCGCCGCGGCCCAGGTAGCGCTGCGGCTGGTTGCGCAGCGCCGGCCGCAGAGCCTCCGGCGGCTCGTATTTCTCGGTCTCGAAATAGACCTCCATCGGGTGGCCGTCGGGGTCGGTGAACCGGTAGGCCGGCCCGTGGCCGAGGTCGCCGTCGATCCACCCGACGCCCAGTCCCGAAGCCTCGATCGCCGCGACGCGCTGCTCGAGCGCCTCCGTGCTCCAAGCCCTGAACGCCATGTGCCCGAGGCCGGCCTGCTCTGACTCGCTGAGCTTGAGGCTGTAACGCTGGTAGTCGCCGAAGCCGCGCAGGAAGACCGACTGCCCTTCGCTTGCCTCCTGCTCCATACCGAGGACGTCGATGAAGAAGCGCCGGCTCTCCTCGGCCTTTGGGGTGAGCAGCTCCGCGTGACCGATGTGGGCAAGGTCGCGGATCGGTTCCACCATCAGCCGCCCTCGACGATCTCGCGCAGCCCGTCGAGGTCGTAGGAGAGGGCGCCGCCCTCGAGCTTCTGGCGCTTGGCCCGCTCGCGCTCGGCGCGCTCGCGCGCCGCTGACAGCACGTCCTCGACCCCGGCCGCCTCGACGACCGCGGCACCGTCGGCGTCGAGCACCACCGCGTCCCCGAGCGAGATCCGGGCCCCGCCGACCTCGACCGGGTCGCCGATCGCTCCGACCGCCGACTTGTCCGCCCCGCGCACGCGAACCCAACGCGCCCAGATCGGCAGCCCCAGCTCCCGCAGCTCCTCGGTATCGCGCACCGCCGCGTCGACGAGGATCGCCGCAACCCCGCGTTGCTTCGCCTGGGTCGCGAGCAGCTCGCCCACGAGGGCCACCGGCTCGGGCTCAGGCATCGTCAGCACCAGCACCTCCCCCGGCTGCGCCTCCGCCATCACCGCGTGCACCATCAGGTTGTCCGCCTGGCCGCAGCGGACGCTGCGGGCCGGGCCGGCGGCCCGCGAGCCGGGCAGCACCTGGATCAGGTCGACGTCGACCAGTCC
Source organism: uncultured Solirubrobacterales bacterium (assembly GCA_963740555.1). Taxonomy (GTDB): domain Bacteria; phylum Actinomycetota; class Thermoleophilia; order Solirubrobacterales; family 70-9; genus Mayfieldus. The sequence goes on from CAVUES010000012.1 coordinate 19,392, forward strand.
CTGGCGGCCGCCGGCCTCGTAGACGGTCGCCGAGCCAAGGCGGGCGAGCTCGTCGTATGCACTCACAGTTCAGCCACCGCCTGCGGGATCACCCGCTGGAAGGCCTCGGCGTAGCGGATCTCCTGGTTGCCGCTCGCCCGCCGGGCGTGGTTGCCGCGCTGCTCGGCGCGCTGGTCGTAGTAGGTCTGCAGGTACTTCTGCGACTTCATCTCCGCCATCGCGGCGCGCTTGCGCTCGATCACGGCGGTGATGTCGACGAAGGTCGTGGGAGTGAAGTCGCAGAGCTCGGGCTGGTGCGGCTCGAAGAGGAAGAGCTCCGGCGGTGCCACGGTCTCAAAGGCGCTCTTCACCCCGGCGCCGGCGGCAAGCGCGCGGGCTCGCTCGACCGCCCGGAAGGCCACCGGATGGTCGGGGTTGAACGGGTCGCGGCCGGTGTGGGTGACGATCGCGTCGGGCGCCAGCTCGCGGATCGCGTCGACCAGCCTGGTCAGTGCCTCGGCCTCCACTTCGAGCGGGTAGTCGCCGAGGTCGAGGCAGCGGAACTCCGCCCCGAGCGCCGCCGCCGCGCGCTCTGCTTCCTCATGCCTGATCTTCTTCACGTTTTCGATCGTCTGGCCCTCCTGCTTCCAGAGCTCTCCCGATTCGCCCTGCTCTCCATAGGAGAGGGCTATGACGCTCGCTCGCCCACCAAGCTCGGCGGCGACGGCGAGCGCCCCGCCTGAGCGCCAGACGAAGTCGGCGGCGTGGGCGCCGATCGCAAGAAGGTGGCGGCTCATCGCACCTCGGCACCGGCTTTCGCCAGCCTGGCGCTGTTGTCAACCGCCATCGTCCGCACCTCGTCCTCGCCGAACCCAGCGCCCAGGAGGCGCTCCGCCATCAGCGCCATCCCGTCCTCGACCGGCGGGTTGGCCACCTGACCGAGGTCGGTCGAGAGCAGCGTGCGCTCCGGCCCGACCGCGCGCACGCCCTCGATCCACTGCTCCCAGGAGCACTTGCCAGTGTGAGGGGTGGTGAAGCAGCGCTCGATCAGCGCCCCGCGATCGGCCAGCTCGACCTGCTGCTCGATCGAGATCGCCTGGGCCGGATAGTCGGGGTGGGTGACGACGATCTCCGCGACCCCCGCCTCCCGCGCCGCATCGACGACCGCGAAGGTCGCGCCAGCGTCGAGATGGCCGGTCGCGAGGACCATGCCATAGCGGGCGACGGTGGCGAGCACGGCGCGAGTCGCCGGCAGGACCTCGCCGTCATCGTCGACCGCCGCCACCGGCTCGACCTCGATTCCGTGCTCTCGAAGCTCGTGCTGAAGCGCCGCCCAGACCGGGACCTTGTCTCCCGGCCGCGGGGCGCGGCGGCCGGCGGTCTCGTTGGGTGAGTCGACGGTCGGCATCCAAACGATTCGCGCGCCCTCGCGCCCGGCGATGTCGACGGCGAGCGGGTTGATGCCGCCGACCGCGCGGTTCAGCGCCAATGCCCCCATCGCCGTGATCCCGGGCACGGCGGCGCTGACGACGGCGGCGCGCTCGGCGGTCGACCCGTAGTGCGACTTGAGCACGAAGCCGCGCAGCCCCACCTCTTCGAACCGGTGGGCCAGGCCGAGGTCGTCGATGCGGCGCTCGACCACGTCCGGGGAGATGTGCACGTGGAGGTCGAATGCGCCCCGCACCAGCTCGCGCGACTCCCGGGAGGGCTCACTCATCGTTCGCCGCCACCGTCGCCGGCCAGCGAGCGCAGCCACTGCTCCGTGGCGGCGGCGATTCTCGCTGGCACCTGCAGCTCATCGAGCATCGCCACGGCCGCCGCCATCTCCTCGCCGCGCCGCGCCGCGTGGCGCCGGCTTCCGTCGACAAGGCGTCGCAGAAGCTGTTCGTCGGCCTCGGTCAGGGTGCGCTCGATCTCCCCGTAGAGCCATTCCTCGCAGCCTAGGCGCTGCGCGGCGGCGAGCGCCTCCCCGACCGAGGCCGCGAGCCCTTTGGCGAAGACGCTTCGCGCCAGCTTCCGCGCCGCCGCCTCGCCGGGCTCGGCGCCCACGACTGTGACCGGCATTCCCAGGTCGCCGAGCAGCTCGGCGAATCGTGCGGCCCCGGGGCCGGATGCGAGCGCCGGGGTCTGCAGGCCGCGCCGCGGCACCGGCCCCATCAACGCCACGTCGACGAAGCTGCCACCCGCCGCCGCAACGAGCTCGGCCACCTCCCTCTTTACGCCGGGCGCCGCGGTATTGAGATCCGCGAAGAGGACTCCTCCGGCGAGCGCCGCGGCTACGGAGGCCGCGGCGCTCGCTGCCGCCTCGCCCGAGTTGATGCTCAGCACTGCATCGGAACCTCGCGCCGCCTCGTCCGGCGACGCCGTTTTCTTCACGCCGTCGAGGTCATCGCTCGTCTTCGGGTCGTAGCCGCGCACCCCCACGCCGGCGGCGGCGAGGTCGAGCGCAATCGCCGCGCCGGCCTCGCCGAGCCCGAGGACGGCTACCCGGGTCAGCCCCAGACCTCGTGCGCCACCTCTCCGAGCAACTCGAGCTTGGCGCGCTGATCGTCGAAGGTCACCAGGTTGCCCGGCAGGGTCGAGGCGAAGCCGCACTGCGGGCTCAGCCCGAGGCGCTCGAGCGGGACGTACTCGGATGCCTCCTCGATGCGGCTCTTGAGCTGCTCGGCGTCCTCCAGCTCGGGCTCCTTGGTCGTGATCAGGCCGAGGACGACGGACTTGTCCTCCGGCACGAAGCGCAGCGGCTCGAAGTTGCCCGCCCGCGGAGAGTCGTATTCGGCGAAGATCCGGTCGCAGGCGAGGTCGTTGAAGAGCTGCTCGGCGATCGCGTCGTAGCCGCCCTCCACCGACCACATCGAGCGGTGGTTTCCGCGGCACAGGTGCACCGCCCAGGTGACGCCGGGGAAGGCCTCGATCAGCTGGTTGTCGCGCTCGATCATCTGCCCGAGCCAGGTCTCGGTGTCGAGCCCGAGGTTGCGCAGGTTCTCCTGCCCTTCCTCGCTGACGAGGTGCGTGTAGCGCGGGGAGTCGAGCTGGAAGTACTCGCATCCCGCCTCGACGGTCTCGCCGACGATCTGCTTCATCAGCTCGATCACCTCGTCCATATAAGCCTCGCGGTCGGGATAGACCTTGTCCGAGTAGCCGGGCACCCAGAGGACGCTGGCGTAGGTCATGCCGGCGAGCGTCGCCTTCGCCGGCCGGTCGCTGTTGGCGGTCACGAACTCGTACTCCTGCAGCGGCAGGTTCTTGCGGACCCCGAGCTTCTCGGTGACCGCGGGCAGCTTCGGCGGCGGGCCGGAGGGCACCTCCTCGGACCCGTGGAACATCACCGGGGCGGGGACTTCGGGGTTGTAGCCGGAGAGGCTCGCGGTCAGCGGGTCGAACCAGAACCTGCGCCGCACCTCGCCATCGGTGAGCACCTCGATCCCGCACGCCTCCTGGAGGGCGATGTTCCGCTTGCCCTCCTCCTCCTGCAGCTCGTTGAGCTCCTCCTGCGCGATCTCGCCCCGCTCGTCGCGCTCCATCGCCTGCTTGAGGTCGTCGTGACGCAGGAGGCTCCCAACCACCTCGCAGTGAAAGCCATTAGCGGACATTCGCAGCTCCTCCTTTGCTTGCTTCAGGTTGTCGGCGCCTCGTCGGCGCTGGCCTGCGCCTCATCGGCTTGCGGTCGCTGAGCCCCCGGCAATCTGATCAGCGAGGCTCCGGGCACGCGATCGAGCACGTCACGGTTCGCCAGCACGATGTCGAGATTTCGCTTCGCGATCCGCGCGTGCTCGCGCGCGACGCCGTCGGCTCGAGCGCCCTCCCGATTCTCGATCGCCTCCACCAGGGCGCGGTGGTGGCTCTGTGCGACCACCAGGATCTCCCGCGATTCCGGCAGTTCCGCTTGCGCCAGCACGAGGGCGCTCGGCCCGGCGAATGGGAGCGAGACGACCCCCTCGAGCGTTCGCTCCAGCACCGGGCTGCGCGCCGCCCGCAGGAAGAGCCCGTGGAGGCGGAGGTTGAGGTCGAGGTAGGTGACGAAGGAGTCGTAGTCGGCCCGGTGCACAACCTTTTCCAGCTGATCGATGCACTCCTGCATGGCCGAGAGCTGGCGCCGATTGACCCCTCGCTCGGCGGCCAACCGCACCGCTGTGCCCTCGAGCACACCGCGCACCTCGATCGCATCGTCGATGTCCTTCTTCGTGAACTCGCGCACCGCGTAGCCGCCCCCCGAAAGCTGCTCGAGCAGGCCCTCGTGCTCGAGGTTCGCGAGCGCCAGCCGCAGCGGGGTCCTCGAGACTCCGAGGCGCTCGACCAGCGGCAACTCGGACATCCGGCTCCCGGCGGGAAACTCACCGTTCAGGATCAGTTCCCGCAGTCGCAGAAGCGCCTGCGTCGACTGGGAGTTGCGATCGGCCTTGGCGCTCAAGTGTTCCTCATCCGCGCACGCTCAGGAGAGCCTACGGTCAGAGCCGATTGTATGCAACTGCGCCAGCGCCGAGCCGAGTACACGCATTTGGCGCGCAATTCTCGGACCGGTGGGCATAAATTTTCGCTTGCCCTGTATGCAGCAAATGGGTTAGGATCGCGCCGCAGCGTCTGACTGGAGAGACGGAAGAGGAGGAGTGGTGAAGATTCGGCTGGATTCGAGCAAGATCCGTTCGTTGTTGATGCTTATCGCCGCGGTGACCGGCTTTGCCCTGGTGCTTTCCGCCTGCGGCTCAAGCAACAACAACAGCAGTAGCAGCGCGACCGCCGGCGGCGTGGGGCAGACCGGTCCGATCAAGTGCGGCCTCGGCAACGGCAAGAAGGCCACCGGTACGCCGATCAAGCTCGGCGGAATCGCGACCAAGCAGCCGGGCACCGACTTCACCGACGGGCTGAACGCGGCCAACGCCTACTTCAAGTGCGTCAACGACAACGGCGGCATCAACGGCCACCCGATCAAGTACTACATGGAGACCGAGCAGACCGATCCCGCCCAGGACGCTTCGCTGGCCAAGAAGCTGGTCGAGTCGGACAAGGTGATCGGGATGACCGGCGGCTTCAGCCTCATCGAGTGCTCCGTGAACCACTCCTATTACGAGCAGAAGGGCTTCTACGTCCTCAATGCCGGAATTGCCCCTGAGTGCTGGTCGACGCCGAACAGCGCGCCGGTCAACATGGGACCGCGCTACAGCTCCGACGGCGCGACGCAGTACGTGATCGGTCAGAAGGTCGACAAGATCGCCTTCGATCAGTCCAACGTGCCCGGTACCGGCTACATCGCGGCGGGCCCGAAGCTGGTCGCGGACGCCGCCCACGTGCCGATCGTGGAGTCGACCGACAACGTGCCGATCCAGGATGCCAACTCGGTGGCGCTGAGGCTGGTCCAGACGGCCGGCTCGAACGGCGCCGTGGTGCTGAACTTCACGCCTCCCGAGGCGCTGAAGATCCTCCAGGCCGCCGAGCAGCAGGGCCTCGCCGACCAGGTCAAGGCCTGGGGATGCTCGACCCCGTGCAACACCGACTTCCTGGCCAAGGCGCTGGGATCGTCATGGGACGGCAAGTTGGGCGTCAACGCGGAGCTCAACGTGACCGACTTCAAGGGTCCCGACAGCACGCTCTACCGTGCGGTGATGGACAAGTACGGCCAAAACGTCACCGGCGGGTTGGGCAGCTTCAGCCAGATGGGATACCTGATGGGACGGATCTCGACCCAGGCGCTGCTCAGCATCAAGGGCGGCCAGTACACGGTCAAGACCTATAACGATGCGGTCAGCAACGTGAAGGACTTCAAGACCGACATCCTCTGCCGGCCCTGGTACTACGGCAAGGCGCCCCTGCACATCCCGAACAACGTCGACTGGACGACGACGCCTGCCAGCGGCCACATGGTGATCAAGGAAGGCTGCTTCAACATCTCGTCCGTCGACCCGGACATCGCGAAGGTCCGTCAGATCGAGGCGGGGGACCCGAGCCTGGTCGGCAAGTAGTCAAGGAGAGATAGCCCCAAGAAGCCGATGTCCATCTGGCAGGAACTTCAGCCGACGGTCGTCGCCTTCTTGGGGCTGCCCACCTGGGAAACGTTCAAGCCCTTCATCGTCACCGGCTTGGCGCTGGGCGGGGTCTATGCACTCTCCGGAGTGGGGATCGTGGTCCTCTACCGGACCACCGGAGTGCTCAACCTCGCCTTCGGGGCGATCGGCGCGATGGGGGCTCTGATCGCCTGGGAATTGGTCAACCATCATGGCTGGGCCGAGGGTCCGGCCTTCGTCGTTTGCGTCCTCTTCGGGGGCGTGGTCACCTTTGCCTACGGCGTCGTCTTCGGGCCCCCGCTAGCCGGGCGCGACCCACTCACCAAGGCGATAGCGACGCTGGGACTGACGTTGATCCTGCTCGGGGCGATGTCGTGGATCTGGAGCGACCAGGCCCGCTCGCTGATCCTGCCGACGTCGGAGCACCACTTCCAGGTCACCGACGTGGCAGTCAACTACACGCAGGTGATCGGATTCGGATTCGGAATCGTGGTCACCTTCGGGACCGCGGCCTTCTTACGCTTCACCAAACTCGGGACCGCGATGCGGGCGCTGGCCAACGACCGGGAGATCGCCGCCACCCTCGGGGTGCCGGTGCGGCGCGTCGAGGCGCAGGCGTGGCTCGTCTCCGGCCTGCTGGCGGGCACCGCCGGGTTGCTGCTCTCGAACCTGGTCGGCCTCGATGCGGTCTCCCTGACCTTCCTGGTCATCTCGTCTTTGGCCGCGGCGTTGATCGCCCGCCTTCGATCGCTGGTGGTGACCTTCCTGGCCGCGATCGCGGTCGGGCTCGTGACCGCGCTTCTCACACCGATTCTGTCGCTGACTGAGTACCGCGGCATGACGCCGTTCGTGCTCGCGATCGCCGCCCTTCTGGTCCTGTCGCGGCGCCGCGTGATTTCCGTGGGAGCGGCAGGGATCGCCGGTGGACGCGGCTGACCTAGGAAGCCGCGCGCGGGCCGTGTGGCGCTTTCCGCGTCTCGATGGAGGCGATCGCCCGCGGGCGGTAGTGGTCGCCGTCCTGCTCGCCTTCGCGCTGCTGGCGCTGCCCGGGATGTTGAGCGACTACTGGACCGACGTCTCCACCACGGTCGCGATCTACACGATCGTCGCGCTCGGCCTCGGTCTGTTGATGGGTCGCGTGGGCCTGGTGTCGCTGGGTCAGATCGCCCTCCTTGCGGTCGGCGGATGGGTCGGCGCCCGGCTGCTGTTCGCGACCGCGCTGCCGTTCCCGGCCGTCCTGCTGCTGACCGGGTTGATCACGATGGTGATCGGGACGATCATCGGGCTGCCCGCGCTGCGGCTCAGCGGCCTGGACCTGGCGTTGATCACCCTGATGCTCGCGGCGGCGATCTCGGTGGTTATCGCGGCGACCGACTTTCCCAACGGCGGCGGCGGCTTCCTCGGCCACACCGAGTCCTCTGCCGGCGGCGTATCGGCTCGACGCCCAGCGATCGCCGAGAACGTGACCGGCTTCTATCGCTACACGTTGGTCGTGATGGTGCTGATGTTCCTGCTCGCGCTCTGGCATGTGCGGGGGAGGCCGGGGCGGGCCTGGGCGGCGATCCGCCAGAGCGAGCCGGCTGCCCTCGCGGCCGGGATCAACGTGACCGTCTACAAGCTCTGGGCGCTGGCTCTGGCCTCGTTCATGACCGGCGTCGCGGGGGCGCTGTTGGCCAGCGACGTCGGCCACCTCTTCAACCTCCAGTTCCCGACCCAGGACAACATCAGCCTGCTCGCCGTCTGCCTGATGGGCGGCATCTACAGCCTCTGGGGAGCGGCCGTCGCGGGAGTGCTGTTCAAGCTGCTGCCCGCTCTGCTCAACGACTGGGGCCTGCCGCCCGACCTGCTGACGATCATCTTCGGGATCGGCATCCTGCAGGTGCTGCTGACCGCTCCCACCGGCCTCGTCGATCAGTTCCCGAGGGACGTTGCACGGCTCGGGCGCCTGCTCGTTCAGCTCGGGAGGCGGGCCTTCGGACGCGTCGCCGACACCGCGAGGCCACCGTGATCGAGGTCGAAGGGCTGAGGGTGCGCTTCGGCGGCGTGACGCCGATCGACAGCATGACGGTCACCTTCCCCGGCGGCACCTGCGGATTGATCGGCCCCAATGGGGCCGGCAAGACGACGTTCTTCAACGTGCTCAGCGGCTTCGTCAAGCCCTCCCAAGGAAGCGTGCAGGCCTACGGCGAAGACCTTCTGCGGATGACGGACTTCCGACGCACCCGCTGGGGGCTGCGGCGGACGTTCCAGACCGAGCAGGCGATCGAAGAGCTGTCGATCTACGACAACGTGGCGATGGTCCATGAGCACTCGAGGGGAAAGCGCGCCACCCGCAAGCAAGACGTGCTCGGTGCGATCGAGTTCGTCGGTCTGAACGGGGACCCGGCGACCAAGGTCAGCACGTTGGGCGCCCGCGAGCGGCGCCTGGTCGAGGTCGCCCGGGCGGTGGTCGGCGAGCCGCGGGTGGTGCTGCTCGACGAGCCGGCGGCCGGGCTTCCCGACGAGGAGACCGAGCATCTCGCCGCCGTGATTCAACGCATCCCCCGGGATCGCGGCGCGCTGGTGATCCTCGTCGACCACGACATGAGCCTGGTCTCGGCGTGCTGCGAGGTCACCGCGGTGCTCGACTTCGGCAAGCTGATCGCCGCGGGCCCGACCGCCGAGGTGCTTCGCGACGAGCACGTGATGCGGGCCTACCTGGGGACGGATGAGGATCTGTGAACGAGGAGCAGACTTCGGTCTCCCAACCCCCCGCCCCGGAGCCGAGCGAGCCGACGTCGCGGCCGCAATCCGACCGGGCCGTCCTCAGCCTCGAGGGGGTGAGCGTCGCCCGCGGCGGGCATCCAGTGGTCCACGACTTCTCGCTGCGGATCCCGGCCGGTGAGGTGACGGCGCTGCTGGGGCCGAACGGGGCCGGCAAGTCGAGCCTGGTCCTCGCCGTCGCCGGGGTGCTGCGGCCCACAGGCGGGTCGGTGAAGGTGAATGGACTCGAGCTCGCGGGGCGCCGGCCGGAGAAGATCCGCGCCGCCGGGGTCGCCGTCGTCCCCGAAGGCAGGCGGCTGCTCTCCGAGCTCAGCGTCGAGGACAACCTCAACGTCGCCACCTATGCGCTTCCCCGAGGCAAGGCCAAGGCCGGCTTCGACCGCGCCCTCGAGCTCTTCCCTGAGCTCGAGGCGCGCCGCAACGTTCGCGGGCGCTTGCTCTCCGGGGGCGAGCAGCAGATGCTCGTCCTCGCGCAGGCCCTCGTCTCGGAGCCGCAGTTCGTGCTCATCGATGAGCTCTCGCTCGGCCTTGCCCCGGTCGTTCTGCAGCGCCTGATCCCAAGGATCCGCACGGTGGCGGAATCCGGCGTCGGCGTGCTGCTGATCGAACAGTTCGCGAGTGTCGCTCTGGGGCTCGCCAACGGGGTCAACATCATGGAGGGCGGACGCATCCGCTTCTCGGGCAGCGCCGCGGAGCTGAAGGAAAAACCCGAGTTGCTGCGGTCGGCCTACCTGCTGCGGGGCAGCTTGGGGAGCGGTGGCACTACAGATGGCAATGAGGAGAAGAGAGATGACTGAGACTTGGGACAAGGCACGGAAGATCGGCGCCCTGGAGTCCATGCTGATGATCCGCCGCTTCGAGGAGACCATCGTCCACCTCTTCCAGGAGGAGGCGTTCATGGCCCACTACCACCTCTACATCGGCCAGGAGGCGACCGGGGTCGGCGTGATGGAGGCGCTGGGCACGGACGACAAGCTTGCGACCCATCACCGAAATCATGGGCACATGATCGCCCGCGGGGCCGATCCCGGAAAGGCCGTGGCCGAGATCCTCGGGCGGGAGGATGGGCTCAACCACGGGCATGCGGGCACGCTGCACATGAGCGACCCCGACCTGGGCTTCATCTCGACGTCGGCGATCGTCGGCGGCAGCATCTCGCTCGCCACCGGAGCCGCTTTTGCGCTGCGGCAGCAGGGCGGCGACGCGGTTGCCGTCGGCCTGTTCGGCGACGGGGCGCTCGAGGAAGGTGTCTCCTACGAGTCGCTGAACTTCGCGGCGCTGTACTCGCTGCCGGCGGTCTACGTCTGCGAAAACAACAGCCCCGGCGCGCTCGGCTCGGCGGGAGGTGGCTTCCCCACCTCGGTCTCGGCGGTCAAGGACCTGGTCAGCATTCCGAAGACCTTCGACATCCCGGTTGAGACGGTCGACGGTCGCGACCTCGGCGCGGTCTACGAGCTGACCTCTCGGGCGGTCGACCACTGCCGGCGGCGCGAGGGACCGTTCTTCATCCATGCGGTGACCGACCGCTACGCCGGCAGCCAGGCGCTCTGGCCCGACCTGCCGACCGGGGAGACCGACATCGCGATGGGCTGGGACGACGCCCGGATGGCGGGCGAGCACGAGGGCTGGTTTGAGGGACACGACCCGATCCTGATCTACGCGCGCCGCCTGCTCGCAGACGGTGACCTGAGCCAGGACGAGCTGACCGAGATGGACAAGCGGGTCAGCGAGCGCCTCGCGACGGCCCGCGAGTTCGGGCTCGCCAGCGCCCCACCCGCCGCCGAGACCGCACTCGACAACGTTTTCGCCTGAGGAGGGAACCATGGCAACCAAGAACTACGCCGACGCGATCCTCGATGTCCTCGGCACGATGATGGAAGAGGACCCGCGCTTCGCGGTGATGGGCAACGAGGTCCTCGGCATCGGACCCGAGGCGCCCCAGTTCGCGCCCTTCCAGGAGAAGTACGGCGAGCGCTGCTACTTCCCGCCCTGCTCGGAGGCCGCGTTCGCCGCGCTGGCGGCCGGCGCCGCGATGTGCGGCCAGCAGATCTTCACCCACCTCGGGCTCGCGTCCTTCACCTACCCGGCGTTCTCGTCGATCGCGAACGAAATCGCTCCGGCTCACCTTTCCTCGGGAGGCCGGATCAAGGCCCCAGTCGTGCTGCATCTCAGCCACGGCCTGCTGCACGGCGGGGGCGCCCAGCACAGCGAGAGCCCACTGTGCACCTACTGGAACCTGCCGGGGATCGAGATAGCGGTCCCCTCCGGTGCCAGCGAGGTCAAGGGGCTGCTGCGGACCGCTTTCAAGAGCGAGAACCCGACGATGGTGATCACCCACGCATTCCTCTACGGGGCGGAGGACAAGGTCCCCGACGAGGACTACGAGATCGCGTTCGGCGAGGCGAACGTCAAGCGCGAGGGGAACGACGTGACGATCGTCGGCTGCTCGATGATGGTGGGCCTGGCCCTGGGTGCCGCGGAGAAGCTGTCCGAGGACGGCATCGAGGCCGAGGTGATCGACCTCCGCACCCTGGTCCCGCTCGACGAGAGAACGATCCTCGAGTCGGTCGCGAAGACGGGACGGCTGATCATCGCCGACGAGGGCCGGCTTCGCTGTGGCGTCGCCTCCGAGATTGCGGCCACCGTGAGCGAGAAGGGGTTCGATTCGCTGAAGGCGCCGATCGCCAGGGTCGCGCGCGCCGACGCGCCGGTCTCCAACAGCCAGCCTCAGGAGGCATTCATCTCGCCGACGCCGGAGAGGGTGGTCGAGGCGGCGAAGCGGATCGTCGGCGAGGTCCCGGCGGGCGCCTCATCCGGATAGCCGCGGCGGTCGCCGCGCGGAGGTCCGTGACCGATGCCGCTGACGAAGATGGAGCACCTGCTGGTGCTCACCGACGATCTCGAGACGACGAAGGACTTCTACTGCGACGTGCTCGGGATGCGGGCGGGCGAGCGCCCGCCGCTCGAGTTCCCGGGCTACTGGCTCTATCTGGGTGAGGTCCCCTGCGTCCACCTGGCCGAGCGGGCTGCCTACACGGCCCATGCCGAGACGCTCGGCCTCGCGGCATCGCCGCCCGCCGAGGCAACCGGCGCCGTCGACCACATCGCCTTTGCCGGAGTCGACTACGAGGAGATCGCCGGGCGCCTCGAGCGCAACGGCGTCGAGGCGATCGAGAACGTCATCCCGGGAGCCGGCCTCCGGCAGCTGTTCGTGCGCGACCCGAACGGGGTGCGGGTCGAGATCAACGTGGGTGGTTGACGAACACACAAATTGCGGCGGCCTCCGGCCGCCTGACATGCGTGTGCCGCTCCACTTCGTTTCGCGGCCCGACAATCTCTTGCGGCCGCTCCGCGGCCTGACATGCATCTGCGGCGACACTTTGTGTCGCCGCCCATCAAAACGGGAACGGCTCCGCCTTGTCGCGGGAAGTCAGCCATTGCCATTCGGTCCACAGCTCGAGATTCGAGACGCCGCCGAAATGGCCGCCGTTGCTCGATGCGCCGACACCGCCGAACGGCGCTGGCGGCTCCTCGTTGACGGTCGTGTCGTTGATGTGGACCATTCCGGCCCGCAGCCGCTCGGCCACCGCCGCCGCCCGCTGCGGAGATCCGGACTGCACCGCGGCGACCAGCCCGTACTCGGTCGCGTTGGCGAGCTCGACCGCCTGATCGTCGTCGCTGAAGGTGGTGATCGGGGCCACGGGGCCGAAGATCTCCTCCTTGAACGCACGCATCTCCGTCGTCACGTCACCGAGCACGGTCGGCTTGTAGAAGGGGCCGTCGTGGCTGGCGCCGGTCAGCGCCTTGGCCCCTGCCGCGACCGTGTCGTCGACGATCCCCGACAGCCGCTCGAGCTGCTTCTCATTGATGATCGGCCCCAGCGCCACCTCCTCGGTGGCCGGGTTGCCGACCGGCAGGTGATTGGCCCGCTCGACCAGGGCCTCGGTGTACTCGTCGACGATGCTCTCGTGCACGAGGTGGCGGCTCACGGCCAGGCAGATCTGGCCCTGGTGCAGGTACGAGCCCCAGGCCCCGGCCGAGGAGGCGGCCTCGATGTCGGCGTCATCGAGGATCACCAGCGGGCTGTTGCCGCCCATCTCCAGCACCATGCGCTTCAGGGTGCGGCCGGCGGCTTCGCCGACCTTGCGGCCGGTGGCGGTGGAGCCGGTGAAGGAGATCATCCTCACGTTCGGGTCCTCGACCATCGCCTGACCGATCTCGCCGGCCCCGGGCAGGACGTGCAGGACCCCTTCCGGAAGCCCCGCCTCCTCGAAGACGCGAGCGGTGACCGCACCGCCGGTGACGGGAACGTTGTGATCGGCCTTCAGGACCACGGCGTTTCCGAGCGCCAGCGCCGGGCCGACCGAGCGCATCGGAAGGACGACCGGGAAGTTCCAGGGGCAGATCACCCCCACCACGCCGAGCGGAATGCGGCGCGCCATGCTGGTCCGGCCGGGGACCAGCGTGGGCAGGGTGTGGCCGAGGGGATGCGAGATCAGCGCCGCCGCCATGTCGAGCTGGCCGATCGATGCGGTGATCTCGGTGTCCGCCTTGGGCGGGATGCAGCCGCTCTCACGGATCATCCAGCCGACGATCTCCTCCCGGTGGCGCTCCAGTGCCTCCCCAGCCTTGCGGACGATCGCGACACGCTCGCTGATCAGGGTTGCCGCCCAATCGCGCTGAGCGGCAGCCGCCGACTCGCAGGCGCGTGCCATCGCCGCGGCGTCGGCGCCACCGGCCGTGCCGAGCACGTCGCCGGTCGCGGGCTCGGTCACCTCGATCGTCTCCGGCGCGTCGACCCAGCCATTGCTGAAGATCTTTCCGCTCCACAGCTGCTCGGCCAGCAGCTCGTCAACCTGCCCTTCGGCGGCTGCGGGTTTCTCGGTGGTGGTGCTCATTGGGATGCTCCTTTTTAGAAGTTGCTCAGACCACGCCGCTCACGGCCCCGGCGGGGCTCAGGTCCCTGATCAGGTCCGCGGCCTTCTCGGCGATCATGATCGTGGGGGCGTTGGTGTTGCCGCGCGTGATCGTCGGCATCACCGACGCATCCACGACGCGCAGGCCGTTGACTTCGTTGACGCGAAGCTCGGAATCGACGACGGCGCCCATCGCACAGGTGGAAGTCGGGTGGTAGACCGTTTGCGCGGCTCGCTCGATGAAGGCCATGACGTCCTCGTCCGAGTCGGAGTCCGGGACGCTGAACGGCTCGCGCTCGACCGCCTTCAGCGCCGGCTGCGCGGCGATCTCGAGCGCCATGCGCACACCGGCGATCATGCTCTGGCGGTCCTCCTCGGTGGTCAGGAAGTTACACAGCACGAGCGGCTTCGAATCGGGCAGCGGCGCGCGCAGCTTCACATGGCCGCGGCTGCTCGGCTTGATCACCACGGGTCCGAAGCAATAGCCGTTGTCGGCGGGGGCGGTCAGCCCCTGGTCGTAGAACATCCCGGGCGCGAAGTGAAACTCGATGTCGGGTGCGTCGAGGCCGGGCCGGGTGCGGAAGAAGCCGCCCGCCTCGGGGATGTTCGAGGTCAGCGGCCCGCGCCCCTCGCTCTCCAGCAGGGCGATGTTCTCTGGCGCCAGCGCGGTGAAAAGCGTCTCCTCGTCGGTCGTGTAGTTGACCTGGGCCATGCAGTGGTCCTGGAGGTTCTCGCCGACCGGGAGGTCCGCCAGGACCTCGATCCCGAGCGGCTCGAGGTCCGATGCCGGGCCGATGCCGGAGAGCATCAGCAGGACCGGGGATTGATAGGTCCCCGCCGAGACGATCACCTCGTGCTGCGCCCGCAGCTGCTCCGGCCGGCCGTCGCGGGAGATCTCGACCCCCGCCGCTCGCTCGCCCTCGAAGAGGATCCGGGTCGCCAGCGCGCCCGTGATCACATCGAGGTTGGGGCGCTCGGAGGCCGGGTGCAGATACGCGGTTGCGCAACTGCATCGAAGGCCGTCGCGCTGGGTGAGCTGGAAGCGGCCGACGCCCTCCTGGCGGGCGCCGTTGAGATCGGGGTTGTGCTCGTGGCCGGCCTGCTTGGCGGCCTCGATCATCGTGTCGACCAGGGGGTGCATCGAGCGGCTCTCGGAGACGCTGACCGGCCCGCCGACCCCGTGGTAGAGGTCCTCGCCGCGCTCGTTGTCCTCGGACCGCTTGAAGTACGGCAGCACCTCGTCGTAACCCCAGCCGTCACAGCCCATCGCCGCCCACTCGTCGTAGTCGGCGGGATTGCCGCGGATGTAGATCATCGCGTTGATCGAGCCCGAGCCGCCGAGCACGCGGCCCCGCGGCATGTAGAGGCGCTTGCCGCCCAACCCCGGCTCCTGCTCGCCGAACAGGTCCCAGTCGAGCCCCGACTTGAAGGTCGCCGGGAAGGCGGCGGGAGTGTGGATCTCCTGTGCGCTGTCCGGGCCCCCCGCCTCCAGCACCGCCACGCTGACGTCGGGGTCCTCGCTCAGACGCGCGGCGAGGACGCAGCCGGCGGACCCCGCTCCGACGATCACATAGTCGTAGGCGGCTCGCGGCTCGTCAGGCAGCGCGGATCACCACCTTCATCACCTCATGCGGATGGCTCATCGCGAAATCGAGCGCCTCGGGCGCCCGCTCGAGCGGGAACTCGTGGCTGATCATTCGCCCAACGGTCGCGCTGTTGCGCTCGACAACCTCCACCGCCTGCTCGAACTCGTCGCCGCTGCAGCAGCTGACACCGAGCATGTCGAGCTCCTTCTCGGTGAAGCTGCCGATCCGCAGCGGCACCTCCTCGCCCGACATTCCGACCTGGACCACCCTGCCGGCCGACGCCGCCATGTCCACCATCGCTCGCACCGCTTCCGGCGCGCCGGTCGCATCGACGACCACCGGGGGGCCATCGCCGCCGGACCACTCGCGGGCCTGGCGCACGACCTCGTCGCGCTCGGTCCAGACCAGCGTCTCGGCCCCCATCGCCCTGCTCAGCCCCAGGCGGCCTTCCTGGGGATCGACGACGAGAATCGATGCGCCCCGCTCCCCGGCGACCAGGCAAACCGATTGCCCGATCGGGCCGGCGCCCAGCACCACCACCCGCTCTCCTTCTTTGATCGCGGCTCTGTCCACCGCCCGAACGGCGATCGAGACCGGCTCGGCCATCGCCGCCACTGACGCGTTCTCTTCGCTGGTCGGAAAGACCTGATCCTGCGAGACCCGCAGCCTCTCCTGCAGGCCGCCGTCGGTGTGGATGCCGATCAAGGCGAAGTTGTCGCAGACGTTGGGGCGCCCGAGCCGGCATGGATAGCAGTCGCCGCACGAGGTGAGCGGCCACATCGCCACCCGCTGCCCGCTCTCGAGCTCGGACCGGCAACCGGAGCCGACCTCCTCGATCGTGCCGGCGATCTCATGGCCCTGCACCTTGGGGAACGCCGACGCGCCGCCGCCGGCCGCCTCGGTCAAGTGGCCGGAGAGAAAGTGGTAATCCGAGCCGCAAACCCCGACGGCCATCGATCCGACGATCACCTCGCCCGGCTGCGGAGACGGCGGCTCGGGCACCTCGACGATCTCCATCGTGCCGGGGGCCTTCGTAAGCGCAGCCCGCATCAGACCAACCGCCTGGGCGTTCCTGGCCGAGCGCGCATTGCCCCTTGCATACAAACAGATCTGCTTCCAACCCGCAACTCTCCCTGCGCGCGGCCAATCGGGCACTTTGATCAGCGCCGCCGGAGCTTGCCTGTATACAATCGCCGCACCCCGGAAGGAGTGAGCTATGGACGTCGAGCTGCTCGGCTTGTACTGGACGGTTTCCGGCCCGGTGGAGGTGCACGAAGGCCGCGAATGGAGTCTGTTCGACTTCCGCGACCGCTGTGCGGAGGCGGCAAAGGTCGGCATGCGGGGGATCGGCCTCTGGCACGCCGACGTCAAGCATCAGCTGCAGACCCGCAGCCTCGAGGAGATGAAGGGGATCCTCGACGACAGCGGCCTGCGCTACCTGGAGCTGGAGTTCCTCAACGACTGGTTTCTCGACGATGACGCCGAGGGCCGAAAGGAGTCGGATGAGACGCGCAGGCTGCTCTGGGATGCGGCGGCAGTCCTCGACGCCCACCACGTCAAGGTGGGGAACATTCCCGGCACGCCGGGCGAGATCCCCCAGATCACGGAGAAGTTCGCCGAGCTGTGCGCGGACGCCGCCGAGCATCATTCGGCGAAGATCGTTTACGAGTACATGCCCTTCGACGTCAACGTGCACAGCATCGAGACCGCGCTCGAGGTCGTGCAGGGCAGCGGGGCCGACAACGCCGGCCTGACGATCGACACCTGGCACCAAGCGAAGCTCGGCATCGCCCCCGACGACCTCCGAAAGATCCCTCTCCGCTACCTCTCCTGGATCGAGCTCTCAGACGGGCAGAAGGAGAACATGGAAGACCTGATCGAGGAGACCACCCAGTACCGCAAGCTTCCCGGCGAGGGCGAGTTCGACATCTCGGGCTACGTCGAGGTCGCCCAGGAGATGGGCTACGAGGGGCCTTGGGGGATCGAGGTGCTGTCCGAGGAGCTGCGGCAGCTGCCGATCGAGGAGATCTTCCGGCGCGCCTACGAGACCAGCATGGCCCAGTTTCGAAAGGCTTCAGCGCCCGCCTAGTGTCCCCTCCTGAGTCCTCGCCCGCGCCGCTCGATCGCGAGGCAGCGTTGCGGGCGCTCAGCACGATGTGGCGGATCCGCCTCTTCGAGGAGCGGGTGGGACGGCTGAAACGGGCCGACGAGGTATACGGCCTGATCCATCTGAGCGTCGGGCAGGAGGGGGTCGCCGCGGGGGTGTGCTGCCAGCTGCGACCCGACGACTCCGTCTACAGCGGTCACCGGGCGCACGGGCACGCGATCGCCAAGGGGGTCCCGCTCGAGCGCCTGCTGGCCGAGCTGATGGGTCGCGACACAGGGCTCTGCCGGGGCCTCGGCGGCTCGATGCACATCGTCGATACCGAGCACGGGCTGATGGGCGCCACCGGTGTGGTCGGCGGCAACGTCCCGATCGCCCTCGGCACCGCCCTCGCGAACCGGCTGGGCGACCGAGACTCCGCCACCGTCGTCTTCTTCGGCGACGGCGCCGTGCAGGCCGGCTACTTCAACGAGTCGGTCAACCTGGCGGCGCTCTGGGAGCTGCCGGTGATCCTTGTCTGCGAGAACAACGGCTTCGCCGAGTTCACGCCGCGCTCCGCGCACACCAGGGTCGAGCGGGTCAGCGACGTCGTGGCGCCCTACATGCTGACCCGCGAGACCGTGGACGGCAACGACACCGCCGCGGTCTGGGAAGCCTTCGGGGGCTTTCTCGCGGCAGCCCGTCGCGGCGAGGGCCCAATGCTGCTCGAGTGCCTCACCTATCGACTGCGCGGGCACTACGAGGGCGACCCAGCCAAGTACCGGGAGGCGATCGCGAAGGAGGAGTGGCGCGAGAAGGACCCGATCCTTCGACTGCAGCGGCGGGGGGTCGAGGCCGGATGGTTCGACGAGCCCGAAGCGGCGGCGATCGAGCAGGAGGCCGCGGACGCGGTCGAAGCCGCGGTTCGCTTCGCTCGCGAGAGCCCCTATCCACCGCCGGAGCTGGTCTCCGAGCTGGTCTACGCGTCGTGAGCGCGAGGACCGAAACCACCTACCTGAAGGCGATCAACGGCGCCCTGGGCGAGGCGATGCGCGATGACGTGCGGGTCGTGGTGATCGGAGAGGACGTCGCCGAGGGCGGGCCTTACGGCGCAACCGCTGGCCTGGCGGCGCAGTTCGGCGCGGAACGAGTCCTCAACACTCCGATCAGCGAGGGGGCGGTCTGCGGCGTCGCGGTCGGCGCCGCGCAATCGGGGCTGCGCCCGGTGGTCGAGGTGATGTTCATCGACTTCATCACCCTGGCGCTCGACCAGCTCGTCAACCAGGCGGCCAAGGCGCACCTGATGTCCGGCGGCCAGCTCAGCGTTCCGCTCGTGCTGCGAACCCAGGGCGGCGCCGGGCAGCGAGGCGCCGCGCAGCACTCACAGAGCCTCGAGAGCTGGCTCACCCACGTCCCGGGCCTGCGGGTCGTGATGCCGAGCCGGGCGGTCGACGCCGCCGGACTGCTGCGCAGCTCGATCGAGGACCCGAACCCGGTCGTCTTCGTCGAGAACAAGGCCTTGTACTTCGAGCACCAGGACGTGCCCGACGATCCGCAGCCGGTGCCGATCGGCGTCGCCAACACGCTTCGCAAGGGCGGGGACGTCACCATCGTCGCCCTTTCGCGCCTCGTCGGCGACGCTCTCGCGGCAGCCGAACGCCTCGCCGAAGAGGGGATCGAGGCGGAGGTGATCGACCCTCGCACCCTGGTGCCGCTGGATCTCGAGCCGATCGTCGAGTCGGTGCGCAAGACCAACCGGCTGGTCGTTGCCCACGAGGCGGTCGAATCGGGCGGCTTCGGCGCCGAGATCGCCGCCGCGGTGGGGACCGCCGCCTTCGACCACCTCGACGCGCCGATCGAGCGGGTCGGCGCGCCGTTCACCCCGGTACCGCTCAGCCCAGGTCTCGAGGACGCCTACCTGCCGGGCAGCGACGAGGTCTATGCCGCGGCGCGCGCGACACTCGCGATCGATCGATGAAGGCGCCCCACCGGAGTCGAGCCGGAACTACGCGGCGAGCCCGAGCAGTGCCGCCGCGTTGTCCTTGAGGATCAGAGGGCGCACCTCGGGCTTGATGTCGAGCTCCGCGAAGTCGGCCAGCCAGCGCTCCGGCGTCAGCGCCGGGTAGTCGGTGCCGAACAGGACCTTTTCCTTCAACAGGGTGTTGGCGTACTGGACGAGCTGCGGCGGAAAGTACTTCGGCGACCAGCCAGAGAGGTCGATGTAGACCTGCGGCTTGTGAACGGCGATCGAGAGCGCCTCGTCCTGCCAGGGAACCGACGGGTGCGCCATCACGATCGGCATCTCGGGGAAGTCGGCCGCCACCTGGTCGAGGTGGATCGGGTTGGAGTACTTGAGCAAGATGCCGCCGCCGCCGCGCTGCCCCGAGCCGACCGCGGTCTGACCGGTGTGAAAGACGGCCGGCAGCCGGTGCTCGGCGATCACCTCGTAGAGCGGATAGGCCATGCGATCGTCGGGGAAGAAGAACTGCAGGTTGGGGTGGAACTTGAATCCGCGCACGTCGTGCTCATCGATCAGCCGCCTCGCCATCTCGACACCGTCCGCGCCGCGGTTCGGGTCGATGCTCACGAACGGGATCAGCACGTCGCGCTCGGCGGCCGCGAGCTCGAGGATCTCCTCGTTGCTGACCGGCCCGTCCCAGCGCGCCGAGTCGACCATGAAGCAGACCGCCGCCATCTCGCGTTCGCGGTAGTACGCCGCCAGCTCCGGGACGCTCAGCAGGGCGTCGGTTCCGAACACCTCCCCGACCGCGGCCTCGGGCGAATCCGCTGGGATCTCGCTGCCGTGGATCGACACGTGCACATGGGTGTGCACGTCGATCGCCCGCAGCGAGTCGAGCTCGATGTCTGCCATCAGGGCGGTAGCGGAGGTCCGGTCATATCAATTGAACGGAGACAAGCCTAGTCGCGGTGCGCCGACACCCAGGCGACTGAGCCGGCGTCGACCGGCATCGCGATGCCGGTCACGAACGAGGCCTCGTCCGAGCACAGCCAGGCGACCGCGGCAGCGACCTCCTCCGGCTGGCCGAAGCGCGTCATCGCCTGCGGCGCGAGGATCTCCCGCTGGCGCTCCGGCGACTCGTTCGACATCAGCGGCGTCATGATCGCCCCGGGGCAGACCGCGTTGACGCGAATGCCTTTGTTTGCGTACTCGACCGCCGCGTTCTTGGTCAGGCCCAGGATCCCGTGCTTGCTCGCCGTGTATGCGCTGAGCAGCATCACTGCGCGCAGGCCGGCGTTCGAAGACGTGTTCACGATCGCCCCACCCCCCTGCTCCAGCATCTGACGGATCTGGTGCTTCATGCCCAGGAAGGTGCCGCGGAGGTTGACGGCGATCACGCGGTCGAAGTCCTCGTCGCTGGTCTCGTGCAGCAGCCTGTGGACGCCGATGCCGGCGTTGTTGTGGGCGAAGTCGAGCTTGCCGAAGCGCTCGACCGCCCGCGCGACCAGAGCCTCGTTGTCCTCCGATCTCGAGACGTCGCAGGGGAAGAACTCGCCTTGGCCGCCTGCCTTCTCGACCGCCCGCGCGGTCTCCTCTCCGGCGGCGCGCGAGCTCTCCAGGTCGACGACGATCACCGCGGCGCCCTCACGTCCGAAGCGGATCGCGCAGGCGCGGCCAATGCCGCTGGCGGCGCCGGTCACGAGCCCCGCCTTTCCGTCCATCAGCCCGCTCATCTCGGCGCGATGCTAGAGAAGATGGCGATCGGCGTGCCCGAGCTGCATCCCGAGCCGCCTTCGGCCTCATCTAGACTGCCGCCTCCGATGGGCGAATTCACCTACGAGGGTTACCGGCTCTCCTATGACGAGTACGGCGACGGCGACCAGCCGATCGTGCTGATCCACGGCCTGCTGATGAACAAGCACATGTTCGAGCGGCTGGGGCCGATCCTGGCAGAGCGCGGCAACCGGGTTGTCGCGCTCGACCTCCTCGGGCACGGAAGCTCGGACCGCCCTGAGGACCTGCAGCGCTATTCGATGCCGCTGTTCGCCTACCAGGTCGTCGCGCTGCTCGACCACCTGGAGCTGGAGTCGGCGGTTATCGGTGGCACCTCGCTTGGGGCCAACGTCAGCCTCGAGGCCGCGGTTCGCTTCCCGGAGCGGGTGCAGGCGCTGTTCGTCGAGATGCCGGTCCTCGACAACGCCCTCTCGGCGGTGGCGGCGATCTTCGCGCCGATCATGATCGCGCTGCGATTCGGGCGTCCCGTGTTCGAGGTCGTGTCACGCGTCGCTTCGACGGTGCCGCGCAGCACCTTCCTTGTCGACATCGGCCTCGACATGGTCCGTCAGCGTCCCGGCCCGTCGGTCTCGGTGCTCGAAGGGCTGCTGCTCGGCGAGAGCTCGCCGCGCAGCGCCGAGCGGCGCGGGATCGAGCAACCGGCGCTGATCGTCGGGCACCCCAACGACCCGCTGCACCCGTTCAGCGACGCGGGAATGCTGACCGGCGAGCTGCCCAACGCGCGCCAAATCGACGCCGATTCGATCATGGAGTGGCGGCTGAAGCCCGAGCGGCTGAACGCGGAGCTGGCCGACTTCCTGGACCAGGTCTGGTCGCAGACCGAGGAGGAGGGCCGGGCGGAGCGCAAGGCCCGGATGGCCGGCGGATAGGCGTGGCGAACCGGCGGGAAGAAAAGGAGCGGCTGCGACAGATCCGCGAGGAGGCCGAGAAGCGCGGCGCCGGAGAGCAGCGGCGCAAGCTTCTGATCGGATACGCGGTCGCCGGGGTGCTGGCCGCCGCCGTGATCGCCGGCATCGTGATCGTCGTCGCGGGGAGCGGCGGGGGCGGGGCCAGCGGCTCGGCGCACATCAACGCCGGGAGCGGCTCGACCAACGGCGTGCCCCCGGACGATCGTCATGGCCCGAAGCCGCCGCCGGTCAAGGTCGCGGACCTGAAGACGGCGGCAAAGAACGCGGGATGCGACCTACGGCTCGGCCTCAAGGACGAGGGCCATACCCACATCGCGCCGGACGCCAAGACGCCTGATTACAAGACAAACCCGCCGACCTCCGGGCCCCACGTTCAATTCCCATTCCAGCAGGCCGACGGGGCCTACAAGGACGAGCCGAAGGAGATCGACTTCGTGCACTCGCTCGAGCACGGGCGGATGGAGATCCAGTACAGCCCCAAGCTCGTCGACAAGGACCAGCTCGCGCTGCGGGGGCTCTACGACACCCTTTACGGCGCCACGTTGCTATTCCCCAACGACCAGATGCCCTACGAAGTCGCCGCGACAGCATGGACCGACTTGATGGGCTGCAAGACCTACAAGGGCGCGATCACGCTCGACGCGATCCGCGACTTCGGCAAGGCCACCTGGGGCCGCTTCGGTGGCGAGCCGGTCAGCGGCTTCCCGTTCACCGGACCGACGCCGGTCAACCCTAGCCAGTAGCCGCGGCTAGGTCGGCGCGCGGTATGCGGGGAAGAATGCGCCCGTCGCGCCGCTGGAGCTGAGGCGCTCATAAGTCTCCGGGTCGCAGACGACCTCGGAGGTGAAGAAGGGCTCGGAGCGGTTCGCGAAGCCGCGCTTGAACTCCTCCAATGCGTCACCCGGTTCCAGCCCGCCACCGAGGTTGACCGGCAGCCCGGCCTCCTCGCTCATGTCGACGATCGCACTGACCAGGTTCTTCATCGGCGAGTCGGAGAGGAAGCCGTCGGCGGTGCCGCTGAGGTAGTAGTGCAACATCCCGTCGCTGCGGGCGACGATCGAGCCTGCCGCGATCGACCCGCCCGGCTCGATCGCCAGGAACAGGGTGCTGTCCTCAAAGCCGAGGATGGCCGCGAAGTACTCCTGCGAGAAGAAGTAGCGGTCTCCGGCACCGGCCCGCCGCATGGTCTGCTCATAGGCGGCCAGAAAGCCGGCGAGATCGGCGTCCGAGGCGTCCGGCCCGGGCACCCGGCGGATCTCGTAACCGCGCTCGGTGTTGCGGCGGATCTGCTGGCGATCGCTGGGGCGCCTCTTGCGGGGCAGGGCGGGGTCGGCGATCTGGACCTGGTTTCTCACCGTCGCGCCGGCGAGCGGCGGCTCGCCGCCGAGGTGGTGGCGGATGAAGACGCTGACCAGGCCCGTCCGCAACCAATCGACCTGGCCCGGGTCGAGCTTGGCGCCAGCTGGCGCTTCGATCCCGGGATAGCCGTAGGGCGAGGTCGCGTCCAGCGCGTCGGCTCCGGCGATCTCGCGGACGACCAGTGGGGCCAGCAGCTCACCTCGGTCGGCGGAGATTCGCAGCGTGTGGGTGACCCTCTCGGCGGCCATGAACTCCGCCGAGCGGAAGAACTCGGCCGCGGCCACAGCGGCGCCCCCGTCCTCGAGCAACTCGGCCGGAGCGCTCACTCGAGGTCGGCGGTCGCGGCCCGAAACTCGTCGGGGAGGACGCCCCAGATCTCGCAGTCGGCCAGCTCTCCGTCGCGGGACAGGTGGCTTCGCATCGTCCCCTCGTGGCTCCAGCCGAGGCTGGCGACCACCCGCTTGGCGGCCTCGTTGAAGGCAGGGATCCGCCCGTAGACGCGGTGGGCGCCGAAGTCGTCGAAGGCCTTCGCGATCGTCAGCGCCTCCGCCCGGCGACCGACTCCCTTGCCCCGCACGTCGTCGCCGATCAACGCCCCGAGCTCGGGCGCGGTCTGGCGAAACAGCCCGTACAGCGCCGTGAAGCCGACCGGGCCCTCCTGCCCCTCGACCATGATCGCGTACTTGCGGTCCTCCCCCGAGTCGTCCATCGCCCGCCCGACCCAGGCTTCCGCGTCCTGCTCGGAGAAGCCGGAGCGCTGCTCCATCAATGTCGCCGTGGCCTCGCGGTTGTTGAACCAGCGGTGCACGGCCGAGGCATCGCCGGGCTCGAAGCCGCGCAGCCAGACCTTTGGGGCGTCGCTCATCGCGTCGGAACGATATGCGCCGCGCGACGGGACCGGCTCAATGGACCACCGCAGGCATGAAGCCAAACATCGGTCCATGCCGAGCCGCCGGACATCCGTTTAGCCGCTGGATGCCGGGGCCGAAAGCAGGGCATCCTGGCACGTGGAGGCGCCACCTCCGCTCGCCAAGACATTGGGGTTGCGGCGATCGAGGGGCGCGGAACGACATATGTGGAGGTGCAGGATGAAGTCGCAGTTTGCGCTTCTGCAAGCGCCGGGCGCGCTTGCGCGAGCGCTTCGCAGAGCAATTCTGCTTGCCATTGCGGTGGGTCTCGTCGCCGCTCCGGCAGCAGGCGCCGTGACCTACCCGCAGGCGGGCGGGAACGGCTTTGACGCGGACGCACAGGGATGGACGGGGGTAACCGCGACCTGTACCCCCACCGTGGGCTCACTGTGCACGGAGACGAATTTCCACTCCGTCTCCGAGGGCAACCCTCCCGGCTCGATCGAGTCGCGGATGGACGTCGTGCTCAATGCGGGCGACCTGTTCGCCGCCCAGGCGACCTGGCGCTCGCCGTCGTTCGTGGCGACCGCGAACGGAAGCGCGGCGTTCAGCTACGACCGCCAGCTCGACGCGTCAGGGCTTGCGTCGTTGCAGCCGAGCACGACGGTCGAATCGGTGCTCGTCGACGAGTCCACGGGCCAGGCCCAGTCGCTTGACTCGGAGATGCTGGGGCTGTTCAACACGACGTTCTCCGGGCACACCGTCTACCTGCCCGCCGAGACGCTGTCGCTGGGCAATCGTTACCACCTCGAGCTGCGCTCGGCGACGACCACGAACGCGGCGATCGTCGGGGTAACCGGGTCGGCGTCGGTGCGGTTCGACAACGTGGCGCTCGCGGTCAGAAACACCGGCCCGGGCGGTGCCTCGGGCTCGGACGGCGTGCGATTCGTTCGCCAGCCGATCAGCTTGCGGGAGTTCCGCAAGCTCGCTCGCAAAGTGAACTGGGCGGCGAACCGGGGCCGTCTAGCCGGCGGAAGCGTGGTCCCGTTGAAGGACTGCACGATCATCGGCACCTCGCACGCGGATCACATTCATGGGTCGAGCGGCAACGACGTGATCTGCGGCCTCGGCGGCAATGACACGATCAACGGTGCCGGCGGTCACGACATC
Source organism: uncultured Solirubrobacterales bacterium (assembly GCA_963740555.1). Taxonomy (GTDB): domain Bacteria; phylum Actinomycetota; class Thermoleophilia; order Solirubrobacterales; family 70-9; genus Mayfieldus. The sequence continues at coordinate 44,757 of CAVUES010000012.1, forward strand.
ATCGACGGCGGCAGCGGCAACGACCGCCTCAACGGCTCCGCGAGCGGCGACGTCATCGCCGGCCTCGCGGGACACGACCGCGTCAGGGGCGGTGCCGGTCGCGATCGCGCCGGCGGCGGTGCCGCCAACGACACCCTGTCCGGGGGTCCGCGCCGTGACAGGGTCAACGGTGGCGCCGGCATAGACCGGGCGGTCCGTGCGCGCCACGACCGCGTGACGCGGGTCGAGCGAGGCGGCTGAGAGAGTTGGCCTGACACGGACGAGCGGACGCGGAGGCGAGGAGATCGGGGAAAGCAGGCGGAGCGGCGAAGCGAGCTTGCTGGATCGCAAGTGAGCGAGGTGCGATGCCGATGACCCCGATATCCGACGCTTACGCGTCCGCTAGTCAGGCGCCAGCCCGCGCCCGGTGATCAGCAGGACGAAGGTGCTGGCGAGGATTCGCAGGTCGAGCGGCAGCGAGCGGTGGTCGACGTACCAGACGTCGAGCTCGATCCGCTCCTCCCAGGCGATTCCAGCGCGCCCCTGGACCTGGGCCCAGCCGGTGATCCCGGGCTTCACCTCGAGCCGGCGACGCTGGTGCGGTGTGTAGTCGGCGACCTGGGCCTCAATGGTCGGGCGCGGCCCGACGATCGACATCTCTCCGCGCAGGACGTTGACCAGATTGGGGATCTCATCGAGCGAGAAGCGGCGCAACGGCCGCCCGACACGCGTAACCCGCGGGTCGTCGCGGGTGACGACGGTCCCGACCCCCACCGGATCGGAGCCCAGCGCCATCGTGCGCAGCTTCAGCATCTCGAAGACCCGCCCGTCCTTTCCGACCCGGCGCTGGCGGTAGATCGCCGGCCCCTGGCTTTCGAGCCGGATCGCGATGATGGCGACGGCTAGCAGCGGCGCGCCAACCAGCAGCGCAACCGAGGCGACGACGACGTCGAGAGCCCTCGTCAACGCGTCCCCGCCGACTTTTCCCAGGTGCCGGGGCTGCCGCGACGGGCCCGGTCCCAGAGACCGGCGGCGATCGAGGCCGTGGTGAAGACGTAGTAGCGCGCGATCCGCAGCGGGGCCAAGGGAACGAAGCGAGCCATAAACGCGGCCAGCAGGACCCCCGCCTGCACGACGAGGGTGGCCGTGTAGACCCAGCCATGCCCCAGCAACGCGACGTTGGCGGCCAAGGCGACCAGGTGCAGGAGCGGGGTCAGGTAGCGAATCAGCCGGTGGGAGGCGATCTCGAACGCGAACAGCGGCCGGTAGCCGCGCGGCGAGAGCATCCCCTCGCGGACGACGATGTCCCAGAGGCCGACCATCATGCGCCGCTTGCGAGCGAACTCCCCCCCAGGGTCGGGACCATTCGCTCCTCGGCGACCGCCCATGGCGCATACAGCGCCCGCAGTCCCCGCTTCGCCAGCTCGAAGGGGAGCGAGAGATCGTGGCTGGCGCTCGCCGGCAATGGCATGTAGGCCTCGCTTCGCACCGCGTAGATGCCCCCGTTGCCGGCGGTGACCCCGGCGAGGCCGGACTCCATCTCCCGCACCGCCATCTCATAGCGCCAGTAGAGGCCCTCCTGGTTGTCGCCCTCTCCCTCGCGGTACCGCACCTGACCGCAGACATAGCCGACGCCAGGGTCGGCGAACGGCTCGACGAGGCGAAGCAAGGCATCGCCGTGCCAGAAGCTGTTGGCGTCCGAGAAGGCGAGGATCTCTCCGGTGGCGCGCTCGGCGGCGGCGTCCTGGGCGGCGATCTTGCCGCCTCGCGGCAGGTCGAGCACGAGGTCGGCGCCGGCGCCGCGGGCCGCCTCGACCGTGGTGTCGGAGGACCCGTCCGAGGCGACGATGATCTGCAGCCGGTCGCGCGGATAGTCGAGGGCCAGCGCGTTTTCCACCTTCGCGGCGATCACGTCGACCTCGTCGTATGCGGCCACGATCAGCGAGACCGCGGGCAGGTCCTCGAACGTGTGTGGATGCTCGAGGGTGGGAAGCCGGCGCAGCTTCGCGAGCAGCCAGAGGATCAGCGGGTAACCCACGTGCGTGTAGGCGATCAGCCCGACCGAGGTCCAGAAGATTGCTTCGAGCACGGGCCGATTATCGGCGCTCCGACGCCAGCAGCTCTTCGTAGAGGCTCAGCGTGTCGGCGGCGATCCGATCCCACGAGTACGGGCCCTCGGCCGCGCGGCGTGCCGCCGCCCCGAGCTCGGAGCGCGCAGCGTCGTCGTCGATCAGCTCGCCGAGAGCCTGGGCTAGCGCGGTGGGATTCTCGGGCGGGACGATCCGCGCCGCGCCGTGCTCCGAGGCCAGCTCGGGAAAGCCCCCGACCGCGGAGAGCACCATCGGCTTGCCGAAGGCGAGGGCCGTGTAGACGACGCCCGAGTGCTCGACGTCGCGATAGGGCAGCACGACCAGGTCGGCGCGCCGGAAGTAGGCCGGGATCTCGGGGTCGGTGATGAAGCGGGGAACGAAGCGAACCCTGTCACCCGCCGAGTCGGCGAGCCGGCGCAGCGGCTCGACCGCCATGCGCGGATTGCCGACGATCCACAGCTCCGCTCCGCGAACCGAGCGAAATGCCTCTAGCAGGGTGTCGATCCCCTTGTAGGGACGCAGCAGCCCGAAGAAGAGGATTACCGGGCCCTCGACCCCAGCCAGCTGCCCCGGCAGCGGCGCCTCCTCCGGCAGGCGGGTCAGATAGTCGAAGGCACCGTGGTGGATCACCCGCACGCGCCCCGCATCGACGCCCACCTCCTGCTCCAGCCGACGGGCGCCGTGGCGCGAGTGCGCCACCACCGCGTCCATGCGACCGAAGACGCGCCGGGCGGCGGCGACCTGGCGGCGGCTGGGCGCCGGGGGCAGCACGTAGTGCGCGGTCATCACCCTCGGGCGCAGCGCTGGCAGCAACAGTGCGTCGAGGCCGGGGACCGTCAGCCATTGGTAGTGGATGACGTCGGCCCCGGCGTCGCGGCGGAAGCGCAGCATGTCCGGCAGGTGCTCGGCGAGCTTGACGGCGCGCCTGCCCGAAGCGTCGAGGCCGCGGCTCGTGGCTCGCCTGTAGAAGCGTTCCGAGACCTCGTATCCCTGCGGCCGCGGCGTCGGGCCGTAGAGAAAGCGGCTGGTGACCAGCTCGACGTCGGCGCCGGCTCGTGCGAGCGCCGCGGCCAGCGCGTGGTCGTAAGGGGGCGTGAAAGCCGATGGGTCGACGAGCTGCACTCGCATCAGGTGAGTGATGCCACGGCAGCGGGCGTCACCAGGCGTGCGGGGGTCGTGGGGTCACTCATCTAGGGCGATTATCGTGAGCGGGCCTTGGAGCCGACCCTCTCCTACTGCGTTGTGAACACGAACGGCCGCGACTTCCTGCTCGCCTGCCTGGAGGCGATCGAGCGCACCGCGCCGGCCGGCCTCGAGCGCGAGGTCCTGGTGCTCGACAACGCCTCCGACGACGGCTCGGCGGACGCGGTGCGGGAGCTCGGCCAGGATATCCGCCTGATCGAGCTCGATCGCCGGGCCGGCAAGGCCGCCAACGACTCGGCGCTGTTGCGCGAGGCTCGCGGCCGTTGCTGCCTGCTGCTGAACGAGGACTCCGAGCTTCGCCCCGGGGCGGTCGAGGCGCTGGTCGAGGCGCTCGAAGCCGACCCAGGGGCGGCCGCGGCGGGGGCCCAGTTGCTCGACTCCGACGGTAACGAGGTGCCGTGCGCGTGGCGATTCCCCGGTGTCGGCACGGCTCTCGCCGGCGCCCTGTTCCTGCACCGCTGGCTGACCGTGCAGAGCAAGGGCGGCCGCACCAAGTCGGTCGACTGGGTTCAGTCGAGCGCCATGCTGGTCCGCCGCGAGGGGGCCGAGCGCGTCGGCTACCTGGACCCCGACTTCTTCGTCTACTACGACGAGTGCGACCTCTGCAAGCGGTTGGCCGACGCCGGATGGCGAACCCTCTACGTGCCGGGCGCCCGCGCCGTCCACCACGACCAGCTGGCGACCGACCTCGGCGCCGGGCTGCCCCGCATCGTCGAGTTTCATCGCAACCGCGACCTCTACATGCGAAAGCACGGCTCGGCGGCGGCGGCGCTGACTGTACGGGTGCTCACCGCCTGGGCGTATGGCCTGCGTGCGCTGGTGTCGCTGATCCTCCCCGGCCAGCCGGCGGGGGTCTATCTGGCCCACGCGCGCCAGGCGCTGCGCCCGGGTCGCGGCGAGAGCCTGCGGGATCGGGCAACCTAGCGCAGCGTGTCCTCGTCGGCCGCCTCGGCCTCGTAGACCTCCGGGATCGCCGCGGCCGGCGCCGCCGGAGCGGCGGCGCGCAGCTCTCCCACGCGCGCCGCCAGCTCGCGCGGCCGGAAGAGAATCGAGAGCGTGCGGCGCTCGGCGGGGGTGAAGAAGCCGGTGACCACTAGCAGCGCCGGAAAGGCGAGCCAGAGCAGCAGCCGGCCCGCGAATCCGGCCGCGCCCGAGGTCGGCATCCACAGCTCTCCGAGACAGACCAGGACAGCGGAGGCAAGGACGATCCGCAGCAGCCGTCCCCATTCGTAGGGCACCGCGAAGAGGCGCTGGGTGAACGCGTACATCAGCACCAGCACGACGACGTAGGACGCGACCAGCGCCAGGCCGGCTCCGACGATCCCCAGCGGCGGCACCAGGGCGAGGTTGAGGGCGACGTTGGCGACGGTGGCCGCCCCGGTGGCGGGGAAGTTGAACCCGGTTCGCCCGCTTCGCCCCAGGATCACCACGAGCACCATGTAGAGGGCATAGAGGGTGACGCCGGTGGAGATCAGGCCGATCGCCTTGTAGGAGCCGAAGAAGTCCGGAGCGGCCAGCGCTCTGACGATCCAGCGCGAGAGCAGCCACATCCCGGTGACCATGAAGGTGCAGCCGGCGACGAACCAGGTGACGATCAACGCGTAGGCCCTGCGCGCCTCGTCGTCGTCGCGAATCGAGTAGGCGAGCGGCGGCCAGGCAAGCTGGAAGCCGCGCACCAGCACGTTCACCGCCTGCGCGAACTTGACCGCCAGCGAGTAGAGGCCCGCCTCGGCGAGGCCCGCGTAGCGGACCAGGATCAGGCGATCGATGAAGTTGAGCGAGTACAGCGACAGCTCGGCGGGCATGGTCGGAAATCCGAATCGCATCAGGCGGCCGAGCAGCGGGCGGTCGACGCGCAGGGACAGACGGCGGCGATGGACGGCAATCAAGCCGAGCACGAAGGCCGCGCCGGTCGCATAGCTGCCGATCAGCAGGCCACGAGCGCCCTCGTCATAGCCAACCACGAGGACCACGGTGACCGGGATCGTGAGCATCACGTTGGCGATCGTGGTCGTGAAGTAGGCGCGGGCGCGCTCCTCGAGCCGGAACAGGGTGAGCAGAAACTCGAACAGCGTCAGCACCCAGAGGCCGCCGATCGCGATCCGCACCAGACCGGGATCGTGGGTTTTGAGCAGCGCGTCGGAGATCGGGCCGGCGAAGGGCAGGGCGATGATCGCCCCGGCGGTAGCGGCCCAGAACAAGGTCGCGAAGGAGGTGGAGACGACGCGCCCGGCGTCCTCGTCCGCCTGATAGTAGAAGCGCAGCAGCGCCTCGATCGCCCCCAGACGGACCACGATGCTCGCCGAGACCACGGCCGCGAACAGGACCTCGGCGGCGCCGTAGTCGGCGGGGGTCAGGTAGCGCGTGTAGACGGGCAGCAGGGCAACCGCGATCAGCTTCGAGAGGACGCTCGACGCCGTGTACGCGGCGCCCGTCGTGGCGAGGCGGCGAAGGTACTGGGACATCGCTCCCTAGATGATTGATTCCATGGCCGCGCGTCTCATCCGGGTGCGCGGGGTCGTGGGATCACTCATCTAAGCCGGTGCCCGAGCGGCGGAAGCCGAGGGTGCCGGCCGGTGTGAATTCGCCGCGGCCTCTTGCGACGCCGGCCGGCCGGTGACTGCGAGCGATCCCCCGATCGAGAGCAGCACCCAGGTGAGGGGGTCCTCGAGGAAGCCGGCGTAGGCCATGGTGTGGGCGATAAGGGCGAGGAAGCAGGCGAAGATGGCCGCGCGCGCCGCAATCCCAACCCCCTGCCCGGCTGCGGGTCCTGTCACGCCTTCGAGCCCGCCCGCCACACCACCCGCAGAGGGGGGTGATCGCAAGCCCGGCATCAAGCCCCTCATCCCCCCTAAAAGGGTGGCAAAGGCGACGACGAGCAGGGCGAGGTAGGCGGCGACGCCGATCAGGCCCTGCTCGGCGGCTACCGTGACCGGCTCGGTGTGCGAGACGCTGAGTTGTCCGCTGCCGCCCGTGCGGTGCTTCTGGTAGGCGACGGAGAAAGAGCCGGAGCCGTATCCCCAGAGCGGCCGGTCGCCGAACAGCGCCAGCCCCTCGCTGACCAGGTTGGCGCGGCCGCTGGTGTCCTGGTTGAGCTTGTGCTCGGTCGAGAGGTTGATCTTCAGCGAGCCTCCGGCGGCGAACACGAAGGCGACGGCGACGATCGCCGCGCCCGCGCAGGTGGCAAGCGTCCAGCGGGTGCTCCAGCGCAGAGCTGCCAGCGCGGCGAGCCCGACCAGCAGGGCCACGAAACTCGACTGCGAAAAGGTCGTTATCAGGCCCATCCACAACGCCGCGACGAGGGCGCCGAGCCAGAGCAGCAAGCGCGTGTTGCGCACCCACAGCAGCACGGTGACGATCGCCGTGATGGTGAGCGCCAGGTAGCGCCCGTAGACGTTGGGATCCCAGAACAGGGAGTTGACCCGGAAGTAGGTGTGAAAGTCGTTCGACTGGATCACCTCGGAATTCCAGATCAGGTGGCGCGCCGCGTATTCCCAGAAGCCGAAGACGACGAAAACGAGCGCCTCCGAGGCTACGACACAGAGGCTCCAGACGAGCAGGCGGCGGTCCCAGGACAGACCGGCCAGCAGCGTGAAGGCGAGGGCGAATGGAACGTAGAAGAAGGCGGCGTTCTGGAGGGCGCGGGAGAAGTCCTCGGAGTAGACGGACTGGAGTGCGTAGAGGACGAGGACGGCCGCGAGGACCATGGGGAGAAGCGTCATACGCGTGGCTGCGGGTCCTGTCGTGGCGGCAGCCCAAGTGCACAGCCGCGTCCGCGGCCTGCGCGCGGCGGGGCTCCCCGCCGCCAGCCGCGCGGAAGAGGCCGCACGATGCTCCTCCCACTGTCTCCAGACCAGCGACAGCACTCCGCCCGCGATCACCAGGTAGAGGGGGATGAGGAGATTGGCCTCCTGGCCGCCTGCATGGATCGGGATTCGGAAGGGGACCGCGGCGATCACCGCCAGCGGCAGCAGGATCGGGCGGCGGCGGAACAGCAACGTGAGGGTCGCGACCGCAATCACCGCGACGACGCCGAGCGCCGCGAAGCGGGCCACGTGGTGGCGAAGGTCCGTGATCTCGGCCGAGTGCCACTGATCACCGAGGATCAGGACCGGAATCAGCGCCAGGGCAACCAGCATCGCCGCCGAGCGGCGCCGGGAGGGCTCCCAGACCATCGCCGTGGCGGCCGCAAAGACGGCGACGAATAGGCCAGCCCCCGCGAGGACGTCGCCCATCAGCCGCCGGGCCCGGATTTGGACACTTGCTGCAGCGTGTGCAGCCTGATCCGGCCCCCGGGAACCAACGTGCGGTCCTCGCCGAGCAACTTGACGCGCAGGCGGTAGGGCCCGGTCGGTGCGGGTCGGCCCCGGTCCGTACGGCCGTTCCAACGAACCGCGAGCACCTTGTAGGACGGGAGCCGGGCGCCGGGCTGCAGCCTTTCCAGAACCCGGTTGCGGGCGCTCAAGACCTTGACCGTGAACGTCTTTACGGCGTCGTCGTCGCGATTGATGATCTGGACTGTGCCGTGATCGGAGCGGGTGAGCCGGAACCGGATCCGCGCCAGATCGGCGTGACCGTCCCCGTTGGGCGTGATCACCGTCTGCCCATTGATCAGTGGCTGGATCGTCACCTTGTCGAGGATCAGCGGCTGCCGTTTGAGCCTCTGCGCGGCGGCGAACGCGGCGATGGTTGCCACGACGAGCACGGCGAAGATCGCCGGCGCAAGGACCCGATTCCCCATCAGGCGTGGTGACTGCTCACGATCGGGCGGCACGACCGGCCAGATTACTTGCGCACAGGCCCCGGGATTAGGCGCCGAGGTTCGCCTTGTCCTGGCCGACGACCACGGACACCATCGCCCCGGCGGAGTCGCTCTTGATCTCAGGCGTCATCAAGCGCACCTTCTTGATCCCCAGGCCCTTGGCCACCTTCGCCGCCTCGGGCTCGTGCCCGCGGGTGAACATGACCACGCTCTCGGTGAAGCTGTTGCGGCTGTTGGTCACCACGCCGACCCGGAACCCCGCACCCTCGAGCTTGTTGCCGACGGTGCCGGCGAGCCCCTGGACGGGTGGATTGGTCCCATTGAGCACGGCGACCTCGACCTGGCTCGGCTTCACGACGCCGCTCTTCTGACCCTTGTCGTTGCCGTTCCCGCCAAGCAGCTGGGTCGCCCCCGCCGCCACGGCGAAGCCGAGCACGATCACGGCGCCGACTGCGACCGCGAGATAGCGCGCCTCCGGCATTCGGCGCCCGCCGGTCCGGCTGAAGGCCTCGCGAAGGCGCTCCATCCGCGTTTGCGCCGGGAGACCGGCCTCGCGCCTTTGGCGGCGCTGCTCCCGCTTCGTGGTCGCTTGTTGCTCGGCGGCCGACGCCTCCTCACGGCGGCGGCGCTCCTCCTCGACCTTTCGAATCTCCTCGGCGCGCTCGGCGGCCAGATCGGAGGTCGCCTCGACGCCCTCGGCGTCGCGCTCCGGAGCGCGACCCGCCCAGTCGCGCAGGCGACGCACGTCGCGAGCCTGTGAGAAGTACAGAAGCGACAGGACCGCCAAGCCCACGAAAGCGCCCAGCCCGGCGATGGCCCCGATTTCCTTGATCAACTCCACGGCAGCGAGCCGCGGAGGCTACTTGTCGTAGACGACCGCCGCCTCGCCCCCGCCCGACTGCGTGACCAGCGAGACGATCTGCTCGGCCAGGTGGGACTCGTCGCCGGCAAGCACCAGCTGCTCCATGTGATCCAGCGTCGAAACCACCCACTCGGTGTCAAGCGGCACATCCCGCACCGCGCGCAGAATGCGCTTCGCCGCGGTCGGCTGGGGTCGCTCGCTCTCCCCGAACAGCTCCTCGTGAAGCTTCTCGCCCGGGCGGATGCCGACGAACTCGATCGCGATGTCGATCTCTGGCTCGTACCCGGCCAGCCGGATCATGTTGTGGGCAAGGTCCTCGATCCGAACCGGCTCGCCCATGTCGAGGACGAACACCTCGCCCTTGCCGGCGCCGATGTCCCCGGCCCGGATCACCAGCTGCACGGCCTCGGGGATGGTCATGAAGTAACGCGTCATCTCAGGGTGCGTAACGGTGACCGGGCCACCGCGCTCGATCTGGCGGCGGAAGATCGGCACGACGCTTCCCGAGGAGGCGAGGACGTTGCCGAAGCGCACGCTCACGAAACGGGTATGGGGATGCTTCTGGCCCGCCACCTCGACGATCCACTCGGCCATCGCCTTCGAGGCCCCCATCACCGTCTTCGGGTTCACGGCCTTGTCAGTGGAGACGAGAACGAAGCGCTCGACGTCGGAGGCGGCCGCGGTCTCGGCCGTGATCCGGGTCGCGATCGCGTTGTTGCGGATCGCCTCCAGCGGATTCGCCTCCATCAACGGCACGTGCTTGTAGGCGGCAGCGTGAAAGACGACCTCGGGCTTGAAGCGCTGCATCACCTCGAGCATCCGCGCCGGCTCGCGGCAGTCGGCGAGCACCGACTCGACATTGGTGAAATGGCGCTCGTCGACCATCTCGCGGTCGATCGCGAACAGGTTGCTCTCCGACTGGTCGAGCATCACCATCAGGCGCGGATGCACGCGGGCGATCTGCCGGCAGAGCTCGGAGCCAATCGAGCCACCGGCGCCGGTGACCAGCACCTTTCGGTCCTCCAGATAGGCACCGACGGTGTCGAGCTCGACGTGGACCGGATCGCGGCCGAGCACGTCCTCCACCTGAACCTCGCGCAGCTGCCTGGTCAGCTGCACGCCGCCGCGCAGCAGCTCGAACACAGTGGGAAGGGTGCGCACCGCGATCTCGCGCTCCCGGCAGGCGGCCACGACCTGGGCTCGCAGCGTTCCGGGCGCCGAGGGGATCGCGATCACGACCTCGTCGGGCTCGGTCTCGTCGAGGATCTTGCCGATCTCGGCCGTGGACCCGAGGACCTTCAGGCCCAGCATCCGCATCCCCCGCTTTCTGGGGTCGTCGTCGACGAAGCCGATCGCCACCGAGCCGAGGTTCGGGTTCAGCTGCAGCTCGCGGACGACCATCTGCCCGCCCGAGCCGGCACCGACCACAAGCACGTCGCGACCGCGCGAGATGCGGGCGCCTCGCCCCGGACGCTCGACCACCAGGCGGACCAGCAGCCGCGCCCCGGCGACCAGCATCAGCGTGAACATGAAGTCCATGACGGCGACCGAGCGCGGCAGGTTGTTGTCGAACGGCTTCGCGACCGTGAACACGAAGATCAGGATCAGGCTCGACACCGCCACCGCGCGGACGATGCCGGCGAAGTCGCGCAGCCCCACGTAGCGCCACCACTTCTGGTAGAGGCCGAAGGCAGCGAAGACCATCACCTTCCCGATCGCGACGAAGGCGACCGACTGCAGGAACAGCGTCCAGTAGCGATCCGGGATGCCGTGGGCCTCATCGAGGAAGCGGAGCCGGAAGGCGAGCAGGAACGCGAGCGCGCAGAGCGCCACGTCGGCCAGTATCTGGAGCGTGCGGCCCCGGTAGACAGGGTGGTTCAAGCGCCGCATGTGACTGGCCGAGTGTAGAGGGCGGCGCGGGAGTCGAGAAGGCCGCGAGGGGGTGCGGCAAGGAACCTGCCGTAGCATGTAGCGCCCTTCGGCAGCATGACTGACCTCGCACTCCATGCGGGCCCGGCGGCAAGTCTGAGCGGGCCCATCGTTGACTTCTGCGTCAACCTGATCGACGACGCCGGCCTGGCCGGCGTGTTCGTGCTGATGCTCGCGGGCAGCGCCTGCATTCCGATCCCCAGCGAGGCGGTGATGATGTTCGGGGGCTTCACCGTCTCGAACGGTCACCACTCCCTGATCGCGATCATCCTCGCCGGGTTCGCCGGCAACGTGGTCGGCTCGTGGATCGCCTACGCGGCGGGGTACTACGGGCGAATCGACCTGCTGGAGCGCAACCGCCTGATCCATCTCAGCCCGGCTCGCCTCGCTTGGGTTGACCGCTGGTTCGCGCGTCATGGCGACGCCGCGGTCGTCTGGACCCGCATGATGCCGGTCGTTCGGGCGTTCATCTCGCTGCCCGCCGGGATGGCGAAGATGCCGTTCTGGCGCTTCACCTGGCTCACCGCGCTCGGCTCGCTGCCCTGGGTCGCCGGCCTGGCGATCCTCGGAAATGCCGTCGGCGACAACTGGGACCAGTGGCGCAATCACCTCCAATACGCCGACTACGCGGTGGTCGCCTTCCTCGTCGGCCTCGGCGCCTATCTGCTGATCAAGCGCCGGCGCGGGGGCGGACCGGGCGAAGAGGAGCCCGAGCCCGAACCAGCGGGCGCGAGCGGCAGTTGAGCGCCGCTTCGGTAGACGGAAGGGGCCCGGCCGCGGAAGAGTCGCCCTCGGTGCCCGTGCGCCGCGCCGCCGCGCTGGGCCTGATCCAGGGACCCGCGGAGCTGCTTCCCGTCTCCAGCTCCGCGCACCTGGTCCTGGTGCCGTGGCTGGCGGGGTGGGATTGGGACGGTTTGGACCCGGAGATGCGAAAGAGCTTCGAGGTGGCGCTGCACGCGGGTGCGGCCGCCGCGCTGCTGATCGGCCAGCGCCGCGTGATCGCCGGCGAGCTGCGCTCATTCGACGCACGCCGGGCGGCGGTCGTGATGCTCTCCTTCGCCCCCGCGGCGCTGGTGGGGTACACGCTGGAGCGTCCGATCGAGCGCCATCTCGGGGGTCCACGGACAACCGCGGCCGGCCTGCTCGCCGGGGCGGCGGCGATGGTCGTCGCCGACCGGCGCCCGCAGCGGCGAGGCCGGGGCGAGGCAACGCCGGCCGACGGGCTCGCCCTCGGAATCGCCCAGGCCGCGGCGCTGGCGCCCGGCGTTTCGCGCAACGGCGCCACCCTGGCCGCCGCTCGCTGGCGCTGCTTCACCCGCGAGCAGGCCAACCTGCTCTCGCGCACCGTCGCGCTGCCGATCATCGTCGGAGCGGCGCTGCTGAAGGGCGCTCGCCTCTACGCCCGTGGAACCGACCCCTCGCTGCGCAAGGCGATGCGGGTCGGCGTAGCCGCGTCGTTCGCCTCCACGCTCGCCTCCCAGGGGCTGATCCGCCAGGTCGAGCGCGACCGCGCGCTGTGGCCCTACGCGGCCTACCGCGCCGGGCTCGCCGCGCTGGTGCTGGCCCGCCTGCGGCGGACCCGTGGCCGACCGCAATCCGATCCTCATTCGACCCCAGCCCAGTCGGCCAACCGAGAGACCACCGCCAGCGAGACCGGGAGCACCCGATGAGCGATCGGGACGCATACGCCGCCGCGGGCGTCGACCAGTCGGCGGCCGACCAAGCGGTCGCGGCGCTGGTCGGCGCGCTGGAGGCAATCGAGCTCGGTCACCCCTCGCGCCAGGTCGCGCTGCCGGGCCATTACGCGAGCGTGATCCGCATCGACGAGCGGACCGGAATCGCGCTTTCAACCGACGGGGTCGGGACGAAGCTCGCGGTCGCCGAGCAGCTGGGGCGCTACGCCAGCGTCGGCATCGATTGCGTGGCGATGAACGTCAACGACGTGGTCTGCGTTGGCGCCAAGCCGCTGGCGATGCTCGACTACATCGCCGCCGAGCGCGCCGATCCCGACGTCTGCGGCCAGATCGGCACCGGGCTCGCCCGCGGTGCGCAGGCCGCCGGAATCGAAATCCCGGGCGGGGAGCTGGCCCAGCTGGGGGACATGGTGAGCGGATTCGACCTCGCGGGCGCCTGCTTTGGAACGGTCGCCCTGGACGCGATCGTCGACGGCTCGTCGGTCGAGCCCGGCGACGCGGTGTTGGGCCTTCCCTCGTCGGGCCTTCACTCCAACGGCTACACGCTCGCCCGCCGGGCGCTCGAGGGCATCACGCTCGACGACGGGCGGCTCGGAGCGCCGCTCGGCGAGGTGTTGCTCGCCCCGACCGAGATCTACGTGCGCGCGGTCCTCGACCTGCTCGGATCAGGCGTGGCCACGCGGGGACTGGCCCATATCACCTCGGGAGGGCTTGGAAACCTGCTGCGCCTGCGGGCCGAGGTCGGCTACGAGATCGACGAACCGTTGCCGGTGCCGCCGGTGTTCGGGCTGATCCAGGAGCGCGGCGGGGTCTCCGACGACGAGATGCATGAGGTCTTCAACATGGGCTGCGGGTTCTGCTGCGTGGTCGCGGCCAACAACGAGGAGGCGGCGCTGGAGGTCCTCCGCCGCCATCACCCCGGCGCGAAGCGCATCGGAAGCGCCACCGCGGGAGCGCGCGAGGTGCGCCGCTCCGCCTGAGCACCGCTGCTACGGTCGCCGCCATGCAGATCGCGATCCTGATCTTCGAGAAATTGACGGCACTCGACGCGATCGGGCCGTACGAGGTGTTGCGCTCGGTGCCCGGCTGGGAGGTGCGGATCGTGGGCCCCGAAGCAGGCCCCGTGCGCGCCGACAGCGGGGCGCTTGGGCTGGTGGCCGACTACTCGATCGACGAGGTCACCGAGCCCGACATGGTGCTGGTCCCCGGTGGCGAAGGCAACCGGCCGCTGCTCAGCGACGAGCACGTGCTCGGTTGGCTGCGCGAGGTGGACCAACAAACGCGCTGGACGACGTCCGTCTGCACCGGATCGCTGGTGCTCGGCGCCGCCGGCTTGCTGGAGGGAAAGCGGGCGACCAGCCACTGGCTTTACCTCGACCGCCTGCGCGAGTATGGCGCCGAGCCGAGCTCCGAGCGCATCGTCGAGGACGGCAAGCTGATCACCGCCGGCGGTGTCACGTCGGGAATTGACATGGCCCTGCACCTTGTGAATCGCGAGCTCGGCGAGGAGGCGGCGCAGGCGATTCAGCTGGCGATCCAATACGACCCCGAGCCGCCGTTCGACAGCGGAACGCCGGCGACAGCTCCAAAGCAGATCGTCGATGCGGTGACGCAGGTCGCCGCGGCCGGAGACGATTGGCTCGGCGGCCGCAGCTAGGCCTTCTCCCAGATCGTCCCGGTTAGGGCGCGGATCGGCTTCAGCTTCCACTCGGTCGCCAGCCTCCACAGCTCTGCCTCGACGAGAGGGCGCGGTCGATCGGCGAGAACCTCCGCCTCCTTCGTCGCCAGGCTCCCGAAGCGGTCGATCGCGGCGACCGGCTCCAGCGGCCCGTCGTTGACCGGCGACGCTCCGGCGGCCAGCGCGGCGTCGCGATAGGCGCCGTAGGGCTGCCAGCCCCAGACGCCGTGGCGTCCCCCGTGATCGCCGATGAAGACCGCCGACGGAAGCGAGACCCGCTCTTTGCCTTCGGTGCTGCGCACCTTGTCGGCCTCCCGCGCCTGCGCCGGCACGTCCCGAACCTCGTCGAGGTCGGCCCCGAACAGCTCCGTGATCGCGTGCGAGTCGAGGTCGATCCTGAATCGCTCGACGTCGAGTCCCGCCGGTCCGGCCTCGGCGATCAGCGACTCTGCGTGGTCGAGCTTGCGCCTTCCGACCATCAGGCCTTCGCGCAGGCGGCGCAGGTATCGGTATTCGAGCTCCGATCCCTGCTCCCCGGCGGCCTTCACCGCCATGCAGGCGGGATAGGTGCTCCGAATCGGGTTCTCGGTCCAGATTCGCGGGTCGAAGGGCATGCCCGTCTCTTCGCCGACCTCGAGCCAGTGCGACATCAGGTCCGCGTAGCAATCGGGGCCGGAGCCGATCCCCCCCTCGTCGTCGCGGTATCGAGAGTCATACTGGCGCGCCAGGCCGCCCATCACCCAGACGAAGCGCAGCTCGTCGTCAAACTCCCACATGAGTTTGCGAAGCTTGGGCTCACTGCCCCACGACCAGGAGCAGGCAGGGTCTGTCAGGTAGCGAACCTCTACGGGCACGGAGTTGCCGAGAATACGCGGCAGATGCGCGAACCTCTCCTATAGGCAGAGATGGAAACCCAGTCGACAAGCGCTCAGATGATCGGAACCGTGCTCTCGGGCCGCTACCGGCTCGAGGCGAAGCTCGGCAGCGGCGGCATGTCGACGGTCTACCTGGCCCGCGACACGACGCTCGACCGGCAGGTCGCGGTGAAGGTCATGCATCGCGAGATGTCCGAGCAGCCCGAGCAGCTGGAGCGCTTTCGCCGCGAGGCGCGCGCGGTGGCGAAGCTTTCCCATCCCAACGTCGTCGCGGTGATCGACGCCGGCGAGGACGGCGGCCACCCGTACATCGTCTTCGAGTACGTGGAGGGCGAGAACCTCAAGCAGCGGATCAAGCGGCTCGGACCCCTGGACGCCCAGGAGGCGCTCGCCTACGCGATCGAAATCGCCCGTGGTCTCACCGTCGCCCACGGCCGCAAGATGGTGCACCGCGACATCAAGCCGCAGAACGTGCTGATCGATGCCGAGGGTCGCGCCAAGGTGACCGACTTTGGGATCGCCCGCCAGCTCGAGCAGCAGGGCGTCACCGACACCGGCAGGGTGCTGGGCACCACCGACTACGTCTCGCCCGAGCAGGCGATGGGCCATGGCGTCGACCCGCGCTCCGACGTCTACTCGCTCGGGGTCGTGCTCTACGAGATGCTGACCGGCGATGTTCCGTTCAGCGCCGACACCCAGGTCGGGGTGGCGATGAAGCACGTAAACGAGGAGCTGCCCGACGTGCAGCGCCGCCGCCCCGAGCTCTCCGCCGCGGCGGCGCTGACGATCGAGCGGGCGACGACCAAGGACATCTCGAAGCGCTACAAGGGCGTCGGGGAGATGATCGACGACCTCGAGACCGCGCTCGAGGTCGAGGCGGCGCGGGCAGGGTCGACCGAGGGCGAAGCGACCACGGTGCTCAAAGCCGTTCGGCCCCGCCGGCGGTGGCTGCGCGGCCGCAGCCGGCGGTCGGTGATGGGGACACTGGCCGTGCTCGCCCTTGCGGGCGCCGTGATCGCCGCGGTGATCATCATCCAGAGCGGCAAGGTGGGCGGCGGAGGCGGCACGACCGGCAAGCCAATCGCCATCAGCTCTGCCACGGACTTCGATCCCGAGGGCGACGGCGAGGAGACCGGCAGCCAGGTGCTTCAAGCGATCGACGGCAACCCGACCGGAACCGCCTGGACCACCGAGCACTATGACTCCGACACGTTCGCCGGCACCAAGGCCGGGCCCGATCCCGGCGTCGGCATCTACGTGAAGACGAGCTCACCGGCGAGGCCGAGGAAGATGGAGGTTCGTTCGGCGACGCCGGGGTGGGACGCGGAGGTGTTCGCCGCCCCCACCAGCGCGCCGGCCGAGATCGGGGGTTGGGGCGCGCCGATTGGGACTGTCTCTGACGCCAGCGGGCGCCAGGCGATCTCGCTGAAGCCGCACGGGTCGGCGCAGTACTTCCTGCTCTGGTTCACGAAGCTGGGCACGGCCGAGGACCAACCCACTCGCTACCAGGCCGAGATCTCCGACATCAAGCTGCTCAGCTAATCCTGGGCTAGTACTCGTAGCCGCGCTTCTGCTCGTGGCGCTCGACCGCCAATCCCACGAGACGGTCGCAGAGGTCCGGGTAGTCGATTCCGCTGGCTTCGAACAGCTTCGCGTAGACGCTCGTCTCGGTGAAGCCGGGGATCGTGTTGATCTCGTTGACCAGCACCTCGCCGTCCTCGCTGACGAAGAAGTCGCAGCGGGCCATGCCGCTGCAGCCGGTGAGGGTGAAGACCCGCGCCGCGAGCTCCCGCACCCGCTCCAGGGTCGGCTCGTCGAGCGGCGCCGGCACCACGAGGTCCATCCCGCCATCCGAGTACTTGGCCTCGTAGTCGTACCAGTCGGCGTGGGCGACGATCTCTCCCGGCAGCGATGTCTGCGGCTGCTCGTTGCCTAGCACCGAGCACTCCACCTCCTTGCCGCTCGCCGAGGCTTCGACGATCACCCGTGGGTCATGGCGGGCGGCGAGCTCGACCGCCTCGTCGAGGCCGCGCTCCGGCGAGGTCACCTTGCTGATCCCGACGCTGGACCCGAGCCGGGACGGCTTCACCCAGAGGGGTAACCCAAACGACGCGGCGCGCTCCCGCCAGCTCTCCTCTCCCGCCTCGACGAAGTCGACCTGCGGTACCCCGTGGAAGGCGAGCAGGCGCTTGAAACTCAGCTTGTCGATGCAGAGAGCGGAGGCGAGCACGTCCGCCCCCACGTAGGGCAGATCGAGGCACTCGAGCAGTCCCTGCACCGTGCCGTCCTCCCCGAACGGCCCGTGCAGGACGGGGAACGCCGCCCCGCAGTCGAGCAGTCCGGCGCCAGGCGCCAGCAGTACTGCCTCACCGTCGCACGACCAACCGCCTTCGCGGTCGATCAAGACCGCGACGGCTTCGTGCCCCGCCTGCCCCAGCCCCGCGGCTACCGAGGCACCGGAGCGAAGCGAGACCTCGTGCTCGCTGGAACGCCCCCCCGAGAGAACGGCGACGCGCACTAGTGGCCGGTCCGCGGGGTCGGCGTCGTCGTCGTGGTGGGCGTCGTCGTCGTGGTGGTCGGCGGCGTCAAGTGCCCGACGAAGATCGTCACCGTGCTGCCATTCGCAGCCGTGCCGCCGGGCGAGGGGAACTGGTCGACGACCTTGCCGTCCTGAGCGGGGACGGTGACGTCCTGCGACTGGACCGAGACCACGAAGCCCTTGCCGCGAAGCGTCGACACGGCGCCCGATTGGATCTTTCCGATCACGTTCGGAACCGTCACCTTCGCCTGGCCGCTGGAGACGACGATCGTCACGGTCGAGCCCTGGTCGACCGACTGACCGGCGTCGGGAGCCTGCTGGAGCACCTGCCCCGCGGTCGCGTTGTCCTTGCGCTTGACGACGGACGGGACCAGGCCGGCACCGCGGATCTCGGACTCGGCAATCGCCTGCGTCTCGCCGACGACGAGCGGCACGTCGACCTTCTTTGGGCCGCGCGAAACCGTGAGCGTGACCTCCGAGCCCTGCCGGGCAAGCGAACCGCCGGTCGGATTGCTGCTGATCACCGTGCCCGCGGGCACCGTCTCCGATGCGGCCTTGACCACCGCTGCGTTGAAGTGCGCCGCCGCCAACTTGCTCTCCGCGGCCGCCTGGTCGAGGCCGGCCACCGACGGCACCTTCGCCTGCCCGGGGCCCGCGTTGACGGTCAGGGTGACGATCGGCTTGGTGCAGGAGAGCTTCAGCAGGTCGCAGCTCTGGTCGGCCTGCCCAGCCGGCGGGTCCTGCTCGAGGACGATGCCCTTGGGACCGAGGCGGCGAACCGTGTCGGTCCGAACGTCGAACCCCTTCAGCTGCAGCACCGTCTTCGCGTCGGAGAGGTTCTGTCCGAGCACGTCGGGGACGTCCGCCTTCGGGGCGCTGCGCTGGCTGAGGATCAGGCCGACGACTAGGCCCAGCAGGATCGCCCCGAGGACCCAGCGCCAGGGGCGCCGCTTGCCTTCCTCGTCGGTGCCCGGGGGCGGCGGCCCGCCGTCCGCGGCGGACGCCTCGGCCGGCGCCTCTACAGGAGGCAGGGGCGCAAACGTCGCCGTTGATCCGGGAGGGGCCGAGGCCGGGTCGCGCTCCGCCGCGTCGAGGGCGACGATGAACGCCCCCGCGTCGGCGAACCGCTGCCCCGGGTCCTTGGCGAGGGCCCGCATCACGACCGCGTCCAGTGCCGGCGACACGGCCGGGTTCAGGGCGCTGGGGCGCTGGGGCGCCTGAGAGACCTGCTTTAGGGCGACGGCGACCGTGCTGTCGCCCTCGAAGGGGACGTGGCCGGTCAGCGCCTCATAGAGGATCACCCCGATCGAGTAGATGTCGGAGGCGGACGTCACCTCCAGCCCCTGGGCCTGCTCGGGAGAGAGGTAATGGGCGGTCCCCATCACCGACCCCGTCTGGGTGATCTCCGAGACGCCGGCGCGGGCGATGCCGAAGTCGGTGACCGTGGCGTGCCCTTCCGCGTCGACGATCACGTTCTGGGGCTTGAGATCCCGATGCACGATGCCGTGGCGGTGCGCGAAACGAGCCGCCTCGAGGATCTGGCGCACGATCGACAGCGTCATCGCCGCGGGCAGGCCGGCGTCGATCAGCTCCTTCAGCGAGCGCCCTTCGAGGTACTCCATCGCGATGTAATAGGTGCCGTTGACGGCGCCGCGGTCGAAGACGCCGACGACGTTGGGGTGCTGGAGCCCCGCCGCCGCCTCGGCCTCGCGCCGGAAGCGCTCCACGAACTCCTGATCCTGCGCGTAGCGCTGGTGCAGGACCTTCAGCGCCACCTTGCGCTGCAGGTGGGTGTCCTCGGCGACCCAGACGTCGGCCATCCCGCCGGAGCCGATCCGCCCGATCACCCGGTAGCGGTTGTCGACCAGCTGGTTCTCGGCTACTTCTGGCACCCCTACAGCCCCTCGCTCAGGATCGTTTCCATCACCGCGCGGGTGATCGGGCCGGCGACCTGGGCGCCAAAGCTCGAGGTGCACTCGATCGTCGCCGCGACCACGATCTTCGGGTCGTCGGCGGGTGCGAAGCCGATGAACCAGGCCTGGTTCGGGAGCGAGCATCCCGCCCGCCCGCTGCCCAGCTCGGCGGTTCCGGTCTTACCGGCGACGTGAAGCGAGGAGGGAAAGACGCCGGCGGCCGTGCCGTCGTTGACCACGTTTTGCATCATGTCGTTGAGCTCGGTCGCGGTCTGCGGCTTCATCACCGTCGACTGCACGGTCGGCTTCATCCGCTTCACCGTGCGGCCGTCCGGGTCGACGACGCGGTCCCAGAGCTGCGGCCGCATCAGCTTGCCGCCGTTGGCCACCGTCGCCGCCACCTCCGCCATCTGAAGCGGGGTGACGAAGAGGCGCTCCTGGCCGATCGCGACCCGGCCGATGTCGATCGCGTCCCCGGGGCCGAGCAGGTGGCCGTGGTCGTAGTCGCCGCTGATCGCCAGCTCGTCGCTGGGGAGGTCGATCTGCGGCTTCGAGTTGAAGCCGAAGCGGTCCATGTACTTGTACATCGTCGCCGTGCCCACCTTCTCCCCCACCTGCGCGAAGACCGTGTTGACAGAGTTGGTGAGCGCATCGGTGAGCGAGATCGGGCCGAAGCTCTCGTTGCCGTCGTTGGCGAGCGGGATGCCCTGGACGCTGATCGGCGAGTTCCCGTTGATCACCGAGTCGGGCGTGAGCTTCCCAGTGTCGAGGGCGGCGGTCGTAGTCACGACCTTGAAGGTCGAGCCCGGCGCGTAGCCGCTCTGGGTCGCGCGGTCGAGAAGCGGCGCCGAGGTGTCCCGGTTGAGCTGCGCGAAGTGGGTCGGAATCTGGTTCGGGTCATACGGCGGCTGGCTGACCAGCGCTCGGACCTTGCCGGTCTTCGGCTCGATCGCGACCACCGCCCCGGCGCGGCCGGCGAGCTGCTCGAGCGCGACTCGCTGCGCCGCCGGGTCGAGCGAGGAGACGACGTTGTCGCCCTGCTGGCGCTGACCCTGGAGCTGATCGAGGATCGAGGTGAACTCCGACTTGTTGCCGACCAGCTCGTCGTTGTGGTAGCGCTCGAACCCGGCCTGGCCGCGATCGAGGAAGCTGTAGCCGATCGGGTGCCCGAAGAGGCTGCCGAGCGGGTAGTGGCGGCTGTAGAAGCGGCTCGAGCCGTGACCCTCCCTGCTCGAGCGGGCGATCACCGAGCCGTCGTCGGCGAAGATCGTCCCGCGGTGAACCTGCAGCTCCTCGAGCAGGGGGCGGCGGTTGGCGCGCTTGTCTTTGAGCGCCTGCGCGTCGAACACCGCCCAGTAGGACGTGAAGCCGATCAGCACCGCGAACATCAGCACGATCAGCCCGTAAAGCTTTGCGACCTGGGCGTTCACGGCACACCTATTGGTTCGCGCTCGGCCCAGCACGATGCTCCTTTGGCGAGCCTCGCGCTCACGTTGGCACCGGCAGGGGCTCGCCCGCGGAAACGCCCGCGATCTGGCGGCGGGCGCGATCGGAGATCAAGAGCAACAGTGCCAGCAGCACGAAATTGGCGACGATCGAGCTGCCGCCATAGCTGATGAAGGGCAGGGTGACGCCGGTGAGGGGGATCACCCGCGTCACCCCACCGATGATCACGAACGCCTGAATCGCGAACACCGCTGTCAGCCCGGTGGCGAGGAGCTTCGAGAAGCCGTCGCTGGCGATGATCGCCGTCTTGAACCCGCGGGCGGCGATCAGCACATAGATCAGGCAGACCGCCGAGGCCCCGAAGAGGCCGAGCTCGTTGACGATCAGCGCGTAAATCGTGTCGGTCTGGGCGGCGGGTAACAGCGCCACCGGGGGATGGCTGCCGGGGATGAACAGCAACGACTGCCCGAACCCCTGCCCGAACAAGCCCCCGTCCGCCTGCGCGAAGATCGACTGCAAGACCTGGTAGCCCTGGGCCTGGGGGTGTTGGTAGGGGTCGAGCCAGACCTCGACGCGGTCGTGCACGTGGGGGACGTTGTGGGCGAAGAACAGCGCGCCGACCGTGAACATCGCCATCCCGATGACCACGAACGAGAAGCGCCCGGTGGCGACATAGAGCAGGGCGAGGAAGGCGGCGAAGAACATCAGCGAGCTTCCGAGGTCGCGGATGTAGACGAGCATGAACATCGACGCGCCCCAGACGACCAGCAAGGGCCCCATGTGCTTGAGCGGGGGTAACGTGATCCCCGCCACCCGTCTCGCCCCCACGATCAGCACCTCGCGGTGCTCGCGCAGGTAGCTGGCCAAGAAGACAACGATGCAGATCTTCGAGAACTCGGCCGGCTGGAAGGAGACCGAGCCGATCTTCACCCCCAGATAGGCGCCGTTGACCTGCTGGCCGATCCCGGGAAGCCGCGGCGCGAGCAGCAGCGCGATCCCCAGGGTGGCAATCAGGTAGCGGTAGCGCTCCAGCACCTCGTAGTCGCGCAGGAAGTGGATCGTGAGCGCGAAGAGGACGAGGCCGAGAACGAACCAGTTCGCCTGGTCGCGGGCGAGGTTCTCGTCGATGCGGTAGATCACGATCAGCCCGAAGGCCGCGAGCAGCGCCATGAGCGGAAACAGGTAGGGATCCGCGTACGGCAGCCGGATCCGCAGGTAGATGTGGGTGGCGACGCAGATTGCGAGGAAGTAGCCGCCGTAGAGCAGGCTCAGGTTGCCGAGCCGACCCGTGCCTTCCTGGAGAAAGACCGCCGTGAACCCGGCGGTGAGCATCAGCGCCACCGGCACCAGCGCGATCAGCTCGCGGTTGCGGGCGCTTCTCACTTCAATTCCTGTTCGCGCTTGGCCTCGCACGATGCTCTCTTGGTGAGCCTCGCGCTCACGTCAATTCCTGTTCGCGCTTGGCCTCGCACGATGCTCTCTTGGTGAGCCTCGCGCTCACGGCGGTAACGCTCCCTCGCTGCGCTCGAGGTCCTCGATCAGCGAAACCGCGTCGCTGCGCGAGCGCAGCTCGTGCCCTGTCACCGACCCCTGGCGGTCCTTGGGTAGTGAGCTGGTCTGGATCGGGCTCGCGAAACGCTCGTCATAGAGGCGGATGCCAAACGGCAGCTCGTACGGCAGACCGCGGTAAAGCGCCACACGCCCGGCGTCGTCGGTGCCCAAGAACCAGATCTGGCGGTCGCCGTACCAGGCCCCGAAGCCAACCGCGGCGAGGACCAGAAGCGCCACAAGCACCTTCGCGGCGGCCTTCAGCGCCCTGCGCCCGCCGCGGGGCCTCTCCTCGCCGCCGCGGGCCGCCGCCGCGGCGCGCACCTCTTCTCCGCGCAGCCCCTCGGCCTCCGCCGAAGGCCCGACGAGAGTCGGGTGCTCGGCCTCGGGGGCCGGCGCCCCAACCTCCTCGAGCCTGAAGGCAACCGCGGTGATGTTGTCGCGTCCCCCGGCCCGGTTTGCCTCGTCGATCAAGGCCTTCACCGCCGCGTCGAGACTGGTCGAGGAGCGCAGGAGCCGGGCGATCCGCTCTTCGCCGACCATCGTCGTCAGACCGTCGGAGCAGATCAGGTAGACGTCGCCGGGGCGCGCCGCGACCGTGCTCACGTCGGGCTCGACCTCGGCCTCGGGCCCCAGGGCCCTGGTGATGATCGAGCGCTGCGGGTGCTCCTCGGCCTGCTCGTCGGTGAGCTGGCCCTTGCGGCGCAGCTCCTCGACCAACGAGTGGTCCTGGGTCAAGCGCTCGAGCTTCGGGCCGCGCAACCGGTAGGCGCGGCTGTCGCCCACGTGGCCGATCGCCACCTCCTCGCCCTGAGGATCGACGATCGCCGCGGTCAGGGTGGTGCCCATCCCGGCATGGCTCTCGTCGCTCGCGGCGTGAGTGTGGATCTGGCGGTTCGCCGATTCGAAGACTTCCCGCAGCGCAGCCTCCGGCGGGCCAGACGGAAGGTCGCGGTCGAATTCCTCCGCCGCGATCCGCGAGGCCACCTCACCGGCTTGGGCGCCGCCCATGCCGTCGGCGACGACGAACACAGGTGCGCGCACGTAGTAGGAGTCCTCGTTTGCCCGACGCTGACGGCCGGTGTCGGTGCGATATGCCTGGTCGACGATCCTGAGCATCGTTCGACCCCTAGTTACCCGGCTCGAAGCGGAACTCGGTGTCGCCGATCCTGATCAGATCGCCTGGCATCAGCTCCGCCTCTCCGGCAAGAGCCTCGTCGTTGAGCAGGGTTCCGTTTGTCGACTTGAGGTCCTCGAGATAGAAATGGCCACGGTGGGCGTAGATCCTGGCGTGCAGCCCGGAGGCATAGCGATCCTCGATTTGAACGTCGGCCTCGCCCGAGCGCCCGATCGACAAGCCTCCGAACAGATCGAAGCGCGCGCCCTCCTCCAGCCCGCCGCCGCGCTCGACCACGAGCCAGCCCTCCTCGGAGGACGAGCCGCCGTCGCCGTCGAGCATCGGCGCGCCGTGGAGGCCGGTCGCGTCGGGGGCGGGATTCGCGGTGCGGCGCAGGTCCTTGAGCGCGCTGCGGGCGATCCAGAGCAGGAACAGGTAGAGGACGGCGATGAAGCCGAACTTGAGCCCCACGGAGATCGGCTCGTAGTCCATTGGCTCCGGCTACTGCTCGATGTCGAAGCTGAAGGTGGAAGTCCCAAGGGTGACCTCGTCCCCGGGACGCAAGCGGGAGGAGGACACCTGACGCCCGTTGATCTTGACTCCGTTCGTGGAGCCGAGATCGGCGATGTGCCAGTCGCCGGTCTCGGCCCGGCGAAGCTCGGCGTGGCGGCGAGACACGTTCGGGTCCCGCAGCACGCAGTCGCAGTCCTTGGAGCGCCCGATCACCGCCTTCGGCCCGTCGAGGACATAGCGCCGATCGCCGATCGAGACGATCGCCCGGGTTGTGACAAGTCCAGCCTCTGGTCGCTTTCGCTCCCGATCCTTCTCGCGCTCCCGGACCGCCGAATAGACCATCGTGTGGCCCTCCTCGCCCTGGCTCGGGGCCTCCCCCTCGTGGGAGGGGGGCTTCACGAGCCGCGTTTGGATCCCGAACTCGCCGAGACGCAGGCGCTCGTCGGTCTCGAAGTTCACCGCCGGCCTGGTCAGCAGGTCGTAGCTGCGCCGCCGTGCGTGCTCGAGAAGGTAGCCGGACAGCTCCTGCTCCAGCGAGCGCTCATAGCCCTCCAGCTTCGAGCGGTCCGCCTTCGAGAGGTAGACCGTGTACTCATTCGGCACGTAGATCCGCGACACCGAGGCGGTCTTGTGGGCGTCCATCTCCTTGGCAAGCTTGCGGGCCAGCTCGACCGGCTGTACCTCGGACGAGAACGCGCGGCTGAACACACCCTCGACGAGGCCTTCGATCCGTGCTTCGAGGTTGCGCAGGACGCTGATGGCGGGCTCCTTGGCAGGGTCGCGGGTCCGTGGCGCGAGAACGCCGCGCCGGAAATCCTACGAAAGTGTCGCTTCCCGACCCGCCTCCCGTAACGGTACGGGAGCGCGCCCGAAAGTTGTTCCTCGCAGCCGTACCGGCGCCCTCGCGCGCCAGACGACGACCGCGGCGACAACCGCGAGCACCGCCGCGGCCAACACGCCGGGGGACGGCCCTGCCGCGCCTGCCTGCAGGCGCAGGGCGGCAACGAGCGCCGCCACCCACACGAGCGCCCCCAGAAGGTCGAGGACCGGACTGCGCCCCCGCACCACCAGGCCCAGTGCCAGGGCACCCAGCGACCAGAGCGCAAGCCCGAACAGGAACGTGGGATCGACCAGCAGCGGAAGCAGCAGGTGGCCGACCGCCTTCCCCGCCGAGTCCTGCCACCCCGCGGGTGCGACGTGCCGCGGTCCGAACAGCAGCTTGCGGTCGAGGACCGACTCGGCCACCGCCAGCCACGCGTAGCCCGCGGCGCCGAGGACGAGGCGGTCGCGAGCCCGGCCCGCCAGCCCGGCGAGCGCCGGATAGATCGGCGCGACGCCGGCGAGGCCGAGCAAGGGCGAGGCGGCGGGGAGGGTGAGGGAACGGCCGCCGGCAAGCAGCAGAGGCGGCGGGAGCGACAGCGCGGCGACCGCGGCCGCCGCCCCTGGGCGGCCGGCCGACGCCGCAAGCCAGGCGGTCAGGCCAATCGCCCCAACCAGATAGCCGATACGAGGCCAAAGCAGCGCCAGCAACCCCGCCACGGCGGGGAGTGCGTAGGGCCAGAGCGGGCCGCTGTTCGGAGTCACGACCATCGCCGCCGCGCTCATGACCGCGACAGCCACGGCCCCGGCCAATTCCGCCGGGCCGCAGGCCGCCAGCGCACCGATCGCGGAAGCGAGTCGCGCATGGCGGCGGCGCGGCCGAGGGACGCTGCCTGCGGCCTCCAGCTCGGGGATCGCATCGTCGACAGCGGCTCCGAGCTCGTCGAGCGGCGCCCGCAGCCGCGGATCGGCCTCCAGGCAGGCGTCGATCGCGTCGCAAAGCTCGCGCGGCAGGTCGGGCCTGGCCTCGGCGAGCGGCGGCACCGGCTCGCCGATCGCGCGAGCGGTCGCCGCCGGCGTCGAGCGCAGGTTGGGGTTCTCGCCGCTCCAGGCTTCATAGAGGGTCAGTGCCAGCGAGTAGACGTCCGCCGGCGGGCCCGCGTCCTCGTCCTCCGCCTGCTCCGGTGCCATGTAGGCGAGCGTGCCGACGATGTCCCCGGGGGCTGTGATCCCGACTCCGTCGACGACGCGAGCGATGCCGAAGTCCATCAGCTTCGCCCGTCGCTCGCTTGCGGCGAGCATGACGTTCTGCGGCTTTAGGTCGCGATGAACGACGCCGCGCGAGTGCGCGTGTTCGAGCGCATCGCAGAGGTCGGAGGCCGCCGCGCCGACGTCCCGATCGGAGAGCAGCCCCTGGCGCTGCATCTCGGCCAGCGTCGCGCCGTCGATCAGCTCGCTGACCAGATAGGCGCGGTGGCCGTCCTCCCCCAGCTCGTAGAGGGTCACGATGCTCGGGTGATTGAGGCGCGCGGCGGCCTGCGCCTCGCGCATCACCCGCTCCACCGGTTGGCCGCCGAGCTCGATCACCTTCACCGCGACGTCGCGCTCGAGGCGCTCGTCCCAGGCTCGGTAGACCGTGCCGAAACCGCCGCTGCCCAATCGCTCGCGGACCTTGAAACGGCTCATGATCGCTGCGCCTACCACCGCTCCTTTGACTTCGGGAACGGTTGTCTCGATCCTTGTCGGGGCCCGAAATCCGCATCGGAAAGCCAATTGCGCAACGTATCCTGCGCACCGCCTGACCCGAGCGGCATACTCTCCGCGAGGCGACCTGACCTGGCGACCCTGGGAGACTCACGCCTTGGAGTTCTTCGAAGAGGATTCTCCGCCCCCGACCGCAACCCACACAGCGCCACCGAGACCGCCGCGGACCCGCGGCGGGCGGCGGCCGCCGCGCTCACCGCGGCAGCAGATCATGCTGCGCCGAGGGATCGCCGCGGGCGCCGGGCTACTGGTCCTCGTGCTGCTCATCCTCGGCGTCAAGGGGTGTCTCAACGCCCGCCATGAGCGGGCGCTCAAGAACTACGGCAAGAACGTCGCCGACATCGTCCAACAGAGCAATCAGACCAGCACCTCGCTCTTCAAACAGCTCGAGAACCCCGGCTCGCTGAGCGTCACCGAGTACACGAACAACATCGCCTCATACCGCAGCGAGCTGGACAGCCTCCTGCAGCGCACCGAGCAGCTGAGCGTTCCGGGGGACATGGGCTCCGCGCAGCAGGCCTTCAAGCTGACGATGCAGCTGCGCCGCAACGCCCTAACCAACATCTCCAACTCGATCTCGACCGCACTTGGAAGCGAGGGCCGCACGAAGGCGATCGACAAGATCGCGTTCCAGATGAAGGCGATGCTCGCCAGCGACGTGACCTACCGCCAGATCGCCAAGCCGGAGATGGAGAAGGCACTGAGCGACAACGGGATCAGCGACGTACCGATCCCGGAGAGCAAGTTCCTGCCCGACGACAGCTGGCTGGACTCCACCAAGGTCGGATCGGCGCTCGCCCAGGTCAGCGGCACCTCCGCGTCGTCCACCCCGGGAGTCCACGGGCTCGGCCTGATTCAGACGAGCGCCAACGGACAGGTCCTGCAGGCCGGCACTCCGGCCACCGTGTCGGCCGGCGGCTCGCCGGAGCTCGAAGTCCAGGTCCAAAACCAAGGCGACCAGACGGAGACCGGGGTGACGGCGTCGGTGACCGTCAACGGCGGCCAGCCGATCGAGCAGCAGATATCCTCGATCGGTCCCGGCGAGACGCAGACCGTGAAGATCCCTCTCACCCCGGCCCCGAAGGGACAGGCGACGCTCGACGTGGAGGTGCAGCCGGTGCCCGGCGAGCAGGTCTCGTCCAACAACAAGGCCAGCTACACGGTCACCTTCCAATAGGGCGCTGCAAAGCGGCGAACTATTCTTCCGCGCTGTGAGCTCCGACACGGCAGGAATCATCGCGATCGCCGCTGGCGCGCTGGCGATCCTCGCGCTCTTGGTCTGCCTGCTGCTGGCGGGGCGATTGCGGCGCATCCGCTCGAGCCAGCAGCTGATCGCCGGCGAGGATGGCGAGCGCACGCTCGTCGAGCACGCCGGTCAGCTCGACCAGCGCCTCGCCGCCCTCGGCCAACAGGTCGAAGATTCGGTCAGCCGCCTCGAGGGTCGCGACGCCGAGCTCGACCGGCGGCTGCAGGGCGCCATCACCCAGTGTGGCGTGATCCGCTACGACGCGATGGGAGAGATGACGGGGCGCCAATCGAGCTCTGTCGCGCTGCTCGACTCGCACGGAACCGGGGTCGTCCTGTCCTCGATCCTGCATCGCGAGCAGGCGCGCCTGTACGTGAAGCCGATCACCGAGGGGCGCTCCGAATTCGACCTCTCACCAGAGGAAAGCCAGGCGCTCGAAGTAGCGACGCGCCCGGGCGCGTGAGCACCCGCATCGCCTATCTCGGGCCCGCCGGCACGTTCACCGAGGACGCGCTGCGAAACGCGATCGCGGACGGTGCCGACTTCGAGCCCCTTCCCGGCGCCACGATCCACGACGCGATCCTCGCGGTGGAGAACGGCGAGGCGGACCGGGCGCTGGTGCCGTTCGAGAACTCGATCGAGGGAGCGGTGCGCCCGACACTCGACACGCTGGCCCACGAAGCGGAGGCGGTGACGATCGTCGGCGAGTTCGACTATCCGATCCACGTCAGCCTGATCGCCCGCCGGGATCTCCCCCTCACCGAGATCGCCGTCCTCCTCTCACACCCGCAGGCCAGCGCCCAGTGCGCGCGCTTCATCCGCGAGCAGCTGCCCGGCGCCGAGGTGCGAACGGCCGCCAGCACGGCGGAGGCGGTGCGAACGGTGAGCGAGGCGGAGGAGCCCTGGGCCGCGCTCGGTGCCCATGCCGCCGCGGGGCTCTACGGGTGCATCGAGCTGCGCACCGGTGTCGAGGACTCCGACGACAACCTGACCCGCTTCGTTTGGATCGCCCCGCTCGGAACCGAGCCCGAGGGCGAAGGGCCCTGGAAGACCTCGCTCGTCTTCTCCGAGCTCGGCGAGGACCATCCGGGCGCCCTCGTCGACGCGCTGCTCGAGTTCTCGCGACGCGAGATCAACCTGACGCGGATCGAGTCGCGGCCGCTGCGCCGGGGTCTGGGCCGTTACATGTTCTTCGTCGATCTCGAGGGCCGGGCTTCCGAGTCCCCCATCGACGAGGCGATTGAGGGGCTGCGCGGAAAGGCCGAGTCGGTTCGTCTGCTGGGCTCATACCCAGCAAGCTGACGAACGCCACCCTCTAGAATCCGGCGCCACTATGGCTAGACATCGCGCCTCGGCCGCCGTCCGGCGGGCCATTGGGGGTCCGTCACAGAACGGGGCGAGCGCGAATGGCCACCCGAGCGGCAACGGCCATCGCCACAGCTTTCCGGGCAACGGCCGTGTCCTCGTCCTCAACGCGACCTTCGAGCCGATCAACGTATGCACGGTTCGGCGCGCGGCCGTACTTGTATTGAAGGAGAAGGCGGTGCTGCTGGAGCGGGCCGAGCGCCCGCTTCGTTCTGAGCGACTCAGTCTGGATCGGCCGGCGGTCATCCGGCTGATCAGCTTCGTGCGCATCCCCCGCGACGCACACGGTCGCAAGATCACCCGCAAGGCGGTGCTGGCCCGCGACTCCTGGACCTGTCAGTACTGCGGCACGCGCAAGCCTGGCCTCACCGTCGACCACGTGATCCCGCGCAGTCGCGGTGGCAAGTCGGTGTGGGAGAACATCGTCGCCTCCTGCGCGACCTGCAACCGGCGCAAGGGCAGCCACCTGCCACGCGAGATCAAGATGCACCCCCGGACCAAGCCACGGGCGCCGGGGCCGACGGTCTTCATCCGCATCGCCAGCCCAACGATCCCCAACGCCTGGCAACCGTACCTCGCACCTGCCTAGCCGGGTGGGCGACGGGCGGCTCGGTCAGGAGGCCCGCCAAACGCAAAAGGGCCGCCCCTTCTCAGGAGCGGCCCTTTGCAAGGTGCGGGAAGAAGCGGATCGGAGATTCGCGGTCGAGCGGGACGTGCTCCCAACCTCTCTTCACCGCCGGTGCCCGGGGTGGATTCCGCCGGGCGCCCCACACAGGTCGCCTAGCGGCCCTGCACCTCCAGCGTCCCAAAAAGCATGTGACTCAAGTTAGGACCACCTCCTTTCTCCGGTGATCCCAATTCAAGCAGGTGATTCAGTCGGGCGCCCCGTCAGTGACGCGCCTCTCGCCGGCGGATCGCGGCAAGTTCTCCTTTGCCTTGGCGAAACGCTCCGCGAACTCCCGCACTCGCCCCGCGCGCCCCAGCTTCGCCGCCAACCCCGGTGCCAGCGTGGAGAGCAGGATCAACGGTCTCGCCCCGATCCGATTGACGATCACCTCGGCGCGCTCGCCGCGGATCGCCTTCACGACCGCGTCGCCGACGTCCTCCGGCGGGACGATCGAGAGCGGCCCGCTCGGAGGCTTGCCGACCGCGTTCTCGAGCCGCCCGTACATTCCCACCCTGCCCACGAACCCGGGGCAGATCGCCGAGAACCCGATCGGCTCGCGCACGTATTCGCTGCGCAGCGCGCCTGTGAAGCCGATCACGCCGTGCTTCGAGCCGCAATAGGGAGCGAGGAAGGGAAACGGGGCCTTCCCGGCCATCGAGGCGACGTTGACGATGTGGCCGCGGCCGCGCTCGAGCATGCCGGGCAGCGCCGCGCGCGTCGTGAGCATCACCGCGACCAGGTTGACGTTGGTCACAGCAGCGATCTCCTCCGGCGTCCGCTCGAGGAAGGGGCCGCCAAACTCGAGGCCCGCGTTGTTGACCAGGATGTCGAGAGGCCCGAGGGCCTGCTCCGCGCGGCCGACCAGCGACCCTGCTTCCTCACGGTCGCTGACGTCAGCGCCGACCGATTCGACCCGCACCCCGCTGCGGCGAAGCTCATCGATCCGCTCGTCGAGTGACGCCTCGGGCAGATCGGAGAGCACCAGGTCGACCCCCTCTGACGCGAGGGCACTCGCGATGAATCCCCCGAGACCGCCGGCGGCGCCAGTCACGAGCGCGTTACGGCCGCGCAGCTGCTGCACGCGGGCCAGCCTATACGGCGTCTAACCCTTGCGCTTGCCGCGGGCCGGCTTGGCCTTGGAGCCCTCGCCGTCCTTCGCCGCCTGCGGAGCGCCGCCGTCGGTCGCCGCGCCGTCGGTCGCCGCAGCGCCTTCGTCCCCGACTTCCGGCTCCTCGCCGGACTCGACCACCAGCGCCACGGCACTGACCCGATCGCCGGGCTTCAGGTTCATCACCCTGACCCCCTGGGTCGGACGGCCCATCTGCGAGATGCCGCTCACCGAAGTGCGCTGCACCATCCCGTTCTGGGAGATGAACAGCAGCTCCTGGTGCTCGCGGACGATCAGGGCCCCCGCCAGGCCGCCCTTCTTGGTGGTCAGCTTGGCGGTCAGGACGCCCTTGGTCCCGCGGCCCTTGACCGGGTACTCGGAGACCAGCGTGCGCTTTCCGTAGCCGTTCTCGGTGACGACGAACAGCTCGGTGTCGTCGCGGGCGACGTCCATCGCCAGCACGCGGTTGCCCTTGTCGGCGACGTTCATCCCCTTCACCCCACCGGTGTCGCGCGCCATCGGGCGGACCCGCTTCTCGTTGAAGCGCGAGGCGTGGCCGGACTTGGAGACCAGCAGCAGGTCGTCCTTGCCGCTGGTCAGGCGGACCTGGACCAGCTCGTCGCCCTTGCGAATCTTGATCGCGATGATCCCGTCGGCGCGGATCGGAGTGTTGTAGGCGGTGAACTCGGTCTTCTTGACCTGCCCCTTCGCGGTCGCGCAGACCAGGTACTTGCCCTCGGTGAAGTCGCGCGTCGGCTTCACCGCCATCACCCGCTCGCCCTCGGCAAGCGGCAGGACGTTGACCAGCGCGCTCCCCTTCCCGGTCCGCGAGCCCTCAGGCAGCTCGTAGACCTTGCTGCGGTAGACCTTGCCGCGGTTGGTGAAGAAGAGCATGAAGTCGTGGGTCGAGCAGATGTGCAGGTGCTCGATGTAGTCGCCCTCCTTCATGTTCATCCCCATCACGCCTCGTCCGCCGCGGTGCTGCTGGCGGTAGGTGGCGAGCGGCAGCCGCTTCACGTAGCCGGAAGCGGTAAGCGAGACCACCATCTGCTGGTCGGCGATCATGTCCTCGATCCCCATGTCGCCCTCGAAGTGGGTGATCTCGGTGCGGCGTTCGTCGCCATAGGCCTCGCCGACCTCGGCCAGCTCGTCCTTTACGAGGCCCATCACCTTGGTCTCGTCGGCGAGGATCGCCCGCAGCTCGCCAATCCGCTCCATCAGGTCGGCGTGCTCGCTTCGCACCTTGTCCGCCTCCAGCGCGGTGAGGCGCTGCAGGCGCATGTCGAGGATCGCCTGCGCCTGCTCGCGCGAGAGCTCGAACTTGTCGATCAGCCCGTCGCGGGCGGTGTCGGGGTCCTTCGAGCCGCGGATCAGCTTGATCACCGCGTCGAGGTTGTCGAGCGCGACCAGCAGCCCCTCGAGGATGTGGGCGCGGGCCTCGGCGCGGCGCAGCTCGTACTGGGTGCGGCGGGTGACGACCTCGCGCTGGTGCTCGACGTAGTACTTGACAAGCTCGCGCAGGCTGAGAGTGCGAGGGACATTGTCGACGAGCGCGACCATGTTGACCCCGAACGAGGTCTGCATCGCGGTCTTCTTGTAGAGGTTGTTGAGAACGACCTTGGCCGGCGGCCCGCCGCGCTTCAGCTCGATCACCAGGCGCATGCCACTGCGGTCGGACTCGTCGCGAAGGTCGGAGATCCCCTCCAGCTTCTTCTCTCGGACCAGGTCCGCGATCTTGGTGATCAACCCGCCGTCGCCGCCCTTCTTGACCATGAACGGCAGCTCGGTGACGATGATCGCCTCCTTGCCCCCCTTCAGGGGCTCGACGTGGGCGCGGGCGCGAACGCGGATGCTGCCCCGCCCCGACGCATAGGCGTCGCGGATCCCTTCGGCACTCATCACACCGCCGCCGGGGAAGTCCGGCCCCTTGATGTGCTCCATCAGCCCCGCCAGGTCGATCTCGGGGTCGTCGACGTAAGCAGTGGTGGCGGCGATTGCCTCGCGCAGGTTGTGGGGCGGGATGTTGGTCGCCATCCCGACCGCGATCCCCGACGAGCCGTTGACGATCAGGTTCGGGAAGCGGGCCGGCAGGACGAGCGGCTCGCGCTGCGACTCGTCGTAGTTGGGCCCGAACTCGACCGTGTCGGCGTCGATGTCGCGCAGCAGCTCGGTTGCCAGCCGCTCGAGGCGCGCCTCGGTGTAGCGCATCGCGGCAGCGGGGTCGTCGTCGATCGAGCCGAAGTTGCCCTGGCCATCGATCAGCGGGTAGCGCAGCGAGAAGTCCTGCGCCATTCGGACCAGCGTGTCGTAGATCGCGGAGTCGCCGTGCGGGTGGTAGGTACCCATCACCTCGCCGACGACGAAGGCGGACTTGCGGTAGGGCCGGGTCGGCTGCAAGCCGAGGTCGTGCATCGCGTAGAGCACCCGGCGGTGCACGGGCTTGAGCCCGTCGCGCACGTCGGGCAGCGCCCGGCCCACGATCACGCTCATCGCGTAATCGAGATAGGACGAGCGCATCTCCTTCTCGAGCTCGCGCTCCTCTATGCGGCCTGTAAGGGCTTCGAGCGCCATCAGCCGCGTCTCCTAGACATCGAGGTTTGTGACGTCCTTGGCGTTCCGCTCGATGAAGTCCCGCCGCGGCTCCACCTGGTCGCCCATCAGCATCGAGAAGATGCGATCCGCCGCCGACGCGTCCTCCATCGTGACCCGCTGCAACGTGCGGCTCGCCGGGTCCATCGTCGTCTCGCGCAGCTCGTCGGCGTTCATCTCCCCCAACCCCTTGTAGCGGCTGAAGTTGACGCCCTGCTTGGCGATCTCCATCACCGCTCGGTGAAGGTCGACGAAAGAGAGCGCCTCCTCCGTCTTGCCGTTCAGGTTGACCTCGAACGGCGGTCGCCCGACCTGCTTCAGCAGCGCACCGTGCACCTCGGCCAGCCGGCGGTAGTCGTGGTGTTTGAACAGCTCGTCGGGAAGGGTGTGCGTGCGAGCGAGGCCCGACTTGCGGTGAATCGCCTTCACCTCCAGCGAGTCCTTGGAGTCCTTCAGGACCTCGGTCTCGAACGGCTCCTCGGGGGGCGACTTCGCCGACAGAAGCTTGCGCGCTCCGGCCAGGGTCGCCACTTCCTCGTCGAGCAGCTGTGACTCCTCCAGGAAGCGAACCAGGTCGTGGCCGAAATCGGCCTGCAGCGAGGATGCCCAGCCCTCGTACTCCTTCGAGCGCCGCACATAGCTCTGCCAGCGGCTCTTGGTCAGCTTCTTGGAGCGGCCGTTGGCGTCGGTCAGCTGGAAGTCCTCGAGCTTGTCGCGCAACAGCAGCTCCTCCAGCTCCGCCTCACGCTCGACATAGGTCACCTTGCCGCCCGACTTGACGCCGTAGAGCGGTGGCTTGGCGATGTAGATGTAGCCGACGTCGAACAGCTCCGGCATCTGGCGGTAGAGGAAGGTCAGCACCAGGGTGCGGATGTGGGCTCCGTCCACGTCCGCGTCGGTCATCAGCACGACCTTGTGATAGCGGGCCTCCTCGATGTTGAACTCGTCGTGCACGCCGGTGCCGATCGCCGTGATCAGCGCCTGGATCTCGACGTTTGAGAGCACCTTGTCGATGCGGCTCTTCTCGGCGTTGATGATCTTGCCCCGCAACGGCAGCACCGCCTGGGTGTTGCGGTCGCGGCCCTGCTTCGCCGAGCCGCCCGCCGAGTCGCCCTCGACCACGAACAGCTCCGCGTCGCGGGGGTCCTTGACCGTGCAGTCGGCCAGCTTCCCGGGCAGGGTGGAATTCTCGAGCGCCGACTTGCGGCGGGTCAGATCGCGTGCCTTGCGGGCGGCGTCGCGGGCGCGAGAGGCATCGACCGCCTTGGTGATGATCCGCCGCGCGTCGCCGGGGTTCTCCTCCAGGAACTCGCCGAGCTTGCGGTTGACGGCCTCCTTCACCAGGCCCTCGATCGGCGGGTTGCCAAGCTTGGTCTTGGTCTGGCCCTCGAACTGCGGGTCGTGCAGCTTCACCGAGACCACCGCGGTCAGCCCCTCGCGGACGTCCTCCCCGGCGAGGTTCTCGTCCTTCTCCTTCAGCAGGCCCTTGCCGCGGGCATAGGCATTGAGGGTTCGCGTGAGCGCCGAGCGAAATCCGGAGAGGTGGGTGCCGCCCTCGTGGGTGTTGATGTTGTTGGCGAAGCTGAACATCGACTCCTGGTAGGAGGTGTTCCACTGCATCGCCACCTCGACCTGGCCGTCGTCGGTCTCGCTCTCGAAATAGACGGCCTTGCGGTGCAGCTCGTCCTTGTTCTCGTTCAGGTGCTTGACGAAGTCCTGGATGCCGCCCTCGTACTGGAAGCTGACGCTCTTGGTCTCGCCCCGCTCGTCGATCAGCTCGATCTTCAGCCCACGGGTCAAAAAGGCGGTCTCGCGCAGGCGCTCGGCGAGGGTCTCGAAGTCGAAGGAGACCTCCTCGAAGACCTCGTCGTCGGGTAGGAAGGTGATCGTGGTGCCCGTGTCCTTGGCCTTGGCGCCGCGCTTGAAGTCCCCGGTCGGCTTGCCGCGCTCGTATTCCTGCGTCCACACATAGCCGTCGCGGCTGATCTCCAGCAGCAGGCGCTCGGAGAGAGCGTTGACGACCGAGACGCCGACTCCGTGCAGGCCGCCGGAGACCTTGTAGCCGGCGCCGTCTCCGAACTTGCCACCAGAGTGCAGGGTGGTCAGCACGACCTCGGCCGCGGGACGCTTCTCCTTGCGGTGCTCGTCGACCGGGATCCCGCGACCGTCGTCGGAGACCGTGCAGCTGTTGTCGGGGTGAAGGACCACGCGCACGCTGTCGCAGTAGCCGGCGATCGCCTCGTCGACCGAGTTGTCGACCACCTCGTAGACGAGGTGGTGCAGCCCGCGCGGGCCGGTCGAGCCGATGTACATGCCGGGCCGCTTGCGCACCGCCTCCAAGCCCTCGAGGACAGTGATGTCCTTGGCGTCGTAGGAAGCTCCGACCTTGCCCGAGGCCTTCGCGGTGCTCTTCTTGCTCTTACTGCTCGCGGAGGCCCGCTTCGTGGGCTTCGCAGGCGGCTTGCTTTCAGCCAAGAAATTCCTTCCGTTGGTCAGACAAAACCCCGATCGCCGGCGGCATCGAATCGGCCTCAACACCAGCGTCGGGGCAAACGATCAAGTTGACATAAAGGATACCAGTTTCGGCCCCCGGAAAGACCGCCAAACAGTCACGAAATACCTGCAAATCACGCATTATTTTAAGTTGCCGACTCGGCCCGCGGCACGCGGCCCCCGAAATCCCTGCAAAAGCGCTTGGGCTGGCTAGCCAGCCAGCACCTTTAGGGTCTTCGGGGAGCGCTCTCCCAACCGCTCCGCGAGACGCTTCAGCAGCTCGCCCTCCATCAGGCTCAGCTCCTGCGCCCAGGTGGCGCTCTGACAGCGGATCGTCAGCACCCCGTCGTGCTCGGCAACCGGCTCGGCGGCGGCGGCGACCGCCTCACCGACGGCTTCGCTCCAAACCGTTTGGGCCGCCGCGAGGTCGGTGCGCGGCGCGCAGCGCTCGAGGGCGGTGCGCAGCGCGTGCGACGCCGGCCTCGGCGCCGGGCGGCCCATCAGGCCACGGCCTTCAGCGCGGCGGCCGAGCCCGAGGGCATCCGCACCAGCCTCTCGGTAGCGCCGCTCGGCAGGGCGTCCTCGTCGGCGGCGCTGACCAGGCTCTGCCCGGCTCCCGCCAGACGCGACGCCAGCAGCTCGCGGTGGGCGGGGTCGAGCTCGCTCATCACGTCGTCGAGGAGCATCAACGGAGCGGGGGAGCCGGCGGCGATCAGAGCCGCGCGCTCGGCGAACA
This sequence comes from uncultured Solirubrobacterales bacterium, assembly GCA_963740555.1. GTDB lineage: Bacteria > Actinomycetota > Thermoleophilia > Solirubrobacterales > 70-9 > Mayfieldus. The sequence continues at coordinate 81,692 of CAVUES010000012.1, forward strand.
GAAGCGCGAGCAGCCCGGCCCGCTGCTCGCCCTGCGATCCATAGCGGCGCAGGGAGCGCCCGCAGAACTTCAGCTCCAGCTCGTCGAGGTGCGGGCCGAGCGACGTCCGCGCCCGCTGCAGGTCCGAGGCGCGGCGCTGCGCCAGAGCCTCTCGCAGGATCGAGGCGTCGGCCTCGCTGCGGGCGGCGTAGCGAAGCTCTGCGCCGTCGAGGCCAAGCTCCGCGGCCGCCTCGGCAAAGCGCGGCGCCAGATCGGCGACCGCCTCCTCGCGTGCCTCGATCAGCGGCGTCGCGGCGGCCACCAAGGCAGCATCCCAGGCGTCCAGCTCAGCCTCCGGCGAGAGCCCGGCGGCGACCCGGCGCAAGAGCGCGTTGCGCTGCGCGAGCGCCTGTCCGTAGTCCTGCCGCAAGCCCGAGCGCCCCGGCCAGCGCGCCGCGACGAAGCGGTCGATGTGGGCGCGGCGCTCCGCGGGTGGGCCCTTGACGAGGACCAGGCGGTCGGGGCTGAAGACGACCAGATGCGGACGGTGGCGGGCGATCGTCTCGGGCGGGGCGGCCTCCCCGTCGAGCAGATGGCGCCGGCCCTCGACGCGCGAGACCGACGCCAGCAACGAATGCGGAGCGAGGTCCTCGGCCACAACGCCAACCTCCGCGCGGGCCACCGACTCCCCGAAACGGATCAGCTCGCGACGATCGCGGGTTCTGAACGAGCGGCCGCTGAGGCCGAAATAGATCGCCTCGAGCAGATTCGTCTTTCCGGTCCCGTTGTCGCCGACGACCGAGGTGACCCCGGCCCCGATCTCGAGCTGTAGTCGATCGAGGCTGCGAAGGTCGCGAATATCGAGGCTGGACACCTTCATCCCGCGACCTCGCCCTACACGTTGAGGCGAATCGGCATCACCAGATAGCGGAAGTCCTCGCCCTCTCCGGGCTGCAGCAATCCCGGGCGCAGCGGCGAGATCAACCGCAGCAACAGCTCATCGCCCTCGATGCTCTCGATGCCGTCCTTGAGGAACTCCGGGTTGAAGCCGATCTCCAGCGGCTCGCCCTCGAACGCGGCCGGCATCGTCTCGGTCGCATCGCCCACCTCCGGCGTCTCCGCCGCCACCGTCAGCTCGCCCGACTTGAAAGAGAGCCGCAGCGGAGCGTTGCGCTGCGCGAGCTGGCTGACCCGGCGCGTCACCTCCAGGAACTCCTCGCGGGGAAGCCGCACGTCGTGGTCGTAGGACTCGGGGAGTAGCTGGGAGTGGTTGGGGAACTGTCCCTCGATCAGCCGCGTCGTCAGAACCACCCGGCCGGCCACGAAGACCGCCTGGTTTGGCAACAGCGAGATCTCCACCGTCTCCGCCTCCTCGCTGACCAGGATGCGGGCCAGCTCTCGCAAGGCCCGGGCGGGCACGTTCGCCTCCAGCTCGCCGCCGACCTCGGTCTCCAGCTCGGTTCGCTTGACGCTGAGCCGGTAGGAGTCGGTCGCGACCATCATCATCTCCTGACCGGAGGCGCTTACGAGCACCCCCGTGAGAACCGGCCGCATGTCGTCGCGCGAAGCGGCGCGGGCAACCAGCTCGACAGTGGCGGCGAAGGCGGGGGCTGGGATTCGCAGCGGCTCCGTGCTCGGGCTCGGGAATGGCGGAAAGTCTTCGGCAGGCAGGGTTCGAAGGTGAAAGACGGCGCTCCCGGAGCGAAGCTCGACGTCGCGCTCGGCCTCTCGGGTCTCGATCGCGACGTCATCCACTCCCAGCGACCTCACTACCTCGACCAGCTGCCGACCTGGAAGTAGGACGGAACCATCAGTGTCGACATCACCCTCGAGGTCGGTCTGCAGACTCATCTCGAGGTCAGTGGCGCGTAGCGCCAGCTTGCCCTCGGCACTGGAAAGCAAGATGCCACCGAGAGCTTGCGTCGTGGCGCGAGTAGAGACAGCGCGGCCGACGATCGCAAGACGAGCAACCAGCTCTTGACGCTGTGTGGTGATCTTCAAATGAGGTTTTCCTTAGTCATATTTAGCTCCGTGGATTCTGTGGAAAAGGGTGCTTTTTGGCTTCTTGATGCCAGATCTGCCCTGTGCGTTGCGGAGATCGGGGGGTTGGATTCTTACAGCGCTGGCGGGCGTCAAGCGGCCGCGCCGAGCTGGCTGTGGATGTCGTCCCGTAGTTGCTCGAGCAGCTGTTGAGTCTTGGTGTCGCCCTCGGCGATGTGTTGATCGACGCGGCGGATCGCGTTGAGCACGGTGGCGTGATCGCGACCGCCGAACTCACGACCGATCTGCGCCAACGAGAGGTCGGTCATCTCTCGGCATAGGTAGATCGCCAGCTGGCGAGCTCGCAAGGGCGCTGCTGCACGGCTGGGCCCGACCAGCGACGACGGCGAAAGGTCGAACGAGGCAGCGACAGCCTCTTGAATCGCTTGAACCGCGCTCGGCCGCGGCCTGGTACCGAGCGGGATGACCTCCTCGACCAGATCGACGCTGAGCGGCCGAGCGCGAAGCGATGCGTGGGCGATGACCCTTGTCAGCGCCCCATGCAGCTGGCGGACGTTGGCGTCGATGCGGCGCGCAAGGATGGTTAGCGCGTCGCTGTCGGCCACCTCGATGCCCGATTCGCGTACCAAGCGGCGCAGCACGATCAGGCGCGTGGCGAGGTTGGGTGGCTCGACGGCAACCGTGAGGCCCCACTCGAAGCGGTCGCGCAGGCGGGCGGCGAGAGTCGACAGCTCGCTGGGGATCCGGTCCGCGGATAGCACCAGTTGGCTTCCGGCCTCATAGAGCGCGTTGAAGGTGTGGAAGAACTCCTCTTCGGTGTGGTGTTTGCCCTCCAGAAACTGGACGTCGTCGATCAAGAGCACGTCGATGTCGCGGTAGCGGCACTTGAACTCCTCCGCGCCGGAGGCATGAAGCGCGGCGACGAACTCGTTGGTGAAGGACTCCGCGGTCGTGTAGCGGACGGTCAGCTCCGGAGCGCTGTCGCGCAGGTAGTTGGCGATCGCGCCGAGCAGGTGCGTCTTGCCCAGCCCCGGCGGGCCGTGGAGGAAAAGCGGGTTGTAGGCCTCCGCGGGCGCCTCGGCGACGGCGAGCGCGGCCGCGTGGGCAATCCGGTTGCCCTCCCCGATCACGAAGCGCTCGAAGGTGTAGTTGGGGTTCAGCGCCGCCTTTCCGCCGTCGTCTCCCGAAGCGGCTTCGGGCTCGGGCGGGGTGAAGCTGACCTCGCGCAGGCCGGCGGCGACCTGGGAGAGCGCCTGGCTGATCAAGGCCGCATAGCGGCGCTCGACCCACGCCCGGATCCCGTCAGGGGCCTTTATGTAGAGGGTGTCCCCCTGCATCGCCGCGGCGCGCAGGGGCTCCAGCCAGAGCCTGAAGGTCGCGTCGGGAACCGAGGCACGGAGCCTCTCCGTCACCGCCTGCCAGATCGAGCCGAGGTCCTGCTGCGCCGCCGAGTCGCTGATGCTGTCCTCGCCACGGGGGCGGGAAGTCGGCTGATCGGGGACGGACGGCACCTGGCTTGGACCCTCTCGTTGCGGTTCTGGTGACTCGGCGCCGGTGCGTTGGATCGCCGCCACCTCGAAGCGAGGCCGACCATACGTCGCCCCTCGACCGGCTGCACGACGCTCCCTCGCAATTCGCGCCGAAAACGTCGCGGCCGATCCGATCGGGTCCTCGGACAGTCGAAAGTCCGGGTGAGGCTTGACCGTATACTGGCGCCCGAGCCAGGCCATGAAGCGGACCTACCAACCGAAGAAGCGCAAGCGCGCCCGCACCCACGGCTTTCGGGCCCGGATGCGCACGCGCGGTGGCCGCGCGATTTTGAAGCGCCGGCGCCGCAAGGGCCGAAAGCGCCTGGCGCCCTGAGGATGGCCTCCGGAGACGCAGGCGCGCGCAAGCGGCGCCGCCTGTCACGCAGCGGCGAGTTCGACCGCGTCTACCGCGAGGGCTCCTCGCACGCGAACCGCTTCCTGGTCGTCTACAGCTTTCCCCGCTCCGAGGAAGACGCCGACGAGCCGCGGCTCGGCGTCTCGGTCGGCCGTAAGGTCGGCGGCGCGGTGGAGCGCAACCGCATAAAGAGGGCGCTGCGGGAGGCGTTCTGGAGCCTCGAGGAAGAGCTCTCGCATGGCCACGACTTCGTTCTCGTCGCCCGAGCCGAGATCACCTCGCTGTGGGAGCGCGAGGGAGCCGAAGGTGTGAAGGCCTCGTTGCGTGAGGCCCTCGGAGGTACCTCACAGAAGGACCGTTTGTCGTGAAACGGTTGCTGCTGGCGCTGATTACCGCCTATCGGCGCTGGATCTCTCCGGGGCTGCCCCGACGCTGCCGCTACGAGCCCAGCTGCTCGGCCTATGCGGCGACCGCGATCCGCCGCTTCGGCCCCCTGCGCGGCGCCCTGCTCGCGTCGTGGCGCCTACTGCGTTGCAACCCGTTCAGCAACGGCGGTTTCGACCCGGTGCCCGATCGGTTCACCTTGCGCGTCCATCCGCAGGACCCGGCCGTATACCACGGTGAGGTGAAGACCTGATGCCGCTTCCGCCCGCCGACATATTCGCGCCCCTGGAGAACATCGCCAAGTCGATCCTCGACTTCTTTCACGACAACGTCGGCCTCACCTGGGGCACGTCGATCATCGCCTTGACGGTCGTGATCCGGGCGGCGCTGATCCCGCTCACCTACAAGCAGATCAAGGGCATGCGCGCCCTTCAGGCGCTGCAGCCGGAGATCAAGAAGATCCAGGAGAAGTACAAGAACGACCGCCAGCGCCAGCAGCAGGAGATGATGAAGTTCTACCAGCAGAACAAGGTCAACCCGCTCTCCTCCTGCCTGCCGCTTGTGCTCCAGCTGCCGGTCTTCTTCGCCCTTTTCCGCCTTCTGCGTGGATCTGCCTTCAAGGCTGACGTCATGGCGAGCGGCGGCCAGAGCTGGCTGTTCATCAACTCGGTGATCGAAAAGCCCCACGGGGCCGAGCTGATCATCCTGATGGTGCTGTTCATGGGCTCGATGGCGCTCTCGAGCTACGTCACCATGCAGGCGTCGCCGACCGCAGCCGGCAGCCAGCAGTACATATTCCTCGGCGCCTTCGCGCTGATCGGCGTTTTCTTCGTTCCCGCCTTTCCGGCCGGCTTGAGCCTCTACTGGATCACGACCAACTTCTGGACCGTGGGTCAGCAGTACGCGGCCGGAAAGCTGATCCCCGCCCCAGCGGTTCCCACGCCTGCGGAGGCGGCGGCCGTCAAAGCCCCACCACCACCACCGCGCAAGCGCAAGAAGCGCCGCTAGGGCACCGCGGCGGGTCCTGTCGCTTGACCCGCATCGACATAGACTCCCCCCGATGGCAGCCGAGGCGATGCCGAAGGAGCCCGCCGAACGGGTCCGTGCCGTGCTCGAGCGCGTGCTCGACGAGCTCGATCTCGACGGTGACGTGGAGATCAACGAGGACGAGGGCGAGATCATCGCCGTGGTCGAGGGCGACGACGACTACGGCCTGCTGATCGGCAAGCGCGGACAGACGATCGACGCCCTGCAGCTGCTCTGCTACCAGGCGGCGTTCCGCGGCATGGCGGATCGAAAGCGGGTCGTGGTCGACGCCGCGGGCTACCGGGAGCGCCGCCGCGACGCGCTTCAGCGGCGCGCCGACCGCGCCGCGGAGCAGGCGCTCGACCTCTCGCGCCCGGTGGAGCTCGACGCGATGAGCGCCCCGGAGCGCCGGGTCGTGCACGAGCACCTCAAGGAGCGCCCCGAGGTCGAGACCTACAGCGAGGGCACCGAGCCAAATCGCTGCGTGGTCGTGGCTCCCCTGCTCTCCGAGTGAGCGAAGGCGGCGAAGCCGCGCCCGAATCTCGGCTGCTGCCGGTCGAGCTCGACCCGAAGGCACGCGAGGCGCTCGAGCGGGTCCTTGCCCTGCTGCGCTCCGAGCGCGCCTCGGTCAGCTCGGTCACCGAGCCGAGGCGTGCCTGGCAGGTGCACGTCGCCGACAGCCTCAGCGGGCTCGAGGTACCCGATCTCGCCGCCGCGAGGGAGATCGCCGACGTCGGATCGGGCGCCGGCTTCCCGGGGCTGGTCCTCGCCGTCGCTCTACCCGGGTCTCGCGTCGACCTGATCGAGTCGGTGGCGCGCAAGTGCGACTTCATGCGGCGGGCGGCCGCAGAGGCGGGAATCGAGAACCTGCGGGTGATCAACGAGCGGGCCGAGACCTGGGCGGGGGCGGCCCCCCCGGACGGCGGCCGCGAAGCCTACGACGCGGTTACCGCGCGCGCCGTGGGGCGGCTCTCCACCCTCGCCGAGCTGGCCTCGCCGCTGCTGCGTGAGGGCGGGCTGCTGGTCGCCTGGAAGGGCCGCCGCAGCGCCGACGAGGAGGCAGAGCTCGCCGCGGCCGCGGAGCGGCTCGCGATGCGGCCGCGGGAAGTGCTGGCGGTCGGCCCATACGCGGGCAGCCGACACCGCCACCTGCACGTGATCGGCAAGACCGGCCCGACGCCCGAGGGCCTGCCGCGGCGGCCGGGGATGGCGAAGAAGCGCCCGTTCGGGTAGGCGCCGAGGCGCTGGCTACGCTGGCGTGATGGGCGCTGTCTACGCGATTGCCAACCAGAAGGGCGGCGTCGGCAAGACGACGACCGCCGTCAACCTCGGCGCCAGCGTCTCTGCGGGCGGCGCCCAAACGCTGCTGGTCGACCTCGACCCGCAGTGCAGCGCGACGCTGGCGCTCGGGGCCGACCGCGACGCCTCCCCGTCGTCGTATGACTGCCTTTGCGGAGACGTATCTGTGGCGGAGGCCGCGCGACCCGCGGGCCCGGACAACCTCTGGCTGGTCCCGGCGAGCCGCGACCTGGCGGGGGCGTCGGTCGAGCTGCCGCGGATCGAGGGTTACGAGACGCGGCTTCGCGAACGGCTGGGGCCGATTCGCGAGCGCTTCGTCTTCACCCTGATCGATTGCCCCCCGTCGCTGGGACCGGTGACGGTGAACGCCCTGGCCGCCGCCGATCGGGTGATCGTGCCCGTGCAGGCCGAGTATCTGGCCCTCGAGGGATTGGTCCAATTCCTCGACACGCTGGCTCTGATGCGGCGCGAATTGAACCCGCCGCTGGAGCTGTCGGGTCTGATCATCACCATGCACGACGAGCGCACTCGCCTCGCGATCGACGTGGAGCGGGAGTTGCGCGACCACTTTGGTGAGCTCGTGTTCCAGACCGTGATCCCCCGCAGCGTCAAGTTGGCCGAGTCGCCGAGCTACGGCGAGCCGGTGAGCGCTCATGCCCCCGCCTCCCGCGGGGCGCTGGCCTATGGCGCGCTGGCGGCGGAGATCGAGGCGCGCGAAGCAGAGGCGCAGGCCAGGTCTCCCCGGGAGCAGGCGGCGTGAGCGAGCGGCGCGGCATCGGGCGGGGCCTGGCGGCGATCCTCCCCGAGGGCCCCGACGCCGACGCCGAGCTGCGCGAGCTGCCGGTCGAGCTGATCAAGCCGAACCCGAGCCAGCCGCGGCGCCGCTTCGACCCCGGGTCGATGGACGTGCTGGTGGCGTCGATCAAGGCGAGCGGAATGGTGCAGCCGCTCCTTGTCCGGCCGCTGGCGGACGGGAGCTACGAGCTGATCGCGGGAGAGCGGCGCTGGCGGGCCGCGCAGGAGGTTGGGCTCGAGCGCGTGCCGGCGGTGGTGCGCGAGTCCGCCGAAGCCGAGCGCCTGCAGACGGCGCTGGTCGAGAACATGGTCCGCGAGGACCTCAACCCGGTCGAGGAGGCCCGCGCCTGCGCGGCGCTGGTCGAGGACCTCGAGCTGTCGAAGGAAGAGGTCGGCCGCAGGGTCGGGCGCAGCCGCTCGGCGATCTCGAACCTGGTCCGGTTGCTGGACCTACCCGACGAGGCGCTGGCGCTGCTGGAGAGTGGCGAGTTGAGCGAGGGCCACGGGCGGGCGATCCTGCAGGTGCGCGGCAACGACGTTCGCCGCCGTCTGGCCCGCGAGGCGGCGGCCGGGGGCTGGTCGGTCCGTGAGACCGAGAACAGGGCTAAGCTGGCCAGCCAGCCAGGACGAGAGGGGACGGCAAGAAGAGGCCGTACAGCGCTCGATCCCGAGCTCCGGGAGGCGCTCGACGACGCCGAGGAGAAGCTCGAGTCGGCGCTTGGCCAGGAGGTGAAGCTGGGGGTGCGCGGCGAGCAGATCCGGGCCGAGATCCGCTTCGACGACATCGACGAGCTGGTCGCCCTGACGCGACGTTTGAAGCGCAAGCGCGCCGCCTGAGAGCCCTCGAGCGAAGCACCTGAGCGGCCCCGCACGCCGTCGCTATGATCGGCCGCAATCGGGCGATTAGCTCAGTCGGTCAGAGCGCTTCTCTGATAAGGAAGAGGTCCCTGGTTCGAGTCCAGGATCGCCCATTATCTGAAGCTCCTGCACTGACGGTAGGGATGAGCGCTCCGAGGGTCGGCTGCTCGCCAGGCTCTGGGACCTCGATATCGGCGCCAGTGCCCAATTCGTTGGCGAGACGTCGCTCCTTCGCTCGCATGGTTCGGGATGCTCAGGGCGTGGCGGGCTGGATGGTGTTTCCCGAGAAGGACAGGTTGGTCGGGTAGCTGGTGCCCTGATCGGTGTAGGGGCAGATATCGAAGAAGCCCTCTGGTGAATAGGGCTTGAGCTTGCCGCCGGAGATCAGCTCGTAGAGGTCGTTGCTTAGTTGCATGTCGAACTGCATCGGCGGTTCGAACCAGGAGTTGCCCACATATCCGATGTCCCCATAGGTGACGCAGCCGCCGATGTCGGAGCCGTACGGCAGTCCGTTGCCTTCGCTGGGCGCCTTCGGATAGGGAAGGGGATCGCCGCTGTGGGGCGGTGGGCCGAAGTTCGTCGTTCCGATCGGGTTGTCGTAGGAGACGTTTCCCAAAATCGTGATGTAGCGGCTGCCGCCGTCGGTGTAGAACGTATTGCCGCCGGCGCCGGGGCGCTTGTCGTAGGCGGTGTTGCCCTCGATTAGCAGGCCGTTTTCAGGGCCGGCCCCCTGGAAGCCGGTGGTGTAGATGGCTCCGCCGTCCCAGAGCAGGCCGAGGAACTCTCGAATCGTGTTGCCGGCGACCACGCTGTTGCGGTTCGGCGTTGGCGCTTCCCAGTTGCCCCACTGGTAGCGGCTGGCTCCCGGCAATCCCGGGAAGCCGCCCGGGTCCAGCAGCCCCCAGCCCCATCCGAGGGCGATCCCGCTCCACGGAACATCCTCGACCGTGTTGCGAATGACCTTGGTGCCGCTGGAAAAGCCGACGAAGATGCCTGGCGCGTCCGGATATCCCCAGGCGACGTGGGAGATCAGGTTTCCGGAGAGGGTGTTTGCGAGGCTCGTCTGCGCCCGGTTCCTGGGGTCGTGATCGGCAGCCGTGATCCCGCTGAGCTGGATCGCCGAGGAGCCGACGTCGGTGAAGGTGCTGCCCTTGACGAGCGTGTGGTGGCTGCCGGTGCCGAGTGCCAGTCCGACGGCCCCGAGGTGCCGGAAGTGGTCGTTGACGAACCGGACGCCGTGGGCGAAACGGAACGAGACATTGCCGGGAGTGGCGGAGTCGTCGGGATCGTGGCCGATCGTGTTCGGCTCATGGTTCTTCCCCACCAGATGGAAGCCGGCCTGGTCGGAGACGTAGCCGTTCTTGCCGCTCGGCTGCAGCCAGGTCGCGTAGGAGAAGGTCAGCCCGCGGAACTGGACGTTGGCGATCGGCTTCTTGACGCTGCCCCGACCCCGGATCAGGGACTGGAGGACGGGTAGCTCGACGTCGGCGGTCCTCAGGGTCTGCCAGGGGAAAGGCATGTAGTAAAGCCAGCCGCGACGTCGATCCAGATACCACTCACCCGGCGAGTCCAGGAACTGGTAGGCGTTCTCGAAGCGGGTCACCTGCCAGAAGCTCCATATCCCCGGTTGACCGTTGGAGCCAAGGAAGAGATTGGCGTTCTTCCAGGCCGGTTCGGCCATCTGCAGCAGGCCCGGGGTCGATCCCACGGCGGGTGTGATCGAACGCAGCGGAACGGTCATCGTCTTCCACTGGGTCAAGATCACGGCCTCGATGTCGCTGACGTTGGTCCACTTGGTCGGATCGCCCCATGAGGCAGGGTTGAGGCCACTCGGTTGGATGCTCGGCAGGTACTCGATGCCGCTGTTGGTCCCGCCGCTGTTCCAGCTGGGCAAGAAGCCGGCCGGGTAATCGCCGGTCGAGGCGAGACTCTCCCTTTGACCGTTGACGTACAGCTCGCGGGTCTTGATCCTGCCAACCCGAGCGCGCCAGATGTTGGCTTCCCTGTCGAAGAGAGACCAGGCGGTTCCGGGAACGCGCAGGGCTCCCGATATCAGCGGCCGTTCGCCCTTGTACGAGCGGAAGACCACCTCGTGACCACGGCGCGCCGAGTCGCGGGCGCTGAGCTTCAGGGGTCCCTTCAACCTATAGACGCCACCCCGCAGGATGACGACGACATCTGCGTTCGGCTGATGACGAAGCGATTGCCGGACTGCCTTCTGCGCTCGCCCCAATGTGGCGAACGGAGCCGCCTTGGTGCCGCGGTTAGCGTCAGAGCCACGCGGGGAGACCCATAGGAAATTGGCCGACGCCCCGGCCGGGGAAGCGAGCAGGACAACCAGGAGCAACGTCAACAGCGGCGGGCTCCGCGAGGATAGATCCGCTGACAGCTCCCGCATCGCGAGGCAGGCTAGTGGCCCGACCGGCGGGCGCGGCTGGGTGGACAGCGCGGTACTTGCGGGGCCTCGATCAGGACCTGGCGGCGGACCTCCGGCATCGCGCCGATTCTCGCATTCCCAAACGGCGAATCGCGGCTCGGGCGAGCATGGTGCCGTACTTATAATGGCCGTTCGAGCCCAGCGGCCCGGGAGAGACCTCCTTGCAGCAGATGCAGATCTACGGAGTCAGCTTCGACATGGTCGGCAAGCAGCCGATCGTGCTGCTGAAGACCGTCGACGGGAACAAGTTCCTGCCGATCTGGATCGGCCACCCGGAGGCGGCGGCGATCCTGATGAAGCTGCAGGGCGCCTCGACCCCTCGCCCGATGACCCACGACCTGCTCTCCGACCTGCTGGACCAGATCGACGCCAAGTGCGAGCGCGTCTCGGTCACCGAGCTCCGCGACAACACCTTCTACGCCTCGATCACGATCTCGGTCAACGGCTCCGAGCTCGAGATCGACTCCCGTCCCTCCGACGCGCTCGCCCTCGCGGTGCGCGTCTCGGCCCCGATCTTCGCCGCCGAGGACGTGATCGAGGAGTCGGCGATCGAGTTCGAGCAGGAGGTCGAGGACCCCGAGGAGGTCGTGGAGAAGTTCAAGGATTTCCTCGACGAGGTCACCCCAGAGGACTTCGCGCAGGGTGGGGACGAGTAGCTCGATGACCCAGGCCGAAGCGGAAGCCGAGTGCAAGCGACTCGCCGCCGAGAGCCCCGAGCGGCACACGCACCGGTGGGTCCCGGTTGAGGAGGCGGACGGCGACTGGCGGGTGGCAAAGATCGGCCTGCCCCCCGCCGATGAAGAGACAGGGACCGAGGTTCGCGCCGACGAGAAGCCCCCGACTCCCGACGATCCGCGTCCGCCGGGCCCACACATCCCGGGCTCCTACTAGGACGTCACCGCCGCCCCCGGGCCTCGCTCGAGCGCCAGCTCCAGCACCCGCTCCACCAGCTGCTCGAACTCCAGCCCGGCCGCCTCGGCAGCCTGGGGCAGCAGGCTGGTGTCGGTGAGGCCGGGGATCGCGTTTACCTCGAGGACCTGAGGCCCTTCGTCGTCGAGCATCACGTCGACGCGGGAGAAGCCCGAGCAGCCGAGGGTCGAGAAGGCTCCCAACGCCGCCTCGGTGACGGCACCCGCGGTGGCCTCGTCCAGGTCGGCCGGGCAGACGAAATCGGTGCGCCCGATCTCGTAGCGGGCCTCGAAGTCATAGACGTCGCCCTCACGGGGGATCGCCTCGACGATCGGCAGCGCGTCGGTGCCGAGCACGCTGACCGCCAGCTCGCGCCCACGCACGTAGCGCTCGAGCAGCACCCTGTCGTCGTAGCTGAACGCGGCGACCAGGGCCTGCGGGACGTCATCGCGGCTCGCCGCCATCTTCACGCCCAGCGCCGAGCCGCCGCTCGCCGGCTTGACGACCAGCGGGAAGCCGAGCCTGGCCTCGATTTGCCCCAGCGCGTCGGCGGCGCCCAGCTCGCGAAAGGCGGTGGCGTTGAATGCGAACCAGTCCGGGGTTGGGATACCCGCCTCGCGCAGCTCGTGCTTGGCCAGGGTCTTGTCCATGCAGCGCGCGCATGCCGCGACGCCGGGGCCGGTGTAGGGGATGTCGAGGATCTCGAGCAGCTCCTGGACGGTCCCGTCCTCGCCGCCGGGCCCGTGCAGGGCGACGAAAGCGGCATCGGGGGCCTCGTCGATCAGCCGCTCGACCAGGTCGGCGCCGACGTCGAGCGGCAGTGGCTCGTGTCCCAGCCGTTGCAACGCGTCTTCCACTCGCGCCCCCGAGCGCAGCGATACGCCCCTCTCCAGCGAGCGCCCTCCCTGAAGTACGGCGATCCTCATGAGCCGCCGCTGGCGCGTTTGCGCAGCGGCAGAACATTGCCCGCCGCCTCCTCTGCTTCGCGTCCGGGGGCGGCGGGGTGTTGCCCACCGTGCTCGCGCCCGGTCGCTCCGGCCGGAAGCTCGCCGGTAAGAGTCTCGTAGAGCTGCACCTGCTCCCAGACCACCTGGCCGATGCGGCGCACGCCCTCGTCGATCTCCTCCTCGTTCGAGGCCGAGAAGTTGAGCCGCATCGAGCTGCCGCCGCGACCGTCGACGTATGCCGATTGACCGGGGACGAAGGCGACGTTCTCGCGCAGCGCCTTGGCGAGCAGGTCGGCGGTGTCGATGTAGTCGGGCAGCGTGGCCCAGACGAACAGCCCGCCGGCGGGGTGGGTCCAATGCGCCTGGGGCGGGAAGTGGCGGCGCAGGGCGTCGAGCATCGCGTCGCGCCGCGAGCGATAGAGGTCGACGAGGCTGTCGACGTATTCGCGCCAGCGGCCCTCGGCGAAGTACTCGCGGACGAAGTACTGGGTCAGGGTCGAGGTGCAGAGGTCGGCGGCCTGCTTTCCGAGCACGACCTTCTCCATCACCGGTGGCGGCGCCACCGCCCAGCCAAGCCTGATCCCGGGGGAGAGGATCTTCGAGAGGGTGCCGAGGTAGATCACATAGTCGCCGCCCTCGAGCTGGTAAAGCGGCGGCAGCGGCTCGCCTTCGTAGCGCAGCAGCCCGTAGGGGTTGTCCTCGGCGATCAGCACCTCGTGGCGGCGGGCCAGCTCGACCAGGCGCCGGCGGCGCTCGAATGAGAGCGTGACCCCGGCCGGGTTCTGGAAGGTGGGGACCGAGTAGATGAACTTCGGCCGCCGGCCCTCCTTCGCCAGCCGTTCGAGCACCCCCTCGAGCTCGTCGATCCGCATCCCGTCCTCGTCGCACTCGATCTGGATCACGTCGGCCTGGTAGCTGCAGAAGACCGGCACCGCGCCGGGGTAGGTGGGGGCCTCGCAGATCACCGGGTCGCCGGGGTCGACCAGCGTCTTGGTGATCAGGTCGATCGCCTGCTGGCCGCCGGTGGTGACGATCACGTCCTCGTGGTCGGGAAGCATCCCCTCGGCTCCCATCACCTCGAGGATGCAGTCCTTGGTCTCCTCGAAGCCCTCGGTGGGGCCGTACTGGAGCGCCTCCGCCGCCGACTCCTGCGCGATCTTGGTCATCTGGGCGGCGAAGGTGGCCGGCGGGAAGGTGGAGGTGTCGGGAAGGCCGCCGGCGAGCGAGATCACCTCCGGGCGGGCGGTGATCGCCATCAGATCGCGCATCGCCGAGGAGCGCATCGCCTGGGTGCGCTCGGCGAACAGGCCGGCATATCGCTCGATGTCGTGGGCCGTCGTGTGTGAGCGGCGGCGGTGCGGCGGCTGGGGCGGATCGGTCACCGGCTAAGTGTGGCCGAATCGGGGGCCGGAAGTGGGCGGCGGGCTTCGGCCGCGGTCGCAAAACCGCCAGGGGAGCTCCCGGTAGCCTCTTCCGCGAGCTCAAATGGACTATTTCCTCGCCATCTGCCAGGCGCTCGGGATCGCCCTGGCGATCGGGGCGCTCGCCGGGGCCACAGGCCCGCGGGGCGCAACCGCCGCCGTGCTCGAGCTGGTCGCGGCGGCAGCCGGCGCCGCGGCCGCCGGCCTCTCGATGTCGATCGACGACCAGTCGATCTTCGGCGGCATCGCCGTCGGGGCGGTCGGCGGCTGGCTCGCGGCGACCGTGATCTCCGCCCTGGTCGCCGGAGCGGCGCGCCGGGCGGAGGGCGGCGTCGGGGCGGTCGGCTTCATCGTCGCCCTGGCCGCGGCGGCGCTGGTCGGCCTGTCGATCCTGCTGCCGCCCGTGTCGCTCGTCGCGCTGCTGGCGCTGGGCTGGCTCGCGCTGGCCCGCCGCCGTCGCGCGCAGCGCAAGTACGAGGGCCTCAGAATCCTGAGATGACTGACACCCAACCAACGTACCTCCGGGTGACGGCGCAGGCCGTCGCCTGGCTATATCCTCGGGCTTGCCTTTGCAGTCAGCAAAGGCTTCGCCCTGCGTCCTCGCCATGCTCGGCCTGCGCCACCCCCGGAGGCACGCTGGCCGGGCGTCCGTCATCTAGATGACCAAGGGCCTCGTCCTCGCCTATGTCGATTCGATGCGAACCGACATGCTCGAGCTGGCCGCGCGCGAAGGCGAGGCGCCGACCTTCGCCAAGCTGCTGCGCCGCGGGGTGCTGGTCCCCGACTGCGTCTCCAGCTTTCCTTCCGTGACCCCGGTCGCCAGCGCCGAGATCGCCACCGGCGTCGCCGCCGACCGTCACTGGATCAGCGGCATGAACTGGTACCACCGCCTCGAGCGCCGCTACGTCGAGTACGGCTCCTCGTTCGAGGCGACGCGCGCCTTCGGGCTCTTTCGAGCCCTCTACGACCTGATCTACAACATGAATCTCGCCCACCTGAACCCGGACGTCGACACGCTGTTCGAGCGACTCGACGACGCCGGGCTGCGCACCGCCTGCACGCCGTTTCTGATCTACCGCGGTCGCCATCGCCACGAGGTGTCGCTGGAGGGGCTGATGCGCCGCGCGGTCGATGTCAGCGGGCTGAAGCTCCGCCACGCGACCTGGGGGCCGAAGGAGCTCTTCTACGGCGATCTCTACGCGAGCCGGCGGGTCCCCTGCCGGCCGACCTCGCGGCCGGGGACGGTCGACGAGTACTCGGCCTGCTGCGCGGCCGACCTCGCCGGCCAGGGCCTGTTCGACTTCCTGCTCCTCTCGTTGCCTGACAACGACAACTACTCCCATCGCCACGGGCCCGACCGCCAGGTCGACTCGCTCGCGGCGGCCGACCGCGCCTTCTCGAAGCTGATCGCCGCCGCCGGGGGCCTCGATGGCTTTCTCACCGACTACGCGCTGATCCTGATGGCCGACCACGCCCAGACGGCGGTGCATCGAGAGCTCCCGATCACCGCCGACCTCGGCGAGCGCTGGACCGTGTTGCAGCCGTCCGAGGATCGCCCCGAGGACGCCCAGCTCGCGGTCAGCCCGACCGCCCGTGCGGCCAACGTCTATCTGCTGGCGGGCAACGGGTCCACGGTCGAGCACGACGAAGTGCGCGAGGCGATTGAAGCGATGGAGGGCTCCGACATCGTCGCCCACCTGTCCGTCGAGGGCGTTCCCCTGGTGCGCGAGACGCCGGGCCCGCCGCCTCCAGGCGCCCAGGTGGTCGCGCGCCGCTCCGGGGTCGAGCTTCGCTTTCGGCCCGGTGACGAGGTCGTCGACCTGCGCGGCGGCGGCTGGGAGCTGGCCGGCGATCCGGCCGCGCTCGACCTCGAGATCTCCGAAGGCCAGGTGCGCAGCGAGAGCTATCCCGACGCTCTGATGCGCCTCTGGTCGGCGCTCTGCGCCCCGAATGCCGGCGATCTCGTCATATCCGCGACCCTGGGCTACGAATGCGTCGACTGGGGAGGAACCTCGCACGTGGGCGGCGGCAGTCACGGCTCTCTGCACCGCGGTGACTCGCTGGCGCCACTCCTGTTCTGCGGATGTGGACCTCAGAGCGCGGCGGAACGCGACCAGTGGTCGCTGCGCGACGTCGCCCCGATCGTCGCCGAGCATTTCGGGCTGGGCGCGGCCACGGATGCCCCCTCTCGGGTCACGGAGGCGGGTGTGAAGACGTGAGCTCCAGGATTCGAGCAACGGTGCTGGCGATCGTCATCGGGCAGGTCTTGGCGCTCTGGGTCGGGACCGGCGCCGCCAACGCGGCCAGCACCGCGGTCGGCCAACACGGCGCAATCGCGGCCGCCAACCTCGATTCGAAAGTGGTCGCCGAGCGGGCCAAGTACCCGCACCTGGTCCCGACCGCGGCGATGGTCGACGGCAACTGGCAGGTCGACTACTTCTCCGGCGGCAAGGACTTGGTGCAGGTGACGGTCGACCCGACCACCGGCGTGGTTCGGGAGTCGTGGACCGGCTACCAGGTGGCCTGGAAGATGGCGCGCGGCTATTCGGGCGCCTTCGGCCATCGCCTCAACGCTCCCTACGTATGGCTGCCGCTCTGCGCGATCTTCCTGCTCGGCCTGATCGACTGGCGCCGGCCCTGGCGGGTCGCCAACCTCGACCTGGTGGTGCTGCTGTCGTTCGGCGCCTCGCAGTACTTCTTCAACCGCGCCAACATCGGGCTCTCGGTTCCGCTTGCCTACCCGCCGCTGCTCTACCTGATGGGCCGCATGCTCTGGATCGGGTTCCGCGGCACCGGCGAGGGCCTGCGACCGGTCTGGCCGGCCGTCTGGCTGATGATCGCGGCGCTGTTTTTGCTCGGGTTCCGGGGCGGGCTCAACGTCGCCGACTCCGGGGTGATCGACGTCGGCTACGCGGGCGTCGTCGGTGCCGACCGCGTCGCGGACGGCCATGCGATCTACGGGCCCAACGCCTTCCCCGACGACGTCGGCTCCGGCGACACCTACGGGCCCGTCAACTACTACGCCTACGTCCCCTTCGAGCAGGCATTTCCGTGGAGCGGCAGCTGGGACGACCTTCCCGCCGCCCACGCCGCCGCGATCTTCTTCGACCTCGCGACCTTCGCCGGGCTGGTGCTGCTGGGTCGGCGCCTGCGCCCAGGCGCGGAGGGGCGCAAGCTCGGGGCGACGCTGGGGTTCGGCTGGGCGGCCTTTCCCTACGCCGCCTTCGTGCTCGAGTCGAACGCCAACGACAGCCTGGTGGCGTTATTGATCGTTGCGACCCTGCTGGTGATCGCGAAACCGGTGGCCCGCGGCGCAATGCTCGCGCTCACGGGGTTGACGAAGTTCGCGCCTTTCATCCTGACGCCTCTTTTTGCCACGTACCGGTCCGATCCTGACCTGGGGCAGCCGGGTGGTGGCTCAGACGCGGATCGAGGTGACGCAACTTCCGCGGGTGGTGCGGCGGGCCTGGTTTCCGCGCGCGCGGAGTCCGGAGCACGGGCGGAAAGTAGGCCCGCCGTGACAGGACCCGCGGTACTGCGGTTTGGAGTCGGCTTCGGCATAGCCGCGCTTATTGTGATGGCGCAGACGATCATCGACCCCGGCCTCGTCACCTTCTGGCACCGAACGATCGCCAGCCAGATCGACCGCGACTCCCCGTTCAGCGTCTGGGGACAGATGCACTCGCTGGAGCCGCTGCGGATCGCGGTGATGATGGCGGTGGGGGCACTCGCGGTGCTCGTCGCCTTCCGGCCTCGGCGCAAGTCGGTGGGCCAGGTGGCGGCACTGGGCGCGGCGCTTTTGATCGGCACCCAGCTGATCGCCCAGCACTGGTTCTACCTCTACCTGGTCTGGTTCGCGCCCCTGGTCTTCGTCGCGCTCGGAGTGCTCAGTCCTCGGCCGGCACCAGAAGCGGCTCGATCGACTCCGCCAGCCCTGTCGGACCCACCTCGACCGCCGCCCCCATCACCCAAACGTCCTCCTCGGCGGTCTCGAAGCGAACCGGCATCTGCGTGAGGAAGGCCTCGAGCGCCTGCTCGCGCTTGACGCCTATCACCCCCGCACGCGAGCCGGTCATCCCGGCGTCGCTGATGTAGGCGGTGCCGCCGGGCAGCACGCGCGCGTCCGCGGTCGGCACATGGGTGTGGGTGCCGAAGACGGCGGCGACCCGGCCGTCCAGGTGCCAGCCCATCGCGACCTTCTCGCTCGTCACCTCGGCGTGGAAGTCGACGATCACGGCGTCTGCATCGCCCTCGAGGCGCTCCAGGATCGAGTCGACCTCGGCGAACGGCGAGCGCGCCACCCTCAGCTGCACGGCGCCGCTCAGGTTGACCACGGCGACGCGCCGGCTCCCCACCTCGACCACCGTGTGGCCGCGTCCCGGGTTGCTGTGCGGGTAGTTGGCGGGGCGAATGACGCGGTCGGAGCGGTCCAGGTACTCGTAGACCTCGCGGTGCTTGTAGACGTGGTTTCCGGTCGTGATCACGTCGGCGCCGGCGGCGAACAGCTGGTCGGCGGTTCCCTCGGTGATGCCGAGGCCGCCGGCCGAGTTCTCGCCGTTGACGATCACCAGGTCCGGGGCGTACCGGTCGCGCAATCCGGGCATCGCCTTCTCCAACCCGCGACGCCCGGGGCTTCCAACCACATCGCCGATGAACAGCACGCGCACAGCGCGGAGCGTACCCCCGTCCCGCTAGCTTGTCGGCGATGGCAGCCACGGGACCCGGGAGTACCCCGGCGAGCGGCAGGGACGGCCCGGGGGCCGCGCTGGAGGCGCGCGGCATCGTCAAGCGCTATGGCCGCCAGCCGGCTTTGCGCGGAATCGACTTCGACGCCGATCCGGGCGAGCTACTGGCCGTGATCGGCCCCAACGGGGCCGGCAAGACCACCCTGCTCTCGATCCTGGCCGGAATCGTTCGAGCCGACGAGGGAGAGGTGCACTTGCCCCGCGGCGAGGTCGGCTGGGTGCCACAGCAGGCGGCGCTCTACCGCCGCCTTACGGTGGAGGAGAACCTGCGCCTTTTCGCCCGGCTCGAGCGACACGACGACGTCGAGGCGAGCGTCGAGCAGATGCTCGATCAGACCGACCTTGGCGACCGCCGGAACGACCAGGTGGCGCGCCTCTCCGGCGGAAATCAGCAGCGAATCAACATCGCGATCGGGCTTCTCGCCGACCCGGTCGTGCTCTTGCTCGACGAGCCGAGCGCCGGCCTCGACCCGCGCCAGCGGGCGCGGCTGTGGGAGTTCGTCGCGGCGCTGGCGGCCGGGGGGACGACGGTGATCTTCTCCACCCACAACATTCAGGAGGCGGAGCGCTACGGGCAGCGGTTGCTGGTGATCGCCGACGGCGAGCGGCTGTTCGACGGTGGGGCGGCGCAGCTTCGCCAGGCCGTGCAGCGCGAGGCTCCCGAGGCCGCGGACGCCGACTTCGAGACCGCCTTCGTCGCCTACCTCCACCACCGTGGTCACTAGCAACGAGGAACGAGGAACTGATCCCTGCCTATGCGTTGGCTGCTCCTGAAAGACCTCCAGATCCTCCGCCGCTCGCCGCTGCAGGCGGCACTGCTGGTCGTCTACCCGATCCTGATCGCGCTGCTGGTCGGGTTCGCGATCTCCCGCAGCCCCGGCAAGCCGCGGGTGGCGTTTCTCAACGAGGTGCCACAGAACACTCCCTTCGAGATCGGCTCCAAGCGGGTCGACATCGTCGGCACCCGCAACACGCTCTGCAAGCGGATCGAGTGCGTCCGCGTCCACTCCCGCCAGCAGGCGATAGACGAGGTGAAAAGCGGCGACGTGCTCGGCGCGCTGATCCTGCCCCCCGACCTGGTCGACAACCTGGAGTCGCTGTCGGGTCTCAACCCCGTGCAGGCCAAGGTGGAGGTGATCGTCAACCAGGAGGACCCGATCAAGGAGCGGCTGGTCGACGACCGCATCAGCTCCTTGCTCGCCGATGCGAACCTGAAGATCGCCCGCGAGGTGGCGCGGGTCTCGACCCATTACCTGCGCCTGATCCAGCGCGGCGGGTCGCTCAGTCTGCTCGGGCAGCAGATCCACATCCTCGGGTTGTCGAGCAGCAACACGATCCTGCGCGCGCTGCGACCCGCGATCACCTCGACACCTGAGCTTGCGGCGCTCGACAAGGTGATCCAGTTCGCGGCCCTCGCCAACCAGAACCTTGGTCTCGGCGGGCGTCTGCTGTCATCGGTCGCCGAGCCGATCAAGGTCGACAAGCAGGTGATCTCCGGCAAGACGCCGCCGCTTGACGTGTTCGCCGTCGCGGTCTCCGCCACCGTCACGCTGATGTTCGTGACTGTGCTGCTGGTCGCGGGATCGCTTGCGCTCGAACGGGAGGAGAACGCCTTCGCGCGTCTCACCCGCGGCCTGATCTCGAGATCCGGCCTGCTGGTCGAGAAGGTCGGCCTCGGCATGCTGCTGGCGCTGGTGGTGACGATGTTGATGCTCGGCGGCCTCGAGATCTTCCTCACCCTGCATTGGGAGCGGATCGGTCTCTGGCTGATCGCGATCCTTGCCGGGGGCGCCGGGTTCGCGGCCGCCGGCGCCGCGCTTGGCGCCGCCACCCGTGAGGTGCGCGCCGCGTCGCTGCTCGCGTTCATGGTCTCGCTGCCGATTGCCTTTCTCTCGCTCGTCCCATCGGGGTCGGTGAGCCCGACGCTGTTCGACGTGATCAAGGTCATCACCGGCCTTTTCCCGTTCAAGCCCGCCCTGCACGCGATGGAGAAGGCGCTGGACTC
Organism: uncultured Solirubrobacterales bacterium; assembly: GCA_963740555.1. Classification (GTDB taxonomy): domain Bacteria; phylum Actinomycetota; class Thermoleophilia; order Solirubrobacterales; family 70-9; genus Mayfieldus. Next base: position 102,382 of record CAVUES010000012.1, read on the forward strand.
GTCGGGACCGAGCATGGGCACCGCGCTCCTGCACCTTGCCGCGCTGACCGTCGCCTACGGCGCCCTGGCCCGCTTCGCGCTGCGCCGCTTCACCGCGGTTTGAGTCGAAGCCCGAGGAACGAGGAACGAACCTTTAAGTGGCGCAACGGCCCGAACCCTAGAATCGTCCCATGGCATTTCCCGCCACCCGCATGCGCCGCCTGCGGCGCACGCAGGCGCTCCGCGACCTCGTACGCGAGACCGAGCTTGGCCCCGGACATCTGATCCAGCCTCTTTTCGTCGTCGCCGGCGAAGGCGTGCGCGAGCCGGTGCCGTCAATGCCCGACATCGAGCGCTTCTCGATCTCCGAGCTGGTCGGCGAGGCGGGTGAGATCGCGGAAACAGGGGTGCGGGCGGTGATCCTGTTCGGGATCCCAGCCGACAAGGACGAGCAGGGATCGGGCGCCTACGACGACGAGGGGGTCGTGCAGATGGCGGTGCGGGCGCTGAAGGAGGCGCACCCCGACCTGATCGTGATCACCGACGTTTGCCTCTGCGAGTACACCTCGCACGGACACTGCGGATTCGTCCACGAAGGCGAGGTCGACAACGACATCACGGTCGAGCTGCTGGCGAAGACGGCCATCTCCCAGGCCGAGGCGGGCGCCGACGCGGTGGCGCCGAGCGCGATGAGCGACGGACAGGTCGCGGCGATCCGCCACCAGCTCGACGAGGAGGGCCACCCCAACGTCCCGATCCTCGCCTACAGCGCCAAGTACGCCTCCGCCTACTACGGGCCCTTCCGGGAGGCCGCCGAGTCGACCCCCGAGTTCGGCGACCGGCGCGGGTACCAGATGGATCCGGCAAACGCGGCCGAGGCCGTGCGCGAGGCAAAGCTCGACCTCGAGGAGGGCGCCGACATGGTCATGGTCAAGCCCGCGGTTCCCTACCTCGACGTGATTCGCCGCGTCAAGGTGGATACCGAGGCGCCGCTGGCGGCGTTCCACGTCTCCGGCGAATACTCGATGCTGAAGGCGGCGGCCGCGAAGGGCTGGATCGAGGAGCGCGCCACCGTGTTGGAGACGCTGACCGCGATTCGCCGCGCCGGCGCCGACGTGATCCTCACCTACTACGCCAAAGAGGCCGCCGCTTGGCTGGAGTAAGGGCGCCTCAACCGAAGCTGCGCTCGCGGAAGGGCGGGGCGGCGGTGCCGCTCGACGAGGCCGACAAGCGGCTGATGAACCTGCTGCAGTCGAGGTTTCCGCTCCAGCGAGCGCCCTTCGAGCTGATCGCTTCGGAGGCCGAGATGCCGCTCGCCGAGGTGATGACCCGCACCCAGCGGCTGCTCGACGAGCGGATCATCCGCGAGATCACGCCGATCTTCGACACCCGAGCGCTCGGCTACAGCTCGATGCTCGTCGCCGCCAAGGTCGACGCGGAGAACCCACAGCGGGCGGCAAAGATTGTCAACTCGCATCCCGGCGTCTCGCACAACTACCTGCGCACACACGACTTCAACCTCTGGTTCACGATCGCCTGCCCGCCCGACTCCGAGCTCGGCATGGAGGGCACGCTGGAGGCGCTGATGCGGGAGACCGGCGCCGAGTCGATGCGCAAGCTCCCGACCCTGACCCTGTTCAAGATCAACATGAACCTGGAGATGGAGGGCGGCACCGAGGAGCTCGCCGCGGCCGTCGATGCGGCGCCGCCGCGCGAGCTGGAGGCGCAGCCGTACGACGACATCGACATCGCGGTGATCCGCGCCCTGCAGGGGCCGATGCAGGTCGTCGATCGCCCCTACGACGAGGCGGCCGCGGAGGCGGGGATGGACCCCGACTCCTTCCTCGAGCATCTGGGGGCGATGATCGAGCGCAAGCTGCTGCGCCGGGTGGCGGCGATCCTCTTTCACCGCCGGGCCGGCTTCTCGGCCAACGGGATGGGCGTCTGGCGGGTGCCGGAGGACGAGATCCTCGAGACCGGGCGCCGGATGGCGGCCTTCCGCGGGATCTCGCACTGCTATCAGCGGCCGACCTATCCGGATTGGCCCTACAGCGTCTTCACGATGGCCCACGGGCGCTCGAAGGAGGAGTGCGACGCGATCCTCGACTCGATCGCAGAGCAATGCGGCCTTTCCGGGCCCGACCGCGCCACGCTCTACTCGTCGACCGAGTACAAGAAGGTCCGGCTGCACTACTTCACGCCTGATTACGCGCGCTGGGAAGAGGAGCACGGATGAGTTCCGTTCCTTTTTACTTGTTCCTGGTTCCTCGGGATTGAGCCCGAGCAACTAGGAACTAGGAACATGAACAAAACCGAGCGTTCAGACGCCCTATACGCCCGAGCGCTCCAGGTGCTTGCGGGCGGCGTCAACTCTCCCGTCCGGGCGATGCGCCAGATCGGCCGCGAGCCGATCTTCATCGAGCGTGGCGAGGGTTGCCACCTCTACGACGTCGACGGGAATCGCTACGTCGACTGGGTTTGCTCCTGGGGCCCGCTGATCCTCGGCCACGCCCATCCGACTGTGGTCGAGGCGCTGCGGGCGGCGGCCGCTCGTGGCACCAGCTTCGGCGCCGCGACCGAAGCCGAGGTCGAGCTTGCCGAGGAGGTGGCCGATCGCGTTGCGTCGGTGCAGATGTTGCGCATGACCAGCTCCGGCACCGAGGCGGCGATGAGCGCGGCGCGGCTCGCCCGGGCGGTGAGCGGCCGCGAGGTCCTGGTCAAGTTCGCCGGTGCCTACCACGGGCATTCCGACGGGTTGCTGGCCGACGCCGGCTCGGGGATGGCGACCCTGGGAGTGCCGGCGACGCCCGGGGTGACTGCCGCCCAGGCGGCGGGCACGGTGGTCGTGCCCTGGAACGACCGCGAGGCTGTCGAACGGGCGCTGGCGCAGCATCAGGTCGCGGCGCTGCTGGCCGAGCCGATCGCCGCCAACATGGGTGTCGTCCCGCCTGCCGAGGGATTTCTCGAGTTCCTGCGCGAGACGACCCGCGAGCACGGCGCCCTTTTGATCTTCGACGAGGTGATCACGGGCTTTCGGGTCGGGCGCGGCGGAGCCCAGGAGCTCTACGGGGTGCAGCCCGACATCACCGTGCTCGGAAAGGTGCTCGGAGGGGGGCTCCCGGCGGCCGCGTTCGGCGCCAGCCGTGAGCTGATGGAGCGGCTGGCGCCTGCTGGCGACGTCTACCAGGCAGGCACCCTGTCGGGCAACCCGCTCGCTGTCGCCGCCGGGCTGGCGACCCTGCGCGAGCTCGCCGGTGACGCCTACACCCGGCTCGGCGAGCTGACCGACCGCCTCGCCGCCGGCCTTCGCGAGGCGGCGGGGGACGTTCCCCTGCAGCTCGACGGCGCGCCGGGTCTTCTCACCCTCTTCTTCAGTGCCGACCCGGTGGTTGACTTCGCGACCGCATCGGCCTGCGACACCGAAGCGCACGCGCGCTTTTGCCGCGCGATGCTCGAGCGCGGGATCTATCCACCGCCCTCGCAGTTCGAGGCCTGGTTCGTCTCGCTCGCGCACACCGACGAAGCAATCGACCGCACGATCGAGGCGGCGGGGGAGTCGCTGCGGGAGGCGCTGGCCTAGTCACGTCTCCGCGACCCCGGCCGGGTAACCTCGAAAATTCATGCAAGTCCCTGATGCCGCGCTGCGGCAGCTCGCGGAGCAGCTGCGGCGCGAGGACACGGTGATCTCGTCCCATGTGGTTGAGCCGTCCGAGGAGCCGGCCCTCGGACCGCTTGCCGCGGCCGGACCGCGGGCCGCGAAGGAGCCCGCCGAGTACTCGTTCGTGGTCGAGTCGATCCGCGAGGGCTACGAGCTGCACTACGGGACGCCGCGCATCCTCGAGGGCCAGGACGAGAACCTGGCCCTGCTGGCCGGCGACTATCTCTATGCCCTCGGCCTCGAGCGGCTCGCCGCGCTGGGTGACGATGAGGCGGTGGTCGAGCTGTCCGACCTGATCAGCCTCTGCGCCGCCTCGCACTCCGATGGGTCCGAGGCGGTCGTCCCGGCACTCTGGCTGGCCGCCGCTGTGGCGGTCGGATGCGGAGGTGACGAAGCGCACAAGCAGGCGAAGGCCGCGGCGCGCTCGGCGGCTCCAGGGGCGGCGGATGCGCTGCTGGAGTCGGCCCGGATGACGGCCGCCGCCGCGAGCCTCGAAGTCGACCTGGATCGGGTCGGCGAGTCAATAGACTTGGCCGTCGCGAGACCGGCTGACAGTGGCTGACGCAAGCGACAAGCGAGAGGCGGGGCCCTTCGTGGGGCAGGAGCCGGCCAAGCCCGATCCACCCGGCTATTTCCCTGGCGAATCGATGACTCGCCGCCGGGCGTTCACGGTTGCCGTCCAGGCGATCGGCGGCGTGGCTGGGGCCGCCGTCGCGCTGCCGGCGATCGGCTTCGCGGTCGCGCCCATATTCCATCGCGGCAAGGAGCGCTGGGAGGCGGTTGGGCCGATCGCCGACTTCACCGCCGACACCTACAAGGAGGTCGTCTTCACCGCGGTCCCGGGGATCGGGGAGGCGGGCAAGACGATCGCCTACGTCCGCCTCGGGTCCAAGCAGCTGCACGAGGACCCGAACGTCTACATCGCGATCTCCTCTCGCTGCGCGCACCTTGGCTGTCCGGTCCGTTTCGTGCAGGCGGCGGGGAACTTCATCTGCCCCTGCCACGGCGGCGTCTATGACTTCGAGGGCAAGCGGATCGGCGGCCCGCCGGTGCGACCGCTGGACCGATTCCAGACACGGATCCGCAACGGAAACGTCGAGGTCGGGCCCCGCTACAGCGTCACCTCGCAGCTGGAGCCCGTACGCGCCCGCGATCCTGGCGAGTTCGTGGGCGGCATCTGGGAGTACCTGTATCCGCCGCGCCCGTCCACCTTCCCCCCACCTAGCGGATGAAATTCCCCGACTCGCTGATTCCCGCACCGCTTCGAAAGCCGGCCAAGCCGGGCGCCAACGGACGCGGCAAGGGGCCGGCCCCGGCCAATCTCAAGGAAGAGCCGCTGAAGCCACCCAGCCACTCGGAGCGGATGCGCGAAGGCACGATCGAGGGCGGCAAGGACGTGGTCGGCTGGGTCGACGAACGGACAGGGGCCTCGGGATTTCTCACCGGGATGCTCTACCGCAAGGTCCCGAAGGGGACCAACTGGTACTACACCCTCGGCTCGGCGACCCTTTTCGCGTTCATCGTGCAGGCGATCACGGGCGTGTTCCTGGCGATGTTCTACACGCCGTCGGCGACCCAGGCCTACGGATCGATCACCCACATCAACAACGACGTCTTCCTCGGCGAGTTCGTGCACGGGCTTCACAAGTGGGGCGCCAGCGTGATGATCATCCTGATCTTCCTGCACATGGGGCGCACGTTCTTCTTCGGCGCCTACAAGTACCCACGCGAGCTCAACTGGGTGATCGGGGTCACGTTGCTGATCCTGACCATGATCATGGGGCTGACGGGATACCTGCTGCCCTTCGACCAGCGCTCCTTCTGGGCCACGACCGTGGCCAACAACATCACCGGCACGGGGCCGGTCCTCGGCCCCTATCTGGCCGACTTCCTGCGCGCCGGCCCGGAGTTCGAGGCGACGACGCTGGCGCGGTTCTACGCCATCCACATGCTGCTCATACCTGGCGCGATCATCGCGCTGATCGGCGCCCACCTCTACCTGGTGGTGAAGCTCGGCACCACCGCGCCCCCGTGGATGAAGGCCGAGAAGCCGAAGCCGGCGCTTCCGGTCGAGCGCCTGAGCGCCGGCGGCAACGGAGCCGGGAACGGCGCCTCGCCGCCCGGAATCAAACCGCGGCCAAGCAACGAGTAACGAGGAACCGATTTGGACAACCGCGCCAAAGAGGAATACCTCCAGGAATACGAGGTCCTGAAGAAGAAGGGCAAGCCCTTCTTCCCCTACGCGGTGCTCAAGGACTCGGTGATGGCGCTGATCGTCGTCCTCGTGATCATCGCCATGTCGCTGATCCTCGGCGCCGATCAGGGGCCGAAGGCAGACCCGACGACGACCGCCTACGTGCCGCGGCCCGATTGGTACTTCTACTTCCTCTTCGAGCTGCTGCGGGTGATCAAGCCGCCGGCGCTCGTCCCGCTCGCGACAGTGATCATCCCGACGATCGCGATGGTCCTGCTGTTGCTCTTGCCGTTCTACGACCGAGGGCCGGAGCGCCGCCCGGAGCGCCGCCCGATCGCAACCACGGCCGGATGTCTGACCATCGTCGCGATGGCATATCTGACCCTCGCCGGCGCCATCGCCGGCTCCCCGAACGAGGTAGCTCTCGCGGTTCCGCAGCAGTACAAGGCCGGCGAGGAGGTCGTGGCGCAGTCGGGCTGCGGCGCCTGCCACAAGATCGGCGACAACGGCAACAACGGTCCCGGCCCTGAGCTGACCCATATCGGTGCGCGCATACCGCGCGCCGCGATCATCCGCTCGCTCCAGATCGGGCCGGGCATCATGCCCTCCTACAAGGGCCTGCCGCAGAAGAAGCTCAACGACCTGGCGGACTTCCTGTCGTCGCTGGACTGAGTTCGCTGCGGGCTTCAGCTGCCGCGCAAGGATCGCCGAAGTGAGCTCGACCGAGCGCCCGACCCGCGAATCAGGCGAGTTCGCCGGCCAGGTGAACCGCATGTTCGACCGCATCGCGGGCCACTACGACGCGATGAACTCGCTGATGACCGCGGGCCTGCACCACCGCTGGCGCCAGCGCACCGCCGCGCGCGCCGAGCTGCGTGAGGGCGACAGCGCCCTCGACGTCTGCTGCGGGACCGGCGACCTGGCGCTCGAGCTGGCCTCTTACGTGGGACCGGCCGGCACCGTGGTCGGCTGCGATTTCTCCGAGCCGATGCTGGAGCTGGCGCGCGCCAAGTCCGTCGCCCAGTGGGCGACCTCGGTGCGCTTCGAATACGCCGACGCGCTGGAGCTTCCCTACGACGACCGGTCCTTCGACGCGGTCACGGTCGGCTTCGGGGTTCGCAACCTCGCCGACCTCGACCGCGGCCTGGAGGAGATGACACGGGTGCTGAAGCCCGGCGGCCGACTGGTGATCCTCGAGATCACCCAGCCGCACCGCCCGCCGCTGTCGGTCTTCTACTCCCTGTGGTTCGATCGCATCGTGCCGCTACTGGGAACGCTGGCCGGCGATCGCGACGCCTACAGCTATCTGCCCGAGTCCGTGCGCAGCTTCCCGTCGCCGCGCGGGCTGGCCGAGCGAATGGACACGGCTGGCCTGGAGCGGATTCGGGTCACCGTCCTGGCGGGCGGGATCATCGCCATCCACAGCGGTCAGAGGGGCGGCGGGTGAGCCCCCGCCACTCCGCCGTGCCCCCGCCGGTGACCGCGGTGCTCGACGCGGCGAGCGCCTGGCTGCCGACCCGGCTGGGCGCCGTGGAGACGCGGCTGCGCGAGGCGACGCAGGGCCATGGCGCGGCGCTGGAGCGCGATGCCTCGGCGACCCTGCTGGCCGGGGGAAAGCGGCTGCGGCCGCTGCTGGTTCTGCTCTGCGGAGGCGCGGGGGGCGGCGACGCATCGGTGCGGGCGGCGACCGCCGTGGAGCTGGTTCACATGGCGACGCTCGTTCACGACGACGTCCTCGACGACGCCCCGCTGCGGCGCGGACGGCCGACCGTCGCGGCTACCTCGGGGCGCGCCCAGGCGACCGCGGCCGGCGACCTGCTTTTCTCGCGCGCCTTCGCGATGCTCGCCGAATCGGGCGACGCGGCCCAGGTGGCGCTGCTCAGCGAGGCCTCGGTGGCCCTGGCTCAGGGCGAGCTCGCCCAGCGCCACGACGAATACGACACCTCGATCAGCGCCGAGCGCTACATGGAGCGCTGCCGGCTGAAGACGGGAAGGCTTTTCGAATGCGCCTGCCTGATGGGGTGGACGGCCCGGGCGGGTGGCGCCGCGCGATCGGGGCCGAATGGATCCGGCGGCGAGGGCGAGCTGCGGGCCTTCGGGTCGGAGATCGGCCTCGCCTTCCAGCTCCTCGACGACGTCCTCGACGTCACCGGGCCCGCCGAGCGAACCGGCAAGGCGCGCGGGACGGACCTGCTGGACGGAACCGTGACCCTGCCCCTGATCGTCGCGATGGGGCGTGACCCGGCTCTCGCGGAGGTCGAGCTGCGTGGCCTGGAGGGCGCCGAGGCGGAGGGGATCTGCGATCGAATCGCGGCCACCGGAGCACTGGAGGAAGTGCGCTCGCGGGCGCTGGAGATGGTTGCCTCCGCCAAGCGAAGGCTCTCAGCTCCGGTCTTCGACGCCGAGCAGCGCGAGTTGCTTGAGATGGTGGCCGACGGCGTCGTCGAGCGCTACGGCTGAGCGGCCGCGAACCTCTAGCGGGGCCGCTAGAAGTCTTCGGGGAGGATCAGGTCGGCCTGCAGCGCGGCGATGAAGCAGTCCGCGGCCTCTTGCATGTTGGCCTGCTGGAGAGCCCGCAGCTCTTCGGCCAGCTCCCGGGTCCCGAAGTCGAGCTGCTCGTCGTACTCGTCGATCGAGGCCTCGCGGTGGACGTCGTCGCCGTTCCACTCGCACTCGGGGCAGCGCCGCCACAAACGCCATTCGCTGCCGCTGGGGACCTGTTCCCAAGCGACCGGCTGGACCAGGTCGGAGCGGCACTCTGGGCAGACGTGCAACTGAGCCTTGGACTGGCTCTTCTGGGGCTTGGTCTGATCTCTCCCGGTGGGCATGACGCCCCGAATATCGAGCGCCACCCCCCCGATGTTGATCCTCAATTTTGGGAAACCCCGGAAAAGCCCAATTACCAGGTACGGGTTGCATCCCCAATAGACTGGATTTACCCATGGATTGGCCTCTAGAGGCGCACCACCGTTGGTCCTGAGCGACCGCACGATCAGGCAGGAGATCGAGGCCGGACGCCTCGTTTTCGACCCCTATGAGCCGGCGATGGTGCAGCCCTCCAGCGTCGACGTGCGGGTCGACAACCGCTTTCGCGTTTTCCATAACGCCCGCTATCCCTACATCGACGTGCGGCGGCCGATGGAGGACCTGACCGAGCTGGTCGAGGTCGGCGCGGACGAGCCCTTCATCCTGCACCCGGGCGAGTTCGTGCTCGGGCAGACGCTGGAGCGGGTCCGCCTGCCCGACGATCTTGTCGCGCGGTTGGAGGGAAAGAGCTCGCTGGGGCGGCTGGGGCTGCTGATCCACTCGACCGCCGGCTTCGTCGACGCCGGGTTCGAGGGAAACCTCACGCTCGAGCTCTCCAACGTCGCCAACCTTCCGATCACGATCTGGCACCGGATGCCGATCGGGCAGATCTCGTTCATGCGCATGGACGGGCCGGTGGAGAGCCCCTACGGCTCCGAGAAGACCGGGAGCAAGTACCAGGGCCAGGCCGAGCCGACCCCGAGCCGCTTCTACCTCAACTTCGGCTCCGACGGCGAGCCCGACACCTAGTGGATAGGTCCCATGCAGGGCGCATGCCGGCCCGGCGGTACCATTCAGCGTGATGCCAAATATTGGACCAATGGAGCTACTAGTCGTTCTGATCATTGCCCTGATCGTTTTCGGGCCCAAGCGCCTGCCCGAGCTGGGACGCTCACTCGGCAAGGGGATCCGTGAGTTCAAGGGCTCGGTGAGCGGCGACATCGACGATGACGACAGAGAGCTGCGTGGCTTGCAGCAATCGAAGGCCGAGGCTGACGCCGACGAGGTCGAGTCCGTCGAGGGCGAGGTAGTCACCGAGAAGCGCGCCTAGGGGGACCTCCTATGCCCCGCCTCAAGGGGGTGCGGCACGAGGACCGCCTGTCGCTCGTCGAGCATCTCGACGAGCTGCGCGGACGCCTGATCGTTTCGCTGGCCGTCTTCGGCGTCGCGCTGGCGCTCTGCTTCTGGCAGAACCACCTCCTGCTCGACATCGCCAAGGGGCCGCTTCCCAGCAACCACGACCGCCTTCTCACCTTCGGCGTCACCGAGCCGTTCATGACTACTTTCACGGTTGCGGCATACGGCGCGATCATCCTCTCGCTGCCGATCGTCCTCTACCAGCTCTACGCCTTCGTGCTGCCCGCGTTCAGCGAGCACGAGCGCAAGGTGGTGACGCCGCTTCTGCTGCTGATCCCGCTGCTGTTCATAGCCGGCGTCGTTTTCGCTTATTTCGTGGTCATGCCGACCGCCACCAAGTTCCTGCTCAACTTCAACAACGACCAGTTCAACGTCCAGGTTCGCGCCCGCGACTACTACTCGTTCTTCTCCACCACCCTGCTCGCGGTGGGGGTCATTTTCCAGGTCCCGGTGGGAATCCTGGCCGTCACCAGGCTGGGGATCATCACTCCCCGGCAGCTGTCGAAGAACCGCCGCTACGCGTACCTGGTCATCGCGGTGGTGGCCGCCGCCCTGCCCGGCGTCGATCCGGTGACGATGCTGGTCGAGATGCTGCCCCTGGTGGTGCTCTACGAGTTGAGTATCGTCCTGGCTCGCCTGTTCGGAACCCCGGCGAGCGGGCGACTGCCGGAGCCCTCGACGCAGGAGCGATAGAAGCGTGGCCAAAAGCGGCGAGCACAGGATGCTGTTCGACCTTCGCGGTCGGCGCAAGCGCGTGATCCAGGTCGCCTTCGGGGGGCTGGCGCTGCTGATGGGGCTGAGCCTTTTCACCGTCGTCGGGCCCGTCAACCTCGGAGACCTGGTCGGCAACGGAAGCTCGAGCGGCAGCACCAGCGGCGTCTTCGACGCCCAGGTGCAGCGAATCGAGCGCCAGCTGCACAAGAGTCCGAACGACCCGGCTCTGCTCGCGCAGCTCACCCGGGCGACCTTCAATGCCGGCAACGCCGGGATCCCGCGTGACGCCAGCGGCAACGTGACCGGCTCTCCCTCCCAGAGCGTGATCAACGACTTCAACAAAGCGGGCGACGCCTGGCAGCGATACTTGAAGACAAACCCCAGTAAGCCGGATGCCAGCACCGCCCTGTTGGCGGCGCAGGCGGTGTTGAACACCGCCACCCTGGCCAACCTCAGTGAAAAAGCCCCGATTGCCGCCGAGGCCCAGGCGATATACGCAAAGGCACGGCCAAGCCCGAACGGGTACCTGACGCTGGCCCAATATCGGTTCCTAGCGGGTGATGCAGCCGGCGGTGAGCAGGCCGGGCGCAAGGCCAAGCAGCTGGTGCCGAAGAGCCAGCAATCGACGGTCAAGCAAGCGCTCGTCCAGTACCGCCAGCAGGCGACCGCTATCCAAAAGCAGGCCAAGGCGGCACGGAAGGCCGTGGCCGCGGGTGGCAAGCAGGCGCTCGAGAATCCGCTCGGCGGCCTCTCCGGCGGCGGCAGCGGCGCAGGCACGTCGGTCCCGTAGGCGTCGAATCCGGCGCCGGCGAGCGCGCGACCTACACTTGATCCGTGTCGCCCACAGTCGGTGATACGGCCCGGTTTCGGTTCCTATACTTCGATTCGGCCTCGGAAATCCGGGGCCGCTGCGTCACCGGGGCCGTTAGCTCAACTGGTAGAGCAGGAGACTCTTAATCTCAAGGTTGAAGGTTCAAGTCCTTCACGGCCCACTTAGGACTCAGACAGCGGCGACCGGCTCGGCGACCTGGCCGGGAGTGCGGACGCAGTTGCGACCCCCGGCCTTCGCCGCGTAAAGTGCCTCGTCGGCCTCGGCGAAGACCCTGCGGTAGTCAAACCGCGTGCCACCGCTGGACGCGCTGACTCCAAAGCTCATCGTCAAGGGCAGATCGTCGATCATCTCGTTGGCAGAGACCGCGGCGCGGAGCTGCTCGGCCACCGACGTCGACTCCTCGAGTTTGGCGCCCGGAAGTAGGACCAGGAACTCCTCACCGCCGAGCCGGTAGGCGAGGTCGAAGGCCCGCAGCTGCTTGCGCAGCAGATAGGCGACCTCCTTCAGCGCCGCGTCTCCCCGTGGATGGCCGAAACGGTCGTTGACCTGCTTGAAGTCGTCGATGTCGCCGACCACGACGCCGATCGGCTCGCCGGTGAACTCGGACTGCTGCTCCAGCTCCTCGACGCGAACCTCGAGCGCCTTGCGGTTGAGCATCCCGGTGAGCGGATCGATCACCGCTTCGCTGCGATGGTGGATGTCGGACCGCATCAGCGCGATCGAGAAGATCGTCACCGCGATCACCAGCGCCAGCGGCGCGATCAGCTTCGGTGGGTAATCGATCACCGCCTGTGCATCGACCCCGAATGCGACCGCGATCATGAGGCCCAGGGTGATCGCGACTCCAAGCACGATTCCGCGGGTCGAGAAGCGGGAGGCAAGGGTGACGATCGGGATCGCGAACCAGGACATGGTCGGCACGTTCGGCCCGCCGGTCATCGCGACGCTTGTCGCGATGATCACCTGGGAGCCGATCCAGGCGGCAAAGATGGCGTACTCCGGATTGGCGAGGCGGTCCATGTATTTGTCGGCGAGCCGGAAGACGACCGCCGCGAGGGCCACAGGCACAACCGTCCACCAGCCCAGCCACGGGCCGCAGGCGATCAGCGCCAGAGCGACGACCCCGAACGCCATCCGGCGCACGGGTTGCAGGCGCCGGTCCATGTCGAGCATCCGCTCACGGTCGGTGCCGTCGCGAGACAGGCTGAAGGTAGTCGCCTCCATCTGAGTGCCATCGGCAGGGGGTCGGTTGTAGTTGAGAGACTCGGCGGGATGTTGGATGAGCGGCTTATCACCGCCTTGCACGTGCGTGAGATGCGCCGCAGCACGCTGCACGCCGAGCACGAGCCGCACGTCCTCTTTCAGGCGTCGACGATCGGGGCGCTGCTCGACGGCGCCTACGAGGGCGATGTCAGCTTCGCGCAGCTGTCCGAGCACGGCGACCTTGGGCTGGGCACGCTGAACGGGCTCGACGGGGAGATGATCGCCCTTGACGGCCGCTTCTATCGAGCCGACGTCGATGGGGCGATCCATGCGGTCGACGGGTCCGAACGCACGCCGTTCGCGGTCGCGGTCTGGTTCGAGCCGACGGTCGAGTTCGATCTCGGGAGGCCGCTCTCCAACGACGAGTTCCTGGCCATGATCGACGAGCACCTGCCCACCGGCGCCAGCTCCTGCGCGCTGCGGGTCGATGGCGAGTTCGAACTCGTGCACGCGCGCTCGGTGCCGCGGCAGGAGCCGCCCTACCGCCCTCTCGCCGATGTGGTCGCAGACCAGCATGTCTTCGATTTCCGCAACACGAGCGGCACCCTGGTCGGCTTTCGCTTTCCGGACTTCGCCGAAGGTGTCGAGGTGAGCGGCTACCACCTCCATTTCCTCACCGAAGACCGAAGCAGGGGAGGGCATGTGTTGAGCTGCTCGCCGGCCTGCGTCCGGGTTCAGATCGACCCCTCCAACGACCTCCACGTCGAGCTGCCGCCCGGTGTCGACCTTTCGGGATCCGAGCTCGCCGAGTCGACCCGCCAGGCGCTGGACCGCGCCGAGCGGTCCGGCTAGGCGGGGAGACATCGAGAACGCCGGTTAATCTCGGGCACCCCCTCGTGATCCTCGACGGCAAGCGCATCCTGATCACCGGCGTGGTCGACCGCCACAGCATCGCCTACGCGATCGCCGAACAGGCGCAGCGGCAGGGGGCAGAGGTCCTTCTGACCAGCTTCGGGCGCGTGCGGCGGATGACCGAGCGGGCCGCGACGGCGCTTCCCGATCCCCCCGAGGTCCTGGAGCTGGACGTCACCCGGCCCGACGACTTCGCCGCGCTTCGCGATCAGCTCAAGGAGCGCTGGGGTGGGCTGGATGGCGCCGTGCACGCGATTGCCTTCGCGCCCCCCGACGCGATCAGCGGCGACTTCCTGTCGACGCCGCTGGAGAGCGCGACCAAGGCCTTCGAGGTCAGCGCCTTCTCGTTCAAGGCGCTTGCCGAGGCGCTTCTACCGCTGTTCGGGGCCCAGGGTGCCGACGGGGGCTCGGGGAGCATTGTCGCGCTTGACTTCGACGCCCAGCTCGCCTGGCCGTCGTACGACTGGATGGGAGTCTCAAAGGCGGCGCTGGAGTCGGTGGCCCGTTACCTGGCCCGCGATCTCGGCCCCCGCGGCGTGCGGGTCAACCTGATCGCCGCCGGGCCGCTTCAGACCCTCGCCTCCAGCAACATCGACGGCTTCAAGTCGCTGGTCGAGGAATGGCTCGACCAGGCTCCGCTCGGCTGGGACACGAAGGACGCCACACCGGTGGCGGAGGCGGCGGCCTTCCTTCTGTCGGACCTGTCGCGCGGAATCACCGGTGAGATCCTGCACGTGGACGGCGGCTTTCACGCCATGGGTGGCGACCTGCCCGATTCCCCGTCTGGCGGCTAACGCCGCGTTCGCCGGTCCCTAGCGGACGTGATCCCGGGCGCCCGAGATCCGGTAGTTGATGTACCAGACCAGGTGGCGGGCCGCGTGAACACCGGCGAAGGTTGGCCTGAAGATCCGCTGCATCGACCTCAATCCTATTTCGGGAAACAGTCGTGACTTGCGGTCAGTTACCCAAATTCCGAATTCTGAGCCGGACACGTCCCTAGAATTTCGCCCAATGAAGGTGGGAATCATTGGCCTCGGTTACGTCGGACTGCCGCTCGCCGTCGCTTTCGCGGAGGCGGGGCACGAGGTTGTCGGCCTCGACGCCGACCCGCGCAAGCTGGAAAGTCTCGCCGAGGGCCGAAGCTATATCGAGGACGTACCGTCGTCGGCGATCGATGCGGCCGGGGAGCTGCTCCGCGCCACGGCTCGCTACGCCGACCTCGCCTCCTGCCACGCCGTGATCATCTGTGTGCCCACGCCTCTCACCAGCTCCAGGGAACCCGACCTCTCGCACCTGATCGACGCGGCGCGGTCTCTTTCGTCCGTTCTTCAGCCCGAGCAGCTTGTGGTCCTGGAGTCCACGACCTACCCGGGGACCACGCGTGAGCGGCTGCGCCCGCTCCTCGAGGAGTCCGGGTTGGCGGCGGGGCGAGACTTCTACCTCGCGTTCTCTCCCGAGCGGATCGACCCGGGACGCACCGACTACACGATTCGCACCACGCCGAAGCTGGTCGGCGGACTGACCCCGGCCTGCGCCGAGCGCGCGGCGGCGCTATACGGGGAGATCTGCGAGCGCGTGGAGACGCTGTCGACTCCTGAGGCGGCGGAGCTGGCGAAGCTGCTGGAGAACATCTTTCGCTCGGTCAACATCGCGCTGGTCAACGAGCTGGCGCAGCTCTGTGACCGGCTCGGCATCGACGTCTGGGAGGTGGTCGACGCCGCGGCCACGAAGCCGTTCGGCTTCATGCGCTTCGACCCGGGACCCGGAATGGGCGGACACTGTCTGCCCGTCGATCCGTTCTATCTCGCCTTCAAGGCCCGCGAGCACGACTTCTACCCCGAGTTCATCGAGCTGGCCGGGAAGATCAACCAGGCCCAGCCGCAGTTCTGCGCCGAGAAGATCGAGCGGGCGCTCAACGACGCGAGCAAGCCGGTCAAGGGCTCGCGGGTGCTGATTATCGGGGCCAGCTACAAGCCCGGCGTCGGCGACATCCGGGAGTCCCCGGCGCTCAAGATCATGCGGCTGCTGCGCGAGCTTGGCGCTGAGCTTTCCTACCACGACCCCCACGTGCCGGAGCTGCGCGACTTCGACCTGCGCTCCGCTTCGCTCGACGAGGAAGTCGCCGGCGCCGACCTGGTCGCGATCGTCACCGCGCACCCCGAGGTCAACTACGAAAAGGTCGTCGCCGACGCCCAGCTCGTGGTCGACTTCCGCGGCGTCACGCGCGGGATCACGGCCGAGAACCTGGTTCGCCTCTAGCGGCGCGCGCGGCAGCTAGTCTGGCGGCGATGCGAGCTGCACGATTGCCCACGCGCCTGAGCCGGCGCGCCCGCGCGAGGGCTCGCTGGCGCTGGCGCCGTTCGGAGCAGATCACGGCGGGCCTCGCCGTGGTCGCGTTCGCAAGCGCCGGCACGGTGCTGGCCGGGCAGTTCGCGCGCATGTTGCGCCGCCGGGCGTCGGGCGGCCGGGCAGGCGACGGGGTGATCGACGCCGCCCCGGCGGCGGCGCTGGACACGGTCAACGTGGCCGTCGAGGGCTACACGGCCGGGCCGCGCTCCGAGACCGTGCTCTTCAACCTTCTCTCCGGCTTTCTCGGGGCCTTTGGCTTCGTGCGGCTTTCGACCTACGGCATCCGCGGTGGTTGGTGGCCGCTCAGCAACACCAGCGTCGGTGGGACCCACATCCACCACTTCGTCCCCGGGATCCTGATCTCGTTCACGTCGGGGACGGTTGCCCTGTTGACCGAAAACGAGGAGATCGAGGACAAGCTCGCGGTCCCGATGGGCATCGGGATGGGCCTCACCTTCGACGAGGCCGCGCTGCTCTTGGACCTGCGCGACGTCTACTGGACCCGGCAGGGACTGCTCAGCGTCCAGCTCAGCCTCGGCCTGAGCGCGATCCTTGGCGCGGCGATCCTCCTGATGCGGATGCTTCAGCGCGGCGAGTTGCGCCAAGAGGCGGCTGGGGCAATTCCCAAGGGCGCTCCGCACCACGGCCTCAGCACCTGAGGGGGGAGTCAGGCCGCCTTGAGCGCCGGGCGCTCACCCATCCAGACGACCTGCTCGCGGTCCGGACCAACCCCGACGAGGCGGATCGGCACGCCGACAAACTCGCTCACGTAGGCCAGATAGTCGCGCGCCTGCGGTGGAAGGTCCGCCTCGTTGCGGCAGTCGCCGATTTCCCCCGCGAAGCCGGGCAGCTCCTTGTACTCGGCCGCGGCCGAGTGAAGGATCGACTGGTGGTAGGGGAACTCATCCAGCGCCGCGCCCTCGCTGGAGCGGTAGCGGACCGCGACCCGCAAAGGGTCGATTCCGGCCAACACGTCGAGCTTGGTGATCGCGAGCGCCGTCATCGCGTTGAGGCGCACCGCGTAGCGCAGCGCGATCAGGTCGAGCCAGCCGCAGCGGCGCTCGCGGCCGGTTGTGGTCCCGAACTCGTGGCCGCGCTCGAGCATCATCCTTCCGGTGTCGTCCTCGAGCTCGGTCGGGAAGGGCCCGGCGCCGACCCGGGTCGCGTAGGCCTTCGCTACGCCCCAGACCTCGTCGATGTCTCCCGGCCCGACGCCGGCGCCGACGCAGGCCGCCCCGGCAATCGGGTTGGAGGAGGTGACGAAGGGATAGGTGCCGTGGTCGAGGTCGAGCAGCGTTCCCTGGGCTCCCTCGAAGATCACCGTGCGGCCGGCGTCGAGCTCGTTCCAGCAGAGGTGCGCGGTGTCGGCGATGTAGGGCTCGAGCCGATGCCCGTAAGCGCTGTACTCCTCGGTCATCGCGTGCAGGTCCAGTTTCGGGTCTTTCTCATATGGGCGCAGCGCCGACCGCTTCGGCTCCATGGCCGCCATGATCTTCTTGCGCAGGATCTTCTCGTCGAGCAGGTCCTGGACCCGGATCCCCAGCCGCGATGCCTTGTCCGCGTAGCAGGGGCCGATCCCGCGCCGGGTGGTGCCGATCGAGAGCTTGCCCAGCTTCGCCTCGCCCGCCGTGTCGAGCATCACGTGGTAGGGCATGATCAGGTGTGCGTTGGCGGAGATCCGCAGGCTGCTGACGTCGATGCGGCGGCGTCGCAGCTCGTCCAGCTCCTCCCACAGGACCCGCGGGTCGAGCACGACCCCGTTGCCGATCGCGCAGATCTTGTCCGGGTAGAGGATCCCCGAGGGGATGAGGTGGAACTTGAACGTCTCGCCGTCGCGGATGATCGTGTGGCCGGCGTTGTTGCCGCCCTGAAAGCGCAGGATCATGTCCGCGCGCTCGGCAAGGAGGTCTGTGACCTTCCCCTTGCCTTCGTCGCCCCACTGGGCGCCGACTATGACGAGACCTGGCATGGCGGGGGAATTATGAGGATTGCGATGAGGATTGCGTGGACGCCGCGCGGTAGCGCCCGGCTAACCGCCGCGGACGCTGATCCGCCGGTCCTCGCCGAAGAGCGGCAACGGGTCGCCGCAGATCTCGACCAGGCGCGAAACGGTGCGGGGGCCGATCTGATCCTCCAGCGCCGCCTGGTCGAGGTTGGTGGTGACGAGGATCGAGCGCTGCGCCTCGTAGCGCTCGTTGACCAGCGCGTAGAGCTGCTCCAGCACCCAGTCGGAGCGCTTCTCGGCGCCGAGGTCGTCGATGTGCAGAAGGTCTACCGAGGTGAGGAGCTCGAACAGCGCCAGGTAGGAGTCCTGGCCAGCCTCGGCGTCGTAGGTACGGCGGATCCGCGCCAGCAGCTTCGGCAGCGAGTAGATCGCCACCGCCCGGCCCTTGGACAGCGCTTGCTTGGAGATCAACATCGCGAGCGTCGTCTTGCCGGTGCCGGTGTCGCCCATCAGCCACAGTCCCTTGCCGGCGTCGAGGTTGGCGTCGAGATCCTCGGTGAAGGCGCGCACCACGCGCACCACCATCGGCTCGATCTCGGTGACCGGCGGGCGATCGAAGGAGACGCCGCGGAACTTGGCCGGGATCACCGACGCGATGCCGCGACTTCGGGCCCTGCGCAATCGGTCCCCGCGGCACTCGCAGGGACGCGCGACGTCCTCCGGGCCGAGGATCCAGCCAGAGCCGTCGCAGACCCCCAATGGGCAGGCGCGCTCGGGCTCGACCCGCAGTTCGGAGGCGCGAGGCATCTAGAAAGCTGGCCCTTCGGCCGCCGAGCTCTCGAGCGATTCCTCATCGGCCGGCCCCTCTCCGGCCGGCTGCTCGATCGGCTGGTCCTGGCCGCTGTAGTCGGCGAACTTGGGAAACCGGTCCAGGAACACGAGGCGCTTGACGCCGACGGGCCCGTTCCGGTGCTTGGCGATGATCACCTCGGCGATGCCGGTGGGCTCGTAGTCGGGGTCGCGCTGGCCGTAGGCGTCCTCGCGATAGAGGAATGCGACGAGGTCCGCGTCCTGCTCGATCTGGCCCGACTCGCGCAGGTCGGAGAGCTGCGGTCGGGGCGGTTGGCGCTGCTCGGGGGCGCGGGAGAGCTGCGAGATCGCGATCACCGGGACGTTCAGCTCACGGGCGAGGATCTTCAGCCCGCGGCTCATCTGACCCACCTGTTCGACCCGGTTGGCACGTGGGTCGTCGGCGCGCATCAGCTGCAGGTAGTCAACGATCACGAGGCCCAGCCCGCCCAGGGATTGCGACTGCGCGTGCAGCCTCCGCGCCTTGGCGCGCAAGTCGAGGATGCCGAGGTCGGAGGAGTCGTCGAACCACAGCGGCGCCTCCTCGAGCTCGTTGGCGGCGCGGATCACCTTCGGCCAATCCTTCTGGCCCACCTTCCCCTTGCGCAGACGGTCCCCCGCGATCCGTGCCCGGCAGGCGATGAAGCGCTGGGCCAGCTCGACCTCCGACATCTCGAGTGAGAAGAAGGCGACCGGAAGCCCCTGCTTGACCGCCACGTTCTCGGCGATGTTCGCGACCCAGGCACTCTTTCCCATCGCCGGGCGGGCGGCAATCACGATCAGGTTGCCCGGTTGAAAGCCGCCCGTGAGGCCGTCGATGTCCCCGAAACCCGACGCTGTTCCGACCAGGTCGACGTCGCCGCGGGAGAGCTTCTCCAGCCGATCGACCTCGTCGTGGAGGATCTCGTTGATGCGACGGAAGTCGCTTGCCTGCTCCTCGTGGGCCACCTCGAACAGCAGCCGCTCGGCGTCCTCGGCTAGCTGGCGCGGCTCGCCGCCGCGCTCTCGCACCGACTCCTGGATCCGCTGGCCCGCGGCGAGCAGGCGCCGCAGCAGCGAGTTCTCCTGCACGATGCGGGCGTGGTGGGCGGCGTTGCCGACCGCCGCGACGCTCGCCGCCAGCTCGGAGACGTAGTGGCGGTCGCCAGCCTTCTCGAGCTCGCCACGTCCCTTCAGCGACTCGATCACGGCAAGCTCGTCGGTTGCGCCCGACTTGCCGTAGAGGTCGTAGAGGCAGGCGAAGATCGCCCGATGGCGGTCGAGGTAGAAGTCCTCGGCCTTCAGCTTCACCTCGTCGATCACCGGCGAGACCGCCGATTCGGAGACCAGCATCGCGCCGAGCACCGAGCGCTCGGCCTCGAGATTTTGGGGCGGGACGTTTGCGGTTTGCGGCTGCGCCATCTGCACTCAGTAAAGGCCGCGCGGCGGCGGATTCATCCCGCCCCAGCCGGGTTAGTGAAAAAAACCACAGGTCGGACGCCGCCGTGAGGCGCGTTTCAGCAAACGGCGGGAAAAAAATCATTGCGGCGCCTTCGGCGCCTGACGCTACTTCTCTTCGGCGACGATCGTCTTGACGCTGGCCGTGACGCCGGCCGCAACCTCTACTTCGACCATGTAGGTGCCGACCTCGTGGATCGGCTCCTCGAGCAGGACCTTGCGATGGTCGATCCGCAGGTCGCGCGCGTCGCGGATGCCGTCGGCGATCTCCTTTGAGGTCACCGAGCCGAATAGCTTTCCGTCCTCGCCCGCGCGGTGATGGATCGTCAGCACGGTTTTCGAGAGCAGGGCCGCGGTCTCCTGGGCCCGTTCGGCGCTCTCTTGCTCCGCCCGCTCCTCCGCCTCGCGCCGGCGCTGCGCCTCCTCGAGCGAGCCCTTGGTCGCCGGTTGGGCGAGCTTGCGGGGGAGAAGGTAGTTGCGCAGGTAGCCCGGGGAGACGTCTACGGCATCCCCGCGGTTGCCGAGGTTCTCGACGTCCGCAAGCAGGATCGCCTGAGCCATCAGTGGCCCTTAGCGCTCGCCGACATAGGGAAGCAGCGCGATCTCCCGCGCCCGCTTGACGGCTAGCGCCAGCTGCTTCTGATGCTTGCGGGAGAGCCCGGTCACACGCCGCGAACGCGACTTGCCCTTGTCGGAGATGAAGCGGCGAAGCACGGTCAGGTCCTTGTAGTCGATCTCCTCGACGTTGATGCGCGTGTACTTGCGCGGGCGGAAGCGGTCCGACGGGCCGCGCCGTCGCCTGGGTCCTGTGTCGCCTCTTTGCTTTGCCATCAGGTTTGAGCGTAAAGACGCCCGACGATCGCCGGGCGAGCCGGAAGCATGCTAGCGACTCTGGCGTTCTGGGCCGAGCAGGTCGGGGGAAGCAGGACTCGCGTCGATGCGAGCGCACTCAATTGTGCGTGAGCGAGGCGCGAGGCCGATGACCCCGAGATGCGACGGCCAAGGACGGCAGAGCCCAGAACCTACGAGAGCCCCCTGCGGGGGCCCTCGTAAGTCTTGTCGCCCGAACGCCTGGCCAGGCTAGAAGGGGATGTCGTCTTCCTTGCCGCCGCCCACGTTCGCCTCCTCGAAATCGGAGGTATCGGCGGGGACGTCGGATTGGGCCTGGAAGCCGTTGCCGTTTCCTCCGCCATCGCGCGAGCCGAGAAACTGGACCGAGTTGGCGATGATCTCCACCGCCTGGCGCTTGGTCCCGTCCTGGGCCTCCCACTCGCGCCAGTCGAGCCTGCCGTCGACGGCGACCGGGCGCCCCTTGGAGAGGTACGTGGCGCAGTTCTCGCCCTGGGCACCCCAGACGGTGACGTCGAAGTAGTTGGGCTTGTCGATCCACTCGCCGGTCTGGCCGTCCTTGCGGCGGCTGTTGACGGCGACGCGCAGCTTGCAGACCGCGGTTCCGCCAGGGGTGCTGCGCAGCTCGGGATCGCGGGTTAGGTTCCCCGTGATCACAACCGTATTGATATTCGTCGCGGCCAAAAGTCTTCGCTCCTCTTCAGTTTTCTTGAAACACGAGTCTAAGTCGCGGCCCGGCGGTTTCCCTCCCCCTTTCGGGGGAAAAGGCCGCAACGTGCGGCGCCAAGGCAATGCCCCCGAGGCGCTCAGTCGGCGCCGATCGAACGCCCCGGCTAGGTGGCGGGCGCTTCTCGCTTCGCCGCCGCGGGGGGCGCGCTGGGAGCGCCTGCGGCAGGCGGGGCGACGACCGGGGATCTGGGGTCGACCCGGAAGATCCGGAAGCGCAGCACGCCGTCGGCGATCTTCAAACTGTGGTCGAGCTGGCTCAGAAGCTCGGGCGAGGCCTCGAAGCGCAGCCAGCGGTAGTCCGCTTCGGTGCGCTGGCGGATCTCGTAGGCGAGCTTTCGCATCCCCCAGTTGTCCTCGTGCTTGAGGTTGCCGTCCGAGTCGATCCGCTGGCGGACCTCGCCGGCGAGCTTGTCGCGGGCATCGTCCTCAAGACCTGGATCGAGCATCAGGACAAGCTCGTATTCGCGTGGTTCGGTGGCCAAGAGCGGTCGCCGAGGATAGCGAGGCGGCAGGGGAGAAGGGCTTGCGGCAGCCCATTAGGGAAGCGTGTGGAGGCGGGTCCGATGGCAGAGCGCCGGGCGCCTTGGTGCCGCGGTCGTCGCCTGCCTGGTGATCGTCAAAGTCGTCCCGGGATTGATGCGGGCCCCCGAGCCGCCCCGGTTGGAGCCCGATGTCGGCCTGCCGCGCAAGCCGGCGTCGAGCCCGCCCGAGACGCACCACCCAGTCAAGGTCCACAAGCCGCCTCGGCCCGAGCCGGCGAAGCCGGCGGACGCGAGGCCTCGGCATCGCAACAAGAAGCAGGGCACCCCCGGGCACCGCCCCTTGGCCTACCGGCGCCACAAGCACCGACCCCGGCACCAGGTCCACCCGGCGCCGGCGATCCCTCCGCCGTCCCTGCTACCGCCCGCGGCCCCCGCTCCTTCATCTCCAATCCCCGCGCCACCGGCTCCACCAGCGGCTCCAGAGTTCGGCCTCTAACAACGAGGAACGAGGAACGAGGAACTAGCACCCAGCACCTAACTCACCGCCGCGCGCTCGCCGCGCTTGAGCCGGATGTCGGCGAGCTGCTCGTCGACCCAGTCGCCGGGATCGCGCGAAATGATGATCTCTCGCAGGCGCTGCGCACGCACGCGCCGCTCCTCGATGTCCATCGTCAGCGCCCGGTAGATCGTGTCCGCCTGCTCCTGGATGTCGAACGGGTTCACCGACAGCGCGCAGTCGGCCAGCTCCTCGTGCGAGCCGGTGTTCTCGGAGAGCATCAGCACGCCGGAGCGCGTATTGACGATCGGTGCCTCCTTGGCGACCAGGTTCATGCCGTCGAAGATCGAGTTGACCATCAGCAGGTCGCAGTGCTTGTAGCGGGCGACCGCGTCGATGAAGTTCTCGTAGATCCGCAGGTCGATCGGCATCCAGTCGGTGGTGCCGTGGCGGTGGTTGATCACCGCAACCAGCGCCTCGATCCGCTCCAGGTACTCCTGGTACTCGGCCACGTCCTGCCGTGAGGGCTGCAGGTGGGCGACGAAGGTCACCTTCTCGCGGAACTCGGGGTGCTGGGCGAGGAAGGTGTCGAAGGCGGTGAAGCCGCGCAGCACGTTCTTGGAGAGGTCGGCACGGTCGACGCGGATGATCAGATGCTCGCGGCGGCGGGCGAGCACCTCCTGCTCGGCCTCGGCGACCTCCTCGGAGGCGGCGGCACGTTCGAGTCGCGTGGCGTCGACGGCCAGGGGGTAGGCCCGCACCCAGGTCTCGCCGCCGGGGTGCGTCACCTTGAGGTCGCCGTAGTTGACGTCGAGCTCGAGCAGCTCCTGGCAGCAGCGCAGGAAGTTGCGGCAGTAGCCGCTGGTGTGAAAGCCGATGATGTCGTTGGCCAGCATCCCGCGATAGATCTCCTCGCGCCAGCGGGCCGGAAGCACCCGCCAGCTGTCGGCGTGCGACCAGGGGATGTGCACGAAGTGGTGGAGGAAGGCGTCGGGCCGCTCGGCGCGGATCAGGGCCGGCGCGGTGTAGAGGTGATAGTCGTGCAGCATCACCAGTGGCTCGGTGTCGTCGCGTATCTGCCGAACGACTTCCGCGGCGATGTCCTCGTTGACGGCCTTGTATCCGAACTCCCAGGCGTCGAGCTCCTCCTCGCGGATGTCGGGGGCGTTGGAGAGGTCCCAGAGGTAGTGCTGGATGAACCAAAGGATCGGGTTGGCGATCACGTTGTAGAAGCGGTCGTAGGAGTCGGGGTCGCTCTCGACCAGGCGGAGGCGGTAGTTGACGCCCTCGATCTCGATCTCGATCGGTCCGTCGGTCTGCCCGGAGACGATCGCGTCCTCTTCGGTCATCGTCGACGCGATCCAGAGCGCGTCGCGATGCGAGACGAGCCCTGAGAGGGCCGTGACCAGGCCGCCACCGCCTCTTCCCACCCGCATTTCGCCCCGCTCGTCTCGCTCGAACTGGGCAGGGCCGCGGTTGGAGACGATGACCAGGTTCGGGAGGTCGGGCATGTGGTGAGGGTACCCGGCGGACTAAACCTGTAGGTCCGTAAACATCTCCAGCCAATCGCGCAGCAGCCGCGGCGTCAGGAAATGGGCCCGGACGTGCTCCTTGCCCTTGCGGCCGAGGAACTTGCCCAGCGCCGGGTCGCTGAGGATCTCCAACGAGCGTGTCGCGGCCTCCTCGGGCGAATCGACCAGAAAGCCGCTTTCGCCATCGGAGATCTGCATCGGGATGCCGCCCACGTTGCCGGCCACGACAGGGCGAACCTTCCACAGACCCTCGGTCACCGTCAGCCCGAAGCCCTCCCGAATCGATTTCTGAAGTAGGACGTCCGACTGTGACTGGAAGGCATTGACCTCGATCGCGCCGACGTTGTTGAGGTTGTTGAGGATCTTGATGTCGGCGTCGGAGTCCGCGTACTCGAAGGTCTTCTGGAAGAACTCCCAGCCCTCCGGATCGTCGGTAGCCATCGAGCCCACCAGCGCCAGCTGCACATCGGGCATCTCTTTCGTGACCTCGCGATAGGCGTCGATCACCCCGATCGGGTCCTTCCATGGATCGAAGCGCGAGACCTGGCACATCAGCGGCCGGTCGATGTCGATCCCGAACTGGCCGCAGACGAAGGAAGCGTCCTCGGGCGAGAGCGCCATGTTCTTCGGCGATAGGGGGTCGATCGCCGGGGGGACGATGCGGATCTCCGGCCCCGAGTTGCCGTCGAGGCCGTTGGGGACGTACTGCTGCATGTGCCAGACGGTCGCGTCGTACTCCTGCATCTTCGGCAACAGCCGCTCGATCGGCGCCGGATTGGGCTCGGAGAGATCGATGTGACAGCGCCAGATCCAGCGCTTCGCGTGGCCGGCGGCCACCGACCGCACGCCGATCGGCTGCGGGTCGTGGACGATGATCACGTCCCACTCCTCGTTGATCGCCCGCCCATTCAGCTCGTTGACGCGGTCGAAGAGCTCCCACTGCTCGTCGCTGAGCGTCGTCTCGTCCCCCTGTAGTGCGTTGTGGAGGACCTTGGTCGCGTTGAAGAACTCCTCCTGGCCCATGATCACCTGCCAGTGGGTGTCGAGCCCGACGTTTCGCATCAGCGGGACCAGCGTGTAGAGGATCTCCGAGACTCCGCCGCCGAACGCCGTGGCGCTGATGTGCAGGACGCGGCGACCCTCGAGGGGAGCGGCAAGCTCGCGGATTCGCTCGATCAGCTCGCGGCCGCAGAGATGCGTGTAATCGGCCAGCGTTTTGTCCCCGAGAGCGACTTCTTGGAGCAAGACCGAAACCCCGTTTCAGTTGGTATGGCGCCTGTCAGCCTGAAGCCGCGGCCAGACGTTCGATTCCCGCCTCGACAGCGGCGCAGATCTTCGCATGAAGGTCTCGGTTGGAGGCCGCGATGCATGAGATCTGAAACTCGGCCCCCGAGCCGAGCAGCGGCCGTGAAGCGAGCGGCGCGCCGTAGCAGTCGCTGACCACCGCGCCGGCCTCCTCGAGACAGAGGACGGCGGCCGCGAGGTCGTAGGGCGAGTTGTTGAGAACCGCGCCGCCGCCGACCCGCTCGAACCGCGCCCGCATGCCCGGTAGGTCGGCGACCATGCGCGGCCCGGGCTCGACGTATGCGTCGAGTTGACCGGTCGCGATCCGGGTCAGGTCGTAGGTGGCGGAACCGAGCTCGAAGGCGCCGCCGCCGACCGAGGAGGCGTCGATCAGCTCCGCCAGGACCTCGACCGTCTCGCGCGCCGGGCGCCCGCGCAGCCCGTAGCTCCAGAACATCCGCTCGAGGCGCGCGTTCGCGGAGAGACCGGGCGCCGGGTCGAGGCCCGCGCCGCGCTCGGCGACGAAGCTGGCGCCGCTCTTGATCTCGACTATGCAGCCGACAGCCACGTCTCCCATCGTCGGCTCCCCGTCCAGCGGCGCCGCGGCCACCGACACGCAGGCCGACTCGAAGCCGGCCAGGGCTGGGCGGGTCCCGTCGATCGGGTCGACGATCAGCACCCAGGACGGATCGCGGCCCGCCGGGGTGACCATGCCGCGATCCTCCGAGTAGAAGGCGACGTCGGGCGCGCGCTCGGCGAGGAAGCTCTCCATAAGCGACTCGGCGCGCTCGTCGATCGCGAAGGTGATGTCGCCGCCCTCGCCGCGACCTCCGTCGGCGCCGACGTGGTCGCGCCCGTGATGGGATCCGAGCTCGCCGATCAACTCGGTTCGCAGCGCCAACGCGAGATCGGAGCAAAGCGCCCGGGGCGCGGCAACGGACACGGCGATCGTGGTTACCCGGCAGAGCCGGCAGGCCGCGTGCCGAGCGTGACGTCGATGCTTTGGTGCTGGCCGTCGCGGAGAATCTGAAGCGTCACGTGGTCGCCCGGCTGGTACTGGGAGATGAAGTTGGAGAGATCGCTCGGCCCGACCACCTTCTTGCCGTTGACCGCCAGGATCACGTCGCCTCCGACCTTCACCGGCGACGCCTGGAAGTGGATCGTGTGATCTCCGCCCTTCAGGCCCGCCTGGTCGGCCGGGCCGCCGGGCACCACCTTGGCGATCAGCCCGCCGTAGTCGCTGTCGAAGCCGAGATGCTGGGAAAGCTGCGGGTAAAGCGCCTGGCTCGAGACCCCGATGTAGGCGTATTCCGCCTTTCCGCTGGAGCGCAGCTGGTCGATCGACCGCTTGATCGCCGAGATCGGGACGGCGAAGCCGACCCCGGCGTTGGTGTCGGAGCGCGTCTCTATCTGCTGATTTATGCCGACCACCTGGGCGTCGGAGTTGAGCAACGGGCCGCCCGAATTGCCGGGATTGATCGCGGCGTCGGTCTGGATCGCGTTCTCGATCTGGAATTGGGTCAGCGACTTCACCGAGCGCTTCTTCGCCGAGACGATGCCCACGGTGAGCGATTGCTGCTCGCCGAACGGGCTCCCGATCGCGGCCACCGGATCGCCGACCTGAAGGCTCGCGTCGTCGCCGAGCTTCAGCGGCACCAGGTTGAGCCCGCTCGGGTCGACCTTGATCAGCGCCACGTCGGCGAACGGGTCGACGCCCAGGACCTGGGCGGAGACCCGGTTGCGGTCGGCGAACTCCACGTACACCTGGCTGGCCTTGCTGAGACTGGAGCCCTCTCCCTGGCTGACCACGTGGCCGTTGGTGACGATCTCGCCGTCCGTGTTGAGCACGAATCCCGATCCCTGGCCCGCCGCAGCTTGGCCGAGCAGCCCGCTGCCGCCTCCGAACACCGACAGCACCGTGACGACCCCCGGCGCCGCCTGCTTGTAGATCCCCACGGGATTGAATTGGCTCCCCGACGCCTGCACGACGACCTGGGCCGGAGGGGATGCGGCCGTGGTCGTGCCGCCAGCGGCGCCGGTGGTTTGGTTGTTCGAGCCGCCGCATGCGGCCAGCAGCAATGCCGCCGCGCTGGCGCAGGCGAGGGCCGCACGACCCGCGATCGATCCCCTGCCGACCCCGCGGAGCCTCATGCAGCGGCTCCGCTGGGAGCCTCGTCAGGCTCCCCTGGAGACGGGGCCTGGGCCGGGCGAGCAAGCGGCAGGTCGAGGATGAACGCGGTGAAGCCCTTGCTGGAGACGACGCTGAGGCGACCTTCCATGCGCTCGGCGAGCTCGCGCGCGATCGCAAGGCCGAGCCCCGATCCGCTCACCGAGTCGCCGGTGTAGAAGCGTTCGAAGATGCGCGCCTGGGAGCGGGGCCCGATCCCAGGCCCGCCCTCGTCGGAGACGATCAGCTCCGCGCGGCCGTGGTCTTGAGTGGTCGTCACAGTCACCTTGACGCCCTCGGGGGTATGGCCGATGGCGTTGTCGAGCAGGATACGGATGATCTGCCGCACTCGATCGGGATCCGCCTCCGCGACCGCCCTGCGCTCGGGGGTCCGAACCTCCAACCTCGAGCCGTGAAGGTCGGCGGCGGGACCGAACTCGCGCGCGATTTCGGTCGCCAGCTCGCCCAGGTCGACGGTCCGGGCCGCGATCTCCAGCGCTCCCGCGTCGAGCCTCGAGAGATCGAGCAGGTCGGTGGTCAGCTTGGTCAGTCGCACGACCTGCTCGCGCATCGTGCGCACGAACTCGGCCCGCGCCTCGGGGTCGGGGTCCTCCTCGTCGAGCAGCTCGACGAACCCGCCCAGCGAAAAGATCGGCGTGCGCAGCTCGTGCGACGCGTTGGCGATGAACTGCTTGCGCGCGTGGTCGAGCTCGGCGAGTCGACGCTGCATGTCGTTGAAGGTGCGGGCCAGCTGGCCCAGTTCGTCGGAGGAGTCGACTGGGATCGGGGCGAAATCGCCGCGGGCGACCCGCTGGGCGGCGCGGTCGAGACGGCTGAGACGCCTCGAGATCGCCCGCGCGGCCCAGAATCCGGCCAGCAGCGAGAGGGCCAGCGCGATCGTGCCGGCGATCAGGATCTGGCGCTTGATCAGCGCCACGTTGTCGCTCACCTCACCGAGCGTCTGCGAGAAGACCGCGATCCAGACCGGGTGTCCCGCGGGCAGCGGAAGGGCCACCTCGGCGCTGCGGGAGCCCGAGATCACCTCGGTGCCGGCGCGGGTCTGGCCGTCGGCCGCCTTCGCGGCGACATCGAACCGTGCGGCGACCGGGCTCGATCGCGACTGCGAGTCGACGATCACGAACGCCGGCCTCGGCACTCCATCGACGTCGCGGACGCCGAGCAGCGTCACTCGCGAGTCAGTCGACTGAGCGGCGCGGCGCAGAAGCGCTTCCAGCTGCGGCTGCGAGAGCCCCTGCCGCATCGCCCGCAGCAGCGGAGCGGTCTGTTGCGCGCTGCGGTCCTCGAGCCGGGACAGCTTCTCGGAGGTGAGGCTCGACTGCAGCTGCGGGACGACGTAGAGGTAGACGAAGCCGATCGCCGCCGCCGTGATCGCGAAGAACAGCAGCAGGAGCCGGTTACGAACGGTGTTGAGGTGCTGCCATCTCATTCGCTTGTCGCCTCGGCCCGGCTAGGACTCATCGCGGAATCGGTAGCCGACGCCGCGAACCGTGAGCAGGTACTCGGGGCGACGCGACTCATTCTCGATCTTCTCGCGCAGGTGGCGGATGTGGACGTCGATCGTGCGCGGGTCGCGGTAGTCGGAGTCGCCCCAGACGTGCTCGAGAAGCGTCTCGCGCGACAGCACCCGACCCGGCGCCCGCGCCAGCGCCGCGAGGATCTCGAACTCGACGAAGGTCAGCCGCACCGCCTCCGCCCGCACGGTCACGGTGCGGCGCTCGAAGTCGATGTGCAGCTCTCCGCATTCGATCGGCTCCGCAACCGCCTGCCGCGCCCCGGGCATCCGCGAGCGCCGCAGCGCCGCCTTCACGCGGCTGCGGAACTCCCGCATCGAGAACGGCTTGGTGATGTAGTCGTCGGCGCCCATCTCCAGGCCGACGACCTTGTCGATCTCGTCGCCCTTCGCGGTCAGCATGATGATCGGAACCTGGCTGCGCGAGCGCATCCGCCGGCAGACCTCGACGCCGTCGAGCTTCGGCAACATCAGGTCGAGCACCACGAGGTCGAAGCGCTCCTCCGAGAATCGCTGCAGGGCCTCCTGCCCGTCGTGGGCCGCAATCACCTCATATCCGTCTCTGCGAAGCGGATAGGTGAGAAGTGTCTGCACTGCCTGCTCGTCGTCGACGAGCAGGATTCGCGCCGATCCCTCGGCCATGCATTAGAGGTTAGAAGGCGCCGGGCGCAGGGCAGAATGGGATCGACCATCAGGCATGAACCGGCCCGCGCTGCGGCCCGCCTTCTGCTTCTCTGCCTTCTTCCCGGCTGATGCTCGCACCGCGCCTATACAGAGCTGGTCTGCTCCTCGCCCTCGCCGCCGCGGTGGTGCTGATGTTCTCCGTCGTCTCGCGGCCGCTGGCGCTGCGAAGCGACGTCGCCGCCGACGCCTTCGACGGGGGGGAAGCGGCCGCAATCGATCATCAGCTGCTTGCCGTCGCACCCAATCGGGAGCCGGGGAGCAGGGGAGACACCGCCGCCGCGGAGTTCGTCGCCAAGCACTTCCGGGCGGTACAGGGCGGGTCGGTGTCCGAGCAGCGCTTCAGCGGCGGCTTCGACGGCAACGACGTGGGGATGCGAAACGTGACCCTGGTGCTCCCCGGCCTCTCCGAGCGCCGCATCGTGATCGTCGCCCCGCGCGACTGCCGCGCAGGCCCCTGCGCGGCTTCGAGCGGGGCCGCAACCGCCGCGCTTCTGGAGCTGGCTTCCAACTTCGACGGGGCTCGGCACAGCAAGACGCTGGTCTTCGTCTCCACCGACGGTTCGGTTGCCGGTGCGGCAGGCGCGAAGCTGCTTGCCGGAGAGCTTCGGGGCTCGCCCGCCGAGGCGGTGATCGTCCTCTCGCAGCCGGGCTCGGGGTTGGGGCGCCACCCGTTCGTGGTGCCGTGGTCGGCGGGGCCTCAGAGCGCTTCGATGCAGCTCGTGCAGAGCGCCCGCGCCGCCGTCGGCTCGGAGGTTGGAGGCGAACCGCTTGCCCTCAGCACCTTCCCCAGCCTCTTTCGCCTCGCGATCCCGAGCGGTCTGCAGGAGCAGGCGGTGCTGATCGAGCACGGCGAGGATGCAATCGGGATCTCCTCGGCCGGCGATCGCCCGCTGCCATCCTCCGGGGACGGCCGCGGCTCCCTCGACCCGGCCGCCCTGGGCAGCTTTGGGCGAGCCAGCCTCTCGCTGGTCTTCGCCCTCGACAGCCTCCCGAGCCCGCTCGAGCACGGACCGGGTGCCTATCTCCCGCTGGCCGGAAAGCTGATACCGGGCTGGGCGCTGGCGCTGCTCGCGGCGGCGCTGCTGCTGCCGGTCGGACTCGTATCGATCGACGGTCTCGCCGCGGCCTCACGCTCCGCCGAGCCGGTGCGCCGGACGCTGCTGTGGACGCTCGGTCGCTCGATTCCGTTCCTCGCCGTCCTCGTCCTTGCCTCAGTGCTGTCTCTGGTCGGCCTCATCCCTCGTCCCGCCTTTCCGTTCGACCCCCAAAGCCATTCCTTCGGTGTCGGTCCGGCGCTGGTTCTGCTCGTTCTGGTGGCGACGTTCGCCGGCACCGTGTTCGCGACTCGCCGCCTGGTCCCACCCACCGCCGCTCAGGAAGCGCTCACCCCGGCGATCGGACTGGTGATCTTCGTCTCGATCGCGGTGGTCTGGCTCGTCAACCCTTATCTGGCTCTGCTGCTCGTTCCGACCGCCCACCTCTGGCTTGCCGCCGCCCTGCCCGAGCTGCGGAGCCAACTCCTGCCGAGCGCGGTCGCTCTGGCGCTTGGCGTGGTCGTGCCGCTCGTTGCGATCGGCTACCTCGCGTCCAGTCTCGGCGTCGGATGGGCGGTGCCCTGGCAGCTCGTCCTGTTGTTCACCGGCGGCCAGTTCGGTCTGCCGCTCGCGATCTCCCTAGGAGTGCTCGGTGGATGCCTGATCGCGATCGTCGAGCTGGCTACGCGGGGCCGCGCCGAGGTGCCGGGCGAGCGCCCCGCCCTACCCCCGCTAGGGAGACACGCCGGCCCCGGCGCGCTCGGTGGCCCTCCCTCGACATCCGTGCCTGGACACAAGTTCTAGTACCGAGTACTTATGAGGGCCAGGGCGTCTGCCGATAGTGGTATCGGTAAGGGCATCGGAAGGGATTCCCAGATCGGAATGACACGGAGAATGTCACCCAGACAGCTCAAAGCTCTGATCCAAACGGGGCACTACCGCATGGAACCGGTGCTGGTCGCTGAGGCCATGCTGGAGCGCCCCGGGGTTCGGGCCTTCCTCGCTCGCGAGGGTGAAGAGGCTAGGACGGCTGCCGTCAGGTCAGCTGGTCATAGCCCCGCACTCGGAGCTCGCGGCCGCTGGGAGCACTGAGCTTCACACCCCCGCCCTCGCCCCGGACGCAGCGTCCGATCACGGTGAGGGAACCGCCCACTTCGGCAACCGCCGCGCGGGCGCGGTCAAGCGACGCCGGGGGCAGGCAGCAGAGAAGCTCGTAGTCCTCGCCCCCCCCAGCCGCCAGCTCCAACGGGTCCTCGCCGGTCGCCATCGCCACCTCGCGCACGCCGGCCTGAAGCGGGAGCGCGGCCAGGTCGATCTCCAGCCCCACGCCGCTCTCGGCGGCGATGTGTCCGGCGTCGGCACCGAGGCCGTCGCTGACGTCGATCATCGCGCTGGCTCCGTTGGCGGCCAGCGCCCTGCCCTCGGCGAGGCGGGGGCAGGGGTCGAGCAGGCGGGTCCGAAGAGCGGTGGCGAGGTTGTCCGGCACGCCGGCGCCCTCGGCCCCGCGCTCGAGGAGCAGTAGCGCCGCGGCCGCCCCTCCGAGCTCTCCGGTCACGGCGACCAAGTCGCCGGCGTCGGCGCCCCCACGTCTGACCAGGCTCTCCGCGTCGCGCGCGTGGCCGACCACGGTCATCGCCACGAACAGCACCGCGGAGCGGCTGATGTCGCCACCGACCAGAGCGGTCCCCGTCCGCGCCGCGAGCCCCTCGGCGCCCTCGAGCAACTCCAGGCAGCCGGCTTCGTCGAGGTCCTCGGGGACGCCGAGGACGATGTAGGCCTCACCCGGCTGGGCTCCCATCGCGGCAAGGTCGGACAGCGCAGCGGCGAGGGCCCGGCGCCCGATCGCGTCCAAAGTCGTCGACTCGCGGCGGAAATGCACCCCCTCGACGATCGCGTCGACGGAGGTGGCGGTGACCCCCTCGGGGGCGGTGATCGCGGCGTCGTCGCCGACCCCGAGCAGGACCCGCGGCCCCGGCTGCGGAAGACGCGCGCGCAGCGCTGCGATCAGATCGAACTCGCCCACCCGAACATTGTGAACCGGGCGCGGCTATGCTCGCCCCGGGACCTTGGATCGCCCGACCCCACTTCTGCATCGCATCGGGGAGGCCGGCGCGACGCTCGGCAGGCGCCCCCCGCGGCGCCGGGCCGTGCGCATCGCGTTGCAGGCCAGCATCGGGCTGCTGATCTTCGGTTTCCTGGTCCTCACCGTTGCCCAGCAGTGGGGCGAGATCAAGGACAAGGGAGTCCACTTCACGCCGATCTGGCTGCTGCCGGGGTTCAGCGTGCTGATCGTCTTCTACGCGTCCGGCGCGCTCGGTTGGGACCTGCTGTTGCGACTGCTCGGCAACCGCCTCAACCCGGTTCGCGCCCAGGTGGCCTGGGGCCAGCCGCTTCTGGCCCGCTACGTGCCTGGGAGCGTGCTCTACGTGCTCGCGCGACTGGTGCTCTCCGAACGTGCCGGGGTCCCGCGGCGGATCACCCTGGCCAGCATCGTCTACGAGCAGGCGCTCTCGGCCGCCTCTGCCACCGCCGTGGCGAGCTATTTCCTCATCAACCACCCCGACCTCCAGGGTCAGCCGTGGCGCTGGGCGGTGCTGCTGGTCGTTCCGGCGGCGGTCGTCGTCCTGCACCCGCGTGTCTTCGGCCCGCTCGCGAACCGGCTGCTGCACGCGTTCGGACGCGAACCGCTACCGGCGACGATTCCCCTCTGGGGCATCCTCGTGATGCTGGTCTACTACGCGATCAGCTGGGCCGTCTGCGGCGTCGGCGTCTTCTTCGTCGCTCGCTCGGTTCACGACTTCGGCTTCAACGAGCTGGCCACGGTGGGCTCGGCGCAGGCCTTCGGCTATCTCGCCGCGTTGGTCACCCTGGTCGCGCCCGCCGGCCTCGGCATCCGCGACGCCGCCTTCGCCTGGGCCGTGAAGGCGGCCCTGCCGAGCCACAGCTTCGCGGTTGGGGCGGTGATCGCTATCGCCGTGCGCGCGGTGCTGACGGTCGTGGAGCTGCTCTTCGTAGGGGTTGTCACTGTGGTCGGCCGCCACGAGGCATGGAGCGGGAGCCGGGAGGAGATGGCGCAGGAGGTGCAGGCGGAGGCGAGCGCGATGGCGCCGCGGCCGGAGTCTGGCTAGAGGCCGAAGCCCCTTCGTCAACCACCACCGCCAACCCCACCCGTGGGCGGTGGTGGGGGCGCCGGTGTTGTTGTGGTCGTTGGGGGCGCCGGGGGCGGCTTGGGCGGTTTGGGCGGTTTCGGCGGGGACTTGGGCGGCGACGGCTTCGGCGCCGGTGCCGGCTTCTGGCCCGCGCCGGGCGCGTACAGGGACGGGTTGTAGCCGTTCTTGCCCGTCTTGTCGGTGGTGGTGGTGCCGGAAGTCGCGCTGCCGCTGGTCGACGAGGAGACGCTGTAGTTGCCGAAGAACGGCGACCATTGGATGGGCTGGGAGGGTGGCGTGAACGACTCGCAGGGGATACCGGCGTTGACGTAGTAGTCGTGCCAGATCTGGGCCGGGAAGGTGCCGCCGAAGACCGTGATCCCGTGCACGCTGGTCATCGAGAGGGTCGCCTGCGGGTAGCCGACCCAGACCGCGGTGGTCTGGTTGGGTTGGTAGCCGACGAACCAGGCGTCGGTGAAGTTATCGGTGGTGCCCGTCTTTCCCGCCTGGCCGGTGCAACCCGTGTAGGCGGCCGTGCCGGTGCCGCCGATGATGTTCTCGTGCAGGATCTTGGTCACCTCGTAGGCGACCGCCGGCGAGACCACCCGGTTTGCCTCCGGCTTCTCGGGCTGGTCGACGTGGCCGTCGGGGAAGACCACCTTGCGAATCGCAATTGGATCGTGGTGGATGCCGCCGGAGGCCAGGGTTGCGTAGGCGTCGGCCATCTCCAGCGGCGAGACCCCGATCCGCAGCCCGCCGATGCCCTCGGCCGGAATGCTGTCGAGATGGCTGGTGATGCCCATCTTGTGGGCCATCTGTGTGACCGAGCTGGGACCCATGTCGAGGTCGAGCTGGGCGAAGACCGTGTTGTCTGAGAGCACCGTGGCCTCGGCGAGGCTGATCGTGCCCGCGTAGCTGTTCTCGGCGGTGGAGACGCTCCAGTGCCCATACTGGGGCAGGTCAAGCTCGAGGTGGTGGGACTTGTAGTAGGTGCTGTAGGGATTGACGCCGCGGTTGATCGCGTCGGTGAGCACGAAGGTCTTGAACGACGACCCCGGCTGGCGGTGCCCCTGGGCGGCGAGGTTGTACTGGTTGCTGTTGTAGGAGCCGCTGGAGGCCATCGCCAGGATGTGCCCGTTGGTGGGGTCGATCGAGACCACCGCGCCCGCCGGGTCGGTCGAGTAGGGAAGCTGGCCGTCGATCGCGTCCCGGCCGTCTTGCTGGAGCCTCGGGTCCAGGGTGGTGTAGATCTTCAACCCCCCCTTGCGGACCGTGTTGACGCCGTACTTCTCGATCAGCTTGTTCTCGACGTAATCGAAGAAGTAGGGCTCGCGGATGTTGCTGTACTGGTTGGAGCGGTGAAGCTCGAGCGGGCGCTGGTAGCCCTCGATCGCCCGCTGGTGCGAGATGTAGCCGAGGTTGGCCATCTTCTGGAGCACCTCGTTGCGGCGCTCCTTGGCCCCGACCGGGTTGAGGAACGGGTTGTACTCGGAGGGCGACTGGGGAATCCCGGCCAGCAGCGCCGCCTGCTCCAGGGTCAGCTTCCAGATCGGCTTCGAGAAGTAGGTCTTCGCGGCCGCCTGCACGCCGATCGCGGTTCGGCCCTCGATCGTGCCGTAGGACGCGGTGTTCAGGTACTGGCCGAGGATGAAGCGTTTCGAGTGATGGTCGGCGTAGCAGATCGCGAGCTTGGCCTCGATGATCTTGCGCTCGAGGTCGCGCTTCGGATCGCTGATGTAGAGGTTGCGGACGAGCTGTTGGGTGATCGTCGATCCACCCTGCACTGCCTTTCCCGCCTGGACGTCCTTGACCGCGGCTCGAAGGATGCCCTCCGGGTCGATGCCCCCGTGCTGGAAGAAGCGCTGGTCCTCGATCGCGACGGTCGCGTACTGGAGCGAGATCGGGATGCGCTTCCTCGCGACCACCTGGCGCGACGTATCCGACTGGATGAAGCCGAGCCGGCTTCCGTCGCCGGCGAAGACGATCGAGCTCTGGGGCTGGGAGATCGCCTTCAGCTGATTGCAGGGAGGCGCCTCATCGGCGACGCTGAGCACCCAGGAGCCGGCGGCGAGAATCGCCGCAGTGACCACCGAGAAGACCACGATCAGGGCCACCGCCAGCTTGGACCGTCTCTTCCCGCGGCGGTGACGCCTGCGCTGCCGCTGCGTCATCGCAAAAAGGGTACTGGGCGCGACCTGCGCGTTCGACGCCTAGGCGTCGTCTATGCAAGCAGCCCTGCGCGCTGCAGAGCCGCCTGCGCACGCTCGCGCAGAGCCGCCTCTTCGTCGCCGACCCGGGTGCGGTCGCGATCGGTCGCCACCTTTACCTCCAATCGGAGGCCCTCGTGCGTCCATTCGGCGATGTGGACGGAATCCGCCCCGGCGTCCTTCAGCGCTACCTCGGCGCGATCGAGGTCGGTCGCCGGGGGCACCCAGGCGGAGACGGTGACCGGCGCCGAGCGGTCGCCGGTCGAGTGGTTGAAGATCGTGCCGCTGACGATGCTGTCGTTGGGGACCACCACGAGGCGGCCGTCGCCGGGA
This sequence comes from uncultured Solirubrobacterales bacterium, assembly GCA_963740555.1. Classification (GTDB taxonomy): domain Bacteria; phylum Actinomycetota; class Thermoleophilia; order Solirubrobacterales; family 70-9; genus Mayfieldus. The sequence continues at coordinate 138,873 of CAVUES010000012.1, forward strand.
TCGATGTAGGTGTAGGAGAGGGTAATGTCGTCGACGCGCCCGGTCGTCTCCTCGAAGGTGACGCGATCGCCGATCCGGATCGGCTGCGTGATCGCAAGCATCACCCCGGCGACCATGTTGCCGATCGACTGGCGGGCGGCGAAGCCGATCACCAGGCCGATCACCGCGCTGGAGGCGAGGATCCCGGTCGCCAGTCGCTTGATCTGCCCGAACTGGCTCAGGGCCAGCGCCACCCCGATCACGAGGATGACGACGAAGATCAGCCTGCGCACGACGCGCAGCCGGGTGGCGGCCCCGCGCGAGACGCCTCCCTCGGTCATCAGCGCCGCCATCCGGGTGCCGCGCCCGATCACCAGCCGGTCGACGAGGAAGGCGACGACGATCGCCAGGGCGAGGGTGATCAGGGCCGAGATCTCGTTGCCGTGCTCGTGCCAGAACGATTTATTGGCGGCCAGGACCAGGTGCATGTCGTGCCGATCCTTTCATCTGCCATGGCCGATGAGAGAATCGCCTGCTCGATGACGCAGACGAAAGCCGTATTTCTCGACGCGCTCGGGACCCTGGTCGAGCTGGAGCCGCCTTGGGTGGGCCTTGGCAAGGCGCTTGGCGACGGCATCCCCGAGCAGCGCTTGGTCCCCGCGGTGCGCGCCGAGATGGCCTACTACAAGGCCCACAGCCACGAGGGGCGCGACACGGAGTCGCTGGCCGATCTGCGGGCGCGCTGCGCGGGGCTGCTCTCGCGCGAGCTGGGCGCCGAGGTCAGCGTGGAGACCCTGGTCGACTCGATCCGCTTTGCTCCCTACCCGGACGCCGGCCCGGCGCTGGCACAGTTACGCGAGCGGGGCATGAAGCTGGTCTGCGTCTCGAACTGGGATTGCTCGCTGGGCGAGGTGCTCGACCGCTGCGGGCTGGCCTCGCAACTCGACGGCGCCGTGTCCTCGGCCGAGGCCGGCGCGGGAAAGCCCGACCCGGCGATCTTCGAGGCGGCGCTGGCGCTCGCCGGCTGCAGCGCCGACGAGGCGGTGCACGTCGGCGACACGCGCGAGGAAGACGTCGACGGCGCCGAGGCGGCCGGCATCCGCGCACTGCTTCTCGACCGCGACGGCGCCGGTGATATCGCCAGCCTCGAAGAGGTGGCCCAGAGACTGTGAGCGCGGAGGAGTTCACCGCCCCCGCCCCAGCCGGCGCTCGCCCGGTCGAGTACGCAACCTTTGGCCGCCGCCTCGGCGCGGCGCTGCTCGACAGCCTGGTCTGGATCTTTGGACTGTTCTTCTTCAACCCCTTCATCGTCACGGGCGACAACCGCGGCGCGGCGGCGATCACGGCGCTGGTCGTACTCAGCGCTTGGTTCAACTACTTCGCGATCTGCGAGTGGCGCTGGGGCCAGACGATCGGCAAGAACGCGGCCGGCATCCGCGTCCTGCCTCTCGAGGGGGGGCGGCTGACCTGGCAGGCGGCGACGCTGCGCAACCTGCTGCGCTTCGTCGACCTGCCGCTGGCGATGATCGGCGCCGACTATCTGATCGTGCGCCGCTCGGCGCGACGCCAGCGGCTCGGCGATCGCGTCGCGAAGACGATCGTGGTTCGGGAGCGGGCCACCGAGGCCCAATCGCTGGCGCAGCAACAGGCACACCAACGGGAGGGGAACCTTGTGGAAGCCTCACCCTCAGAACCGCCCTCTGTCGCGCCACCATCCCCCACGACCGCCGAGCTGTTCGGCGAGGCCACTGAGGCACTGGGACTGCATCCGGCCGCCGGCTCCGCCTCGGGCGAGAGCCAGGCGGAGCCGGCCGCGGACTCCGCGCCTTCCCTCGACAACCCCGGAGAATCGATCCGGGAAGCGCCGACCGCGGCTCGTCCGAGCGCCTCGTCGCTCGGCTGGTCGGCGCCCGGATTTCCCTACGCGATCTGGGACGTTCGCCGAACCGTCCTCGGTGTTGTGACCGGTCTGCTCGTTGGGGGCCTGTTCGCCCCGCTGCTGGTCGTGCCCTTCGACCCCGACCTCGATTCGACCGGGGCGTTGCTGGTCGCGCAGGCCCTTCTCGAGGTGACGCTGGTCATGGTCGCGATCGGGGTCGCCTCCGGTGCCATGCCCGAAACCCAGACCGAGGTTCGCGAGGACCTCTCGCTGCTCGGTCTGCGCCGCTTCCGCGCCGTCGCGTTGGGCTGGATGGCGCTGGCGATGTTCTCCTATTACGCGGTGGCGATCGCATACGCGACCTTGATCAGCGAGCCGCACCAGAAGGACATCGCCCGAAACCTGGGGCTGAACGCCGGCTTTCTGGCGGCGATCCCGGTCGTGGCGCTTATCGTCATCGCGGCGCCCGTCGCGGAGGAGATCTTCTTCCGTGGGATGCTGTTCGGTGGGCTTCGCAAGCGCCTCTCGACCTTCCCAGCGGCCGCGATCAGCGCCCTCGTGTTCGGCGGCCTGCATGCGACGACCGGGATCACGGCGGTGCCGCCGCTGATCATCTTCGGGTTCGTGCTCGCGCTGCTTTACGAGCGCACCGGCTCCCTGGTCCCCGGAATTATCGCCCATGCGATCAACAACGCCCTGGCCCTGGCCGTCGCCTCGTGAGCGCGAGGCTCTACAAAAGAGCAATGTTCTGGGCCGAGCGCGAACACCAAAGACGATGAGCGAGCCCGCGGTCCTGGCCCGCGACCTGCGCAAGAGCTACGACGGACGCGTCGCCGTGGACGGGATCGAATTCACGGTCGAGCCCGGCACCTGCTTCGGCTTCCTCGGCCCGAACGGGGCCGGGAAGACGACGACGATGAAGATGATCTACGGGCTGGCCGAGGTGGGCGGCGGGGAGCTGAAGGTGCTCGGCATGGACGTCGTCTCCGATCCGCGGCGGGTAAAGGCGCACCTCGGCGTCGTCCCGCAGGAGACCAACCTCGACGGCGAGTTCACGGTGCTCGAGAACCTGCTCGTGCAGGCGTCCTACTTCGGCATCGCCCGCCGCGACGTCGAGCCGCGCGCCCTGGAGCTGCTCGAGTTCACTCAGCTCGCCGAGCGCGCCGGAGACCGCATCGAGACCCTCTCGGGCGGGATGAAGCGCCGCCTGCTGGTTGCCCGGGCGCTCATCAACGAGCCCGACATCGTCGTCCTCGACGAGCCCACCACGGGCCTCGACCCGCAGGCCCGGCTGGCGGTCTGGCGGGCGATGGAGGAGCTGCGGGACCGAGGTGTGACGCTGCTGCTGACCACGCACTACATGGAGGAGGCCGCGCGCCTCTGCGACCGCCTCGTGATCATGGACCTGGGGCGGATAGTCGCCGAGGGCGAGCCGGTGGCGCTGATCCGCAAGCATCAGGCTGAGAACCTGGAGGAGGTCTTCCTCGACCTGACCGGGAGGCATCTGCGTGAAGACTGACTCGCCGCGCTCGCGGCTCATCCCCTCACCCCGCTACGCGGCCAGCGTCGCCGGCCGCAACGCGCGCGTCTTCTCGAAGCTCTGGAAGGGTTCGCTGGCCCCCCAGTTCATCGACCCGCTCTTCTACCTGGTCGCGATGGGCTACGGGCTCGGGACCTACATCTCTTCGATCAACGGCGTTCCCTATCGCGACTTCATCGCCCCCGGCCTGATTGCGTCGTCGGCGATGTGGGCGGCCTCGTTCGAGTGCACCTACAACGTCTACATCCGCATGCGCGAGTACCACCTCTACGACGCGATCCTCTCGACCCCGGTGGAGGCGCAGGACGTGGTCGCCGGCGACCTGGCCTGGAGCTCGATCCGGGCGGCGATCTACTCGACCGTCTTTCTGATCGTCGTCACGGCCTTTGGGCTGGTCCACTCCTGGTGGGCGCTCGCGATCCCACCACTCGTGATCATCGGCGGGCTGGCCTTCTCGACCCTCGCCTACACCTTCACGGCGCTGATTCCCCGCATCGACCTCTACAGCTACTACTTCACGCTCGGGATCACGCCGATGTTCCTGTTCTCGGGGATCTTCTTTCCCTTCAACCAGCTGCCGGGCTGGGTCGAGGTGGTGGCCTGGTTCACCCCCCTCTACCACCTGGTCCAGGTGACGCGGGGCTTGGCCGACGGGCCGCAGCCGATCGTTCTCCTGCACCTGGGAATCCTGCTCGCGATCAGCGTGGCGCTGTTCGCGGTCCCGGTGCGGGCGGTTCGCCGCCGCCTCGTGCCCTAGCGCCCCGCCGACCGATCAGGCACAATGCAGCACCTCGTGAGTCGCCGCACGCCCCTTTTCCTCGCGCTGCTTGCCGCTGCCCTCGTGTTGCCGGCTGCCGCCGGTGCGGCACCCGCGCCCGCCAATGTCAGTCTCGAGGTCGGGCATCTGAAGGGCGGCAAGGCGGCGATCCTCAGCCGCATCCCGGTGAGAGGCACCGTCTCGCCCTTCGTCGCCGGCGAGAGCGTCGAGGTGCTCTTCTTTCGCAACGGCCATCAGGTGGGCAGCCAGAAGATCGACGTCCACAACGGCGCCGGCAGTAACGGGACGTTCAAGACCAAGTTCCTGGTCCGGCGCGGCGGCCGCTTCGCGGTGCAGGCGGTGCACGAGGCGACCGCCACGCAGCAGGGCGCGGCCAGCGCGCGCAAGAAGTTCGGCGTCAGCTATCCAAATATCGGATCCGGCAAGTGCGGCCGCGTCGTGCGCGCCTTCAAGAAGGCCCTGCACGGCATGGGCTACGTGCCGAGCGGCGGCTCCTGCTTCAACGACAAGGACTCCCGCGCCGTGCTCGCCTACCGCAAGGTCAACGGCGCCGACCACAACGGCCATGCCGGCAAGGGGATCGTGAAGCGGATCTTCTCCGGCCACGGCGCCTTCCACGTCAAGTACCCCAACGCCGGCAAGCACGCCGAGGTGTCGATCGACCGCCAGGTGCTGGTCCTGGCCGACGGCGACAAGCCGGTGCAGACCTACGGCGTCTCGACCGGCAAGTCGTCGACCCCGACTGTCCGCGGCCACTTCCAGTTCTACCTGCGCCAGCCGGGCTACAACTCGGAGGGGATGTACTTCTCGACCTACTTCCACGGCGGCTACGCGGTGCACGGCTACGCGTCGGTTCCGCCGACCTACCCGGCCAGCCACGGGTGCGTTCGCGTCCCGATCCCGGACGCACTTCACATCTACAACTCGGTCTCCCTCGGCGAGGACATCTACGTCTACTAGGTCTTAGGCTGCGTCTTGTGGCGGAGCGCAGCCTGCAGGTCGTCCTTGTGCTCTTCGCAGCGGTCACGGCGGGGTTCGGCGTGCTGGCGCTGGTCGCCCCCGGCACCTTCTTCGAGCAGATCGGCAGGTACGGCAGCGAGAACAGCCATTACGTCGGCGACGTCGGCGCCTTCACCCTCGCCTACGGGATCGCGCTCCTGATCGCGGCCCGGGTGCCGGCCTGGCGTGTGCCGGTCCTGCTCCTGGGCGCGATCTGGTTCGGGCTTCACGCGCTCAACCACGCTTTCGACACCGGCGATGCGCGCTCCAGTGCCCGCGGCTGGGCCGACACCGCGTACATCGCCATCGGGGCCGTGCTGCTCGGCTACCTTGCGCGCGTCTCGGCGCGGCTCGGGGCTAGACCGCGGGACGGCGGATGAGGGTCTTCGTCGCCGGCGCCAGCGGGGCGATTGGCCGCGCGCTGGTCCCGAAACTGGTCGCGGCCGGCCACGAGGTGACCGGGACGACCCGCAAGGAACGCGGCGCCGAGGCGCTCCGCGCCGCCGGCGCGGAGGCGGCGATCTGCGACGCGCTCGACCCGGCGGCGGTCGAGGACGCGGTGACCGCTGCCGCCCCGGAGGTGATCGTCTCCGAGCTGACCAGCCTGCCGAAGGACTACGACCTGCGCAAGATCGACTACGAGCCGACCAACCGGCTGCGGGTCGAGGGAGGGCGTAACCTGATCTCGGCCGGCCGCAAGGTCGGGGCGCGCCGCTACATCAGCCAGAGCATCGCCTTCATCTACGAGCCCGAGGGCGACTGGGTCAAGGACGAGGAGGCGCGCCCCTTCGTCAAGGCCCCGGGGCGTTTCGCCTCAGGTGTGGAGCCGACGCTGACCAGCGAGCGCGAGGCACTCGAGGCCGAGGGCATGGAGGGCATGGTGCTGCGCTACGGCCAGTTCTACGGCCCCGGCACCTACTTCGACAGCGGCGGCAGCATCGCCGAGCAGGTGCGGTCGCGCCGCTTCCCGCAGGTCGGCAAGGGCACCGGGGTCTTCTCCTTCATCCACATCGACGACGCCGCCGACGCGACGGTGGCGGCGGTGGCGCGGGGCGCTCCGGGCATCTACAACGTCGTCGACGACGACCCCGCGCCGATCAGCGAGTGGCTGCCGGTCTACGCCGAGGCGATCGGAGCCAAGCGCCCGATGCGGGTGCCGGCCTTCGTCGTTCGCCTGCTGGGCGGAAAGGCGGCCGTGGTGATGGGGACCCAGATGCGCGGCGGCTCCAACGCCAAGGCCAAGCGCGAGCTTGGCTGGCAGCCCGCGCATCCGAGCTGGCGACAGGGATTCGCGGCGTCGCTGTCGTGAGCGGGCGTCAGGATGCGCCTGTGAGCGCCGATCTACAGGCCGCCCGCGGGACGCTCTTGGCGGAGCTTCGCGAGCACGCGCTCGTGATCGGCGAGGTGACGCTCTCCAGCGGCAAGAAGGCCGAGTACTACGTCGACGCCCGCCGCGCCCTGCTACGACCGGCGGCCTTCCTGGCGGCCGGGGATCTGATCGCCGACTTCGCGCGCGAGCTCGGCGCCGAGGCGGCGGGCGGGCCGGCGACGGCCGCGATCCCGCTCGCCTGCGCGGCGATCGCCAGCCCCTCGGGCAGCGGCCTGGTCGGCTTCTTCGTCCGCGGCGAGCGCAAAGAGCACGGACTGCAGCGCTGGGTCGAGGGCCCGGTCGAGGCGGGCGCCAAGTGCCTTGTCGTCGAGGACACAGTCACGACCGGCGGCTCGACCGTGCGCGCGATCGAGCGCATGCGCGAGGAGCGCCTGGAGATCGTCGGGGCGCTCTGCGTCGTCGACCGGCTTGCCGGCGGAGGCGAGGCGATCGCCGAAGCCGCCGGCGGCGCCTACCGCGCCCTGGTCACGATCGACGAGCTTTACCCGGAGCGGCCGGACCGCAGCTAGGCCTCGTCGGGCGGCTGCTCGATCGAGGTCAGCCGCTCATACAGCTCGTCGTCAGCCTCCAGCGACTGGGCGAACAGCTGGCGGCGGTGCAGGTGTGTGGTGGCGAACCGAAGCAGGGCCGGGTCGGGCAAGCCCGACCACGAATGTCCTGCAAGCTAGCGGGTTCCGCCGTCGAGCGATGACCGGCTGAACCCGTTGAAGCGCTCCCTGATGTACCCGTTTTGTACCTCTCAGTGCAGTAGGGGTCACGCGGCTCCTGGGCTCACAACCCCAATGTCGGTGTTCGAATCCGCCTGTTCCTCCGAAGGCGGGGACGACCGCCCACTCACCCCCCTATCGGCGCCCTCGGGTTGGCACCCCAGAAGATCAGCGAGCTGAGCATCCCGATGACGTGCACCAAGACGATGTTGAGCGCCATCGACTTTGCGGTCGCCGAGCCGACCCCGACCGGTCCTCCCGACGCGGTGTAGCCGAAATAGCAGCCGACCAGCACGATGATCGTCGCCATCACCATCCCCTTGATCACGCTGTAAAGGAGATCGGGAGGATTCTGGAACATCCAAAAGATCAATAAGTAACCCCCCGAAGAGGTGTCGCCGATCTGCTTCACGACCGCCAGATAGCTGGCGAAGTACGAGACGCCGACCGCGACCATGTAGATGAAGGGAAGCGCGATCCAGGCTGCCAGCAGCCGGGTGGCGGCCAGATAGGTGACAGGCGGAACCCCCATCACCTCGAGGGCGTCGATCTCGTCGGAGATCCGCATCGAGCCCAGCTCGGCGACGATCCCGGTGCCCACCTTGGCGGCCATCATGTAGCCGAACGCGTAGGGGATGATCTCGCGCAAGTCACACCAGGCAGAAAAGACGCCGGCATACGCGGGAGCGCCCTGGGCTCGCAGCAGATAGGCGCCCTCGATCCCGCACTGAAGCCCGGAGATGAACACGAGGCCCCAAATCACCAGCGCCGAGGTGAGAATCAGGATCCCGGCCTGGCGCAGCGCCTCGCCGAAGAAGCGCAGCACGCGGCCGCTGTAGACCAGGCCCATGACCTGGCCGCCGAAGCGGGCGATCTCGCCGGCGCTGTCGAGCCAGGAGCGGGGTAATGCGAACCAAGGGTTCACCCGATCGCCTCCAGCTCCCCATGCCCGTCTCTCACTGTCACCTTGAAGACCCCGATCGTTCCGATGTGACGTAGCTGATGTATCGAAGCCGATGTACAATCGATTTGCAACGGGTTCCAGCGAACCGGTCTCAGCGACCCGATCCCCCTGATGACTCTCAAGCCCCCTGCCTACCTGGTGCTCGGCATGGTCCGGCTTGGCGCCAGATCGGGATACGCGATAAAGAAGGCCGCCGACTCATCGACCCAATTCATCTGGCCGACCTCCCTGGCGCAGGTGTATCCGGAACTCGCGCGGCTGGAGCGCGAGGGACTTGTGACGCGGCGCGCGGACCCGCACGGCGCGCGAGCGCGGTCCGCGTACCGGATAACCGACAAAGGGGAAGCCGCGTTTCAGAGCTGGTTGCGCTCGACGCAAGTAGGCCAACTCCAGTTTCGCGACGAAGGTAGCCTCCGGCTCTTCTTCGCCGATGCCCTTCCTCGCGAGGAGCAACTGGCGTTGGTCCAACGGCTTCGTGAACGCGCCCAAGGCACAAAGACCTATCTGCGCAGCGAGATCATCCCAATAGCTGAATCAGTGCAGCCGCCAGGTACCCACTACCCCGCATTGGTTGGACGCCTCGGCGCCGACAGCTGGGCGTATTGGGAACGATGGTTCGCACGGCTGGAGGCGCAAATCGAGGGGGAGGGTCCAGCCGACTGATCTCCGACGGCGGCCAGAGCCGTAAAGGGCTACCTCTGCCCGACCTAATCGTCCCTGGTTGACCTCAAATGCCGGCGAGTGCGGCCACGGCATCAGCGATCAGGGCCGCAGACTCCGTGAGGGCAGTCAGGCGTTTCTGCCGTATGTGTCCGCGCGGGTAATCTACGTGCAGGAGGGCGCCCGGCGGGCCCGGTCCTCCGAGGATTGCGGAGGGTGGTTGGCTAACCCACCCCCACATAGGAGGTGCCAGGAACTTCGGCGCTCTCTCTCCTTTTTTGGTTTCAACCATCGGCCCAGACGCCCAGGCGTTGCTTTGGACGACCAGCGGTATCCGAATCGTTCGGACCGCCGCTCATGCTTCGCCCGAAAAGCAGTATCTAACCCGTGACCACTGCTCTCCTTGGCAAAGCGGTGGTTGTACCCGTTTTGTACCTCTCGCAGCGGGTCCGATCACGGCACACGCGGAAACCGCCTGCAAATGACGAGCGCCCCGAGCAGGATTCGAACCTGCGGCCTACTCCTTAGGAGGGAGTCGCTCTATCCAGCTGAGCTATCGGGGCCGGGTCGAAGGTTACGGCTCTGCGGTGCGGCTTCGCGGTATCTCGCCTAGCGTTTTTGCACGGCGGCCTTGGTGCGCGCTCTGGACCGCCAAGGAGGGCCCGCGCGGCTCATTCCTGTCGGACGCGCGCCTTCGCGGCCTCAAACTCCTCCTCCGAGAGCGCTCCCGAGTTCCGAAGCTCCGACAGCCTCCGCATGGTCTCGAGCCGTTCGGGCTTCCCTGTGCCTCGCTTCCTGCCCACCCGCCTCTCGATCCGCCAAGCAGTGAGACGACGCGCGACCCGGGCAACACCGAACATGATCGCCAGCACCAGCAGGAGGAAGAGCGCATCGAGCACGACAGCCCCACCCCCGATGGAGGTGTCTAGGAAGGCAAGCACGGGCAACCCTTCATGCACTCGATATCGACTCACCCCCACGGCTCGCTTAGCAGTTGGGCAGGAACGCCCCGTATCTGCCCAAATCGCTCACCAAGCTTCGGGCGTGGGCGCGTAGCCATTGGCCGCCGGTGGGGACGAGCATGCCCCCTGGACCAGCCCAGGGCGGGCGGGATCCTGCTGGACGGCTGCCAGCTGGGCGTAGGCGCAGGAGAATGCGTCGGCTCGGTCGACTTCCCACTTCTTCGCCGCCGCCGCCGCGTCGCTGACCTGCGCCACGACCGGGATCTGGGAAGTCGCCAGAACGCCGACCGCAAGTAGGACCGCGACCCCGAGGCTTGTCAACGTCATCGTCACGGGCGCCGCTCGGAAGGCGACGTAGAGCGCCGCAGGGGCGACCAGCGCCGCGATGATCCCGGTCAGCGTGCCCTGTGCCAGCAGCGCCACGTCGGCGGCGGCCGCAGCGGTGACCAATGGGGGCATCCGTGCCTTCAGCCCTTTCCTCCTTCTCCCAGAGCTGGCGGATGAAGCGCGGCGAATCTATTCCTCGGTCTGCGGCCTGGCAACACCCGAAGGGCGTTCAGTTCGACTACCGGGTAGGAGCCGCAGGCCCATTTTCTCCTGATCTTGGGTCAAGAGGCCTGACTCTCGGTCAGTTGAACGTACGTCGGTCTGGAGCCCTGGGTGTCTCTAGTCGTAAAGGCTCTCGGCGGCCAATTCCATCGCCCGCTTGCTCCACAGCTTCACGGTCATGAAGACGTCGTCGCCGTAGCCGGTGAGTGCGTCGAGCGCGACGAGCGTGAATCGATCGTCGGAGGTCGGCTCCTGGTCGACCGTCTCGGCGTCCAGCTCCGCGGTGGCGGCGACCGCGCCGGGCACAAGCGGCCGGCCCCAGACCAGCGTCACGTCGCCGGCCATCCCCGCCTCGCCGCGCCAGCGCCCGATCACGTCGTCGTTGAGGTCGATCTTCCAGTCCGGGTTGTCCTCGGCCAGCACGTCGGTGAAGTCGGCCTTGGCGCGCAGGTCCCCTGGAGCACCGCCGTCGCGTGGGAGGTAGGAGACGTGGCCGAAGAGCTCGATCGGCCCCGACTCGGCCTCGACCCGGGCCGCCGCCGGGACCCAGGTGCGCCCGCCCCAGGTTCGCTCCGGGAACCAGTCGATCTCCTGCGGCGCCGAGACGCCTGCCGGCAGCTCCTTGATCTCCCCGCAGGCGCCGCGAAAGCTGTCGGCCAGCTGCTCGGCCCAGCGACCGTGGGCGATCCCCTCCTGCGAGTTGTCGGCGATGAAACGGGGGATCGGTCGCGGGTTGGGAGCCATCGCGGGCGCCACCCTACCCGTCGAGGGTCTCGCGCAGGTCGGCGGCGGCGCGCTCGGGCGGGTAGACGTTGATGTCGACGCCGGTCGCCATCTCGAAGCCCGCGTGGACGGTGAGCCGCGGCGCGATGTCGATGTGCCAGTGGAAGTGCTCGACACCGCGCGGCGCGGTTCGCACCCAGAGGTTGAGCTCCGGCGAGGTGCCGAAGCGCGTCGCCAGCGCCTTCACCGCCGTCCCCAACATCGCCGTCCCGCCGTCGCCGTCCTCGAAGCTCGCGGCCTCGGTGCGCGGGACGATCCGCAGCTCGTACGGTGAGCGCGAGGCCCAGGGGCAGAACAGCGCCGCCTCGTCGTCGATCGCCACCAGGCGCTCCTGCCGCCGCACCTCCTCCGAGAGGACGTCGGTGAGCAGCCCACCGCCCCCGGTCCGCTCGCGGTAGGCCGCGACCCGCTCGCGCTCGCGGGCGATCGCGGCCGGCACGAACGGCAGCGCGTAGAGCTGCGCGTGGGTGTGCTCACGCGAGGCGCCGGCGTCCGGGCCCTCGTTGACGATCAGCTGCACGCACGCCGCGTCGAGGTGGTCGCGCATCCTCACCCGCCAGGCCTCGACCGCACCCGCGAGCTCCTCCGGCTCGAGCGCCGACAGCGAGCTGACGTGACGCGGCGAATGCACGATCACCTCCTGGGCGCCGACCGCCGGTCGGGCTGAGAAGAGGTCTGGCTCGCGCATCCGCGAGGAGCTGCGCAACGGGTCCTCGGAGGCGGCAAAGCCGCTGTCTCGCTCCGGCTCGATGGCTTCTTCCGCCTCGGTCAGGGCGGGATAGAGGTTGGGCACGGCGCGTTGAAGCCAGCCGGGCGTGTTCGGCTCTCCGCCGGCCGGCCGAGCCGCCCAGACTTCCCCCGGCGTGTTGTCTTCGCCGCCCTCGCAGAACGGGCAACCGTCGGGATCGGAGAGCGCCCGCCGCTCGACCTTGAACGCGTTCGGGCGGTCGGCCCGCCCGGGCGCCAGGATCGTCCGCAGGCCGGTGAGCTGGTCGATTCGAATCTCGGGGTCGCTCATGACCCTCGTCTGTCTCGACCAGAACGCCTTTCGGGATCCAGCAGCCGCTTTCGCATCTGCACGTGCGGGATCCCCTCCTCGAGGAAGGTGTCACCCTCGGCGATGTAGCCGCAGGCCGCGTAGAACTCCTCAACCTGCCGTTGCGCGTGCAGCACCACCTCGGCGGACCCCTGGCGGATCGCCTCGCGCTCGGCTTCGGTCAGCAGGTCGGTGCCGATCCCGGTTCGGCGCAGGTTCTGCTCAACGACCATGCGCTCGAGCTTGCACCGCCCGCGCGCGAAGCGCAGCCGGCAGGTGCCGACGATATTGCCGCGCCGCAAGGCGACGATGTGGGTGGCGGTCGGATCGAGGCCGTCGAGATCGGCCTCCGGCGGAACCCCTTGCTCGGTGGAGAAGACCCGCACCCGAAGCTGCTTGGCCTCCTCGATCTCTCCCTCGTCGCGGGCCGGCCGGAACTCGACCGCCTCCCCGCCCAAGCCGATCAGCGGCGCTAGGTCCGCGAGGGCGGCAGGTCGCCCTCCGGGTCGGCTTCGGGCGGTGGAGGCGGTGGAGGCGGTGGCTGGCGCTGCGCAGCGCCTGTTCCGCCTCTCGCCATCTCGACGAATGGGCTGATCACGTCCATCGGCAGCGGGAAGACGATCGTCGTGTTCTGATTCACGCCCATCTCGAGCAGCGTCTGCAGGTAGCGCAGCTGCAGCGTCGCCGGGTTGGTGCTGATGATGTCGGCGGCGTCGGCGAGCTTCTGCGCCGCCTGGTATTCGCCCTCGGAGTTGATGATCTTGGCCCGCCGCTCGCGCTCGGCCTCGGCCTGGCGCGCCATCGCCCGCTGCATCTGGTCGGGGATCTCGACGTCCTTGATCTCGACCGTGGTCACCTTCACGCCCCAGGGCTCGGTCTGCTCGTCGATGATCGTCTGCAGGTCCTCGTTGAGGCGCTCGCGCTCGGCCAGCAGCTGGTCCAGCTCCGCCTTGCCGAGCACCGAGCGCAGCGTCGTCTGGGCGATCTGCGAGGTGGCGAGGAGGAAGTTCTCGACCTCGACGATCGCCTTGTTGGGGTCGATCACGCGGAAATAGGTGACCGCGGTGACGCTGGCCGGCACGTTGTCGCGCGTGATCACCTCCTGGGGAGGGATGTTGAGCGTCACCGTCCGCAGGTCGACGCGCACGATGCGATCGACGATCGGGATCAGCAGGATCAGCCCCGGTCCCTTCTGGGCGATCAGGCGGCCGAGCCGGAAGATCACGCCGCGCTCGTACTCGCGCAGGATCCGGACCGCCGAGCCGAGGATGATCAGCAGGAGAACGAGGAGGATCACCACAATTGAGATCGCTACGGCCATCAGCTTCCTCCTTGCTCGGTTTCCGATTCGGCGTGCGGCTCGGGCCTGACCAGCAGCGTGAGCCCGTCGACCGACTCCACCCGGACTCTATCTCCCGCGCCCAGCCGGGCCGCGCCGTCCACCGGCCGTGCCCTCCACAGCGCTCCCTGCGTGAAGACCTGGCCCTCGGGCGCCAGTGGCACTCGCACCTCGGCGAGCTCGCCGACCAGCTCCTCGTAGCCGGTCTTGACCGGCTCGTGTCTCGCCCGAACCGCGCGCTGGACCATGAAGGCGAAGAAGGAGCCCAGTAAGACTCCGGCGATGATCACCACCGGCACCGAGACGCCGAAGCCGCCGTTGGTGTTGAAGAGCAGCAGGCCGGAGAACACCAGTGCGATCACCCCCCCGACCCCGAGGACGCCGTGCGATTGCAGGTGTCCCTCGGCGATGAAGAGCCCCATCGCCACCGCCAACAGCAGGATGCCGGCCGCGGTCACCGGCAACTGCGCGGTCCCGTAGAGGCCGAGCAGGAATGAGATCAGGCCCAGCGTCCCCGGCGCGATCACGCCGGGGCTGAAGAGCTCGATCGCCAGCCCGATCAGCCCCACGGTCAGCAGCAGGAAGGCGACGGTCGGGTTGACCAGGATCTGGAGGATCTGGTACTGGAGCGGCATGTCGTGCTCTGAGATCTGAAGCCCGGCCGTGTGCAGCACCTGCGCCTTCGGGCCCTTGATCCGGAAGCCGTCGATCTTCGTCAGCAGGGCGCGTTCGGAGGGGGCGATGAAGTCGATCAGCCCCGCCCGCTTCGCCTCCACCGCGGTCACGTTGACCGCGTGGCGGACCATCCGCTCGGCGAGCGCCGGGTTGCGGCCGTGGCCGGCGGCGAGCGCCCGGATGTAGGCGGCGGCGTCGTTGGTGATCTTGCGATCGAGCACGTCGGAGGCGCCACCGGGGCCGATCGAGATCGGCGTCGCGGACCCGATGTTGGTCTCCGGCGCCATCGCCGCCACGTCGGCCGCCTCGGTGATGTAGACGCCCGCCGACGCCGCCCGGGCGCCGTTCGGGGTCACGTAGACGATCACCGGCATCGGCGCCGCGAGGATGTTCTTGACGATCTCGCGCAAACTGGAGTCGAGGCCGCCCGGAGTGTCGAGGCGGATGATCGCCACCGCCGCGTTCTGATTGGCAGCGTCGTTGAGCGCCTTGTTCACCCAGGAGGAGGTCGCGGGGCTGATGTCGCCCGTCAGCTCGAGCGAGTAGGCGAAGCGTCCGCTGGGCTGGGCGTGCCCGCCGCCAGGGATCAGCAGGGCGCCGGTGACCGCCGCAAGCGCGGCCCAGACAAGCACCCGTGCACGGCGCAAGGTCACGATCCAATTATCCGCCTCACGGCCGCGCGGCTCGCCTACTGCCCCAGCGCGTAACGGCGGATGTCGGCGACAAGGTCGGCCTGACTGGTGTAGGGGCCCTGCTTCGTGAACACGAGCTTGCCCGTTGAGTCGTAGATGGCGGTGTCGGGGAGGCCGAGCGTCGCCTTCAGCACCTTGCCGATGTCCTTGTTGGGATCGGTGTAGCTCGGATAGGGAACCGGGGCCTCGCCCAGGAAGGTCCTCGCGGCGGCGTCGGAGTCCTGCGAGTCGACGCCGAGGAAGGCGACCCGCTTTCCGTATTTAGCCGAGGCCCTCTGAAACCACGGGAACTCCTCCCGGCACGGACCGCACCACGACGCCCATTGGTTGACGACGATTGGATAGCCGTGCAGCGTTGCGATACGGCTCTGAAACGCGTCGGCGCCGCCGGGGAGCAGCTTGCTGGGTTGCGCGTAGAGCGCCGCCAGCGGCCTTGGCGCCCCCGCCAGCGCCTGCTTGTAGTCGGGCGGCTTGGAGCCGAAATTGCTCTCGCTGTTGCCGCACGCGGCCAGTCCTCCCAGGCACAGCCCAGCCAGCGCGAGGCTGCAAAATGTCCGCCCTTCGGCCTTCCAGCGCATCTCAGTGATTAAATACGTCGCGGTTGATTAATCGGTTCGCCCATGCGGGCCGCGTAATCATCGGGGAGAGGCCTCAAGGAAACCTTTCCCCGCGGGATTCCACTCACACTCGGCTCTTCGCCACAAAGTCTCTCGTTCTGGCGGAAGCCCCCCAAGCCTTCAATGGCCAACACAAGTGAAGTTGCCGCGAAAGCGGCCGTGCCTTCAGGCTCCGACATCGATCGGGCAGCTGCGTTTGTCCGCGAGCAGTTCCTGCTCGAAGGCGAGGGACCAGAGGCTCTGGAACCGGGAACGGCCCGCCGCCGCGCCCTCGACTCGGCGCTGGCCGAGATCGACGCCGGCCTCGAGGACCCCTCGATCGAGTGGAGGCGCAACTTCTCCCTGCTGCTTGGGCTCGAGCGCCTGCTCGCCGAGGAGAGCCCGAAGCTGAAGGACGGCGCGGAGCTGTCCGAGCACCAGGTCGACGCGCTGGCGGGCACTCTCGCCGAGCTGATCGCCGAGGCGCAGAGCGCCAACGGCCGGCGCAACGGCGAAGGGCCCCCTAGCCGCGCGGCAGCCGCGACTGAAGACGAGCCCGCGCAGGACGAAGAGCCGGGCGAGAACGGGGACGGCGCGGAGCAGGCGCTTGACCTCGACGAGGAGCCTCAGGACCTCGAGCCCGACGAGGAGCCTCAGGACTTCGCCGACGAACCCGACGAGGACGCCGTTGCCGAAGCACCGGAGGACCTCGGCGCCGCGCGCCGCTTCTGGTTCGAGCACGCGACCGGGGCAGGGAAGACGGTCGCCGCTGTCGGTCTGGTTGAGGCGTCGAGGACCGGCGGCGTCCTGATCCTCACCCACCGCCGCAACCTCGTCGACCAGTTCATCGGCGAGATCTCCGATCGCGGCTACGCCGATCGCCTCTCGCCGCCGCTGCTCGAAGGCAAGGACAACCCCTACGGGCCGGTCACGGTCGAGACCTACCAGTGGTTCGTGCGCAACGCCGCCCGCGTCTCCGACGCATACACGATCGTGATCTGCGACGAGGCCCATACGGCGCTGGGTGAGAAGACCAGCGCCTGCATCCGCAACTGGCCCGGTCCCGTCTTCATCGGCATGACCGCGACCGGCGCCCTGATCGCCCGTCACGTCGCCGACCTCTTCCCGACCCAGACCTCGCGCTTCGACCTTGCACAGGCCGCGCGCCGCGGTGTGATCTCGCCGCTGCGCTGCATCCGCATCCCGCCCGGGCCGGGCGTGCGGACGATCGCCAAGGTGCCGCTGCGAAAGGGCGAGGTCGATCAGGACTTCGACCAGGAAGAGCTGGCCAAGCTGTTGGACCAGGCGCCCTTCAACGTCGCGATCGCCGACCTCTATCGCTCGCGCTTCCGCAAGATCCCCGGGGTCGTCTACACGGCAGGTGTAAAGCACGCCACCAACGTCGCCAAGGCATTCCAGGACGCGGGCATCAACGCGCGCGCGGTCTCGGGCGAGACGCCGAAGCGCGAGCTGGCCGAGACGCTCGCCGCATTCGAGCGCGGCGATGTCGACGTGCTCTGCAACGCGATGCTCCTGGCCGAGGGATGGAACTCGCCGCGGGCGACGATCTGCATGCACCTGGCGCCGACCGCGTCGCGCCGCGTCTACCAGCAGCGGGTCGGCCGCGTCACCCGCCGCGCCCCCGGCAAGGAGTCGGGGCTGATCATCGACTTCGTCCATCCCGCGACCACCCACGACGAGACGATCATCACCCTCCACAGCCTCCTGGACCGCGACGTATACCGCGGCGGCGCGATCGTCGTCGGGCCGGTGCGCCGGGGTCGCGGGCGGCGCGTGCGGGTCGAGAGGCGAATCGTTCCTGTCTCCGACGACTCGCAGCGGCGTCTGCAGATACTGGAGCGCGAGCTGTGGCGGATCGCGGTCGAGAACCTCGATTACGCCGAGCAGCACGTCTGGGCGGCGCTGGCCGGTGCGCGCGTCAACGCCTCGGGCTGGCGCCGCGCCAAGGCGATGCTCCAACACGACCAGACCAACGAGCTCAAGCAGCGCTACCTGCTCACCTGCGTGCAGCGCAACCGCAACTCGCAGCTGCGACTGAAGGCGCTGGCCGAGATCGCTGCGCTGCGCGACTCCGACGCGTTCGACGACGCGGTCGACATCGTCGGCACCTGGAGCCGCGACGAGAAGCGCGCAGGCTGCAAGGTTCTGCTGCAGGCCCTGGTCGACAAGCGGATCGGGCGCCGCGACCAGGCGCAGGCGTGGGTCTGGCGGCTTGCCTCCTATACGCGCGACCTGCATGAGGAATACGCGGTACAGCGCTGGGCGGAGACAAAGCGGCTGCTCGGGCTGCTGGTCAATTCGTCGGGTCGCGCCCACGGTCGCAACGCGCGCCGCCTCGTCCATGCGTCCCGCAAGCAGGATCGCCGACTCGCCGTGGCGCTGCTGGCCGCCGCGGTGGCACACACACCGGAGGGCGAGGAGGTGCTGCGCGGTGCCCGCATGCGAATGGCCCGCAAGCCGTCCGCGGTCGCTCGGGAGCTGCTGAAGAACTTCCCCAAGGGTGGGCGCCGCCGGCGCCGGCGCAAGCGCGGCAACGGCGAAGCGGCCGGCGGCTCCAGAGCGCGGGGCGGGGCCAAGGCGAGCGGCAACGGCGCCGAGCCCGGTGACGAGGAGCTCGTGGCGGAGGCGCCGGAGGAGGGCACCGGACGCAACGGGCCCGAACCCGACGCCGATCAGGACGAGGCCGCGGACGAAGAGTCCGAGGCCGAGGCGCTGTAAGAGGGGCGACGCGATGGCGAAGGCACCCCGCAGCCCGCTCCGAGTCCTTCGCAGGCTTCTCAGCGCCCGTGACGTCTACGGAGAGCCGATCAAGAGCGATGGCGTGACAGTGATCCCGGTCGCTTCGGTTATGGGCGGCGGCGGGGGCGGCGAATCGACCTCAGACAACCCAGGTCACGAGGGCGGGCTTGGTTTCGGCTTCATGGCCCGACCGCTGGGAGCGTTCGAGATCCGGGACGGCAAGACCCGCTGGCGCCCGGTCATCGATGTGACGACGCTGACCCTCGCCGCGTTGGTCAGCGGCCTGGTTGTCGCCCGCTGGGTGCTGAAGCGCCGCTAGTGCCCCTTCCGCCAATGTCGGGGTGTTCATTGGTGGACGGGGCACTATCCGAGGTGGACCTCGCCAGCGCCGAGCGCCACGCGCTCGCCGTTGGGGGTCTCGACCAACAGGTTGCCGCGCTCGTCGACCCCGTCGGCGATTCCGCTGCCCTTCGCCCAGCTCACCTCGCGCCCCCGCAGCGCGTCGCGCTCTCGGAATGCGTCCAGCACCTCTTGCGGATCGGTGTCCGCCCAGCGCGACAGCGACTCGTTGAGTGCGTGCACCGAGCCCTCCACCGTTGCCCCCCTGCCGAGCGAGGTCGCGGTCTCGCGCAGCTCGGCGGGGAACTCGTGCGGCTCGATCGAGACGTTGAGGCCGACTCCGATCACCGCCCAGCCGTCCTGGGGCCGCGCCTCGATCAGAACGCCGGCGCACTTGCGGCCCTCGATCCAGACGTCGTTGGGCCACTTGATCGCGCATTCGATCGGCGCCACCGCCTCGGCGGCCTCGGCGACCGCCAGCGGCACCGCCAGCGGCAGCAGCACGTGCCGCGCGTCGAGTGGGCGCAGGATCGCCGAGTAGAGCAGCGCCTTGCCCGCGGGCGCCGTCCAGGAACGGCCCTGCCTTCCCTTCCCGGCCGTCTGTTCCGCGGCGGTCACCACGGTGCCCTGCGCGGCGCCGCCGGCAGCGAGCTCGCGCGCCACGTCGTTGGTCGAGTCGATGCTTCGATGGTGGCGGTGGGGGTGGCCGAAATTCACCGCAGGCTCACCGCGCCGGACTGAGGACGACTTCGTCGTCGGGCGCCAGCCCGAACAGCTCCGCCGCGCTGTCGCGGTTGACCGCCAGCGCCAGGCGGCCCGAGGAGTCCTCATAGAGGAGTCCCTCGCCGGGCGCGACATCGCCAAACGTGTTTCCGAACGGGACTGTGACCTTCGCGGTACCCGCGTCGACTGCGATCGTCTCGCCGAGGCGCAGGAAGGTGGACGCGAGCTGCTCGTGGTCGAGGTTGAGCGTCGTGTTGCCGAACCCGTCCACGTAGACGACGTGCGCGACGACGCGGTCCGGATCGATGCGCGGCTCGGGCAGCTCCACCTCGGCGAGGGTTGAGGGGTCGACCGGCTCGCCGGCCTCGGCCAGCGGCGCGCCGAGGGCCAGCTGCGCCGTGACCGGCGCGAACAGGTCCCGACCGTGGAAGGTGGCGGTCACCGGCTCGAGCCGGTGCCGGGAGGTGGTCAGGTCGACGGCTTCAGCGGCGCCGCCGAAGCGCTTCGCGGCGAGCGCCAGCACGCCGTTGTCGGGGCCGACCAGTAGCCGATCCTCGTCAACGACCCGCAGCGCGACCGGGCGACGGGCGGTGCCGACGCCGGGATCGACGACCGCCAGGTGCACGCCAGGGGGAGCGAAGGGCAGCGCGCTGGCGAGCAGCACCGCCCCCTGGCGCACCGCGTGGCGCGGTACGCCGTGGGTGATGTCGACGACCCGCGCGTCGGGGGCGATTCGCGCGATCACCGCCCGGCAGACGCCGGCGAACTCGTCCGCGTAGCCATAGTCGGAGAGGAAGGTGATCGGGTGGGACACCGGAGTTGGGGCTCGGGCTAGCTCTGGGGAGGGGGAGCGCCGCCTCCCTCTTCCTTGAGGACCGAACGTCGCTCAAGGAACTCCTCGCGGGGGATCTCGCCGCGCGCGTAGCGCTCCTCGAGGATGCGCAGCGCACCGAGGCTGTGACCGTGACCCGGGCCGGTCGGGCGGCCGCGGATCAGGGCGACGATCACGACGATCAGAAGGGCCCAGAAGGCGACCCACGCAAACCCGATCAGAAAGCCCCATCCGTTCATCCACATGTGGGCGGTAATCATGGCGCTGTCTGGAGGTCGCTGCGGATCCGGTGCAGCTCGTCGGAGTCGATCTCGCCGCGCGCGTAGCGCTCCTCGGCGACGCGGACCGCCGGCACGGTCGGCTTGCCGGTCGGCAGCACGATCCACAGCACGACGTAAACGACGGCGCCCAGCCCCCCGAAGAACAGCGAAAGCGCCCAGATCACTCGGACCAGCGTTGGGTCGATGCCGTAATGCGCCGCGATGCCGCCGGCCACCCCGGCGATCACCTTGTCGTCTTGGGAGCGCATCAGCTGCGTCGTGCTCACGTCGGGGTCACCATACCGGCGCCGCGAGCGCGGCAGGACCGGACTGCGGCCTAGCGGAAGGCGGCGTGGTCGGGCGCGAAAGGCGAGACGCTGACCCCGCCCGGACAGGCGAGAATGTTGCCGAGCACGAATGAAATCGCTCCACTGCCCTCCGGCAGCGTCACGCGCATGCTGTGGGCGGTGGGGCAGTCGCCGCCGTTGATCCCGGTGCTGACCGCGAGCCGGAACGAAGCCACGTCGCCGGCGGGCACGGCCACCTGGCGAACCGCGATGTGCCCGAAGAAGTCGAGCGAGCGGGGTGCCACGGTCACGTTCATCGGCTGGCCGCTGCGATTGAGCAGCACGACGCGCGGGAACCCGCGCAATCCGCAGGGATGCCTGGAGGCGTTTCGAAGGCTGAAGGGGGCGAGCTCATGACCGGCCGCCGCGCTGCCGTGGCCGAGGCGGAGCCGAAGGTCCGCGGCACGGCAATCTGTGGCGGCCGAGGAGCCGGTCGCTGTCGCCGACGTGCTGGTCGACCCGCCGTTGCTCCCACCGCACCCGGTCAGCGCAACCACGGCGAAGGAGGCCGCGAGGGCGGCGCCGGGGAGCCAGCGAAGGCGCTCACGGGCATGCATGGCCGGCATCATCGCGTTTCGCTGCTCCTCGTCGCCGCGTCGCCGAGTAGCGCCTCGACCAGCCCGTCGATGTCGTGGCGCTCGGCCTCGACCGCGACCTCGAGCCCGGCGGCGCGGGCGGCCTCGCTGGTCACCGGTCCGATCGAGATCACGCGGGCACCGGTCGGCATCCGTCCGTCGAGCGCCGCGACCAGGTTGCGGACCGTCGAGGAGGAGGTGAAGGTGAGGTAGTCGGCTTCCTGGGCGGCTTCGACTGCAGTCGGCTCCGGAGGCTCGGCGACCGTCTCGTAGAGGGCGACGACGTCGACCTTCGCCCCGCGCTCGCGCAGCGCGTCGGACAGCACGTCGCGGGCCTCGGTGGCGCGGGCAACGAGCACCGGCTTGCCCTTCACCGGAACCCCGGCAAGCGCCTCGGCCAGCGCCTCGGCGACGAACTTCTCGGGGACGACGTCGGCGCGGATGCCGTGGGCCGCAAGCTCAGCTTCGGTCCCGGGGCCGATCGCGGCGACGGTCGCGTTGGCGAGCGCACGGGCGTCGAGGCCGGCCTCCGCCATCGCCTCGAACAGCAGTCGGACGCCGTTGGCGCTGGTCAGGCAGATGAGGGCATAGGCATGAAGGTCGTTGACCGCCTTGCGGACCTCTTCGGAGTCGATCCGAGGCTCGATGCGGATCGCCGGCAGCTCGACGACCTCGGCGCCGAGGCCGGCAAGCCGGGAAGCCAGTCCGCTCGCCTGCGCCCGCGCCCGCGTGACCACCACGCGGCGGCCGTAGAGGGGCCGGCGCTCGAGCCAGGCCAGTGCCTGGCGCCGGGCCGCCACCGGTCCGACCACGATCACCGCCGGGGCGCCGATCCCCTCGCGCTCGACCGCCGCGGCGAGGTCGCCGAGGCTCGCGGTGACGGTTCGCTGCCCCGCCATCGTGCCGCGCTCGATCGCCGCCGCCGGCTGGGTCGGATCGCGCCCGGCGGCGATCAGCGCCGCCGCGTTGTCGGCCAGCCGCCTGACGCCCATGTAGAGGACCAGGGTGCCCGGGAAGGCCGCCAGCGCGTCCCAGTCGAGCGCCGACTCGTCCTTCTCGGGGTCCTCGTGACCGGTCACGAAGGCGACGGCGGACGCATCCTCGCGATGGGTGACCGGGATGCCCGCGTAGGCCGGGGCGGCCACCCCGGCGGTCACCCCAGGCACGACCTCGAACGGGACTCCGGCGGCGGCCAGCGCCTCGCCCTCCTCGCCGCCGCGTCCGAAGACGAACGGGTCGCCGCCCTTGAGCCGCACGACGCTTCGGCCCTGGCCCGCCGCCTCGACCATCCGCCGCTCGATCTCGGCCTGCACCGAACCACTGCCCGACACGTCCTCCGCGAGGTCGTCCGGAGGAGGATCGGTAATCCGGCTTTGGCCGGATGCGGGCGGGTGGTCGTGCCGGGGCGCTTGCCGACGTAGACCAGCTCCGCCTCGGGTCGGGCGCCACGCAGGATCCGATCGGGGATCAGGCGGTCGTAGAGGATCAGGTCGGCGCTCGCGACCAGCTCCACCGCCCGCACCGTCACCAGGCCCGGGTCCCCGGGACCCGCGCCGACCAGATAGACGACGCCGCCGCGGGCGCTCACGATTGCGCCACCTGCTCCTCGGCCATCTGCAGGATGTGGCCCGCCCCGACCGCCAGCATCCTCTGGGCCAGCTCCTCGCCCACCGCCCTGGGGTCGGCGGCGTCGCCCTCGAAGCGGTCGCGGACCCAGATGCTGCCGTCGGGGAGGCCCGCGAAGCCTCCGATCGCCATCCGGTCGCCGTCGCGGCGGGCGTGGATGCCGATCGGCGTGTTGCAGCTCGCGTCCAGCGCCGCCACCGCCGCGCGCTCCGCCGTCAGCTCCGCCAGCGCCGTCTCGTCGCTGATTGCGGCAGCCGCCTCGCGTGCATCGTCGTCGTCCACACGCGTTTGCAGCGCCAGCGCACCCTGACCCGCGGCGGGAGTCATCTGGCCGGCGTCGAGCAGAAACGAGATCTCCTTCTCGCGGCCCAGCCGCTGCAGGCCGGCGGCCGCGAGCACAATCGCGTCGAGCGTCTTTCGTCCCTTGAGGCGCTTCAGGCGGGTATCGACATTGCCGTGCAGCTCGACGACGTCGAGATCGGGGCGCCGGGCAAGCAGCTGCGCGCGACGCCGCAGGCTCGACGTGCCGACGGTGGAGCTCTCCGGCACGCCGTCGAGCGTGCTCCCCCTGCCGAGCCACGCATCCTCCGCCGGCTCGCGAACCGGGACGCCAGCGATCACCAGCCCCTCGGGGAGCGCCGCCGGCAGGTCCTTCGCCGAGTGGACGCCGATGTCGGCGCGCCCCTCGAGCAGCTCGCGCTCGACGGCGCGCACGAAGCGCGACTTGTCGCCCGGCTCGCCATCGGAAGAAGCCTCGACGAGCTCCGCGTCGTCGAGCAGCTTGGCGACGGCGCCCGCCTGGGCCAGCGCCAGCTTGCTGCCTCTGGTCGCGAGGCGCAGCGCCACAACCTAAGAGGGCTTGCGGCCCTGGCGGCGCAGCGGCGTGACGCTGGCGTCGCGCTCCTCGGCCGGCGCCGTCTCGGCGTCGAGGCCGAAGAGCTCGCGCAGCGCGTGGACGTAGACGTAGGCTTCCTCGTCCTCGGCCGAGCGCTTCATCCGCAGAGTCGGCTCGTGCAGCATCCGCGACGCGATCGCGCTCGCCATCTTCTCCAGCCGCTCGCGGTCGGCGTCGCTGAGGCTCTCCCAGCGCGACTCGTTCTCGGCCAGGACACGGCGCACGATCTCGTCGGCACGCTCGCGCAGCGCGGCCACCGTCGGGAGCACCTCGAGGGAGCCGAGCCAGCGCTCGAAGCCGGCGCGCTCCGCGTCGAGGACGGTGTCGGCGCGCCGCGCCTCGACCTCGCGTCCGCTGGTGTTGCGCTCGACGATTCCCTGCACGTCGTCGACGTCGTGCAGGGTGACGCCGGCGATCTCGCGGCATGCGGGGTCCACGTCACGCGGCACCGCGATGTCGACGATCAGCAGCGGACGGCCCACACGCATCTCGATCACATGCCGCAGCTCGTCGGGCTCGATGATGTGATGCGGAGAGTTCGTCGCCGCGACGACGATGTCCGCTTGCCCGAGCTGCTCCGGCAGCTCGTCGAAGCGCACGGCCTCGCCGCCGAAGCGCTGCGCCAGCCCGATCGCGCGGTCGTAGTGCCGGTTGGCGATGAAGATCGTCTGCACTCCGCGCGCGGCCAGAGCGCGAGCGGTCAGCTCGGCGGTCTCTCCGGCGCCGATCACCAGCACCCGTCGCTGCGCCAGGTCGCCGAGGCTGCGCTGGGCCAGCTCCACCGCCACCGAGGAGATCGAGACGCCCTTCTCGCTTACCGCGGTCTCCGAGCGCGCCCGCTTGCCCGCCGCGAGCGCGCCGCGGAAAAGCCGGTTGAGGATCGGGCCCGTCGCGCCCTCGACCAGGGCGAGCTCGTAGGCGCGCTTCACCTGGCCCTGGATCTCGGCCTCGCCGATGATCATCGAGTCCAGCCCGGCCGTAACGCGGAAGAGATGGCGCGCGGCTTCCGAGGAGCGCAGCGAGTAGAGGTGGCTGACCAGCTCCGTGGGGCGGAGATCGGCTTGCCGCGCCAGCACACCCAGGGCGGACGACTCGGCTTCCACCGGGTCGGAGACGACCAGGTAGAGCTCGGTGCGATTGCAGGTCGAAAGCGCGGCGGCCTCCTGCACCTGGTCGGTGGCGCGAAGCTCGCTGAGCACGCCGGCGGCACGGCCCTCGGGCAGGGCGAGGCGCTCGCGCAGCTCCAGGGGCGCGGTCCGGTGCGAGATGCCGAGGATCAGGATCTCAGACATTTCCCGCCACCTCCTCAGCAATGCCCGGCATGTCCTCACGCATTCCCGCCATCGGCTCCGCGAGGCGCCGGAGGATGGACCGGGAATCGGCTCCCGCGTCCGGGATGCGGCGGTGTCGGGGTTCTCGGCGGGATTGGGTTCGCGGTTGGCGCCCGCTGCTCGGCCAGGCTCGCGAGCTCGCCGAGCTCGCGCTCGATTCGCTGAAGCTTCGCGGCCATGATCGCGACGTAGACGAGGATCAGCAGCACGAACACCACATAGGCGCCGGCAACGTACTTGCCGGCTTCGTGGAGCGGTAGCGCCGGAGCGGCGGCGAGCAGGGGCATCAGTCCGGCCTCGTCGCAACGCCGGGTGCGATCCGGCCGCCGCTCGGCCCGCGACCGCGATCCAGCGCCCGCCGCAGGCGGGAGAGCTGCGCGGTCGTGTTCTTGGCCGTCATCTCGAACTTCACCAGGGTCACCCAGAGCAGCGCCATCGCGGTCAGCGAGGCGAGGAAGGTCAGCCACATCGGCCCCGGCATGCCGCCGTCGGCGGTGGCGAAGACCCGCGGGTGCACGAGCGACTGCGCCATCCGCACGGCGAGGAAGTTGAGCGGCACGAAGGCGCCGGCGGTGATCGCGAAGACCGACGCGTAGCGCGCCTGGCGATCGCGGTCCTCGATCGCGTAGCGGAACGGGTAGTAGGTCGCGTAGAGCAGGAAGACGATCAGGAAGCTGACCAGCGTCGGCTCGTCCCAGACCCACCACTTGCCCCACGACGCCTTGGCCCAGATCGAGCCGGTCAGCAAGCACCGCGACTCCGAAGATCACCGAGAGATGGATCGAGACGTAGGAGCGCATGTCGTGGCGCGGGTCGCCGGTCTGAAGGTGGCGAATCGCATGTATGCCGCCGATCATGAAGCCGACCAGCGCGACGATCGCGAGCGGCACGTGGAGGTAGAAGATCTTCTGGATGAAGCCCTGGTCGGCGTCGAGCGGCGCGTAGAAGAAGACCAGGGAGAGCGACACGGCAAATGCCGCGACGGTCGCTATCGAGAGGGGGCGAAGGCCTTTGCCGTACATCGCTGTGGGTGCGCGCCTACGGCCGGGGGCGCCGGATCAGTCCTCCAGGAGAAAGTCGAAGACCGCGTATCCGACCAGCGCGAAGACCAAATCGTATAGACCGAGCACGGCCAGCCAGGTACCAAAGCGGTCATACGCAGGCCCTCCCGCCTCGAGCAGGTGCTGGGAGGCGCCGGTGGCGGCGATCATCAAAGGCACGACCAGCGGCAGCAGCAGCAGCGGCACGACGACGTCGCGGGCGCGGGAGTTGACGGCCATCGAGGAGATCAACGCCCCGATCGCCGCCAGCCCGATGTCGGTGAGGACCAGTACAAGGCAGAGCGGTCCCAGCGCCGCCACCGAGTCGAGGAAGAACAGGGCGAAGATCGGCACCGTGATCAATTCCAGCGCCAGCATGTAGATCAGCAGCGCCGCCGACTTGGCGGCCAGAAGCGAGGTGCGGTCGATCGGCGCCAGCCGGATCGCTTCGAAGCCGCCCTCGTCGCGCTCGGCGACGAAGAGTCGATTGATCCCCAGCACGCCGGCGAACAGCAGCGTCGCCCACAGCACCCCCGCCGCCAGGCTCCCCGAGAGAGTCGTGCGGTCGAGCCCGAAGCGGAAGATGATGAAGGTGGTGACCGCGAACAGGACCATCGCCGGCAGCGAGCCGAGGGTGCGCAGCTCGGCTCGCAGGTCCTTGGCGAGGATCGCCGCGAAGGCGTCGCGCCAGGGGGTCATGCGCCGGTCCCAGCGAGATCGCGCGCCGCTTTCCGGGTCGAGGGAGGCCGCCGGGCCGAGGTGGGCGACCCGCCCGCCGAGCTTCGAGCACCAGCACGCGATCGGATTCGCGGCAGCGCCCGCTCGGGATCATGGCTGACCAGGACCCGGGTGCGCCCGCGCCCGATCAGCTCCCGCGCAAGCTCGCGCCCCTCGGCGTCGAGGTGGGAGTCGGGCTCGTCGAGCAGCAGCAGCTCAGGGTCGTGAAGGACGCAGCGAGCGACGGCGAGGCGCTGGCGCATCCCGGCCGAGAGCCCGTCCACCCGCTCGTTGGCGCGCTGCTCCATGCCCACCGATTCGAGCAGCACGTCTATGCGCTCCTCGGCCTGATCCGCGGCAAGACCGTGCAGGCGGGCGTTGAAGCGAAGGTTCTCGCGCCCGGAGAGGTCGCGGTAGAGCAGCGGCTCGTGGCCGAGGTATCCGACTCGGCCGCGCAGCTTCCAGGCCTCGCCGGGCAGCTCGCAGCCGAGTACGCGGGCGCCGCCGCCGCTCGCCCTCAGCAGCGTCGCCAGGATTCGCAGCAGGGTCGTCTTGCCGGCGCCGTTGGGGCCCAGCACGAGCAGCGTCTCGCGCGCCGCCAGCTCCAGGCTGACGCCTGACAGTGCGGCCCGCTCGCCGAAGTCGCGGCGCAGGCCGCGCAGCTCGATCGCAGTCTCGTTTGCCGGTTCGGATTTCATCGGCCCCACTGTAGGGTGATGACGAGAGCCGGGGACTGCGCAACTTCGCTCCCGCGGCCGTGTAGGCGAGGTTGCAGTGCGGAACCGGTTGCTGACATTGGCTCTGATCGCCGGCGGGCTCTCGCTGATGGCGGCGGGTACCGCGCAGGCGCACCCGAAGGTCTCGCTGACCTTGAGGCCCAAGACCGCCGACCTCGGTCAGCGCGTGCGCTTCAAGGGCCACGCCCGAGGCGCTGTTTCCGGCACGCTGGTGCAGCTCCAGGAGCGCGTCCGGCGGCGCTGGAAGCGCGTCATCCGCACTCGCACGCAGGGGCCGAAGTTCGCCTTCAAGCTGGGCTTTCACAACTTCGGTCGCCTGCGGCTGCGCGTCGCGGTCGCCGGCAGAGGCCACTCGCGGATTCGGAAGCTGACCGTCCTCGACGTGCCGGTCGGGATCCACAAGATCAAGCACGTCGTCGTGATCATGCAGGAGAACCGCTCATTCGACTCCTACTTCGGGACCTATCCCGGCGCCGACGGGATCCCACCCGGCGCCTGCGTCCCGGACCCCGCCACCGGCGCTTGCGTTGCGCCCTATCACGACACCAACAACGTGAACGCAGGCGGCCCGCACGGCGCCGCCGCCGCCCGCGCCGACCTCAACAACGGAGCGATGAACGGGTTCGTCGGCGAGGCCGAAGGGGCGCAGGGCTGCGTCACCCCCGGCACCCCGGCATGCCAGACCGACGTCATGGGCTATCACGACGGCTCAGACATCCCCAACTACTGGGACTACGCGCGCAACTTCGTCCTCCAGGACCACCTCTTCGAGCCCAACGCCTCCTGGAGCCTGCCGATGCACCTGTTCATGGTCTCCGAGTGGTCGGCCCGCTGCACGACCCCCGATGACCCCTTCAGCTGCACCAACGCGCTCGACGATCCCGGCTTTCAGGACACCAACCCAAACGACTCGCTGCTCGGCCCGCAACCGGTCTACGCCTGGACCGACATGACCTACCTCATGCACCGCGCCGGGGTCAGCTGGGGCTACTTCGTCAAGCAGGGGGTGGAGCCGGACTGCGCCAACGGGGCGGAGCGCTGTCCGAACGCACCCAAGCAGGGCCCGGCGACACCGGGGATCTGGAACCCGCTGCCTGACTTCGACACCGTGCAGGAGGACCGCCAGCAGGGCAACGTCCAGGACGTCGCCGCCTTTCTCGAGGACGCGAGGCTCGGCAACCTGCCCAACGTCTCCTGGGTGATTCCCAGCCAGGCCACCAGCGAGCACCCGCCCGCCTCGGTGTTCACCGGCCAATCCTACGTCACCAACCTGGTCAACAAGATCATGTCCGGGCCCGACTGGTCGAGCACCGCGATCTTCTTGAGCTGGGACGACTGGGGAGGCTTCTACGACCACGTCGTGCCACCGGTGATCGACGGCAACGGGTACGGGTTCCGGGCCCCGGGACTGGTGATCAGCCCCTATGCCAAGCAGGGCTTCATCGACCATCACGTGCTCAGCCACGACGCCTACAACAAGTTCATCGAGGACGACTTCCTCGCCAGCCAGCGGCTCAATCCGGCCAACGACGGACGGCCCGACCCGCGCCCGGACGTGCGCGAGGCCGCCCCGCAGCTGGGCACGATGACCCGAGACTTCGACTTTCACCAGAAGCCCCGCGCGCCGATGATCCTGCCCAAGCGTTGACGAGGCGGCCGCGACCAGACAGGAGGCAGAACCCATGACCGGCATCCGCGACAAACTGACCTACGCAAACGTGATGGCGACCATCGCCGTCTTCCTAGCCCTCGGCGGCGGCGCCTACGCCGCCCTGCGGGTGCCGAAGAACTCGGTTGGCCACCGCCAGCTGAAAAAGAACGCGGTGACCGGGAGCAAGGTCAGGGATGGGAGCCTCTCGGGGCGCGACCTCAGAAGGGGCTCGGTCGGCCAGAGGGAGATCGGCCTGCTCGGGCTCAGCAACCTGAAGGGCAACTCGGGCACGGCGACCAACGATGCGGCAGTCAACCTGGTCTCCGGAGCCTGCGATCGCTTCGTGTTCACCGCCACCGGCGCCGAACCCGGTGATGCGGTGATGCTCGGCGGCTCGGACATCGTGGCGCTGAACCATGCGATGATCGGCGGTCCCACGGTTTCGAACCCGAACCAGATGAACATCACGGTCTGCGCCGGCCAAACGGTGGTGAGCCAGCCGGCCGGCGCGATCCAGCTGCGCTTCGCGACGCTGCGCTAGGCGCCGCGCTTGGCGCCGTTGCGGCGCAGCGTGCGCGCACCGACCTTCAGCAGCGGGCCGATGCCGTCCCGCAGCGCCGCCAGCCGGTGGCCGTTGCGGCCGTAGATCAGCCGCGCCGAGGAGCGCACCGCGTTGCCAAGCGTGTCGTCATACGGGTGCCACCAGAAATCCCGCGCCACGGCCGGATCCCAGCTAATCAGCTTGATGTTGGTGCACTCGTAGAAGCCGAACTTCGAGTGCGATCGCCCCAGCCCGGAATCCTTGACGCCGCCCCACGAGCACTGGCAGGTGCCGTGGCTGAACGAGTGATCGTTGATCCACACCATCCCCGACTCGATCTGGCGCGCCATCCGCTCGCCCTTCTGGCGGTCGGTCGTCCACACCGAGGCCCCGAGCCCGAACTCGGAGTCGTTGGCCAGCTCGATCGCCTGCTCGTCGGAGTCGACGACGACGATCGGCAGCACCGGGCCGAACACCTCCTCGTTCATGATCCGCATCTCGTGCGTGACCCTGGTAAGCACGATCGGGGCGATGAACTTGCCCGGCAGGCCGGGGACCTCGGTCGGCCCTCCGCAGAGCTTCTCGGCGCCGTTGCGAACCGCGTCGTCGACCAGCTCGTTGACGATCTCGTACTGCTCCTCCGATGTCATCGGGCCGATCTCGGTCTCCCAGTCGAGCGGGTTTCCGAGCTGCAACTCCTTCGCCTTCTCGGCGACTCCGGTCGTGAAGGGTTCGGCGAGCTCGCGGTTCACGTACACGCGCTCGATACCCGAGCAGGTCTGGCCTGCATTGGCGAAGCCGCCCCAGACCGCCCCCGAGATCGTGTGCTCGAGCTTCGCGTCGGCGCAAACGATCATCGGGTCCTTGCCGCCGAGCTCGAGCACCGAGCCCTTCATGTTGCGGGCGCAGGCCTCGCCGACCTTGCGCCCCACCTCGACCGAGCCGGTGAAGAAGATCTTGCCGGCCGTCGACTTGGTGAGCGCGTCGCCGATCCGGCCGCCGCCGTGGACGGTGCGGACCAGTCCCTCCGGGAACCCCGCCTTCTCGAACACGCTTCGGATCCGCTCGCCGAGCAGCGGCGTCAGGCTGGCCGGCTTCAGGACCACCCCGTTGCCGGCCATCAGCGCGATCGCGACCTCGCCAAATGGGATCGACCAGGGGTAGTTCCAGGGCGCGATCACGCCGACGACGCCGATCGGCTCGTAGGAGAAGTGACTCGGCTTGCCGATCGTGAACAGCTGCGCGTTCTTGATCTTCTCGTCGGCGAGGATCTTCGGCCCGTGGTCGGCGCACCAGTGCAGAAGGTCGATCGTCGGCAGCAGCTCCATCGTGTAGGACTCGGCGCGCGGCTTTCCCTGCTCGCTCGAGAGGAGCTCGGCGATCTCGTCGATCTCGTCGAGGATCACGTCCGCGGCACGGCGCATGTAGCCGGCGCGGTCCTCGAGCGTCAGCTCCGCCCAGGCGGGCTGCACCCGCGCGACGTCGTCGACGATTGCCTGCACCTTGGCTGGCGTGATCGTCTCCACCGAGCCGACCGGCTCGCCGGTCGCCGGGTTCAGCGACTCGAGCTGCTTGGGCTGACGGGCGCTGGTCGACTGGGTCTCGGGGGCTGTGGCCGATTCCATTTGGGCTCCTCCGATCGGGGAATGCCCAAGTCTATGTATGAGGCGACCGGAGTCCCCCCAGTCCGGGCCTCCGGTCGCTTCACCAGCCTCCCTGGCTACCTGATGAGGGCGACTTTCAGAACACGACGACCCCGGCGAAGTTGCGAAGCATCACTTGCCTAGACGGCGACGGATGACCTCGAGGCGACGGCGAAGCTCGGTTTCGAAGCCGCGGTCGGTCGGCTCGTAGAAGCGGCGCTCCTCCAGGGCGTCGGGCATCAGCGGCTGCTCGCCGAGCCCGCCCGGCTCGTCGTGCGGATAGACGTAGCCGACCCCGCGGCCGAGCTTGCCGGCACCCGGATAGTGCGCGTCGCGCAGGTAGTCGGGGGGCGGCTTGGCGCCGTGCGCGCGGACCTCGGCGCGGGCGGCGTTGATCGCGCGGTAGGAGGCGTTGGACTTCGGAGCCAGCGCCAGATAGACCGCCGCCTGGGCGAGGTTGAGCGCGCACTCCGGAAGGCCGACCCGGTCGACGGCGCCGGCGGCGGCGTTGGCGACGACCAGCGCCTGCGGGTCGGCGTTGCCGACGTCCTCGGAGGCGAGGATCACCATCCGCCGCGCGATGAAGCGTGGGTCCTCGCCGCCCTCCAGCATCACCGCCAGGTAGTAGATGGAGGCGTCGGGGTCGGAGCCACGGGTGGCCTTGATCCAGGCGGAGATGTAGTCGTAGTGACGGTCGCCCTCGCGGTCGTAGTCGAGCGCCTTGCGCTGCAGCGCGTCCTCGACCGCGGCGATGTCGACGGCTCCGCCACCTTCCGCCCGCTCGACGGCCCGCTCGAGCGCCGAGAGCGCGACCCGCGCGTCGCCGCCGCTGCGCGCGGCCAGCATCCGCAGCGCCTCGTCGGCGACCGCAGGCGGATCGGCGATCCCGCGCTCGTCGGTGAGCGCCCGTCGCAGCAGCGCCTCGACGCCCGCTGGCTCCAGCGGTTGCAGCTCGTAGATCTGGCAGCGCGACAGCAGCGCCGAGTTGACCTCGAAGTAGGGGTTCTCGGTCGTCGCCCCGATCAGGGTCAGCAGGCCCTCCTCGACCGCCGGCAGAAGCGCGTCCTGCTGCGCCTTGTTGAAGCGGTGGATCTCGTCGAGAAAGAAGACCGTCGGGCGGTCGGTCGCTCGCCGGCGCTCCTCGGCGCGCTCGATCGCGGCGCGAATCTCGGCCCGCCCGGCGTTCACCGCCGACTCCTCCTCGAAGGCGGCGTCGGTGCGGTTGGCGACGATCCGCGCCAGCGTCGTCTTGCCGCTGCCCGGCGGCCCGTAGAGGATCGCGCTGTGCGGATGCCCGGACTCGATCGCGGTTCGCAGCGCCGAGCCCTCACCCAGCAGGTGCTCCTGTCCGACCAGCTCGCCGAGGTCGCGGGGGCGCATCCGCACCGCAAGCGGCGCCTCGTCGGCCGGCACGCTGGTCCGCCGCCCGGCCGCTTCCTCTGTCTCGAACAGGCGCTCTTCCATCATCGAGTGAGTATGAAGGCGTTAACCAGCCGAGCGCCGCGAGCGAGTAGGTTGCGCGCCTCGTGAGCGGCGTCGAGCTGATCCTGGTTGCGGTCTGGTCGTTCGTCGTCTCGTTCTTTGGCGGAATGGTCGGCCTGGTGCTCGGCAACCTACGGCTGCCCCTGGTCGTCTTGGTAGGCAGCAGTGCCGCCGCAGCCGCGGGCGCCAACGTGGCGATCTCCGGAGCGGCGGCGCTGAGCGCCGCCTACGCCCACTGGCGGGGCGGACGGCTGAGCTGGCGCCTGTTCGCCTGGATGGCGCCCACCTCCCTGGTCGGCGCGGTGGTCGGAGGATTGATCTCCGGAGTGCTCCCAAACAGGATTCTGCTCGGGGCGATTGCGATCGTCGTCCTCTACGGAGCGGTCGAGGTGGCGCGCTACCAGCGTCCGCCGGGGTCCGGGGAGGTCTCGGTGCCCGACCGACGCAGCCTGCTGATCCACGCTGCGCTGGTCGGATTCGGCGTTGGACTGCTGGGCGGTTTCGTGGGGCTGATCCTGGGCTCGTTGCGGCTGCCGGCTCTGGTCAAGTACGCGGGAGTGAGCCCCTACGCCGCTGTGGGCACGAACGCGGCGGTTGGGGTGGTGGTCGGGATCGGCGGGCTGATCGGCCACCTGCCCGGGGGCATCGACTGGTCGATCCTCGCGGTGGGGGCGGCCGCGGCGATGCCGGCCGCCTACTTTGGCGCCCACTTCACAGGTCGCCTCGACGAGCACCAGCTGCTGCGGGCGATCTCAGCGATCCTCGTCGTCAGCGGCACGGCGATGGCCATTCAGGCGATCGTCGGCTGAGCTGAACCGGCACCTGGGTAACACGATTGCGGCGGCTTCGCCGCCTGACCAGCCTGTGCCGGTGCCTAACGGCACCGGCATACTTACCTTCATGCACGAGCGAACCGCGCAGGCGGTCGCGCCGGAAGGGCTCGGAGGCGACACGGTCGAGCTTCTCCAGCGCCTGATTCGCTTCAACACGGTCAACCCGCCGGGCAACGAGGAGCAAGCGCAGTTGTATCTGCGAGACCTGCTCGCCGACGCCGGTTGGGAGTGCGAGCTGCTCTCCGCCGAGGAGGGTCGCCCGAACCTGGTCGCGCGGCTTCGCGGCGAGGCCGAAGGTCCGACGCTGGCGATGATCTCCCACGTCGACACGGTCCCCGCCGATCCGTCCGAGTGGACGCACGATCCCTGGAGCGGCGACCTGCACGAGGACTACGTCTGGGGGCGCGGCGCGCTCGACATGAAAGACCAGGTGGCGGCCGAGACCGCGGCATGCGTGCGGCTCGCCCGCGACGGATGGCGGCCGCAGCGCGGTGAGCTGATGCTGGTGGTGAGCGCCGACGAGGAGATGGGTGCGCACGCTGGCGCCAAGTGGCTTTGCGAAGAGCAGCCCGAGAAGGTGCGCTGCGACTTCGTCGTCAACGAGGGCGCCGGCCTGGCGATCGAGTACGAGGGACGCCGCTTCTACACCCTCGCGGTCGGCGAGAAGGGCGTCTTCCGCTTCAACGTGCGGACCCATGGGGTGGCGGGCCATGCCTCGCTGCCCGGGCGTCGGCGACAACGCGCTGCTGAAGATGGCGCCGCTCTCTGGAGCGGCTTCGCAATCAGCCGCCCCGCGAGGCGACCGCCGACACCGAGCTGTTTCTGGAGCGGCTGCTGGGGGAGAAGCCAGACGACCTCGACGCGCACTGGAGCGAATCCGCGCCGCCGACCCGCTGCTCGCCGTGCTCCTCGCCGAGCCGATGCTCGGCGTCACCCTCACGCCGACCAAGGCCAGCGCTTCGGAGAAGGAGAACGTCGTCCCCTCGCGCGCCGAGGTGCTGGTCGACTGCCGGGTGCCGCCCGGGATCGAAGAGGACGTCGTGCGGGAGCGCATCGCTTCGGTGCTCGGCGAGGGCGAATACGAGATCGAGTTCACCGAGACGGTGGTGGGCAACCGCTCCGACTTCGCCGGGCCGCTGGCGGACGCGGTCGAGGCCTGGGTCGCCGACTTCGAGCCCGGAGCGGCGGTCCTGCCCCTGGTGATGCCCGGGTTCAGCGACAGCCACTGGTTTCGCAAGGCGTTCGGGGCGACCGCGTTCGGGTTCTGCCCCCAGACCGCGATGAGCCTCGCCGAGGCGGTGCCGCTGGTCCATGGGGCCGACGAGCGGGTCGCGGTCGCCGACGTCGAGCTGATGGCCTCCTTCTTCCACGACCTCCCGAAGCGGGTCCTGGACAACCATGAGTGATCAAGGTGGGCACCACCCGCCGGCGGCGGAAGCGGAGCTGAGCACGCCGGCGGACAGTGGTGGACGTGAACCGATCCGCCTCGGTGGCATGGCGCTTCGCAACGGGTTGCTGATCCACGGCCCGACCCACTGGGCCGCCGCGGCCCGCGACCCCGATGGCGCGATCCAGGTCGCCTCGGAGCCCAAGCCGGTGCTGGCCCCGCGCCTCGCCGGGCGCCTGCCCCTGCTGCGCGGGCCGTTGAAGCTCGCCGAGGCGATGGCGGTGGTCCCGATCGTGCGCATGCGCCTGCCGGCGGCGCGGCTTCCGTTCGAGGACCGGCGGGTGATCGCGGCGATCGCGGCGACCCTGGCCGCAAGCTCGGTGCTGCGCCGTCGGGTTCCGGCGACCGCGATGCGCGAGGGGCTGATCCAGGCGATCGGAATCGTGCCGGCGCTTGTCGCGCTCCGCGATCACGACCTCGCCGCCTACCACGGTGTCGAGCACAAGGCGATCGGCGCCTACGAGCAGGGCTCCGACGATCCCGCCAGCGCACCGAAGGAACACCGTCGCTGCGGATCCAACCTGATCGCGCCGATGATCGTCCTCTCGGTCGGAGGTGCGGTGCTGCTCGAACGCCTGCTCGACCAGCCTGGCCCGATCGCCCGCGCCGGGGTCGGGCTCGGGGGCGCCGGGATCGCGGTCGAGATGTTCGCCTGGAGCGACCGCCACAGCGACACGGCGCTGGCGCGCGCCTTCCACACCCCAGGGCACGAGATCCAGCGACTGATCGCCACCCGCGAGCCGACCCCCGAACAACTGGACGTCGGGATCGCGGCCCTGGCCGAGATCCTGCGGGTGGAGCAGGCGAGCGACGCCGGCCAGGACCCGGCGACCAGCGACTAGCAACTAACTTCTAACTTCATGTTCGATCGAATAGACCACGTTGGAGTAGCCGTCGACGACCTTGATGACGCGATCTCCCTCTACGAGAAGACCTTTCAGATGCACCTGGCGCACCGCGAGACGGTCGAGTCGCAGGGCGTCGAGGCGGTGCTGCTCGACGTCGGCGACGGGCACGTGGAGCTGTTGCGCCCGCTCGCGCCCGACACCGCGGTTGGCAAGTTCATCGAGAAGCGTGGGCCCGGCCTTCACCACGTCGCCTACGCCGTGGGCGACATCGACGCGACTCTTGCTTCGCTCAGCGAGGCAGGGGTCGAGCTGATCGACTCCGAGGCACGGGTCGGGATCCGCGGCAGCCGCGTCGCCTTCGTCCACCCGCGCTCGACCGGCAGCGTGCTGACAGAGATCGTGGAGGCCGCCCACTGATGGCCGCCCTGCGCGTCGACATCGGCTTCATCGGCGGCCAGGTGCTGAGCGTGCGGATGGAGGAGGGCTCGCTGAAGAGGCTGCGCAAGGGGCTGGACGGCAACTCGGGCTGGCACGACCTCGAGACGGAGGATGGCGACGTGGCTCTCGACCTGGCAAAGGTGGCCTACGTGAAGCTCGACTCCGGCGAGCACAAGGTCGGCTTCATCACCGAGTCCTGATGCGGGCGCGGAACCTCTTCCTGCTGGCCGGCCTGGGAACCGTTGCGGGAGCTCTCTGGTGGCGCAAGAACCCCTCCGCTTGTCCTTACGGCCAGAAGTTCTGGGTCGAGGCGCCGCATCCGGGTATCACCCGCAATCGACTGCGACAGGTGCTGGCGCCGCAACCCGGCGAGCGGATTCTCGAGATCGGCCCCGGCACCGGCTACTACACCCTTGACATGGCCGACTGGGTCGGTCCCAAGGGAACCGTTGAGATCTTCGACATCCAGCGGGAGTTCCTCGACCACACGATGGGGCGCGCGAGCGAACGCGAGCTCGCCAACGTCGTCGCCACCCAGGGCGACGCGACCGACCTTCCGTTCGAGGACGACTCGATCGACGCCGTCGTCCTGGCCGCGGTGCTGGGCGAGATCCCCGACCGCGCCGCGGCGCTGGGCGAGATCGAGCGCGTCCTGCGCCCCGGAGGGCGGCTGGTCGTCGGCGAGCTGTTCGGCGACCCGCACTTCACGACCTTTAGCTCGCTCCAGGACCAATGCGGGGACGCCGCGCTGCGCCTCGAGGAGCGCTCGGGCAATTGGTTCGCGTACTTCGCCCGCTTCGCCGCCGGCCGGCCGCAAGCGGAAGCGCCCGCCACGGCGGGCTAACCAGCCTCGGCGAGGCGGCTCCAGAGCGCTTCTTCGCTGACCAGCACCTTTTCGCTCAGCTCGCCGATCGTGCTCCACGTCTTCGTGTCGGGCTCGTCCTGCTCGCTGGCCTCGCGGAAGGCGGCCGCCAGCGCGGTCCAGTTGGCCGCCGCATCGCCGGCCCGGCTGGCCCCCTCCTCATTGCCGGCCTCTTCGAGAAAACGTGAATACATGAGCCGGAAGTTGCCGCCGCCCGTGCCCCGCCGCTCGATCACCTGGTAGCCGAAGCGGGCGCACCATTGCCAGTCCTTTGCCTCCCTGGACCAGCCCTCGGTTTCGGCGGCGAACCGGCGCAGTGCCGGCAGGCCGGCGAAGTTGCCGAAGCTCGGCTCGATCATCTCCTTCGCCGCTCGCTCGATCGCCGCCGGCGCCGCGTGGCGGAGCCGCTCGGCGTCGATCCCGTCGGGCACCGTGAACATGTGGCCTTTGAGCGGGAAGGCGGGGTGATTGCCGTGGCGGGCCTCGCGCAGGCTCTCGATCTTGCAGGCCTGGAGCTCCTCGAAGCCGGTGTCGGAGAGGTAGACGAAGTCGTCGTCGTATCCGGCGAGCACGACGGCGTGGCCGGGGAAGTGGGCCGACTTGCCGTAGTGGTCGAGGTAGTAGAGGTCGGTGAGCAGAAGCGCCGGGCGTCCGGCGTCGACGCTGGCGCGGGCCGCGTCCCAGGCGGCATCGGGATCGTCGTAGGTGTCGAGCCTCATCGGCGTGCCGGTCAGCTCGAGGAAGCTCTGCTCGAGCTGCGCGGTGCGGCCGTTGAACCAGCGCGTCGGCGAGGCCTCCTCCAGCGCCAGGTAGTAGAAGCAGGCGCCGGCGCCGAGCCCGAACGCCATTTCCTCGCTCAGCTTGACGCCGTGGAAGCCGAGCAGGTTGCGCAACGCGGTCGAGCCGCAGTGATGGCCCGGCAGATGCCGGTAGCCGGGGACCATGTGGCGCTCGGTCGATACCTCCATGAGGTTCATTGTGAGGGAGGGCCGCGATCGGCGGCCGGACACCTCAGTGCCTGAAGCGGTTCAGAAGGCCGAACAGGCCCGGGAAGCGGCACCACGAGTTCGATGGAACGCCGAAGCAGGGGAAGTGCATCGTGCGCTGGCGCGGCAGGGGCAGCATCTTCACGTTGGTCGGGCGCGGGTAGTCCATCCCCGGCGTCGGGGGACAGGGCCCGAAGGCCTGCGTGGCGCAGATCACCTGGGCGGTGAGCGGGTCCGCGAGGCTGGCCCCCTGGTTGGGCACGCCGCATTGTGCGTGGGTGACCTGGAGTACCCCCGGCGCGCTGGTCACCGTGCCGCCGAAGAGTCGGAAGTTCCCGTGCCAGCAGTTGCCGGGGTTCTCCGGGTCGGAGATCTCGCCCAGGTCGCCGTTGGTCGGGTTGCCGAAGAACCCGTTGCCGGCCATCGCGTTGTTGGAGACCTCGTTGCCCCAGTCGTCGTAGTAGCAGGGGACGACGTAGTTGAGCGTGCCGCCCTGGCAGTGGGAGGGCGTGTCGAGCGGGTCGGACGTCGCGTCCGGGAACGGGGCGAGCAGGATCCCCCAGGAGCCGTTGTGGGTGATCAGGTTCTGGGTCACCGTGTCGAAGCGCCCGCCGGAGATCACGATCCCACCGCCTGGCGGGCCCAGCGAGGCGCTGCCGGCGCTGGGGACATTGGGGTTGTTGTTGTCGTGCACCCAGTTGTGACGGAAGACGGTGCACGATCTCGTCGTGCTGCCCGGGCAGAGCCCGACCTGCGGGGAGGGCGCGTCATCATTGTTCTGCGAGTTGGTGACGATCCCCGTGTTGTTGCGGTCCCACTCGGAGTTCTCGATCACCAGATGGCCGCCGGAGTTGGTGCCCGAGTAGCCAAGCGCACTGCCTTCGGCATGCGCGTGGTCGATCACCTGGTTGCAGTCGGGGCAGGCGCCGATGTAGTAGCTGGCATCGTTCATGTTGCTGGCGTAGGTCTGGTCGAAGATCCCCGGCCCCTTGGAGTTCGAGGAGAAGAGCCCGTAGCTGCCCGCCGGCGCGTCGGAGCCGCCGTAGAAGGTCGAGGTCGTCGAGAGCCAGCGCGCGGCGAAGGAGCCCATGCCGATCTGGCCGCTGCCGTCGCCGCCGTTGAACCAGATCTGGTTGCCGCCGCCTCCCGGAGCCGTCGAGGAAGTTGCAGACAGTGAGGTTCTCCACCGTGACGCCGCTGGCCTTGTAGACCTCGACGCCGTTACGGCCCAGCGGGGTCCCGTCAGGGCCGATCGGTCCGAAGTCCTGGTCCTTGGCCGCGGATGAGCACTTCGGCGAGCCCGGCTTGGTGCCATCGACGACGACGCCGTTTCGGTCCAGGCCGCGAAGGTGGATGTTCGGGGTCGTGATCCACACCCCGGCCCAGGCCGTGTGGCCGGGCGGTTTCTGGGTCGTATAGTCGCCGCGCTCGTGGTAGTCGCCCGGCGCGATCAGGATCCAGTCGCCCGGATGGGCGGCGTCGACGGCGGACTGGATCGTGTGGAACGGGGCCGAGTTGTGGTGGTCGAACCAGCCGATCGGGCCGTGCGACTGGGCGACCAGCAGCACGCGTGCGGCCGCCGGAGAGGCCGCGGCCAGGAACAGGGCAGCGGCTGCGAGCAGAACCGAACCGATCCGCCGGCGGAGCGTCCTTGCTTTGCGGTCAATCGCTGGCACTGTTTACGCCAATCCCCCCTTAGCAACCGTAATCCCTACCACAGGGAGGCGGGGCGCGCAATACCGCGCCCCGCCGCGGCGGTGCATATTGGGTATCCGGTCCTTACTGCCTATTCTGGCCCGCCGGGAGCGCCAGGCCCAGACAGAGAGCATCATGCCGGGCCGATCGCGAACCGATTCCTATGCCGAACCCCGATCTCGCACTTCTGCGCTTCATGCGCACCCGCGGGCACCCGCCCGCCGTCGAGGGCGCTGCCAAGGCGATCGCCCGCAGCGGCGAGTACGGCGCGATCTGGGCCGCGATCGGTCTCACCGCCGCCGCCTTCGACCCGCCCCGTCGCCGCCGCTGGATGACCGCGGCGGCACTTGCGCCGAGCGCGATCGGGGTCAATTACGGCGTCAAGCTGATCACACGGCGCCGGCGCCCAAAGCTCCAGGGGCTGCCGCCGCTAGGGGGCGCCCCCAGCTCTCTCTCGATGCCGTCCGCGCACTCGACCGCCGCATTCGCCTCGGCGACCGCGATGTCGCGGATCGCGCCGCGGCGCGGCCGGATCCTCTACGTGGGGGCGACGGCGATGGCGCTCACCCGTCCCTACCTCGGGATGCACTACCCGAGCGACATCGTCGTCGGCGCGGCTCTCGGGGTGGCGCTCGGCCGCCTCGTGCCCGGGCTCGACGACGATCCCGGCCGGGAGGGCGGTCGCAGTTGATGAAGGTCGGCATCGTCGGGATGCCAAACGCCGGCAAGTCGACCCTCTTCAACGCTCTCACGCAGGCTGGCGCCCAGACCGGCGAGTACCCGTTCACGACCGTGGAGCCGAACGTCGCGATCGCCGCGGTTCCAGATCCACGCCTCGACCAGATCGCTGCGACCCTCGGCAGCTCCGAGACGGTCCCAGAGACGATCGAGTTCGACGACATCGCCGGGCTCGTTCGCGGCGCTTCGGAGGGGGAGGGGCTCGGGAATCAGTTTCTGGCGGCGATCCGCGAGACCGATGCGATCTGCCACGTCGTCCGCTGTCACGCCGACACCCGCGTGCCGCACCCCGACGGGCGCGTGGACCCGCTCGCCGACGCCGAGACGATCGAGACCGAGTTGCTTCTGGCCGACCTCGAGCAAACCGAGCGCCGCCTCGAGCGTGTCGTCAAGCAGGCGCGCTCCGGCGAGCTGGAGGCGATCGCCGAGCATAAGTGGCTGGGCCAGGTGCGTGAGGCGCTCGCTGAGGGGAGGCCGGCCCGCTCGGTCCCGGTACCCGAAGCGGCTGCGGACGGCCCCCGCAAGCTCGCGGCCCTGACCTCCAAGCCGGTCCTCTACGTCGCCAACGTGGACGAAGGCGAGGCGGCGGTCCCCGACGCCCTGGCCGCGCACGCGGCCGGCGCCGGCGCTACCGCGGTCGCGATCAGCGCCCGCATCGAATGCGAGCTGGCGGAGCTCGAGGGCTCCGAGGCGGAGGAGATGCGGGACCAGCTCGGGATCGGCGAGCCGGGGCTTTCGCGAGTCGTGCGGGCCGCCTACGAGCTGCTCGGCCTGATCACCTTCTTCACCGCCGACCGCGGAAAGGAGGCGACCGCGCGCAGCCTGCGCAAGGGCAGTACCGTCCTCGACGCCGCCGCCAAGGTGCACACCGATTTCCAGCGCGACTTCGTCAAGGCCGAGGTGATCGCCTGGGACCGCCTCGTCGAGGCGGGCGGATACGCCGGGGCGCAGGAACGGGGCCTGCTGCGGATCGAGGGCCGCGGCTACGCGGTCGCCGACGGCGACGTGGTGACGATCAAGACCTAGCCCGCAGGCGCCTAGGCGGTCGGGTGCTTGTGGTGGTGATGGTGGTGCCGGTGCCTGTGCTTCGGCGGCGGCAGCAGCGCGAGCACCTCGGACGCGGCGCGCTCACCTGAGCGCACGGCGCCGTCCATGTAGCCGTTCCAGTAGGTCGAGGTCTCGGTGCCTGCCCAGTGGATGCGCCCGACCGGCTCACGCAGCGCTTTGCCGTAGGCGGTCAGGGCCCCGGGGGGCGTGAAGGCAACCGGGCATCCTCGGGTCCAGACCTCCTGCGTCCAGTCCTGCTCGAAGTAACGGGTCGGATGCAGAGCCTGGGAGCCGTAGTAGTTGTTGAAGCAGCCGAGGATCTCGCTCTGGCGCTCGGATGCGCTCTTGGTCCTGAAAGCGCGCGCGTCGTCGCCACCGACGAACCCGAAGAGGATGCCCGGCGTCCCGTTCGGGGGCGAGTTGTCGAAGGTGACGTAGGCCGGGCCGTTGATGCTCACCGTCTGACCGGTGAGGCCCGCGTCACGCCAGAACGGGCGGTCGTAGACGGCCTCGCACTTGATCAGCGTCCCCTGCGGGAAGCGCTGGGTGAGCTGGTCGCGATCCCCCGGCATCGCCGGGTGGTACTCGATGCGCCCGGCGAGGACAGGCGGGACGGCGACGATGACACGATGCGCCTTGGCCACGAGGCGGCGCGCGTGCACGGTCACGCCTCCGTGCGGTGACTGGACGATGCTGTGGACCGGGCGCTTCAGCATCACCCGTTTTCCGAGCTGCTGGGCGACCCGGATCGGAACCAGCTGCGAGCCGCCGATGAAACGGCTCTCCTGGGCGCCGCCTGGGGTGTCGAAGAGGCGCTCGATCGTTCCCGGGGTGGACTCGTTCCCGGCCGCGGCGATGTAGAAGAGCGTGAACAGAAGCGAGAACTCGCGTGGCTCGGCCCCCAGGGCCGCCTGGGTGAACACCGAGACAAGCTTCTTCAGCCGCGGGCTGATCACGTTCGCGTCGATGAATTCCTGAAAGTTCTGGCTGTCCCACTGGGCGGCGTTGGCCGCATTCCAGGGCTGGTCGATGGGAATCTGTGTTGCCATCTGGTCCAGGCGTTGGGTGAGCAGAATCAGCTCGGGGAGGATCGTGGGGTCCAGCGGCGCTGTCCCGGTGACGCTCTTGTCGCTGTAGGTGCTGCGCATCCCGTCCGCGTAGTAGACGTCGTCGCCGTCGTCGTAGGTCTTGAAGGTGCCGACTCCGACCTCGGCCGCAAGCGCCGCGATGTGGTCTTGGGTGGGGCCGATGAACTCGCCCCCGACCTCGCTGATGACGCCGTTGCCCAGCTGCTCGTTGAGGATCCGGCCCCCGACCCGATTGCGGGCCTCGAGCACGAGGACCGAGCGCCCCGCCTTGTGTATCTGGTGCGCCGCGTTCAGCCCCGCCAACCCGGCTCCGACGACGATCACGTCGGCGTGACGGTGCACGACGTGATGGCGATGCCGCCGGCGCCGCGCCAGCGCCGGATTGCTCTCCAGCACAAGGCCCGCCGCGCCCGCGGCGGCTCCGCCAAGCAGTTTCCTGCGCGTCAGCCCGCTCTCGTCCATACCCCGGGCCCGATGTTAGTTTGCCCGCGATGGAACGACCCCGGTTCCCCGAGGTCGGCGAGCGAGCCGGCCACTACGAGAGCTTCTACATAAAGGCCTGCCGCCCGGGCGGCGGGCGGGGAATCTGGATCCGCCACACGGTCCACAAGCACCCCGGGCAGGACCCCAAGGGCTCGATTTGGTTCACGCTCTTCGACGCCGATTCGGCCGGGCCGCGCGCCACCAAGATCACCGTCCCCGCGGCCGAGCTCAGCTCTCCCGAGGGATCCTGGATCCGCATCGCCGACGCCGAGATCGGCCCCGGCCGGGCAAACGGGTCGATCCAGACCGACGTGCTGTCGGCGTCATGGGAACTTGCCTTCGAGGGGACTGCCGAGCCCTGCCGCTACCTGCCCTCGGACCGGCTCTACGACGCGCGCATCCCGCGCACCAAGTTCGAGGCGCCGTATCCCGACGCGCGCTTCGGCGGCACGATGCAGGTGGATGGCGAGAAGCTCGAGATCGCTGGCTGGCCGGGGATGATCGGCCACAACTGGGGAAGCGAGCACGCGGAGCGCTGGGTGTGGCTCGAGGGCACCGGCTTCGACGGCGACGGCGAGACCTACTTCGACGCCGGCGCCGCGCGGATCAAGCTGGGGCCGTTCAGCTCCCCCTGGATCGCCGCCGGGATGCTGGTGCTCGACGGCGAGTCGCACCGGCTCGGCGGCTTGGGCCGCATCCGGGCCTCGAAGATCTCCGAGACCTCGACCACCTGCGAGTTCGTGCTGCCGGGCGAGGACCTCGAGGTGCGGGGCTGGATCGCCGCCCCGGCCAAGGACTTCGTCGGCTGGGTCTACGCGGACCCCAAGGGTCCCGAGCACAACGTCGTCAACTGCTCGATCGCCGACCTCGAGCTGATGATCGAGCGAAAGGGACAGTCTCCGCGCCGCCTCAGCCTCACCGGCGGAGGCGCCTACGAGTTCGGGATGCGCGAGACCGACCACGGCATCCCGATCCAGCCCTATCCGGACGGCTGACCGCCGCCGGTTCCGGTCGGCTGACCGCCGCCGACCGAGCCTTTCGAGGATCCGACCTGTTGAGCAAACTGAGGGGCCGGTTGGCTCTAATGATGGGAGGGTCGGATGGGTGATG
The DNA here is from genome assembly GCA_963740555.1 of uncultured Solirubrobacterales bacterium. Classification (GTDB taxonomy): domain Bacteria; phylum Actinomycetota; class Thermoleophilia; order Solirubrobacterales; family 70-9; genus Mayfieldus. Next base: position 183,475 of record CAVUES010000012.1, read on the forward strand.
CGTGGGAGCAGAGGTTCGGGACACGCCGTTGCCGGATCGTCCCGGCTTCCATCACCGGGAGCCTCTTAGTGGTCGTATGCCTCGCCGCTTCGGCGATAGCCGGGCACGGTGGCACGTTGGATCCGTCATTCGGCGAAGCCGGCGTAGTCACCACAGGACCACCGGGTGGCGATATCGACGACATCGCCGCGCTGCCGGGGGGACGAATAGTGGCGGTCGGGGGAAGCGACCGTAAATTCGCCCTCGCTGCCTATCGCTCCGATGGCAGGCTGGATCCAACTTTCGGTGGCGACGGGATCGTCTCGACCGACATAGGCAATGACGACAAGAATCCGGACGACAACAGCAATCTCGAGGCATACGCCAGCAAAGTCGCTCTCCAGCCCGATGGCAAGATTGTCGTGGCGGGCATCGTGTACGGACTCTTCGACGAGTTCGCCCTGGCTCGCTATCTCCCAGACGGAACGCTGGATCCGACCTTCGACGGGGATGGCGTCGTCGAGAGTGTCTTCGGCGGGGGCGGCATGGCTATCCAAGACGACGGCCGCATCATCGTTTCGGGCGGACGCGCCCCGGACCCGACCGACTCGCCCCTGCTGGCCCGATTTCTGCCGTCGGGGGAGCTTGATCGCAGCTACGGCAGAAACGGCCGTGTGGGTTTGCCACCTCCTTACGGCTCCTATATCGAGCTCACGTCGGTTGCGATTCAGAACGACGACAAGGCGGTGGCGGTCGGAGACGCATACGGCAGAAATGGCGAGCAACAGCCCTATCTAGTGCGCCTGACCCCCAACGGAGTGCGCGACCGCGCCTTCGGCCACAAGGGAACCGGGGTGGTTCGCGCAAAGATCGGCGAGTCCTCATTTCTCTATGCCGTGAGGGTGCAGCCGGACGGCCGCATTGTCGTCGCCGGAGCCGACCGGCACGGCAAGCGAGAAGGCCGAAAAGGGTTCTTCGTCGCCCGCTATCTATCGGACGGAGCCGTGGATCGTAGCTTTGGGAACGGCGATGGCCTGGTGAAGACGCAGGTGCGCCCCCGGGGCGACGCCCTCGATCTTGCACTCTGGAACGGACACATTGTCGTCGCCGGTGACGTCGAGGTCGGACCCAGGAAGAGGGGGAGCGCACCTCATGCATTCGCCGTGGTCCGATACCGCCACGACGGAAGCCCCGATCCGAGCTTCGGGCGCAACGGGATCGTCGTCACGCGCATTGGTTCAGACGCCTTCCCGGACGGGGTGGTAGTCCAGCCTGATGGCAAGGTGGTCGTCGGCGGGACTCTCTTCGGCAAGACAAGCACAAGCTTCGCGCTCGCCCGCTACCGGCGCTAGCCGCTCCGGTCCAGCCCTATCCGGACGGCTGACCGCCGGTTCCCTGGCCACCGGCGGGCGGCTGAGCGCCGCTGTTGCTGAAGGTCATCCAGGTCGAGTAGCCACCGAGCGCCGATTCGAGGTCCGAGCCAGTGACCTTCGTGGTGCCGCCGCTGCCGACGACGTCGGCGGAGACGATTCGCGGCGATACGCCGGTCTTGGTGATCTGGATGTCCTGGAGGCTCCCCTTCAAGAAGGGGCCCAGCTTCGCCTCGATCTTGCTTTGGCTGAAGGTCTTGCGCCAGGTGTGAAGCGGCGATGTCGTGTCGTAGGGGTCGTCGACTCCGACCAGGTAGGGGACCGGTGCCGAGCCCGGGAACCCGAACTGGATGCTCTCGGTCTGCCCACCGGAGCTCGCCGAGTAGTAGGTGCGCGCGATCTGCCCGCCGTACATGACGACCTGGCCCTTGGTCGCGATCGCCGCCTTGTTGGTCGCCGCGGTTTCAGCGGCGATCCCCTTGTAGACCTGGCTGCGGGTGTCGTCGTAGACGTTGAACCCTCTACCGCGCACGGTGCCGGTGAGGGCGTAGGAGCGTGCCGCGACCGCCTGCGCCTTCAGCGCGTCGATCGGCCATGAGGACGGCATCTCGCCGGCGATCACTCCCTGCACGTACTTGTCGACGTTGAGCGCGTTGACAACGTTCAGCGACCTACGGCTGCCGGTCGGCACCGCGACCAGCGCTCCGCGGTAGGAACCGTTGCCCTTGATTCGCACGCGGCCGTGTCCGGTCGCGCGCAGCTTCGCGCCGCAGCTGGTCATCACCCGACCGCTGGCGGAGAGCAGTTGTACGGACCCGCCGTTGAGGTGAGCCCGGTAGGAAAGCGTGGGATTGAGGGTGCGCCCACAGGCCGACGTGGCCTTCTTGAAGCTGACGTCGCGGTGGGCGATCGTCAGCAGCACCCGGACCTTGCCCGGCGGCGCCGTGCCGATCGTCGTTCCCTGAAAGTAGTGGGCGAGGATGAAGCGGTAGTCCTGGCCGTGCAGGGCGTAGCCGTAGGCCCCGTACTGGCTCATCCCGACCCCGTGGCCGAAGCCGTGGCCGGTGACGGTCCAGGTCGGCTGGGCGCCGGCCGGGGACGGAGCGATTCCGCAGGCGAGCAGCGCCGCCCCGGTCAGCGCGGCCGCCGCAATCTTCTGTCCCCTGTCGATCAGCGCCTTCATCCCTGCTCCCAACAGGTTCGATGGGCGTAAGTATCGCCCTCCCCGATCTGGACGTCTGGGCCGGTGCTCGGCGTGCGGATTGACCGCCGCGGGAGGAGCCGCTGGGCGGCGTTGGCTACCCTGGATGTGGCGTGGCAACGGAGACCGTTCAGGCAACCGACCACAAGCTTCTGGTCGCCGGAGAGTGGCTCGAGATGGGCGAGTGGGCCGAGGTCAAAAGCCCCTACGACGGCACCGTCGTCGGGCGGGTCCCGGTCGGCGACGCGGCGCTGGTCGACCGCGCCGCTGGTGCCGCCCACGAAGCCTTCGAAGCGGCCGAGTTCCCCCGCCATGAGCGCGCCGCGGTCCTCGACCGCGCGGCGCGGATCGTCGCCGACCGCGTCGACGACCTGGCGCTGACGATCGCCGCCGAGGCCGGAAAGCCGCTGAAGACGGCGACCGTGGAGGCGAAGCGCTGCGTCGACACGCTGATCTTCTCCGCGGTCGAGGCGCGCAAGCTGACCGGCGAGACGGTGCCGATGGATGCCTCGGCGACCGGGGTCGGCAAGCTCGGGGTCGTCATCCGGGTGCCCTATGGAGTCGTCGGGGCGATCAGCCCCTTCAACTTCCCTCTCAACCTCGTCGCCCACAAGCTCGGCCCGGCGCTCGCCGCGGGAAACGCGGTCGTCCTCAAGCCGGCCGGCCAGACTCCGATCTCGGCGATCAAGCTGGCCGAGATCCTCACTGAGGCCGGAGTCCCTGACGGGTGGCTCAACGTCGTCTGCGGCCCCGGCCGCGAGGTTGGCAACGCGATAGTCGAGCACGAGCTGACCCGCGCGATCACCTTCACCGGCTCGGCGCAGGTCGGCTGGGACATCCGCGCCCGCGTCCCCCACAAAAAGGTCAATCTGGAGCTGGGCTCCAACGCGCCGCTGATCGTCAACGAGGACGGTGACTGGGAGACGGCCGCCGACAAGGCCCAGCTTCACGCCTTCTCGCACGCCGGCCAGAGCTGCATCTCGATCCAGCGGGTCCTGCTGCACGACGCGATCGCCGACGACTTCACCGAGCGCTTCGTCGCCAACGCCGAGAGCCTGGTGGTCGGCGATCCGCTCGACTCACAGACCGACGTTGGGCCGCTGATCTCCCCCGGCGACCGCGACCGGGTCAAGGAATGGATCGACGAGGCGGCGACGGCCGGGGCCGAGGTCTTGACCGGCGGCGAGCTGGTCGACGAGGACCGCTGCCTGGCGCCGACGGTGATCGCCAACCCGTCGACCGAGGTCAAGGTCTGGCACGAGGAGATCTTCGGCCCCGTCGCCACGATCTCGCGCTTCAGTGACTTCGACGAGGCGTTGCGGATGGCGAACGACTCCAAGTTCGGGCTCCAGGCCGGCGTCTTCACCCGCGACGTCGGGCGGGGCATCAAGGCCGGCGAGACGCTCGAGTTCGGCGCCGTGCTGGTCAACGAGGTGCCGACCTTCCGCGCCGACCAACAGCCATACGGGGGCGTCAAGGACTCCGGCAACACCCGCGAGGGCCCCGCCTACTCGGTCCGCGAGCTGACCGAGCAGCGCTTCGTCACCTTCCAGGGCTAGGATTGCGATGACCGGCTGGGACAGTCGGCACCGGAGGCGCGGAGCATGGTCGGCACCGTCAGCGTCTAGGGCGCAAAGCTACTCGTGCGGCTTCGCCATGCGCTCGTGGTCGAGCGCCTGCTCGAGGATCTCCTCCTCGACTCCCATCTCGCGGGCGACGTCGCGCAGCGGGCGCCCCGACTCATGGGCGGCCTTGACGATCTCCGCTGCCCGGTCGTAGCCGATGTGGGGGTTGAGCGCCGTCGCCGTCGCCAGCGTCGCCTCCGCGTGACGCTCGTTCACCTCGCGATCGGCCTCGATCCCGGCTACGCATTTCTCGTCCAGCAGACGTGAGGCAGAGGCGAGCAGCTTGATCGAGTCGAGCAGGTTGCGGGCGATCAACGGCACCCGCACGTTGAGCTCGAACTGCCCCTGACTGCCGGCGATCGTGATCGCGGCGTCGTTGCCGATCACCTGCGCCCCGACCTGGATCGCCACCTCGCAGATCACCGGGTTGACCTTGCCGGGCATGATCGAGGAGCCCTTCTGGAGCGCCGGCAGCTTGATCTCGGCCAGCCCGGCGCGGGGGCCGGAGCCCATCAGCGCCAGGTCGTTGGCGATTTTGGTCAGCGAGACCGCGACAACCTTCAGCGCTCCAGAAAGCTCGACCAGCGCGTCGCGATTGCCCTGCGCCTCGAAGGGGTCGAGCGGGGTTGAGATCTCCAGGCCGCTGTCCTCGGCCAGCTTGCGGCGCACCTTTTCGGCGAACTCGGGGTGGGTGTTGAGCCCGGTGCCCGTCGCGGTGCCACCGAGCGGGATCTGGCCGACCCGCCCCAGGGTCCCGCGAACCCGCTCGGCCCCGAGGCGAACCTGCGCCGCGTAGCCGCCGAACTCCTGCCCGAGGGTCACCGGCACCGCGTCCATCAGGTGCGTGCGCCCGGCCTTCACCACGTCGTCGAACTCCTCCGCCTTGCGCGCCAGCGCCTCGCAAAGACCGTCGAGCGCCGGCAGCAGGTCGCGGCTCACCTGGTCCAGTGCCGCCAGATGGACCGCGGAGGGAAAGACGTCGTTGGAGGACTGGCCCATGTTGACGTGGTCGTTGGGGTGTGCCTCGTCGCCGGCCAGCTCCGCCATCACCTCGTTGGCGTTCATGTTCGAAGACGTGCCCGAGCCGGTCTGGAAGACGTCGACCGGAAACTGCTCGTCGTGCTCCCCCGCCGCAACGGCGTCGCCGGCGGCCGCGATTCGCTCGGCGATTCCGGGGTCGAGCTCCCCGAGCTCAGCGTTGACGCGCGCGGCCGCGGCCTTGATCCGCCCCAGCCAGTGGACGACGGGAAGCGGTACCCGCTCACCGGATACGGGAAAGTTCTCGACCGCCTTCGTCGTCTCGGCGCCCCAGAGCTGCTCGTCGGTGGTGTCCTGGGCGCTAGCCATGGTCCTGTCCGGCAGCGTATCCCTTCTTATATGTGTGATCGAAGGGCTCCGGTGGAGGCTTGCCGGCGGGGTCGTATAGGGCCGCCGCCTGCACCCGGCGCAACAGCTCGGCGTGAATCCCCGCGGTCTCCGAGGCACCCTTTGCCACCGCCCCGACCAGGTATCCGAGCTGCACGGTCGGCGGGCCGCCGGGGTCCTGGCGCGCGGCGGCGTTCAGGGTGGTGCTCAGCTTGACCAGCGTGGCGCCGACGTTGGCCAGGTCGCCGACTCTCTGGTTCTCGACCAGGCAGTCGCTGATCGGCACGTTGCCTGCCAGCCGAACGTCCCCGGGGGCGGCGCGCAGGGCGGAGGCGAAACCCCGGGCTCCGTCCAGACAGGCGGCGGGCGTCTTGTCCTGGTCGGCCGATCCGCAGCCGACCCCCGCCAGGACGACGATCAGGACGAGGGGCGCTGAGCGACGCACCCACTGATCCTAGAACCCGAGGACGTCTTCCCTGCTCGTGGGGGGAACCGGCGGCACAGGCTCGGGCGGCGGCGGAGGCGTCGGCTCGACCGGCTGCACGGGTTGCACGGGGACGTCGAACACGGTCACCCAATCGGCGATCGCGAACGGCTTCGCGGACGCGTGGTCCCAGGAGAGGTGCAGGTGATTGCCACAGCCGTGATTGACGTCGCCGTTGTAGCCGACCCAGCGAAACGGCAGGCGGGGTCGGTTCTGGCGCGGCTCGGCCCAGTGCGCTAGTCGCGTCACCGGCTTCCAGCTGCTGTCGCAGCCCCGGCCGTCCCAATTCAGGGGAACGATGTCGACCGCGAGCCCGTTGTAGTGGTCCGAGTGCTTGACATGGCACTTGCGGCAGCCGACCTGTCCGACGCCGGCCAGTGGGCCCGCGTAGCCCTCGACGACGTAGATCGGGTAGTTCTGAGCCAGGTAGCGAAGGTCGTTGACGATCCTCCGGTCGACCATCACCCCGTCCGCGTGCGGGATCGCCGGCCCCACGGGGACGATCCTGCCGGACCGGTGATTGGTGTGGTAGATCGGCGCCGGGGCGGCGGCGCCGGGGGTCGCGAAGGCAGCAGCGGCCAACGCCGTCGCGATCAGCGCCAGCGCCAGTCGCCGGGACCTGTGTGTCGGACGAGGCCGAGCCATCACACGCTTGCTGAGGTTCCAATCGGAACGCAGCGAAGGCATCTTGAGCGATAACACCCGCGGTCTTGCAACGACGCGCCTAGAAGCGATTGAGAGAATCCGCCGCTGATGTCCGGCTTTCGCCCCGTCGACCCCAAGCAGTCGTTCCCCGAGCTCGAGCTGGGGGTGCTCGACCGATGGCGCGAGCGCGACGTGTTCGCGCGCTCGCTGGCCAACCGCGAGGGTGCCGAGACCTGGAGCTTCTACGAGGGCCCACCGACCGCCAACGGCCGCCCCGGCTCCCATCACGTGCTGGCGCGGGTCTTCAAAGACATCTACCCCCGCTACAAGACGATGTGCGGCTACCGAGTGCCGCGCAAAGCTGGCTGGGATTGCCACGGGCTCCCGGTCGAGCTCGAGGTCGAGCGCGAGCTGGGCATCTCCTCCAAGGAGGAGATCGACGCCTTCGGGATCGCGGAGTTCAACCAGCGCTGCCGCGAGTCGGTGTTCCGCTACGTCGACGACTGGCGCGAGCTGACCGAGCGGATCGGCTTCTGGATCGACCTCGACGACGCCTACGTGACCCTGGACAACGACTACATCGAGTCGGTCTGGTGGGCGCTGCGGCGGATCTGGGACGACGGGCGACTGTATGAGGCCTACAAGGTCGTCCCCTACTGCCCGCGCGACGGCACGGCGCTCTCCTCACACGAGGTGGCGCTCGGCTACCACGACGTCGAGGACCCCAGCGTCTACGTCCGCATGCCGGTCCGAGGAACGAGGAACGAGGAACGAGGTACCGGCGCCCCGCTTGAAGATGGCGATTCGCTCCTCATCTGGACCACCACGCCCTGGACCCTGATCACCAACGCGGCGATCGCCGCCGGCGAGGAGATCACCTACGCAAGGGTGCTTGTCCCGAACCCCGACGCCCCCGGACGCGAAGCGGAGGAGGGGTCGGGCAGTGAAGTCCTGGTGCTGGCCGAGGGATTGGTCGAGAAGGTGCTCGGCGAAGACGCGGAGGTGCTCGATCGTTTCCCGGGCTCCGATCTCTCCGGTGTCGCCTACGAGCCGCCCTTCGACTACATCACCGAACATGGGCCGCGCGGCCACACCGTGCTTCTGGGCGACTTCGTCTCCACCGAGGAGGGAACCGGTTTGGTGCACACCGCGATCGCCTTCGGAGAGGACGACTTCCGGCTCGGAGAGCAGTACGGAATCACCCTGCAGAACCCGGTCGACCCGCGGGGCCGCTTCGACGAGCGGATCACCGACTTCAGCGGCCGCTTCGTCAAGGAGGCCGATCCCGACATCGTCGCGGCGTTGAAGGAGAAGGGGCGCCTGCTGCGCGCCGAGACCTACCTGCACGCATATCCGCACTGCTGGCGCTGCGACACGCCGCTTCTGTACTACGCGAAGTCGAGTTGGTACGTCCGCACCACCGACGTTCGCGACGGGCTGCTGGCCGGCAACGAGAAAATCAATTGGTACCCGGACCACATCAAGCATGGCCGCTTCGGCAAGTGGCTGGAGAACAACGTCGACTGGGCGCTGTCGCGCGATCGCTACTGGGGCACCCCGCTGCCGATCTGGGAGTGCGACTCGGCGGGCTGCGAGGAGCGCTTCTGCGCCGGCTCGATCGCCGACCTGCGCGACCAAGGCGTCGAGCTACCCGACGACCTCCACCGTCCATACATCGACGAGGTGGCATGGGCCTGCGAGGCCGAGGGCTGCGAGGGGACGATGCGCCGCACGCCGGCCGTGATCGACGCCTGGTTCGACTCGGGGTCGATGCCGTTCGCGCAGTTTCATCACCCGTTCGAGAACTCCGAGCTCTTCGAGGAGCGCTTCCCGGCCGACTTCATCTGCGAGGCGATTGATCAGACCCGCGGCTGGTTCTACACCCTGCACGCGATCTCGACTCTTCTCTTCGAGGGGCCCAGCTACCTCAACTGCGTCTGTCTGGGGCTGATCCTCGACCCCGAGGGCCAGAAGATGTCGAAGAGCCGCGGCAACGTGGTCGAGCCCGCTGACGTGATCGATCGCCACGGCGCCGACGCGTTTCGCTGGTACTACTTCGCCTCCCAGCAGCCCTGGACCGGGTATCGGTTCAGTGCCGACACCGTCGGCGAGGCTGTGCGCCAGTTCCTGCTCACGCTCTGGAACACCTATGGCTTCTGGGTCCTCTACGCGAACACCGACGGGCTCGGGCCCGACGACTTCCGGCACGGCGCGCATCCCCACGGCGAGACGCACGCAGGGCACGCGACCGCGCTCGACCGCTGGGCCGTGTCGCGACTCCAGCACACGATCGAGGTGGTGCGCGAAAGGCTCGACGACTTCGACACCACGCTCTCCGGTCAGGCGATCGCCGCCTACGTGGACGAGCTCTCGAACTGGTACGTGCGGCTCTCGCGACGGCGCTTCTGGGAGGGCGACCGCAACGCGTTCGCGACCCTGCGGTACTGCCTCGTCGAGACCGCGAAGCTGCTCGCCCCGTTCACGCCATTTGTCGCCGACGAGCTCTACACGAACCTCGTCGGCGGGGAGGCCGGGGACTTCGGCGAGGCGCCCGACTCGGTGCACCTGTGTGACTTTCCGAAGGTCGACCCGTCGCTGGTCGACGTCGAGCTGGAGGCGGGAATGGAGGCGGTGCGCCGCACGGTGGAGCTGGGCCGCGCCGCCCGCGCCCAGGCAAAGGCAAAGGTCCGCCAGCCACTGCGGCGGGCGGTGATCGTCGCCACCGAGGCCGAGCGTGCCGCGATCGAGGCCCAGGCCGATCTCGTCAAGGCGGAGCTGAACGTCAAGGAGCTGGACTTCGTCAGCGAGCAGTCGGAGCTGGTCAGCTACCGCGTGCGTCCCGATTACCGGGCCCTGGGGCCGCGGTTCGGGAAGCTGATGCCGCAGGTCGCCGCGGCGGTGGAGTCGCTCGACGCGGCCCACGTCGCCGCCGCGGTCGACGAGGGGCGGGAGGTCGGCATCGCGATCGACGGCAAGGACCACACCCTCTCGCCGCACGAGGTCTCGCTGGTGATGGAGCCGCTGGAGGGCTACCAGGTGGAGGCCGAGGCCGGCCACGCCGTGGCGCTTGCGCTCGAGCTCGACGAGGAGCTTCGCCGCGAGGGCCTGGCGCGCGAGATCGTGCACGCGATCCAGAACGCCCGCAAGCAGGCCGGTCTCGACGTCGCCGACCGGATCGAGCTACGGCTGGGCGGGGACGGCGAGCTGCTGGAGGTCGCGCGCGAGCACGAGGCCTACGTCGCCGGCGAGACGCTGGCCACCGAGGTCCACTACGCCGGCGCCGGGCCGGACGTGATCTCGGCGACGATCGATGGACGCGAGCTCAGGATCGGGGTCGTGCGGAGCGCCTGAGCTCAAACGCAAGCGTCAGCGCGATCACACCCGTGGCGGCCAGCAGGCCGGCCGTCAGCCCATATGGATAGGCAACGGCAAAGACAAAGAGAACGCCGTCGAGCACGAGAACCCGGCTCCACCAGCCGGTTTTCGAGGCGCCTTGCCGTGCCCCCCCGCGGCTCTTTCTGAAGTGCAACAGCCAGGCGATGGCGGCAAGGACGATGACGACCACGCAGACGGCGACGATGAGTCCGATGAGCAGAAGCGCCACCGCACCCCCCGGGCAGTCGCAGTTGGCCGCGTGGTCGTCGTGGCCGTTGATCAAGGCGGAGTCGACAACCGCGAGAATCGCCGCGAGGAGGACGGCGGCTGCAAGCGAAAGCCGCTTTGCGTAGGTGAGCGTCATCCGTCCTGCACCTCCATCACATGACGCATCAGTCCGCGGACGAACTTTCGGGCTTCCACGTTGGGACGAACACCCGGCTCTGACGGCGGTTTCTCCATGAGGCCTTATCGGCAAGGCAATTCGTCTACCCAGTACTGCAATCGAGAGCGCCGGCCCGGACGTGATCGCGGCGACGATCGAGGGCCGTCCGATCGAGATCGGCGTCTCCAAGCGCGACTGACCGACGCTCAGTGCTCCGAGGGGGAGGCCGCGGCTCGCTGCCGTCGGATCGATCGCATCAGCGAGAAGAGGCAAAAGAGGCCGATGAGAACGAGGAAGCCCCGTCAGGTCACCGACGAGAAGAACGGCCAACGTGATCAGGCCGAAGTCCAGGACAACAATCTTCGACCAGCGGCCCGACCTCGGCTCGGTCACAGTGCCGCGGCATCGATCCGCGAGGAAGATCGCCCAGGCCAGGATGGCCGCGATGACAACCAGCAGTAGAGCGACGAGGAGTCCGATGAGAAGGACCGCCACCGGCCATACGCCAGGGTTGTCGCCGGTCCCTTTCCAGCCAGCGGCCTCGTCGATGACGATCAGCAACAGATAGACGCCGAGACCGGAGGCGCCCCAGAAGGAGAGCTTCTTGGCCAAGCGGAGCTTCTTGGTGACCGAATCCGGCATCTGTCCTCCCGGAATCCCTGCATCGCCCATCGGACGCTTGCCTGCCCATTCTTTAGATCGGATAGGTTCGACCCGTGGGCGACGGCTTCGAGATCACACCCGAGCAGGTCGTCGACGGGGTAAACGAGCGCTACGGGCGCCATCCCGGCTACCGCGCGCTGCACGCTAAGGGTGCCTTCTACAAGGCGACCTTCACCGCAAGCTCGGAGGCCAAGGGGCTCACCCGCGCGGCCCACATGCAGGGCGAGCCGGTCCAAGCAATGGTTCGACTCTCGAACGGCTCCGGCGACCCCAAGTCGAAGGACTACGTTCCCGACGTCCGCGGCATGGCGGTGTCGTTCGAGCTTCCCGACGGATCGCGAACCGACATCCTCGGCCAGACCGCTCCCAACTTCCCGATCAACACGCCCGAGGGCTTCGTCGAGGTCGTGCAGGCAAACGTCGCCGGGATCGCCCGCCTTTGGAAGTTCCCGGTCTTTCTCGCCAAGCATCCCGACGCCATACCGGGGTTGCCGGGCAACCTCGCGGCTCTGAAGCCCCCGGGCAGCTACGCGACCCGCCGCTACTACCCGATCCACGCATTTAAGTGGGTGAACGCGGACGGCGGCGAGCAATTCGTCCGCTACACCTGGATCCCCGTAGGAGGCGAGGAGACGATCTCGCAGGGCGAGGCCAAGGAATTGGGCGCCGACTACCTACAGGAGGAGATGCTCGAGCGGCTGAAGCATGGCCCGGCTCGCTTCGAGCTCCAACTCCAGCTGGCTGCCGAAGGCGACCCGACCGACGACCCGCGCAAGAAGTGGCCCGACGATCGCGAGACGGTCTCCGCGGGAATCCTCGAGATCACCGAGCGGGACCCCAGCGTCGAGACGGGCGGCGAAATCGTCGTCTTCGACCCGGTCCGGATCACCGACGGGATCGAGCTGTCCGACGACCCGATCCTCAACTACAGGCCGCGGGCCTATTCGGTTTCGGCCGAACGGCGAAGTTGATGTGGGCCGCGGCGTTGCGCCGCGGCACTGGCATGTCAGGCGGCGAAGCCGCCGCAAGGGTTAGCGCTTCCGCTCGCCGCCGAAGTACCAGTCGGCGGGAGCGCCGTCGTCGAACTTGACCCAGACGTCCTCGCGCTGCGCCTTGCCGACTTCGACCATCGCGTCGGTGACCCGTTTCGCGACTTCCGCCTTCTGCTCGTCGTCGCGGCCTTCGAACCAGTGGATGAGAACGAACGGCATCGGGCGACCCTACTCACTTGCGGCCGGCTTCACCGGCCTGACATGCCACTGCCGCGACACTTTGTGTCGCGGCCCAACCATTAAGACAAAGCAACGCGCCTCCCCGAAGGGAGGCGCGCCAGGAGGTACCTAACAGGGGGAGAAAGCGTTTAGGCGAGTGCCGGCTCCAGCTCGGCCTCGAGGCGGCGCTTGGGCATCGCGCCGATCACCTTCTTGGCGATCTCGCCGTTCTTGAACAGGATCATGGTGGGGATCGAGAGGACCTCGTAGCGAGCGGATGTCTGCTGGTTCTCGTCCGTGTTGAGGCTGACGATCTTGAGGTCGTCGCGCTCGGCGTCGATCTCCTCGAGGATCGGGTGGACGACGCGGCAGGGCCCACACCAGGGCGCCCAGAAGTCGACTAGAACGGCGCCTTCGGCTTCCAACACCTCTGCCTGGAAGGTCGCATCGGTCACATCGTTGAGCTTGCCTGTCACTTGGGTCTCTCCTACCGGGTCTGTGGTTGCCTGCTCAATACTATACAAAGTATAGCGCCCCAATATGGCGCTTCGGGCGGGCGCAATCGGTGCCAATGGAAGGCTATCGGTTGCGGTGGCGCGCAGAACGGTGCAGCCTCAATCCCGGGACGCGCCAGATCGCTTCGGCGACGATTCCCCGGCTCATCTTCGAGTCGCCGATCCTGCGGTCGCGGAACACGATCGGGACCTCGACCACTCGTAGGTCCGCCTCTATCGCGCGGTAGGTCATTTCGACCTGAAACGCGTAGCCCCTCGACGTCACCGAGTCGAGGTCAATCGCCTCCAGCGCCTCTCGTCGCCAGCACTTGAAGCCGCCGGTCAGGTCACGTGTCCTGATCCCGAGCACGAAGCGGGCATAGGCGCTTCCGCCGCGGCTGACGATGCGCCGCGTCGGGCCCCATTCGCTGACGCCTCCGCCCGTCACGTAGCGCGAGCCGAGCACCAGGTCCGCTTTTCGGGCCGCGTCGAGGAAGCGCGGCAGATAGGCCGGGTCGTGCGAGAAGTCGGCGTCCATCTGCACGACCAGGTCCGCTCCCATCTCCAGCGCGTGACGGAAGCCGGCCAGATAGGCGGGCCCGAGTCCCTCCTTCGAGGGGCGGTGCAGGACCTCGACGTCGTCCCGCTCGGCGGCGAGCCGGTCGGCGATCTCACCGGTCCCGTCCGGCGAGGAGTCGTCGACGATCAGGATCCGGTGCGCGGCCGGAAGGACCTTGCCTATCGCCTCCACCAGCGCCTCGATGTTGTCGGCCTCGTCGTAGGTCGGCACGACGATCCATACGGACTTCTCCTCCGCGGCCATGGGGCGATGCTATTCGGGGCACCTTTGGCGAAGATAAGCCGGTCGCGAGGCGCGAGCAACTAACTTGCGACCAATGCGCAACGCCGAGATCGCCGCCGCACTCGACGAGTTGGGGACGCTCTATGAGCTGGACGGGGCGGTTCGCTACCGCGTCATCGCATACCACGACGCCGCGAAGGCCGTGCGCGAGTGCCCGGTCTCGGTGGAGGAGCTTGCGCGGGCAGGCCGCGCGACCGAGTTGCCCGGGATCGGCAAGACCCTGGAGCAGAAGATCCTCACCCTCGCCGACACCGGCGACACCCCCTCCGCGATCAGGCTGCGCGAGAAGTTCCCACCGACCCTGATCGCCGTCACCCGAGTCCCCGGCCTCGGCGCGAAGACGGCGCGGCGATTTTTCGACGAGCTGGGGGTGGCGTCGCTGGAGGATCTGCGCGATGCCGCCGAGGGGCAGCAGATTCGAGAGCTGAAGGGGTTGGGGCCGAAGAACGAGGAGAACATCCTCGCGGCACTCGAGAGGATGGGCGATTCGGAGGACGCGGCCGGGGGGCGGATGCTGCTTTCCGAGGTGCTGCCCGTCGCCGAGGAGCTGGCGGCGGCGCTGCGAGAGCATCCCGCCGCGGACCGGGTCGAGGTGGCGGGATCCGCCCGCCGCTGGGCCGACACCTGCAAGGACATCGATCTGATCGCGACCGCCGACGAGCCGCAGGCGCTCGCCGAGCACCTCGCCTCGCATCCGCTGATCTCCGCCGCCGGGTCACCGGGCCCCAACGGGACGCGGGCGCTGACCCACAACGGCATCCCGGTCGACCTGCGGATCGTCGCCCCGGACGCATTCGGCAACCTGCTCCAGCATTTCACCGGCTCGGCGCTGCACAACATTCAGTTGCGCGAGGACGCTGTCAGCCGCGAGCTTCTCGGTCTCCGAGCACGGGGTGACCGAGACCGAAAGCGAAAAGGTTCACCGCTGCGCGAGCGAGGAGAAGGTCTACAAGCTGCTCGGCTACTCATACATAGAGCCGGAGCTGCGGGAGGGGACCGGCGAGCTGCGCGCCGCACGCGACGGCACCTTGCCGGTGCTGGTCGAGGAGAGCGACATTCGCGGCGACCTGCACAGCCACACGACGCTCTCCGACGGCCACAACACCCTCGAGGAGATGGCGGAGGCGGCGCGAGCTCGTCGCTATTCCTATCTCGCGATCACCGACCACTCGGCCACGCACGGCTTCGGCGACGACGTCACAGCCGAGCGGCTCTGGGAGCGGATCGAGGAGGTTCGGGCGCTCGACGCCAAGCTGCCTCGCTTTCACCTCCTCGCCGGCTCGGAGATCAACATCGGGCTTGACGGAGGCCTCGACTATCCCGACGACCTGGTGGCGGAGCTCGACTGGGTCGTCGCAAGCGTCCACACGCGGTTCTCCGACGACGAGAAGTTCATGACCGACCGCATCCTCGCGGCGATCGAGAATCCGCTGGTCGACTGCATCGGGCACTTAACCGGCCGGATGCTCGGTCGTCGCGAGCCCTACCCGGTCGACATCGAGGCGGTCGCTGAGGCCGCGGCCCGCGCCGGGACGATGCTGGAGATCAACGCAAACCCGAACCGGCGCGACCTCTCCGACCGCCACGCGCGCCTCGCGGCGGAGGCGGGGGCGATGATCGTCATCAACACGGACGCCCACCGCGTCCGCACCCTCGACAACATGCAGTACGGCATCGCGACCGCGCGCCGCGCATGGCTGACCAAGGAGCAGATCGCCAATACGCGGGGCTGGCGGGAGTTTTCGCGGCTGCGCAAGTAGACGCGCTCGCGCTCCTCGTCGGGGTCTTCGCGCACCTAGATCGCCGGCGGCGGGGGCGGCGGGTGTCCCGGCTTCACCGGATCGGTGCCCAGTCCCGGGGTGCGCACCAGCTGTACCGGTCGCAGCGCCGAGCTCGGCGCGACGTAGAACTTGACTCCCTCGCGGTCCTCGACGCCGAGCACCGCGGCTTCGCGGGTGCGCCAGGCGAGCGCGACCAGCAGTGCGTAGCCGGTGCCGATCGCCGTCACTCCCGGATAGCGGAAGCCGAGCGCCCCCGCGATCAACGCCGTCAGTCCGATCGGCCAGAGACGCTCGATCGCGATCCTTCCCGCGTTCTCGTCCGGCAG
The DNA here is from genome assembly GCA_963740555.1 of uncultured Solirubrobacterales bacterium. Taxonomy (GTDB): domain Bacteria; phylum Actinomycetota; class Thermoleophilia; order Solirubrobacterales; family 70-9; genus Mayfieldus. The sequence continues at coordinate 199,241 of CAVUES010000012.1, forward strand.
GGTGGTCGTGGTGCGGGCGGCTGAAAGCACGTCGCGCACTCCATCCGCCGCCCGCGATCGTCGTCCCAGGTAGAGCCCGATCGCGACCGCGATCGTCCACCAGCCGGCTGCGACCAGCAACGTCCGGGTGTCGTCCCTGCCGCTCGCGGATACGACCGTCACCGCGCCCAGCGCTGTCGCCTCCGCGCCCGTGACGAACACGGTCAGTCGCAGCAGGTCCGTGAACGGCATCGCCGCCGCTCAGCCGGCCAGCGCCCGCAGGACGGCGAGCCAGCCGGCGGGCCCGTCGACCATGAGGTCCGCGCTTTCGGCCAGCTCGGCCGGGGCCTCCTCGGAATCGACGCCGACGCAGACCGCCGTCTCGAGCCGGCCCCGCTCGCGCAGCTCCCGCAGTCGCTGGAATGCGTGGATGTCGGTGCGATCGTCGCCGCCGTAGATTGCCGCGCTGACGCCGTCCTCGGCGAGCATCGCTCCCACCGCTGCCTCCTTGCCGCCGCCACCCGCCGGCCGCAGCTCCAGAACCTTGCGCCCCCAGCGCGGCTCGAGTCCTTCGCGCCCCGCCTCGACCGCGATCTCCCGAGCGCGACCCTCCGCGGCGCGCTCGTCGTCGGCGCCGCGCCAGTGAAGTGCCTGGATCGGGCCCTTGTCCTCGGTCCGAAGGCCGGCGGCCGCCAACCCATTGCCGTCAAGTCCGGCGAGAAAGCGCTCGGCGTCGTCCTCGCGATCGCGCAGCAAGGGGTCGAGTTGCGGCTCGTCTTCGCCGGGGAGCAGCAGCTCGAGTCCGTGGTTGCCGGCGTAGGCGATCCCTTCGACCCCGACCAACTCGCGGGCCTCGGTCGCGCGGCGTCCGGAGATGCAACCGACGACGGCGAAGCGGCCGCTGAGCTCGGCGAGGGCGGCCCGTGCCCCCTCTGGAACCGCCACCTGCTGGGGGTCCTGCGCGATCGGCGCCAGCGTGCCGTCGATGTCGGACAGCACGGCGGCTGACGAGGGATCTTCGAGCAGCGGTGCGATCAGCGAGCTGAGCGTGGCGCCTGTGGTCGTGGGTGGCATCAGGAAAGCTTCGCATCGCCGGGCATGCGAAGGGGAGTACCCCGACGATCGCCCCGCGCTCGTTGCGGCCTCTAGTATCGCCGCCCCGTGCCCGAAGCGCGTACTGAGCCCCTGCAACGAGACCGGCTGTTGCGCCTGGCGTTGATCGCAACCGCCGCTGGGATCTTCAGCGGCCTGTTCGGGGTCGGCGGCGGCACCGTGATCGTGCCGCTGCTGATCTTCCTGTTCGGCTACGGCGAGCGGATGGCGGCCGGGACCAGCCTGGCGGCGATCGTGATCATCGCCCTGCTGGCGGTGGCGCTCCAGGGCGCGGCCTACGGGAACGTGAAGGTCGTCGAGGGGCTGCTGCTCGCGATCCCGGCCGTCGGCGGCGTGATCGTGGGCACGGCGATCCAGCAGCGGATCCCCGAGCGCGCGGTCTCGCTTCTCTTCGCGGCCCTGCTGACCGCGGTCGCGGTGGAGTTGATCCTCAAGTGAGCTGGGCGCTGGCGGTTCTGATGGCCGCGGCCGGGGGGCTGGTCGGCGGGCTGGTCGGCGTCGGCGGCGGGATCCTCTTCGTGCCCGCGATGACGATCTTCCTCGACCTCTCCCAGGTGCAGGCCGAGTCCACTTCGCTGCTGATGATCGCGATCGTCGCCCTGGTCGGCGCCGCGCGCCAGAACGCATACGGCAACGTCAACCTGCGTGACGCGGCGCTGATCGGGGTGCTGTCGCCGCTCGGCGTCGGAATCGGCGTAGTGGTGGCCAACGAGGTTCCCGAGCGAGCGCTGCAGCTGGGGTTCGCGGCGCTGGCGCTGTTCATGGCCGCGCAGCTCGTGCGCCGGGCGATGGCGGCGCCCGATGCATCCTCGTCGCCATCTTCGCCGCCGTGAGCGACGGGCTGCCGGTCGCCGGGGGCCCCGAGATCCCGCTGGCCGAGATCGAGCTGAAGGCGAGCCGCTCCTCCGGGCCCGGGGGCCAGCACGCGAACGTCACCGCCTCGCGGGTCGAGGCGGTCTTCGACGTCGAGGCTTCGAGCACGCTTACCGACGCGCAGCGCCGGCGGTTGCTGGAGCGGCTCGGCCCGCGGGTCAGCGCCGTGGCCCAGGACGCGCGCGGGCAGGCGCGCAATCGCGAGCTGGCGCTCCAGCGCCTGGCGGCCAAGCTCGCCGAGGGCCTTCGGGAGCCGAAGAAGCGTCGGCCGACCCGTCCTTCACGCGCCGCCAAAGAGCGCCGCCTGGAGCAGAAGCGCCGCGCGGGGGAGCGCAAGCGTACGCGCCGCCGGCCCGCGGACGACGACTGAGCGGCGGTCAGCCCAGCCCGTGCTCGAGGGCGCCCTTGACGTTGGCGTCAAGTGCATTCAGCCGGTGGAGCGCAACGGCCTCGGCGGAGGGGAAGGAGCGCATCCGCAGCGCGTCGGGCCCGTGGTGGCAGAGGATGCAGGAGAGCAGCGCCGCCCGCCGCTCCTCGGGCAGCCCCCCGGCCGCCGCGCCGACGATCTCGGCGCCGATCTGCAGGTGGCCCAGCATCCTGCCGCGATCGCTTAGGCCGATCTCGGCGCCATAGGTGAACTCGCGCGTCTTGCCGACGTCGTGCAGAAGCGCCGCCGCCATCAGCAGGTCGGAGTCGAGGCGGGGGTGAAGGATGCACAGCTCGCCGACCAGGGTCGCCACGGCGACCGTGTGCTCGAGCATGCCTCCGAGGTAGGCATGGTGGCCGGCCCGCGTGCAGGGGGCTCGTCGAAAGTCGGCCGCCAGAGGGTCGGCGAAGAGGATCCCCTTGACCACCGCGGCGAGGCTCGGGTCGTGGACCTCGCGCGCCAGGTGCTCGAGGAATCCCTCCAGCTCGTCGCGGTCGCGGTAGGCGGCGGGGAGGAACTGCTCGGGGTCGGCCTGGTCGGAGTCGAGGCGGCGCACGTCATCGAGCTCGACGGCGAGCTTGCCCCGGAAGCGCTGGGCGCGACCGCGCACCTCGACTGCGTCTCCGCGCTCGAATCGCGAGCCGATCCGGTCGGCGTCGCGGAACACGCGCGCCGCGATCGACCCGCTGCGGTCGCGCAGCTCGAGCGACAAATAGACGGAGCCGTTGCGTGCCACCTGGCGGTCCTTGCGTACGCATGCGTAGCGACCGGAGAACGGCTTGCCGGCGGTCAGCTCGGCGATCTCGGGGCCTTGCTCGGTGCCCGCGATCGGCTGGGGTTGTGCGGCTGCCTCCACAGGCACCGATGATGAGGTCGCAATCGGACGCTGGACGCCGGGCGGCTTGCCGTACTCTCAGAACAGTGGAGACGTTGATCTGGGAAACCGACCCGCCGGAGCTTCGGGCGCCGATCCTGGTCTGCTCGTTTCGGGGCTGGAACGACGCCGCCGGCGCCGCTTCAACCGCCCTTGCGACCGTCGCCGCGTCGCTCGACGCGGAGCTGGTCGCCTCGGTGGACCCGGAGGAGTTCTTCGATTTCCAGGCCAACCGGCCGATGATCAGCCTCGAGGATGGTCAGACCCGCCGCATCGACTGGCCCGCCAACAGCCTGATCGCGGCCGAGGCCCCGTCCGCCGAGCGCGACCTCGTGCTGCTCGACGGCACCGAGCCCAACCTGCGCTGGCGCGCCTTCAGCGAGGCGATCGCCAACGCCGCCGAGCGGTTGGGGGTCGAGATGGTGATCACCCTCGGCGCCCTGCTCGCCGAGGTCGCCCACACGCTGCCGGTGCCGATCACCGGGCTGGCGTCGGACGAGGACCTGGTCGAAGAGCTCGACCTCTCGCGCTCCACCTACGAGGGCCCGACCGGGATCGTCGGCGTCGTGCACGACACCTGCCGCCAGCGCGGCATGTCGTCGGCGTCGCTGTGGGCGGCTGTCCCGCACTATGTGGCGGCGGTGCCGAACCCGAAGGCGGCGCTGGCGCTGCTGCGCCGGCTCGAGGGGCTGACCGGAATCGCCGTCGACGCCTCGGAGCTGGAGGAGGAGACGACCGACTACGAGGAGCAGGTCGGGCGCGCCGTCGCCGCCAACCCGGAGATCGAAGAGCTGGTGAAGCGAATCGAGGAGCAACAGGCCGAGCAGCTCACCGAGGAGGGCGGCGACCTTCCATCAGCCGACTCGATTGCCCGCGAGTTCCAGCGCTTCCTGCGCCAGCGCGGGGGAGACCAGAATTGAACGACCCAGCCGACGTCTGCTCACACCTGCACCGGATCCAGGTCACTGACCTTCCGGACCAGATCGACGGCTGCGAGGAGTGCCTGAAGATCGGCGGCACCTGGATGCACCTGCGCGAGTGCATGGTCTGCGGCAAGATCGGCTGCTGCGACAACTCGCCCAACCGCCACGCCACGGCTCACTTCGACGAGACCGGCCACCCCCTGATCCGCTCCGCGGAGCCAGGTGAGGATTGGAGCTGGTGCTACCTCGACGAGGCGATGTTCGTTCTCTCCGCGTGACCCGCTGGATCTTCGAGCCCGGCCACACCGAAGCGGGATTCAAGGCACGCCACATGATGGTGACCTGGGTGCGCGGCCTATTCAAGGACATCCACGGCGAGCTGGACTTCGACTGGGACACCTGCCTGAAGTCGACCTTCTCCGGTCGCATCGACGCAACCAAGCTCTGGACCGGCGAGCCCGACCGCGATGAGCATCTACGCAGCGCCGATTTCTTCGACGTCGCCAACCATCCCGAGATCACCTTCGAGGGCCGCTTCCTCGAGCGCTCCGGCGCGACCGCGTTCAAGGCCGAGGCGGATCTGACGATCCGCGGCACGACCCACGCGGTCCCGCTCGACGTCCACTTCCTCGGCGAATGGGAGACGCCCTTCTGGGTCGGCGACGAGAACCGGGGCACGATGCGCCGGATCGGCTTCGAGGCCCGCACGCGGATCAACCGCCACGATTTCGGAGTCTCCTGGCAGGACGAGATCCCCGGCGGCGGGGTCGTGGTGGGCAACGAGATCGACGTCGTTCTCGACGTCGAGGCGATCGCGGTCGAGGACCTCGAGCGCACCGGCGCGATCGAGCATTACCGCGACGACGCCAACAGATCGCCGCACTAAGGCGGCGTGGGGCGCGAGGCTGCCTAGCGGGCGAAGCTCGTTTGCGCCGCCAGGTGCTTGGCGGTGCCGAGGACCTTCCCGGCCGCGTCGAGGGCCCGGGCGCGAAGGCTTGAAAAGCGGACCCCACCGCGGATCTTCACGTCCCAGTACCCAAAGCGGGCCGGCTGATCGAGCTTCTGCTGCAGAGCCGGCGTGACCTGGCCCACCACCGCGTTCGCGTGCTTCTTGACGCCGTGACGGCGATACGTGACTCGGACCCTCACGACCTCGGGGCTGATCAGGCCACTTGCGCGGGACCAGCGGTCCTTCGGCGGGCCGCCCACGATCTTCGACTCTGAGTCGATCTGGATCACTCCGTTGGGGGGCGGGGTGCCGGCCGATCCGCAGGTGCCGAACTCGATCTCCTCGGGCGGGTATTCGATCCAGGTGCAGAACTGCTTTCCGCCCGTGGGATCGTCGGCGGGGGGCTTCCAGCCATACGCCGTTATCTCGGCGTGGCCGTCATAGGTCGGGCCGCGACCGATGACCAAAGCGGGGGTGACCTTCTTTCCCTCGTCGGCGGGGCCCAGCGGCAGCGTCGGCGGCCCGCCGACCTGGCCCTTCTGGGCGGAGATCGAGGCCGCCGTGGCGACCGAAGCCAGCGCCACCGTGATCAAAATCCCTGCAAACAGCGCCCGCCGCATGGCGGCAGGATCGCAAATGGCTCGGTTGATTTCTACTGACCGAAGGTCAGCGCCTTCTCACGCGACGACGCCGTAGCGCAGGTACGCCACTCCGCTGCCGAAGCGGCGCTCGTCGAGCAGCTCGAGTTTCATGCGGACGCCGTCGGGGAGCGATTGCTTGCCGCCACCGACCACGTTCGGCGCCAGGAACAGCTGCAGCTCGTCGACCAGGCCGGCCTTGATCGCCTGGGCCGCGAGCTCTGGACCGCCCACGGTGATGTCGCGGTCCGCCGACCCCTTCATCCGCCGGACCGCCTCAGGGTCGAAGTCCCGCTCGATCCGCGTCTTCGCGCTGGCCACCGCCTCCAGCGTCCGGGAGTAGACGATCTTGTCGGCCGCCCGCCATATCTCCGCGAAGTCCTGGATGAAGGGCGGCTTGTCGGAGGTGTCCGCGGACTCCCAGTAGACCATCGTCTCGTACATCCGGCGGCCGAATAGATACGTGCCGACCGACCGCTCGAGATCGTTGACGAAGTTGTGCACCTCCTTGTCGGGCTCAGCCCAATCGAAATTGCCGTCCTCGTCCGCCACGTAGCCGTCGAGTGACGCGATCGCCGAGTAGATCAGCTTGGCCATGGCGCCTAGACCTCGGCCGCGGGGCAGATCAATCGGTAGTCACACCAGGAGCAGACCGTCTCGGCTTGACGCACTGGATCTTCTGACCGGGGAACGTCTAGCGGTCGCAGGTCAGTGTTCGCGGGTGGCGGCGGCGGTCGACGCCGATCACGTTCCCATTCGCATCAAGCGCTTGCGTGCGGAAGCCCAGAAACGGGACCAGGCCCGGGACGCGGGCGTCGAAGACACCGAAAGGCACCGGCTGACCGAGCTTCTGCTGGAGCGGTCCGCTCACCCGAGCGACGGTCGCTTTGATGTGCCGCAGCCGCGAGCTGTGGAATCGATGGAATCTCACCCGCACCCTCGCGACGTTGGCAGCCACCCTTCCCCCGACCTCGGTCCAGCGAAGGTTCTTGGGCGAGATCCGCTGCTGCTCACAGTCGATCTGAATCTCGTTGTCGGGGGTGAGCTGCTCCTCTGGATCAGCGCCGCAGGGCCCGAGCGCGATGTCCCTGGTGGCCAGGTACTCGAACCGAGAGCAATATTGTGTCAACGGCTGATCCGTGTCCCGAAAGTTGAATGCGACGATCTCCATCGGGCCGTCGTATTGCCTCCCCCGCCCGATCACAAGGGCCGGACTCAGCTTCTCGCCTTCGACGGGCTTCCCGACGGGAATCGTCGGTGGACCCCCAACCCGCCCCTTGCCGACCGAGACCGTGGCGGCGCGCGCAACCTGAACCGCTGCCAAGGCAATCAACACCAGCATCGCCCCCCACACCTTCAAGCGCATCGCTAGACCTCCGCCGCCGGGCAGATCAGCCGGTAGTCACACCAGGAGCAGACGGCGGGCGACGGGCGGGGCTCGAAGTCCTGGCCGAGGATTCCCTCGCCGACCTGGAGCACCGTGCGCTCGACCCGCTCGGTGTCGTCGGCCGAGCCTCCGACCGCCACCTTCTCGGCGTCGAGCACGTAGTAGTAGCTGCCGATCTCGGCCTCGAGGTCCCAGGCCTCGCGGGCGGCGACCCGGTATAGCGCCAGCTGCAGGTCGTCGGCCAGCTCGGCTTCCGTCTTGCGCTCGCCGGTCTTGTAGTCGATCAGCTCAAAGCCTCCGTCGGGGAGGCGGTCCACGCGGTCGACCCGTCCCCGCAGGTGGTGGGGGCCGATGCTGAAGTCGAACTTGCGCTCGATCCAGACCGGGTCGGCCTCGGCCGACTCCTCCTGCTCCCAGTAGCGGCGCAGCGCCTCGACCGCCCGGTCGCGGTACTGAAGCTCGTCGTCGGAGGTGCCGAAGCCGCCGCGCCGCCAGCCGGCCTCGAAGAGGCGCATCAGACGCCGCAGCCCGTCCTCGCCGCCGGTGCCGCGCTCGCGCTCCTTGTGGAACTGCTCCAGGACCCGGTGGATGAGGATCCCGAAGCGCTGGTTGATCGTCGGCTCCTGGGGGATGCCGAAGACGCGCGCGAACTTGTACTTCAGCGGACAGGTCCGGTAGAGGTCCAGGTCGGAGGCCGAGAGCGCCAGCCCGTTTCCGCGCCGCGGCAGGAAGGCCTCCAGCGAGGGCTCCTCGCGGGCGGCGATCAGCTCCCGGCGGCGGCCGCGCTCGCGCTCCTGGTCGAGCAGGTAGTCGTCGAGCGCCGAGGCCTCCAGCTCCGCCTGCTGCTCGGGCGAGGCGACCTGGCGCAGCAGCCCGTTGATCGCGTCGATCACGTCGGCCGCCGGCTCGTCGCCGTGGCGCTGCGCCAGCGCCGCCAGCTTCAGCAGCTCCAGGTATCGAGCGATCGCCCGGTTGACGTCGATCGCGGTGTCGAGGCGAAGCTCGGACAGCTCGCGCCCCGCCTTCCAGGATGCCTCCAGGACCTCGTCGCGCAGCATCCGATAGGTGGCGTGGACTCCTTCGGCGGGGCCGAACAGCTCCTCGTCATGGACCTCCTCGCTGCCGCCGAGCACCGTTCGCGCCTCCTCGTAGAACGGCGAGGGGCGCTTGGCCCCGGTGCGGCCGAGCTCGACCCAGGACATCACCAGCCCCGACGCGGCGCGGTTCATCGCCACGTAGAGGGCTCGCCGTCGACGCGCCAGCCAGGCGTCGGGGCCGGCGTGGGGCGCCGCGTCGCCGAGCAGCTCGGGGGGGACCTGGGGCGGGCCCGCGGGGGCGGCACCCGGCATCGAGGCGCGGTCGAGCCCGAGCAGGTAGACGTGCTCGAACTCCAGCCCCTTCACGTCGACGAGCGCGATCACCCGCACCGCACCCGCCGACGGCGTCTCCTCCTCGTCGGTGCTGATCCCGACCCCGGCGTCGGCGACCGCGCTCACGTAGCGGACGAAGTCGCGGGTCGAGCCCTGCGGCTCGCGACGGGTCCAGGCGGAGGCCAGCTCGGCGAGCCGGGAGAGGCTGAGCAGGCGCTCGGCGGTCTCCGGCTGGGCGGCGAAGAGGCGCTGGCGCCGCAGGCCGATCCGCTCGACGAGGCGGCGCACGAAGACGTCGGCGCGCCGCTCCTCCATCACCGCCGAAGCCGCGCGGTAGAGCTTCAGGAAGTCCTGGAGGCGCTCGCGGGCGTCAGGCGGAACCTGGGGGCTCTCGAGCGCCGCCTCGGCGGCCGAGACCATGTCGAGCTTGCGGCGCCGGGAGATCGTCGTCAGCCGCGCCAGGTCGACGGAGCGAAGCTCGACCGGCGGGCGGGTCAGCGCCCGCGCCGCGGCGGCGGAGTCGTCGGGATCGGCGAGCAGCCGCAGCCAGGCGATCGCGTCGCGCACCTCCGGGCGTCGGAACAGCGCCGCCGGGCCGGCGACGCGGAAAGGAACGCTTCGCTCCTCCATCGCCGCCGCGACGGCGCTGCCGTGGCGGCCGGGCTGCTCGACGACGACGCAAATCTCGTCGGGCTGGACTCCGCCGGCGATCAGCTGCTCGACCTCGCGCGCCACCGCCTGGGCCTGGGCACGCTCGTTGCGACAGCGCCAGAAGTGCACCGGCACCTCGGCCTCGACCGCGCGGCCCGGCTTCTCGAGCCGGTCGGCGATCCCGGCAACAACCGCCCGCGAGGCGTCGGCGATGTCCTGGCCGCCGCGGAAGGAGCGGTCGAGGACGACGACGTCGGCCTCCGGGTGCAGGTCGCGAAACCAGGCGGCGGCGCGGGGGCCGGGCCCGCGGGTCGCCGCGTCGTCGTCGAGCGCGCAGAGCAGGTTCGCGGTGTCGGCGCCCAGCTCGGCGAGCACCGCCCAGCGAGCCAGGGTCGCGTCCTCGAGCTCGTCGACCATCACAAAGCGGAAGCGCTCGGCGATCTGGCGCCGCACGTCGGCGCGTTCGGCGAGCAGGCGCCCGAGCGCCAGCACGACGTCGCCGGTGTCGAGGCTGTCGGCGGCGGCGAGGACACGGTCGTGCTCGGCGTAGAGCGCCGCGAACTCGCGCTCCCGCCGGCCGTGCTCGCGGGCGGCCTCGTCGCGGGCCGAGCGTCCGCACTCGGCCGCCCAGGCGGCAAGCGACTCGGGGTCGACCGCCTCCGTCTTCAGCGCGTCGATGCGGCTGCAACAACCGGGCGAGAAGCCCGGCGGGATTGCCGCGGATCTCGTGATGGCGCAGCGGCAGCTCGTCGATTCGGTCGAGCAGCATCGCCAGCCGCTCCGCCGGGCCGACGGTCTCGAAGAAGGGGTCGAGGCCCGCCTCGGCGGCGTGGTCGCGCAGCAGCCGCTCGCAGATCGTCTCCCAGGTGCCGATCCAAAGCTCCTCGAACGGGCGCTCCAGCAACGCCTCGGCGCGGTCGCGAAGTCGCCGCGCCGAAGCGCGCGAGGAGGCCAGCACGAGCACGTGCTCGGGCCCGGTTCCCTCGGCCGCCAGCCAGGCGAGCCGGCGCGCCAGCGCCTCGCTCTTGCCGGTGCCGGCGGCGCCGAGGACCAGCAGCGGCCCTTCGCCGTGGCCGATCGCCTGCTGCTGCGCCTCGCTGGGTGCGATCTCCTCCCGGGGACGAAGCTGCGGCCCTTCGGGCCTCGGGGCGTCTTGGCTCTGCTCGGGCATGCTGGACCAGACAAGCTAGCGGCCCGGGACGAGCGATCGAAGGACCGCCGCACCGGCGCTCATCTAGCATGGACCCATGTCCTCTCAGGGCGGCACGGAGGCCGTTCGGGCCTCCGCAGCCGAATCCATCGACGCCGACTGGGTGGCGATCTGCCGCCGGATCGTCGCCGCCCAGCGCGAGCTTTTCGCCCAGGTGCGAGGCAGCGCCGCCCGCACCGAGTACGAGGGAATCGGCGAGGGCGGCGACTGGTCGCTGGTGCTCGACCGCCGCTGCGAGGACGCCGTGTTCGCGGAGCTGGACGCGCTGGCCGCCCAGGGAGCCTCGTTCACCGCGATCTCCGAGGAGCGCGGCGAGGTCGCCTTCGGCCGGCCCGGCGCCCCGACGCGCGTCGTCGTCGACCCGATCGACGGCTCGCTGAACGTGCGCCGCACGATCCCCTCCCACAGCCTCTCGCTCGCGGTCGCCTCCGCGGACTCGATGGCTGCGGTCGAGTTCGGCTACGTCTATGACTTCGGCGCCGGCGAGGAGTTCGTCGCCAGGCGGGGGCAGGGCGCGACCCTCGACGGAGAGCCGATGCGGGCGAAGCCGCAGCCCAGCGACCGGCAGCTGGAGGTGGTCGGGGTCGAGTCCGCGAAGCCGGCGCTGATGCGGCCGGTGGTCGAAGCGCTGGCCGATGACGTCTACCGCCTGCGCGTGGTCGGCTCGCTGGCGATCACCCTCAGCTATGTCGCCGCGGCGCGCTTCGACGGGATGCTCGGCCACCGCGCCGCCCGCTCGGTGGACATCGCGGCCGCGCAGCTGATCGCCCGCGAGGCCGGGGCCAGCGTCGCGATCGGCGACCGCGCCCTGGACGCCGCTGGTCTGGGGCTTGAAGAGCGCTACCAGGTGGCTGCCGCCCACACGCCCGACGGCCTCGCGACGCTGGTCGCGGCGCAACGGGAGATCGCCGGATGAGCTCCGAGCCGCAGGTGGTCGACTGGAGCCTCGCCGAGCGCCTGGCGCGGACGCTGGCCGGCAACGGGTCGGGCAAGCGCTCGGTCCGCGTCGACGACCTGCGCCGCGCGGCGCGCGGCAGCGTCGGCGTGGTTCGCGACTACACGGGGCTGAAGCCGAAGGGCCGGCTGCCCTCGGCCGAGGTCGTCGATCGCCGCGAGTGGATCGACGCCAACATCGGCTCGCTGCGCTCGATGTCGGCCGGCGTCGAGCAAAGCCTCGCCTCCTCGCTCGACCTGCCGGGACCGCTGGGCCCCGGGCTGCGCGCCGCCGCGGGTGCCGCGGTGGGAGTCGAGCTGGGCCTGGTCAGCGCCTACATGGCGCAGCGGGTGCTGGGCCAGTACGACGTCGCCTTCATGGGCCCGTCGCGCCCGTCCCGGCTTCTGTTCGTCGCCCCGAACCTCGCCGAGGCGCAGCGGCGACTCGGCGCCGAGCGCGATCCGTTCCTGCGCTGGGTGGCGCTTCACGAGGCCACCCACGTGGTCCAGTTCGGCGCCGTGCCCTGGCTGCGCGACCACATCGGCGGCCTCGCCGAGGAGCTTCTCTCCGGCGCTTTTTCCTCGGTCAGCACCTCGGAGCTGGCCCGCGCCGCGCGCCGGCTTCTCAACCCCGACCCCCGGCGACTGGTCGCCGCGCTTCGCCGCGGCGAGTGGCGCTCGCCGTTCATCGGCCGCCGCCGCGCCCGCCTGCTGGGCAGCCTTCAGGCGACGATGACGATCGTCGAGGGCTACTCCGAGCACGTGATGGACGCGGTGGTCGCCGACCTCGACGAGCCCTTTGTCGAGCTGCGCGAGCGCTTCGACCGTGGCCGCCAGGAGCGCGGTCTGATCGAGGCGCTGCTCAGCCGCCTGTTCGGGCTGGAGCTGAAGATGCGCCAGTACCGGCAGGGCAAGGTGTTCTGCGACCAGGTCGCCGAGCGGGGCGGAATCGAGGCGCTGAACCGGGTCTGGGCCGAGCCGGCGAATCTGCCGCGCCCCTCGGAGCTGGAGCAGCCGGGGCGCTGGCTGGCGCGGGTGTCCTGACCGCCCGCCAGCCTCCGACAAACGAACGGCCGCTCCCTCGGATGTCAACCGCCCCCGCTGCAACGAAGGGGCGGTGCCATTCCCTTGGCTCGGCCGTTCGTAGAGGAAATACCCGTGGCCCCGCCTTCCTCTCCCCGCTGCGCGCGAAGTTCTCGCTAATAGCGGGATACGTGTCGCCGTAACCCACTTCCCATCGAGGTTTAAGAACACATGTTCGTATTAGTTGTTATCCTTGAACATGCTTAGAGATAAGTAGACAGGGAAGAAAAGAAGAAACAGACCCCACCCCGAGGAGGGTTCAAAGCAGTTATGCCCACCAGCCAGAACACAAACACCGCGCAGCGCAGCACCAGCAAGCGCGCAGCGCAGACCAAGACCCCGACCACCCCCAAGAATCCCGTCCAACGCGCCGCCGAGACCGTCGTCGACGTCCCCTTCGGCGCCGCCCTTCGCGTCGTCGATCGCGTCCAGGAGCTGATCGAGCCGTGGACGAGCCGCGGCACCGCCGAGCGTGAGCTGCGCAGCTACCGCACGCAGCTGACCCGGACCGTCAACCGGTCCGAGCGCCGCGGCGCCACCGCCCGCCGCAAGGCCACCACCCAGGCCAAGCGGACGCGGAGCCGCGCCGTGCGCGAGGTCCGTCGCGTCGAGCGCGAGGCGCGCAAGCGCCAGCGCAAGGCGACCACCACGCTGCGCCAGAACCGGCGCAAGGTGGAGACGACGCTGCGGCGCAACCGCCGCCAGGCCGAGACGCAACTGCGCAAGGCCACGCGTCAGGCGGAGAAGGTGCAGACCGACCTCCAGAACACCGTCGAGGAGCAGTCCTCGCGGGCGCAGGAGTTCGTGAACTCGCTGATCTAACCCTTAGCCCGGGCCGCCGCGGAGAGGCGCCGTCCCGGAGAGAGCTGCCGGCAACCACTCTCGCCGGCAGAGAAGCAACCTCTCCTCCCTCGCCAACCGGGCCCTTGCGGCCCGGTTGGTATTTGTGGGCACGAGGCTCGAGTCGGCTACGACGGAAGCTGCGGAGCGTGCGGCATGGCACCCTCGCCCGGTTGCTGGCGCGACGGCCGCACGACCAGCGCCCAGACCAGGCAGAGCACCGTGACGATCCCGAGGATCAGCGGCCAGCCGGAGAGGTCTCCGCCGCTGGCGGTTATGACCGTAAAGGCGAAGGCGCCGAACAAGCCGACGAAGGCGGAGCCTCCGTGACGCTGCCAGGCGGCGAAGGCGAGCAATCCGATCGTGACCACGATCAGGACGAGGGTCCAGCCGTCCTTGCCGGGAATGCCGCTGAGGCCACCGAAGACAGTGGCGATCACCTCCTGCCCGTTGCCCAACACAGCGCCGCCGATCAGGGACAGGCCCCCGACCGCGACCAATTGCTTGGCGTGGACGAGGCGGGCCGCCCATATCGTCCTCGCAAGGAGCAGGAAGATCAGGCCCTCGAGCAGGGCGATGTCGCGGTAGCTGGCGAGCCGGGCGTGCTCGTCCGCCCAGTTGACGGCGGTGAGCGCGGCGCCGGCGAGCGCCACCGACGCGAGGATGGTCGCCCCAGGTGAGTCGAACCGAACGCTGATCGCGGTGGCGCAGACGCCGGTGAGGACGAGGACCCAGGTCGCGGTGCCGGTCCCGGGGTGCGCCTTACCCAGCACCTTGATCAGCAGCAGGATGCTCGCCGCGAGCAGCGGGATCGCGACCAGCAGACAGGCGGTCTGCCAGGGAGCAATGCGACCATCGTGGGCGGTGCCAATGGAGTTGCCACCCGCAGCCGGCGCGAGAGTGAGGGCGAACAGCAGCGCGCAGGGCAGCGCGACCAGGAGCAGCAGTGGAAAGTCAGCCCACGAGTCCTGCACGCGGCTGTAGGCAACCGCGACGCCGATGCCGAGCGCCGTTGCGGCAACGGCAAGCGACAGATCTCCCTCCGGCTGAGCGCGAAGTCGCGACGCGAGCTCGTTCACAGCAACCTCCCTCGTTGGTCCGCGAAGAAGCTACGCCGGGCGGCGGACGGGCAGTGACTGAGCAACAAGACCGATGCGCGAGGGTTAGATTCGACGGCACGCGGATGTCAACGGAAAGGGAGACCGAATGAAGCAGCCCGCGACGAAGCGCCCCTCGCCCGCGCTTGTGTTGAGCATGATCACGCTGTTCGTGGCGATCACCAGCACCGCAGGCGCGCTTCCGGGGCGGCACCGGGTGGTGAAGGGCGACATCGCGAAAGGCGCCGTCACATCACGAGCGCTCGCTCGAGGAGCTGTGAAAGCACGAGCGATCGCCCCGCGAGCCGTGACGAGAAAGAAGCTGGCCAAGGACGCTGTGGCCGAGGGGAAGCTTGCGCGGTTCTCGGTTGGTGCGTTTGCTCTAGGGGACACGACCACGGTGTCTGCGCCTATTCCGGACACCGATGCAATCCCCGATAACTCAACGTGGACAACCTCACCGACGGTAGCTGCGATCTGCCCAATCGGCAGCACTTTGCTGGGCGGCGGCGTCTCGATAGCCGACGGCTCCGCAATCCATCAGGCCGCGGTCCAGACCTCCGCTCCAAGCACCGACCGCTGGCTCGGAGCCATAGCCACCAACACAGGCGGCGCGGCGCCAGGACAGGTCTACGCGATCTGCCTGCTCTAGGGAATCCGAATGAGCAAGCTGAAGAACTACCGCCCGACGGCACCGATTGTGATCAACCTGATCGCGCTGTTCATCGCTCTCGGAGGCCATGCGATGGCGCTGTCAGGCAAGGGCCGGGTCCACCGAGACGACTTCGCCCCCGGTGCCATCACCGCTCGTGCCCTTGCGCCGGGCATCGTCACCACCGCCAAGTTCGGGGCGCACGCCGTCACCGACGTCGGGCTGGCCAATCATTCGGTCGCCGGCCGCTCGATCGCCCCCGGGTCCGTGCGCGGAACCAAGCTCACGGCGACGCTTGGGATCCCGGCAACGGTGCCCGATGCAGACCCGATTGAGGATTCCCATTGGACCAGCTCCGGCGCGACCGCCTCGTGCCCCGCCGATACCAGGTTGCTGAACGGCGGCATGAGCATCCGAGACAGCAGCTTCCACAAGGCCTTCATCGAGTCGATCTTTCCGAGTCCCAGCAGCGCTGCGACCTGGGTCGGCACGATTTCGACCGACACCGCCGGCGCCTCGCCCGGTCAGCTGTTTGCCCTCTGCCTGCGTTGAGCCTTCTCGTCTGCCGCTATCGGCCCGGAGCGTGACCGATGACCTTGATCCTCTTGGGCCGCGACGCGCCCCCCTTATACGGGTAGCCGTTCTGCTCGGGCACGAGAGCGCGCATCCGGTAGCTCGTCGTTATGTACGTGGCGCTGAATCGATAGCGGGTGAGGTAGCGGCCTTTGGGGCCAGTTCTTGCCTTGGAGAACGTCTTCCATCGCTTGGTATGCGGGTAGCGGGCCTGGAGGATCACGACTCGGTCTTCGTTTGAGGGGCCGGGGATCGACCCGTACAGGCGCAACGAATCGCCGTTGGTCGCCCTGTGCTTAGGCGATAGGCGGAGCTTTGGCCGCAGCCGTGAGAAGAACTCGGCACGCCGCTCGAGCTGGTGGCGGTTGAACCGATAGCCGACCTCAAGCTGACGGTTAGGGCCCGGCGCGACGCCATACCGGTAGCGGCCGTCGGCGTCCGTTTTCACGGTTCCGGCGTCATCCAGACCCTGGCCTGCGATCCCCTCCCTCATGCAGAGGGTGGCATGGGTGACCGGATTCCCTGAGTTGTCGGTCAACTGACCGGTCAATAAAGCGCCGTCCCCGGCACCCACATCCACCTCGTTGCTCTTGCTGCGCGGGAAGACCGCGCTGAGGTTGGCGCCCCCGGGAACCCCCGAAGGAGTGCACGAATTGTCGACGCGGACAAATTGCCGGGCAGTGCAGGTGATGTTCGCCGGCGCCCCGTAGTCGGCGGCGCAGGCCTGCACGGCGTTCTCGCCGTCATGGAAGGGCGACTGCTGTGTGTCGAGGTCGAAATGCGCCGCAGCCGAGAGCTGACAAGGCTGCATGGCCTGGATCGCACCGCCCGGGCAGCCGAAGCTCTGGCTCTGCGCGACCTGATCGTTGACCATTACATAGGCCTGGGTTAGTCCCGCCCCAGTGTCGGTCGCGGCGATATCGACGAACCCTGTCCCCCGTTGGACCGTACCGTCCAATAGCGCACCGGACACCCTCACCGCTGGCGCTACGTCGTCGGACATCGTGAACGTGAAATCGCGGACGTAGATGCCTGCCTGGAGGCTGCCATTGCAGCCACCTGCCGCAACGCAGGTCAAGAACGACGTCACCGAGGTGAAATAGCCCGAGAAGGCCCCGAGCCCGTGCCAGGCGCCGCCTCCGTTTCTCCAGGCGCCTAATGAGGTCGCCCCAGCTGCGCCGAACGCGAAAACCGCCGGGTCATAGCCGTCTCCCTCCGCGCCTCGCTGAAACAGGTTCACGTTGCTGAAGTGGGTGCCGGCGGGAACGGAGATCGTCCAACTGGCCCGAGTCTGGTTCGGTGTCCAGTAATTCACCGGCAGGGCGATCTCCAAACCGTTGCCGCCGGCTCCGCAATCGGCCCCTACCAAGGCCATTGCGTGGGTCTGCTGGTACTGGGCCTGGGAATAGCCTCCGCCGTCGCCAGCGCAGTCGTAGGCCTTGTATGCGCCAGCGAAGCTCTTGCTCGCCAGCGGGCCGGCGAGGAGCACCGCGGCAACAAGGGCAGTGAGCGCGAAGGCGCGGAAAGCCGCTCGACGGTTGAGCGTCGCTCGCCTCACGGTCCGAACTCACTCCCCCCACCGCCTGCGGCACCCCCAGAATCTCCCCCGGCGCCGGAACCTCCACCAAACTCTCCTGCGCTGGTCGACCGAGAGACGGTCGGCTCTGCTGAGACCTCGGGACTGAACTCGGAGGTCACCGGTGGCGGAGGCGCGGGTGGCAAGGGTGGTGCGGGCGGCGGAGCATTGTCTGGGCTCGTGGGCTCCGGGTCGGGGGGAGGCTGCGGCGCCGGGTCGACGATTGTCGGTGCCGTCTCGGTGGAAACGTGAGCCTGGGAATGGTGCGCCGCGCGCTCGAGAAATCCGCCGCCATGCGATCCAACGTGGACGGGAGGGACCACCCCTGCGGCGACGCAGGCCGCCGCTCCCCCGGCTGTGCCGACGCAAGCGGTGAGGATCTTGGCGGCGAGGGCCATCCCGCTCCCCCGTGTCCCGCCCGCAGCTGTGAGCTGGCCGACCGCGGCTTCCGCCGCGCCGGTTCGACCGGGAATTCGCGAATGCGCCGCCCCGACCAGATCGTGGAGGCGGTCGCTAAGGGAGCGCGAAACTGGCAACACGGGTGCGAGGGCAGCAGCAGCGCGCGGAGCTGCGCGGTAGGAACGAACTTTGGCCCGGCAGTGGCTGCATTCCTTTAGGTGCGTAAGCAGTTGCGCGGTGAGTGGCGCGCCCAGCTCGCCATCCACGAATGTCGACAGCGTCGGCGCCAGCTCCTCGCAGCGCCGTCCCTCGTCGATGCTGTCGAGCACCGCGCGGAAACGTTGCCTTCCTTCCGCAAGACACCGATTGACCTTCGTGTAGCTCCAGCCGGTGAGCTCACCAATCTCCGCGTACGAGTAACCCTCGGCCAGCAAGGTCAACGCCCGGAGCTCCTGCGGCTTCAGAGCCTTCAGTGCTTCACGCGCTCTGCCGATCCGCTCGCGGCGCTCGGCCGCGTCCGCTGGCCCGTCCTTCTCGGACGGAATCAGCTGGACCCAATCGGCGTCTTCGTCGCGACCGATCGCGGTCGGAGTTCCGAGGCTGCGCTCACGACTTCGTCGTACCGCCAGAGCCTCGTGCTTGGTCACGGTTTGCATCCAGCGGATCAGGTCCTGTTGGTCCGACGTGGGGGCTTTCGTGAGCAGGATCTCGAAGGCACGTTGCAGCGCGTCTTCAGCGTCGTCCGAGCAAAGCGAATAGCGCCGCGCGGTTCGTCGCAAGGCGCGCTCGTTGCGACGAATCAGCTTGATCGCGGCACGCTTGCGCGAAGCCAGCGATGGCTCGTGGGTTCGACCCACGTCAACGGCTCGAAGGGACTCCCTATCTCCCATTTTCCGACTACCTGTTTGCCGGAGGCGGAGTGCCGCCAAAGGCCTGGCCGCCTCGCATTTGTGATCCTTGCCGCTAAGGACGTGAGCTGCGCCGGTTCTCCCCGGAGCCTGTTCGCAAATTGCGTTAACTACGTGTTCGACGGCCTCGGAAACTGAAAGGAGTTGACCGACTTTGGGCTGAATGCATCCTGGCTTCGGTTGCTCAACTACCATCGCCGCTGAGCGATGAAAGGAAGATCTAATCCATGACCACCTGCGTCGTCACCGGTGGCGCCGGCTTTCTCGGCTCGCACCTCTGCGAGGCGCTGCTCGAGCGCGGGCACCGGGTGATCTGCGTCGACAACCTCGAGACCGGGTCGCTCGACAACATCGCCCACATCCGCGACGAGCGCTTCACCTTCGCCAACCACGACATCACCGAGCACGTGCAGATCTCAGAGCCGGTCGACTTCGTCTACCACCTCGCCTCGCCGGCGAGCCCGATCGACTACCAGCGCCTGCCCCTGCACACGCTCAAGGTCGGCTCCTACGGCACCCACCACATGCTCGGGGTGGCGAAGTTCAAGCGCGCCCGCTTTCTGATCTCCTCGACCTCCGAGGTCTACGGAGACCCCGAGATCCATCCCCAGTCGGAGGACTACTGGGGAAACGTCAACCCGATCGGGCCGCGCGGCGTCTATGACGAGGCGAAGCGCTACGCCGAGGCGCTCGTGATGGCCTACCACCGCCAGCAGGGCGTCGACACCTGCATCGCGCGGATCTTCAACTCCGTTCTCGCCGATGAGCAGATCCTCTACGACGACGGCCGGGAGCTACGGCGCGAGACCGCGGCGCAGCTTGCGGCTCGACTCGCGACCTATGCCATGGCCGGTGGGTATGCGCCCTACAGTCGCGCCCCGCGCACGGTTGGCGTGGCGCTGATGGAACCGGGCGAAGTCTCTCCGGGTGTTGAGTTCCCGCTCACGCAATTCAGCGTTTCCGCTTTCGGTGAGGGTGGACAGATCCGTTCCGCGGAGCCGAGCGCTTTCATCGGCCATCCCACCGAGCAGCGCTGCTACGAAGTCCGAACCCGCTATGGGCGGTCAGTCAGGGTGACGGGCGACCACTCGCTGTTCGTCGAGGGCGCCGATGGTGAGCCGACGGCGAAACCGGTGATCGATCTCGAGATCGGCGAGCGGGTGGCACTTGCCCGGCGTGTGGAAGTTCCGGAACGGGACCGCCGGCTTGTCTCGATGATCGAGGTCTGGCGCTGGGCCGAGGAGGACCCGTGGGCACTGACGGCCGAGGCCCCCGGCCTGGGTGAGCAGGCGTGGCAGCGGCGCAACGACCTCTTCGGCCTGCTGGTCTCCAAGCGGCGCAACGACGGGCCGAACTGGCGAAATGGCGCCTGGACGAAGATCATCCGCATGCGTCAGTCCGACCGCGTTCCGCTGCCGGCGTTGTGGCGGATCGGAGAGGCGGTGCCCGAGGATGCCCTCGTGCGGATGCGCGTTGCGGGGCGGAGCTCGCCGATGCCGGCGACGATTGAGATCACCGATGAGCTGCTTTGGTTGCTCGGGCTTTACGTCGCCGAGGGCTGCATGCAGAAGCGGCCCGACGACGAGTTCATAACGATCAGTGGCGACCCCAAGTTGCTCGAACGAGCCGCCGAGGCGGTGCGGTGTGCCTTTGGCCTACACGTGACCTGGAGCAAGTCGAATGACTCCCGCTCAGCGGCGATCTTCGTGCATTCGAAGTTGCTCGTCCGGCTGCTCGAATTCCTCGGCTTCGCGGACAACCGCAAGCGAATCCCAGGCTGGATCCTTGGTATGCCACTGCATCGCCTCAAGTGGTTCCTCGAGGGATACCGCGAGGGCGACGGTGTCCACTCCGGACGCAAGCTCGAGGCGGCCGTTCTCCATGAGTTCTCGACTGTTCACGATGAGCTGAAGGACGATTTGATCGTCGCCTTCGCCCGCTTCGGGTTGCTGCCCAGCGTCGGGAGATACGAGACGACGTTCAAAAAGCGGACCGGAGATCGGCGCTACCCGTTTTGGCGGCTGACACTCTCCAACATCAAGCCTTGGAGTCCGCTCGACTGGGACCACGGCGTCGAACAGAAGCTCAATGCTCGCGTCCATGGCGACCTGGTGTGGGCCGCCATCACGGCGATCGAGGAGGTGCCCGCGACCGAGCTTGTCTACGACTTCTCCGTTCCTGGATGTTGAGAACTTCTGGGCCGGAGGCGGATTTGCCTGCCATAACACCTATGGCCCCCGCATGCGCCCCCACGACGGGCGCGCGATCCCGACCTTCCTGCGCCAGGCGCTCCAGGACAAGCCGCTGACCGTATTCGGCGACGGCAGCCAGACGCGCTCCTTCTGTTACGTCGAGGACGAGATCCGCGGGCTGATCGCGCTCGCCGAGTCCGACGTCCACCTGCCGGTCAACATCGGCAACCCCGACGAGTACACGCTGCTGGAGCTGGCGAAGGCCGTGCTCGAGGTCTCGGGCTCGCGCTCGGAGATCATCTTCGAGGCGCTGCCCGTCGACGACCCCAAGGTGCGCCAGCCCGACATCTCCCGCGCCCGCGACCTTCTGGGCTGGGAGCCGCAGGTGGACCTGCGCGAGGGGCTGAAGCGGACGATCGATCTGGCCGGCGTCGAGCGCCTAGTCGGCGCCCCGAATTAGCCTCGAATCAACCCAATAAGCGGGCTTTTTGGGCGGTTTCGTCCGCTATTCCCCACTAGACTTGCCGAGATTGGGGTGGAGGCGCTCCGTCATCCGTTGAGGCTGTCGGTGCGCAGATCCAGGCGGCATTCACAAACTAAGCGCAACTAACTGGCTTTCTGCGACTCTTGAACAAGCGCCAGGCGTAACCCGTGCCAAGCAGCCCCGTAAAAACCGCACCCGAGGCGACCAGCGGCCCGAGTACCTCGAACAAGGCTCCGGACCTGATGGCGCTGCTCGAGGGCGGTCGCGACATCCGCGCCCGCAAGCCGTGGTTCGTGCAGACCCTCACCGCCGCCGCCACCTACCGCAAGGTCGGCCGCGTCTCGGCGCTTCTCTCGCTCGACCTGCTCGGCATCTTCGGCGCGATCTGGACCGCGCTCGCGGTCAAGGCCGTGATCCTCGGCCACTACCAGGCACACGCGGTGTTCACCGACGCGACCGAGTTCCTCGCCTTCGCCTACCTGATCACGGTGCTGCTGTTCGCCCGCACCGGGCTCTACGGCTCGCGCGAGACGCGACCGGGGCTGGCGCGGGTGATCGCGACCCTTTTCCAGGCCACGGTGATCAGCCTGATCTTCGCCCTGGTCACCGGGACCCAGTTCAACAGCTACTGGATCTTCTACGGCAGCCTCTTCTTCGGCGCCGTCTACATCAGCAGCCTGCGCTACCTCTACGAGGTCACCACCGGTCGCATGCTCGACCGGCTCGGCTACCAGCGGCGCGCGGTGCTGGTCGGCACCGGCCACCGCATCGTCGAGGTCGCGCACGCGCTTCGCAACTCCCACGACCGCCTCGAGCCGATCGGCTTCTTCGCCCTCGACTCGGCAAGCCACGGGGAGCTGGCCGACCTCGGCGAGCTCTCGGACCTGCGCGAGCGCATCGACCAGCATGCGATCGAGGAGCTGATCATCGTCGACCCCGACTTCCCCCAGGACCGTGCGGTGGAGCTGGTCGACCGCTGCCGCACCCAGGGGGTGCGGGTCTGGGTCGCGCCGACGACGATGGAGGTCCTGACCCGGCGCACCGAGCTGGTCCCCGGCGAGGGCGTCCCGCTGCTGGAGGTGAAGCCGCCGGTCTTCGAGGGCTTCGACTTCGTCGTCAAGCGGACCTTCGACTTCGTGATCTCGATCCTGCTGTTGATCTTCGCGGCGCCGGCGATGGCGTTGATCGCGCTGGCGATCAAGCTGACCAGCCGCGGCCCGGTCCTGCATCGCAGCCCGCGACCGGGGATCGGCGGCGCCGTCTTCCACTGTTTGAAGTTCCGCACGATGTACGAGGACGCCGAGCACCGCCAGGACGAGCTGGAGGGGCTGAACGAGGCAACGGGGGCGCTGTTCAAGATCCGCGACGACCCGCGCATCACGCCGATCGGAAGAATTCTGCGCCGCTTCTCGCTCGACGAGCTTCCGCAGCTGATCAACGTGCTGCGCGGCGAGATGAGCCTCGTCGGCCCGCGCCCGCTGCCGCTGCGCGACAACGAGCTGCTCGCCGACTGGCACCGGCGCCGCTACCTGGTACTGCCCGGGATCACCGGGCTGTGGCAGGTCTCGGGGCGCTCCGACCTCGACACCGACGACATGGTGCGGCTCGACTTCCTCTATCTGGAGCGCTGGTCGGTGCTGCTCGACCTCGTGATCCTGCTGAAGACGGTTCCGGCGGTACTGCGGCGCCAGGGCGCTTACTAGCACGTCACCTTCACGCCGTCCGGCGATCCTCCCGGCGACCGACGACGCAGACCAAGCGCGTGAAGCTGGTCAAGAAGCTGGGCTAGCGCCGGCCCACCTCGCAGATTTCTCGGACAACCTGCGCGGGTCAGCGAGATACTGCGTGGGAATGTCGGAGGAGAACGTCGAGATCGTCCGCCGGGGCTACGAGCACTTCATCGCCACCGGAGACTTCACCTCGGAGTTCGTCGATCCCGAGCTTGTCTGGGACATGTCGACGTTTCGAGGCTGGCCGGAACGGCAGACCTACGCCGGGCTCGACGCGGCGAGGGAGTTCATGGCCGACTGGCTCGAGACGTGGGACGACTGGAGCATGGACGTCGAGGAGCTTCGCGACGCGGGCGACCAGGTGGTCGTGATCGTGCGGCAGCACGGGCGCTCGAAGGCGACCGGCGTGACCGTCGACATGCACTTCGGTCAGGTGTGGACCCTTCGCGACGGACGGCAAGTGCGGATGCAGATGTACGCGAGCCCCGAGGAGGCTCTGGAAGCCGCCGGGCTGGGGCCGTAACGAGGCAGCAGCTAGCCGCGGGACAGGTGCCGCTCGAGGTCGCGCAGCCCCTCCGGCGACCCGGCCTCGTAGAAGCGCTCCGAGACCTCGATGCCAGCGAGCTCTCCAGCGCGGCTGAGGTCGCGCATCAGGTCGGCGAGGTCGGCGACCTCGTCGTGCGGTATCCGCTTGTGGACCAGATCGCGGGTCAGGACCGATAGCCCGTAGTCGATCCAGTGCATCTCCCCGACGCGATCGGTCGGCCGGTCCTTGTCGTAGAGGACGACGCGGCCGTCCTCATAGATCGCGTTGCTGGCGTCCCACTCGCCGTCGTTGCGGAACACGGTCATCAGCGCGGGGAGTGGGGTCCCCTCCCAGGCCCGCTCGACGGCGGCGTAGTCGATCGGCAGATAGGAGTCGCCGTAGAGGACGAAGAAGGCCTCCTCCAGCTCCCCGAGGTGGAGGGCGAGGTGCAGGGCGCCGCCGGTCCCCCGCAGGTGCTCACCTTCGTCGACGTAGCCCACCTTCAGCCCGAAGCGGCTGCCGTCGCCGACGTGGTCGCGGATCATCTCGCCGCGGTAGCCGACGCTGTAGAGGACGCGCTCGACGCCCCGCTCGGCCAGCAGCTCCAGCTGCCAGTCGGCGAACGGCCTTCCCAGCACCGGCAGCAGCGCCTTCGGCACCTCCTCGGTGGCCGGGCGCATCCGGGTCCCCGGCCCTCCGGCAAGGACCACGCACTGGAGCATCAGATGCGGAATTCCTTGACCGTGGGGTTGCTCATCAGTCGCGGACGACGAGGCGCGATCCGTCGTGGTCGAAGGAGAAGCGCACCTCGCGCAGCCCCTCCTTCGCCATCGCCTCACGCAGCGGCGCTTGGTCCTCGGCGTAGAAGAGCAGGAAGCCCCCCGCGCCGGCGCCGACCAGCTTCCCGCCCACCGCGCCCGCCTCGCGTCCGGCGGCGTACCAGCTATCGACCGCATCGCTGGAAATCCCCTTGCTGCGCTTGCGCTTGTTCTGCCAGTGCTCGTCCATCAGCTCGCCGAAGCGGTGGGTGTCGCCTACCTCCAGCGCCTCCTTGGTCTCCTGGCCGATCCGCGCCACCGTGTCGAGGTTGGCGAGCATCTCCTCGTCGCCGGTCTCGGAGCGCTGCTTTTGGTCTTCGAGCATCGACTCGGCGTCGCGCGCGTAGCCGGTGAAGAACAGGAGCAGGCGCTCCTCGAGGTCGAGCATCGTCTCCTGGGCGATCTCGAGTGGAGAGACGTGCACGCGCCCCTCCTTCTCGAACTGGAAGTTGGTCAGCCCGCCGAAGGCGGCGATGTACTGGTCCTGCTTTCCGACCGAGCGCCCGAGCAGGTCGATCTCGATATGGCACGCCTCCTCGGCGAGCGAGACCGCAGCGACGTGCTTGCGCTTGAATGAATACAGCGTCCGCAGCAGGCCGACCGTGAAGGCGCCCGAGGAGCCGAGCCCGGTGCCGGCCGGGATGTCGGCGAGGCTGACCAGCTCGATCGCGGGCCCGACCGGGTGCAGCTTCAGCGCCTCGCGGATGATCGGGTGCTGGATCTCGTCGACGCCCTCGGTGCGCTCCAGCTCCGAGTACTTGATGAAGTAGTCGTCGGTGAAGGTCTCGTTGACGGCGATGTAGATGTACTTGTTGATCGCCGCCGAGAGCACGGCCCCGCCGCGCTGGCCGTAGTAGGAGGGCAGGTCTGTGCCGCCGCCCCCGAGGGTGATCCGGAGCGGGGTGCGGGTGATGATCACGGCGCCGCCGCCCGGAATTCCTCGTAGTCGCGGAAGTAGTCGCCCTCGTCGAAGTGGGCCGAGGCGAGGACCATGCAGACCGAGCCGGAAGAGAAGTTGACCAGCTCGCGCCAGATCATCGGCGGCAGGTAGAGCCCGACGTATGAGCGGCTGAGCGTCACGGTGCGTTGTTCGGAGCCGTCGTCGAGCACGACCTCGAAGCTGCCCGACATGGCGATCATCAGCTGCTCCAGCTCCTTGTGCCCATGACCACCGCGGGTCGTTCCTCCGGGGACGTCGTAGAGGTAGTAGACGCGGGCGATGTCGAAGGGAACGTGCTCCTGCGCCTCGATAAAGGTCAGGTTCCCCTCCGGAGCATGGATCACGGGCAGCTCGAGGACTTTGCAGTCGTGGACCCCCACGGAGCGCCTGACCCTAGCCGAAAGGTGGCACGATCACGGGATGAAGCTGCGCCTGTTTCAGCGCCGCCCGACCTTCACGGCCCACAACATCGAGCTCCCCGACGGAAGCCAGACGCTGCCCGGCGAGCCGCTGATCGGCGCCGAGCCGGTGTCCGAGTCCTACCTGCGGACCCTGCGCCAGTTCTGCCCACCGCCGGCGCGGGTCGCCGATCTTGGTTGCCTGGAGGGCGGCTACGCGGTCGCCTTCGCCCGCGCCGGCTATGAGGTGCTCGGGATCGAAGGGCAGGAGGACAACTTCGCAACCTGCGAATGGGTCGCCGAACGTGTCGAGCTGCCGAACCTGCGCTTTGTCTGCGACGACGTTCGCAAGATCGGCGAATACGGGAAGTTCGACGCCGTGCTCTGCGCTGGACTTCTCTACCACCTCGACCAGCCGGTGTCGTTCTTGCGGGAGCTGGCAGAGGTAACCGGCAGGCTGCTGATCATCTCTGCCAACTACGCGACCGAAGAGGGGGTCGAGAGCTGGTGGAGGGCGCGCCGCTCTCGGCGCAGCTGGTTGAGCACGAGGGAAAGGTGGGGCGCTGGTACGAGGAGCCTGGGGGAGCCTGGAGCTCGGTCGGCAACGAGCGCTCGTTCTGGCTCGAGCGGCGAAATCTCCTGCAGGCGATGATCGAGGCGGGATTTCCGACCGTGTTCGAGCAATTCGACTGGCTCGGCCACGCGGTCGAGAACCGGGTTATCGAGGAGCGCCAGATCTCCGTCTTCGTCGGCGTCAAGCCGCCGGCAGCGTGAGGCCGGGCGTGGATCAGAGGCTCGAGCCAAGCGACCTCGCCACCCTCGAGGTGGCCGGCGACGCGCAGATCTCTCCCGGAGGCGAAGCCGTCGCCTACTGCCTGGGCCGCATGGACCTCGAGCACGACCGCGAGCTGTCGCAGCTGCACCTGGCGGCGGTCGGGCGGTCCTCGGGGCCGCCAGTGGACCTGGAGATCGAGGGCCGCTCGCCTCGCTGGTCGCCGGACGGATCGTCGATCGCGCTGCTGCGGGATCGCGGGGAAACGGTCGAGCTGCTGCGGGTCACGGTGGCCGACCGGCGCGCCCGAATGGTTGCGTCGCTGGGCGGCGACGTCGGTCCCGCCGCCTGGTCGCCTGACGGGAAGAGGATCGCCTTCGTGATCGCCGACCCGCCCGGGTCCGAGAGCCGGATCGCGGTCCTCGACGCCGAGAACGGCTCGGTCGGGCTGCTGCCGGGGGGTGAGTGGGACGACTCGGCGCCGAGCTGGTCTCCGGACGGGACACGACTCGCATTCGCGCGCGCCGAGCGCGATCTCGGTGAGCGAGGACCGGCGAGCAGGATCGTCGTCGCGTCGATCGCGGGCGATCAGGCCGTCTCGGAGCTTCAGTGCGACCTCGCCTTCGCCACCTCACCCTCCTGGTCTCCGGACGGGCAGCTGCTGGCCTGTTACGGGACCCGCGAGGCCCGGATGGGCTTCGACGACCCGGCGCTTCAGCCCTGGATCCTGCCCGCCGGAGGTGGAAAGGCAGGGCTGGCGGCTGAGGACGTCCAGGGAGTCATCACTCCATATTCCGGTGTGGGCCCTGCCTGGTCGGGCGACGGGTCGTCGATCCTGTTTCGCGAAGCGCGCCGCGGCGACATCAACCTGGTCGGGGCGCGGGTCGAGGAGCCGGGGCGGCCGATCGCCTTCACGAGCGATTGCCAGGTCGCCGATTTCAGCGCCTCCCGTAACGGGGATCGGCTCGCCCTCTCGATCACCACCACGTCCGACCCCGGGAGCGTGAGCGTCTGGGAGCAGGGGGCGGAGCCGCGCAAGCTGACCGTGGCCACCGCGGCGCCCCTGCCCAGAGCCGAGCGGCGCCGCTTTCAGAGCCCGCACGGCTACGGGCTCGACGGCTGGGTCCAGGGCCTCGGCGCCGGCCCCGAACCCCGGCCCCTGCTCGTCTGCATGCACGGCGGGCCGCACAACTTCGTCGGCCCGAGCTTCTCCCTCGGCCACTTCCACCGCAACGTCCTCGCCTCGCGTGGCTGGATCGTCCTGGCCCTGAACTGCAGCGGCTCGGGCTCCTACGGGGCCGAGTTCGCCGACTCGATTCGCGGCCGCTGGGGCGAGCACGACCTTCCGGAATACATGGCGGCGGTCGACGCGCTCGTCGAAGACGGCCTAGCCGACCCCGACCGACTGGCGGTCGCCGGCTACTCCTACGGCGGCTATCTGGCCGCCTGGGCGATCTCGCACACGGACCGCTTCAAGGCCGCGGTGGTCGGGGCGCCGATCACCAACCTGGAGAGCTTCTACTCGAGCTCCGACATCGGGCGCTGGTACGCAAGCTGGGAGATGGACGGAGGCCTGGCGGAGAACCGTGAGCGCTTCAAGGAGCTTTCGCCGGTCAACCACGCGGGCCGCATCGCCACGCCGACCCTGCTGCTGCACGGGGAGGAGGACGACCGCTGCCCGATCGGCCAGAGCGAGGAGCTGAGGGAGCGGATCGCGGCGGCCGGCCGGGCGCCGGTGGAGTTGGTCCGCTACCCGGGCGCCGGTCATCTCTTCTACTCGCGGGGCCGCCCCAGCCAACGGATCGACTACAACCGCCGCGCCGTCGAGTGGGTGGAGGCGCACGTGCTTGGCGTGGGGAAGTCGGCGCCGAAGCGCGAGAGGATTTCCGTGGGTGCGGCGGGAATGGGAGAGGGATGACCGAGAACGGGCAAAAGCTCGTCGTAGTCGGCGCCGGCGAGCAGGCGGAGATCGCCTACGAGTACTTCACCCACGACTCGCCCCATGAAGTCGTCGGGTTCAGCGTCGAGTCTGAGTTCCTCGATCGCAAGGAGCTCTTCGGCCTGCCCGTCGTCGCGTTCGAAGAGATAACCGATCGCTATCCGCCGGGCGAATTCCGCGCCTTCGTGGCGATTTCATCGACGCAGCTGAACCGGATCCGGATGCGCCTCTATGAGGCGGTCAAGAAGCTCGGCTATGACTGCGTGTCGTACGTCAGCTCGCATGCGTTCGTCTGGCACGACGTGAAGATCGGCGAGAACACTTTCGTCTTCGAGAACAACGTGCTCCAGTACGGCGTCAGCGTCGGAGACAACGTGATCCTCTGGAGCGGCAACCACGTCGGGCACCAGACGAAGATCGAGGACCACTGCTTCGTCTCCTCCCACGTCGTGATCTCCGGCTTCTGCACGATCGGCAGCGGCTGCTTCCTGGGGGTCAACAGCTGCTTCGGGGATGGGCTCACGGTCGCCCCGGACTGTGTCGTCGGAGCGGGGGCCGTCGTCGTCAAGGACACCGAGTCGCGCAAGGTCTACGTGGGAAATCCAGCCAAGCCGCTGGACCGCGACAGCTTCGAGACCTTCGGCGTGCAGGAAAGCCAGGACTAGGGGCGCCCCGTTGGGCGAGCAACCCGACAGCGGACTGGCTGTGCGGCCGTACGCGCCCGAGGACAAGGCGAGCTGGGACGCCCTCGTCGATGCATCCCGCAGCCGCCACTTCCTGTTTCGGCGCGACTACATGGACTACCACCGCGACCGCTTCGAGGACGCGTCGCTGGTGGCGACTGAAGGTGAGGCACTGGTCGCGGCGCTGCCGGCAAACCGAAACGGGGATGAGGTCGTCAGCCACGGCGGGCTCACCTTCGGCGGCCTGCTCTCGGGCCCGGAGTTGACAACGCGCCGCACCGTCGCGCTGATCGGACAGCTGCTCGATCGCCTGCGCGGAGATGGTGTGCGGACGCTCTCCTACAAGGTGGTCCCGCACATCTACCACCGGATCCCGGCCGAGGAGGACCTCTACGCGCTGTTCGTGCACGGTGCGGCCCTGGTGCGGCGCGATTGCTCCTCCGCCGTGCACCAGGACGGCCGGCTCGGCTACACGAAGGGCCGTCGCTCGGCGCTGCGAAGCGCCGAGAAGGCGGGCCTGCGGATCGCCCAGGACATGGACTTCGCGGGCTTCATGCAATTGGAGGACGAGACCCTGCGTCGGCGCCACGGCGTCGGCGCCGTTCACAGCGCCGAGGAAATGACCCTGCTCGCGGGGCGGTTTCCCGAGAACATCAAGCTGTTCACCGGTCGCGACGGCGATGAGCTTCTAGGCGGCGTGATCGTCTACGAGACCGAGGTCGTGGCGCACGCGCAGTACATCGCCGCCACCGAGAGAGGCTACGAAGACCATGCCTTGGACGCCGTGATCGATCATCTGCTCGAAGTCGAGTACCCCGAGAAACGCTGGTTCGACTTCGGGATCTCGACGACCGACGACGGGCGGGCCCTGAACGAGGGCCTGGCTCGAAACAAGGAGAGCTACGGCGCCAGGGCCGTGGTCTACGACACCTACGCGGTCGAGCTGAACGAGGGGTGAGGCCGGAGCTTCCCGCTAGAGCTCTTCGAGAACTGCGCAGCCGAAGCCGGTGCGGCCGCGCTCATTGCCGTTGTAGAACATAAAGACGTCGTCGCCGCGTCGGACCACGCTTGCGTAGGCGATCATCTCCGAGTCCCAACCGCTCTCCGAGACGTCGATTCCGACCTCCTCGTCACAGCGCGTCCAGTTGATCAGGTCGTCCGATCTGGCCAGGCCGAGCCGGTAGTCCTTCGATCGGTGCGAACCGAATAGAACATGTTGTAGGCGCCGCCCAGCTCGATCACCCATGGACGGCCGAAGGCGTGTTCATCGTCGTCTTCGAAGTCGATGCAGACACGCCCCTCGGGCCCCCAGTCGATGCCGTCAGCCGACTCGAGATAGCGCATGTTGTAGACCGGAAGCGGTTTCTCGCCGACGGTCGTCCACTCGCTGCCTCCCACGTACCAGACTCGGAAGCGGTCATCGTCATGCATGACGAAGGCCGATGGCGGTTGAGAAGCTCCGTGTCGCTGCGCTCGAGGACCGGGACCCTCTGGGCCCGCTGGAAGGATTCGCCACCGTCGCTTGAGACCGCGAGCCCCTGGAACTGGAAGTACTTCACCTTCACGCCGAGCTGGTAGCCGACGTAGTAGAGGTAGAGCCGATCTCCGACCGGAACGACGCAGGTCGGCAGGACGCCGTTCTCGTCGAAGGCCCCCGGTTCCCCGATGTCGAGCACCGGTTTCTGGGAGACGCGGACCACTTCCATCGGGTCGTCGGCGCGGACGTCCACGTAGCCGACCCGGCCGATCGTGTCCGGATCGCAGAACGCGATGTAGAGGCGCAGAAGGTCGGCATCCAGCTGGTGAGGGGTCGGCGGGCAGGCATAATCCTGGGCCCAGGGCTTGGAGCCGTCCGGCACGTACACCCGTCCAAGCTTTCCCCACCGCATCGGGGAGGGCTATTCGATCTCGGGGACCTGACCGGCCCTCCATTCGGCCGCGGCCCGCCGGCCTTCGTACTTGTCGACGACCACGTCATCGATCATCCCAAAGCCGACTCCCGCGGCGAGCATGCGACGGCAAAGCGACCAGTCGTTGGGCTCCTCGTAGAGGGCGTCGGCCAGCTCGAGCTCCAGGAAGCGCAGCCCTGCGTGATAGAGCGCCGCCTGAAGACCCCACTGGCCCAGACGGGGAGGAAACTCGCCCAGCTCCAGCTCGTCGCCTCCGAGAATCGCACAGCTGACGCCCGTAGCAATGTTCGCGGCGGTGCTCCTGGGCGGCTCCCAGGAGGGTCTCGGTGTGGTCGGGGCGCACCGCGTCATCGTCGGAAGAGACGCGATCCAGCGGCCCCGAGCCATCGAGACGCCAGGTTGTAGGGAGGAGTCGAGATCACGTACCAGCGTCGGGCCCTCGGGGTAGGGCCCGCGAACGGTGCGGTTGAAGTAGCGGACCCGGGAATCGCCGAGCTCCTAGATCACCTGCGCGGTCTCGGGCGGCGCGCAGTCCCCGACCACGATCACCTCGAGGTTCGCGTAGGTCTGGTTGAGGATCGACGGAAGCGCGACGTCGCGGAGCGTCGTAGCTGGCGTAGGTCGAGGTGACAAACGAGACCAGCGGCTCGTCCTCGCTGAAGGCCAGCTCGTATTCCTCGCTCTCGCGAAGGTCGTAGAGCCGGCGCCGGTTGGCCGGCTCGTCGTCGTAGAGGTGGCGCAGCATCGCGTGGGTCCGGGCGGCGTCGGCGCGCTGCTGCTCGCGCAGGTCCCGGAGCGACTCCCAGATCGAGTCGAGCTTGCGGTGCAGCTCGACGTAGGGGCGGATCAGGCGCTGCTTTGCGCCGCGGCGCGGGCTGCGATCGGGCTCGGCCATCGGGTGCGTGATGCTAGAGAACGGTCAGCCCGAAGCGGCGCCGGCGCCGAGGGTCCGCACGACCGCTGCCGCGACCTCGGCGCAGCTGTCCGGGTCGAGCTGCGGGTAGAGCGGCAGGCTGAGGGTCGTGTCGGCGAGCCGCTCGGTGACCGGGAACCTGCCCCGCATCGCGATGAAATCGGGGTAGGCGCCGGAGAGGTGCGGCGGCACCGGGTAATGGATCAGGGTCTGGATTCCCTGCTCCTCCAGCGTCGCCCGGCATGCGTCGCGGTCGGGATGGGCGATCGCGTACAGGTGCCAGACCGGTCGGCCCAGTCGGGGACATCGGGGAGGAGAGCGAGTCGTGACCCGCGAGCTGCGCTTGTAGATCTGCGCGAGTCGGGCCCGGGCTTCGTTCCAGCCGTCGAGACGGGGAGCTTCACCCGCAGGACCGCGGCCTGGATCTCGGCCAGCCGCGAGTTGACGCCCGCGGTCTCGATCTCGTAGTTCTCCCGCTCCCCGTAGTTGCGCAGCAGCCGAACCCGCTCGGCGATCTCGTCGTCGTCCGTGGTCACGGCGCCGCCGTCGCCGAGCGCGCCGAGGTTCTTGGCCGGATAGAAGGAGAAGGCGGCGGCTGTCCCGAGGCCTCCCGTCCTGCGTCCGCGATGCCGGGCGCCGTGCGCCTGCGCGGCGTCTTCGATCACGACCAGTCCGTGCGCCTCGGCGATCTCGTCCATCGCGTCCATGTCCGCCGGCTCGCCGCGCAGATGGACGGGAACGATCGCCGCGGTGGCGGGGGTCATCGCGGCCGCGATCTGGCCCGCGTCGATGTTGTAGGTCTGCTCGTGGACGTCGACCGGAACCGGGCTCGCGCCGGCACTGGTGACCGCGATCCATGTCGCGACGCAGGTGTAGGCGGGACGATCACCTCGTCTCCGGGGCCGATCCCGGCCGCCTGCAGGGCGAGCTCGAGCGCGCTCAGCCCGCTGGCGACGCCGACGCAGTGGCGGGTGCCGCAGTAATCGGCAAAGTCGCTCTCGAAGGCCTCCAGCTCGGGGCCGAGCAGGTACCGCCCCGATTCGACCACCCGCGAGACGGCGGCGTCGAGCTCGGCGCCGATCTCCTCGTGAGCGGCGCGAAGGTCGATGAACGGGATTGCCTTGGTCAAGCCGGGTTTCTGCCGGAGCTGATCACGGCGCATATCGAATCAATCGTGCAAGGGCGACGCCTCGTCGGCGTCTCAGTACGCTTGCGAGCAATGCCGGGGTCCGGGCATGCTGTCCCGGTCGACCTGTGTGCCCTGTGAATGTCTTCACGCATCTTCAACACCCCGCCGGCCGCCGGCTACGTCCATCCCAAGGCGCTCGGAAGCGACGGCGGCGACAGCGAGCACGACCTCGCGCTCGAGGTCGCCAGCGACGCATCTCCGAACTACCTGCGCTCGATCGCCGACCTCTGCAAGCCCTATCTGGGACGGGAGGTGCTGGACGTCGGCGCTGGGCACGGCGCGATCACCGAGCTGTTTGCCGACGGCAGGCGCGTTTTGGCGACCGACCTCTCCGACTCTTGCATCTCGGCCATGCAGGAGCGCTTTGCCGCGACCCCCAACGTCGAGGTGATGAAGGTCGATCTGCGGACCCTCGACCCCGACGAGTTGGGCCGCCGTTTCGACTCGGTCGTGCTGATCAACGTCCTCGAGCACATCGAGGACGACGCCGGCACCCTTGCCGCACTGAGCCGCTTTCTGCGTCCCGGCGGGGCTCTGGTGCTCTACGTTCCCGCCCTCAACGGCCTCTACGGTCCCTGGGATCGCAAGGTCGGTCATTTCCGGCGCTATTCGAAGTGGCGGTTACGAGAGGTTGCCGCGGAGGCTGGTCTCGAGGTAGCCGAGCTTCGCTACGCAAATCTGCTCGCGATCCCGGCCTGGTTCGCCTTCTCCCGCTTCTCCGCCCCGTCGAACGACGATCCGGGGAACAGCCTTTCGATCTGGGACCGCACCGGCGTTCCCTTGAGCCGCATGATCGAATCGCGCGTACGACCCCCTTTGGGCCTCAACTTGCTGTGCATCGCCAGGCTGCGGGAAGACGCTCCCTAACGAATCAGCCTCACCGCGGCGACGTCCTGCCGTGAGGTGGCCGCGAGACTGAGCCGGCGCCCGTGATAGCCGTGCCACTGGGGCAGCTCCCCACCGGGACGATGTAGCGCCCCGGTGAGCTGTCGAGCGTCTGGAAGGAGATCTCACGACCTATCCAGGGACGGTTCTGGCGGTCATAGACGGTGAAGGTGCCCTTGCGAAAGCCGCCCGGGCCGGCATCGAGCTCGAGCCAGTGGTATTGGCTCCAGCGCGAGCCCGCCGGCCGATCGATCCGCATGACCCGCTCATGCACGGTGCTGTTGAGCTGCCCCCAGACGGCGTTGGGGGCGAGCCTCCTCGTACGCCCGCCGACCGTCACCGTCCCGTGGGCGGGCTTCGCTCCTTTCTCGACGATCTCGCTGAGCCGGCCGGATCGGGAGACCGCGAACACCCGCAGGCGCTTGCCGCGCTGGACAGGCACGTGCATCTCGAAGCCTGCCATCCGGAAACCCTCCGGCAGGCCGTAGGCGACGAGGTCGGGGCGCGCGAGCCTCGGCTCGATGCGCCTTGCGATCTCTCCCCCGGCTGTTGCGATCACCTCTCGGGCGGGTTGCTTGGCTTGGGGGTCTCCCGCCCAGCCGGTTACCGTGACCCCGTTGGGCGCGGGGCGGACGCGAGCGCTGACGCCGCGCGCGCTCTCGCTCGGCAGGGGCGGGCTTGAGAGGAAGTTCGGCGCGTACCCCCAGGTGCATGGCTGGCCGCTGAATGGAACCCCTCGGGTGATCGGCTTCTCCGTCAGGTGCAATCCAACCTGCGCGGCCGAAGGCATGTCGCGGCGCACATAGAAGCTCGTCGTGTGAGTCGCCAAGAGGGGCCGGTAGTGGTCGAGGATCCATCGGCTCACGGCATAGTGCCGAACCATGTTCGGGATCCCGTCCCAGTTGGTGAGCCCGGTGGTGCCGGCGTCGAAGACGACCAGCTTCGGGGGTGATTTCCGCAACTCGTCGACCAGGTCATCCTGCAGCTTCTCCGAATGCGCGACGAGGACCACGATGTAGCGCGTCGCGGGTTCCCGATCCAGCAGGTAGTTGTAGAGGGTCGGTGCGTTGGTGAAGTCGAATATGCGATCACTCGGGTCGAGATAGGCGTCGACGACGCGCTTCAGGTCCCGGTACATGACCGGGTCGAAGGGCGCCGAGGAGTAGCCGACCTTTGGGTAGACGGGTGGCGCGGCTACGACCGGCCGGAACCTGGCTTCGGCGTTGTCGATGCGGTCATCGACCTTCCCCCAGACGATCACCGCGACGGTCACGGCTATGACAAGGCTCACCGGATGGAGCGCTTGCAGGGTCCGATTGCGCGCCCAGCGGCCGCGAATCCACTGCTCCGCGAACACCACCAATCGGTAGGTGATGTACAGCAGCAACGGCAACGCGATTCCGAACACCTGATCGAGGTGAGGTGAGTCCATGTACGAGAGAAACTTCAGGTAGTAGGGGATCAGGAAGAGCGCGACCGCGGCCATCACCCAGTCCTCGGTGGCGAATACCCGCCGCAGCCGCAATCGTGCGACCACGTACGCGAACGAGATCAGTAGGGCTACCAAGGGTGCGATTGCTTCGAACCCGAACTCGAAATCCGACTCGAATAACACTCTGGGAGAGATTCCTCCGGTCAGAACATGGCCCTGCGCGAGGCTGATGGTGATGTAGATGAAGTCGTCCAGCCCGCCCCTGCTCGCCATGTAGATCGCGAATGCGCCCGCAAACACGACGCCTGCTCCGGCGAACCAGAGGGTTCGCTGAAAAGCGGTGGAGATCGGCGAGCCGGGCTCGCGCCAGTACCACTCGTATAGCGCGAGGACGGCTGCGACCGCTAGCACGGTTGTCGCGGCCTCCGGAGTGACAATCGCCTGGGTGACCACCAAGAACGCGAGAGCCACCGAGCGAGGGCGGGTGGGGCGATTGAGGTTGGCCGCCAGCAACAGCAGGATCGGCGGCCAGAGAAAGAAGCGAACGTCGGCGGGCGCAAACGTCGTGCCGACGATCACTAGCCCTGAGAAGAGGAGAAATGGAGTGTTGCGCCGGAACAGGTAGGCAAAGAGGAGGAATGTGCTGACCAGATAGACGGGAGCGGTGAGGAGGCTGTAACCCGCGGTGCGGCCCCACTGGCTGTGCCCGAAGACGATGAAGCCGAGGCTCGGGTTTACCGCGTCCAGAAATATTCCGTGAGCCGGGACGACATCGCGCCACGGAAGCCAGCCATCTCCGATCAGCTTCGCGCCGACCAACCCCTGGCCGGACTCGAACATCTCGATCGGCCCGAGGTCGCCCGGCAACGCCGCGATGAGCAGGAAGAGTCCCACCGGCGCCGCGAGAAAGAGCAGCGCACGCCTCTCAATCGCCAGCACGCGAGTCGCTGAGG
This sequence comes from uncultured Solirubrobacterales bacterium, assembly GCA_963740555.1. Taxonomy (GTDB): domain Bacteria; phylum Actinomycetota; class Thermoleophilia; order Solirubrobacterales; family 70-9; genus Mayfieldus. Next base: position 235,460 of record CAVUES010000012.1, read on the forward strand.
CCGCGCTACGAACCCTGCGGGCCACCACGCCCATCAGTGCTATCCCAATGGGAAGGCCCAGCCAGGCCGGGAACCATGGGTAGCCATGCACCGATCCTTCCGAGACGATCGCGACCCCGGTGTGCGCCGAGACCGCCACGAGCCCGGCGATGGTTGCCGGAGCGGCAACTGCGTTCACGGCGGCGAGCCGCGCATCCAGCGCGCCCCGCCCCCCGCCCCATTTGGTCCACGCCGCCACCACGAGCGCCGCGACAAGAGCGTAGGCAGCGGCACCGAGCACGAGACTGGCCCAAGCGTGCCCGATGACGCAAGCCGCCTCCAGCCCCAGCACCGCGCCGACGAATGCCGTTCGCCCCAACCGGACAGCCCACCAAAGCGCGCGTGGCACGTCCGACGGGGAAGGCTGGGGCTCAAGGGCTTGCTTGTTGATTCTTGGTGCGTCATTGGGCCTCAAGCTGCCGCGCGGCGCCGGGACCGCCAAGCCGATCCTCGGCCCCATGTGCGTCAGACCGAGGAAGATCAGGAGAGCCGCGACCGGGAAGAACCCAACGATCGCGTAGTAAGCCGTGAAGTAATTCCGGATGTTGAAGTTGGAAAAGATCGGATATCCAACGACATCCGTGGTAGGAGGCTCGGGACTGTTGGTGAGCAGGATTGCGGCGGCGGTCGCTGCGGCCGCGAGCGAGACCGCAACGGCCACGCGAGTCGCCGCGCTGGCCCGGAGCCCTGGGGAGGGCGGCTTCTCGATGCGGAGCTTGCGGCCGTGGCCCGGCGCCCCGCCCTCCTGCTCAAGCATCGCCGGGAGTCTAGTGGCGGGGTTGGGAGCGGGACCGATCTGACAGATTGCCCTCGTGAAGCCCGCGACAGGCACGCGGTGGCCGAAGCCGCTCCCGGACCTGACCCCTGCGCAGGAGGCGATCCGGGAGGACTTCATGAAGCACTTCCATGAGATCTACTCAGACCAGTTCGGCGCCGTCGCCCGCTTCAACCACCGCTATCCGCTGCGCACCGCAGGCGAGGGGATCCGCACGCTCGAGATCGGGGCGGGGCTTGGGGAGCACATCGAATTCGAGGATCTCTCGGCCCAGGATTACGTCGCGATCGAGCTTCGCGAGGAGATGGCCGAGGTCATATCGCGCTCGCACCCAGGCGTGCGAGCGATGGTCGGCGACGCCGAGCGGCGTCTGCCGTTCGAAGACGACTCCTTCGATCGGGCAATCGCGATCCACGTGCTCGAACACCTGCCCAACCTCCCGGTGGCACTCGACGAGATCCGGCGAGTCCTCCGTCCGGGGGGACGCCTGTCAGTGGTCATTCCCTGCGAGGGCGGCCTCGGATACGCGCTGGGACGTCGCTTCACGTCGCAGAGGATCTTCGAGAAACGCTATGGAACCAGCTACGACTGGTACATCAAGACCGAGCACTTCAACGTTCCGGCCGAGATCATCGGCGAACTGGACCAGCGCTTTCAGCCCGTGCATCGCAGCTGGTGGCCGCTGAAGGTGCCATCAGTGCACCTCAATCTGTGCATCGGGCTCACATACGTGGTCGACGCGGGGCCCTCCCACGATGTCTCAGAGAGAGAAAGCAGCTGACCGCGCTGACTCGTGGAACATCTTCACGGTGTCGAGCGAGAACTCGTCCAGGTCCTTGCCGAGGGTCGGGAGCTTGGCGAGGACGTCGTGGGTCACCGTGATGATGTGGCAGCCGACCTGATCGGCCTGCACGATGTTGAGGATCTCGCGCGGGCTCGCCCACAGAAGCTCGACGTTCGGGTAGGAGGACAGCGCGTCCAGCGCCTCGGCCATCAGCGGCACCGGGTCGCGGCCGGTGTCGGCGACCCGCCCGGCGAACACCGAGATGATGCTGTCGGGCCCGCCCTCGAGGTTGGCGGCGACGTCCGCGGTCTGGGCCGGCGTCATCAGCGCCGTGACGTTGAGCTTCACGCCGTCGGAGGCGAGCGTGCGGATCAGCTCGCCGGCGCTCTCCCCGCGGGTGTTGGTGACCGGGACCTTGGTGTAGACGTTGTCGGCCCAGCTCGAGATCAGCCGCGCCTGGCGCTCCATGTCGTCGAACTCGTCGGAGAAGACCTCGAAGGAGACCGCCTTGCCGTCGACCGCCTCCAGCACCTGCTCGGCGAAGTCGTGGTAGGCGAGAGCGCCGTTCGCCTTCGCCATCAGCGTCGGGTTGGTCGTGAAGCCCTTGATGAGCGGGTCCTTCGCCAGCTTCGCGATCCCCTCCAGGTCGGCGCCGTCGGCAAAGATCTTGATCTTCAGGTCATCGACTGTGGGCATGGTCAGATCGTCCTTCCGCTGATCTTTCGAGAATCCAGGGCACGGCCTCGCCGAGCGCGCGCACGGTGAGATCGGGCGCCTCGGGGGACCGCTCAGAATAACCCGAGTCGACGAAGACAGTCGCGCAGCCCGCCCGCCGCCCGGCCTCGACGTCGCGCCAGCGGTCGCCGACCATGACGCTCGCCGCGAGGTCGATTCCGTGCTCGGCGGCGGCGTCGAGAAGCATGCCCGGCGCAGGCTTGCGGCAGTCGCAGCCGTCGCCGTCGTCGTGGGGGCAGACGCGGACCTCGTCGAGCGGCAGGCGTGCGCCGAGCTCGCGGTTGAGCGCCTCCACGGCGGCCATCGTCTGGGTGCCGCGGGCGACGTCGGGCTGGTTGGTGACCACGATCAGCAGCAGGCCGGCGTCGTGCAGCCGCCGGCACGCCTCCTCGACCCCGGGCAGCAGCTCCAGCTCCTCGACCGAGTCCGGCGGCCGCGGATTGCCGTCGACGACATGGGAGCGGTTCAGCACCCCGTCGCGGTCGAGGAAGACGGCGCGCCGGCGGCCCGGCTCTTCGGAGGCGTCGGGTGAGCTCACAGCTTGCCGGCGCGGGCCTCGGGCAGCATCGCCAGCATCGAGTCGCGCAGCGCCTCGCGCGAGCCCATCTCGTTGCTCCAGCCGAGGGCGCGGATGCGGTCGGTGTTCAGCCGCACGACGGGAACGTCGCCCTTCCAGCCGCGGTCGCCGCCGGTGTACTCGTACTCGACGCTCCCCGGCTCCAGCCCGACGCACTCGACCGCGAGGTCGGCGATCTCGGTCACCGTGATGTAGTCGCCGGTGGCGACGTTGTAGGCGCGAAACGGCTGCTCGGTCTTCGCCAGCGCCGTCAGCACCGCGTCGATCACGTCGCGCACGTGGATGTAGGACTTGCTCTGCGTGCCGTCGCCGAGGATCGGCAGCCGCGCGGGGTCGTCGAGCAGGCGGCGCACGAAGTCGAAGCCGACCCCGTGCGTCTGGCGCGACCCGACCACGTTGCCGAAGCGAAAGACGCAGCCGCGCAGGTCGAACATGTGGCAGTAGGCGGAGATCAGGGCCTCGCCGGCGAGCTTGCTGGCGCCGTAGGTGGAGATCGGCACCAGCGGGCCGAAGTCCTCGTCGGCCTCGGTCTCGCCGATGTCGCCGTAGACGCCGCTGCCCGACGCGTAGAGGATCCGCGGGGTCGAGGTGGCGCGCATCGCCTCGACGACGTGGTGGGTGAGCAGGGTCCCCTCGTCGAAGTCGATCGCCGGCTCGGTCGCGGCGCGCGCGATGTCGGGGTTGGAGGCGAGGTGGATCACCACCTCGTGGCCGCGCATCGCCTCGGCGAGCGCGGCAGGTCCTTGACGTCGCCGCGCACGACCGTCAGCCGCTCGTCGTCGGCGTGCGGCTCGAGGTGCCACTCGCGCCCGGAGGTGAAGTTGTCGAAGACGGTCACCTCGTCGCCGTCGTCGAGCAGGCGGTCGATGAAGTGGCTGCCGATGAAGCCGGCGCCACCGACGATGAAGTAGCGGCTCACCGCGACGCCACGGCCGCCGGCCGCCACCTCATTTGACCGACTCCCACTTGGTCGGCGCCCGGGCGAGGTCGGGATGGGTGACGAGCAGGTGCCAGACGACGGCGCAGAGGCCCTCGGTGTGGGGGGTCGTGCGGTCGGGGTGCAGGGGCGGGATCACCACCGAGGCGTCGGCGACCTTGCGTGTGTAGCCGCCGTCGCGGCCGACGACGCCGAAGACCTGGGCGCCGGCCGCCTTGGCCGTCTCCAGCGCCAGCACCAGGTTGGCCGAGATGCTGCGCTCGCGGTCGCCGCCGCCGACCGAGAAGACGAGCACCGCGTCGCGCTCCGATATATGCGACCCCTTCAGCCACTCGGCGAAGCTCGAGTCCCAGCCCTCGTCGTTGACCCGCGCGGTCAGCTCGGAGACGTTGTCGGTCGGCGCGTAGGACTCCAGCGCGCAGAGCTTGCGGAAGTCGTTGACGGCGTGGCTGGCGTGACCGGCCGAGCCGCCGACGCCGAGGATGAACAGGCGGCCGCCGCCGTCGCGGACCGCGGCCAGGCCGGCGGCGACGCGCTCGATGTCGTCGCGGTCGAGCGCGGCGACGATCTCGGTCGTCTCGGCGAGGAAGTCGTCGGCAAAGGTGCCCATCGCGTCAGGCGCCGGGGTCAATCTTGGGGCTTCGCTTGTCGAGCGCCTCGGTGTGGAGGAGCAGCGTGAAGGTGAAGGTCATGAACGAGGCGATCATCAATAGCAACCCGGTCACCGCGAGGTGGACGTGGGGACGTGCCGACTCTGGAAGCTCGAGCCCGTGCTGCACGTAGGCGATCACGAGCTGCACGGTCAGGCCCAGCCCGACCAGGAAAGCCGCCGCGCACAGCAAGACGGTCCGGTTGTAGGGGAACACCCGCAGCCAGCGGCGACGTGCAGAGCCGTCGTAGTCGTGCAGCACCTGCGCCAGGCAGCCGATGAAGAAGCTCTGCAACCCAAGCAGGGACAGCGTCACCCCCAGAAGCATCGTGTAGAGCGAGGGGGTGACGGGGCCAATCGTGATCGGGCCGAAGCTGAGCGGCAGGGTGATCGCGAGCCCGAGCCCGAGCGCGATCAGCCCTGGTCTGAAGACGAAGAACTCGACTCCATAGACGAACATCGCCCGCAGGTTGATCCAGGCAGCCTTGAACGGAGACATCCAGCCGGCCCGCTTGTGGTGGCTCTCTCTCCCCTCGGGGTCCTTGAGGAAGCGGACCGGCACCTCGGCCGTCTGCAGGCCCATGTGCACCGACTTCAGCACCATCTCCGAGGCGTACTCCCATGACTGCGACTGCAGGTCCATACGCTCGAGCGCGTCGCGGCTGATCCCGCGCATCCCGCAGTGGATGTCGGAGAAGTGGCTCGAGTAGACGACGTTGAGGATCCAGGTCGTGACCGGGGTGCCGAGGTAGCGGTGCAGCTTCGGCATCGAGCCGGGCTCGATGTAGCCCTTCCAGCGCGAGCCCATCACGAACTCGTAGCCCTCCCGCATCCGCTCGACGAACGGGGCCAGCTCGCGGAAGTCGTAGGTGCAGTCGGCGTCGCCCATGAGCACGTAGCGGCCGCGGATGAACGGCAGCGCGTCGATGTAGGCACGGCCGAGGCCGCGCTTCGGGGTCGAGAGCACCCGCGCCCCCTTGGCGAGGGCGATCTCCGCGGTGCGGTCGGAGGAGCTGTCGACGATCAGGATCTCGCCGACCACCCCGGCCTTGCGCAGCCCCTCGTGGCACCAGTCGACGAACTCGCCGATCGTGAGCTCCTCGTCGAGCGCCGGGATGACGATCGAGAGCTCGGGATCGGCGACGTCGTCTTGCGGGACCCTGAGCCGGACGTCGTCGGCCTGTCCCGCGGACGCCTCACGGACGGCACTGGCCACGGGCAAGACTCTACCCATCCCGTCGCCGCGCTCACGCGGGTACTGCCGCGCGACTGCGGCGACGAAGGCCGGGTTGCTGCGCAGGTAGCGGGGGCCGAGCCGACGAGGCTCGCGGCTCAGCCGGTAGGCCCACTCGAGGCCGCGGCGCTGCATCCAGCTCGGCGCCTGGGAGACGCGGCCCGCGAGGAAGTCGAAGGCGGCGCCGACGCTGACCAGGACCGGAGCCTTGACCAGCGGCCGCATTCGCGCCACCCACTTCTCCTGGCGCGGGGTCGAGATGCCGCACCAGACGATCTCGGCGCCCGACTCGTCGATCCGTGCCGCCAGCTCGCGCTCCTCGTCCGCGGTCAGATCGCGGTGGGGAGGGCTCCAGTCGCCGGCGATCTCGATCGCCGGCGAGCGCCGCCGCAGGGCGGTCTTCAGCTCCCGCAGCGCGCCCTCGTCGTGGCCCGCCGTAGAGAAAGATCGCGGTTCCCGCCGCCGCGGCGCGCTCGCAGGCCCGCTCCATCAGCGTCGGCCCGTAGACGCGGTCGCGCAGCGGCTTGCCCTCGCCGAGCAGGTTGAGCGCCCAGACGATCGGCATCCCGTCGGGGACGTTGAGCGTGGCGCCGTTGAGCGCCGCTGCCAGCTCGGGGTCGCGGCGGCTCTCCATCAGCCCGTGGACCGAGGTGCAGCAGACGTAGCCGCGCTCGTCGCCCGCGACCATCTCCTCGATGCGGGCGAGCGCGCCCTCGTAGTCGGTGAGCGCGAAGCGGACCCCGAGCAGCTCCGACTGCCTCACGACATCGCCGCCCGGTAGCAGGCCATCAGCCGCTCGTAGTAGCCGTCCTCGCCGAAGCGCTCGCGGGCGCGAACCAGCGCCGATTCGCCGCGCCGCAGGCGGAGCCCGGGGTCGTTCCACAGCTCGCTCATCGCCGCCGCCCAGGAGATCGGGTCGCCGCCCGCCACGGTGTTCTCCGCACCGACCATCTCCGGCAATCCGCCGATCTCCGAGGCAAGCACCGGCAGTCCGGCCGCCATCGCCTCCGAGACGGCATAGGGATGCGGCTCATGCCAGCGCGAGGGAACGAGGACCATCGCCGCCTCAGCGCGAGCGCGTGCCAGTCCCTCCCCGTCGAGCTGGCCGAGAAATCGGATCTCGTGCCCCGAGTGGGCCGCGAGACCGCGCAATCGCACCTCATCGGGTCCCTCGCCGGCGATCGCGAGCGGAACGCCGGCGCGCTTCGCGGCCTCGATCGCCGTGTCGACGCCCTTCTCCTCCGCAAGGCGACCGGCGTAGAGGGCATAGCGGCCAACATCCGCCGCCGAGCCTTCGGCGAAGGCGGAGGTCGGCAGAAAGTTGTTGATCACGTCGTACTCACGCAGCGGCAGCCCGAGCTCGCCAAGCACCCGCTCCGATCCGTGCGTGGTGACGATGAATCGATCGACCGCCTCCAGCACTTGCGGTTGCTGAAGCGCGATCCCCGCCGCGTAGGTGAGCGCCTCACCGACGTTGCCGCGGCATCGCAGCCGCGCCCCGGGCCAGGTGTTGCGACCCTGGCAGCGGGTGCATGGCGCGCCGTCGCGATAGGCGATCCCGATCGCGCAGACGAGGCGGTAGTTGTGCAGATGCATCACCACCCGCGCACCCGCCTCCCGCGCGGCCGCCAGCGCTCGCGGTCCGAGCAGCGGCACCGTGTTGTGGGCGTGGACGACGTCGGCACCGATCTCGCGCACCGCCGCCGCCACCTCGCCCGGCGCGACGCCGCCGCGCAGCATCGCCGCGCCTCCCCGCAGTCGGCCCGAGACCCCGGTCAGCCGCTCGCTGTGGCGCTCGAGCAACTTCACGGTGTGGCCGCGATCGCGCAAAAGGGCCGCAAGCTCTGCGGCCGCGCGCTCCTCGCCACCCTGCGAGCGGTAGCGGTTGTGGAGCACGAGCACCCGAGGCAGCTCGCGGTCGCGAGTTCATGCGACGTGGGTGTGGCGGGCCAGCTCCGTCTCCGCCTCCACGTAGGTGACGTGCTCGCGGCCCGCCAGCAGCCGCTCGGCCGCCGCCCGCGCCTCCGCCACGTCGACCGCCGAGGCCGTCGGACGCGACTCGTGGCGCACCGGAACCGCGTCGACAACGCCGAGCCGCCACCCCTTGCGCTCGGCGACCGCCGCCCAATGCAGGCAGAGCCCCCAGCCCATCCCGTCCTCGGGGAACGGGGCGAGCGCCTTGTAGGCCTCGCGATTCATCAGCAGGGCGGGGCCGATCTCGACGAAGCGCGTCTCGCGGACCAGCGCCGGCGCGGCGCCGGTTGACGTTCCACCAGCCGTAGCTGGCGCGGCTCAGCGCCGGCTGGGCGAGGGCGAGCCGGAAGCGCTCCGCCACCACCAGCAGGCGGTCGAGGAAGTGGCGGGGGACGGCAGACGTCGTCGTCGATGACCAGCACCCAGTCGGCGGCCAGCGGCCCCGCCGTCTCGGCGACGCGGTTGAGGTTCGCGAACTTTCCGCCGCGCATGTCGGTGAGCACGGTCTCGGTGGCGAGCGCCGGCGAGGCCGGTCCCATCGAGCCGAGGGCGACGCGGACGTTGTGCACCGACTCGCGGACCCGGCGCAGGGCCGCCTCGAGCCGTGCCCCGTCGTCGGCGTAGATGCCGAGCACGAGCACGTCGAGGCGCGGGCCCTCGGCCGCCAGGGCGTCGAGCTCCCGCCCGACTCCCGAGAGCGCGCTGGCGGGCGTTCAGCGCCAGGTCGGCGAGGCGGCCGGTCCGCGCGCCCGACCAGGCTGCGGCGCAGGCGCCGGCGCAGCTTGCTGCGCGCCCGCCAGTCGAGCGGGTAGGCGTCGGCATCGTTCACGCTCGTTCGATGAACGCCCGCAGGCGCTCGATCAGCGCCGGGTCGAACGAGTCGTCCCAGCTGCGGCTCCAGTTGACCTCGGCCCCGCGCAGCGCGGCGTCGTGGTCGGTCGAGGCGGCGACCGCTTCGCGGATCCCCTCGCTTGATCCCCTCGATCGTCGGCTCGACCGCGATCAGGTTCTCCGAGATCGCGCCAGGGCTCGGCCGGTCTTGTTCTCGAAGGTGTTGGTGACCACCGGCATGCCGGCGGCCGCCATCTCCAGCGGGACGAGGCCGGGGCTGGGGAGTCAGCATCAGCGAGAGCCCGACCGCGTGGCCGCGCAGCAGATCGCGTAATGGCTCTGGTCGCGGCGCTCGAGGATCTTGACCCGCAAGCCGTCGCCGTAGCGGACCTCGCTCGGCTGCCGCGGGCCGATCCCGTTCAGCACCCACCCTTCGAGCGTGCCCTCCTGCCGCGAGCTTCGGCGAGCGCGATCAGGCCGAGCTCGAAGAGGTTCTGCTCCGCGTGCAGCTCGGGCCGCACGTGGAAGAGCAGCTTGCGCTCGGAGCCCGCGCAGCTCCTCAGGGGCGGGCGGCGGATCGGCGGCGATCGCGTCCTCGAACGCCGCCGAGGCCTCGTCGCCGGCATTCCGCTCGGCGAAGACGCCGAGCCGCCGGCTCGCGGAAGTAGTCGCGCAGCAGCTCGCTGCGAGAAGAGGGCGAAGTGGGGAAGTCGTAGCTCTGGCGCGCCAGCGCCGCCTCGCTGCCCATCGGCAGCGCCAGCGGCTCGCACTCGCCGATCAGATAGAGGAACGCGACCGCCTCCGAGCTCCTGCCCGGCCCGGTGGGCGATCTGCGCGGTCCACCAGGTGGTGGCGACGAAGCGGTCGCTCGGGGCTGACCTCCAGCGCGGCGGAGCGGTCGTGGGCGAGCTCGACCTCGATCGGGTCCGTGATCCCTTCGAGACCCGTCGACCCGCTCGATGTCCTGGCGCCAGGTCGGCGGCAGGTAGAAGGGCTCGTCGACGGAAACCACCCGCGACACGCGCGCCGGCTCTCGGCGAGCTTGCGCGCCAGGTTGAGACTCCTGATCGAGTCCTCGAAGAAGCGATCGAGCTCGATCTTCGGGATCAGCACGTTGATCCGCTCGGGCGCCATCGTCGCGAGACATCGAGCCGCAGCGGCGCGATCAGGCGCTGCAGGCGCGCGGCGACAGAGGGCTCGGAGGCGAGGGGAAGCTTCAGCATCGCTGGTGAGAGTCTCCCGCCCCGGGGGCGGGGGCGGCAGCCGCAGCATCTTGACCGCACTCAGCGTCGCCCGCCACAGCGAGCCGGCGACGAGCATGCGCTCGGTGCCCAGAGTCTGGGAGCGCGAGGACCGCGCCCTGACGCATCAGCCAGGCCCAGTGGGCGGGCGAGCGCTCGATGCGCGCCCAGCGGCGCAGCACGCCGGCGCTTGCGGCGGTCGATCGCCTTTCCCCCGCGCAGCAGCAGCAGCTCGGCAGAGGTGCGCACGCCGAGCACGAGTCGGATAGCTGGTCCGCAGCACCGACAGTCGGCGGGCGATCGCGGCGCGAAAGGCCGGGGGCGCTGCGGATCGCGTGGCGGAAAGCCCGGGCCCCTTGACCGGCGCGGGCGCCGCAGGCTCTCGTGCCCCAGTGCCGCGCCTCCGTGCTGGACGTAGTCGTAGAGCGGCCGGTCGACGTAGGCGACTTCGCCGAGCGCCATCGCCACCATCGCGACCCAGTGGTCGTGCAGCCCGCCCTCCGGCGGGGTCGGGAAAGGGCAGGACGTATTCGAGCAGCTCGCTGCGAAACAGCGCCGAGCCGCCGGTGACCGAGTTGGAGAGCAGAAGGCCCCGAGATCGTCGGAGTTGTGCTCGCGCTCGGTCCAGAAGGTCTCCGAGATCGTCTTGCCCTCGCCGTCGGTCACCCGCATGTCGCTGTAGGCGAGCGTCACATCGCCTCGAGATCCGCTCGACCAGCGCCGCCAGCTTGTCGGGGTGCCAGTGGTCGTCCTGGTCGGAGAGGGCGACCAGCCCGGCCTCGGCCGGCACCGTGGCCAGGGCGCGCTCGAAGTTGCGGTAGTAGCCGAGCCGCGGCGCGTTGGCGCTGCGACCCGGAAGCGTGGATCGCCGCCGACCAGCTCGCTCGATCAGCGCCAGGGCCTCGGGGCGCGAGTCGTCGTCGCTGATCAGGCAGATCCAGTTCTCGTAGGTCTGGGCGCGGATCGACTCGATCTGCCGGCGGAAGAGCCCCGGCGGCGGGTTGAAGGTCGCCATGCAGATCGCGACCTGGGGCGCGCCGCCGTTGAGGCGCGCCCAGTGCCTGCGCTCGCCGGGCGAGCAGGCGCAGCGAGGCGACCGGGCTTGGAAGCGGCCTCGCCGCCCGCCAAGCTTGGCGCGGAGCCCGATCTCGACCTCGCGCGGCTCGCTCGACCTCGCGGCAGCTTGACCAGCCCCCAGAAGCCGCTGCGGTAGGCGAGGTCCGGGCGCCAGCGGTCGAGCTCGCTCAGCTCGTGCAGGACGTCGGGGCGCGGCATCCCATGAGCGATCAGCGGCTGAGGCTTCGCCGTCGACCACCAGCTCCAAGCGCCTGATCTGCCGCCGGGCGTGAAAGCACCAGCCGTAGAGGGTCAGCACGTTGCCGCGGCCGACCGCGATCTCGGCGGGCAGCTCCGACTCGATCCCGAAATGCAGCCCGGGGTCGTCTGAAGGGTTCATCCCAGGCATGTAAACACGGAAGGAGGCGCTGACCCGCGCCCGAAGATCGCGGCGAATGAAGATCACCGCAAGAAGAACCCTGATGAAGTCGGCCCCCGAGCTCTGGGAGCTGCTGGACGGCGAGCTTCAGCTTCGCCACTGGTCGGCACGCCTTTGCGACGGCGACGGCGCGATCGAGGTGACCGCCCGCGACCCGGGGCGTTCGATCGCCTGGCGATGCGACAGCGTGAAGGTCAAGGTCAAGCTCGAGGAGAAGGGCTTCGGCACCCGGGTGGCGATCGCGGCCAGAGGCGAGCAGGGGCTGAAGGAAGCCATGCTCGACGGCCTCCTCGACGAGCTGGCCGAGCCGCAGCGGCGACCTTTCAGCGCCGTCTAGGTCCGACCGACTTCCGGGCAGCCTCCGAAGCGGCCACGGCTATCGTGGGCACTCAGATGGCTTCCGAAGCACGCGATGGCGGGCAGGTCTACGCCGCCTCCCACCGGCGGGGCCTGGCGCGGATCGCGGAGCCGTTTTCGCGCCGTGCGAGGGAGCGAAGGCATGCGCTCTACCGGCGCGCGATGTCGCCGAAGCCCGGCGATCGCATCCTCGACGTCGGCTGCGGCCCCGCCGGGCTTGCCGGCATCGAGCCCGACACCGACATCACCGGGCTCGACCTGGCCGACCGCCCCGAATACCCGGGCCGCCGCTTCGTGCGCGGCGACGCCCGTGCGCTGCCCTTCGACGACGGACTCGTTCGACATCGCCTACTCGAACTCGCTGGTCGAGCACCTCGACCCCGCCGACCGCCAGCGCTTCGCCGCCGAGATCCGCCGCGTCGCGGGCCGCTACTGGGTGCAGACGCCGAACCGCTACTTCCCGATCGAGCCGCACGTGCTGCTCCCGGGCTTTCAGTTCCTGCCAGAGTCGGCCAGGCGCCGCCTCTGGCGGCTGGGGATGCCGCGAACCCCGTATGAGCCGATCGAGCTGCTCGGCGCCGCCGAGCTGCGGGAGCTGTTTCCCGACGCGGTGATCCTGCGTGAGCGGTTCGCCGGGCTGACCAAGTCGCTGATCGCGGTCGGCCCAGCCGACCTGGTCGGCGCCCCCCGCTGAGTCCGTCGTCGCGGGAATATCCTGTTCACATGGCTGCCCGACCCACCGAAGACCGCACGATCGCCCCAATCGTCGGCCCCGACGACGAGCGGGTGTTCACCGATTCGGGGATCGAGATCGAGCAGGTCTACACCGACGCCGACGTCGCCCCCGACCTCGATCAGCGGCTCGGCGAGCCGGGCGCCTTTCCATACACCCGCGGGATCCATCCCGGCATGTACCGCGACCGGCTCTGGACGATGCGCCAGTACGCCGGCTACGCGACCGCCGAGGAGACCAACACCCGCTACCGATATCTGATCGAGCACGGCTCGACCGGCCTCTCGATGGCCTTCGACCTGCCGACCCAGCTGGGCCGGGACTCTGACGATCCGCTGTGCCGGGGCGAGGTTGGCCGCACCGGGGTCGCGATCGACACCGTCGAGGACATGCGGATCGCCTTCGATCAGATCCCCCTCGACGGGGTCTCGACCTCGATGACGATCAACGCCCCGGCCGCGATTCTGCTGCTGCTCTACGAGCTGGTCGGCGAGGAGCAGGGCGTCAAGGCGGACCAGCTGCGCGGCACGGTCCAGAACGACGTCCTGAAGGAGTACGTGTCGCGCGGCAACTACATCTATCCGCCGGAGCCGACGATGCGGCTCACCACCGACATCTTCGCCTACTGCGACGAGCAAGTCCCGCAGTGGAACACGATCTCGATCTCCGGCTACCACATGCGCGAGAAGGGCTGCTCGGCGGTGCAGGAGGTCGCGTTCACGCTTGCCAACGCGATCGCCTACGTGCAGGCCGGGCTCGACGCCGGGCTGGAGATCGACCGCTTCGGCAAGCGGCTGGCCTTCTTCTTCAACTGCCACAACAACGTCTTCCAGGAGGTGGCCAAGTTCAGGGCCGCGCGCCGCATGTGGGCGAAGATCATGCGCGAACGGTTCGGGGCCACCGACGAGGACGCGCTGAAGATCCGCTTCCACACCCAGACCGGCGGCGTCACCCTCCAGGCCCAGCAGCCCGAGGTGAACATCGTTCGTGTCGCGCTCCAGGGCTTCGCCGCCGTTTGCGGCGGCACCCAATCGCTGCACACGAACGGCTTCGACGAGGCGCTGGCGTTGCCGAGCGAGCGCTCGGCGCGGATCGCGCTGCGCACCCAGCAGGTCCTTGCCCACGAGTCGGGGGTCGCCGACACGGTCGACCCGTTCGCCGGCTCCTATTTCATCGAGGCGCTCACCGACGAGATCGAGCAGCGCTCCTGGGAGCTGATGGACAAGGTCGAGGAGCTGGGGGGCTCGGTGCAGGCGCTCGATTTCATCCAGCGCGAGATCGAGGAGTCCGCCGCTTCCTACGAGGCGCGCTACCGCACCGGGCAGGACATCGTCGTCGGCGTCAACAAGTACGTCACCGACCAGATCGACGACGTCGACATCCTCAAGGTCGATCCCGAGTCCGAAGAGCGCCAGCTCAAGCGCCTTGCCGACCTTCAAGGAAGCTCGCGACGGGGTCGAGCTGGAGCGCAAGCTGGAGGCGCTCCGCGACGTGGCACGCGGCGAGGGCAACCTGCTGCACCCGATTCGGGAGGCGTTGAGCGCCGGTGCCTCGATCGGCGAGGTCTGCGGAGCGATGCGCGACGTCTTCGGCGAGTACCGCGGCGGGGCGTTCTTCTGAGCCGCGCCACCGGCGGCTGACTGCGTGCGGCCACGATCGCGCTCCGGCGGCGGCGCCGCGATGCGATTCAACATCGTCGTGGTGCTGATCACGCTCGTCGGTCGGACTCGGACTCGTCGCACGCGGGGACCGGACCAACTGGTCGCAGGGTTTCGGCTGGGACGGCAGCACCTACGGCGACCTCGCCGAGCACTTCCCCGGCGCGGTGTTCGGGGACGAGGGGGTGACCCCGCCGGGCTATGGGCGATACCAGCGGCCCGAGGCCGCACGGCGTCGACCCGCTACTACGTGCGGCGCATCCTGCCTTCGGCGGTCGTCTACTTCACGCCTCTCCGGCCTCGGGATCTCGCAAGACGCCGCGACAATGTCATCGCCGGCTTCGGCGATCTGGAACGCGGCTGATCATCGCGCTGCGTGGCGTTCCTCTGGTGTCTGATCTGCGACCGACTCGGGACTGAGACGGTCCGCGAAGCTGCTCGGCCTCACGCGCTGCTGGTCAACTTCGCGGTGCTCAAGCCCGCCTTCTACTGGCCGGTGCAGACAGACACGTTCGCGTTCGGCTTCGGCGCCGCCTCGCTCTACTTCTGGCTCAGCCGAAACACCCTGGGCTGGCGAGCGACGCACCGTGCTCGGCTCCTTCGCTTGGCCCACCCTGCTGCCCTTCGGCGCGGCGCTGCTGCTTCTCGACACGCCAAGCCGCATGCCGCTGCAACACGTCGGCGCTACTCCGCCAGGGAGGACCGCAGAGCCAGCTCGATGGCGATAGGGTAGCGGTGGCGGCCGCTCCGGCACTCGCGCTGCTCGGCTACCTGATCTACCTCGCGCGTCGACGGCTTTGAAGCGTGCGTGAGGGATCCCGCTGGGCGCCGCGATTCGCCCTCGCCGCATCCGCATCGCGGCGCTGTTCGTGTTCGTCGCCCTGCTGCTGAGCTGGTGCCGGACTTCGAGGCGTCAGCAGCTCAGCGAGATCGGTCGCTTGCTGCTCAGCTACCGAGCGCTGCCGTGGCGGCGTGTGAGTTGGGGCTCGTGTTCGTTGGCCAGGCGCTGCTGGCGGAACGGGCGGAGACACGATCGACCAGGCGCGAGGTGCTGCGCTCGTCGCTGTGAGTACAGCGCCCTGGACCCGGCCCGTTCCGGTCGTGGCCGTGAGGCTTCTGATCGGTCCCGCGATCGTCCTCGTCGGGTTGCGCTGGCCGCGAAGTGTGCGCGCAGCTCCAACGCTTATGGGCCCGGCGCCAGCCCCCGAGATGCTGATCGCCATTCATCAGCATCGTCAGCGCACCGAGCCGGCGACAAGATGCCCTGGTCGTCGACGCCGCTGGTCGTCGTTTTCATGGTCGCCAGGTCCGTGCGGCGCGGACAGATCCGACGCATGGTCTCGAGCCCACCTTCCTGGCCGGCTACCATCGCCCGGTCTCGATGGGTGCTGAGCATACGCGTGATCGCCGCAATTTGGAGCCTGCGGACGGACGACGTCGCTGTTCGAGCTAGTCATGGACCGTCCCGGGCTCGACTGCCGCTATTTCATTGGCATGAGATCCGAGCGTAGCGGGACCTCCGATCGCAGCGACTGCGTATCTCGCCGTGCAGCTTGCGAGCTGACGGTCTCTGCTACGCGACCTCGTTGTGTCGTCCGATCTCGCGCCGCGACGGAGAGTATGTGAGTCTACATTACTCGTAAATAGACTGCGGCCGATGCGCGAGAAGTTCCCCGAGACCCACGAGGAGAAGCTCGAGTACCTGCGCGAGCTGCGCGAGGCGGCGATCCACTCGGCCTCCGAGGAGGCGGTGACCAAGCAGCACGAGAAGGGCAAGCTCACCGCTCGCGAGCGGATCGAGAAGCTTCTCGATCCCGGCTCGTTCGAGGAGCTGGACACCTTCGTCCGCCACCGCACCTACGAGTTCGAGATGCAGAAGCGCCGCCCCTGGGGCGACGCCGTGGTGACCGGCTACGGGACGATCGACGGGCGTACCGTGTTCGTCTTCTCGCAGGACTTCACCGTCTTCGGCGGCTCACTGGGCGAGGTGATGGCGGAGAAGATGTGCAAGGTGATGGACCTGGCGGCCGAGGTCGGCGCGCCGGTGATTGGGATCAACGACTCCGGCGGAGCACGGATCCAGGAAGGCGTCGTCTCGCTGGGTGCCTACGGGGACGTCTTCGTCCGCAACGTCAAGTGCTCGGGGGTGATCCCGCAGATCAGCCTGGTCATGGGCCCCTGCGCGGGCGGTGCCGTCTACTCGCCCGCGATGACCGACTTCATCTTCATGGTCAAGGAGACCTCGCACATGTTCATCACCGGCCCCGAGGTGATCAAGACGGTGACCGGCGAGGAGACCACCTTCGAGGAGCTTGGCGGCGCGATGTCCCACAACACGAAGTCGGGGGTCGCCCACTTCGCCGCCGACGACGAGGAGAGCTGTCTGGAGGACGTCCGCTACCTGATGTCGTTTTTGCCGCTCAACAACCTCGAGCTGCCGCCGCGGGTCGAGCCCCACGACGACCCCGACCGCATGGAGACGACCCTCGACACGATCGTCCCCGACGATCCGTCAAAGCCCTACGACATGCGCAACGTGATCTCGCTGATCGTCGACGACGGCGAGTTCTTCGAGGTCCAGGAGCACTTCGCGCGCAACATCGTGATCGGCTTCTCGCGGCTCGACGGCTTTCCGGTCGGCGTGGTCGGCAACCAGCCCGCGCACCTGGCAGGGGTGCTGGACATCGAGTCGTCGGAGAAGGCGGCCCGATTCGTGCGCTTTTGCGACGCCTTCAACGTTCCGCTTCTCACCTTCACGGACGTGCCCGGATTTCTCCCCGGGACCTCGCAGGAGTGGGGCGGGATCATCCGCCACGGCGCCAAGCTTCTCTACGCGTTCACCGAGGCGACCGTCCCGAAGCTCACCGTCGTCACCCGCAAGGCCTACGGCGGCGCCTATGACGTCATGAACTCGAAGCACATGCTGGCCGACTTCAACTTCGCCTGGCCGACTGCCGAGGTCGCGGTGATGGGGCCGGAGGGCGCGGTCAACATCATCTACCGGCGCGACATCGCCGACTCCCCCACCCCCGACGAGCGCCGGGCGAAGCTGATCGGCGATTACAAGGCGCATTTCGCCAATCCCTACTCGGCGGCCGAGCGCGGCTACATCGACGACGTGATCGTCCCTCATGAGACACGCCCGAAGCTGATCCGGGCGCTGCGCACGCTGCGGACCAAGCGCGTCGAGCAGCCGAAGCGCAAGCACGGCAACATCCCGCTCTAGCGCACACGATCCCTAGGGAAGGTCGAGCGAGTCCAGCAGGCGCTCGAAGTTCCCGGTCAGAAACGGCTCTGGATCGTCGACCGAGGCAACCAGCCGCTCGACCGCGTCCGACTGCTCGAGCAGCGGGAAGTCGGACCCGAACATGATCCTCGGCGCGGTTCGCCGTTCGTGCAGCGCATGGTCGATGAGATCGCCGACGAAGGCCGGGCTTCGCTCCCCCGAGACCCACCCGAACTCGTGCTGCGTTACCGAGAAGTCCAGCCAGACATTGGTCGCGAAGCGGCACATCTTCACGAACTCGACGATGTCGTAGCCGCCCGCGTGGCACATCACGAAAGCGACCTCGGGGTGAGCGAGGGCGAGATCGAAGTACGCCCGTGGCGCCCAGCGGACGGCGTTGAGGCTGTCGATCAAGACCAGCCGGCGACCGAAGCGGGAGATGTCCGCATCGACCCAGTCGGGCCCGAATCGCTCGCGACGGGGGTGGTACTTGATCGCCGCGCCCTCGATCTCTGACCCGGCCCTGGCGTATGGAACGGCTATGCGCTTGCGCGCCGGGTCGGCCAAGCCGGCGATCGCGTCGTTAGGAACCGTCCCCTCGAAGTACGGCTCGCCCTCCAACGCGATCACGAATCCGCCGGCCGCCTCGCCGGGCCGGTGGCAGTGCGCGTCATGGAACTCCGGCAGCTTGCTCATTGCGCGGCGGCGGGCGCCGGCACGGCCGGCAGCGGCGCGGCGACCGCCGACTCGGCGGATTTAGGCGCGGTGTCGAGGAATTTCAGCCGGTGTGCGGCCTCGGCCCCCTCGATCGCCTCGATCGTGAGCCGATCGGGATCGCCGACCAGGATCTCGTATCCGTGCCGGTCGAAGTCGGATTCGATCTGCGCGAATCGCGACCCGGCCCGCAGCCTGGACCGGTCGTGCGCGACGGATCGGATGCCGGGCGGAAGGAAGTCGACGAGGCTGGTGCCCGAGCGGCGACCGACTCCCGGCGGGAGATCGTAGAAGTAGTACATCGACGACCCCCGATGCCCCGAAAGCTGATCAGAGACCTGGCCTCCCCGAAGCACCGACTCATATTCGCCGAGGAACGTCGGGCCGGGCTCGTTGGTCGCATCGAGCAGGTGGGTGGCTATGAAGCCGCTCGATCGAGCACCGAGCTCGATCGGGACCAGCTCCCCGGTCGGTCGCTCGATCAGCTCGAGGTGTCCAAGACTCGCATGCAGCCCGAGCGCCCGGAAGCATTGGCGCCCGAAGCGGGCGAGCCTGAGCTGGTGACGCCGGGGCAGGTCGGGAGGGTTGTAGTGAAGCTTCGTGGCGACCCGGCTCCGGCCGGCGTTGGCGGAGTGGTACTTGCGGGAGACCCCCCAGACGCGAACCCGC
>CAVUES010000013.1:0-8785 GCA_963740555.1 uncultured Solirubrobacterales bacterium
GCCGGGCGAGCTCAGCGTCTACGGAATGGACCAGCTGGACGAGGCGAAGGAATGGGTCGCCGCCTGATGGAAGTCTCGGCCGCACTCGGCCGCGTGAGTCTCCCCGCACCGATCGCGGAGCTCGCGGCTCGCGACCGGGACACCGTAGTGGTCGGCGGCGGACACAACGGGCTCACCGCCGCGGCCTATCTGGCGCGAGCGGGGCAGTCGGTGCTCGTGCTGGAGCGGCGCGAGCGGCTGGGCGGCGCCTGCACGCTGGAGCAGCCTTTCGATGATGAGCGCTTCCTGGTCAGCCCCTGCGCCTATGTGGTGGGCTTACTCGACCAGCTGGTGATCGACGAGCTCAACCTGCCCGCTCACGGCTACCGCGTCACCCGCCGAAGCCGCCCACGAGGCGGGGGCGACCCTCGCCGCCGGGGTCCCGGTCGCGCGGATCATCCCGGGGGAGGGGGTGGAGCTGGAGAGCGGCGAGCTGATCCACGCCCGCTGCTTGCTCAGCAACGCCGACCCCAAGCGGGTACTGGAGATGCTCTCGGCCGAGGCGCTGCCGACGGACTACCGCGAGCGCCTGGAGGCATGGGAGGTGCGCTCGCCTGTGGTCAAGGTGAACGCCGCGCTCCGCAAGCTGCCGAGCTTCACCGCCCCCGGATCGGTCGAGCCGCACCGTGCGATGGTCAGCGTCACTCATAGGCGCGACGCCGCCCATGAGGCATTCGAAGCCGCCAAGCGCGGCGAGCCCGCGGTCGCCTGGGCAGAGCTCTATTTCCAGACTGCCTACGACGAGAGCGTGGCGCCGCCGGGCGCTCACGTGACGAGCGCCTTCGCCCAGTACGCGCCATACGAGCTGGCCGAGGGCGCCTGGCACTCGCGCCGCGAGGAGATCGGCGACCGGGTGATCGACCTGATCGAGACCTACGCGCCCGACCTTCGCGGGTGCATGGTCGAACTCCAGGTGCTGGGCCCGCCCGACATCGAGGAGCGGATCGGGCTGACGGGCGGGAACATCTTCCAGGACGAGACCCTGCCCGACCAGATCTGGGACCGGCGACTGGAGTCGCGCACCCCACTCGACGGCCTCTACCTCTGCGGGGCCGCCACCCATCCGGCCGGATCTGTGATCGCGCTGCACGGCCGGAACGCCGCGATGGCCGTGCTCGAAGACGCCGGCGTCGCCGCGCTGGCCTAGCCGCCTCCGGGCTCGTCCTTGAACGAGCTCGTGATGATCCGTGCGCCCCGGCCGCGGGTGAAGAAGCTGAACGCCCAGCGGATGAAGACCAGCAGCCGGTTCTGGAACCCGATCAGGTACCAGAGGTGGACGCCGAGCCAGGTGACCCAGGCGAGGAAGCCACTCAGCTTCACGAGGTGCAGGTCGGCGACGGCCCGGGAGCGTCCGATCGTCGCCAGGTTGCCCTTGTCGCGGTAGTGGAAAGGAGGGGCCTCCCGGCCGCGCAGCCGTGTGCGGATCGCCTTCGCCGCGTAACGGCCCTCCTGCATGGCCACCGGCGCGAGGCCCGGAAGGGCCTGCACATTCCCGTCGGGTCCGCGGACCTGCACCATGTCGCCGATCGCGAACACTTCGGGATGGCCCGGCAGCGTCAGGTCGGGCTCGACGATGACGCGACCCGCCCGGTCCACCTCGGCGTCGGTCTGATCGCCGAGCCGCTTGGCGAGGCTGGACGCGGTCACGCCGGCGGCCCAGATCACCGTGCTTGCGGGGATGCGCTCGGTGCCTCCGCCATGGGCCTGCACCGTTACCGCCTCGGCGTCGATGTCGACCACCCGGTGCTCCAGCAGCGGAGTCACGCCCAGGTTCTCCAGCGATCTGAACGCCTTCCGCGAGAGTGACTCCGGGAAGGTCCCGAGCACCCGGTCGGCCATCTCGAGCAGCAGAACCCGCCCTTCGCGCGGATCGATCGAGCGGAAGTCACGGCGCAGCGTGTCGCGAGAGAGCTCGGCGATCTGGCCCGCCATCTCCACGCCGGTCGGCCCCGCGCCGACGACGATGAAGGTGAGCAGGCCCCGGCGGCGCTCGGCGTCGGGCTCGAGCTCGGCCGCCTCGAAGGCGGTCAGCAGGCGCCGCCGTACGGACAGCGCGCTCTCCAGCGACTTCACCTCCGGAGCGAACTGCTCCCACTCGTCGTGGCCGAAGTACGAGTAGTGCGAGCCGCCGCCGGCGATCAGGGTGTCGTAGGAGATCGTGACCGGGCCTTCGTCCGGGTCACTCGGGTCGAGCTGCAGCTCGCGTTTCTCCAGGTCGATCCCGCCAACCTCGCCCATCAGCACCCGTACATTCCGCTTCCGCTTGAAGATCGCTCGCAGCGGATAACAGACCTCGGCGGGGGACAGGGCCCCGGTCGCGATCTGGTAGGTGAGCGGCTGGAAGAGGTGGAAGTTCCGCCGGTCGATCAGCGTGACCTCGACCGGAGCGCGCCCCAGGTGCTTCGTGGCGAGCAGGCCTCCGAACCCGCCACCGATGACCACCACGCGGTGTGGGCTTTCGGCCACGGTTAGTCCAGCTTGAGGGTCAGATAGCGCTGCACGTTGGGTCCTACCCAGCGAATCACATCGCTGGGCTTCGCCGAGGCGAGCGGCTCGGCGTGCAGCACGTAGCGGGTGATCCCGAGGCCCATCAGCTGGCTGGAGAGGAGGTCGGCGCGCATCTCCGGATGGTCTGAGCCGAGCTCAGCCAGCAGCGGCGCGAAGAGGCGCTCGCGCACGAACCCCGCCAGCATCTCCGCCGCCTCGGGCTCGACCGTAGCGGCCGCCAGCAGGGTGAGGATTGGGCTCCGAGTTCCCTCCTTGTCCCAGATCCGAATGAGAAGTCTCACGAGATTTCTCCCGACGTTGCGCCGGCCATCGGCCAGGATCTTCGGCATCTCGACCTCCGGATCGAACGGCCATTCGACCGACTCGGCGAAGAGATTCAGCTTGTTGCCGAAGAAATGGACGATCAGGGAGGCGTCGACGCCGGCCTCCTTGGCAATCGCTCGCAGCGTCGCGCCCTGATAGCCGCGGTGCAGGAAGAGCTTGGCGGCAGCTTGGCGGATCTGCTCCTGTGTCTCACTGGCGCCAGGCCGGCGTCCGGTGCGAGGGGTCCTGGTCTTCGGTCTGGGAGGTCGCGAATTCATTTGGGAAAGAGCTTGACAGACGAATTCAACGGTGTAAAGTCATCGTCGTTAAATCAACTTAGTTTAGCCCCACGACGCGGCCGACCAGGGGTGGCGACCGAGATGAGAAGGCAATCACAGGACGTAGACCGCAATTTGATCCTCGCCGCGATGTGCGTCTCCCTTGGAACCGTGGTCAGCGCAGTGGCCTCGCTCAACGTCGCGCTTCCTGACCTGGCACGCGACCTGCACGCAACCCAGACTCAGCTTCAGTGGATCGTCGATGCCTACGCCGTCGTCTTCGCCGGGCTCCTGCTCCTGGCCGGCGCGCTCGGGGACGCGTTTGGTCGGCGGCACCTTCTACTGGGCGGGCTGGCCGTGTTCTCGATCGCGGCCGGCACCGCCCTCCTCATTGACAGCCCCGGCACGCTCATCGTCGTCCGAGCGGTGATGGGACTGGGAGCGGCGGCGATCATGCCGGCGACCCTCTCGATCATCACGAACGAGTTCCCGGCCGACGACCGTGACCGCGCCGTCTCGATCTGGGCCGGGGTGGCGGGCGGCAGCGCGCTGATCGGACTGCTCGTCTCGGGCGGGCTGCTCGAGGCGTTCTCCTGGGATTCCATCTTCGCCTTTACGGCGCTCCTCGGCCTGGCAGCTTTCGTCTTCGTCGCTCGGACCACGCCCAACTCGGCCCAGGCGGGAACGCGGCTCGACGTGATCGGTGGGCTGATCTCGGCGGCCGGGCTGGCGATTCTCGTCTACGCGATCATCGAGGGGCCGGAGCGCGGCTGGACGGACGGGGTGACGCTCGGCGCCTTCGCCGTCGCGGTGGTGCTGCTGGCGGTATTCGTCGTCTGGGAGCTGCGCCGGGAGGAGCCCCTGCTCGATCCCCGTCTTTTCCTGCTGCGCGGCTTCGGTGCCGGAACAGCCTCGATCCTGATCCAGTTCTTCGCCTGGTTCGGCTTCATCTTCGTGATCCTCCAGTACGTCCAGTTCGTGCTGGGGTACTCCCCGCTGCTTGCCGCGATCGCTCTCGCTCCGGTCGCCGTGACCATGATGGGACTGTCGCCTCGGGTTCCGAGGCTGCTCGAGCGCTTCGGCGCCCGGCACGTCGCGCCCGTCGGGCTCGTGCTGATGGCCGGCGGGTTCATCGTGCTCTCGACCGCCGGCCAGGAGTCCACCTACTGGCTGCTGCTCGCCGGGCTGCTGCCGCTGGGCATCGGCATGGCCCTGGCCACGACTCCCGCCACCACCGCAATCGTCTCCTCCCTGCCGAAGGCCAAGCAGGGAGTCGCGTCGGCTGTCAACGACCTCGCGCGCGAGGTCGGTGGCGCGCTCGGCATCGCGGTGCTGGGCAGCGCGCTCACCGGCCGCTACCAGTCCGGCGTCGCAGAGGCCACGGCGCACCTGCCCGGCCGGTTCGCTTCACACGCGCATTACGCGCTGCCCGCCGCCCTGGCGATCGCCGAGCGGATCGGCCCGCAGGGGGCGAACCTTGCCTCCAGCGCCCAGGCCGCCTTCGTCGACGGCCTCGGCCTGGCGATGGTGATCGCCGCCGCCTCGGTGGCCGTCGCCGCCCTCTTCGTCTTCTGGCGCGCGCCCCGCGAAGCGGCTGTCACAGACCGCGGGCGCCGCCCCGTCTCCAGAGCACAGATGCAGGCCGAGTAGCCCATGAGAGGAGCAAAGAAAGGAGTCACCGTGAAGGTCTACGTAGCTGGAGGAAGCGGGGTGATCGGGCGGCGGCTGATCCCGGAACTGATCACGGCCGGGCATGAGGTCGTGGCGACGACGAGCTCGTCTCGAGGAGTCGACGACCTGGAGCTACTCGGCGCCCGCCCGCTGGTCGTGAACGGTCTGGACGAAATGGCTGTGAGAAAGGCGGTGCGGCTCATCGAGCCCGAGGTGGTGATCAACGAGATGACTGCGCTGGCCGGTGCGACCAACCTGCGCAACTTCGATCGCGCCTTCGCGCGCACCAACGAGCTGCGCACGGTGGGGAACGACCACCTCCTCCACGCGGCCGAGCTCTCAGGAGTGCGGCGGTACGTCGCACAGGGCTACACGGGCTGGACGAACCCCCGCTCCGGCGACTCGGTGAAGACGGAGGCCGACGGATTCGACCGCGAGCCGCCGAAGACGATGCGGCGCTCGCTGGAGGCGATCGAGCACCTGGAGCGGACAGTGCGCGACGCCGAGCGGCTCGAGGGATTGGTGCTCCGCTACGGCAGCCTGTACGGGCCGGGCACTGCATTCTCCACCGACTACGTGGAGCAAGTCCGCTCGCGGCGGCTGCCGGTGATCGGCAGCGGGGCGGGGATCTGGTCCTTCGTACATGTCGACGACGCCGCGGCGGCGACCGCCATCGCCGCCGAGCGCGGCGCACCGGGCGCCTACAACATCGTCGATGACGACCCGGCAGCCGTCTCGGACTGGCTGCCGTTCCTCGCCGACGTCCTCGGGGTGAAGGCGCCGCGCAGGCTGCCGGCCTGGCTGACACGGCTCGTCGGGGGCGAGGCGATCACGTCGATGTCGACCCGGATTACCGGCTCCTCCAACGCGAAGGCGAGAGGCGAGCTTCGCTGGGTGCCCCGCTATCCCAGCTGGCGCGAGGGCTTCCGGGAGGCCCTCACCGGGGCGCCCGCTTCGTTCAGGAGCCTCAGCCTGCGCCCCGCCCAGGGTGCCGAGCAACTCGGATAAGAGGAGATCACAATGGAATCGATTCACGCAAAGCGGATCCACATCGACGAGGCGGCGATGAAGCCGTTGGCCGCGATGGTCAGGCTCGACGGTGCCCTCGAGATCGACCCCCGGCTGCGCAATCTGATCAACGTGCGCGCCTCGCAGATCAACGGGTGTGCCTTCTGCCTCGATATGCACTGGAAGGAGGCCCGAGCCCAGGGCGAGACGGAGGAGCGCCTCTACGCGCTCGACGCCTGGCGCGAGAGCCCGCTGTATGAGGAGCACGAGCGCGCCGCGCTCGAGCTCTGCGAGGCTATGACCCTGATCGGAGACGGCCATGTCCCGGACCCGGTCTGGGGATCGCGCGGCCGGGCTGTTCGACGAGAAGGAGCTGATCCACCTGATGTTCGCGATCACGTCGATCAACTCGTGGAACCGGCTCTCCATCACGGCTCGCCTCGAGCCCGGGCACTACGAGCCGGGAATGCTCGCTCAGGCGGCGTAGCCGATGGCCGACGCGATCCACACCGAGGGGCTCACCAAGCGCTACGGAGAGACGCTCGCGCTTGACTCGCTAGACCTCACGGTGCGCGAGGGGGAGGTCTATGGCTACCTGGGGCCGAACGGCGCAGGCAAGACGACCACGATCAGACTGCTGCTCGGTCTGCACCGGGCGAGTGCCGGCCGAGCCGAGCTCTTCGGTTTCGATGCGTGGGGCGATCCGGTGGCGGCCCACCGCCGGGTCGCCTATGTGCCGGGCGAGCCGTTTCTGTGGCCCAAGCTGACCGCGGCGGAGACCTTCGAGTTCCTGGAGCGGCTCCACGGCGGCACGGATGTCGCCTACCGCGACCAGCTGGTCGAGCGCTTCAAGCTCGACACCTCGAAGCGGGTCCGCGCCCTCTCCAAGGGCAACCGCCAGAAGGTACAGCTGGTCGCCGCGCTCGCGACGCGCGCCGACCTGCTGATCCTCGACGAGCCGACCAGTGGCCTCGACCCGCTGATGGAGGTCGCCTTCCGCGACTCCGTCCACGAGGCGAAGGAGCGCGGCCAGACCGTCTTCCTCTCCTCGCACATCCTGAGCGAGGTCGAGGCGCTCTGCGACCGGGTCGGGATCCTCAACAACGGCAAGCTGGTCGACCAGGGGACCCTGGCGGAGATGCGCCACCTCGGCGCGCAGCGCGTCGAGGCCACCTTCGACGGGACGCCGCCGCAGATCGGATCGCTCGATGGGATCCGGGTGACGCCGGCCGGCGAGCATTCCCTGCGATTCGAGGTCACGGGGAGTGTCGAGCCGCTGATCAAGGCGCTCGCGAACGAGCGAGTCGTCTCGCTGACCAGCCGCGAGCCCTCCCTCGAGGAGATCTTCCTGCACCACTACGAGGGGGCGAACGGGGATGGGCGCGCTTAGCGCGATCGCGCGGCGGCGCTTTGCTGCGGGCCGCGTCCGCGACCTCTGCTTCGCGGTCTTCTTCTTCGTCTACGCCGCCGGGCAGGTGAGCGCGTACCGGAGCACCTACCCGACGACTCAGGACCGGCTCGATTTCGCCAAGAGCTTCGGCGACAACAAGGCGGTGCGGCTCTTCTACGGCGTGCCCCACGACCTGCTCACAGCCGGCGGTTACGCCGCCTGGCGCGTGGCCGGGGTCCTGGCGATCTTCGCGGCCGCATGGGGGCTGCTCGCGGCCGTCAGGTCCATGCGCGCCGAGGAGGACTCGGGCCATGAGGAGCTGGTCCTGGCCCAGGCAGTCGACAGGCGGACCTCCTTCGCCGCGTCGATCGCGGCCGGGGTGGCCGGCGCGGCGATCCTCTGGGCGGCGGTCTGGCTCGGCCTGGTGGCGGGGAAGCTGCCGGCCGGCGAGTCCGCGCTCTTCGCTCTCGGCCTCGCCTTCCTCGGGCTGGGCTCCCTGGGCGTCGGCGCCCTGGTGAGCCAGGTCGCCTCGACCCGCCGGCTCGCGCTCGAGCTCGGCGCGGGTGTCCTCGGGTTGGCCTTCGTGCTCAGGGTCATCGCCGACACCGCGGACTCGCTCGACTGGATGCGCTGGCTCACCCCTCTGGGCTGGGCCGAGGAGCTGCGGCCGTTCACGGGGTCCCGCCCGGCGGTCCTGCTCCTGCTGCTGGGTGCGGCTGCGGTTTTGATCGCGAGCGCCGGGTGGATCGCGATGCGGCGCGACATCGGCGTGGGGCTGGTGCAGGCCTCGGACACGAAGGAGCCGAATCCGAGCCTGCTCTCCTCGCCGACTGCCCAGGCTCTGCGCGACGAGCGCGGCCGGCTCGCGGCCTGGACGATCGCCGGCGGCGTCTTCGCGGTGGTCATCGGCGTGCTCGCTGACAGCGTCTCGTCCGTGAACGTCCCCGAGAGCCTCAACCAGCAGCTCCAGAAGCTCGGCGTGAGCTCGGTCACCACGCCACCGGCTACATCGCCTTCAGTTTCCTGATCTTCATCCTGATGGTCTGCCTGTTCACCGCATCCCAGATCGCGGCGGCACGGCACGTGGAGGCCGACGAGCAGCTGGAGACGCTGCTCGCCCAGCCGGTCGGCCGGGGCCGGTGGTTCGCCGGCCGGCTCGCCCTGGCCGCGGCGGGCGCGGCGATCCTCGCCCTCGTCATTGGGACCCTGACCTGGGTCGGCGCCGCCGCTGCGGGCGCCGACGTCTCCTTCGGCGACATGATCGGAGCGGGCGCCAACTGCCTGCCGATCGCGCTGCTCTTCCTGGGGCTCGGGGCCCTCGCCTTCGCCGCGGTCCCGCGGGCGACGACGGCGATCGCCTACGGCCTCGTCCTGGTCGGCTTCGTCTGGCAGCTCTTTGGCTCGCTCCTCGACATCCCGGACTGGGCCGTGAACCTGTCCCCGTTCCATCAGGTCGCCCTGGTGCCCTCGCAGTCGTTCAAGGCCGGCGCGGCGATCGTGATGCTGGCGATCGCGCCCGTGGCCTCCGCCCTCGCGATCTGGAGATTCGAAAGAAGGGACCTGACCGGCACATAGGCTCCGGCCGTGG
>CAVUES010000014.1:0-21182 GCA_963740555.1 uncultured Solirubrobacterales bacterium
GGCGGGGCGCTCTGGGGTACTACAGGGAGGAGAGATGTGGGTCCGCGTGCATGGATTTGCCGAAAATCGCTTGATCAAGGCAAATCGGGACCGCCATCGACCGCTACAAACCGCTTGAATCGGGTGCTGACTGGCGCACAACTGGCGCACCGAATGCTTGCATTGCGCTGGCTCCGCGCCGCGATTCACTAGCGCGGCCCGCTGTCGATCGCTACCGCTTTCTGCGGAAAACCGACGAAACCTAGGACGGTCTACTCTCTTTAACAAGGCTGTTCGACGTTCGAGCGGGACTTGGATGATCCCGCGGAGGAGAGATGGTGGTCGGAGTTGACTCGGAGACCCTGGATTTCACTCTCGAGTCGATCGCCGATTTCGCCCGACGCGAGCTCCCAGACTCGCTGCTGGTAGAGCTCGACGAGCGCGACGAGTTCCCTGAAGAGGTCGTGCGCCGCATGTGCGGCGAGGAGCTTGGAGTGCAGCTGCTGTTCGTGCCCGAGGAGTACGGCGGGATGGGCGGCGGCGCGCTCGACGTCTACCGGGTCTGCGAGCGCATGGCATCGATCGATCTCGGAATCGCGACGTCGGTGCTGGCCACCTTCCTCGGATCCGATCCGATCACCGTCGGCGGGACCCCGGAGCAGAAGCAGCGCTGGATGTCCCGCATCGCCGAGGAGGGGATCCTGATGGCCTACGGCGCCACCGAGCCGGACGCGGGGAGCGACCTCGGTGCGCTGAAGACGGTTGCCAAGCCCGTGCAGGAGGACGGCAAAGCGGCGGGCTACCGGATCACCGGCGCCAAGCAATGGATCTCGAACGGCGGCGTCGCGGAGCTGGCGAGCGTGCTGGCGCTGGCGCCAGGGGGGCCGAGCTGGTTCGTTGTCGAGTCGGGCACCGAGGGCCTCAGCCATGGCAAGCCCGAGGACAAGCACGGGATCAGGCTCAGCAACACCGCCGCCCTGGTGCTCGAGGACGTCTACGTGGACGGAGGCGCCCTGGTCGGCGGGACAGAGGGACAGGGCCTGACCCAGGCCCAACAGGTCTTTGGCTTCACGCGGTTGATGGTGGCGGCCTTCGGCCTCGGCGCGGGTTGGGCGGCCCTCGACCGGGCCATCCCCTATTCGCAGGAGCGCATCCAGGGTGGTGGGCCGCTATCCGAGAAGCAGGGCTATACGCACAAGCTGATCGTTCCTCATGCGGTTCGGCTCGAAGCCTCGCGCGCCGCGATCGAGGAGACCGCGGAGCGCATAGACGCCGGCGAGGGTGCGCTCAACACCGAGGGCGCGATCGCCAAGTACCTGGCCACCGAGGCCGGAAACGGCGCTGCGGACGCTGCCATCCAGGCCCTGGGCGGCTACGGCTATACGCACGAGTACATGGTCGAGAAGATCAAGCGCGACGTTCGCATCACAACGATCTACGAGGGCACCTCAGAGATCATGGAGATGACGATCGCCCGCGACCGCTGGCAGCAGCACCTGAAGACGCGGGGCGACCACTTCCACGCCGCAGCGCGCGAGCTGGAGGCGCTCGAGTCCGCGCACCCGGGGGTCGGCGCCGGCACCGCTGCGCTGGCCGGCCACGCACTGGCTGAGACGCTGGAAGCCTGCCGCCTCGGGCGCCTGACCCGCAACCAGCACGTGCTGCTGCGCCTCGGCGAGCTGATAGCGCTCATGGAGGGCGCCGGCGCGCTGGCGCGCCGGGCGGCGCGGGCGGCTGCCGGCGACCTGGGTGAGAAGGCGTCACGGCGCTTCGGTCCGGAGGGGCTGGCGACGATGAGCCGGGTGAACGCCCGCGAGGCCGCCATGCGGGTTGCCGGCGATGGGTTGCGCCTGGTCGTTGGCGGCACCGGAGACGACGCTGCGGCACTGGATCAGAGCCTGGGCCTGGGGGCGATCCACAATGCCCAGGCCGGGCTGCTGGCGGACCTCGACGCTGTCGCCGATGTGCTGTATGGGAGGAAGGACGCACGATGACCGGCTCTGCGGAGAAGGCCATCGCGGTCGTGGGCGTGGGCGCGATCCTGCCGGATGCCCCCGATGCGGCTTCCTTCTGGAGCAACCTGACCGCCGGGAAGTACTCGATCACCGAGGTGGAGGGCGAGCGCTGGGACCCCCAGCTCTATTACGACCCCGACCCCAAGGCGCCGGAGAAGACCTACTCCAAGATCGGCGGCTGGGTTCGGGACTGGGAGTGGGAGCCTCTCGCCTGGCATCTCCCGATCCCGCCGCGGGTCAGCGACGCCATGGACGACGCCCAGAAGTGGGGCGTGGCCTGCACGCGCATGGCGTTGCTCGACTACGGCTGGCCGGAGCGTCCGCTGGACCTCGAGCGCACCGCGGTCGTGTTTGGCAGCGCGATGTCGGGCGAGAAGCACTACCTCACCGCGCTGAGACTCACCTGGCCCGAGCTCGAGCGCGAATTGGCGCACGGCGAACACTTCGCCGGGCTGCCGGAGGAGCTGCGCCGCGAGATCGCAGAGGAGATGCATGCGGGGCTGGACGAGCGCCTCCCCGCGGTGACCGAGGACACGATGCCCGGCGAGCTGGGCAACTGCCTGGCGGGGCGGGTAGCCAACCTCTTCGACCTTCGAGGCCCCAACTACGTCGTCGATGCCGCCTGCGCATCGGCGATGGCGGCGATCGATGCCTCGATCGAGGGGCTCGTGGAGCACGAGTTCGACTCCGTGATCGCCGGCGGCATCGACCGCAACATGGGCGCCTCCACGTTCATCAAGTTCTGTGCGATCGGTGCCCTCTCCGCCACCGGGACGCGCCCTACGCGGACGGCGCCGACGGCTTCGTGATGGGGGAGGGTGCCGCCTTGTTGGTCCTGAAGCGGCTCGCCGATGCGGAGCGCGACGGCGACCGCATCTATGCCGTGATTCGTGGCATCGCCGGCTCCAGCGATGGCAAAGGCAAGGGCATCACGGCGCCGAACCCGGTCGGGCAGAAGCTCGCGGTCGAGCGAGCCTGGCGCAACGCGGGGCTTGACCCTTCGCTGTGCTCGTTGATCGAAGGGCATGGGACCTCCACCCGGGTCGGCGATGTGGTGGAGCTCGAGAGCATGAGGGATGCCTTCGCAGACTCCGGCCTGCGACCGGGGGCGATCGCGCTTGGGTCGGTGAAGTCCAATATCGGCCACCTCAAGGGCGGCGCGGGGGCGGCCGGAATGCTCAAGACGGTGCTGGCGCTCCGCCACAAGGTGATCCCTCCCTCGCTGCATTTCGACCGCCCCAACCCGAACATCGATTGGTCCTCGAGCCCGTTTGCCGTCAACACCCAGCTGCGCGAGTGGGAACTCCAAAACGGCGGCCCCCGCGTCGCCGGCGTGAGTGCCTTTGGCTTTGGCGGCACCAACTTCCACGCCGTGCTCGAAGAGCACGTGCCCGGGCGGCTGACCGGCAACGGGCGCGCCCAGATCGCCGTGACCGAAGATGTCGAAGGGTCGAGGGGCCAGCTCCACACCAGGCCGGGGAGCGACGCCGAGGCTCCGGCTACGGTTGCGGGCAAGGCACCGCTGCGGGGCGCGCTGGTGATTGGCGCTGATGACGAGGCCGGGCTGGAGTCCAGGCTCGCGGAGGCGCTCGCCGGCGCCGAGGCGGGCGACGCCCCCGCGCCCGCGGCGCCCGACGAAGCTTCGCTTGCTGCCGCGATGCGGGTGGCGATCGACTACGGCGACGCGCCGGAGCTGGCGGAGAAGGCCGCGCAGGCGCTCAAGGCGGTCCGCTCCGGCAACCCGGCGAGCTGGAAGGCGCTCCGCGGGCGTGGAATCTTCCGCGGCGCGGGCAAGGCCCCACCCGTAGCGTTCCTCTACACCGGGCAGGGCTCGCAGTACGCGAACATGCTCGCCGAGCTGCGGGAGGTGGAGCCGATCGTCGCGGCGACGTTCGACGAGGCCGATCGGATCATGCGTCCACTGCTGGACGGGCGCGCCTTGACCGACTTCATCTTCGTCGATCCCGAGGACCCTGAGGCCGTCGGGAGGGCCGAAGCCGACCTGATGCGGACGGAGATCACGCAGCCCGCGGTGCTGGCAGTCGACCTCGCCCTTACCCGGCTGCTGGCCGCGTACGGCATCACCCCCGACTTCGTGATGGGACACAGCCTGGGCGAGTACGGCGCGCTCGTCGCCGCCGGCGTGCTGTCGTTCGAGCAGGCGCTGGAGGCGGTCAGCGCGCGGGGACGCGAGATGGCCGGGCTCCGGCCGCAGGATCCCGGCGCGATGGCCGCGGTCTCAGCCCCCCTTGAGGAGGTGGAGGAGGCGGTGTCCCGGGTCGACGGCTATGCCGTGCTGGCCAACATCAACTCGACGGCGCAGGCGGTGGTGGGCGGCGCCACCGAGGCCGTGCACCGGGTGGCCGAGATGCTCGAGGAGGGCGGGCACCGTGTCTGGATCCTGCCCGTGAGCCACGCCTTCCACACCGAGATCGTCGCCGGCGTATCAGAGCCGCTGCGGCGGATGCTGAGACGGCTCGACCTCTCGCCGCCGCGGATCCCGGTGGTGGCGAACGTGAGCGGGGAGCTCTACCCAACCGGGCAGGGAGCGGAGGAGGAGATCGTGGACATCCTGGGGCGTCAGGTCGCGTCTCCAGTCCAGTTCGTCAAGGGCCTGCAAACGCTGCACGAGCAGGGCGCGCGTGTGGTCGTGGAGACCGGTCCGAAGCGCGCCCTGCATGGCTTCGCGTCCGACGTGCTGGGCGACGACACACTCGCCCTGTTCACGAACCACCCCAAGAACGGCGACCTTCCGTCGTTCAACCAGGCGCTGTGCGGTCTCTACGCCTCAGGCCTTGGCCGGGCGCGGGAGTCTGCGATCAAGGCGGGGGAGGCCGGCGCGGCGCAGGCTGCGTCTCCGCCCGCCGCCCGTGCCCGCGGCGAGTTCCCGGCCCGCCCGCCGGCGCGCCGGCGGCCCCGGCGACGAGACGCTGCGCGAGCTGGGGCGCATGTTCGTCGAGTTCATGGATCACGGGCGCGATCTGCTCGACGGCGGCGGGCGCCCGGGCCGCGGCGAGCCGGTGGTGATCACCGGCGCCTCGCTGGGGCTTCCCGGCACGAAGCAGACCTTCGCCGACGACAACCTCGCCCGCATCCTCCACGGCGAGCAGCTCATCGACCTGATACCGGAGCACCTTCGCCACGAGATTCTCGACAAGCACATCACCCGCTTGGTCAAGGGCGATGGGGGCGAGGCCTCCTTCGAGGAGATAGACAGCCCGCACGACGTGATCAAGCTGGCCGCCCGCGCCGGTGCGCTCGACCTGGCGGATGAGTTCGGAGTCGACCCGGACCGCGTCGCGGCGCTGGGGCGGGACACGCAGCTGGCGGTCGCCGCCGGCATCGACGCCCTTCGCGACGCCGGCATCCCGCTCGTCCAGCACTACAGGACGACCACCACCGGCTCGCAGCTGCCGCACGGCTGGGCGCTCCCCAGCGAGATGCGCGACGACACCGGCGTGATATTCGCCTCCTCCTTCCCGGGCCTCGGGGACTTCGCCGAGGAGCTGAATCACTACTGGGCCGACCGCGCCCGCCGCGATCAGCTCGAGGGCCTGCTGTCCCTGCGCGCCCGGCTGGCCGACGAGGAGGGCGACCACGGCGTGGCGCTCGCCGAGCTCGATCGCCGCATCCACGACCTGCGGATGGAGCTCGATCAGCATCCCTACCGCTTCGACCGCCGCTTCCTGTTCAGGGTGCTGCCGATGGGCCACTCTCAGCTTGCGGAGCTGATCGGCGCCCGCGGCCCCAACACGCAGGTGAATTCGGCCTGCGCGAGCACCACCCAGGCGGTGGCGGTCGCGGAGGACTGGATCCGGGCTGGTCGCTGCCGCCGGGTGGTGATCGTGGCCGCCGACGACGCGACCTCCGAGGACCTGCTGCCCTGGCTGGGCGCCGGGTTCCTCGCCTCGGGAGCGGCTGCGACCGACGAGGAGGTGTCGGAGGCGGCGACGCCGTTCGACCGGCGGCGCCACGGGATGATCCTCGGGATGGGCGCGGCGGCGATCGTCGTCGAGGGCGCCGCGGCGGCCCGCGAGCGCGGAATCCAGCCGATCTGCGAGCTGCTGGGGGCGGCGACCGCGAACAGCGCCTTCCACGGGACCCGCCTGAGCGTGGAGCACATCGGTCAGGTCATGGAGGATCTCGTGGCCCGGGCGGAGGCCAGCGATGGCACGTCGCGGCACGAGATGGCCGCCGAGATGGTCTTCGTCTCGCACGAGACCTACACGCCGGCGCGCGGGGGCAGCGCCGCTGCGGAGATACACGCCCTGCGGCAGGTATTCGGCGCCGACGCCGACCGGATCGTGATCGCGAACACCAAGGGCTTCACCGGCCACCCGATGGGAGTCGGGATCGAGGACGTGGTCGCGATCAAGGCGCTGGAGACCGGCATCGTGCCCCCGGTCCCCAACTTCCAGGAGGTCGACCCGGAGCTCGGAAGCCTCAACCTCTCCAAGGGCGGCAGCTACCCGGTGCGTTACGCCCTCCGTCTGGCCGCCGGCTTCGGTTCCCAGATCAGCATGATGCTGCTGCGCTGGACCCCGGTGCGCGACGGCCGCCGCCGTAATCCCGAGGAGCTGGGCCACACATATCGCGTCGCTGACGAGGAAGCCTGGACGAGCTGGCTGAGGCGGATCAGCGGCCAGGAGGATCCGCAGCTCGAGGTCGTCGACCATCGCCTGCGCGTCGTGGACCGGGGGCCCGCTGCCGTCACCGGCGCCGCCTGCCGAGGTCCCTCCTGCTCCTCCACCAGCGCCGCCCGAAGTTGAGGCGCCGCTCTCCCCGCCACCGCCGCGCCGATAGCGGACGCTCCGGCCTCCCCGCCGCGGTGGCGGGCTCCCGCGTCCGAGCAACCGCCCGCCGAGCCCGCGCCCGCGGCGCCCGCGTCCGGCGACGACGTCGAAGCGCGGGTGCTGGAGATCGTCGCCGCGGAGACCGGCTACCCGACCGACCTGCTCGACCTCGACCTCGACCTGGAGGCCGACCTCGGCATCGACACCGTCAAGCAGGCAGAGGTCTTCGCGACGATCCGCGAGGCCTACGAGATCCCCCGCGACGACAACCTGAAGCTCCGCGACTACCCGACCCTCACCCACGTGATCGAATTCGTTCGCGAGGGGGCCGGGATCGCGGCGCCCGCCGAGCAGCCGGCCGCCGCCGCGGCTCCCGTGGCCGAGGAGCCGGTGCCGGCCCGCGCCCGCGGCGCCCGCGTCCGGCGACGACGTCGAAGCGCGGGTGCTGGAGATCGTCGCCGCGGAGACCGGCTACCCGACCGACCTGCTCGACCTCGACCTCGACCTGGAGGCCGACCTCGGCATCGACACCGTCAAGCAGGCAGAGGTCTTCGCGACGATCCGCGAGGCCTACGAGATCCCCCGCGACGACAACCTGAAGCTCCGCGACTACCCGACCCTCACCCACGTGATCGAATTCGTTCGCGAGGGGGCCGGGATCGCGGCGCCCGCCGCCGGGGAACCTGCCCCCGTCGCGGAGCAGCCAGCTCCCGCGGCCGAGGCGCCGCGTGTCCGCCCGCCGAGCCCGCGCCCGCGGCGCCCGCGTCCGGCGACGACGTCGAAGCGCGGGTGCTGGAGATCGTCGCCGCGGAGACCGGCTACCCGACCGACCTGCTCGACCTCGACCTCGACCTGGAGGCCGACCTCGGCATCGACACCGTCAAGCAGGCAGAGGTCTTCGCGACGATCCGCGAGGCCTACGAGATCCCCCGCGACGACAACCTGAAGCTCCGCGACTACCCGACCCTCACCCACGTGATCGAATTCGTTCGCGAGGGGGCCGGGATCGCGGCGCCCGCCGAGCAACCGGCCGCCGTCGCGGCGCCCGTGGCAGAGGAGCCGGCGGCTGGCGCGCCCCCGCCTACCACGAGGAGCCGGCCGCCCAGGAGCCGGCAGCCGCGGCCGGGGAGCCCGCAGCCGAGGCCCGGTTCAAGCGCCGCGTGCCCGTCCCGGTGCTGCGGCCGCCGCTCGAGTACTGCGTGTCGACCGCTGTCGAGTTGGGAGCGGGAAGCCGCGTGATCCTCAAGCGCGACTCCGGACGCGTCGGGGCGGCGCTGGCGAAGCGGCTCGGGAAGCTCGACGTCGAGGTGCTGGAGATCGAGGGGTCCCCGGACGTCGAAGAGGTCGAGCAGCAGGTCGAGGCATGGAAGTCGGCCGGTCCGATCCATGGTGTCTACTGGCTGCCTGCCCTCGACGAGAAGCCTCCCGCGGAAGCGGAGCCCGAGCAGGTGCACGAGGCGCTGAGGTTGCGGGTGAAGCTGCTGGTGAGCACGATGCGCGCGCTGGCTGAGCAGCCCGGCGGCCAGGAGGCCTTCCTGATCAGCGCCACCCGCCTCGGCGGCCGTCACGGCTACGACGACGCCGGCGCGACCTCGGTCCTTGGCGGCGCGGTGAGCGGCTTCACCAAGGCGCTTGCCCGCGAGCGGCCCGATGCCCTGATCAAGGTGGTCGACTTCCCGCCCAGTCGCAAGACCACCGGTATCGCCGACCTGCTCGTCGAGGAGTCGCTGCGCGATCCCGGCGCCGTCGAGGTCGGCCACGCCGATGGCCTGCGCTGGACAGTCGGGCTTGCCGAGCGCGAGGCGACCCCCGACCCGGAGCGCGCGCTGGGGCCGGACT
The DNA here is from genome assembly GCA_963740555.1 of uncultured Solirubrobacterales bacterium. GTDB lineage: Bacteria > Actinomycetota > Thermoleophilia > Solirubrobacterales > 70-9 > Mayfieldus. The sequence continues at coordinate 8,627 of CAVUES010000014.1, forward strand.
CGGTGCTGGTGATAACCGGCGCCGCGGGCAGCATCGTCTCGGCGACCATCCGCGATCTCGCGCATGCCGCCGGCGGCGGGACCTTCCACCTGCTCGACCTGGTTCCGGCCCCGGATCCGGACGACCCCGACCTCGAGCGCTTCGTCGCCGACAGGGAGGGGCTCAAGGACGAGCTGGTCCAGCGCATCAAGGAAAGCGGCGAGCGCCCGACCCCGAAGCTCGTCGAGCGCGAGCTGGCGCGCATCGAGCGCGCCCGGGCCGCCCTCGATGCGATCGAGGGGATCCGGGCCGCCGGCGGCGAGCCCCGATGGCATCAGGTCGACCTCACCGACGCGGCCGGGGTGGGCGAGGCGCTTGCCGAGCTCCGCGGCGGCCACGTCGACGTGGTTCTTCACTGCGCCGGCCTCGACGTCAGCCACTTCCTGCCCGACAAGCCGCAACACGAGTACGACCTCGTGTTCGACGTCAAGGTGGACGGCTGGTTCGCGCTGCTGCACGCACTGCGCGACTCCGAGATCGCGACCGCGGCGGTGTTCAGCTCGATCTCCGGCCGCTTCGGCAATGCCGGCCAGACCGACTACGCCGCGGCCAACGATCTGCTCTGCAAGAGCCTCTCGAACTTCCGCCGCTCGCGACCGGACACCCGCGGCGTGGCAATCGACTGGACTGCGTGGGCCGGCATCGGCATGGCCAGCCGCGGCTCGATCCCGAAGATGATGGCAGCGGCCGGTATCGAGATGGTCCCGCCGGAGGTCGGCGTGCCGATCGTGCGTAGGGAGCTGACGGCGGCCGGGGGCGGCGGGGAGGTGCTGGTGGCAGCTTCGCTCGGGGTCCTGACCGAGGAGCGCCATCCGACCGGCGGCCTCGACCCCGACCTCGCAACGGCGGGCGCCGGTGCGCCGAAGGGGCCGATGACGGGGCGGATCGCAGCCATGACCCTGCGCGACGGCCTCATCGTGCACACCAACCTGGACCCGTCCCGGCAGGCATTCCTCCACGACCACCGCATCGACGGGACTCCCGTCTTGCCCGGGGTGATGGGCATGGAGGGCTTCGCGGAGGCGGCCCGGGCCCTGCTGCCCGACTGGCACGTGATCTCTTTGGAGAACGTCGAGCTTCAGGCGCCGTTCAAGTTCTACCGCGACGAGCCGCGCGGCCTAGAGCTGCGAGCCCTGCTCCGGGATGGCGGCGACGGAAGGCTTGAGGCGGATTGCCGGCTCGTTGGCCGACGCACGCTCCCCGGCCAGGGTGAGCAGGAGACCGTCCACTTCTCGGGAAGGGCGGTGCTCGCTCGCGAGGTCCCGGAGGCGCCGCTCGCCGAGAGATCCGGCACCGAGGAGGCAGCCACCGGCGCGACCGTGGATCGCGAGGCCGTCTACCGGGTGTACTTCCATGGCCCCGCCTACCAGGTCCTGGACCGCGCGTGGCGCGGCAACGGGACCGTCGTCGGTCGCCTCGCGGACGAGCTTCCGCCCGCGCACGAGCCCCCCGGGGAGCCGACCGAGATGCTGCCGCGGCTGGTCGAGCTTTGCTTCCAGACCGCCGGGGTGTGGGAGCTCGCCACCTCAGGGCGAATGGGGCTTCCCACGCACGTGGATCGTGTGCAGAGGTTCGCCGTCGTCGAGGAGCGCGGGCCGCTGTGGGCGGTGGTCCGGCCCCGCGAGGACGGCGCAATTGACGCCGAGGTGGTCGGGCCCGACGGCCGGGTGCGGGTGCGTCTCGAGGGTTACCGGACCATCGCGCTGGAAGGCGGCCTCGACCCTCAGGTGCTGGAGCCGATCCGCGCCGCGATGGGGTAGGGGCCCCGCCCAGGCCGATGGCCGCAAAGCGACCCTTCCACCGCCTGGCGATCGTAAACCGCGGTGAGCCGGCGATGAGGCTCGTACACGCCGTGCGAGAGCTGAACGAGCAGGGCGATGAGCCGATCCGGTTGATCGCCCTCTACACGGAAGTCGATCGGCAGGCGCTATTCGTCCGCTCGGCAGACGAGGCCTACTGCATCGGCCCCGCGACCTTTACCGCCGGGGACGGCAGCCGCCAGGCGGGGTATCTCGACTACGAGGCGCTGGAGCGGGCGCTGCGCGAGACCCGGGCCGAGGCCGCCTGGGTCGGATGGGGCTTCGTGGCCGAGCACCCCCGCTTCTCCGAGCTCTGCGAGCGGCTGGACGTGGTGATGGTCGGCCCCGACGCGGCCACGATGCGGCTGCTGGGCGACAAGATCAGCTCCAAGAGGCTGGCCGAGCGCGCCGACGTGCCCGTCGCTCCCTGGAGTGGCCCGGTGGAGACCATCGAGGACGCCGTCCGGGGGGCGGAGCGGATCGGCTACCCGCTGATGGTCAAGGCCAGCGCGGGCGGTGGGGGACGGGGGATCCGCAAGGTGCTGGGCGCGGGCGAGCTTGCTGCGGCCTTCGAGCGCGCCAGCGCCGAGGCGCTGCAGGCCTTCGGCGATTCCACCGTGCTCCTCGAGGCCCTCGTCAGCCCCGCCCGCCACGTCGAGGTGCAGACGATCGCCGACGGCGCCGGCGGCGTTTGGGCGGTCGGAGTCCGCGATTGCAGCCTGCAGCGGCGTAACCAGAAGGTGATCGAGGAGTCGCGAAGCCCGGCCCTCGACGAGCAGCAGGAGAACGAGATCGCAGAGGCCTCCAGGCGCCTGGTGCTCGAGGCGGGCTACCGCGGCGCGGCAACCGTCGAGTTTCTGTACGAGCCCGGCGTGCGCCGCTTCTGGTTCATGGAGGTGAACGCGCGGCTGCAGGTCGAGCACCCGGTCACCGAGGCCGTCACCGGTCTCGACCTCGTCAAGCTGCAGCTGCACGTGGCCGCCGGCGGCCGGCTCGAGGGCGAGCCTCCGCCTCCCAGCGGTCACGCGATCGAGGCGCGGCTGAACGCAGAGGATCCGGCTCTCGACTTCGAGGCCGCGCCCGGCAAGGTCGTCCTCCTGCGTCTGCCGAGCGGCCCGGGCATTCGGGTCGACTCCGGGCTTGTCGCGGGCGACACCATCCCTCCGGAGTTCGACTCGATGATCGCCAAGGTGATCGCGACCGGACGAGATCGCCCGGAGGCGATCGCACGGCTCCGCCGGGCACTGCTCGAGACCACGGTCGTGATCGAGAACGGCACCACCAATCTCGGCTTTCTGCTCGATGTGCTGTCACACCCCGATGTGCGCTCCGGGGACTTCGACACCACCTGGCTCGACCGCGTGCGGGCCGGCGGCGACCAGGACCGGCCCCGCCACGCGGACGCGGCTCTGCTCCAGGCCGCGATCGAGCTGAGCGACGAGTTGACCGCCACCGATCGGGCGCGCTTCTACGCCTTCGCGCGGCGGGGGCGGCCCCTGGCCAGATCCGAGGTGGGCCGCCGGGTCGAGCTCCGCCACCGCGGCGAGACCTACAGCTTCCGCGTCTGCCAGCGGGGGCCGCAGCGCTACCAGCTGACGATCGACGACTCGACCATCGAGCTGGACGTCGAGCATCTCGGCGAGCACGAGCGGCGGCTGGTGCTCTGGGACAGGAGCTGGCGCACAGCGATCTCGCATCAGGGCGCCGACCTGCTGGTGGAGGTGGACGGCCTGCCCCATCGCATCTCACACGACGAGGGAGGAGCGGTTCGAAGCCACGCTCCCGGAGTGGTCGTCTCGGTCCCGGTCGCGGTCGGCGACGAGGTGGAGGCCGGCGACGTCGTCGCTGTGATGGAGAGCATGAAGATGGAAAGCTCGCTGGTCGCGCCCTACCAGGGCCGCGTGCGCAAGGTCATGGTCGGCCCAAACGTCCAGGTTGACGTCGGCACTCCGCTGGTTCAGATCGAGCCCTTCGACGAGGGGGGCGCCCAACGTGCGAGCGGCGAGCGGGTTGCGTTCGTGGACGCCCAGCACCGCGCCTCGACAGGATCTGAGCGACACATCGAGGACCTTCGCCTCCTGGAGTCGGCGGTTATGGGCTATGACGTTCCCGGCATGGCGGTCGACGATGCGATCGCTGATCTGACCAGCATCTCCTCGGACCCGGCCGAGAGCGCCGACCTGATCGCCGGCGAGGACCGGCTGCTGCGCCTGTTCGCGGACGTGCGCGCGCTCTCGCGTCCAGCCCACGACGCCGACGACCCGGCGCAGGTGCTGCTGCGCAGCCCCCAGGAGTACTTCCACTCGTTCCTTCACTCGCTCGACCCGCAGGCCGAGGGGTTGCCGGAGCGCTTCACCGCGCTGCTGAGGCGGGCGCTCGCCCATTACGGCATCGAGGACATGGATCGCACTCCCGACCTCGAGGACGCCTGCTACCGGCTGTTCCTCTCCCAGCAGCGACTGGGGCCGCAGCACACAGCGGTGCTGGCGATCCTGGACCGGCGCCTGGAGCATGCGCACGAGCTCGCCGGACGGGTCCCGGACGATTTCTCGGAGACGCTCGGCCGCCTTGGGACGGCAGCCGAAGGCCGCGCCCCGGCGATCGCCGACCTCGTGCGGCAGGTCCGCTACCGCTACTACGACGAGCCGGTGATCGTCGCGGCGCGCGAGACCGCCTACGCGGTAGCCGAGCGCCACCTTGACGCGCTCGCCTCGGCGCCCGAGCGGCCGGACCGCGAGCAGCGGATCGGCGCGCTCGTTGCCTGCCCGCAGGCTCTCGCCAGCGTCCTCTCGCGGCGGCTGCGCGCGGCCGAGCCGCGCCTGGGGCCCGCCCTGCTCGAGGTGATGACCCGCCGCTATTACCGGCCACCCGAGCTGGCGCCCTTCACCGAGGCGCGCAGCGTCGGCGTCTCGTTCATCTGCTCCGCCTACCGCGACGAGGAGGGCCCCAAGCGCCTGGCCACGGCGTTCGTGGAGCTGGGCGAGCTGGGCACGGCGCTGGAAGGGCTGCCCGCCCTGGCCCGCGAGATGGGCAAGGGCGAGACGCTTGTAGCGGACCTGTACGCCGAGCACGTCGGCCCGGCGCCGCCTCGGGACGAGCTGGCCCACCGCCTCCGGGGCGCTCTCGCCGAGGCGGGACTGCCGGCCGAGCTCGAGCGGATCGTGTTCGCCATCTCCGCTCCCGAGCGGGGCCGCGGCATGTCGGCGATCGACCTGTTCAGCTTTCGGCGAACCGGGGCCGGGCGGCTCGAAGAGGACGAGTCCCTTCGCGGGCTGCACCCGATGGTGGCCGAGCGCTTGAACCTGTGGAGGCTGTCGGAGTTCGAGCTCGAGCGCCGCCCGTCGCCGGAGGACGTCTACCTCTACCAGGCCACCGCGCGCTCCGATCCCCGCGACGAGCGCCTGTTCGCGCTTGCCGATGTCCGCGACCTGACACCGGTGCGCGACGACGACGGGCGGCTGATCGCGGTTCCGGAGCTGGAGCGGGCGTTGACCCAGTCGCTGGAGGCGATGCGCGACGCGCAGGCGCAGCGAGAGCCGCGCCGGCGGCTGTTCTGGAACCGGGTGCAGATGTTCGCCTGGCCCCCGATCACACTGGCCCCCGGGGACCTGCGGGCGCTGATCGCCCGCTACGGGAGGATCACCCGGGACCTCGGCATCGAGATGGTGGAACTGCGCGGGCGCATGCACGAGGACGGCGAGGAGCGCCCGCGCGAGCTGCGCTTCTTCAGCCCCACCGGACGCGGCGTCATCGTCGAGGTCGACGACCCCCCGAACCGGCCGCTGAGGCCACTCGACGACGGTGCCCGCCGCATCATCCGGGCCCGCCAGCGCGGCACCGTCCATCCGGCGGAACTGGTCAAAGTTCTGGCTCCTGCACGCACCGACTCCGATGGCGAGGGCCTGCCGCCCGGCGACTTCACCGAGCACGATCTGGACGAGTCCGGTCGGCTGGCACCGGTCGACCGCGGTCTCGCCCTCAACGAGGCGAGCATCGTCGTCGGGCTGGTCCGCAACCGCACCGAGCGCTACCCGGAGGGGATGCAGCGGGTCGCGCTCTTCGGCGACCCGACGCGGGCGCTGGGCTCGCTTGCCCAGCCGGAGTGCGAGCGGATCATCGCCGCCCTCGATCTGGCGGAGGAGCTGCGCGTGCCAGCCGAGTGGTTCGCGCTCTCCGCCGGGGCCAAGATCGCGATGGACTCGGGGACCGAGAACATGGACTGGATCGCAGCGGTGCTGCGGCGGATCGTCACCTACACGCAGCGCGGGGGCGAGCTCAACATCATCGTCACCGGCATCAACGTCGGCGCCCAGCCCTACTGGAACGCCGAGGCGACGATGCTGATGCACACGAGGGGGATCCTGGTGATGACGCCAGAGAGTGCCATGGTCCTGACCGGGAAGCAGGCGCTCGACTACTCGGGCGGAGTGTCCGCCGAGGACAATTTCGGCATCGGGGGCTACGAGCGGGTGATGGGGCCGAACGGCGAAGCGCAGTACTGGGCCCCCGATCTGGCGGGGGCCTGCCGGGTGCTGCTCGCCCACTACGACCACACCTACGTGGCGCCCGGGGAGCGCTTCCCGCGCCGGGCGGCCACCGCAGATCCCCCCGACCGCGACGTACGTTCCGCTCCCCACCACGCACCCGACTCCGACCTCGAGCGGGTGGGCGACATCTTCTCCGGCGAGCGCAACCCCGGCCGCAAGAAGGCTTTCGACATCCGCTCGGTGATGCGGGCTGTCGCCGACAGCGACGCCGCCCCGCTGGAGCGCTGGAGCGGCTGGCACGACGCGGAGACGGCTGTCGTCTGGGACGTCCATCTGGGGGGCCGGCCGGTGGCGATGCTGGGAATCGAGTCGAGACCTCTTTCGCGCTACGGCGGCATACCCGCCGACGGTCCCGAGCAGTGGACCTCGGGAACGCTGTTCCCGCAGTCGTCGCGCAAGATCGCCCGGGCACTGAACGCCGCCAGCGGCAACCGGCCGGTCGTCTTCATCGCCAACCTCGCTGGCTTCGACGGTGCCCCGGAGTCGATGGCCAAGTGGCAGCTTGAATACGGAGCCGAGATCGGCCGCGCGGTGGTGAACTTCCGGGGGCCGATCGTCTTCTGCGTCGTCTCGCGCTACCACGGGGGGGCGTTCGTCGTCTTCTCGCAGAAGCTCAATGAGGATCTGGAGACGGTTGCGCTGGAAGGTGCCCATGCTTCGGTGATCGGCGGAGCACCGGCCGCCGCGGTCGTGTTCGCCGGCGAGGTCAAGCGGCGCACCCGCGAGGACTCTCGCATCAGGGAGATCGACGAGCGGATCGAGTCCGCGGAGGGCTCCGAGCGCCAGCGGCTGCGCTCTGAGCGGGCCGAGCTCTGGGGGCAGGTGCACTCCGAGAAGCTCGGCGAGCTGGCGGCGGAGTTCGACTCCGTCCACAGCGTCGAGCGGGCCGTCGAGATGGGCTCGGTCAGCCGCATCATTCCGCCCTGCTCGCTGCGTCCATTCCTGATCGAGGCGGTGGAGCGCGGGATCCGCCGGACCGAGGACCGTCTCGCGGAGGACGATGACCGCGCCCGGCTGGCTGATTCGCTCGCTCGCTGAGACCCCGCCGGGCGACGGCTGGCTGAGTCCGCGCGAGCGCGCCGTGCTCGGGAAGCTGGGGATCGAGAAGCGGCGCAGCGACTGGCGGCTCGGCCGCTTCGCCGCCAAGGCCGCCGTCGGCGCCTGGCTGAAGGTCGAGCCCGCGCGGGTCGAGGTGCTGGCGGCCGGCGACGGAGCGCCGCAGGCCCACCTCGACGGGGAGCCCTTGCCGGTCGCCCTCTCGATCAGCCACCGCGCGGGCCGCGCGCTGGCCGCGGCCACCGGCACGCCGGCAGCGCTCGGCTGCGACCTCGAGCTGCTCGAGCGACGCAGCGACGGTTTCGTGCGCGACTGGCTGGCTACGCCGGAGAGGGAGTTGCTCGAGACTCTGCCCGAGGAGAGGCGATCGCTTGCGGCGAACCTCATCTGGGCGTCCAAGGAGGCGGCGGCGAAGGCGCGCCGGGAGGGGCTGCGCCTTGACGTGCGGGACGCAGCAGCCCTGCCGCTGGGAATCGAAGATCCCGCAGCCCAGTGGCGTCCGCTCGAGGTCCGCTGGGCGGGCGGCGAGCGGATCGCGGGCTGGTGGCGTGAGGAGGCCGCCTGGGTGATGACCGTGGTTGCCGACCCGCCCCCGGGGATGCCACGCGAGCTCGAATAGAGTCGCCTCGGGATGAGCACCTGTGCAGACGGGCAACGATCACAGCCGGAGATCCGCACAGACCATCTCGACGCGGTGATCTTCGATCTCGATGGCGTTATCACCGACACCGCGTCCGTTCACGCCGCCGCCTGGGAGCAGATGTTCGACCGCTTTCTGGCCGCCCGCCCGGCCCGCGAGGGAGAGGAGCGGCGCCCGTTCTCCGAAGACGATTACTACCTCTACGTGGATGGAAAGCCACGCTACGACGGCGTCGAGTCGTTTCTCGCCTCACGGGGGATCGCCCTGTCCAGGGGCAACCCCGGCGATCTCCCGGCCGCGGATACCGTGTGCGGGCTGGGCAACCGCAAGGACGAGCTCTTTCTGGCCGTGCTGCGGGAGCGGGGCGTCGCTCCCTTCGCCTCCTCGGTCGAGCTGCTGCGGCGGCTGCGGGCGAGCGGGGTCAGCACGGCGATCATCTCCGCCTCGCGCAACTGCGCAGAGGTACTCGAGGCGGCCGGGGTGACAGAGCTCTTCGACACCAGGGTCGACGGCGTCGACGCGGACGAGCTGGGCCTCGACGGGAAGCCCGACCCGGCGGTGTTCCTGGAGGCGGCGCGCCGCCTGGGGGTCAAACCGTCGCGCGCCGCTGTGGTCGAGGATGCGCTGGCCGGGGTCGAGGCTGGGCGGCGCGGGGGCTTTGGGCTGGTGATCGGCGTTGACCGCGGCGGCCACGCCGAGGCGCTGCGGGAACACGGCGCCGGCGCCGTGGTCGGGGACCTGGGCGAGGTGCGTGTGTCGGCAGCGAAGGGCAGGAACGGGTGATCGACGCTGGCGCCCCCGGGGCGCCGATCCTCAGGACCTGGTCGCTTGCCTACGAGGGCTTCGATCCCGCCCGGGAACGCCTGCGCGAGGCGCTATGCGCGCTCGGGAACGGGCGATTTGCCAGCCGCGGCGCCGCGCCCGAGGCGGATGCGGACGCGGTTCATTACCCAGGAACCTATGCGGCCGGTTGCTACAACCGGCTGACCAGCAAGGTGGCAGGCCGCGAGGTGGGGGACGAGTCGATCGTCAACCTCCCCAACTGGCTCCCCCTCACCTTCCGGATCGAGGACGGCGACTGGTTCGACCTCTCGGCAGTCGACCTGCTCGCATACCGTCAGGAGCTCGACCTGCGCAGGGCCGTGCTGAGACGGGAGCTCAGGTTCCGCGACGCCGAGGGGCGGGAGACGGCAATGACCGAGTGCCGGCTGGTGAGCATGGCGAACCCGCATCTTGCCGCGCTCCAGACCACCCTGCTGCCCGTCAACTGGTCGGGGCGGGTCAAGTTCCGCTCGGCGCTCGACGGCAATGTGGTGAACGGTGGCGTCGAGCGCTACAGCGGCCTGGCCAACCGCCACCTGGTGCCGCTCGACGCGCGTGCGGTGGACTCCGAGGCGCTGCTGCTCGAGGCCGAGACCAGCCAGTCGCACATCCGGATCGCCGAAGCGGCGCGAACGCGGCTGCTGCGCGACGGCAAGGTGCTTGAGCCCACGAGCCGAGTGATCGAGGAGCCGGCCTGGATCGGCCTCGAGCTCGAGGCGGATGCTATGCAGGGCGTGTCGATCACGGCGGAGAAGGTCGCCGCCCTGTTCACGTCGCGCGAGCCGGCGATCTCCGAGCCGGGCCTCGACGCGTGCACCGAGGTGGCCCGCGCCCCCGGCTTCGAGGAGCTGCTCTCCAAGCACGTGCTGCGTTGGGACGAGCTTTGGGACTTCTCCTCGCTGGAGCTCGAGGGCCAGGAGCTGGCATCGGCGGTGTCGCACCTGCACATCTATCACCTGCTGGGGAACATCTCCGGACACAGCGCCGAGCTGGACGCCGGGGTCGCCGCCCGCGGGCTGTCGGGGGAGGCATATCGAGGTCACATCTTCTGGGACGCGCTGTTCATCTTCCCCTTCTTCAACCTGCGGCTCCCGGGGCTAACCCGGACCCTGATCCGCTACCGCCACCGGCGCCTGAAGCGGGCCCGCTGGGCCGCCTCGGACGCGGGATACGAGGGCGCCATGTACCCGTGGCAGAGCGGCTCCAACGGCGAGGAGCTGACCCCGACTATGCACTTCAACCCGCGCTCCGGCCGCTGGCTCCCCGACAACTCCCGCCTGCAGCGGCACATCAACGCCGCGATCGCGTACGACATCTGGCGGTACCACGAGGCGACGAACGACGTCGCGATGCTGGCCTTCTACGGCGCTGAGATCTTCATCGAGATCGCGCGCTTCTGGGCCAGCATCGCGATCTATGATCAGGCCGGCGACCGCTACTTGATCCGCGGAGTGGTCGGCCCCGACGAGTACCACGACGCATATCCCGGCGCGGAGCAGCCCGGGATCGACAACAACGCCTACACCAACGTGATGGCCGCTTGGGTGCTGCGGCGTGCGCCGGATGTCATCGCTGAGCTCCCGGAGCAACGGCGAAATGAGCTGTCGACGACGCTTGGGCTGCGGCCGGAGGAGCTGGAGCACTGGGACAAGATGAGCCGAAGGTTGTACGTGCCTTTCCACGACGACGGGATCATCAGCCAGTTCGAGGGCTACGAGGAGCTGGAGGAACTCGACTGGGATTTCTACCGCGAGAGGTACGGGAACATCCAGCGACTCGACCGGATCCTGGAGGCTGAAGGAGACAGCGCCAACCGCTACAAGGCTTCCAAGCAGGCGGACGTGCTGATGCTCTTCTACCTGCTCTCGGCCGACGAGCTCGGGGAGCTGTTCGGGCGGCTCGGCTACCCGTTCGAAGCGGACACGATCTCAGAGAACGTCGAGTACTACCTGGCCCGCACCTCGCATGGCTCCACGTTGAGCAAGGTGGTCCACGCCTGGGTGTTGGTGCGCTCCGATCGTGAGCGCTCGTGGGAGCTCTTCTCCGAGGCGCTGGAGAGCGACATCTCCGACATCCAGGGCGGAACGACTCCCGAGGGCGTGCACCTCGGCGCCATGGCGGGGACCGTGGACCTGCTGCAGCGCGCCTACACCGGGCTCGATACGCGGGACGAGGTGCTGTGGCTCGACCCCTGTCTCCCCGCGGAGCTGACCAAGTTGCGGCTCACGATCTACTACCGGCGCCACTGGGCGCTGGAGATCGAGATCAGCAGTGACCGGGTGAGGATCAGCGCTCCGCCGGCCGACATCTACCCGATAAAAGTCGCGATCAAGGATGAGGTCATCTGGCTTGACGCGGGTGGGACAGTGGAACGCCCGCTGTGACAGCGCTAGCCTAGGCAAGAACCGTTATGCAGCAGCTACTCGGAGTCAATCCGGAGATGCGACGGGCTTGGCTCGCGCACAACACCGGGCACGTTCTCGATGCGCCCGCGGAAACGGCGTTTGCGCCCGAAGAGACACGAGGCAACATCGAGAATCTCGTCGGGGCGACGCATGTCCCGCTCGGTGTAGGCGGACCCATACGCGTCAACGGACAGCACGCCGACGGGCTGTTCTTCGTGCCCTTCGCGACCACGGAGGGCACCCTGGTCACGACCTACCAGTACGGCATGCGGGCGATCACCGAGGCGGGTGGCGCCAACGCTTACGTCCTGGCGGACGCGCTCGACATCACCCCCTGCTTCGTGCTGGCGAGCACCCGAGACGCGCTCGCCCTGGCGAGCTGGCTTGAGGATCATCTGCCCGAGCTCCAGGCCCTCGCCGCAGAGACCACGGCCCACGGCCGTCTGGTCGAGATCCGCTCGCACGTGTTCGGCCGGCGCGTCTTTGCGCAGTTCGTTTTCGGCACGGGCGATGCAATGGGCCTCAACATGGTCAATCTGGCGGTTGACCGGGTTTGCCGTCAGGTCGCGGAGGCGGTGCCGTGCGAGCGGTGGTACCTCCGTTGCAACTACTCGAGCGACAAGAAACCAGCCGCCATCAACCTTTTCCGGCCCTATGGCAAGGAGGTGGCGATCGACCTGACCCTGCCGGCGAACGTCGTCGAGACGCACCTTGGCGTGTCGCCCCCCGATCTGGTCGAGTTTGCGGCCTCGGGTCGACTCGGCACCATGCAGGCGGGCGCGCTCGGGGCGAACGCCCACTTCGCGAACGGCCTGGCTGCCATCTACATCGCCTGCGGGCAGGACGTCGCGCAGATCGTCAACGCGAGCATCGGCTTCCTGGACCTCGAGCTGGTCGGCGCGGGCGACCTCTACGTCGCCGCCCGGCTGCCGAACCTCGTGGTCGGCACGGTCGGTGGCGGGACCAGGCTCCCGACCCAGCGCGAGTGCTTGGCCCTGCTCGGCTGCGACGGCGAAGGCACGGCGCGGAAGTTCGCCGAGATCGTGGGGGCGACCCTCGTCGCCGGCGAGCTCGCGATCTGCGCGGCCCTTGCCAACGATCGTTTCATCGAGGCCCACCGACGCAGCCGGCTGATCGCTGCCAGCGCCAAGTAGCAGCCGCCCGGCGACATCGGTCAACCCAGGGCGGGTTACGCAAAAGAGACGCCCCGCCGAAGCGGGGCGCTCTGGGGTACTACAGGGAGGAGAG
>CAVUES010000015.1:0-240980 GCA_963740555.1 uncultured Solirubrobacterales bacterium
GCATAAAACGGGCATAGAAGTGAAATCAACCCCAGCCAACTCGGATCAACTCAGATCAACCCAAATAAGCACGGATCAACTCAGATCAAGCGGAACCACAGATTTGTGGTCCAGGTGGTCGCCGGTTCGAGTCCGGTCGCTCACCCCTCACGACGACCCGAAAATTAGGGCTGACTTCGCGCTCGGCTCCCTGTACGTTGACGGTGCAGATGGCGCTGACCCACCGCCGAGGGAGGAGGGGAAGGTTCACACCACCGACATTGGTGGCGGGAGTCTGCCTAGCGGTGGCGCTTCCGTGCGGGTGCGGTGGCGCCTCGAGCACCCAGGTGGTGAGACCGGGGTGCCACACGTACTGCCGGCAGGGAGCCCGAGCCGTGGCGGGGGCATCCGAGCAGGGCAGGCTGGCGCTGGGCATCCAGACTGCCGTCCCGGTGGCGCTGGGTGGCGGGTCGCTTCCGGTCGAAGTGCGCTGCAAGTTTCCCCGCGGTTGCCGCGGCGACGTGCAGGTGCAAGTGGCCAATCCCGGGGGCGGGTGGATCTCGGTCGGGCGCGGTGCGATGACGATCGCGTTCGGAAAGACGCGGGCGGTGCCCGTCACCCTCTTGCCTGCAGCGCGCCATACACTCGCTGACGGCGGCCCGATCGCCATGGAAGCGGTAGCCGACACGCTGGACAGCGTCCTCGAGAATCCGCAGGACCTCGACACCTGGCAGTCGTCCGTTTACCGGCTGATCGTTGTAGCCCCCGCCGCATGACCGGGGCCAGGACAACTTCGCCGCCGCTGAGTCCGCGCCGGTGGCGGGTGGGTGCTGGAGCGACGCTGCTCATCGCGGTGGTGCTGGTGGCGCCGGCTGGCTGCGGCGGGGGGTCGAGCGGGGCCGGCGCAAGCACGGACACCACCGAGGCAAGCGGCGCGGTTGCGGCTGCCGGGTCCAGCCAGGCGCCTCGGCCCACCCGTCCCGGCTGCGGGCAGAGCTGCGGGCAGCTGGGCGCGCAGGGCATCGACGTGACGTCAGCGCAGAAGCCGGCGGTGAGCGTCGACACGACCGACCCCGTCGCCCCGCTGGGCGGGAGCGCGATACCGGTGACGGTCACCTGCAGGTTCTCGCAACGCTGCCGCGGCTACGTCGACCTACGCGCGGGCGACGCCGAGAGCGGGGGACGCTGGCTGGGCGGCACTGAGTTGGATCTTGCCGCCGGCGAGGACGAGACCGTCGCCGTGCCCCTCGCCGCTTCGGCCCGCCGGCGCCTCGCCAAGGCAGGTGCGATCGGCATCGATGCCGAGGCGGTAGTGGAGAGCTTGAGCCCGACTCAGTACGCCGAGTGGGTCCCGAGCAGCCATGCGGCGCTCGTCATTGCGGCGCCGCACTCGCAATTGGCCGAGTCAGATCGACGCTAGCGGGCTTCGTCGCGGGATGGCCGGGCATGCAGGCAGCCGGAGACCCGAAAAATGGGGCTGACTTTGCACCGAGCGACTTGTACGTTTAAGGCACGATGCGGCTGGTAGCGTTGCCTGCACTGGCTTGGTCGACGGTCGCACTGTGCTCCTGCGGTGCAAGCGCCGGCACCTCGACCCACCCCGAGAGAGCCCACTCCTCAGGCGGGCAGGGCGCAGCCGTCGGCGTGATGGGCGGCGGATGCGGGGCGGGGTGCCCGCAGCTGGGCGTCTCGCAAGGGATCGAGCCCGACGTGGAGCGGCTCGGATGCCATCGCTACTGCTCGCAGGCGAGCGAGGACGGCAGCGACGGGCACTCGGGCAGGCCGATGGCGAGGGTCAAGATCGTCGGGCCGGTGACGCTTGTCCACGGCGCCCTGCCGATCACGCTCACGTGTGCGTACGCCAGGCCCTGCGAGGGGGCGCTGCTGGTCGGCTTCCGCGATCGGGGTGGCGGCGCCACGGCGGGCCGAGGCGATCTCGACCTCGGCGCCGACATCTCGGGGACGGTGGGCATTCCCCTCTCGCCGGGCGCGCTGCAAAGGCTCAGCTCTGCCGGTAAGACCGAGATGGTCGTCGTCGCCGACGTCCGCCCGAGCCTGAAGGGGCGGCCTGTCCGGCGAGGCGGCTGGGACCCCTGGACGGTCGCCGAGCTGAGCGTGTCGGGCCCCAGCGTCTACGACCAGCTGAAGAAGCGGTCGTCGGGGTCGGCCGCGCCGGTGAGCCCCTAGCGATGCAGGCCCGGGCCACCATGCTCGCCGCCGCCGCGCTGGTCGCCGGCCTGATCGGCTTTGCCTCGCACCAGGCAGGTGCGCTGAACGGCCTCGAGCGCAAGACCGTGGACACGCGATTTGCGGTGCGCGGCTCCCGGTCCCCCGATTCGAGGATCGCCATCGTCGCCCTGGACCAGAGAAGCTACGAGGCGTTCGGCGAGCGCCCGCCGATCTCGCGCACCCACTTCGCGAACCTTCTGGACCGCCTCCGCGCGGCCAGGCCGCGCCTGATCGCCGTCGACATCACCTTCAACGGCAAGCAGAACCCTCGCGCAGACGGCGCCTTGCTGCGGGCGATCGCCCGCGACGGGCCGGTGCTGCTGGGGGCCAACGACAAGGTCAACGGCTGGCGGACAGTTCCGGCCGGGCACCGGCACGCGCGCGGGGGCATCGTCGCCAGCGTCGGCTTCGGCGACGACCCCGACGGGATCTATCGGCACATGCAGTACGCGCAGGTGATCCTGAAGACGTTCGCGGTGCGAGCGGCGGAGCTTGTCGAGCGCAGGCCGCTGAGCGAGTCCGATTTCCCCGGTAACCAGGCGTGGATCGACTTCAGCGGGCCGCCCGGCACCTATCGCAGCTACTCGATGTCGGACGTGATCGACGGGCGCGTGCCCGCAAGGGCGCTGCGCGGCAAGACCGTGCTTGTTGGCGACACCACCCCGGCCGACAAGGACATCTACCCGACGGCCATCTCCTCGACGCCGATGCCCGGTGTGGAGATCCATGCAAATGCCCTGGCAACCATCCTCGCCGGTTTTACCCTCCAGTCGACCGGGGCGTTCCTCGCCTTCCTGCTCATCTTCGGGATCGCTTCGGTCCCGCCGCTGGCCGCGATCCGGCTGCCGGCGGTCTACGTGCTGATCGTCTCGCTCGCCGCTGGCCTGCTCTACCTCGTCGGCACCCAGCTCGCCTTCAACTCGGGGCGAATCGTCCCGGTCCTCGATCCGATCCTCGCCCTTGTGCTGGCGGCGGCGGGTGCGATTTCGGTTGACGTGCTCACCGAGAAGCGGCAGCGCGAGGAGCTTGAGGCGACCCTCGGCCGCCTGCCCCAAGAGCCGTCTGAGTTCTTCATCTCCTATCGGCGCGAGCAGAGCGCCTGGCCGGCGCGGATCCTGATGACCGAGCTGGCGAAGCGCTTCGGCGAGACGAGCGTGTTCATGGACACCGACTCGATCGGCGCCGGCCAGCAGTGGCCGCGTCGTATCGAGCAGGCGATCAAGGAGTCAAACGTCGTCTTGGTCCTGATCGGGCCCGGCTGGCTTGAGGCCGAAAAGCCGGACGGCGGCCGCCGTCTCGACGACCCCGGCGACTGGGTGCGGCTGGAGATCGAGACGGCGCTTGCGGCCGAGGGCGCGGTGGTCGTCCCGGTGCTACTCGACGGCGCGGCGGTCCCTGCCGAGAGGGAGCTGCCCGAGTCGCTGCGGCCGCTATCGCACCGCAACGCGATCTCGCTTACGGCGGATGCCTGGGGCGCGGAGATCGACGCCCTGGTCGAATCGGTCAAAAGCGGGCAGATCCAGGAGTTCCTCGCCGGCGAGCGCTCGCGCGCGTCGCGGCCGGCGGCGCAATGAGTGGCGGACCCGCCAGCCGCGACTGGACGTGGCTGGAGCGTCTCCGCGTCGCCGTCCACACCCATGTTTTCGGGCGTAGTGGCCGGCAAGAGGCGACTCCTTCTTGAAGCCGGGCAAGCTCGCAACCACGCAGGAAATCAAGGCTCTGAACAAGCTCACCAACGACAGCGAGGCGCACGGCAGCTGCCCCTGGCTCCTGGACACATCGACTCCCACGCACTGCACGGTCTCCATATCCTGAGCCGCTGGGCCGAACCCCAATGGATGCGATGCGCAAGACGCCCTACATCGCCGGCTTGATCGTCGCCCTCGGCGCGGGAGTGGCGTTCGGCGCCCTGGTGCTCGGCGACGATGACTCGGAGGCCAAGGGGGGCTCGGTCAGGACGGTCCATCACCCGCCGCCGAAGCTCAAGCACCCGTCGAAGATCGAGTCGGGGAAGGTGCTGGGATTCCAGCTCTCCCAGCCGCTCACCCGGCAGGTGACGATCCAGGGCGGCAGCTACGTCTGGAACGGCAGCACCGGCCGCTACGAGCCCAGCGGCGGCTTCAACCGCACCGGCCTCCTCGTGATCGACACCAACGGTGACTTCGGCATCTTCGCCGGCGCCGACGGGGACGCCTCAGCCGGACAGATCTGGTTCGCGACCAACTCCTACGTCTACCGGCTGATCCAGGGCCCGGCCGCGAGCGTCTGGCTCTCGAAGATCTCGGCCGCCAACGTCTCGGAGTCGAACGGAGGGCAGGCGCTGGCGGCGACCGTAAACACGAACGCGCGCACCGTCCAGCTCAACGAGTTCGCTGTCGTCGGGCAATTCGAGCCCAAGCAGATCCTCTCCGGCACGATGCAGGTGAACCTCTCCAAGACGGGCGCCAGCGGCACCATCGACCTGTATGGCGGCGGCTACATCGAGCCCGGCAACGGCTTCCCGGTCAACCTCTACCACGCGACCTTCTCCGGATGAGCTCGGGGTGACGCGTCCGGCCGGGCCGCCTTGACCCCCTCGCCCGCTCGCAAATACGATGGCGTCGTGCGATCGAAGGTTCTGGCTGCCTTCCTGGCGGCCCTCTTCGTGCTGTGTCTCGTCCCCGGGTGTGGTGGGAGCAGCGATGGCGGCACGACCAAGGCCGGCGGCCTAACGAGCCCCCGCAAGTCCGGCTCGACCACGCGCCTCGGCGACGTGGCGCCGAGCGTCGCCGATCTCGCCCAGGGCAGGAAGTGGACCGGGACCTTCACGATCCGCATGGAGGTCTGGAACTACTGCGGAACGCAGGGCCAGTCGCTGTCGCTCGCCCGCACGGCGACGCGGACCGAGAGCTTCTCTTTCGCCACCGGGTCGCCTACCGACGACGGCCAGGGCGGAAGGGAGAACAATCCGTTCTCCTTCTCCGGCGGCACCGATCCCGACCGCGGCGGCAGCGTGGATCTCTCCTTCTTTTCGGCGCTGGTGCTGGCGGTGGACAAGGAGGGGACACGCCGGCTCATGCACCAGTACTGGAACCTGAACTACCAGGACGGCCACCTCAACGCGCAGATGGTGGACGACGGCTTGGCGCTCGGCGCGGGGGCGAACGGCCTCTTCGACGATGACGACCTCGTCCCCTGCCAGCCACAGCTGGGCTCGATCTCGAAGTACTACCCGCTCGCCGACGGGGCCACGATCAGCGCCGATCTCACTTCGTCCCACATGACGCTGGTGCTGGACGGCCACAGCTCCGACGAGGCGCGCCGCGTCCACATCGAGGCCACCGCGGACGCGGCCTGACTTGGCTTCCGGGCCGCGTACTGCAAGCGAGAAGATCGAGGTCCTGGCACGGGCGATGCACGACGGGTACGTTCGCGAACGGTCCGCTCAGGGCGAGATCCCCCAGCAGAATCCGTCGCTGCGCGCCTGGGATCAGCTGGAGGAGTCGCTGCGGCAGTCGAACCGCCGTTTCGCCGAGGGCATCGAGGAAAAACTCGCCGCGGCCGGCTGCCGGATCATGCCCACGACAGAGGAGCACGACACCCCGGTGTTCCGGTTCTCGGCCGAGGAGATCGAGGAGCTGTCGCGGATGGAGCACGAGCGTTGGGTCGCCGATCTCGAGCGTGACGGCTGGCGGCCGGGTCCCGACAAGGACCCGGGCCGCAAGACGCACCCGATGCTCGTACCGTGGTCGCGGCTCTCGGAGGCCGAGCGCGAAAAGGACCGCGCCGCGGTGCGCCGGCTGCCCGAGATGCTCGCCCGAGCCGGACTCAGGATCGAGCGGGCCTGAGCCGGTCGACAGCGTCCGCGGGGTGTTCCCGGTCCGCCTGAGCGCTTGGGCTGAGCTCGCCCTTGCGGTACATCTCGTATCCGGCCGCGGCGAACACCTTGGGAAGGTTGCGGACGAAGTCGCGGTCGTAATCGGCGTCGCCGGGGTGGTTTTCCTTCAGCTCCTGCCAGGGCACGTCGATCAGCGGGTGGATCCTGCGCTGGTCGTCGCGGGCGCTGCCCTGCGTCCATCCCTGCCGCTTGCGCTCCCGGCTCCAGCGCCGATGCTCCTCCTCGGCCAGCGATTCGACCTCGTCGTCGGCGAGCCGGAGCAGGGGCGAGTCCCAGTCGGTCAGCGGACGGATGCGGCAGCCGAGGCTGCGGAGCTTGTTGCGCACGTCGCGCGCCTGAGCGCGGTTGGCCTCCTTGAAGCTGTCCTCGAGCTGATCCCAGGCGACCGCAGCGGGCCCCTCCGCTTCCTGGTCCAGATAGACGGAGTGCAGTCCCCGCGCCAGCGTCTCGTTGAGGCCGTCGGTCACCATCTCGATCGAGCAGGTGCGATCGACGATGCTGAACAGCCGCAGAGAGCCGCCGCCCGGCTCTCCTTCCAGAAGCTGGACGAAGCCGGCGTTCTCGATCAGCAGCCGCACCACAACGGTGGTCTCGCTGGTCACCGCGCGCGAAGCGGCGAAACCCAGCTCCAGGCTCTCTGTGTCGGTCGGGGCGCAGACGAAGACGGCGGTCGCCCGCTCCAGCGCCCGCCGGGCTTCGTCCACCCGAGCCCCCGAGCGCAGGTCGTGCTCGTAGGAACTCAGACGGGCCGCGTGCGAGACGGCCGGGTGGCGGTCGGCCAGCCGGCGCACCCACTCGGCTGACCCCTCGCCGGCGACCGTTATCGAGAGTGGCTCGGCACCGTCGCCGGCCAAGGTGTGCCATTGGCGGGCCCCGTTGACGATGACGGCGCGGGCCAGGTCGTCGGTGCCGACGACCACCAGGTGCGGCGCCGCGCCGTCATCGGAGCGGCGCACCAGCCCACCGTGCTCGGCCAGCAGCAAGCGCGCTGCCCGCTCGGGGACGCTGAACCACTCCAGCGACAGGGTCTCGTCCGAGGACCCGAGCGAGGCACTGGTCAGGTCCTCGACCAGGTCCATGTCGGTCACGTGGCAGTAGGCATCGAGGCTGTCGGCGCGGCCGCCGCAGAGCTCGCGGATCCCGCTGGCGACCGCGGCGTTGTCCGCGTCCTCGGGCAGCACCGAGATGAGCGTCTCGGCCCGGTGCGCGCCCGCGGCGTGCAGGATCTCCGGGTCGGTCGAGTCGCCAATCACGACGATCGCGCCGAGTTCCCGGGCCAGGCTGACGTTCGAGTTCGTCCTGTCGGCCTCGATGGCGACGATCGAGGTCGGCCAGTTCGAGCCGCGAGGGCGATCGTCGACCAGAACCGAGCGCACGAGCCTCATGCCGCGGCGGCCGAGCCCGCAGACGATCAGATGGCCGCTCTTCACCCGGGCGCGGGCGAGATGCCACTGGTCGTTCAACACCGCGACCAGCGCCGTGAAGGTGGCGAAGGCCGCGACGGCGGGCACCATGAAGCGCGCGATCTGGAGCGTCAGGTGGACGTCAGCGTTCGGGGGCGCGACGTAGTTGAGCGCCAGGAGCGAGAGGGTCGCGTAGGCGGCATCCACGAGTGACTCGTTCGCCTGTAGAAAGCCGATCAGGCCGAGCAGCAGAGCGGTGAACGCGAGCAGCGCCAGCAGCCCGAGCTTGTACTGGCGCAGGAACAGGAAGATGCGGTTCCGCGCCGTCCCGCCCTGCCTGCCGGATGAGCCCCGGGAAAGGAGCCCGCGGAGCGGGGCGCGGTGAAGCGGGTCCCGGATCATCGCTGGCCCAGCTTCACCTTGGCCGAGCCACCTCGCCGCACGTGAACGGCCTTCCCGTTGGCCGGATGCGCGCCGGACGGGCGGATCTGCTTCACCGCCAGCCCGTACTTGCCCGAGTTCTTGACCTCGCCGGCGTCCACGGTCACCTGGCCGGCGGCCGGCTGGGCGACGGTCTTGACCGTCGACCCGCCCTCGATCGGCGGCGTGGAGACCGAGAACTGGTAGTCGCTGCCGGGCCGCTGGAGCCCGATCTGCAGTTGCGGCGACTGCTTCTTGCCCCCGCCCGCGTGGTAGGTGAGGGCCGTGCCGTCATTGCTGAGGCGCAGCTGCGCCTGCTGGTCGGGCTGCAGGTCGATATTGCTGGCGACCGCGGAATAACCCGGCCCGATCACGCTCACCGACTCGAGATCGGGGGCGCGCAGCTCGCTGCCGTTCAGCGAGACCGTGAACTGGGCGCTGCGCGGTATCTGGTAGCGCGGCTCCGGCGCCTCCTTGAAGTCCTGGTCAACGAGCGGGGCGATCACCTGCGCCCCGGGGACCTGGTTGACGAACCTGCCGTCCACGAAGCCGGTCTTGCGCCCAGCCGCGTCGGTGATCACCAGGTGGCCATGGTTGAGGCTGTCGCCGATCAGCGAGACCTCCTCGTACTGGCCGGCCTTCAGGCTTCCGCTCTGGTTGAGCTTCGCCGGCGCATTGCCGACCGTGGGCGGCGGCGGGGTCTGCCCGGTGACGCTGCAGAACGGGCACGGCTGCACGCTCAGGGTGGGGCCGGTGGGGATCAGCCGCAGCTCGTTCGAGTTCCCCTCGCCTTGGAAGAGATGCGAGGGGACGTCCGGATTCGGTGAGGTCTCATAGCTCCAGGTGTCCTGGTTGGTGTCGAAGTTGATCCCGCGGGTGATGTCCGGGTAGTTGTTGTCGTAGATCAGGACCGCGTACTGGCCGTTGCCGTTGTTCTGGATCCCGTACGGCGTGACCGCGTGGCCCACACCCTGGGCCGGGTCGAACATCCCGATCGTGTAGGTGTCGTTTTGGCTCTGAAGGGCCCCGGCGAGGTACTTCAAGACCGCGTTCGGCGGCCCCTCCAGCTCGGAGCGCTGCACCTGCGGCGAGTCCTGGAGGGAGAAGGACTCCGCCAGGCGCTCCTGGAGGGCGACGTTTCCGTCCAGGGCGAGCTGGGAGGCGCCCGGCGCTCCGTACTGGAGCGGGTCGAGGCGCCGCTCGAAGATCATCAGGCTGGTGAGCGAGAACCCGAAGCAGTGCCCGCCCTGCATCCCGTTGTTCTCGAACGACATCCAGCTCTGGGCGGGCGGGGTGAGGATGCAGCTCGTCCCCGATCCGCTCGAGCACACCTGCGGGCCGAAGAGGTCGACGAGCTGCGCGGGAGTCAGGTCCTGATAGCCGGGGCCGTAGTTCTCGAAGCTGAAGCCGTCGTTCTGCGGCCGAAAGCCGGAGTCGGCCAGAAGCTGTCCGTTCGCCGGGTAGGGCTGTGCCGCGCCGGCCTGGGTTGCGGAGGAGGCGGCAACCGACACGCCGGCATTGGCCGCGCTGTGCGCAGAGCTTTTCGGGTTGTCGCCACAATTTGTGGATAGAAGGCTCGCGAGCAGGGCAAAGAAGGCGACGGCGATGGCGCCTGGCGCACGTTTATCTTTGACATCCAAAATGGTCACAAAGCATCAGTTCGCCGCGATACAGGTCGATGGTGCCCCCCCGCCACTCTGTGAGAGGTTCACCTGGCGTTCAGTGGCTACTTGCCTTTGATGGCTCGGCGTTTCCCAAGGCAGACTCTTCCCTTCTTCTACGCCTGCAGCCTCCTTCGAAATACTCGATCAGTCGACCAAAAAAGAAACGTGCCCGATCAGTGTTTCGCCACTTCGGGCCCGAGCCTAAGGGTGTGCGTTCGTCGGAGTCAATCGTCGATATTGGGGCGCAACGAGAGCTGACGACCAGATCTTGATCTTCGCCCGCGGCGTACCTCGGACTCGTCGATGAATACGAGTCCGTCGCGTTACTCCAGCAACGAGTGGGCGGAGTCGGCTACGAACATCTGGTGCGGCCTCAGAACTTCTCAAAGGCGGCGAGGATCTCGCGGGGGCTCTCTACATCCCGAGCAGGCAGCCAGCCGAGCGGCGGACAAACGTTCTAGCGCGGGCATAAACCGGGCATAAAATTGGACACAACCCCACTCAACTCAGATCAACTGAAAGCAACTCAGGCAAGCTCAGGTCAACTCAGATCAACCACAACCTCAGATTTGTGGTCCAGGTGGTCGCCGGTTCGAGTCCGGTCGCTCACCCTAAACGCCCTGCAAATGCGTTGTTTCTCTGCCTCAATGCGTCGCCTGCCCGGATATGCCTTCGCAGCACTTGGAGCAGTTCTCCTCGTGTGCGCGTTGCCCACGACGGCCACCGGGGCTGGCTCGATCGCGCGTCCTAAGCCGAGAATCCTGAGCGCGTCGTGGGGCACCGACAACGCGGTCGGCTGTCCGACTGGCGAACAGGGTCTCGACAACATCCCTGTCACCTTCAACTGGTTCATCCGTCGCTCATCGATTCAGACCACGGACTTCCGGGTCTTACAAAGCGATGGAAGTATCGCGACCCCGACCTGCGCACTTCAGTTCCCGCCGAACGAGTCGGACGAGGGTCAGACGGTGAATCTGATTGGCGACTTCGGGGGCTCGGGGAGCGGCCCGACGCCGGTTGCGATTCGCGTTGTTGGGGTGCTGAAGGGCAGAGCTCCCGGAGCGATTCGATGGAGGCACATCCCGCCCTTGCCGAAGGCCAACGTAGAGCCGCTGTCCGGAGGCCCGTACATCGTGGACGCGTGGACGCTCACGCCTGCGATCTACCGCGGTGACGCCAACCGTTGCACGGTCGGCAAGACCTTCGTACGCGTGATGTGGTCCAACGGGCTCACGGCCTACCCCACGGGTGCTGAGGTTGGCGCCCCCGTTGTCGCCTCCTACCGCGCCATTTACAAACTGCCGAACGGCAAGGTCGTCGCAGTTGCCCCGCTCGATGTCGCTGATCTCCACGATCATGCGACCTCGGCCAACGCCGACAACATGCATGATCTCTGCCTCCCGCGGACCCCTCGTGGTGCGAAGCTCACGAGAGTGACGATCGGCGCCGGACTGATCCAGGACCCCAATGGCGATCCGAACGCCGCTCAGAAGTTCAGAGCACGGCGGCATGGCGGACACACCCGGCGTAGTGCTTGCTTTTAGCGCCGGGCCGCCGGCCGGACACGGACGCTTGCGGCGACGGTGGCCGTGGTCAGGAGCTCCCCTTCTCGACCACGTCGCCCGAGGCGGCGAGCATCGGCTTCCCCCCGAGTCTTGCTGCATTTGGTGCATTGAGCCGCGTCCGGGTCTACGGACGCCGTCAAGCGCTGGCTCAGCGGTAACCGGAAACGCCCCGCGGCGCTGAACCTTGCAGGCTCGTCTCACGTAGAGCCCGAAGGAAGCGAATCTTCTAAGGAGGCAACGATGCGCGGCGCTCGTTTGATGAAGCAGGGGGCTCTCGTGATCCTAGGGCTCTCTTTGATGGGTGGTCTCTTGGTCGCCAGCCAGACCGCGGCCCAGTACCCAACGTCTCCATATCCAACCTCCCCATCGCCGGGACCGTCACAGTCCAAGGGCGATTCGGTGCGGATCGGTGGGACGAGCATCAAGAATTACAGCTTCCATCCGCGGACTCTCAAGATCAAGCGCGGTGCCAAGGTCACCTGGCGCTGGCAAAGCAACGCCCGCCACAACGTCACGTTCCGCAAGCTCGGCAAGCACTCGCATACCGGGGCCAACGAGACGTTCAAGCTGCGTTTCAAAAAGTCCGGGACCTTCCATTACCTCTGCACGATCCACGGCTTCACGGCAAAGATCGTGGTGAAGTAACAGCGTCGCTGCCGCACCGTCGTCGCGCCACTCGGTGAAGCCCATTCCGGGGCGTAGCCGATGAATTACGGGCCCCGCTCCGGTCTTCAGTACAAATGGAAGGACAAAGGAGGGCAATGCGATGACGGATCAGGGCATGGGAACGCAACAGAAGCGGCAATCGGCGCCCGCGAGCGACCGCAACCGCTGGATCGCCCTCTACGTGCTCTGCGTCGGGGTGCTGATGATCGTCCTCGACGTCACCGTCGTCAACGTCGCCCTGCCCTCGATCCAGGACGACCTCGGCTTCTCGCAGTCGAGCCTCGCATGGGTCGTCAACGCCTATCTGATCAGCTTCGGCGGCCTGCTTCTGCTCGCGGGCCGGTTCGGCGACATCCTCGGGCGCAAGAACGTCTTCATGACCGGCCTCGCTGTGTTCACGGTGGCATCGCTGGCCTGTGGTCTGTCGGACAGCCAGGGTGTGCTGGTCGCGGCCCGCTTCATCCAGGGTATCGGCGGCGCGATGACGTCGGCGGTGGTCCTCGGCATGATCGTGACCATGTTCCCCGAGCCGCGGGAGCAGGCGAAGGCGATAGGTGTCTATGCCTTCGTCGCCTCCGCCGGCGGCTCGGTGGGGCTGCTCGCCGGCGGTGTGCTCACTCAGTCGATCAACTGGCACTGGATCTTCTTCATCAACATCCCGATCGGAATCGCCACGGCGTTCCTGGCGACGCGGCTGGTCGAGCGCGACCAGGGCATCGGCTTCGGTGATGGAGCCGACATCCCAGGCGCGGTGCTGATCACCAGCTCGCTGATGCTCAGCGTCTACACGATCGTCAAGCCGGCGGCCGACTACGGATGGGGCTCGGGCCGCGCGCTCGGGCTCGGCGCCGTCTCGCTCGCCCTGCTCGGTGTCTTCATCGCCCGCGAGGCGACGGCGCGCAATCCGCTGATTCCGTTGCGGATCTTCCGCTCGCGCAACGTGTCCGGCGCCAACGCCGTGCAGGCGCTGCTGGTCGCTGGGATGTTCGGGTTGTTCTTCCTCGGCGCCCTGTACATGCAGCGGATATTGGGCTACGACCCACTGCAGATCGGATTCGCGTTCCTGCCCGCGACGATCATCATGGCGACCCTCTCGATCCGCTACACCGAGCCCTTGATCACGCGTTTCGGCGCCAAGAACACGCTGCTCCCCGGCATGGTCCTGATCGCGATCGGCCTCACCCTGTTCACACGGGCGCCGGTGAACGGCAGCTACTGGGAGCACGTGCTGCCGGTGATGATCCTGCTCGGCTTCGGCATCGGCCTCTGCTTCCCGGCGCTGATGACCGTTGCGATGTCGGGCGCCACCCAGAGCGATGCCGGTCTCGCCTCAGGCCTCGTCAACACCTCCGCGCAGGTGGGCGGCGCGCTCGGCCTCGCGGTCCTCGCGACCCTGTCCGCCACCCGCAGCAGCGACCTGACCGACAGCGGGCACAGCACCGCCTCGGCGCTGACCAGTGGCTATCACCTGGCCTTCCTGATCGGCGCCGGGCTCGTCGTCGCGGGCATCGTCCTCGCGGTGACCGTGATCCAGCCGGAGGAGCGGGCCGAGGCCGAGGTCGCCAGCGAGACCCCGCAGGGCGCCGAGCAGGCCTACTCAGAAGCCGCATAGCTCCTGCTTCGCGCAACCGAGTCGGCCCTGAGCGATGACTTCCGTCACGCCCGCCGGTCCTAGTTGTGACCCCCAACGAACGGAGGATGAAATGGGAAAGGTAGTCGTTACGGAATTCGTCTCAATGGACGGCGTGATGGAGGACCCGGGCGGAGCCGAGGAGTTCGAGCACGGAGGTTGGACCTTCGAGTTCGATCGCGGCCCCGAAGGGGACAAGTTCAAGCTCGACGAGGTCATGGACGCAGACGCGCAGCTGCTGGGGCGGGTGACCTATCAAGGCTTTGCGGCCGCCTGGCCGACGATCACCGACGAGGTCGGATTCGCCGACAAGATGAACAGCATGCCCAAGTACGTCGTCTCGACGACTCTGGAGGAGGCGGAGTGGAACAACTCGACGGTGGTCAAGGGCGACGTCGCCGAGGAGATCTCGAAGCTGAAGGGGCAGGTGGACGGGAACATCCTGGTCGCTGGCAGCGCCACCCTGGTGCAGTCGTTGATGCAGCACGATCTCGTCGACGAGCTTCGCTTGATGGTCTTCCCGCTGGTCCTGGGGAGCGGCAAACGCCTCTTCGCGGACGGCAGCGAAAGGGCCGACTTTCGCCTCACCGACTCGAAGGCCCTCGAGTCGGGCATCCTCATCCTCACCTACGAGCGGGCCGAGAAGTAAGGGGACGGACTAGGCCGGGAGGCGCTCGGGCAGGCCGAAATTCTCGAACGCCGCTTCGTGGGCCGAGGGATCGGCCGGATAGTCCGGCATCCGCGCGATCACCTCGCGATCGGGTGAGGGCGCCGCGCGATTGATGAATGCGGTGACGTCCCTGATCTTCGAGCCCTCGAAGGCGAGCACGTTGAGCGCGAAGGGCTGGAAGTCTCCTGTCTCCGGGTCCCAGCTGTAGTAGGCGAGCGCCGGCTGGCCGTTGGCCTGAGTCCGGACGACACGCCAGCGCCAGTCGCCGGAGAGCGGCCAACCGCCGAGGAAGGTCTCGATCTCGTCGCGCGGCCCGAACCAGGTCGCCAGCGGGGGCATCGAGAAGGCGGCGTCCTCGGCGAGCAGCTCGACCACCGCTCCGACGTCGTTGCGCTCCCAGGCGTCGACGTAGCTGTCGACGATCTCGCGAAGCTCGTCGTCGCCGAGCGAGCGCAGGGTCGCCTGCTGGCTTTGCTCGGGGGTCAGCTCGTCGACGGCCGCGCGGGCGCGCTGCAGGGCGCTGTTCACCGAGGCGGTCGTCGTTTCGAGCGTTTCGGCGACCTCCTTGGCCGAGAACCCGAGTACCTCGCGGAGGATCAGCACGGCGCGCTGCAGCGGCGGCAGGTGCTGGAGCGCCGCGATGAAGGCCAGCTCTACGGCCTCGCGCTGCTCGTAGCGTGCATCGGGACCGGCGAGGCCGTCCTCGAGGCCCAGCTTCTCGTCCGGGTAGGGCTCGACCCAGACCGATTCCACGACGGGCTCTCCGGGGCCGTCGTGGGGATCGGCGGCTGGCCCGTAGTCGACCGGAAGCACGCGCTTGGGCCGCTTCCCAATCGTGTCCAGGCAGGTATTGGTGGCGATCGTGTAGAGCCAGGAACGAAGCGAGCTTCGGCCCTCGAAGCGCTTCAGGCCGCGCCAGGCGCGCAAGAGGGCGTCCTGGAGGGCGTCCTCGGCATCGTGGACCGAACCGAGCATCCGGTAGCAGTGGGCGTGGAGCTCGCCTCGGTGGGGTTCCACGAGACGGGCGAAGGCGTCCTCATTGCCGTCTCGAGCGGCCTCTAGGTGCTCCTGCTCCCGCACGGTCGAGCTTGTCGAGGCGCTGGCCATCCCCAAACAAGACTAGAGCGCGGGGCAATTCGTCGCCGACCGATTAATCCTCGGGCGCCGGTCGGTCTAAGAGGTGGGGAACCATGCCAACGACCCCCCTTGTCCATCTGGAGCTGCACACCGGCGACCTGCCCGGCGCCCGCGACTTCTATGCCCGGATCTGCGGCTGGCGCCCGGAGCGAATCTCGACCGCATGCGGTTCCTACCTTGCGCTCGGATTGGGTGGCGGGGTCGGCGGCGGGATCGTCGAGTGCGATACGCCGCGCTCGCTGTGGCTGCCGTACGTCGAGGTTGCCGAGGTCTCCGAAGCGGCCGAGCGGGCCCACCGACTCGGGGCCAGGGTGTTGCTCGAGCCGCGGGAGGGGCCGGCTGGATGGCGCAGCGTCGTCGCCACGCCAGCCGGGGCGGAGATCGCCTTCTGGCACCCGAAGGAACGCCCCACGGGCGGAGATATTTCGGCAGCGACCCCTCAGGGTTAAGGCTCGGTGAAGCCCGGCAACCGGCACAAGATTGGGCCGGGCTACTTAATATCGTGGATGCGGTGCGGGGGCACGATCGAAGGCCAAGCGCGGGTGCGTTTCTGCGGGGGACCGGCAGGAGGGTTTTCCCTTGCGGTCGCTCCGTTCGGCTGCTGCTGACGGCGCTTCTGTCGGCCCTGGTCGGCGGGGCCGAGTCTTCCGACGCGCTGGTGCTGCCGGCCCTGCCCGGCGGCGCGCAGGTCAAGCTGCCCGGGCTTCTTCCCAGCTTCCTCAACACTCTTCCGTCCCTGGGAGCGGCGCCGAACGGCCAGCGCGTGCTGGTGCTGGTCGACATGCGCCCGCGGCACCAGCGCGGGCTCGCCCGTTTCGTCCGCCGCGTCTCGAACCCGAACAGCGCCCGCTACCGGCATTACCTGACGCCGGCGCGGTTCCGCCATCGGTTCGCTCCTTCGGCCGCCGCGGTGAGCGCGGTCAAGCAGTTCGCCCGCCTTGGAGGGTTTCGGGTGGCCGGAGTGCCCCGCAACCATCACTTCGTCGCCCTGAGCGGCACCGTCGCCGACGCCGAGACGGCATTCCATACCCAGCTGGACGAGTTCCGGGTCCAGGGCACGCTGGTCCACGCCCCGGTGGTGGCGCCATCGATTCCGGCCTCGCTGCGGCGGTTCGTGACCAAGGTCTCCGGGCTCGACACCGCCGATCAGATGCGGCCGCTGAGCGTCCCAGCCGCATCGCCGCCCGCGGCCTTCGTCGGCGCGCCGCCCTGCTCTAGCTACTTCGGCCAGCAGATCGCGAGCAGCGCGCCGCTGGCGTACGGAAGCGCGCAGCCGTGGGTCCTGTGCGGATATACGCCGGACCAGCTCCAGGGGGCGTACGGGACCTCCGCGGGGCTGAACCATGGCCTCGACGGCAGCGGCCAGACGGTGGCGATCATCGACGCCTACGACTCGCCGACGATCGCCGCCGACGCAAACACGTACTCGCAGCGCCACGGGCTTCCCCGCGCCGACATCACCCGCTTCCCCTCGCCGCTCGCCACCAATACGCCCGAGATCCCCGGCACCTTCGTCGACCCCCAGGGCTGGTCGGGGGAGGAGACTCTCGACGTCGAGGCCGTCCACTCGATGGCGCCGGGCGCACGCATCGTCTACGAGGGCGCTGACTCGCCGCTGAACATCAGCCTCACAATGGCCCTCAACGACGTGGTCGACAACGCTCGCGCCCAAATCGTCTCCAACTCCTATGGCAGCGCCGGCGACTTCGACAACTCGAGCGACGACGACCCGATCTTCGAGCAGGCGGCAGCCGAGGGGATCGGGATCTACTTCTCCTCCGGCGACGAGGGCGACGAGACCAAGGACGCGAGCGGCCCCGGAGACCGCGAGGTCGACGCGCCGGCCAACGACCCGCTGGTCACGGCGGTCGGCGGCACAAGCCTCGGGGTTGATTCGAGTGGCGGCTATGGATTCGAGACCTACTGGGGGACCTCTTCCAGCGCCCTGAGCGGCGGGGCGTGGAGCCCGGCCCCGCCCGGCGGGTACCTCTACGGCGGCGGCGGGGGAACGAGCCAGACCTACGCGCAGCCGTCCTGGCAGAGGGGGATCGTCCCCGCTTCGATCGCCAACTACTTCGCCGGCAAGCCGGCCCAGGCAGACGCCGGCGACGCAAACGGCGCCGTCCACTCGCCGGGGCGAGCGGTGCCGGACGTGAGCATGGTCGGCGACCCGAACACCGGCTTCCTCGTCGGCCAGACCCAGGACTTCTCAAGCCCGGCGTTGGGCCTGCCGACCGACGACAACCATTATTCCGAGTACAGGATCGGCGGCACCAGCCTCTCCAGCCCGCTGTTCGCGGGCCTGATGGCGCTCGCCGACCAGGCGTCCGGGCGCCCGCACGGCTTCGCCAACCCGGCGCTCTACGCCGCCAGCGGGCAGGGCGCCTACCGCGACGTCTCCCAGCCGGCGGGCCCGGTGGCCGAGGTCCGTAACGACTTCGCGAACGGGCTCGACGCCAGCGGCGGCGTCAACACCACGCTGCGAACGACCAACGCGCTGAACACGCTCTCGTCGCTGCCCGGGTACGACGACTCGACCGGCCTCGGCAGCCCCCGCGGCCTCGGCTTCCTGCGCGCGCTGGCGCCGCATTCGGCTCTGCTACGCCGGGTCAGTCGCGGACGCGGATCCCGCTAGACGATTGATTCCTGATCCGCGTGGGCCCGGGGGCGCATGGGACCGAGCCGGGCGGGGGAAGCAGGCGAAGCCAATACCTGGAGGTATTGGCGAGCCCGATGACCCCGATCCGGCGACGGTATCCGTGCGTCATCCGGGTATGCGGGGATTGGGAATCACTCGTCTGGGTCGGGTCTCGCACCCGGCTCAGCCGGATAGCAGCCAGACCACCAGCGTCACCACCACCATCCCGGCTTCGATGGCGATCAACAGGCCGACCGCGTCGGCGAGCGAGGCGCCGGGCGAAAAGCCACCGGAAACGATCAGTACGCCGCTGAGCACCAATGCGACGGTCGCGACGGCCCCCCAATAGAGCATCGCCCGCTCCCAGTACTCGGCGCGCTCGGGATGTGCGGTCCGCAGCCTGCGTTCGATCGCAAACGGAAGCGCGAACAGGGCGCCGAAGGCGGCGACGGCGAACACGGCGACCCAGCCATTGAGTGAGGAGATGTCGAGGTAGGGGCCGCCGGCGAGCTGGGCGAGCACGAGCGAGATCAGCGCCACCGCTCCGCTGATCAGCAGTGCCAGCGTCGGCCCTGACATCGCCGGTTCGGCGCCCGGAGCCTGAAGTCGTTGCTCGTCGGGCTGCTCCACGTCAGCAGCGATGGACCATCGCGGCGCTGCGCACGACCTCGAAGGCGCTGCCCGGGATCGCCTTCAGCTGGTCGAGGTTCTGGTCCGGCCAGCGACGATCGGAGCTGCCGCTGAAGTACCAGTTGGAGCCGTTGTCGGCGATCACGAAGCCGTACTGCTTCATCGCCACCGCGATCGCGTGGGCGGGGCCGATGATCCCGGAGACGTCGTAGCCGGCCTTCAGCCGCAGTCGCAGCCCCATCGGGGGAGCGTTGGGGTTGCCGGTGTCGCCGGCGCAATGCGAGGCGGGGTTGATCCAGGCGTTCTGGGTCGAGTCGACGGTGACCCGGATCGCATGGTGGATGGCTCCGCTCCGTGCCTCGTCGTAGCGAACCAGGCCGGGGAAGATCGGCAAGCCGGCTGCGTCGGCGGAGGTGAACCCCTCGGTCCGAAGCTGGCTCGAGCGCAGGTTCCAGATCACCCCCGAGTCGGCGTTCCAGTGCTTATGGGGCCGGCGCTCGAAGAAGGCTCGGTAGAGCTCGTAGAGTCGGCAACGGGCTCTGTCGAAGACCAGCACGTGGCGGTCGCCGTCGCTTCGATTGCCGCCCTCTACGGGAGCGTGCGGCGGGACCCGATAGCCGCCATGGCTGGAGTCGTCGCCGTAGGCGGTGAAGTGGACCCGGCTGCGCTTCGCGTGCTTGCCGACCACCGCGTAGGGAAAACCGTAGGCGCGCGGCGAGCCGAAGTCGGGGTGCAGCATGTTGCCGCCATGCGAGTCGATGTAGGCGATATAGGCGTCGGAGTTTGGGTCGACCGGGGCGTTGGAGACATCCTGGTTCCAGGCCGTTTCGTCGGCGGCCGACGGGGCGCCGGCAGCGGCCGATGGCTGTGGAAAGACCCCGCAGCTGCCGAGGCCGGGGTAGGGGCCGAGACGGGCGTTGGTCGAGCCGAGGGCGCTGGAGATGGCGGCGACTGCCAGCGCCGTTGCGGCGAGTGAAGTTGCGAGGAGGATCCGCTTTCTCTTCAGGTGGTCCACGCTAGCCCTCCTCGCCTCGACCGCGCAGCTCGCTGAACACCGCGGTCAGCTGGCCGGGTTCACCGTCGCGCCAGGCGTCGGCGATCACGTGCGAGACGGCGTTGATCAGCGCCAGGTGGGTGAAGGCCTGGGGGAAGTTGCCCCAGTGGCGGCCGGTGCGGGCGTCGAGCTCCTCGGCGAAGAGGTCGAGCGGGCCGGCGAGGCCGAGCAGGCGCTCGCACAGCTCCCGTGCGCGGTCGCGCTCGCCGATCTCCGAGAACGCCGAGGCGAGCCAGAAGGAGCAGATCGTGAATGTGGCTTCCTGCCCGTGCAGGCCGTCGTCCGTCTCCTCGACCAGGTAACGAAGGACGAGGCCGTCGCGGGTCAGCTCCTTGTCGATCGCCAGCACCGTCTGGCGAACCCGCTGGTCATTCGGGGGCAGGAAGCGGACCAGCGGGATCAGCAGGGTTGAGGCGTCGAGGGCGTCGGTCTCGTAGTGCTGGCGGAAGACGCCGTCGCGCACCCCGCGCTCGAGAATCTCCGCCTTGACCTGGCCGGCGATCTCGCGCCAGCCCTTCGCCCGCTCCTCATCGCCCTGCTTCTGGGCCAGCCGGGCTCCCCGATCGACCGCCACCCAGATCATCAGCTTCGAGGACACGTAGTGCTTCGGGTCGCCGCGGGCCTCCCAGATGCCCTGGTCGGGATGCGGCCAGGCCTCGATCGCGGCCTCCACGGCCTCGCAGATCAGCTCCCAGTTCTCCTCCCGGATGTGGTCGATGGTCTTGGAGTGGATGTAGATCGAGTCCAGCAGCGCACCCCAGACGTCGTTCTGGCGCTGGCTGAAGGCCCCGTTCCCGATCCGCACCGGCTTCGCGCCGTCGTATCCGGAAAGGTGGTCGAGGGTGCGCTCGGTGAGGTCCTGCTCGCCGCCGATCCCGTACATGATCTGCAGCTTGCCGTCGCGGCTTCTGGCCAGATCGCCGATGAACTGCGCGAACTCGGTTGCCTCCTCGTTGAATCCCAGCGTGTGCATGGCCCAGAGCGAGAAGGTCGAGTCGCGGATCCAGCTGTAGCGGTAGTCCCAGTTACGCTCGCCGCCCGGCGTCTCGGGCAGGGAAGTCGTCGCGGCGGCCACGATCGCTCCGGTGGGCGAGTAGGTGAGGCCCTTGAGCACCACCGCGGAGCGCTGCAAGTGCACCCGCCAGGGGTGGTCGGGGAAGGTGCCGTGCCGAAGCCAGGCGCGCCAGAAGTCGGAGGTGGCCTCGAGTCGCTCTCTTGCCTCCGGAGCGCTGCGCGGCGCCCCGCCTTCCTCGTCCCAACAGAGGGCCGCGAAGCAGGACTGGCCCGAGTCCAGGGTCAGCCTCCCGGTCACTCGCTCACCCTCGACCGTGGGCTGGATGTCGGTGGCGAGCTTGACGCTCTGCTCGGCGCCGCTTGCCTTCAGCTCACCGTCGGGGGCGGGCTCCCAGCTTGCCGCCCGCGACCCGTATTCGAAGTTGGGACGGCAATCCAGCCCCACCTCGACCTCGCCGTCGATGCAGGTCGCGATCCGGACCAGGGTGCGGTCGGCCTCCTGGCGGGGGTGGGGGCGGCCCATGGCGCGCTCGTCGCGCCCCGAGAGCGCCCATTCGGTGATCGTCAAGGCGTCGAGGACCACCAGCCATCCGGTGTCGGTGGTCCATGTCGTCTCCAGGATCAATGTCCCTGGCAGATAGCGGCGGGCCAGAGGCGCGTGCATGCCCGGCGGCCCGATGCGCATCGATCCGGCGTCGCGATCGAGCGTCGCCCCGAAGACGCTCGGGGAGTCGAAGCGCGGAATGCAGAGCCATTCGATGCAGCCGTCGGGGCCGATCAGCGCGCTGGTGTGGCAGTCGGAGATGAAGCCGTAGTTGGCGATCGGGGGGAACGCCGAGCGGTAGCTATGCGAAAACGGATCCGCAGTCAACCGACTCCCCCGCCTGCGCGGCTCTAGGCGAGGCCCTCAGCCTCGTACTCGCGCAGGAACCCCTCGAACAGGCGCCTGTGGCCCTGCTCGTCGTGGAGGATCGCGATCACCATGTCGTTGGTCACCGGGTCTACCTGGTCGGTCTCCGCGACGATTCGGGTGTAGTGCTCGATCGCGCCCTTCTCGGCCTCGATCACGCCCCTGATCACGTGCACGACGTCGGTCTGGTGCTCGGGCGGCTGCAGGTAGTTCTGCTCGGCCTCGAAGTCGCGCGATCCCGGGACGACCCCGTAGAGCTCCTTGATCCGGTCGGCGAACTGCTGCGCGTGCCCGAGCTCCTCCTGGATGTCCTGCTGGAGAGACTCGCGGATCTCCTGCGCTCGCACCCCGTCGGGATTGACCGAGTTGGCGATGTAGCTCATCACCGTCTCGATCTCCATCCAGTAGGCCTTCGTGAGCAGTTCGATGATCTGCTCGCGCTTTTCGTCGTTCTCGGCGGCGAGGATGCCCTCGCTCGCTGTCGCCTCGGCCATCTGATGCTCCTTCCTTTTCGGTTGCGGAACCTAGCATCGCTTCGGAAGGAGGCTGCCCCGCCGGGCGGAACATAAACCCGGCGAGGAGCGGCCCATGATCATCGATTGCGCCCACTACAAGGACGGCGAGCGCCAGCAAGACGGCAAGCTGTCGTTGGAGCAGGCCGCGCGCTGCGTGACCGGCGCGCAAGGCGAGTTCGTCTGGCTGGGGCTCTTCGAGCCCAGCGCCGACGAGCTTCGCGAGGTCGCGGAGCAATTCCACCTGCACGAGTTGGCGGTCGAGGATGCCGAGCTCGCCCACCAGCGGCCGAAGCTCGAGGACTACGAGGACTCCTTCTTCATCGTGCTGAAGACGACCTACTACGACGAGGAGGCCGAACAGGTCCACTTCGGCGAGATTCATCTCTTCGTCGCCCGCGATTACGTGATTCACGTCCGCCACGGAGAGGGCAGCGAGCTGACCGGCGCCCGGCGGCGGCTGGAGCAGCGCCCCGAGTTGCTCAAGCAGGGGACGCCTTCGGTCGTCTGGGCGATCCTCGACAAGGTCGTCGACGACTACTACCCCGTGGCCCAGGGCATCGAGGACGACATCGAGGAGGTCGAGGCGCAGGTCTTCGGCGAGGGCGAGCAGCCGACCGAGCGGATCTACTTCCTAAAGCGCGAGGTGATCGAATTTCATCGCGCGGTCGGACCGCTGCTGATACCGCTGGAGACCCTCGAGGCGGGTGGGGTCTCGCGGGCGATCGACGACGAGTTGCGGCGCTTCTTCCGCGACGTCGCCGACCACGCGCGCCGAATCGACGAGCAGGTCAACTCGCAGCGCGAGCTGCTGACCAGTGCCCTGGAGGCGAACCTGGCGCTGGTCAGCGTGCGCCAGAACGACGTCATCAAGGAGATTTCCAGCTGGGCCGCGATCATCACCGTGCCGACCTTCATCGCCAGCGTCTACGGGATGAACTTCCAGCACATGCCCGAGCTGAGGTGGAGGATCGGCTACCCGCTGGCACTGGTGACGATGGCGGTCGCGGTGTTTCTGCTCTACCGTTTCTTCAAGCGCGTCGGCTGGCTGTCCTGAGGCGATACGGGCCGGTCTGAGGCTTAAGTCCCGGCGCTACGCTGAGCGGCGCAATGCCGCTTCTTGGGCACGTGTCGCTGCCGTTTGCGCCGCTCGAGGCGCTGCCGCCGCTGGTCGCGGCGGTGCTCTACGCGAAGCGGGCGTCGACCCTTGCGGCGCGCGGGCGGCCGGTGCCGGTTTGGCGCCAGGTCTGCTTCGGCTCCGGCCTGCTGGTGATCGCGGCTGCGACCGTCTCACCGCTCGGCGACCGTCTGGCCGACGAGCTGGTGATGGCGCACATGGTCGAGCACCTGCTGATCGGCGACGTCGCGGCGCTGCTGCTTGTTCTGGGGCTGACCGGGCCGCTGCTCGCGCCATTGCTGGGATTGCCTGTTTTGCGGCACCTCCAGGTCCTGGTCAATCCCCTGGTCGCATTCCCGCTCTGGGCGATCGACCTCTACGTCTGGCATATCCCGGCGCTCTACGACAAGGCATACGGGGGCGCGGCGCTTCATGCCCTCGAGCACACGATGTTCGTCGCCTGCGGTTGCCTGATGTGGATGGCGCTGCTCGGACCCCTCCCGCGGCCGGCTTGGTTCACGAACGCCTGGAAGCTCGGCTACGTGATCGCGGTGCGCTTCACCGGCATCATCCTCGGCAACGTCTTCATGTGGTCGGGGACGGTCTTCTATTCCGTGTACGCGAGCGGAGAGGCCAAGTGGCACCTCTCGCCACTCACCGACCAGAGCGTCGCCGGCGTGATCATGATGGTCGAGGGCACCTTCGTCTCGCTGGGGATCTTCGCCTGGCTCTTCTTCCGCACCGCCCAGGAGGGCACCGAGCGCCAACGGCTGATCGAATTGGCGCGCGACCGAGGGGTGGCCCTGGACGAGGCGCGCGCCGCCCGTGCCGTCGCCGCGGGGGAAGGCAAGCGCCTGGAGGAGCGGCTGCTCGCCGGCAAGGGCGAGATTGGCTGACTAGATGAGCCATGCCACGATCCACGTACGCCTGGATGACGCGGCCATGGCATGAGTCATCTGAGTGCCGGCGACCGTTTGCGGGCCTGGTTGGTCACCGGTCCGCTGGGTCGCCTCGCCGCCCTCGCGATCGAGTTCGGGGCGGCAATGGGCCGCGCTGCGCGCCGCCGGCGCTGACCGCCCGCCCAGCGAGCTAGCCAAGTAGGGTCAGGCGCGTGAAGACCTCGGTCACCGAGCTGCCCGACTCGCGCGTGCGGGTCGACGTCGACGTGCCGCCCGACGACGTCGAGCGCGGCATCGGCCGCGCGGCGCGGGGGTTGGCGCGAGACATGCGCCTGCCGGGCTTTCGCAAGGGCAAGGCGCCACCATCGCTGATCGTCCAGCGGGTCGGACGCGAGGCGGTGCTGGAGCAGGCGCTGCGCGACTCGCTGCCCGAGTGGTACGAGCAGGCGCTGATCTCGTCCGGCGTCAATCCGGTCGGCGATCCCAGCATCGAGGTCACCTCGGTCCCGGACGCGGAGGGCCAGACACTGAGCTTTCAGTTCGAGGTCGGGGTGCGCCCCCCGGCCGAGCTCGGCGACTACAAGGGCCTCGAGGTGGGCCGCCCGGAGACCGATGTCCCCGATGACGTGCTGGAGCGGGAGCTGGAGCGGCTGCGCGACAACTTCGCGCGCCTGGAGGCTGTCGATAGGCCGGCGGCCGAGGGCGACTTCGTGCTCGTCGACTTTCACGGCACGATCGACGGCGAGCCGTTCGAAGGAGGGGAGGCCCACGACGAGCTGATCGAGCTGGGGGGCGGCCGCCTGATCGAGGGCTTCGAGGAACAGCTGCAGGGGGCGAGCGCCGGGGAGCAGCGCCAGCTCGACGTCACCTTCCCCGACGACTACCACGCCGAGCACCTCGCCGCCAAGGACGCCAGCTTCGCGATCACCGTGAAGGAGGTTCGCGAGAAGCTCCTGCCCGACCTCGACGACGAGTTCGCGGCCAGCGCTGGCGGCTTCGACACCCTCGACGAGCTCCGCGACGACATCCGCGAGAAGCTGCGCGCGGCCGCCGAGGAGCGGATCGAGGCGGAGTTCCGGCTCGCCGCCGTCGATGCCGCCGTGGACGCGTCGAAGGTCGACGTCCCAGCCGAGATCCTCACCGACCGCGCGACCGAGCGCTGGCAGCGGGTCGAGCGGCAGATCGCGGCACAGGGTCTGGACCCGGCCGCGTACCTTCGCATGCAGGGAAAGACCCGCGAGGAGATCATCGAGGAGTCCAAGCCCGACGCCGAGCGCGAGCTGATGCGCGAGGCGGTGCTGAGCGCGATCGCCGACGCGGAGGGAATCGAAGTCGCCGAGGAGGAGATGCTCGAGGCCCTGGAGCACACCGCGGAGCACGAGCGAACCAGCCCCGAGAAGCTGCTCGAACGCCTGCGCAAGGCCGGGCGCGACTCGCTGGTCCGCGAGGACCTGCGAATCCGCAAGACGATCGACCTGCTCGCCGAGTCGGCGAAGCCGATCCCGCTCGCCCAGGCCGAGGCCCGCGAGCGCCTCTGGACCCCGGAGAAGGAGCGCCAGGAGGAGGAAGAAGGCGCCGAGCTCTGGACCCCGGGCTCCTAGGGCCGCTCCTGCGGACCGGCCCGCCGCGCGACTCCTGCATAATCGGTTCATGGCAATCGAAGAGGCAACATTCGCCGAGGGCTGCTTCTGGCAGGTTGAGATCGACTTCGCCAACACGCCTGGGGTGCTCTCGACCGAGGTCGGCTACACCGGTGGGCAGACCGAGTCGCCCAGCTACGAGGAGGTCTGCGGCGGCCGCACCGGCCACGCCGAGGCCGTTCACCTGACCTTCGATCCCGACCAGGTCTCCTATGCCGAGCTGCTCGACCTCTTCTTTCAGACCCACGACCCCACCCAGGTCAACCGCCAGGGGCCCGACGTCGGCCACCAGTACCGCTCCGCGATCTTCTTCCACAGCCCCGAACAGGAGCGCGAGGCGATCGCCGCCAAGGAACGCGCCGCGACCGAGCACCGCAATCCGGTGGCCACCGAGATCGTTCCCGCCGGTCCGTTCTGGCGCGCCGAGGACTATCACCAGCGCTATCTCGAGAAGCGCGGGATGGCGACCTGCCGGGTCCCCAGCGCGACCGCGTAAGGACCTCATCCCGCTTCTATAGACTCGGCCGTCGTGAGCGCGAGGCACTTCCAAAGAGCATTGTCAATGGCCGAGCGCGAACTCCATTTGTCATGAGCCCTTTGGTTCCAATGGTGGTCGAGCAGACGTCGCGGGGCGAGCGCGCCTTCGACATCTACTCGCGCCTTCTCAACGAGCGGATCGTCTTCCTCGGCACTCCGGTGACCGAGGACATCGCAAACCTGGTCGTCGCCCAGCTTCTGCACCTCGAGTCCGAGGATCCCGACAAGGACATCAGCATTTACGTCAACTCACCCGGCGGCTCGGTCTATGCGGGGCTGGCGATCTACGACACGATGCAGTTCATAAAGCCCGAGGTGCAGACGATCTGTGTCGGCGTCGCGATGAGCATGGGGGCGCTGCTGCTGGGAGGCGGGGCGCCGGGCAAGCGAATGGCGCTGCCGAACTCGAAGATCCTCATCCATCAGGTCTCCGGAGGGTTCCAGGGCCAGGCCACCGACATCGAGATCCACGCGAAGGAGATCATCGATGTGCGCCGGCGGCTCGACGAGATCATCGCCAAGCACACCGGCCAGCCGCTGGAGAAGGTCGCCAAGGACACCGAGCGCGACTATTTCATGAGCGCCGAAGAGGCGAAGGAATACAACCTCGTCGATCGGGTGCTCGCAGAGCACTGAATAGGTTGTGGCGTCGAGCAGAGCGGCGATAGCCGCGATTGCGAGGCGAGAGGCAGGTGGGTTTCTTGTGAGGAGCCGGGGCCGAAGGGTTGCCGTAGCGCTGTTCTGGGCATCGGCGATCGCGGTAGGAGCCGCGCTCGTGACAGGCATCGCCTCCGCCAGCCGTCACGGCCAGATCTTTCCGGTCCGCGGCCCGCACGGCACACGGGGGCCGATCGGCGACTTCGGCGCGCCTCGCAGCGGTGGGCGCACGCACGAGGGCTTCGACGTCACCGCCGCCTGTGGCACCAGGCTCGTCTCCGCCCGCGCGGGGACCGTCCTCAAGCGGGCCTACAGCGCGGCGCTGTACGGCAACTATCTGATCATCCACGCGCGCGGCATGGGGCCTCGCAACTACATGTACGCGCACCTGCGCAAGCCGGCGATCGTCCATTTGGGCCAGTTCGTGCGCACCGGCCAGGGCATCGGTGCGGTGGGCAAGACCGGAGACGCGCGCACCGTCGGTTGCCACCTGCACTTCGAGATCCACCTGCACGGCCACCCGATCGATCCCGAGCCGGCCTTGCGGCGCTGGGACGGCTGGAGCTAGGGGATTGGCGAGTTCCTCGTGCAGATCACGAACAAGTCGACACGCTCAGGGCTCTGACGGCAGCCCGGCCTAGGAGCCTGGCCGCCGCGCAGGCTGCTGGAGGAGCGACCGCATCGTCATCGCGACCCGCGCCGGTTCCTCGAACACCTGCCGGTACGTGAACCGGACGACTTCGTAACCCACTAGCCGCAGTTCGACGTCTCGGGCGCGGTCGTCCTCGAACGCCTGCCGACCGCGGTGGTAGCGGTAGCCGTCCGTCTCGACGATCAGGGCATGGTCCGGCCAGAGGAAATCCACGATGAATCCTTCGACCCGCTCATTGACGGCCGGTGTCGGCAGCCGGTGGCGGCAGATCCGCAGGAAGCGGTGCTCGAGCTCGCTGCGGGTCGGGTCGGGATGAACATCTGCATTGAGAGCAAGCCCAAGAGCGTCGGCGTTACGAATGGCGCTGCGTAACTGGGCGGGGGAAACCGTCGCCCGCATGTCGGCGATCGTGCGTGCCGGCGTGGTGACAGGTATTCCGCGGCGCCGGGTCACATCGTCTGCGGTCAGCCTGCAGGTTCGATGCCGCCGCATCCCCGGCCGCTTTCGGCGTCCTCCTCCTCCGCCAATCGTGACGTCCACTGGACCCGCGTCGAACGGCAGCAGCCCCCATAGGGCTGCTGCCGAACGACGGCTCAATACAGCTTCCTCTCCGCAG
Source organism: uncultured Solirubrobacterales bacterium (assembly GCA_963740555.1). Lineage (GTDB taxonomy): Bacteria > Actinomycetota > Thermoleophilia > Solirubrobacterales > 70-9 > Mayfieldus. The sequence continues at coordinate 28,117 of CAVUES010000015.1, forward strand.
GCCAGAACGGCCGCCATCCAGCGCCCCTCGTCGCTCAACGCCGTATGCCCGACCGCGTATACGCCTCGGTGAAGCCGATGCAGCCGGCCCGACTTCAGCCGCCGGGCCAGGCCCCCGCCGTGAATTCCAGCGGCCGTGAGCTGCGCCGTCGAAACGACACCGTGTTGACGGGCCGCAACCGCGGCGATGACCGCGTCCGGCGGTGCGCTTTCCGTCCGCATGCGTTAGGAAAGGCGCACCGGGGGCTGATCTCGCCCCGGAAGCGTTCCTCGCCCCTCGATTGGGCGAGGAACGCGTCGCCCCTCGATTGGGCGAGGAACGCGTCGCCTGCCGATGCCGGCTTCCTCCCCAGTAGGCAAAGACACGCCCAATAGCAGGTACTCGGAGCCCCCCGCAGTAATGAGGCTCCCAGTAAGCAAACGTCCGACCCAGCCGGCGCGCCTTCCCGTCTAAGCTAAAAGCGCCGGTTGGTCGACATACCAACCAGCCCGAGGAGGGATCAAGCTGGCACGCCCTACAGACTCGAACGAGCAGCTCCTCTGCAGCTTCTGCGGCAAGTCACAGCGCCAGGTCAAGAAGCTGATCGCCGGCCCGGGCGTCTACATCTGCGACGAGTGCATCGATCTCTGCAACGAGATCATCGACGAGGAGCTGACGGCTCCGCCGGTCTTCGAGCTCGAGAACCTGCCGAAGCCGCGCGAGATCTACGAGGTCCTGAACGAGTACGTGGTCGGCCAGGACACCGCCAAGCGCGCCCTGTCGGTCGCCGTCTACAACCATTACAAGCGCGTGCAGATGAGCTCGAACGGCGACGAGCACGAGGTCGAGCTTCAGAAGTCCAACATCCTCTTGCTCGGGCCCACCGGCTGCGGCAAGACGCTCCTCGCCCAGACGCTGGCCCGGATCCTCAACGTCCCCTTCGCGATCGCCGACGCGACGGCGCTGACCGAGGCCGGGTACGTCGGCGAGGACGTCGAGAACATCCTCTTGAAGCTGATCCAGGCCGCAGACTTCGACGTCAAGAAGGCCGAGACGGGGATCATCTACATCGACGAGGTCGACAAGATCGCCCGCAAGGCGGACAACCCGTCGATCACCCGCGACGTTTCCGGCGAGGGGGTCCAGCAGGCGCTGCTGAAGATCCTCGAGGGCACGACGGCGTCAGTGCCGCCGCAGGGGGGCCGCAAGCACCCCCACCAGGAGTTCCTCACCATCGACACCACCAACATCCTCTTCGTCTGTGGCGGCTCGTTCGGCGAGCTGGACAAGGTGATCGAGCGCCGGATCGGCCACAAGGGCGTCGGGTTCGGTGCCGCGATCTCCTCGCGGCCGGAGTACGAGGACGCCGGCGAGCTGTTCGAGCAGGTGCTCCCCGAGGACCTGATGGAGTACGGGCTGATCCCCGAGTTCATCGGCCGCCTCGCCTTCATCGCCGCGATCCACCAGCTCACCCGCGACGACCTGATCACGATCCTCACCGAGCCGCGGAACGCGCTCATCAAGCAGTTCCAGCGCTTCTTCCAATTCGACGACATCGAGCTCGTCTTCGCCGAGGACTCGCTGTCGGCGATCGCCGACCGGGCCCTCGAGCGCGAGACAGGGGCACGCGGACTGCGCTCGATCCTCGAGGAGACACTGCTGGACGTGCAGTTCGAGCTCCCATCGCGGCGCGACGTCACCAAGTGCGTGGTGACCAAGGAAGTGATCGACAGCGGCCGCAAGCCGACGCTGGTCACCGAGGCCGCGCCCGAGCTCGAGCCGGACGAATTGGCGGAGGAGTCGGCGTAGCCGACGGTGTGATTGCCGCGGAGGGTGCCGCGGAACATGCATGTGAGGCTGCGCAGCAGCCGCAAATTGTGTGGGAGCCCTAGCTGTGTGAGCGTTAGCGCGGCAGCGCCCGCTCCGCCAGCACCGCGGCGGGCATCGGGATCGAGAACAGAAAGCCCTGCCCGAACTGGCATCCCATGTCACGCAGGGCGGCGAGCTGCCCCGGTGACTCGATTCCGTTCGCGATCACCCTCACGCCCATCTCGCGGGCGAGGTGGATCGCCGCGGAGGCGATCTCGGTCTGGCGGGGGCCGTCGGGGATGGCTGAGACGACGCGGCGGCTGATCTTCAGGGCGGCGGTCGGCAGCTCGCGGAGCCGCTGAGCCGGCACCGCCCCGCTGTAGTCGTCGATCGTCAGGCCCACTCCGAGATCGGAGAGATCGTTGAGCCGCTTGACCAGCTCCCCATTCGCCTCCACTAGCGCCGTCTCGGAGACCTCGAGGCTTAGCCGTCTCGGCGACACCTCGGCGCGCCTCGATGCGGAGCGGATCTCCTCCGGCAGCGCGGTCTCGTAGACGTGATCCTGGGAAAGGTTGAGCGAAATGTCGAGGTCGGTCGAGCGGCGCCAGCTGCTGAGTTGGTCGAACGCTGCGGAGATCGCCCAGCGCTCCAGCTGGGGCAGCAGATGGAATTCCTCTGCGACATCGATGAAGTCGGGAGGGGCGAGGATCTCGCGATCGTCGCGGGGCCACCGGGGGAGGGCCTCGACCTCACTGGCGACGCGGTCGGTCAGCGAGACGACCGGTTGGTAGTAGAGCTGCAGGCGCTTGTTCTCGATCGCCTCGCCGAGCTCGATCGCCAAGGCTTCTCCACCCGGTTGGGTCTCGACCACGGTCACGCGGGCGCTCCGGCGCCGACCTGGCTCTGCAGGAAGGGGACGACCGCTTGCGCTGAGCCCTGGGGATCGTCGGCAAAGGGAAAGTGGCCGCTGCGGTCGAGCATCGTCACAGCGGCGCTCGGGAATGGTCCCTTGAGATCCGCGACGCGCCTCGACCCCAGGAATGGGTCGTTTGCGCCCCAGACGATCAGTGCCGGGCGGTCCAAGGCGCCAAGCGTGTCAACCCAATCGGATGCCGGCGGATAGGGCAGATCGGTGGCCCTGTAGAGGCGCAGCACAGCGCGGCGGGTTCCGCGGTCGAAATCGTCGTACATGCGGTCGACGAAGGCCATTGGCAGCGGATCGGGCCCGGCGTTCATCGCCTTGTGCCAAGTGCGCCGGTTGGTCAAAGCCATCACCAGCTCCCCGACCACGGGGCGGCGCCAGAGCCTCGCGGCCCGATGCCAGCGACCGCGAGTCCAGGTGCCGGTGTTGAACATCACCACGCTGGCGAGCGCGTCGGGGTGCGCCGCCGCCCAGCAGAATCCGAAGGCGCCGCCGAAGTCGTGCACGACGAGGTGGGCGCGACGGACTCCAAGCAGGTCCAGCGCGCCGGCGATGAAGTTCGCGTAATCCTCGACCCGGTAGCCGAAGTCGCGCGGCTTGTCGGCCTGCCCAAAGCCCGGCATGTCGAAGGCGAGCGCGCGGCCGAACTCCCCGACCGCGCCGATCAGCTGCTGCCAATCGAGCCGCGATCCAGGGTTCCCGTGCAAGCAGACGACGGCCTCAGGGCGGTCTGACGGACCCGCCTGGATCAGCGGCGAGCGGATGCCGTCGACGGTGACCTCACCCGATTCGACCTCTCTCACATTCCGAACCTACCGCTTAAGTACCGCTGAGGTTCATTCTCTCGCGTCGCCCTGCGTGTTCGGGTTCGAAACTAAACTCGCCCAACCGTGCCTGAGGATCGCCGTAAAGCCCTGGAGGAAACGACGCGCTACGACCCCGCGAAGGTCGAGCGGCGGGTATTCGACGAGTGGATGAAGGCCGGCTACTTCCATCCAGCGGCCGAAGGCACCCCGGACGAGAACTACTCGATCGCGATCCCGCCGCCCAACGTGACCGGCGCCCTGCACATGGGCCACGCGCTCAACGGCTCGATCCAGGACGCGCTTGTCCGCATGCAGCGGATGCGGGGTCGCAACACGCTGTGGCTTCTCGGCACCGACCACGCCGGCATCGCGACCCAGGCGGTGGTCGAGAAGGAGCTTCGCGACCAGGGAACGTCGCGCCGGGAGCTGGGCCGGGAGGCGTTTCTGGAACGGGTCTGGGCCTGGAAGCAGCGCTACGGCAGCCAGATCGTCGACCAGTACAAGCGCCTCGGCGCCTCCTGCGACTACGAGCGCGAGCGCTTCACCCTCGACGAGGGCTACGCGAAGGCGGTGCACCGGGTGTTCGTGAAGCTGTTCGAGAAGGGCTACATCTACCGCGACAACTACATCGTCAACTGGGATCCGGGTTCGCACTCGGCGATCTCCGACCTCGAGGTCGAGAGCCGCACGGTCACCGACACGATGTTCGAGATCGACTATCCGCTCGAGGACGGCGACGGGGTGCTGACGGTGGCGACGGTGCGCCCGGAGACGATGCTCGCCGACACCGCCGTGGCGGTGAACCCGAGCGACGAGCGCTACAAGTCGCTGGTCGGCCGTCACGCGATCCTGCCCCTGGTCGGGCGGCGGCTGCCGATCATCGCCGACGACTACATCGATCCCGAGTTCGGGACCGGGGCACTCAAGGTCACCCCCGGTCACGACACCAACGACTTCGAGATCGGACGCCGCCACGGGCTCGAGGAGATGACGGTGATCGGCGAGGACGGCCGCATGACCGAGGCCGCCGGGGAGCGCTTTGCCGGGCTCGGCCTCGAGGAGGCGCAGGAGGCCGTCGTCGAGGCGCTTCGCGCCGAGGGGCTGATTCGGGCCGAGCACCACTACGAGCACTCGGTGCCCTTCTCGCATCGCTCCGGTGCTCGCATCGAGCCGCTGATCTCGCTGCAGTGGTTCTGCCGCATGGACGAGCTGGCCGGGCCGGCGATCGAGGTCGTGAAGCGCGACGAGGTGAGAATCGTCCCCGAGCAGTGGAAGCGGGTTTATCTGGACTGGATGGCCGAGATCCGGCCCTGGTGTGTCTCGCGCCAGCTCTGGTGGGGCCACCGGCTGCCGGTTTGGTACTGCGACGCCTGCGAGGAGGTCTACGTCGCGGAGACAGCCCCGGAGCGCTGCGGCGCGTGCGGCGGCGAGCTGCGCCAGGACGAGGACGTGCTCGACACCTGGTTCAGCTCCGCCCTGTGGCCCTTCGCGACCCTCGGCTGGCCCGACGAGACGCCGGAGCTTGCCGCCTTCTATCCGACCAGCTTTCTGACCACGGCGCGGGAGATCATCTTCCTCTGGGTCGCGCGGATGATCATGATGGGCCTCGAGTTTCCCGGCGCGATCCCCTTCGACGACGTCTACGTGCACTCGGTGATCCAGGCCCGCGACGGGCGGCGGATGTCGAAGAGCCTCGGCACCGGGATCGATCCGGTGCAGGAGATCGACGTGCACGGGGCCGATGCGCTGCGCTTCGGGCTGCTGACGATGTCCTCGACCCAGGACGTGCGCTATTCCGACGCCAAGGTGCAGCAGGGGCGCGACCTGGCGAACAAGCTCTGGAACGCGTCGCGGTTGATCCTGCTGAATGTTCAGCAGGATCAACCGCCAAACAATGCGCGGCAGGACCAAGTTCCTGCCGCGGTCGATGAAGGGACGGGGTCTGCGCGGCCCGCCCTGAGCCCGTCGGCGCCCGAGGATCGCTGGATCCTTTCCCGCCTACAGCGCGCGGTCGAGGAGGTCACCGGCAACCTCGAGAGCTATGACTTCGCGCACGCGGCGCTGGAGGCCTATCGCTTCGTCTGGGCCGAGTTCTGCGACTGGTATCTGGAGATCGCCAAGCCGCGCCTGTACGGGGGGGACGGCGAGGTCTCGGTGGTCCTGCTCTGGGTGCTCGAGCAGACGCTCGCCCTGGTCCACCCGATCATGCCCTTCGTCAGCGAGGAGATTTGGTCGCATCATCCCTACCGCGAGGGCCATCTCGCCGTGCATCCCTTTCCTGTGGTCGACGGGTCAATGGTTGACCCCGACGCGGAGGCCGACGTCGGGGCGGCGATCGAGCTGACCCGCAGGCTGCGTGCTTGGCGCGAGCTGGCCGAGGTGGACGTCAAGAGCGTGCTCAGCGCGCGCATCGACGGCGGGCCTCCGCATGAGTTCGTCGGGCGTCTATCCCGGTTTGATTTCTCGGCCGACGGCGGCGATTCGCTGGCCTCGATCGGGCCGGTGCAGGTCCTCGCCACCGAGGACATCGACGCCGACGTGGTCCGCGAGCGGATCGAGGCGCGGCGCACCGAGCTACGCGCCGAGATCGAGCGCGCAGAACGCAAGCTCGCCAACAAGGGATTCGTCGACAAGGCGCCGGAGGAAGTGGTGGCGGAGGAACGCGAGAAGCTGGCTGCCTACCGAGCCGAGTTGGAGGAACTTGGTTCCTAGTTCCTAGTTCCTCGTTCCTAGGAACAAGTGACAAGGAACAAGCAACATGAGCCCGCACTTCGATCCCGAGGCTTACCTCGACTCCCTCGAACCGCTCGGATGGCGATTCGGCCTCGAGCGCATGCACCGGCTCACTTCCGTGCTCGGCATGCCCCAGCACCGCTTCGCGTCGGTCCACGTCGTCGGCACCAACGGCAAGTCCTCGGTCGCGCGGATGATCGCCGCGCTGCTGGAGGCGCACGGGGTGAGCGCGGGCATCTGCCTCTCACCGCACCTGGTGCGCTGGTCCGAGCGGGTGCGCATCCGCGGCCAGGAGATCGAGCCGGGGGCATTCGATGCCGCGGTGGAACGGACGGCACAGGCAGCCGAGGCCGCGAATCGAGCCCTCGAGGAGGGCGACGCGGTGACCCAGTTCGAGGCGGCGACCGCCGCCGCATTCGTCGCCCTCGCCGCCGCCGGGGTGTCGGCCGGGGTGATCGAGGCTGGACTGGGAGGGAGGCTCGACGCGACCAACGTGATCCCCTCTCGGGTCGCGGTGCTTACCTCGGTGGGGCTCGACCACACCGAGTACCTCGGCGAGACCGAGGCCGAGATCGCGGGCGAGAAGCTCGCGGTCCTGCGCGACCACTCGGTGCTCGTCACCGGAGAACTCAGCGACGAGGTCGACGCGCTTGCCGCCGACATGGCACGTCAGCGCGGCGCCGCGCACGTGCGGGCCCCGATCGACCCCGGGGCCGAGATCGCGCTGCGCGCCGCGGGTGCCTTTCAGCGCCGCAACTTTGCCCTTGCCGCCGCGGCCGCCGAGGCCTTCCTGGGGAGCCTGGAGACCGACGCGGTGCGCAAGGTGGCCGCGACGCTGACCATCCCGGGGCGCCTCGAGGTCGTCGCGAGCGACCCGATCACGATCCTCGATGTGGCCCACAACCCCGACGGCGCCGCGGCGCTCGCCGAGGCCCTCCCCGCGGTCACCGGGGGCCGGCCGGTATTCGCCTGCATCGGGATCCTGGCCGACAAGGACGCCGAGGCGATGCTTCGGGCGCTTGCGCCGGCGCTCGAGCATGCGGTCTGCACCGAGCTGCCGGTCGAGCGCCTGCGGGCCAGCGGGCGCCCCGGTGCCCATTCCTGGTCCGCCTCCGAGCTGGAGGAAATCTGCCGCCTGTTGGACCTGTCTGCGGAGACCGTCGAGGAGCCGGCTGCGGCGCTGGCGCGCGCGGGCGAGCTTGCCGCGGCGCGCGGTGGCGTCGCGCTCGTCGCCGGTTCCCATTACCTTCTGGGGGCGGCATGGACAAAGAGGCACGCTCAGAGCTTCTCTCGATGATGGGCCTGGTCGCCGCCGCCGTAGCGGTGGTGATACTGGTCTTCTTCGGTATCGGCTACCTGTTCGGCAGGATGTTCCTGTGAGCGGCGGAACGTGCGTGAGCGGGCGAGCGCGCCCAGGGGCCTGAGAAAGGGGATTGCGCCCCTCGTGCCGAAGTAGACTGGCCCGCTCCCTTCCAGGGAAAACGCATGCAAACGGCGATTTTCGGCATCAGCAACGGCGGCCTCAACCTGGCCGCGAACCTCTTCGTGATGGCACTGGTCATCGTCTGGCTGGCGCTGATCGTGTGGACCTATTTCGACGCCCGCCGGCGGATCGAGGACCCCGTGCTCGTCACCTGCGCCACGGCCGCCTCGCTGTTTCCCTTCATCGGCACCTTCATCTATTCGATTCTGCGCCCGCCGGAGTTCCTCGAGGACGCTAAGGAGCGCGAGCTGGAGATCAAGGCGGCCGAACTGAGGGTGCGCCAGCTCTCCGAGCTTTCGTGCCCGAACTGCCACTACCCGGTCGAGAAGAACTACCTCCGGTGCCCCAACTGCCAGCGTCGCCTCAAGGACCCCTGCGAGAGCTGCGGCAAGCCGGTCGACCCGCGCTGGGCGCTCTGCCCCTATTGCGAGACAGCATTGCCCGGCCGTCAGCGTCAGCCGCGACAGGGGGAGATGGGGGAGCGCAAGCCGTCCCGGGAAGCGCCGCAACGGACGCCGCCCCGCCGCACGCCGGCGGCGCAGCGCTCAGCCAAGCGCACCGCTTCGCCGACCGCGGGCAAGGGCAAGCCGGGCCCCGCCGACGGCGCTCCCGCGGAGACGCCGGAACGGCCGCGGGCGGCGCGGCGCAAGTAGGTTGGACCGCTAGCGCATGTCGCGCACCCTGATCCTGGTCAAGCCGGATGCTTTCGAGCGCGGCCTCACCGGAGAGGTGATCGCCCGCTTCGAGCGCAAGGGCCTGCGGCTGCTGGCGCTCAAGCAGCTGCAGATCGACAAGGAGTTCGCCGGCGTCCACTACGAGGAGCACACCGAGAAGCCCTTCTTCGGCGAGTTGGTCGAGTTCATCACCCAGGGACCGCTGGTGGCGATGGTGATGGAAGGTCCCGAAGCGGTCGCGGCGGCGCGGCAGGTGATCGGCGCCACCAATCCGGTCGAAGCATCCCCCGGCTCGATCCGCGGCGACTACGCCGTCGAGGTCACCTTCAACCTCGTCCACGGCTCCGACTCCGACGAGTCGGCCGAGCGCGAGATCGGCATCTGGTTCCCGGAGCTGGGCAACTGACGCCCAGCCTCCACACGCGCGGATGACGCCGCATGCCGTCGCTGGATCGACACCCGCGTCTTCGCGGGTAGCACCACTACCCGCTTCAGCCGCGACTGCCGCCCAGCTCGGCCTGCGACGCCCCCGCGCACATGCAGGCTGAGGTCAGTCGCCCGCGGCTGAAGGTCGTCCTCGCCTCGCGGTCTCCGCAGCGCCTCGAGCTCCTCGAGCGGCTCGGGTTGCTGTTCGAGGTCGTCGTTCCGGAGGTCGAGGAGGTCGGCGAGGGCGACCCCGCCGACGCGGTACTGGAGAACGCGCGTCGCAAGGCGGCCGCGGTCGGCGCCACCGATGCACTGGTGATCGGTTGCGACACGGACGTCGTCGTCGACGACCGGGCGTTGGGCAAGCCGGCCGACGAGGGCGCCGCCCGCGATTTCATCGAGCAGCTCTCCGGGCGTTCGCATGAGGTGTTGAGCGGCCTGGTCCTCCTGGGGCCCGAGCCGGACCGCATCCGCGAGGGGGTCGCCCGCAGCGTCGTCACCTTCAGGCCCCTCGGCGCGGAGGAGCTGGACCGCTACGTTGCCACCGGTGAATGGCGGGACCGCGCCGGCGGCTACGCGATCCAGGGACTCGGATCGACGCTCGCGGAGCGGATCGAGGGCGACATCTCGAACGTGATCGGTTTGCCGCTTGGGCTGCTGCTCGAGTTGGCGCCGGAGCTCTCGACGTCATAACTTGCGGCGGCTTAGCCGCCTGACAGACACTTGCGGCCGCTCCGCGGCCTGACATGCATCTGCGGCGACACTCTGTGTCGCCGCCCCACAGCACCGTGCCGGCGCGCAACGCGCCGGCACGACCTCACTGAGCTGGGCACGATGTTTCGCGCTCTTTGCGCGGAATTTGCGCAGGCATGTGCTTCGCTAGACTTCGCCCGGCGTTTCGCCCCGAAAATCGCAGATCCCGGCGAGCGCTAGGCGCCCGTTGGGTCGCCGGGCGCGACCCGAAAACCCCTCACCCAAGAGCGTTTCCAAAACCCAACACATGGGCGTACTCAGCTACCTGACCGGACTCGGCGGCCGCGATATGGCGGTCGACCTCGGAACGGCCAACACGCTCGTCTACGTGCGTGGCCGCGGCATCGTGCTCTCGGAGCCCTCCGTGGTCGCGATCGACTCCCGTACCGGCGCCGTGCACGCGGTCGGCATCGAGGCCAAGCGAATGCTCGGCCGTACGCCGGGCACGATCAGCGCCATCCGGCCGCTCAAGGACGGCGTGATCGCCGACTTCGACGTCACCGAGCAGATGCTGCGGCACTTCATCAACAAGGTTCATCAGAACCGCTTCGCGCATCCGCGCGTAGTCGTCTGCGTTCCATCCGGCGTCACCGGGGTCGAGAAGCGGGCCGTCGAGGAGGCCTGTCTTTCCGCCGGCGCTCGTCACGCCTACTTGATCGAGGAGCCGATGGCGGCGGCGATAGGCGCCGGCCTTCCGGTCGCCGAGCCGACCGGGTCGATGATCGTCGACGTCGGCGGCGGCACCAGCGAGGTCGCCGTGATCTCGCTCGGCGGGATCGTCGTCTCGCAGTCGATCCGGATCGGCGGCGACGAGCTCGACGAGGCGATCACCAACTACTGCAAGCACGAATACAAGCTGATGATCGGCCAGCAGACCGCCGAGGAAGTGAAGCTCGAAGCCGGTTCGGCGTCACCGTTGCCGGAGGAGGTGCGGGCCGAGATTCGCGGCCGTGACTTGGTTTCCGGGCTGCCGCGGACGATCACCCTCACCTCGGAGGAGGTCCGGGGCGCGCTCGAGGAGCCGCTGAACCAGATCATCGGCGCCGTCAAGGACACCCTCGACCGCACGCCGCCGGAGCTGGCGGGTGACATCATGGACCGCGGCATAACGCTGGCCGGCGGCGGTTCTTTGTTGCAGGGACTCGAGCAGCGTTTGCGCGACGAGTGTCAGATGCCGTGCCAGCTGGCCGAATCACCCCTGACCTGTGTGGCGGTCGGCTCCGGCCTTTCGCTGGAGGAATTCGAGGCTATCCACCGTGCGAGCAAGAATTCGGGGTCAAAGCAATATCTATGACCACCCCCAAGAGACTTAGGTCCTCTTCGTGTATCGAAAGCAAGTCCGCCGCCGCAGAGCGGTACTGGCGCTACTAGTCATCAGCTCCTTCGCGCTGCTGACCGCCACCTACGGCTCTCAGTCGGGTGGGCTTCAGCGCGGGGTGAGCGCCGTCTTCGGGCCTCTCCAGGAGGGCGCCGACCGTGCCCTGAAGCCTGCCCGCGACACGATCAACTGGTTCGACGAGACCTTCGCCGCCCGCGGCGACAAGAAGCGCCTCCAGCAGGAGGTTGAGCAGCTGCGCACGCAGGTGGCCGAGGGCCAGACGGCGCTTTCGGAGAACAATCAGCTGCGCAAGCTTCTCGGCCTGCGCCAGGCCGGCAAGCTGCCGCTCGGCTTCACGCCGGTGACCGGGAGGGTGATCGCCCGCTCGCCGACGATCTGGTACTCGACCGTGACGATCGACCACGGCACCGGCTCCGGCGTCCACGTCAACGACCCGGTGATCAGCGGCGACGGGCTGGTCGGCCGCGTCACCTCGGCGACCGGCGGCACGGCACAGGTGACTTTGATCACCGACCACACCAGCGCCGTCTCGGCAAAGGTCGTGCCCTCGGGTATCCAGGGCGTGATCCGGCCTGAGGTCGGGAACCCGGCCGATCTGGTGCTCGACTTCATCGACTCCAGCAAGCACGTGCAGCAGGGCCAGACGGTCGTCACCTCGGGCTGGACGGCGCGCGGGCTCTCCTCCTTCTATCCCTACGGGATTCCGCTCGGCAGGGTGACCCAGGCCACGATCGCCGAGCAGGAGGCCAGCCAGCAGGTCCACGTACGCCCCTTCGCGGACCTGCGCCAGCTGGAGTTCGTCCAGGTGCTGACCAAGTGATCGTCACCCCCCGCATCCTGATTCGCATCGTCGCGATCGTCCTGCTGGCCGTCCTGCTGCAGCTCTCCTTCTTCTCGCAGGTGGAGGTCTTCCATACCAGCCCCGACGTGCTGCCGGCGGTGGTCGTCTCGCTCGGGCTGCTCGGCGGCAGCCTTGCCGGCGCCGTGACCGGTTTCTCGGTCGGCCTGCTGGTTGACTGCCTGCTGGTCGAGGCGCTCGGCGCGACCTCGCTGGTGCTGCTCTCGGTCGGCTATCTGGCCGGGCTGTACCGGGAGCGCTTCGACGTCACCAACTCGCTCACGCCACCGCTGCTCTGCATGGGCCTCACCCTGCTCGCCGAGCTTTCGTTCGCGGCGGTGCAGCTGATGCTCGGGGTCGACGCCCCGATAAGCGCTCTGGTGATCCGCGATGTCGCGATCAAGAGCATCTACGCCTTCTTCCTCGGAATCCCGATCTACATCGGCATCCGCCGAATCCTGCGCCCCGCGCTGATCGAGGACCGGGCGGTACGGCGCCGCGCGCAACCAAGGATGATCGGGGCCTGATGCGCTGATGTACCTGCGCGACGACAGACGACCGACGATGACCTCCGGATTCGCGCTGCGGGTGGCGGTCTTGGGCGGCGCCGCGCTGGTGATGTTCGCGGTGATCTTCTTCCGCCTCTGGTACCTGCAGGTGCTGTCGGGGGACAAGTACCTGGTCGAGGCGAACAACAACCGCATCCGCGAGATCCGGGTGACCGCTCCGCGCGGCCAGATCCTCGACCGCAACGGCCACGTCCTGGTCGAGAACCGAACCAGCCTCGCGCTGCAGCTCAATCCGCAGAAGCTCCCGGCCCAGGTCGGTGAGCGGCGCGACGAGCTGGTGCGACTCGGCCACGCCGCCGGCATCCCCCTGCGCCGCATAAGGCGCGACATGCACGAGCAGCTGAAGGTGCTCGCGAGCGCCCCGGTGACCCTGCAACGCGACGTCAACTACGACCTCGTCTACTACCTGCAGGAGCATCAGGCCAACTTCCCCGGGGTCCTCGTGCAGCGAGTCTTCGTGCGCCGCTATCCCGACGGCACGCTGGGTGCGCATCTGTATGGAAATGTCGGCGAGATCGACCGCAAGGAGCTCCGGGAGCCGCGCTACAAGGGCCTGCGGCCAGGCGACCTGATCGGCCAGGACGGGGTCGAGTCCGAGTATGACCGCTACCTGCGCGGGCGCGACGGCCAGACCCGCGTCCAGGTCGACTCGCTCGGCCGCCCCAAGGGCCAGCTCAGCGCGGTGGCACCGAAGCCCGGCGACAACCTCCAGCTCAGCATCGACTCCGGGATCCAGGGGGCGGGGGAGGCGGGACTCGCCGCCCGCGGCCTGCCCGGTGCCTTCGTCGCGATGGACGTGCGCAACGGGCAGGTGCTCGGACTGGGCTCCAACCCGACCTTCGACCCGTCGGTCTTCACCAAGCCGATCACCCCTTCTGAGTACAAGCAGCTCACCTCGGACACCACCGACGCCCCGCTCACCGACCGCGCGATCCGCGGCCTCTATCCGACCGGCTCGGCGTTCAAGCCGATCACAGCGATGGCGGCGCTGAACAGCGGGGTGATCACAACCTCGACGCCGATCACAGACACCGGCACGCTGACGGTCGGCGGACAATCCTTCCAGAACGCTGGCGGGGCGGCATACGGGACACTCAGCCTCTCCAACGCGATCCAAGTCTCCAGCGACGTATTCTTCTACACGCTGGGGCTGCGCATGAACGGCACTCTCGCCCTGCAGAGGTGGGCGCATCGGCTCGGGATCGGCACCCCAACTGGGATCGACCTTCCCGGCGAGTCCGCCGGTCTGGTCCCCAGCCCCGCTTGGCGCAACCGCCTCTACCGCAAGCACCTCACCGACCGACCCTGGTCGGCGGGCGACAACATCAACCTCGCGGTCGGCCAGGGCGACGTCCAGGTCGACCCGCTGCAGCTCGCCGACGCCTACGCGGCGATCGGCAATGGTGGCACCCTGGTGCGACCGCACCTGGGGATGCAGGTGGTAGACACCGCGGGCCGGACCGTGCAGGAGATCGACCCCCCGCCACGCCGCCACGTCCCGGTCAACCCCGAATACCGAAGCGCGATCCTCGACGGCATGCACATGGCGGCGCAGAGCCCCGGCGGCACCTCCTACTCGGTGTTCGGGGGCTTCCCGGTCCCGGTCGCCGGCAAGACGGGAACCGCGCAGCGCACCGGTCAACAGGACCAGTCCTGGTACTCGGTGCTGGCGCCGTACCCGAATCCGCGCGTCGTCGTCACCGTCACCGTCGAGCGCGGCGGCTTCGGGGTCGACTCGGCGGCCCCGATCGCCGAGCAGATCCTCTCCCAGTACTTCCACGCGAAGGCACACGCGGTCGGCGGCGCCAACGGCGGGAGCCCGTACTGATGCACGCGACGACCGCCTCCCGACGCGCGCGCGCCGTCCCCTTCTCGACCCGGCCCGGTATCGCCGAGCGGCTCGGGATCCCCTACTTGGACCCGCTGCTGCTGATCGCCGCCGTGGCTCTGGGGGGCTTCAGCATCTTCACCCTCGCCGAGGCGACCCTCCACGACGTGCCCGGCTCGCCCTACTACTACGTCGAGCGCCAGAGCATCTACGTCGGTCTCGGCCTGCTGGGGCTCTTCCTGCTGACCCAGATCGACTACTCGCGCTTCCGCGAGCTGCGGGTCGGCATCTACACGCTGATGTTCGTCAGCATCGGGCTGGTGTTCATGTTCGGCGCCGCGGCGCGTGGCTCGCGACGCACGTTCAACCTTCCCTTCTTCAACTTCCAACCGGCCGAGCTGGGCAAGGTCTTGCTCATCATCGCTCTGGCCGGGTTTGTCATCGACGGCGCCAGGCGCGGCTCGCCGCGCCAGCGGTCGGCCCGCTACTTGTTGCTCGGGCTCGCTCCCGCGGCGCTGATCTTCTTGCAACCCGACCTCGGCACGTCATTGGTGTTCGGGGTCGTGACCCTCGCGGTGATGTTTCTGGCCGGGGTCCGCTGGAGCCATTTCCTGGCGATCGCAGCGGGCTTCGCGGTCATGGTCACCGCGGTGCTGGTCGTCGCGCCGGCGCTTGGAACGCCGGTCCTCAAGGGCTACCAGGAACAGCGTTTGACCTCGTTCCTGCATCCCAGCCAGGATCCGCGCGACGCGGGTTACCAGCAGAATCAGGCCAAGATCGCCATCGGCTCCGGGGAGAAGACCGGACGCGGCGATCAGGCCACTCAGACGCGGCTCGACTTCGTCCCCGAGAGGACCACGGACTTCATCTTTGCCGTGGTCGGGGAGCGCTTCGGATTCCTCGGAGCCGCGTTCGTCCTGTCCCTATTCGCCCTGCTGATCTGGCGGGCGCTGCGGATTGTGACGCTCTCAAAGAACTTGTACGGAACCCTGGTTGCGGGCGGAATCACCGCCATGCTGATGTTCCAGGTTTTCGTCAACGTCGGGATGAGCCTCGGGATCATGCCCATCACGGGCATCCCCTTGCCGCTCATGAGCTACGGAGGATCCTCCGTGCTGGCTACGTTCTTGGCCATCGGCGTGCTCGAGAGCATTCACATGCAGGCTCGCCTCAGCCAGAAGAGCAGGGATTACTACTGATCTTCGAACTGAGCTGAGGTTATGAAAAAGACAATTCTGGTTTCCGCCGACAACGGCGAGACGCGGGTGGCCGTGCTCGAGGCAAAGACCAAGGAGCAAAAGCCCGAGGTTGCGGAGCTCTACGTGGAGCGCCGAGGCCGCCGCTCGATCGTCGGCAACATCTACAAGGGCAAGGTCGACAACGTGCTTCCCGGTATGGAGGCGGCGTTCGTCGACATCGGCCTGGAGCGAAACGGCTTCCTGCACGTCGACGAGATCGTCCTCCCCGGAGGGGAGGCGGCTCCGAAGCGCGGTCGCGGTCGCGGTCGCCGCATCAACGAGCTGCTCAAGTCCGGGCAGGAGATCATCGTTCAGGTGGTCAAGGACCCGCTGAAGACGAAGGGGGCGCGGCTGTCGATGAACGTCTCGATCGCCGGCCGCTATCTCGTCTACGCGCCGCAGGGAAGCGGCGTCGGTGTCAGTCGCCGGCTCGCCGACGGTGAGCGCGAGCGGCTGCGCAAGATGGTCGAGAACACCTACAAGGGCCCCGGGGGGCTGATCGTGCGCACGGCCGCGCACGGCGCCAAGAAGGCGGACTTCGTGCGCGAGATCGACTACCTGCACAAGCTCAACGAGGTGCTCGACCGCCGCGCCCGCAGCGCCAAGGCCCCGGCCCTGGTCTTCCAGGAGGCCGACCTGCCGGTGCGGGTGCTTCGCGACGTCTTCTTGAGCGACTTCGAGAAGGCGATCATCGACTCCCAAAAGCAGCACGAGCGGGTCACCGGCTTCTTCCAACGCACCGCGCCGGAGTTGGTCAAAGGCGTGGAGCTGTACAAGGGCCGCAAACCCCTGTTCGAGAAGTGGGCGATCGAGGAGGTGATCCACTCAACCCTTGTGCGCCGCGTCGACCTGCCCTCGGGCGGCTACCTGATGATCGACTACGCCGAGGCGCTGACCGTGATCGACGTCAACAGCGGCAGCTTCACCGGCCGTGGCAAGGGGGGCCTGGAGGAGACGATCACGCGGGTCAACACCGAAGCCGCCGACGAAGTCGTCCGGCAGCTACGGATGCGCGACATCGGCGGGATCATCGTCATCGACTTCATCGACATGGCGCGGGCCCGCAACCGCGAGAAGGTGCTGAAGACGCTGCGCAAGGCGCTCGACGCCGACAAGTCGAAGAGCTACGTGGTCGAGGTCTCGCCGCTTGGCCTGGTCGAGATGACGCGGCAGAACGTCACTGACGGGGTGCGCGAGATCCTCACCGTCCGCTGCCCGACCTGCGACGGCGAGGGCGTGGTGCTTTCGGAGGAGACCGTCGCGCTCGAGGGGCTGCGCAAGCTCCGCGAGATCGTCGCCGAGGACGCGAAGCCCGACGCCTACCTGATCCGGGTTCACCCGAAGGTCGCCGCGGAGCTGATCGACCCGCACAGCGGGTTGGCGGCCCTGGAGGAGGAAACCGGCAAGGAGTTTCACTTCGAGGGTGGAGAGGCATTGCCGATCGGCACCTTCGAGATCGTTGAGACGGGGAGCCGCGAGCAGATCGTCGAGCGCGCGCTGCCGTTCAAGGTCGGCGAGGAGGTTCTGGTGACGATCGAGGAGCCGCACATGTACAACGCCGACGACGCGGTGGCTCGGGTCGACTCCTACATCGTCAGCGTCACCGGCGGCGGTCCGTTCGTCGGCGAGCGCAAGCTGGTGCGGATCGAGCGGGTCGAACGCTCGGCGGCGGTGGCATCGCTGCCGGGGGTGGAGGTATCCGGCAACGGCGCTGGCGATGGGGAGGCGGATGGCGACGGGCTAGAATCCTCCGGCTCCGGCAGGCGTCGACGTCGCGGCCGCAGAGGTGGCCGAGGGAGATCGCGCGCCAAGCCGGGAGAGGAAGATGATTAATGGCTGAGGCATACGCAATCGTCGAAAGCGGAGGCAAGCAGTACAAGGTCGAGAAGGGCGAGACCCTGCTCCTCGACCGCCTGCCCGCGAAGGAGGGCGAGAAGGTCGACCTGCGGGCGGTGATGTTCCGCGATGGCGACGTGGTCACCGATGCGGCCGAGCTGGAGAAGGTGAAGGTCGAGGCGACGGTCGCCGAGCACCTGCGGGGGCCGAAGATACGCATCTTCAAGTACAAGGCCAAGAAGGGCTACCGGAGGCGGGCCGGGCACCGCTCGGAGCTGACCAAGGTCGAGATCACCGATCTGAAGCAGCTGACGCGCAAGCCGGCGGCCCGCAAGGAGGAGCCGAAAGCGGAGGCCAAGGCGGAGCCGAAGGCTGAAGCGAAGGCTGAAACCAGGGCCGAGCCGAAGGCACGCAAGCCGGCCGCACGCAAGACGACCACCCGCAAGGCGCCGACCCGCAAGAAGAAGACCACGCGCAAGGCTTCAGGCAGCTCATCGACCAGGAAGGGAAGCTCCAGTGGCTCATAAGAAGGGCCTCGGCTCCAGCCGCAACGGCCGCGATTCGAATCCGAAGTTCCTCGGCGTAAAGGTGTTCGCCGGCCAGCAGGTGACCGGAGGCGAGATCATCGTCCGCCAGCGCGGAACTCGGTTTCGTCCGGGCGACGGGACCGGTCTGGGTCGCGACCATACGATCTTCGCCACCCGCGCCGGCGTGGTGCAGTTCCGCCCCAAGGGCAAGGGTCGGCTGGTTTCGGTCGAGGGCGAGTAGCTCAGTCGTCACCGGCCGCGGGTCCTGTCGCACGGGACCCGCTTTCCGGCCGTGCTCGGAACACTGCGCGCGGTCCGCAAACCGGGTCCCGCACACCACCCGCGGAAGATGCCGCCCGAACTCGGCTCCGACGCACCACCCGCGCAAGATGCCGCCGGATCTCCTGCCCGCCGTAACGGCCGTGAACGGTGGGAGGACTGCACCCGCCGCCGACCTGCTCGACTTTTTAGCTGTATGTCAGCCATAACCTCGAGCACGTGCGCGCCTAGAAGTCCCGGCGCCCCGCAAGGCGCTCGGGAACCTCGGGGCGGGTCAGCTCGTAGATCGCGACGCGGTGGCCGCCGGGGGCCGTGATCTCGGCGCAGGGCCCGGGGGGAATGCCGAACGGCTCGCTCACCTCGCAGCCCGCCTCGCGCAGCTCGGCACTCGCGGCTTCGAGATCGGCGACCCGGTAGACGAGGATCGGCCGCTCGCCATCGAGGTGCCCGGCGAAGAGCAGCGCCGGGGCCTCATCGATCAACTTGACCATCGCGACACGGGTGCCGAAGGCCTCGATCGCGAATACCAGCCTCGCGCCGAGCGTCTCGGTGAAGTAACGGGCGTCCGCCGCCGGGTCGCGGCTCGGCATGTAGAGAAAGTCGAGGTGCTCGAACTCCACGCTCTGGCAATCTAAGCCCGGCCCGATGCAAGACGTCGAGCAATCACACGAGACCCTTCTTCGCAAGGCCTACGAGGCGTTCAACCGGCGCGACCTTGACGCTGCGTTGGAGACGATGCATCCGGACGTCGACTGGCCGAATGGATTGGAGGGCGGACGGGTGCATGGACGCGAGACTGTCCGTGACTACTGGAGGCGGCAGTTCGGGATTATCGATTCCCGCGTCGAGCCCCAGGGTTTCGCCGCCGCCGGCGACAGTCGCGTCGCCGTAGATGTCCACCAAGTGGTTCGGGATCCGAACGGGGAATTGCTCAGCGACGGAGCGGTTCGCCACGTCTACACGATCCGCGACGGCCTGGTCCAGCGGATGGACATCGTCGAGCCGTCGACCTGACATGTACGACCGAACGACGATCCACGTGGAGGCTGGGCGGGGCGGCGACGGATGCGTGAGCTTCCGCCGCGAGGCCCACGTGCCCAAGGGCGGCCCCGACGGCGGCGACGGTGGGCACGGGGGCGACGTAGTGCTGGTCTGCGACACGTCGCTGCGCGATCTGGCGGGTCTGCGTCGCCAGAGGCGCTTTCGCGGCGAGCGGGGCAGGCACGGCCAGGGCAAGGATCGCCATGGGGCGCGCGGCGCCGACGCGGTCGTGCGGGTGCCGCCTGGCACTCAGGCGAGCTCGCTGGAGGGCAGCCAGATCGACCTGCTGACCGACGGCCAGCGCGCCGTGGTCGCACGGGGCGGTCGCGGCGGACACGGGAACAAGCGCTTTACGACCTCCACCCGCCAGACCCCGCGCTTCGCCGAGCGCGGGACGGCCGGCGAGTCGGGTCAAGTCGAGCTGCGGCTGAAGTTGCTCGCCGACGCGGGCCTGGTCGGGCTGCCGAACGCCGGCAAATCGTCGCTGCTGGCGCGCCTCACCCGCGCGGCCCCCAAGGTCGCCGACTACCCGTTCACGACCGTCGAGCCGGTTCTGGGGACCCTCGAGGGCGAGGAGCGCCAGGTGGTGCTCGCCGACATCCCGGGGCTGATCGAGGGGGCAGCGGGAGGGGCCGGACTGGGCCACGAGTTTCTCGCCCACATCGAGCGCTGCGCGATGCTCGTCCACCTGGTCGAGGTCGCGCCGCTGGAGGGCGACCCCGAGTCCAACTATGCGGCGGTGCGGGCCGAGCTCGACTCCTACGGCGCCGGCCTCGCGGAGCTGCCGGAGCTGGTCGTGCTCTCGAAGCGGGACCTGATCACCGACGAGGAGGTCGAGCGGATGCGCCAGCGCTGGACCGATCGGCTCGGCCGACGCGCGCTCGGCGTGCTCGCGGTGTCGTCGGCGACCGGCGCCGGGCTCGATGAATTAGGGCAGGCGATCCTCGCCGCGGTGCCGGAGAGCGCCGCCGTGCCGGCACCTGCGTCGCCCGGAGCGCCGCCCGAGTTCGAGGCCGAGCACCGCGTCTACCGACCCGCGGGCGAGGGCGGGTACCGCGTGCAACAGGAAGGGGAGGGGTCGTATCGGGTCGAGGGCCGCGGAGTCGAGATGCTCTTCGAGCGTCACGACCTCGCCAACGCCGAGGCACTCGCCTACCTGGAGCAGCGGCTGGGGGAGATGGGCGTTCTCGCGGCCCTGCGCGACGCCGGTTTCGAGCCCGGCGACGAGGTGCGCATCGGCGAGCAGGAATTCGAGCTTCACCCAACTCAATAACCGAGTTCAGCCACGCCGTACTGATCCCGCCGCTGCAGGTCGAGCTGGCTACCGCAGGAGGCGCCCATTGAGTGACCGTTGGCAACGCCTCCCGGCGCGGTCGGAGACGGTCGCGATGCCTCCCCCCGGTGACGGCCAGAGAACCCGGACGCGAAAGCGAACATGAGCTGCAGGAGGCCGTACGAGATCCTGGGGAACTGGCGACTCCGCCCCAGGCGAAGAAGGACCGCAAGGTGATGGTCGGGCGAGCCGTTCTGGCTGGACCCCTCTCACGGCGTCGACCCCGACCTAGTGCCCCAACCTCGGCTCCCCCGTTGGGAAGGGCAGCTACTCCCCACCGGGAGTAGTACGCCCTCACCCGACCCACCCCGAAGGGAATTACCGCCCGAAGGGCCACGCAGAATCGTGATGATGATCAACATCGACATCGGCCGGTTGGCAATTGAACCCGATCCAGAGGGCAACGATCTACGACTCGCTCGACGTAGGCCTACTGGAGCGGCACGCGATCGAGGAAGAGGTGCGAATGGCAATCAGAAGCCGATACGGGCGCCCCGGTGCCCGAGCAAAGGAGGAGGTACGAGGATGAGCAACGACAAGGAGAAGCTCGAGCAGGACAGAATCGACGACGAGGCCCTGACGCTGCTGACCTGGGTCGAGCTGCACCACCCCGGCTTCGGCCAACTGCTCCGCGATCAAGATCGCGATCACGTCCGCTGCTTCGACATGGACGGCCGGATCGTGCTGATGGTCGTCAACGACATCGCGGTGGGCGAGGTGCTTGAGATCGTCGCTGGCACGTTCTTCGAGCGAGAAGGCGAGGACCTGATCGTCATCGAGCCGACGCCCGAGACGGCGACGTACACGGCGCGCCGAATCCGGCCCAATGGGGCCTTCCACGACTGGACCTACGAGGACGAGGACCTGGCGAAGGCGGCGAGCGCGCCGTTCAACTGACCCGTCCGGTCGTAGGCGCAAACTGGAGAAGAGGTTCGGAGTCCGTTCGGGCTCCTAAAGGAGCAGCAGCCAACCGCTTCTTTAGGAGGAACCCGAATGAACGACTTGAGCCAGCAGATCCACGCAGTCCAAGGCCGCATCGCCGCGTTGCGGCAGCAGAAGCCAGGCGCCGTTGCGGCGGCGAACGAGGCACGAGACGCCTACGACCCCGAGGCGAAGAACGCTCGGGCGCAGTTTGACCGCGCGAGGCAGGCGAGGCGGGCGGCAAGCGAGATTGACGAAGAGATCGCCGCCCTCTCGCAGGAGGAGCAGGAGCTGCTCGGCCAGCTCGCCGACCATGAGGCCGGGATGCCAGCGACCACGCAATCTCGTCTTGGCGTCGCGGGCAACGGCTGGGTTGCGGCTGCGAAGCAGCTCGACCTGCAGCGCGGCGAGAACAGGGTCGATCTGAGCCTTGCGTCGCTGATGCGAGCGCAGTTGCCCGGGACGGCGCCCACTCCTACCGGCAGGCCCACTCCTGCCCAGTCGCCACCCGACGACCGCCGCTACGTCTATCCGGCGCTGCAGCGGTCCGACGTGGCGGCAGGCCAGTTCTCGGTGACCGATTTCACGGTCTCGTTCGGCCAGACCCCCGTGTCGGGCATCGAGCGTGACGTGGACGCGATCACGCCCAAGTCCGAGCTGGACGCCACGGTGGGATTGGGAACGCCGCAGCTTCGTCAGTTCGCGGTCGTCCTCGACTCCGTGCCCGTGCGCGTTTTCGAGACCCAGGAGACGCTCCAGGCTCTGCTGAAGTACCGAGATGCAACGGCAGCTCGATCTGGCCCTGGACGAGGCCACGGTGGCGGCGATCCTCGCTGCGACGCCACCGAACGGCCAGGTCGGAACCGACCTGATCGCCCAGATTCGTAACGGAGTCGCAGCCCAGCGGGGACTCGGCGCCTGGCCGAGCACGTTGGCATTGAGCCCTGAAGCTGGTGCTGCGCTCGATTTGACCCAGGTCGGTGCTGACGATCTGTACCTGTTCGCAACCAGGAGCGCAGGAAGCGCTTCCCCGTTGTGGTCCCAGGTGATCAGGGAAAGCGCCGCGATCGACGACCCGCTGCTCCTCGACGTGTCGAGGGTCGGCCTGCTCTACACCGGCATGGCGACCCTGACGGCAGATCCCTTTTCAAAACTCGAGAGAAACATCGTCAGGCTGCGGCTCGAATACGAAGCTCTGCCTTGGGTCCGCGACGTACGCGGCGCCTACTCGATCAGCGCTTAGAAGCGTGGTCCCCGGGGCGCTCGGCTTTGGCCTCTTCGGCCTCATCGGCGGCCGAGCTCTCGGGGACTGCAAAGCGGAAGGGAGTCGAACAGACGCGGTCGGAGTCGCCGAGGAGCTGCCCTCGGTCGGCCGCGCGGCCTTTCCGCCCGGTTGGGTGGCCGGTGCGCGTTGTACCTCCTCCGCGCGCCGGTCGTCCCGCCGTATACGCTTACTACGCCAACCCGGCGGCTTCGAGGGCTTCCTCCCGCGTGTGGTGGGAGACGATTCGCGTGATCTTGCCGTCGATGACGGTGACGGTCAGGGCTACGGGCATCTCCTCGCGAATGCCGGTGGTACGAGGGTGCCACCAGACCTTGCCGACCTTGAGCACGCGATCGGAATCAATGGCCTCGATCTGATCGAACTCGGCGCCAAAGTTGGTCACCCCAATAAAGAAGTCCAGCCCAGCCTGCATGCCCGGCTGCCAGGGCGCATCCGGGAGGTCTACGAACTGAAAGTCCTCGGTGTACAGCTCCCATGCAGGGCGACCTTCGAAAAAGTTCTCGGTGCCGCGCTGCACGATCTCGATGATCTCCTCCGACATCGTCCCGCAGTATCTCGCCTCTAGGTGGGGGGCTCCCCGATCACAAAGCCGGGGCCACTCTTGTTCACCCTTGACGGGTCTCCATCCATTGGCCTCGATAAACCGCGGTTTTCCCGACCTGATGGGGGGTTTTTTTTATGACCAGCCCCGCTGACTTCGACCGCGAGGAAGCCCGCCTCCAGGAGCGTCTGGAGGCAAACGTCACCGCGGCCAAGGCGGCGCTAGAGGCCGCGACGGCCGAGCCCACCGTCAAGGGCAGCAGCGGGCAGCCCGTCGCTCACCCAGGCTTCGAGGCCGCTGCTCGTGCCGATGAGATCTCCCTTCGACTGGCTGCCGAGCTGAGGCAGCTCCGCGAGCGGCGCGAGGTCGAGGCTGGTCGCTGGGCGCTGGAGCCCGACCACCTCCGGTAGCCGTTCCTTACCTGCCCAGAAGTCCGCATCGGGGGGCAAGTACGGGGTGGCGCCGGTACCGGAGCCGGGCTACGAGTTGATTCGTTTCGCTGAATCACGCTGACCGAGGGGGGCCCCTCCCGCGGGCGCACCGATCACTCCGGAGCGTTCACAGGCCCCCTGCGCCGACCCGGGTCGGCGCCGCCCGCCGCGACCGCGGTCAAGGCGAGTAGATCTGGATCCCCGCCAAGAGGCGGGCTTACTGCGGATCGGAAAGGCCGCTCTGGGGGTCGGAAATCCGGCGTTGAAGCTGTTGAGCGCCGACGAGGAGTTGCAGCTTCTCGCCCTCGTCGCCGCCGTCCACGTCGAGCCGGACCAGGCCGCCCTGATCGTTGAAAACCCGAACGTAGACCTGCTGCGCCTCCTGGTCGGGGCGCAGGAGATAGCCCGGCTCAATCTCGTGTTCCCCCATCAACGCCTCGTACTTCGCTCGGTCGTCCATGCGCTGACTCTACGTGTTGGGCGGTGTCGGGTCCGGCCCCGCCGCCCCTGCGCAGGCCCCTGTGCCGCCCCGGCACTGCACGCCGCGGCCCCGCGGCACCCTTGAGGTGTCGACGACCTCGATCACCGTCCTCGAGCATCTCGTTGAATCGCCCGCTCGCGGGCGAGCGCTCGCTGCAAAGCGCGGCTGCCCCCTAAGTGAGACCGGTACCGGTCGCACCCGCATTCTGGAGCGGATTCTCTGCGAAGGGGCCTGCCCGTTCGATCCGCCGTGGCGGCTAGGCTGCCCCTCGGAGTCCTCGTCGGCGGCTGCGCCGACTGAAAGAGCATCGTCAGGCGCCGGGCCTTCGGGCTCGGCGCTGCTCGTTCTGCGGATCCGCAGCATGCTGCGCTGGGATCCGCTCGGTCCGATCGAGCAGCTATTTTGGCTGTTGCTGCGCGGGTTGGAGCCCGCTTGTAGACCTGAAACGGCGCCCTTGTCGCGGGGGCGCCGTTTCGCTTTTCCTTCCGCGCCGTATGGGATAAGTTCGGGTGGGAGCAGCAGCCCGCGACGGTCGCACCCAAGGTGCGACCAGGAGGTCTACTTGCTGCCCCAACGCGACGACCCGGATTTTCCGAAGCTGAAGGCCCACCCGGTCTCCGAGCAGGAGCGCGACGAGCTGGTGCGAGCCGCGTTCGATTGCGAGCGCGCGATCAAGGCAGGGATCGCCCAGGTCCACGCCGACACCTGGACGCTGGCCCAGCACTTGTACGAGCTCCACGAGCAGCGGCTTTGGGAGCTGCTCGGCTTCTCGAAGCTCGAGGCGTTCCTCAGCCAGCCCGAGATCGAGCTGAGCCACCGCTCGTTCTTCAGGTTGGTCCAGGTGTGGCGCGACCTGCACGTGACGAAGCAACTGCCACCGGTGGCACTCCGCGAAATCGAGGTCTCCAAGGCGGCCGTGATCCTGCCTGCGGTCATGAGCGGCAACGTCGAGCCCGAGAAAGCCTTGGACGACGCAAAGGCCCTGAGCCGACGTGAGCTGCAGCGTCAGTACGGCGCGAGGACCAGGACCCCCAACCGCCCAACCGAGGGCCTGAAATCAGCTGAGAATCGGGCTGAGGACCCGCCGAGCCCCTCGGCACCATTGAGTCCCGGCGACCGTGTTCGCCTTGGCAACGGCCAAGCGGGCGAAGTGATCGCGATCGCCGTCGAGGTCGCTTTCGACACCGGGGCCAAGGAGAGGGTGCCGATGGATTGGTTGACCCCGGTCGACAAGGAGGCCCCATGACCGGTCATACTGTGAGTATGCGCCGGGGCCAGGGGAGGCCCCAGGGCGCGACCTCTCCAATGACCGAACTGCCGCCTGAACAAGGCCGCTTCGACCTTGCCGATTTCGCGGGTGCGATCACGTCTGAGGAACTGGCCCGCATCCGGGCCTTCATCGCCTCGGCGCCGTGGACGCCCGCCAAGTGGGCGGAGGGCACCCGGGCGCAGCACCAGTATGTGATGCGGGACGCGGTGGACGGCGCCGACTTCGACGCGTTCGTTGACCTGATCTTCGAGCAGGGCTACAAGGCCAGGTGGCGGAACCCGATCACCAACAGGACGTATTTCAACCGTTATTACGAGTGCGGGCCGTGGACTTATTGGCTGATCTTCAAGCCTCGCTGCCTCAACCGCGAGCATCGGTCGGTCGACACCCTCCGGCGGCCGGTGAGCAAGGCCGAGGCCGAGGCGCAGTTGGAGCTGGGCTACCCGCCGGTGGAGGACGAGAAATGAGCGAGCAGATCCCCGCCGTCGTCTACGGGGCGAAGAGCACCGAGGACAAGCACGAGTCGATCCCGACCCAGCTTGATCAGTGCCGCCAGATGGCCGAGCGCGAGGGCGGGCGGGTCGTTTACAAGGACGACGACGAGGGGTTCAGCGCCTACAAGGGCAATCGTGGGCCGGGCCTTGAGCGGGCCAAGCAGGCCGCCATCGGCCTCGCCGCCGAGCACGGCGAGGCGATGCTCGTGGTCCAGCACTCCGACCGGCTTGCTCGAGGCGCAGGCGATGCGCCGGGCGCCGCCGATCACCTGGTCGAGGTGGTGGCCTCTCTGCGTCGCCACGGGGTCACCGTTCGCACCGTGCAGGACGACTTCTTTGGTGATCCGAGGATCGGCCTGATGATGGCTGCCGTCCAGGGCCAGCGAAACACCGAGGACTCGGCCCGCAAGAGCCATGCCGTAAGGGACGGGCTCAAGCGTCGCAAGGAGCGCGGCGCGCCGGTAGGGCCCGTGCCGCTTGGCTACAAGAGCGAGGTGGTGGAGGTGATCGACGGCAAGGCGGTGACGCGCCGGGTGATCGACCCGTCCACCCGTCCCGTGGTCGAGCGGATTTTCGACATGGTCGAGGCGGGCTCGACGTACGGCGACGTGATGCGCCAGTTGAATGGCGAGGGCGTCACCGGACGTCGGGGCAAGCCATGGCAGAACCGCACGGTTTGGGGCATCGTCAACCAGCGCGCCTACGTTGGTGAGAAGGGTTACCCGCAGATCATCGACCCGGATCGGTTCGAGCGCATCCACGCGAGCTTCAATCGCCTCGACCCGGTCCAGGTCGCCAAGCGCCAGGGTGGTCGCAAGCCGCTTGACGACAGCTTCTTCCTTCGGGGCGTCGTCTTCTGCTCGAGCTGCGGCGGGACGCTCTGGACAAGGCGGCAGGCGGTCGGCCGCGTCTACATCTGCCGCAACCGGCGCCAAGGCACCGGCCTCTGCCAAGCGTCGGCGATCCCGGCCGAGCTCATCGAGAGCCACGTCCTCCGGCACCTGGATACGTTCATCGGCAGCGTCGAGGACTGGATCGCTGGCCGTGTCGCTGAGCGCGACAGCGAGCATGGCGTGCGAGAGGCGAACCTCGAACGGGACAGGGGTCGCCTCAAGGCGCTGGACCGCCAGCGGGAGCGTCACCTGACCGACTACCGAAAGCGCGTCGACGAAGGCGCCACAACGGCCGGGATCGCTTTGGAGGAGGTCGAGCGGATCGACCGGCAGCGGGCCGAGCAGGAGCAACGGATCGCGGAGGCCGAGGCGGTCGTAAGTGAGTGGTCCGGGCCCCCGGACGTAGACGCTGCCCTGGACTTCTACAACGGCCTCGTGGAGCTGGTCCAAGGTCGGATTGCCCAGGCTGAGGGCGCCGCCGACCTCAACCAGGCGCTGCGCCAGGTGCTCGCCGGTCTCTGGGTCGAGCTCGAGGATGATCATCTGTTGAGGGCCGAGTTCCAGCTGCGGGCGACTGAAGACGTGATGCGCGCATCGTGGGACTCGCGCGAGGAGGGGACGCCACGGCTGAGGCTGCCGTTCGAGTTGACCAGGCAAGCGCTGGGCGCGAAACCAGGTGCTTCACCCAGGTAATTAGGCACTTCGGGCGAATCTTGTTGGGTCATGTCGCGGACCGATCTCGAGCCGAGCGAGAACCCGGAGGTGCGCGCCGCGGGTGGGGTGCTGGTGCGTCCCGGCGCCGACGGCATCGAGGTCGCGGTGATCCACCGGCCCAAGTACGAGGACTGGTCGCTTCCGAAGGGAAAGCTCGACGGCGACGAGAGCTTCGAGCAGGCGGCGCTGCGCGAGGTCGAGGAGGAGACCGGTGTGCGTACGGAGTTGGGGCCGGAGCTGAGCTCGATCAGCTACCGCGACCGCAAGGGGCGGAGCAAGATGGTGCGTTACTGGCTGATGCGCGTCGCCGAAGGTGAGTTCAGCCCCGGCCCGGAGGTCGACGAGCTGCGTTGGCTGGGCCCCGAGGAAGCCCGCGAGCTGCTCAGCTACGAGCACGACGCCAACCTCGTGGGCGAGGCGCTCGCCGCCTCATAGCCAGCCACCCTTCCTAGACTCTCGGTCATGACCGTCGTCGCCAAGCTTGGCTCATCGATCGTCGCCGCCGATAACGGCGAGCTGCGTTCCGACGTGCTCGACCGCGTCTGCGAACAGGTGGCCGAGCTCGAGAAGGCGGGTCAGAAGCTGGTCATGGTCACCTCGGGCGCGATCGCGCGCGGGATACGCTTGCTCGAGCTGGGTCAGCGCCCGCGGGCGATGGACGAGCTGCAGGCGGCGTCCGCGGTCGGCCAGGGCGACCTCTTTCGCGCCTACGAGCAGCGCCTCGCCGAGCACGGGGTCAGATCGGCGCAGGTCTTGTTGACCGCCTCCGACATCGCCGCCCGCACCAACTACCTGAACGCGCGCCAGACGCTGCGTCGGCTGCTCGAATGGGACGTCGTCCCGGTGGTCAACGAGAACGACACGACGGCCACGGACGAGATCACCTTCGGCGACAACGACTTCCTCGCCGGGCAGGTGGCGATCCTGCTCGACGCCCGCCTGCTGGTGCTGCTGACCGACATAGAGGGATTGCACACGGCCGACCCGCGCGAGGACGAATCAGCGCGGTTGGTGGAGGAGATCTCGGACTTCAGCCAGCTGGAGGGGTACGAGATCGGCGAGAACACCTCCCCCTTTGGGCTCGGCGGCATGCGCAGCAAGGTGGCGGCGGCGGAGATGGCCAGCGAGTCGGGGATCGCGGCGGTGATCTGCGACGGCACCGCCCCTGGGACCCTGAGCGCCGCCGCGGCGGGGGAGAGGGTGGGCACCCGCTTCGCCCCCAACCCGAGCAGGACGTCGAGCTTCAAGCTCTGGCTGCGCTACGGCAAGCCCGCCCGCGGCCGGCTGGCGGTCGACGAGGGGGCGGCGAAGGTCCTCCGTGAGCAGGGCAGCAGCCTGCTGCCGGTCGGCATCACCGCCGTCGAGGGCAGCTTCGAGGCCGGCGAGGCGGTGGAGGTGGTGGTCGACAGCGACGTGGTCGGCAAGGGGATCTCCAACTACTCGGCCGAGGAGATGCGTCGCATCCAGGGGCTGAAGAGCGCCCAGGTGCGCGAGCTGATGCCCCACGCGGCTGAGGAAGCCGTGCATCGCGACTACTTCGTGCTCGCCTGAGGATTCCACGCGGCGGCTACCCTTAGCCACGATGGCTACAACGGTCAGAAGCGTCGCCGCGAGTTGCAGCGCCGCGAAAGCGGCCTCACGCCAGCTTGCCGCCGCCGCTACCGAGGCCAAGGACGCGACGCTGCGCCGCCTTGCGGAGCTGCTCGTCGAGCGCTCGGCCGACGTCCTGGAGGCCAACGCGGCCGACCTCGCGGACGAGCGCGCCGCTGGTCTCAGCCCAGCGCTACTTGACCGGCTCACCCTCGACGAGGCGCGCGTGAGCGCGATGGCCAACGGGATCAGCGAGATCGTTTCGCTGCCCGACCCGGTCGGCGAGGAGCTCGAGGCCCGGACGATCGCCAGCGGTATCGAGCTGCGCCGGATTCGTGTGCCGCTCGGAGTCGTCGCGGTCGTCTATGAGGCGCGGCCCAACGTGACCATCGACTGTGCGGCGCTGACGATCAAGAGCGGCAACGCGATCGTTCTGCGCGGCTCCAGCTACGCCGAGCGCTCCAACGGCGCCCTGGCGGCAATCGTGCGCGAGGCGCTGGCCGACACCGGCCTGCCCGAGGACGGGGTCGTGATGCTGCCCGCCGGCGACCGCGACGGCCTGGCCGAGCTGGCGACCCAGGACGAGTTGGTCGACCTGCTGATCCCGCGCGGCGGCGAGGGATTGAAGGCGGCGCTGAAGGAGGTTGCGACCGTGCCGGTGATCTACGCCGCGGCCGGCAACTGCCACGTATACGTGCACGACGACGCCGATCTCGAGATGGCGCGCCGGGTCGCCTACGACGCCAAGGTCGACCGGCCAGGGGTCTGCAACTCGGCCGAGACGCTGCTCGTCAATGCGACCGTCGCGCCGGCGTTTCTGCCCGACGTCCTCGGCGCCCTGCACGACGCCGGCGTCGAGCTGGTCGGCGACCACCGGGTGCGCGAGAACGCCGGCGACGTCGAGGTCGGGGCGGCGACGGCCGACGATTGGGACACCGAGTATCTGGACATGAAGATGGCGGTCGGGGTCGTCGACTCCGAGCAGGAGGCGATCGACCACATAAATCGCCACGGCACCGGCCACTCGGAGGCGATCATCACCTCCAGCGAGCAGGCGGCCGAGGAGTTCACCACCGGCGTCGACGCGGCCGCGGTCTACGTCAACGCCTCGACCCGCTTCACAGATGGCTTCGAGTACGGGATGGGCGCGGAGATCGGCAACTCGACTCAAAAGCTCCATGCGCGGGGGCCGGTCGGCCTGCGCGAGTTGACCACCTACAAGTACGTCGGCCGCGGCAGCGGCCAGACCCGTGGCTGAGCGCGCGGCGGCACCCACGAGGGGGTAGAGGTCCGGTCGCTGCGGTCGGCATCCTCGGATCGGCGTTCAACCCGCCGCACCTTGGGCACTTGGCGCTCGCGCAGGAGGCGATCTGGCAGCTCGACCTCGAGCGGGTGCTGTTCGTCCCCACCGGGCAGGCGCCCCACAAGCGGATCCTCGACGACCCCGGCCCCGAGCTGCGGCTGGCGATGACCCGCCTAGCGGCGACCGACGACGAGCGCTTCGTCGTCTCGACGCTGGAGATCGAGCGTGAGGGGCCGTCCTACACGTATGAGACTTTGGAGCAGCTTGCCGAGCAATCCGACGACAGCCTGGTGTTCGTGATGGGGGCGGACGCGGCGGTTGGGTTGGAGAGCTGGCGCAACCCCGAGCGGGTCGTGGAGCTGGCGAAGCTGGCGATCGCCCGCCGGGCCGGGATCTCGGAGGCCGACGTCGCTTCTGTTCTGCGCAGCCTCGGGGCCGATGGGCGCTGCGAGATGCTCGAGATGCCGGAGTTCGGGATCTCGTCCTCGGCGGCGCGCGAGCGCGCCAAGGCGGGCCGGCCGCTGCGCTACGTCGTGCCTCAGCAGGTTGCCCGGTTCATCGTCGAGAAGGGGATCTACTCACGTTGATGGATTCCGAGGCGCTGGCGCGCAAGCTGGCCGAGCTGGCCGACTCCAAGGGGGCGACGGAGATCATCGCCCTCGACATGCGCGAGCTCGTCTCCTACACCGACTTTCTGGTCATCTGCACGGGGCGCAACGAGCGTCAGGCCGGCGCCATCGTCGACGAGGTCGGCCTGCGCCTGAAGCGCGACCAGGAGCTGCTGCCGCGCCAGGTCGAGGGTGGGCCCGCGGCCGGATGGGCGGTGGTCGACTATCTGGACTGCGTCCTGCACGTCTTCACACCCGAGGCGCGCGATCGCTACCGGCTCGAGCAGCTGTGGGCGGACGCGCCGAGGCTCGAGCTTGGACTCGCTGGGGAGGCGCTTGAGAGCCGCGCAGCGCGTGCCTGAGCCACGCCTGGACGGCGCGCAACCGAACAGGTGTTCGACCTCGCGTCGGATGTGACGAAATAGCGTCCGACCACGGCCCTAGCTTGCCGCCCATGGGTAGCTTCCGGAGGGCCTTCCTCGGCTACCGGCGCGCAGAGGTTGATGCGGCCATCACCGCCCGTGATGCGCGCGCTGGTGAGATCGAGCGCGAGATCCTCGCGATGTCGGAGATGCTCCTTGGGCGCGAACGCGAGATCGACGGTCTGCGCGAAGCGCTTCGCGAGGCCAACGCGCGCCACGACCGCAGCCTCGACGCCCTGCAGACCGTGGCGATGCGCGTGGAGGAGATCCACGCACAGGCTCGCGGGCAGGCGACGAGGATCCGCATGAAGGCGCTTGCCGACGCGGTCGAGATCAGTCGCAAGGTGGGGGAGATCGCGGAGCGGATCGCGATCGAAGAGCAGATTTCCAGCGGCGCCGATTCAAACGGCACCGATCCGGTCGCCGAGAATGGGAACGAAGCGCGGTCGGCGCCGGAGCTGTTCGAGGGATTGGTCGAAGTCGAGATCGGCCCGCTCGGCGACTTCTCGCAGCTGGTTGGCTTCGAGGATGCGGCCGCGAACATCGGCGCGACCTCCGAGATCTCGGTTCGCAAGTTCTCCGAGGGCCGCGCGACGCTGTCGATGCGCCTCAACGAGCCAGTCGAGCTGCTGCGCGAGCTCGAGCAGCGTTCGCCGATGGAGTTTCGGGTCCGCCGCACGGACGAGGACCGCGTCGTACTCGATCTCGACGACGAAGCCGAAGCGGCCTGAAGCAACCAAGCATCGGCGGCGACGAGCCTTAGAATTCTGCCTGCTGGGGCTATAGCTCAGTTGGAAGAGCGTCTGAGTGGCACTCAGAAGGTCGCCGGTTCGAGCCCGGCTAGCTCCACTCAAATCGACTCGCCCGCGGGCGGATACCTCACCGTTGGCGCCCATGAGTTCTGCAACCGCTTCGGCTGGTACATGGAACGCGCCTGGCCGGCGAGAAAGTCCTCGTCACCCGTCGCGGCAGCCCTACGTCCGCCTCGTCTCAGCTTCACAGCCCGCCTGAGGGACAACCCCCAATCCTCACTCGGCGGCTCAACAAATCGTGCCGGCTGCCGATCAATCATCGATGGCGGCCAACGATTACGTCCTCGCGCAAGGATTGCGCGACACACGCGGCACCTTCGAGACCTGGCAGCAGGCGCGCTGGTCCGTGCTGGGCGGCTGGGCGGCGCTCAGCCTCGCGATCGCCTTCACGCTGCTCGGCGCCACCTGGCTCGTCGCCAACAACGTCACGCCCGACATCTCGCCGATCACGCTTGCCGGCGTCACGCATCCCGTCGGCCTCACCGACTACCTGCACATCCTGCTGCGCAACGGGGCGGTGCTCGCATTCCACGCCACCGCTTGCGTCGCCGGGTTCATCGCCGGCGCCTCGATGCCGATCGCGGCTCAGACACGCACCGGCTTCTCGCGTTGGGTCCACCTGAAGGCGGGCGAGTTCGCGATCGCCTTCGTGATCGGCGTGACCTTCTTCTCACTCTCGATCCAGGCCCTCACGATCGGCTTTCAGGCTTCGACCCTCGCCTACCACCTGCACCTCAGCAACGGCCAGCTGCTCCTCAGCGCCCTTCCCCAGGCGCTGATCGAGCTGACCGCCCTCTTCCTGCCGCTCGCGGCATGGCTCATCGCCAGCCGCAAGGGGGAGTGGAACCAGCTGCTCGCCGCAACCATGGTCACCGTCGCGATCGCCGTGCCGATGCTGCTGATCGCGGCGCTGATCGAGCTCTTCCTCTGGCCGCAAGTCCTGATCTCGCTCTCCCCCGTTCTGAGCTAGGGCGACGCTGAGGACATGCCGGCGGCGGCGGCCCGCGCCAGATCGAGCGCGGGTCGCTGCCGGGCGGCCATCCGCCTCCGGCAGCGCCAGATCGCGCCCGAGAACCCGAGGTTGGCGACCGTGGCGAAGCCCTCCTCGTCCTCGCGCAGCGCGAGCAGCAGGTGCGCCACCCGGTCGCCGGCCGGTAGGTCGTCGGACTCGCCGACCCGCACGCAGTAGGAGAAGATCCGCCGGCCTCCGGGGCGCACCAGCAGGGCGCCCCTCTCGCCCAGCAGCCAGGCTCCCAGGTGCCCACCCTGCATGGCGAGCCCGCTGCGATGCATGAGCTCGCGCTCCCGATGTCCGAGCAGATCGCCGAGCAGGCCTAGCGCGACTTCCTCGGCGGCTGGGTCGGTGCCGCCCGCGCCGTCCTCGCCGGCGGATCCCAACGGGACGACCGAAGTCACCGCCCGCCCGGCCTGCAGCCTGCAGATCAGCCAGGCATGGGCGATCAGCACCAGCGCCACCGGGAACAGCCAGGCGTCCAGCGCCACGACCAGGCCGGCGGGGGCCCCGAACGCGATCAGGACCCCGATCGTCCACAGCGTCCAGCGGCGCCCGTCGCGGCGCAGCTTGGCCTCGCTGGCGCGCTCCCGCCACGGCAGCCGGCGAGCCTCGACCAGGCCGAGGTCGGCCGCCGCAACGTTCGATGCGGCTACGTCGATGCTCAATGTTCCTCTAGCCGCCGGCAATCTGACGGCGCATAACCACGAGCTCGGCGTCGAGCGGCAGCTCGCGCACGACTTCGGCATCGCCGTCGGGAAGGGTGACGCTGGCAATCATGCCGTTCTGGCGCTCCTGCTCGAAGGCCCCGATCGCCTCCCTCTGCGCGTCGGCATCCTCGGCCGTCCACTCGGCGAGGGTCGTATGACCGCTTTGGTCGAGCCTTATCAATCGCGACATCCTGGCCTCCTTGATCGGTCTGGGGAGATGTTACGTGCGGCGGGCCCTCCCGCAGGTGAAGCCCGCTCGCCCCGCCGACCGCCACCGCCCCGCAATAATCGCCCCGTGAGCAAGTACGACTCAAACGCGATCGAGCTGCGCTGGCAGCAGGTCTGGGAGACCGAGCACACCTGGGAGGTCCCCAACCCCGGCGATCCCGACTTCGATGGATCGAAGCCGAAGTCGTACGTGCTCGAGATGCTGCCCTACCCGTCGGGCGAGCCACACATCGGGCACCTGAAGGTCTATTCGATCGGTGACGCGGTCGCCCACTACAAGCGCCGCAACGGCTATCGGGTCATCCACCCGATGGGGTACGACGCATTCGGGCTGCCGGCCGAGAACCACGCGATCCAGACCGGTGAGCATCCCCGCGACTCGACCGCCGCCGCGATCGCCTCCTTCCAGCGCCAGTTCCGCCGCTGGGGGATATCGATCGACTGGAGCCGCGAGCTCTCGACCGCCGATCCCGCCTATTACCGCTGGACCCAGTGGATCTTTCTGAAGCTGTTCGAGCGCGGCCTCGCCTACCGCCAGGAGGCCGCGGTCAAGTGGTGCCCCAAGGACGCGACGGTGCTCGCCAACGAGCAGGTCGTCGACGGTCGCTGCGAGCGCTGCGGGACCGAGGTCGAAGCGCGCCAGCTCGAGCAGTGGTTCTTCCGCATCACCGAATACGCGGATCGGCTGCTGAACGACCTCGACTCGATCGAGTGGCCCGAACACGTGAAGACGATGCAGCGCAACTGGATCGGGCGCTCGGAAGGCGCCGAGGTCGTCTTCCGCTGCGAGCAGCCGGGCATCGACTTCCCCGTCTTCACGACCCGGCCCGACACCCTCTTCGGCGCCACCTTCTTCGTCCTCGCGCCCGAGCACCCGGCGATCGAGCGGCTGGTCGCCGGCACCGACGCCGAGGGCGCGGTGCGCGACTACGTCAACAAGGCGCTGCGCGAATCGACCGAGGAGCGAAGCGCCGAGGACCGCGAGAAGACCGGCGTGCCGCTGGGCCGCACGGTCACCAACCCCGTCAACGGCGAGCAGATCCCGATGTTCGTCTCCGACTACGTGCTGATGGAGTACGGAACCGGGGCCGTGATGGCGGTCCCCGCTCACGACCAGCGCGACTACGACTTCGCCAAGGCCTTCGACCTCCCGATTCGCCGCGTGGTCGAGCCCGGACTTGGCAGCGACCCGTCCGCCCCCGGAAGCGGAGCTGAGGAGGCGGACGGCCCTGGTGACGCCGCCTATGTCGAGCACAGCGAGGGCGAGGTCCTCGTCGAATCCGGTCAGTTCACCGGCGTGCGGGCGGATGAGGCGATCGAGAAGATCACCGGCTGGCTGGAGGAGCAGGGCCTCGGCGAGGCAGCGGTCAACTACCGGCTGCGCGACTGGTTGATCTCCCGGCAGCGCTACTGGGGCTGTCCGATCCCGATCGTCTACTGCGAGAAATGCGGCATCGTCGCGGTGCCCGAGGATCAGCTTCCGATCGAGCTGCCCGAGGTCGAGGACTACGCGCCCAAGGGGCGCAGCCCGCTCGCCGCCGCGGAGGATTGGGTCGCGACGGAGTGCCCGCAATGCGGCGGGCCGGCGCGGCGCGAGACGGACACCATGGACACCTTCGTCGACTCCTCCTGGTACTTCCTGCGCTACTGCGACGCGCGCGACACCGACGCGGCCTGGGATCGCGACGTGCTGGGGGCCTGGATGCCGGTCGACCAGTACATCGGCGGCGTCGAGCACGCGATCCTGCACCTGATGTACGCGCGCTTCTTCACCAAGGCCCTGGCCGACCTCGACCTGCTCGACGTCGAGGAGCCGTTCCAGGCCCTGTTCACGATCGGGATGATCACCCGCGACGGGGCGAAGATGTCGAAGTCGAAAGGGAACGTCGTCGACCCGGCCGACTACGTCGAGCGCCACGGCGCCGACACTGCGCGCTCCTACGTCCTCTTCATCGGCCCACCGAGCCAGGACGCCGACTGGTCCGACGACGGGGTCGAGGGCATGCATCGGTTCATGGCCCGGCTCTGGCGGCTGGGCGAGGAGGTCGCCGAGCGCACCCAGCCGAGGAACGAGGAACGAGGAACGAGGAACGAACCCACTGGCGACGCGAAGACCCTGCTCGCGAAATCCCACTGGGCGATCGACAAGGTGACGCGAGACTTCGAGCGCGGCTTTCAGTTCAATACCGCGATCTCCGCCGTGATGGAGCTGGTCAACGAGGCCTACCGACTCAAGGACTCGCTGTACGGCGACCCCACCGGAGATGCCTCGCTGCGGTTCGCGGCCGCCACCGCGGCCTCGCTGATCTCCCTCTTCGCGCCCCACCTCGGCGCCGAGGTCTACGAGCGGCTGACAGGCGACCGGGTCTGGGAGCAGCCCTGGCCGCAGGCAGATCCGGCGCTTCTCATGAGTGACACGGTCGTAATCGCGGTGCAGGTGAATGGGAAGCTGCGCGATCGTGTCGAGGCTGCTCCCGACGCGCTTGGCGACGAGCTGGTCCGGCTGGCGCGAGCGAGCGAGAAGGTCGCGCGGTATCTCGACGGCAAGGAAGTGGTCAAGGAAGTCGTCGTGCCGGGCAAGCTCGTAAACCTCGTTGTGCGCTGAGTCTGCTAGAAGTCCCACCCGTGCTTGTCAGGCGGCTCAGCGAGGCGTCCGTCGAGGAGTGGCACCGCCTTCGCTCACATGTCCTCATGGACGCGGGGGAGCTCGGTTCCCGCAACATGTCGGTGACCTGGCTCGAGGTCCCGGCTGGCGTCGAGCAGACCCTGCACTCCGACGAGCAGGCCGAGCAGGTCTATGTCGTGGTGCGCGGCCGCGGGCAGATGTCGGTGGCCGGCGACACCGGCGAGATCGCCGAAGGCGACCTGGTGCTGGTTCCGCCGGCGACCGACCACGCGATCTCCAATACCGGGGAAGGCGAGCTGGCCTGCGTGTCGATCCAGTCACCGCCGGTGGCTGTGGCCGAGATGTACGGCCGGCAGCTCGCCGAAGTCACCGGATACGACGAAGACGACGAAGACGCCTAGCGGCGCCGTGATTCGGCGCCGGGCGATCGTCCATGGGCGCGTGCAGGGGGTGTTCTTCCGCGACACGACCCGGAGGCTGGCCGAGTCGAGCGGGGTGGGGGGCTGGGTCGGCAACCGGCCCGACGGGACCGTCGAGGCCGTGTTCGAGGGAGAGCCCGAGGCTGTCGAGTCGCTGTTGGCCTATTGCCACGAGGGCCCGCGCGGCGCCGGCGTGGAGTGGGTCGAGGTGATCGAGGAGGAGCCCGAGGGCTTGAGCGGGTTCGCGATCCGCTAACCGCTGTCCCCGCGCGGGCGATAGCTGAATCCTGCGTGTGGCGCGCCGCACTCGGCATCTTTGGCGCGCAACCGGTGCGACTGCGCGACGCATCATCGCCCGCATCGCGGAGCAGAGCCGAACCCAGATCGCCGTTTACGGGGCCATCGCCGTCGCCCTGCTGCTGGTCGGGGTGCAGGCGATCGGCGGCCGAGGGGGCGGCGCCTCGAGCACCGCCTTCGGCTCCTCGGCCGGACACGGGTCTTCGGGCGGGTTCGGGGTCAGCCAGGACGGCGCTGGAGACGTGGTCGTCGACGTCGCCGGCGCCGTGCGCAGGCCGGGCGTCTATCGATTGCCCTCCGGGGCTCGGGTGACCGACG
This sequence comes from uncultured Solirubrobacterales bacterium, assembly GCA_963740555.1. GTDB lineage: Bacteria > Actinomycetota > Thermoleophilia > Solirubrobacterales > 70-9 > Mayfieldus. Next base: position 65,905 of record CAVUES010000015.1, read on the forward strand.
CGGTGCAGCGTGCCGGGGGCGGAACCGGCCGCGCCGTCCTCGACCAGGTCAACCTTGCGGCGCGCCTTGGCGACGGCCAGCAAGTCGTCGTCCCGCAGCGCGTACAGGGCGCCGCCGCCGTGGGGGCTAGCACGGGTGGGGCGACCGCTTCTGATCAAGGGCCGATCAGCCTCGGCTCCGCGAGCACCGAGCAGCTCGACACGATCGAGGGGATCGGCCCGGTCACGGCCCAGGACATCATCGACTTTCGCGACAAGCACGGCGGCCTGTCCTCGATCGAGCAGCTCGACCAGATCAGCGGCATCGGGCCGGCGACGATGGAGGCCCTGCGCAAGCGCCTGCAGCCCTGATCGCCAATTGGCGCTTCGCGGCGCTCGGAGGCGTCGCGGCGGGCCTGGCGCTGGCGCCGCTCGCCGAGCGGGCCGGCGGCGCCGAGGCACTCACGGCACCCTTCGTCTGCGCGATCGGCCTGCTGCTCACGCGCCCGCGGCGCGAGGCTGGCGCGGTCGTCTGGTTGGTGCTCCTGGGGCTCGCCTGCGCGGGCGCCGGCTTGTTGCTCGGGGCGGCACGGCTGCGCTCGATCGACCGCGGGGCCTACAAGCCGCCGGTCGGCGCCCGAATTGCCGTTCGCGGTTACGTCGCCGCGGTCCCGCGGCGCAGCAATGGCGAAGCCCGGGTGCGGATCGACGCTCCGCAAGGACGACTGGCGATCGAAGCCCCGGAACCGGTGCCGGACCTTCCGATCGGCGCCGAGGTCAGCGCAGCAGGCACGATCACTGAGCCACCGCCGTGGCTTGAGGAGAACCTTCGCCTGCACGGAGTTGCGAGGATCCTGAAGGCGCAGCGAATCTCGTTGACCGGCGGTCGGAGGGGCGGGATCGAAGGGCGGATCGACGCCATCCGGACCCGCGCCGAGCAGGCGCTTGGGCGGGGGATGCCGGCGAAGCAGGCGGCTTTGGTGCGCGGCTTCGTGCTGGGGGAGGACGATCAGAACTCCCCCAGCGTCACGCAGGCCTTCCAGCGCAGTGGATTGGCGCACCACCTTGCGGTCAGCGGCGAGAACGTCGTATTCCTCATGGTGCTGGCGGGGCCGCTTCTGGCAGCGCTGAGGATCCCGCTGCGGGCGCGACTGGTTTGGCTGCTCGTGCTGATCGCCGTTTACGTCCCTCTCTGCGGCGGAGCGCCCTCGATCCAGCGTGCCGGTGCGATGGGCGCGGCCGCCGTGGTAGCGACCATGGCCGGACGACCCGCCTCGCGCGCCTACGCGCTGCTGCTCGCCGCAGTGGTCACCCTCGCGCTCAACCCCCTTTCGACAACCGATGTCGGCTGGCAACTCAGCTTCGCTGCCGTGGTTGGGATCTTCCTGTGGGCGGGTGCAGTGAGGGACATGCTGCTGGCCCGCCTAAGCCCCGGGGGCCTCCAGCGCGGCTTGGCCGACGGCATGGCGATGACGGTCGCGGCGACCCTGGCTACCGCGCCGCTGATGGCGCATCATTTCGACGCCTTTTCGGTCACCTCGCTGATCGCCAACGTGCTCGCCCTCCCAGCGGTCGCCCCGGTGATGTGGCTGGGGATGATCGTCGCTGCACTGGGCCAGCTGCCGGGAGTCCCGATCGAGCCCCTCAATTGGATCAACTCCCTGCTTCTCGCGTACGTGGGCCAGATTGCCGAGTGGATGGGAGGGCCGCGCTGGGCGCTCGTGGCGTTGCCGATGTCGAGTTGGAGCAGTGTGCTGGCGGCCTACGCCGCACTGCTGGCGGCGGGGCTGGCGATGCGACGCTGGGCCGCGGGCCGGCAGGGTTTGCGTGCCGGGCCCCGTCCGGCGTCGGGGCTCGTGCTGCGGTTGGGCTTGGCCGCGCTGGCGGTGCTCACGATCGCCGGTGTTCCGGGTCTTCTCGGACGCCCCGCGACGGCGGATGCCCCCGCCGGATTGCGGGTCTCGGTGATCGACGTCGGGCAGGGCGACTCGATCCTGCTCCAACCCGCCGACGGAGCGCCGCTTCTCGTCGACGGGGGGCCTCCCGGAGACGGGATCAAAAGCAAGCTCGGCGATCTCGGGGTCGACGACCTTGCTGCCGCGGTCGTCACGCACGACCAGTCAGACCACGCCGGCGGGATCGAGAATCTGCTCGGGTCGCTTCCTGTTCACCGCTTCGTCTACGCCCAGGTCGGCAAGCGGTTGATCGGCGAAGCGCGGGCCAGCGGCGCCGTGCCAACACGGGTTGCCGAAGGGAGCGAGGTTCGCTCGGGATCGCTTCGGATCGAGGTTCTATGGCCGCCGCTGGAGCTGCTGGGGAGCGCCCCTCCGGATGACCCCAACGTCGAGTGCATCGTCCTGCTGGCTCGCTGGCGGCACTTCGAGATGCTGCTGACCGGCGACGCGGAGGCCGAGGCCGTGCCGATGGACCCCGGGCCGCTCGACGTGCTCAAGGTCTCCCATCACGGCAGCGCCGACGCGGGGTTGGCCGGGCTTCTCGATCGGACGGCGCCGCGGTTGGCGGTCATATCGGTTGGCGCGCACAACCCGTATGGGCACCCCGACCCGAGCACCCTGGCCACGCTAGAGGCGCACCACGTCCCGGTGCTGCGGACCGACCTCGATGGGACGGTGACAATTGACGTGGGTCGCACGGGAGCACAGATCGAGATGCATCGTTGATATGGACGGGCAGACTCCCCGTTTTTGGGTAGTTCCTGCGGCAGAACCGGTCTACCCGCCGCGATTCATGGCAGAATCGAACTGTGGCGTAGCCGCCGATTTCGGTCGGACGGTGCCGCATTAGGTGCGTGAATAAATTCTCCTCGGAGACAGCTGTTCTGGTGGTGGAGCCAGAACTGGAGGAAGTCCCGCTTTCTCCTCAGGGCCGGTGCGGTCTCGTTTGTGCTGCTCGCCGGCGCCACAGCGGCAGCCCTGATGCTCGGTCACTACGCGGGCTTCAGCAGCTGGCCTGATCTGCTGAGCGGAGGCAAGGGAACCAATGCGGGTTCTGCATCGCTGGCGACCGGCCCAGGCCACGGCGCACGGGCACACGGCGGCCGGTTCCTCAACCTTGGACCAGGCGCGTTGCCGTTTGCGGTCGGCGCGGCTCCACTTCCCCTGCCTGGCGTCGCACCGCCGGGCCCCGGGGCTCTGGTCACGAACCCGATTGGCGGCCCCGCCAACGGCAACGGGGGCAATGGCAACGGGGGCAACGGCAATGGCAACGGCAACGGGGGAGGGACGCCAGGCGGCGCCGTCACAGGCCCCGGGCAGGGCACACCGACCGGTCCGGAAGGACCCGTCAACCCGCCCCAGCCACCGCCGCCCACCGGCGGTGGGCAACCGCCCACCGGCACCACCCCCGGAGAGACCCCCCCACCAACGAGCGAAACCCCGAGTGGCGGTGGCGACAACAGCGGTGGCGGCGGTTGCGACGGCGGCAGTATGAGCAGCGATCAGCAGAGCGTCTATCCGGTCGTCGACCCCGCGGCGACAGAATCAACGGATACGTCCTCGGAAGCCTCGCAACCATCGACCGACCCGCCTTCGCCGCCCACGCAGGACACCTACTCCGAGGCTCCGGCCGATTCGCCGCAGGACGTCGAGGCGCCGACGGCGCCCGACCAGCAGCCGAGCCCCTGAGCCGTCCACCTTGGGGCTGAGCCGCGCGCGCGGACTTAAACGGATGACCTAGTCGCAATCGGGTTTTGGGCGCGATCGCCCTCATTACGTGGCTGCGGGTGGGCGATGACAAGGGTGAGGTCGTCGCGTGTTGCCCATCTTCAGACACCCCCTCGCAGTCAGCGCACGAATCCGCTCCATGCCGGACGTGTTCGATCGTGCCCGGCTGGCGTCGGTCGCGGTGGTGGCGGCGTTTGCCGCACTGAGCCTCGCCCTGGTTGCCCACCTCGCGATCACCGGCGAGCCGGTGCCCGCGCCCAGCCTGAATGGAGTCGGCAAGGTCTTGACGACCTCCGGCGGGCCCTCCGGCTCGCCCGCTGTATCCGGCTCCCACAGAGCGACCTCGATCGCCGGCGCGGCGCGCTCAAACGGTGCAGCGGGCACGACCACCACCGCCGGCGGCGGTGGTGGAGCGACCGGTCAACGGAAGTCCGGGCACCCGTCCTCCCCGAAATCAGAGGCCGGTCCGCGCCAGGTGGGAGTCACCATTGGCACCGCCACTCCCAGCCAGCCGACGGTGACCACTCCGCCCCCGACCTCGATCTCCCCGCCCACCTCAGCCGGGTCTGGGTCCGGCACGGCAAGCACGGGCCATGGCCAGGACAATTCCGGCAGCTCGGATAGCCAGTCGGGAGGCTCGTCGGACAACTACGGCCATAGCCCGGTCGTTTCCTCGGGCTCGAGCGGAACGACCATCCCCCATTCGAGCGGCTCGCACACCTCCTCCCATTCGGGGTTGAGGGACGCCGGATCATCGGGCTCCATGAGTGGCAAGGCGTCGATCGGCACAAAGACACTGAGCGGCACAAAGACGCTGAGCGGCACAACCACCAAGACGCCGAGCGCGACCACAAGCAAGACGACGAGCGCTTCCACCGGCACAAGCACCACCGGCTGGAGCGGCAAGACTTCGAGCTCTCACACGGTCAGCTCCCTGACCGGCGCCGTAAAGAACCTCGCTCCAGGCCACTCGAAGTAGGTCGCCGGAAGCCTGCTCCGCGGCCGGTCCTCGACCGGTCGCATCAGCTTGCCAGCGCCGGCGCCGCGATTAGACTCGAAGCGATGGCCGAGATAAAGCCCGTTTACCTGATCGCTGGCGGCGACGAGGCGAAGATCGCCGCTGCCCGCCACCGGCTAAGGGCCCGCGCGGAGGCCGAGGGCGGCATGGCAGCCCTCGAGGTCTTCGAGCCGGTCGAGGGGCGTGGGCCCCCTTCCGCGGAGGCTCTTGTCGCTGCGATCCCGGCGATGACGCTGACCGCCGCGCGGCGCTACCTGCTTGCCGACCACGTAGAGCGTTGGTCAGAAGGCGACCAACGCGAGGTCGCCGAGGCGCTCGGGTCAATCCCCGACGACCTGACGCTGGCGCTGGTCGCCCACGGGAAGCCCGCGGGCAAGCTGGCCGCGGCGGTGCGCAAGGCGGGAGGCGAGCTGCTGAGCTATGACGCGCCGCGCCCTCGGGACCTGCCCCGCCGCCTTGTCGCCGATGCCGAGGAGCGCGGATTCGGCCTCGATCCGGCCGCCGCCAAGCTCCTGGTCGGGCGAATGGGAACCGATCCCCTCCGGCTCACCAACGAGCTGGACCGGCTGGCGCTCTGGGCCGGCGAGGGCGGCAGGGTGAGCGCCGCCGATCTCGAAGCGATGGTCAGCGACACTTCGGAGGCCGCCGTGTGGTCGCTCTCCGATGCCCTCATCGAGGGCAACGCGGAGCAGGCCCTTGCGATCTCCGAGCGCCTGCTCGCCCAGGGCGAAAGCGTGACCGGCCTCGTTTACGGACTTGCTTCCAGGCTGCGCAAGGCGAATACGGCGCTGGAGCGGCTCGAGTCGGGGACGACCGCGAAGCAGATCGAATCCGAGCTTGGGATGCACCCGTACGCCGCCAAGCAGCTGCTCAAGCGGCTCCAAAGCTGCTCGCCCGAGCAGCTTCGCGGCGCCACCGAGTCGCTTGCCGATCTCGAGGTGTGGTGCCGGGGCGGTACCGAGTACGGCGACGCGCTGGCGCTCACGCTGACCCTGCGCAGCGCCGCCGGCGCGGCCTAGGGACGGTGGCCGGCGCGTTGCGCGCCGGCACATGCGTGTCAGGCGGCGAAGCCGCCGCATTTACCTGCTGGCCAGCTTCGCGGCTCGCGACTTCTTGCGGGCGGCGTTACGCGCGTGGATGGCGCCCTTCTGGACTGCCTTGTCGATGCGCGAGACCAGGGCGCGGTGCTCCTGTTGGACCGCCTCGGAGTCATTCTCGGACACTGCCCGCTCGAGTCGGCGGAAATGGGTCTTGACGGCGCCGACCACGCGTCGGTTCTCGGCGTGTTCACGCGCCGTTCTTAAGATCCGCTTCTTCTGTGAGGCTATGTTGGCCATCTCTTGAGGGCCGAGCCGGGTGCCTTCCGGCTTCGAGCGGCCGCCGACTATAGCGAGCCATTCACCGCACCAGATGCCCAAGCCCCCGGCACCCGACAGCCCAGACCAGGCAGGAGACAAGGTGGCGCTAGACGCGGCCGAGCGGGCCGCGGAGGCGTTCAACCCCGGTGAGGAGCCCGCCGCCCCTCCGGCGCCCGGCGAGCGAGCGGGGCGATTGGCTCGGTCCACGGCATTCTTCTCGGTCGCCACCGCCGCTTCCCGAATCGCTGGCTTGGTGCGGGAGATCGTCGCCGCCAGCTACTTCGGAGTGAAGGGGCCGATGTCGGCGTTCACGGTCGCCTTCCAGGTCCCGAACCTGGTTCGCAGCCTGTTCGCCGACGCCGCCCTGCAGCCGGCCTTCGTGCCGATCTTTACCGAGCAGCTGGAGAAGGGCAACTACAAGGAGGCCTTCCGAATGGCCTCGGCAATGTTGTTCGTGGTCACCCTGGTGCTGGGGGCGTTCACGGCGGTCTTCGTCCTTCTGGCGCCGCTCGTGATGCCGCTCTTCGCGCCGGGCCTGAAGGGCGAGATCAGGGATCTGATGGTGGTCCTCTCGCAGATCCTCTTCCCAATCCTGATCCTGCTCGGTCTGAGCGGGGTCGTGGTCGGGATCCTCAACAGCTACGACCGCTTCAGCGCCTTCGCGATCGCGCCGCTGTTCTGGAACCTGACGATCATCGGCGTCCTCGTGTTCCTGGCCCCCGCCTTTCACGGGAACAACCGCATCTACGCGTACGCGATCGGGATCCTCGCCGGCACGGTGGTCCAGCTCGCGATCCCGATTTTCGACCTGCGCAACACGCCCTTCAAGTTCACGCGGCGATTCGGGCGCCCGTGGCGCAACCCGGCGGTTCGCAGGGTTCTGCTGCTGATGTTGCCGGTGACGATCAGCCTCGGCCTGATCAATTTCAACCTGCTGATCAACAGCTTCTTCGGCAGTCTCGTCTCCGACCGCGGACCGGCGGCGATCGACAAGGCCTTCCGCGTCTACCAGCTCCCGCAGGGAATCTTCTCGGTCGCGATCACGACGGTCCTGTTTCCGACCCTGGCTCGATTCGCCGCCCGCGGCGCCCGCGATGACCTGCGGGCGACGATGGCCAACGGGATGCGCCAGATCGTCTTCGTGCTGCTGCCCGCGGCGGCCGCGGTGCTGGTCCTGTCGGAGCCGATGATCCGGCTCGTCTATCAGCGGGGAGAGTTCACCGCTTCGCAGACCGATCTGGTCTCGACGGCGCTCTTCTGGTTCGCCTTCTCGCTGCCGTCCAACGGCCTCTTTCTGCTCCTGACGAGGACCTTCTTCAGCCTCCAGAAGCCCTGGATACCGACACTAATCTCGGGCGCCAATCTGGCGGTCACGGCGGTCGCGGCGCTGTTGCTCTACCGCCCCTTCGGGGTCGGCGGGATCGTCGCCTCGACCGCGATCGCAACCGGGGCCAGCGTGATCGTGCAATGCGTGGTTCTGCGCCGCGAACTTGGAGGGCTAGAGCTCGGGCGCCTCCTGGACTCTGGGTTGCGGATCGCAACGGCTTCGGCGGCGCTGGCGGGGGTCAGCTTTCTCGTCTGGCACCAGCTCGACTCGGCGGTGGGTCGTTCGCTGGCCGGGCAGACGATCTCGCTCGGCAGCGGTCTGATCGCCGGTGCCGCTGTCTACCTCGCGGTCGTGCGGGCTCTCCGCGTCTCGGAGCTGGATCAGATCCTGCGCCTGCTGCGAAGGCGCTGACGGCCGTGCTGGGCGTCGGCGACTATCTGCTCGGGACGGCGGAGCTTGTCGCGGTGGCCCTCGCGGCGGCCGCCGCCGGGACACGGCTGCGCTCACGGCTGCTGCCGGGTTGGAGCGGCCCGCCGGCCTGGCTCGCGGACCTGGTTCTCGCCCTGGCGCTGGTGCTCGGGATCGCCGAGCTCCTGGGCTCCTTCGGAGCCTTTCGAGAATTGCCGATCGTGTTCGCCGTTGTCGCGGTCGGAATTGCGGTCCGGGCTTGGCTCAGGCCCGGGCCCGGCCCGCGACTCGGGCGGCAGCTGCCCCCGGCGCCTCCCAGCGGCGGGATCGCCAAGGCGGCGGCGCTGTTGGTTGTGGGACTGGTGATCGCCCACTGGTCGATCTCCGTGCGGGTCGTCCTCGACTCCGGAATCACCAACTTCGACTCGACCTGGTACCACGGGCCGTTCGCGGCGCAATTCGCGCAGGGCCATTCGACCTCGGACTTCGACTTCATCGCGCCCCAGTTTCTGGCCTGGTTCTATCCGGCGAACTCCGAGCTTCTGCACGGGGTCGGGATCCTCGCCTTCGGGCGCGACAACCTCTCGCCGCTGCTCAACGCCGGCTGGCTGGCCGGCACCCTGCTCGCTGCCTGGTGCATCGGGCGCCCTTACGGCGTCGGCCCGCTCTCGCTGATCGGCGCCGCGGTCGTCCTCGACGCCGGCCTGCTCGCCGACCAGGCGGGATCGATGCGAAACGACATGCCGGCGATCTTCTTCCTCACCGCCGCGGTGGCGGTGGCGATCAACGCCCGCGCTTCGGATCGCGATCCCTGGCCATCGCCCGGGGCGCTGATCGTGGCCGGGCTTGCGGCCGGGCTCGCGGCGGGAGTGAAGCTCAACTACCTGGTCCCGGCCGCCGGGCTCGCGCTTGGGCTGATCGTCTTCAGCGCTCCCGGAACCCGCCGGCGGGCGAGCGCGGCGGTTGGGCTTCCGCTGCTCGCCGGGTGCGGCTACTGGTACCTGCGCAACCTCGTGCAGGCCGGCAACCCGTTTCCCTGGGTGAAGTCGCTCGGGCCGGTGAATCTTCCCGCACCCGACCAGGCCCTCGGTGGCCGCCGGCAGGAGTCGGTGCTCGGATACCTGTTCGACGGGTCGACCTGGCGCCATTGGTTCCTGCCCGGGCTTCACGGCACGATCGGCTGGCTGTGGCCGCTGGTGGTGGGGCTTGCAGCGCTCGGCCTGGTCGTCTGCCTCTCGCGGCGCCACGATCCCCTCCTGCGCGTGCTCGGCGCGGTCGGTCTGCTGACGGGGCTTGCCTGGCTGGCAAGCCCGGCGTCGGCGGCCGGGCCCAGTGGGATGCCGCTCAGCTTCGAGTCCGGCCTTCGCTACCTCGCGCCTGCTCTGATCCTCGGCCTGGCGCTTCTGCCGGTCGCCGCCGGGGCGAGCCGAGGGCCGCGCAGCGCCGCCCTCTTGGCCCTGCTGCTCGTGGCCCTCGCCTTCGCGGATGCCTCAGGAGCGCCGTGGTACTCCGGCTACGTGGCCGGGGCGATCGCGATCGGGGTCGCCGCCGCCCTCGTCGCGACGCTGCTCGGTTCCGGGCGGCTGCGGGCGCTGCCGGGCCCGGCGTTGGGGGCTCTCGCGGCCGGAATCGTCCTGCTCGCGGTTGGCGCCGGGTGGATCGAGCAGCGCCGCTACCTCGACCATCGCTACGCGAATCCGGACTTCGCGACGCCCGGCCTCGACGCCGCGTTCAAATGGGCGCGCGGCCTGCATGACCAGCGGATTGCGACCACAGCCACACGGCAGTACCCGCTCTGGGGCACGGAGCTCTCCAATCGGGTCCAGTTTCCCGGCCTGCACCGTTCGCACGCCGGCTTCGTGCGGGCGTCGACTTGCGAGCAGTGGCGGCGCCAGCTCGACGCGGGCAACTACGACTACGTCGTCGTCAGCCTTGACCGAGTCGAGCCCGATGGCCGATCGTTCCCGCGCGAGGCCCGCTGGACCCGCGATCGGAACGCGAAGGTGGTTTTGAAGCGACGGCCGACGGTGGTGTTCAGACTCAACGGGCCGTTGGCGCTGTCGAGATGCGGGCGCCCTGGGCGATAAAGGCGGAATTTAGGTTCTCCTGGCAGCCTTCGCGAGAATGGCAAGCGACGGTCAGGAGACGGGCCTCGGCGGGGAGTCGTATTCGGCTACCGGCGCGGTCGCCTTGGCGCGGCGGATAGGCGCCGGCACGAGGAAGGCCGCCAACTGGGTCCAGCTGGTCAAGTTCGGGCTCGTCGGGGGCTCTGGATACGTGATCAACCTTGCCGTGTTCGCGGTGATGAACCAGAACTTCGGTGTCCACCACACGCTTGCCGCCGTCGGCGCGTTCGGCGTGGCGGTCTCCAACAATTACCTCTGGAATCGTTACTGGACCTTCGGCGCCGGGACCGGGAAGGCCCGTTTCGAGGCGGCCCGGTTCTTCGCCGTCAGCCTCGGAGCCCTGTTGATCAACCTCGTGGTCCTTCAGCTTCTCGTGATCGCGGAGATGCAGGAGCTTCAGGCGCAGGCCGTCGCGGTGGCGGTCGCGATGCCGTTCAACTTCCTCGGCAACAAGCTCTGGACCTTCAGCTGAGGCTGGCGTTCAGCTGACGCTGGTTGTCGCTGCGCCCCGCTTCATTCTCCGCGGGCGCTGATGGCGCATCCCGTGAGCGTGGTGGCGCCGGTAATGCGCGCGGCGGCGGTGTAGGCGCCGCTCCCGCGCTCGGCGCTGTCGCTGCAACCTGCGCTGGCGCTCTATCTGCCGGCGATGCAAATGGCGTTGGCAACCCCCGCGATGCCGCTCCATGTGACGCCGATGCGCCCGGAGCGCGTGCCTGCGATCGAGCCGTCGGCGTGGGTGACGGTGGCAGCGCGCCGAGTGAATGGCCCGCTGGCCGAACGCGGGGGGAACCTGCGGGCCGCCGCCGATCATCACGGAATTGGTCAGAAAGCCGGTGCGCAGGTGGCGCAGCAGGTGCATTCCGAGCGGGATCGGATGTGGGGCGATGTAGCGCGTCACCGAGAAGCGGCCGAGGCCGGTCACCTCGGTGCGGGGGAACCTGGCCGCAAGCGGATCGGCGAACCGCGTCGCCCCGGACTTGGTCACCACGTCGACCTCCGGGACGGCGAACGGGCCGCTGCTCGTGCGCGCGGTCCCGTCGTGAAGGTAGTAGACGAGTGGGGCGACCCCGAGGGCCCAGGTGACGATCACGCGGGGACGGGTGGCGGGGCGGACGATCCGAGCCACCGACCTCCAATCGGGTCGCTGAAGGTCGGGGGTCGCGTCGACGTACACGTCGAAGGCCGCCCAGTACAGGCACAGCGCCGCGACGAGAGCGACGCCGAGCTTGCCGGTCCGCGCGAAGCTGGCGATCGCGGCCGTCGCCGCGATCAGCGGCAGCAGGGCGGGCAGCAGGTTGCGCGCCAGTATGTAGTCCTTGCCCGCCGCGGCCGCGAGCAGGGCCAGGGCGACGCTTCCAAGGCCGATCGAGATCCCGATCGCGGCGATCCGCCATTCGCGACTCCGGCCCCGCAGCAGACCGAGCCCGAGCAGCAGAGCGAGGATCGCCAGCGGCACCAGGGTGTATCGCTCGCGTGGCGCGACCGCCCCGATGACCCTTCCGGTCTCGCCGGTCAAGAAGCTTCCGCCCGTGTCCTCGAGCCGGTCCCCAAGGCCAAGGTGTCCGATCCAATCGATGTGGTTCGGGTTGGCTTGATGCACGGCGAGGGGAATGAGCGCCAATCCGGCCGCCGCGATCCCCCCGATCGCCAGCCAGACCCCGCGGCTGCGTCGGTTCTCGATCAGCAGCCAGCCAGCCTCGATCACGATCGGGAAGGCCGCGAAGTAATGGCTGGTCAGGGCAAGGGCGGAGGATCCCCACCACAGCGCAAGGTCGACTGCCGATCCGGCGCGCCGATAGCGCAGGAAGAAGAGCAGCGAGATCGCGCAGAGGAGGACCACGAGCGCATAGGCGCGCGCCTCCTGGGAGTACCAGATCAACATCGGGTTGAAGGCGGCGAGCGCCATCGCAAGCAGTCCGGCCCGCCGCCCCGCCAGCTCCTTGCCGACGAGGTAGGCGATCGGGATCGTGAGGGCGCCGAAGATTGCCGAGAGGGATCGCAGTCCGACCTCGCCAAGCCCAAATTCCTTGCTCCATACCCAGGCGAGGATGTAATAGAGCGGCGGGGTCGATTCGCTGCGGTGGACCTCGTGCAGCATCTGACCGAAGCTCCCCGGCAGGACCCTGCCGGCCGTGATTACCTCGTCGTGGTGATAGCTCTGCAGCCCCAGGGTCGAGAAGCGGATCGCGACCCCAGCCGCGACCAACCCGGCGGCGATCCAGAACACCGTCGACCCGGCGAACGCGAGTCGGCTCGACCCTGTTCGGGCATCGCCGGCGCGCGCGGTTGCCATCGCAGTCTCCACCGGACGGCAAAGCCTGCTGGCAGCAGCTGAGCGGATGTTGAAGAGCTGTTAAAGACGACCTAAGCCCAGGCTTGGCTCAGCTGGCGCAGACGTTTGCGGGCATCGGCCGGCCCGGCGCATAGGAAGGGGGTTGAGCCGCTGACCGGGCCCCCCAATTGCGCTTCGCTCGACGCCCCAGCGCGAAGCGCAGCCGAGCCCCGCGGGCGAGCGTGCAGTAGGTGGTCCATGGCTGCGCGACTCGGTGCCCGTTGATCGCCAACCCGCGAATGAAGCGTGTCGCCCGGGTTGCTCGCCGGGCGTCGATTCGAACCCTCTTGCGGCCGATGTGAAACTGGGCATGGGGAAACAGGGGGCTGGAGAGCGCCAGGACGCCGGTGCCCGGAACCTCCGGATAGATCCCGAGGGCGCCGAACACATACCAGGACGAAAGCGTCCCGAGGTCGTCGTTGCCGGGGTATCCGGCCGGATCGGGCCCGTAGAGCTGGGTCACCGCCCGCCGCACCGCCGCCTGGGTCTCGAACGGCTTTCCGAGCCAGTCGAACAGCCAGGGAGTGAGCAGGGTTGGCTCGTTGCCGAGCAGCGCGTGGTCGGTGTCGCTGCCGTCGGGAGAGTTGAGGATCCGGAGTAGGTAGGTGAGCCGGCCGGCCGCGGTCCTGGCGCCGCCGATCGACGCCGCGAGACCGGCCGGGTCGAAGGGGATCATCCAGGTGTACTGGGCTGCGCTTCCCTCCGCGAACCCACCCCCGTGAAGGTCGTCATAGCCGGAGACGAAGGAGCCATTCGCGTAGCGCGGCTCGATGAAGCGGCTCGCGGGATTGAGCAGCAGCCGCCAGTTTCCGGAGCGCTGCATGAACTTGCCATACGTCGCGGAGTCATGGGCGAAGCGGGCGGCGAACTGCGCGATCGAGAAGTCCGCCGTCTGGTACTCGAGGGTCGTCGCCGCCGAGGCCCAGACGTCGTTCGGATCGCCGAAGATCGAGTTCGAGTTGCGCTGGCCCGTGTCGAGGTCGTAGGGCACGTACCCCAACGACTGATAGGCGGCAAGCCCCTGACGCTGCACGTAGGAGCCGTTGCTGCTCTGGCATGGTTGGGTGGCGCCGGTGACCATCGCCCTCAGAGCGGTCGGCGCGTCGAAGTCCCTGGCCCCGAACGCCGCCGCGGAGGCGATGATCGGGTCCGAGGGGTCGCCGACCATGGTCATGCTCTGACCGTTCGCGTAGGGCCAGCGCGGCAGGCAGCCACTCTGGGCCGCGTCGGTGAGCAGCGAGCGGACGATTGCGCTGGCCCGGGCCGGCATCAGGATCGCCAGCAGCTGGATCTGGGTGCGGTAGACGTCCCAGCCGGAGATGTCGGCGTATTGGGTGCCGCCCCCGGTCGAGTGCAGCTGGTTGTCCATGCCGATGTAGCCGCCGTCGAAGTCGTTGAAGGTTCGCGGGGCGAGCAGGGCGTGGTAGAGCGCCGTGTAGAAGGTGGCCGTGTCTCGACCGCCGCCGCCGGCGACCCGGATCGACCCCAGAGATCGGTTCCAGGTCCGGCGCGCGGCTGCGAGGACCTTGCCGAACCTGAAACCCCGCTGCTCGGCCTCGAGGTTGCGGCGGGCGCCGTCGACGCTGACGAACGAGACTCCGACCTTCATCTGAACGCCGCGGGCACGGCGCGTGTTGAAGGTCGCGTAGGCGCCCGCCTGGGCGTTGTCGGATTTGTTGGTCGTGACCGGCTTGTCGTCCGCCGCCGAGGTCCCTCCGGGGCTCAGCGTTTGCTCCTGCCAGGTCCCGAAGCCGCTGAAGGGTCTATTGAAGCGAGCCGCGAAGTAGATCCGGTAGCGGGGCCGCTGGGCGCAGAAGTAGCCGCTGGAGGCCGACCCGGTGATCTCTGCGGTGGCGGGATCGATCCGCACGTCGGCATGGTCGTCGGGATTGGCGCTGCCGCCGGCGTTGATCAAGACGCTGGCGTGGGAGCTGCGCGGAAAGGCGAAACGGGCGAGGCCGCTGCGGGTGGTCGCGGTCAGGCGGGTATCGATCCCCTGTCGCCGTCCCTTGCCGGTAATGACCTCGTAGAGGCCCGGGCTCGCGCTCTCGTTGGAATGGCTGAAGCCGGGCTCGAACTGACCCGCGAGGCCGGGGCTGCCGGCGACCGCGGGTGACTTGTTCAGCGGCTGGGTGGTGGGCAGGAACGGGAAGTCGGCGTACAGGGAGCAGCCTGCTCCGGCCAGGTGGGTGAGGCTGAATCCGCGCAGGTGCGAGTCGCGGTAGTCGTAGCCTTCGTTCTGCCCGGCGGGCGTCGTGTCGGGGCTGAGCTGGACCATCCCGAACGGCAGCGCGGCGCCCGGGAAGTTATGCCCGCCGCCGAACGTGTTGGGCCCCGGCTGGGTCCCGGCGAGCGGGTGGACGTATTCGGCCCGGGTCTTGGCCACGGCGTGCGATGGGAAGGCGAGTGCGATGCCCGCGAGCGCCCCCAGACAGATGCGTCTATACATGCCCCAGTCCCAACCCCAGCCCCTCGGGTCAGTTGCTGTTGGGGGTCGGAAGGCTTCGCTGAGCGCTTGTCGAACGCATCGCCGACAATTCGACGCTGATGCTCGACGCCCCTGCCTATCTCCTCGCCACGGCGGCGCTGCTGACCAGCGTCTGCGCCCTTGGCCTCGGCGCCGCTCGGTTGCGCAGCCGCCTGCTCGCCGGCTGGACGGGGCTTCCCGCTCGCCTCGCGGACGCGGTGATCACGATCGCGCTGTTGATCTGGATCGCGGAGCTGATCGGTGCGGTGGGCTTGCTGGAGCGAGTCCCGCTTGTGGTCGCGTGCGTGGCGGTCGGACTGGGCCTGCGAGTCTCGATTCGGCCGCCGCGCGAGGCCGCGCAACCGCCGCCGGCGCCCGAGCAAGGAAGCTGGGCCCGCCCGGTGGCGATCGCGATCGCGGCGATCCTGATCGTCCACTGGTCGATCGGGACGATCGCCGCCCTCGGCGTCGGGATCACCAGCTACGACTCGAACTGGTACCACATGCCGTTCGCGGCGCATTTCGCGCAGACCGGGTCCTCGCTCGGCTTCGCCTCCGTCTCGCCGCGCTACCTCGCCTGGTTCTACCCCCAGAACTCCGAGCTCCTGCACGGGGTCGGGATGGTCTTCTTCCAGCGCGACCTGCTTTCGCCGCTGCTCAATCTGCTCTGGTTGGGCGGTTGCCTGCTCGCCGCCTGGTGCATCGGCCGCCCCTACGGGAAGGCCGTCTGGACGCTGGCCGCCGTCGCGGTGCTGCTCGACGCCGGGATGATGGCCGACCAAGCCGGCGAGGCGCGCAACGACACGCTGGGTTTGTTCTTGCTGCTCGCGGCGGCGGCGACCCTGGTCAATGGGGCAGCGGCTGCAGGGGAGCGCCGTCCGGGCTTCGGCCCGCTGGCGATCGCCGGGGTTTGCGCGGGGCTCGCCGCGGGAACGAAGTTGAGCTTCTTGGCGCCGGTGGCGGCCCTTTTGATCGGGATGCCATTGCTCGCGGCCGCGGGCCAGCGATGGAGGGCGTCGCTCGCCTTCGGGGGGCCACTGATCGCGGGTTGCGCGTTCTGGTTCGTCCGCAACGTCGCCGTAGCGGGCAACCCGCTGCCCTGGTTTAGGGCGGTGGGCCCGCTGCGCCTCGACGGTCCCGAGCAAGGCCTGGGGGGAAGGCCGCAGTTCTCGGTCGTCCACTACATCGGCGAAGGCAAGGTCTGGAGCGGTTGGTTCGAGCCAGCTCTCGGCCATCGCCTCGGGGAGCTGTGGCCACTCGTCCTGCTGGCGGCGGGGGCCGCGATCGCCTTATGCCTGCTGAAGGCCCAGCCGCACCTGAAGCTGATCGCCTTCGCCGCCGCGGCGGGGCTGCTCGCGTACCTGCTCGACGGCACCTCCGCCGAGGGCCAGCCCGGGACGCCGGACGGATTCGCCTCCGGCCTTCGCCACCTGGCTCCGGCTCTGATCCTCGCCCTCGCCCTGGTGCCGCTGGCGCCCGTCGCACAGTCACGCCGTGGGCGGATCGGCCTCGGGGCGCTGCTGGCGGCACTGCTGATCGCGAGCGATCGCTCCGGGAAGCATTGGCATTCGCCCTATCTCGTCATTGCGGACCTCACCGTGGTCGTCGCTCTGTGCGTCCCGTTGCTGCGCTCGGCCGATCTGCCACGAGTGGCTGCACGGATCTCACGAATGAGATCCCGAGTCAGGCCGCTGGCCGCATCGGCGGCCGCGATCGGGTTACTACTCGCCGGCGGCTGGTTTCTGCAGCGCTCCTATCTCAGCGATCGATACGACGGCGAGGGCTTCCGATCGGCAGGTCTCGATGCCGCCTTCAAGTGGGCCAGCGGTCAGCACGAGCAGCGAATCGGGACAACGGTCCCGATCCAGTACCCATTGGTCGGTCGCGACCTTTCCAACCGCGTCAGCTACGTCGGCCGACGCCGGGGCGATGCCGGCTTCACCGAGATCGAGGGTTGCCGGCACTGGCGCGCCGCGCTCGCCGCGGGCGGCTATGGGTACGTGCTCACCGCCGGCGGCCTGAAGCCCTGGCAGTCGGGGAAGAGCCATTGTCTTGCCGGCGACCCGCGGGCGAGGCCGGTAATTCGCGTGAACCAGATCGTCGTCTTTCGGCTTTTGCCACGCAGCGCCGCGACGGTCAAGGAACGCCCTCCGGGGCTCAAGCGCTCTGAAGCCCGGCGCCGCTTAGTCGGGCGGCAACGCAGCTCGCGCTCCTGACCCGGGAGGCGAGGGCGCCCGGCGCGCCCCGCCATACTGGCGATCGATATGCACCGGATCCGGAACTTCTCGATCATCGCCCACATCGACCACGGCAAGTCGACCCTGGCCGACCGCATCCTGGAGATCACCGGGGCGATCGACCCGAGCAAGATGCGCGCCCAGGTGCTCGATTCGATGGACCTGGAGCGCGAACGCGGGATCACGATCAAGGCGCAGGCGGTGCGGGTCGAGTACACGGCCTCCGACGGCCAGACCTACCACCTGCACCTGATCGACACCCCCGGCCACGTCGATTTCTCATATGAGGTTTCGCGCAGCCTCGCCGCCTGCGAGGGGGCGCTGCTCGTCGTAGACGCGGCGCAGGGGGTGGAGGCGCAGACCGTCGCCAACACCTACCTGGCGATCGAGAGCGGGTTGGAGCTGATCCCGGTGATCAACAAGGTCGACCTTCCGGGCGCTCAGCCCGAGCGGGTCGCCGCCGAGATCTCCGACCTGCTCGGCGGCGATACCGGCGAGATCCACCGCATCTCGGCGAAGACCGGCGATGGAGTGCTGGAGGTGCTGGAGGCGATCGTGGAACGAATACCGCCGCCGGCTGGGGAGTCGGCGGCGGCGCCCCGGGCGCTGATCTTCGACTCCGAGTTCGACCAGTACCGGGGGGTGGTCGCCTACGTGCGGATGGTCGACGGGAAGTTCGCCAAGCGGGGCCAGATCGTCGCCATGCAGAACGGCACAGAGGCCGAGATCGACGACATCGGCTTCTTCACCCCGACGATGCGCGCGGTCCCCGGACTGACGGCCGGCGAGGTCGGATACGTGATCACCGGGATCAAGGACGTCGCCCGCCTGCGGGTCGGCGACACGCTGACCGACCGCCACCGACCCGCCACCGACCCGCTGCCCGGCTACCGTGAGGTGAAGCCGATGGTCTTCTGCGGGATGTACCCGATCGACACCGACCGCTACGAGGACCTCCGCGATGCCCTCGACCGGCTTTCGCTCAACGACGCTGCTCTGTCCTATCAGCCGGAGACCTCGCAGGCGCTCGGCTTCGGCTTTCGCTGCGGCTTTCTGGGCCTGCTGCACATGGACATCGTGCGCGAGCGCCTCGAGCGCGAGTACGACCTGGAGTTGCTCGCGACGACGCCCAACGTCCGCTACGACGTGGAGCTGATCGGGGGCGAGACGGCCGACGTCCGCAGTCCCACCGAGATGCCGGACCCAGCCTCGATCGCCGAGATCCGCGAGCCCTACATCCGCGCCACGATCATTGCCCCGGTCGAGTACGTGGGGGCGGTGATGGAGCTCTGTCAGGGGCGGCGCGGCGCCCACGTCGACATGCACTACCTGTCTCCGCAGCGGGTGCAGATCCGCTACGACCTGCCGCTGGCGGAGATCGTGCTCGACTTCTTCGACCTGCTCAAGTCGTCGACGCGCGGATACGCCTCGCTGGACTACGAGCCGATCGGCAACCAGCCCTCCGACCTGGTCAAGCTGGACGTGCTGCTGGCCGGCGAAACGGTCGACGCGCTGAGCCAGGTCGTCCACCGCGATAGGGCATACGACGCGGGCCGGACTCTGGTCGAACGGCTCCAGAAGACGATTCCTCGCCAGCTCTTCGACATCCCCGTGCAGGCGGCGATCGGATCGCGGGTGCTTGCTCGCGAGACCGTCAAGGCGCTGCGCAAGGACGTGACCGCGAAGCTCTACGGCGGTGACGTGACCCGCAAGCGCAAGCTTCTGGAGAAGCAGAAGAAGGGCAAGAAGCGGATGAAGCAGGTCGGCTCGGTGGAGGTGCCGCAGGAGGCCTTCCTGACCGTGCTCGAGATCGATGAGTGAAGGCGATAAGGACTTGTCCGCCGCCGGCGCCGAGAACGTCGCCGCGGTCCGGGCAGCGCTGGACGCCTTTGAGCGACAGGACATGGAGCTGCTGCTGTCCCACCTCGACCCGGAGATCGAGACCTATAGCCCCCCCGAGATGGCCAACCCCACCCACGTCGTCGGCCGGGACAAGTGGCTGGCGTGGGTCGCCGATTGGTTGGACGCGTGGGAGAGCTTCGAAGTCGAGGCGGAAGCCATCCACCTCTATCCGGGGCGCGAGCGGGCACTCGAGGCGGCGCGGGCGGGGGAAGAGCGCGCTGCCGCGGAGCCTCAGCCGGGTTAGCGCCGCAACAGCCGCCGCCAGATCGAGGGCGGCCGCGGCTGGGTGCTGCGCCACTCGTCGCGAGTCGGAAGCCGGCCGGCCTCGCGGGCTCGCATCACGCACTTGGTATGGGCGTGTCGTCGCCGACTCGAGTCGCCCTCGGGAGCGATCAGCGCGTGCTCGCTGAGCGCCGGAAGGAACTTGCCGCAGAGGGGGCAGCGATAGGTCGCGGGCTTGCGGTTCTGGGCCCGCCGCATCGTCCACCAGCGAGGCGCTGGCTCGGTCACGGTGGAAATCGTGCCAGTCGGGTCAGCTAGGCCTTGGTCGCCTTGACCGCTGTGCCGTAGGCGCAGATCTCGGTCCAGGTGGTGCCCAGCTCGGAGGTGTCGAAGCGAAAGGCGATGATCGCGTTCGCGCCCTTCCCCTCCGCCTCCTCGACCAGACGTTCGGTCGCGTGCGCCCGGCCCTCGGCGAGCATCTTCGTCATCCCTTTCAGCTCACCGCCACCCAGTGACTTCAGCGTCGCGCCGATCTGGGAGCCGATGTTGCGCGACCTCACCGTGAGTCCGAACACCTCTCCCAGGACCTCGTTGATCGTGTAACCGGGAAGCTCGTTCATCGTCGTGATGATCATGGCGCTCAACCTAGCAGCGGTTCGCCGCAAGGCAAGACCGTTGGGACGCATGGCCCGATTAGAATCCGCCGCCGCGATGCCGATCTCAAAGGACGCAGTCGGGAAGCAGTGGCCGTCGACGACCTATCAGGCGTGCGGGGAGAAGATCCGCGAGTACGCCAACGCGATCGGCGCCGAGAACCCCGTCCACCACGATCGCGAGGCGGCGGTCGCGGCCGGTTACCGCGACGTCGTCGCGCCACCGATGTTCTGCGTCGTCTACAGCGCCCCGGCGATCGCCCCGGGGATCCTCGACCCCGAGGTGGGGATCAACTTCGCGACCATGGTGCACGGCGGCCAGGAGTTCGTCTGGGGCGAGCCTGTCTGCTCGGGAGACGAGATCACGACAACGGCGAAGCTCTCGGACGTGTTCCAGAAAGACGACAAGGGCTTCTACGTCTTCGAGTCGGAGTCGGTGAACGAGGACGGCGAGCAGACGGTGCGCGGGGTCTGGACCAACATCGTCAGGGGGGTGTGAGGTGGCCGACCTGAAGCAGGGCGACGCGATCCCGGAGCTGAAGGTGACTCCGGACAAGTACCTTCCCCACCGCTACGCCGGAGCCTCGGGGGACTTCAACCCGATCCACATCGATCCCGAGTTCGCCAAGCAGGTCGGGCTGCCCGGCAACATCCTGCACGGCCTTTACATGATGGCCCTGGTGGCCCGGGCGAACGCCAGTCTTGCCGATGGCGACCCGAAGGCTCTGAAGCGGCTCTCGGTCCAGTTCCGGGGCATGGGCATCCCGGAGCAGGAGATCGTCGTCTCCGGCGAGGTCAAGGAGGTCGACGGCGCTCGAGTAATCACCGATTGCGTCGCCAAGCAAGGGGACAAGCGGGTGATCCGGAACGCCAACGCTGAGGTGGAGCTCTAGGCCCTCTTTCCGCGGGTGGTGCGGCGGGCCTGGTTTCCGCGCGCGCTGACTGTGGAGAACGGGCGGAAAGTAGGCCCGCCGTGACAGGACCCGCGGCCGAGCGGTTTGGCGCTACTCCTAGAATTCACCCATGCTCACTGAGCGACAGGAGACGATCCTGCGGTTGGTCGTCGACGAGCATCTGGAGTCCGGCAAGCCCGTCGGTTCGAAGGCGATCGCCGAACACAAGGAGATCGTTTGGAGTCCGTCCACGGTGCGCGCCGAGCTGGCCGCCCTCGAGGGCGCGGGCCTGCTGACCCATCCGCACACCTCCGCCGGCCGGGTCCCGACCGATTCCGGCTACCGAAGCTATGTAGAAGGCCTGCTCGCGGCCGAACCGCGGTCGAGCAGTACCGGCGTGGAGTTGGAGCTGTCGCGGATGCGACGCGAGGTCGACGACGCGATGCGGGAGACGACCGCCGCGCTGTCGAGGATGACCGATCTCGTGGCCCTGGTCACGGCGCCGCCGCTCGACACCGCGACCATCCATCGCGTCGAGGCGCTGCTGCTCCAGCCCAACGTCGTGATGGTGGTCGTGATCAGCTCCGCGGGCGCGGTCACCAAGCGCACCTTCAGCTTCGAGGAGTCCCTCGACCCCGGCGTCGTCGAGTGGGCTTCCGAGTACCTCAACGAACGGCTGTCAGGCCTCGGGGTCGGCGCGCGAATGATCTCCATGCGGCTCGCGGACCCCGAGCTTGGACATGCCGAGCAAGGGTTCCTGAACAGCATCCGGTCCGCGTTCAGCTCACTCGAGGGGTCGGGCGAGCAGCAGCTCTACATGGAGGGAGCCGCGAGCCTTCTCTCGGAGAGCCATTTCGGCGACCTTCCGGACATCGACCGCCTGATGCGGACCCTGGAGCGCCGCGCGAGCGTGCTGCAGATGCTGCGCTCGGCCCTCGACGAGCGCTCCGTCTTCCTCTGGATCGGCGACGAGAATCCCCAGCCCGAGCTGCGCTCGGTGAGCGTGGTTGGCGCCAACTACGGGCTCGGCTACCGCAATCTCGGCTCGGTCGGCGTCGTGGGGCCGCTGCGAATGGACTACGCGACGGCGATCGTCTCGGTGCGGGACGCCGCCCACGAGCTCTCGCGCTACTTCGAGTCGGTCTACGAGTAGACAGCCCTCGATGAGCCGCGACTACTACGAGGTGCTCGGCGTCGAGCGTGGAGCGTCAGAGCAGGAAGTGAAGAAGGCGTTCCGGGGGCTGGCGCGGGAGCTGCATCCGGACGTCAATTCCCACGATCCCGAGGCGGAGGAGAAGTTCAAGGAGGCGGCGGAGGCCTACGAGGTCCTTTCCGACCCCTGGCGGCGGCAGACCTACGACTCCTTCGGACGCGAGGGGTTGCGTTCCGGCGGATGGGCGCCGCGCAGCGCCGGCTTCGGCTCGATCGAGGACATCTTCCAGGCCTTCTTCGGCTCCGGGGACCCATTCGGGTTCTCGCGTGGGCCGGCTGGGGGCGGCGACATCCTGGCGACGGTCGACGTGAAGCTGGAGGAGGTCGCGACCGGGGCCACCCGGGAGCTGAGCTTCGATGCCGTCATGGCATGCGAGCATTGCCATGGCAACGGAGCCGAGCCCGGAACGCCGATCAGTACCTGCGAGCGCTGCGGCGGCAGCGGCCAGGTTCGCTTCGTGTCCCGAACCGCCTTCGGGCAGCTCGTCCGCACTGCATCCTGCGACGTCTGCCGCGGCGAAGGGCGGATCGCCGAGACCCCGTGCGAGGCATGCGACGGGGCGGGCCGAAAGGCGGGCATCCGGCGCCTCGATCTCGAGGTGCCGGCGGGGATCGAGGATGGGCAGCGGCTCCGCATCTCCGGCGCCGGACACGCCGGTGAGCCCGGCGGCCGGCCGGGTGACCTGTATGTCGAGGTGCGTGTGGCCGAGGACGAGCGTTTCCACCGCGACGGCGAGGACCTTGTCTCGATTGTCGACGTGCCCGCGACCGTGGCGATGCTCGGCACCACGGTGAGTGTCGAGACGCTCGACGGGACCAGGGTCGTGTCGGTGGCACCCGGGTCCCAGGGAGGTACCGAGGTTCTTCTTCGCGGCCTCGGCCTGCCGCGGCTCGGCGGCCGCTCGCGCGGCGATCAGCGAGTGGTGCTGAACGTCGTCGTGCCGGCGAATCTCGACGACGAGCAACGCGAGCTGGCCGAGCAGCTCAACGAGACGATCAAGCCGGAGAACCTGCAGCCGTCGCAGGAGGGATTCCTCTCCCGCGTTCGTCGCGCCTTTGGGTAGCCGTTGATACGGCTCGCGGTCCGCTGTCGGCCCGAACAGGCGGAGCTGGTGCTCGCCGAGCTTGCCACGCTGGCGCCGAACGGCTTCGAGGAAGAGCGCGGCGACGATTACGTCGAGTACGCGATCTACGGCGCCGAGGGAGAGCTGCCCGATCTCGGCCAGATCGAGGCCGCGACCGGCGAGGGAGTGGTCGAGGTCGACGCGACCGTGGTCCCCGACGATTGGGCCGACCGCTGGCAGGACTTTCACCAGCCGCTTCTGGTCAGCGATCGGGTCTGGGTGCGTCCCTCGTGGGCGGCGCCGCACCCGAAGGCGATCGACGTGGTGATCGACCCCGGGCGCGCATTCGGCACCGGCGCCCACGCCACGACACGCATGTGCATCGAGGCGCTGGTCGAGTTGGCCGACGGGGGCGCCGCCGAGGGGGCCTTGATCGACCTCGGTACGGGGTCCGGAGTGCTGGCGATCGCGGCGGCGAAGCTCGGCTGGAGCCCGGTCGCTGCCTGCGACCACGAGACTGCATCCCTCGAGGCGGCGTCCGAAAACGCCGCGACCAACGGCGTCGAGCTGGAGCTGAGCAGGATCAACCTGCGCCAGCAGCTGCCCACCCTCGCGCCGACCGTCGTGGCCAATCTCACCTCGCCGCTGTTGCGCCACGTCGCCGCCGGGTTGGAGGGCGCCGAGCTCCCCCGGCACCTGATCTGCTCCGGGCTGCTGACGACCGAGGCGGAGCAGGTCAGCAGCGCCTTCGGCGCCGCGGGTCTCAGCGAGCGGCAGCGACGCTCTGAGGGTGACTGGGCCTCGATATCGTTCGCGCCCAGATGAGCGGCGCTTCGGTTCTCGCGGTCACCACCTACCAGCTATCCGTGTTCGTTCACGTCAGCGCGGTGATGATCGGCTTCGGGTCCACCTTCGCGGAGGCGATCATGTTTCCGGTCGCGATGAGCGTGAGCGCCCGGCACCTGCCCTACGTGCACAAGCTGCAATTGGCGATCAACCAGCGGCTCGCCACGCCGGCGCTGGTCATCGTCCTGGCGACCGGCATCTACCAGGTCAGCGACCACCACTGGGGGTTCGGCAAATTCTGGGTCAGCGCCGCCTTCGTGATCGTCTTCATCATCGGGGGGATCCTCGGCGGCTACTTCATTCCCACCGATCGCCGCCTCGGCCCGATGGCGGAGCGCGACATCGCCGCCTCGGGCGACGGTGAGATCGTCCTCTCCGACGAGTACCAGCGCCAGGCCCGCATGGAAGGAATCGTGGGGGCTATCACGGGACTCCTTCTGGTGATCGCGGTCTATCTGATGATTGTCAAGCCCGGAGCCTGAGCGCCGGCTTGTCCGTCGGCGCCCAGCGCGAGCTTCCGATCGCGGTCTTCGACTCGGGGGTCGGCGGCCTCACGGTGCTGCACGAATGCCTCGTGTCGTTGCCGCACGAGGACTTTCTCTACCTCGGCGACAGCTCCCACTTCCCCTACGGGATCAAGCAGCCCGGGGAGCTGCGTCAACGGGTCGAGCAGGTGAGCCGGTTTCTGCTCGATCGGGGGGCGAAGCTGCTGATCGTCGCCTGCAACTCGGCCACCTCCGCAGGCGGCGACTCGGCGCGCGCGGTGGCCGGCGAGCACGGCGTCGAGGTGGTGACGGTGATCGATCCCGAGGCCGAGATCGCCGCCGCGATCACAGAGAGCGGCCGCGTCGGGGTCCTGGCCACCCCCGCCACCGTGGAGGCTGGCGCCTACCGCCGCGCCCTGGGCCATTACGGGCGCGCACTCGAGGTCACCGAGGTCGCCGCGCCCGACCTTGCGCCGATCATCCAGCACGGCTTTCCCTTCGATCAGGGCGTCGTCGACACGGTGCGGTCTTACTGCGCGCCGCTGCGGGAGGCGGAGATCGACACCCTGATCCTCGGTTGCACCCACTATCCGCTGGTTGCCCCGATGCTGCAACGGATGCTCGGGCGCGACGTGCGCCTGATCACCGCCGGACATGCGGTCGCCGCGGCGGCGCAACGGGTTCTCGAGAGCAATGACCTGGACTCCGCGGGCGGCGGCGAGGGCGCTTACCGCTTCCTCTGTACCGGCGACGTGACCGCGTTTCGCGAAATGGGCAGCCGCTTCCTGCAGATGCCGCTCGGTGAGGTGGAGCACGTGGAGGTGCCAGACTCCCCCTGATGATCTCCGAGGCACGCCGGCTGGCCCGAGCCGTCCCCGACAAGCTGGCGCTCGTGCGGCGTCTGGCCGCCGATCCGACCACGCCGAGGAGGCATCGGCTCCTGCTGCTCGCGCTTGTCGCCTATCTCGCCTCCCCGATCGACCTGATCCCCGATTTCATCCCGGTCCTCGGTCAACTCGACGATGCGATCGCCGTGGTTGTGGTGCTGCGGATCGTGCAGCGTGGCCAGGGAGACCGGCATTCGGCTCCCTCTACCCTTAACGCGTGACCATCCTCGAAAAGGTCCAGGAGGACGTGCGCACGGCGATGAAGGCCGGCGAGCGTGAGCGAGCCGCTGCCCTGCGGATGGTCGTCGACGCGCTCCAGAAGGATGCAAAGCTCGGCGATGGCGACGAGGTCGCGGTCCTGCAGCGGGAGCACAAGAAGCGCCTCGAGGCGGCGGAGGCGTACAGGGATGGAGGCCGCGCAGAGCAGGCCGACACCGAGCAATCCGAGGCGGAACTGATCGAGGCCTATCTGCCCGAACAGCTCTCAGACGAGCAGCTCGCCGACCTCGTATCGGCGGCGATCGCCGAGACCGGGGCGACAGAGCTGGGCCAGATGGGCCAGGTGATGTCGTCGGTGATGCCGAAGCTCGGAGGCAGGGCGGACGGCAAGCGGGTGAGCCAGGTGGTGCGCGAAAAGCTTGGCGCGTAGGCAGCTAACCCTCGACAACACGGTCGCCGCCGAGCTTGCGGGCTCCGGCGACGCTGTCCTTCGAAGCCTCGAGGGCCACCTCGACTGCGATCTGCACCTGCGGGGAAACGTGCTCACCCTCGACGGCGGCGACGGCGAGGTGCAGACCGCCGCCACCGTCGTCGACGAGCTGGTCGAGCTGATCGAGCAGGGTCACGAGATCGCCCCAGGGACGATCGAGGCGGTGACCGGGGCCCTCGACGCCCACGAGAGCCCCGCCGAGATCCTCGAGGACGTGATCTGGCGGCACCGCAACACCAAGGTCGCGCCGAAGACCCTGAACCAGAAGCGCTACGTGGACGCGATCCGCGATCAGACGATCAGCTTCGGGATCGGTCCCGCCGGCACCGGCAAGACGTTTCTCGCCGTCGCCATGGCGGCGGCGGCGTTGGCGACGCGCCAGGTGACGCGGATCATCCTCACCCGCCCTGCGGTCGAGGCCGGAGAGCGACTGGGCTTCTTGCCCGGCGACATCCAGGCGAAGGTCGATCCGTACCTGCGGCCGCTGTTCGACGCCCTCTACGACATGCTCGACCCCGATCGCGTCAACTCCTACTTCGAGAAGGGGGTGATCGAGGTGGCACCGCTTGCATTCATGCGCGGACGCACCCTCAACGACTCCTTCGTGATCCTCGACGAGGCCCAGAACACCAGTCCCGAGCAGATGAAGATGTTTCTCACCCGCCTCGGCTTCAACTCGAAGATGGTGGTGACCGGGGACATCACCCAGATCGACCTGCCCCACGACAAGCGGTCCGGCCTGATCGTCGTGCGCGAGATCCTCAACGGTGTCGAGGACGTCTCCTTCGTCCACTTCGGTGGCGAGGACGTCGTTCGCCACAAGCTTGTCCAGAGAATCGTCGCCGCCTATGGCGAGTTCGCAGAGCGCGAGCCGCAGGGCGATTGAGCGTCGACCTCTCCGACGTCCCAGCTGAGCTGGGCGAGGTGGTCGCGGCCGCGCTCGAAGCGGCCGGTGTCGATGACGGTCACCTGGCGGTCGAGATAGTGCACCCGGAGCGAATTCGCGATCTCAACCGCGAGCATCGGGGGATGAATCGCCCCACCGACGTGCTCGCGTTTCCGGTCGACGGCCCGGGGGCGTCGCAGGGGCCACGCGAGCTCGGTGACGTCGTCGTCTGTCCCGACGAGTGCAGCAATCTGCGCGAGGCCGTCATCCATGGCGTCCTGCACCTCTGCGGATACGACCACGAGGTGGATGACGGAGAGATGCTCGCATTGCAGGCGAAGGCGATGGCCAGTCTGCAGGAGCGCCGCCGCCCCGGAGGCGGAGCTGAGGAGGCGGCGGGCATTGACTGATGCTGGCTTCGTGGGGTTGGCCGGCAGGCCCAACGTCGGCAAGTCGACGCTGATCAACGCGCTGGTCGGAGCGCGGGTGGCGATCGTCTCCGATCGGCCGCAGACGACCCGGCGGGCGATCCGCGGCATCTGCACCGACGAGTCGTCCGGCTGGCAGATCGTTCTCGTAGACCTTCCGGGCGTTCAGCGGCCGCGCGACGTGCTCACCGAGCGGATGCAGCGGCGGGTAGAACGAGAGCTGGCCGATTCGGACGCGGTCCTGCTGGTCGTCAATGGGGAGGAGGGCGTCGGTCCCGGCGACCGCTTTATCGACCGCGCCCTGCTCGGCGCGAGGGCCGATCTACCGGTGCTCTGCACGGTCAACAAATGCGATCGGATCGGCAAGCCGCAGACGACGGAGGTGCTCACCGCCGCCGCGGAGCTGGGGTCGGTCGACGAGGTGTTCCCGATCAGCGCCAAGACCGGAGCCGGGCTCGAGCCGCTGCTTCGTCGACTGGCCGAGCTGATGCCGGAAGGGCACTACCTGTATCCGCCCGAGCAGCGCAGCGATCAGCCGAGCGACGTGCTGCTGGCGGAGCTGATTCGTGCGCAGGTGTTGAACCGGACCAGGGATGAGATTCCTCACTCGGTTGAGGTCGCGGTCTCCGATCTGGAGGGCCGGGAGGATGGTTTGATCACGGTGCGGGCCGAGGTCTGGGTCGAATCCGACTCGCAGAAGGGGATCCTGATCGGAGCGGGCGGCAGCAAGGTGAAGGAGGTCGGGACGGCGGCACGGCGCGAACTCGAGCGGGAGCTCGGAGCCCGCGTGCACCTCGACCTGCAGGTCAAGGTGCGGCGGCGCTGGCGTCGCGACGAGAGTCTGCTCGATCGGCTGGGGATTGAATGACTTGCGGCGGCTTCGCCGCCTGACATCTCTTGCGGCCGCTTCGCGGCCTGACATGCATCTGCGGCGACACTCTGTGTCGCCGCCCAACTCACCTGTGCCGCGACACTTTGTGTCGCGGCCCTTCACAACTGGGCGCGATCTTTCAGTTCTAGGTATCAAGCGCATCGAACAGATGGCCGAATAACTCCTCGTACTCAGGTAGCCATGAGCCTGAGCGTCTTTCCTTTGATTGTGGCCAGCTAGAGGCCGGCCGAGAGTAGTTCGCGGCGAGGAGACCGATGTACGTTTCGCAGCTAGATCGCAGGTTCGATCACGGCGCCCCCCGTGAGGCGCGCCCCTTCGAGGAGGGAGACCTGGCGCTCCGGCTCGCGCCCTTCGTCGCCCTTCTCCTGGTGACGCTCACGGTCGTGCCGTTCGCCTACCACGGCATGACCACCGAGGTCACGCTCTCGTGGGCTCTATTCGGCCTGATTGTTGGCTCGGCCTACGTTTTGCCATGGTCGCGGCTGCCGGCCGGCGGGCAGGCGATCCCGATCTTGCTGCTCTACGTGATCGCGGCGCTCATACGCGACGCAACCGGCGGCAGCGCGTCGGTGTTCACGGGGCTGATCCTGCTCCCGGTGTTCTGGTTCGCGCTCTACGGAACCCTCAATCAAGTCCTTCTCTCGGTCGTCGGCTGCGCGCTCGCGATCGGTTTGCCTGTGGTTCTCGATCCCGGCTCGAAATATCCGTCGTCGGAGCTTGGCCGCGCGGCGCTTGACTCGATCATGAGCGGGGCGCTGGGGATAACCGGTATCCACCTGATGCGCCGCATCCGCGAGCGCGAGGAGCTTTCGCGCTCGATCCTCAACTCGGCCCAGGAAGCGTTCATCTCGATGAACGAGGACGGCAAGATCGTCGAATGGAGCTCCCAGGCCGAGCGCGACTTCGGTTGGTCCCGCGAGGAGGCGCTGGGCGAATCGCTCGCGGAGACGATCCTCCCCGCTGAGGATCGCGGCCACTACGAGCCGGGCCTGCAACGGATGCTCGATGGCGACCACCGCCTGCTCGGACGCCGGATCGAGATCACAGCCGCTCGCCGCAACGGAATCCGATTTCCAGTCGAGCTCAGCTTCTCCACCCTGCAGACCTCGCACGGCCTCCGTTTCAACGCCTTCGTTCACGACATCAGCGAGCGACGCAGATCCGAGGAGGCGCTGCACCAAGCAAACCAGCGGTTCCGTAGCGCCTTCGACGATGCCGGGATCGGAATGGCGATCGTGAGCCTGGAGGGACGCTGGCTGCGCGCGAACCGGGCCCTTTCGGAGCTGACCGGTTATCCGCAGGACCAGCTGGTCGGAATGGGCTTCGGCGACATCACCCATCCCGACGACCTGCCGAAGGACATAAACGCGCTGCAGGAGATGGTCGAAGGCCTACGCGATCGCTTCCAGACCGAGAAGCGCTACTTCCACGCCGACGGTCATGTGATCTGGATAAGTCTCAGCACTACGATCGTCCGCGACAGCGAGGGCAAGCCGATGTATCTGCTCTCACAGATGCAGGACGTCAGCGAGCGCAAGGAGGTCGAGGCCCGCCTCACCCATCGGGCCTCGCACGACGAGCTGACCGGCCTGCCGAACCGCGGCGTGCTGGAGGAGAGGATGGTCCTGGCTTTGAACCGGCAGCGCCGCGAGCGCAAGCCGATCACGATGCTCTATCTCGACCTCGACGGCTTCAAGCGCGTCAACGACACCCACGGGCACGACGCCGGCGACTACCTGCTCGTCGCGGTGGCCAAGCGGCTCACGGCCCTCGTGCGGCCGACAGACGTCGTCAGCAGGCTGGGAGGGGACGAGTTCGCGGTCCTCTGCGAGGCGATGAACGAGGATGGGGCGACACAGCTCGCGAAGCGGATCGTCGAGGTCGTTCCGAAGCCGATCGAGGTCGAGGGCAGAAGCCTCGCGGTCACACCCAGCGTCGGCATCGCGCTCACCCGCGACCCCGGGATCAGGCCAGGCGAGCTGCTCGCCGACGCCGATATGGCGATGTACTTCGCCAAGGAAGAGGCCCGATTCGGCTACGCGTTCTTCGAGGACGGGTTGCGCGAACGGGCGCGCAGTCGCATGGCTGTCGACGCCGGCTGAGCGATACCCACCGCCCTGAGCTGCAGTGGCGTTCTCGGAGCGCCGGTCGGCGGCTCGTAAACTGCCTGCATGTTTGAGGGAATCGCTTTCGACGAGCATGGGCTCGTCCCCTGCGTGATTCAGGACCAGGCCAGCGGCGAGGTGCTGATGCACGCATACATGAACGAGGAGGCGCTGCGGCGCACCTTGGAGACCGGCGAGATCCACTTCTTCAGCCGCTCCCGCCAGGAGCTGTGGCACAAGGGGGGGAGCTCGGGAAACGTCCAGCGCCTGCGCCAGATCCGCTACGACTGCGACGGGGACGCGCTGGTCGCGTTGGTCGAATCGAGTGGCCCGGCGTGTCACACCGGCGAGCGATCCTGCTTTTACCGCGAGCTGGGTGGGGCGGCGGCCACCGGGACGGACGCCCCGCGCGCCGAAGGAGAGCCGGAGCCCGCGGACCACGAGGCGCTCGCGGTCCTAGAGCGAACGCTGCGCGACCGTAAGTTCGAGCGGCTCCCGGGCAGCTACACGGTTGAGCTGCTCTCCGATCCCGGACGAATCGGCGCCAAGGTGACGGAGGAGGCCGAGGAGGTGACCAGGGCGGCGCGCGAGGAATCGGACCAGCGGGTCGCCGAGGAGGCCGCCGACCTGCTCTACCACCTGAGCGTCCTGCTGCTCTCCCGCGACATCGACCGGAGCGCCGTCCTGGAGGTCCTCAATGGCCGTCGTCTCTGATCTCGCCGGGCTCGAACCCGATCTCGCAACCGCGCGCGAGCTGGCGCAGAAGGGCAACGTGGTGCCGGTGCGGATGCGCCTGATCGACGATTGCGAGACCCCCGTCTCCGCGTTGCTGAAGCTGCGCGGCGACGGGCCCTGCTTCCTGCTCGAGTCGGCCGAACAGGGTCAGGTCGGACGTTGGTCGTTTCTCGGTTTCCGGCCGCGGGCGGTACTGCGCTGGGCCGACGGCGTGCTCTCGGAGTGGCGCGGCGAATCGGCGCTCGACGGCGGACCCGCCGATGCCGAGCACGACGCTCCCGATCCCTACGCCGCGGTCGCCGAGTACCTGGATCGCTTCCAGCTGGTGCCGGTCGACGACCTGCCGCCCTTCGCCGGCGGCGCCGTCGGCTTCTTCGGCTACGACCTGGTAAGGACCGTGGAGCCGCTGGGGGAGCCCAACCCAGATCCGCTCGGGATGCCCGACTTGGCGCTGATGATCAGCGACGTGATGCTCGCGTTCGACCATCTGCGCCACGAGCTGACCATCCTCGCCTGCGCGTTTGCCGACGACGAAGGCGGGATCGACGCGGCCTACGAGCGCGCGGCGGCGGCGATAGCGGACGTGCGACAACGGTTGCGCGGGCCGGTCCCGTCGCCGTCCGAGCCGCGGGTCGCCGAGCCACCGCAGTTCGAGTCGAACATGCCCCGCGAACGGTTCGAGGGCGCGGTCGAGAGGATCATCGAGTACATCTACGCGGGCGACGCGTTTCAGGTCGTCCCCTCGCAGCGCTTCAGTGCCCCCGCCCCGGTGGAGGCGCTGTCGATCTACCGCGGGCTCCGCGCCGTCAACCCGTCCCCGTACATGTACTTCCTCGAATTCGGCGACTTCCAGGTTGCCGGTGCGTCCCCGGAGCCGCTGGTGAAGGTGACTGGAGACCGGGTCGAGACTCGGCCGATCGCCGGGACCTATCCGCGTGGCTCGAGCGAGGAAGAGGACCGGCGCCTTGCCGCGCGTCTGATCGCGGATCCCAAGGAGCGGGCCGAGCATGTGATGCTCGTCGACCTTGGGCGCAACGACCTCGGGCGCGTATGCGAGTACGGGTCGGTGAACGTCGACGAGCTGATGGTCGTCGAGACCTACTCGCACGTCCTCCACATCGTCAGCCAGGTCTCGGGGACGCTTCGTGAGGGGATCGGGGCGATGGACGTCCTGCGCGCGTCGCTGCCCGCCGGAACGCTGTCCGGGGCGCCGAAGGTGCGCGCGATGCAGATCATCGACGAGCTCGAGACCCAGAAGCGCGGCTCCTACGGCGGCGCGATTGGCTACCTGTCCTGGGGCGGCGACCTCGACACCGCGATCCATATCCGCACCGTTGTGGTCAAGGACGGGCAGATCCACGTGCAGGCGGGGGGCGGCACCGTGGCCGACGCCAAGCCCGCCTACGAGTACAACGAATCCGTGAACAAGGCCAAAGCCATATTCAGAGCCGTCGAGCTTGCGTGCGAGCAGCCAGACTGGCCGTGAGCGCGAGGCTCAAGAGGAGAGCATTGTGCGAGGCCGAGCGCGAACATCAGGTGTGGTGAAAGTCCTCATCATCGACAACTACGACTCCTTCACCTACAACCTGGTCCAGTACCTGGGGGAGCTGGGTGCTGAGGTCGAGGTGGTCCGCAACGACCGGGCGAAGGTCGAGGAGCTGCAGGAGCGCCAACCCGACCGGCTCGTCGTATCGCCTGGGCCCTGCACACCCGCCGAGGCCGGGATCTCGGTCGAGGCGATCGAGGCCTTCGCGTGCGGCGGCACGCCGGTGCTCGGGGTCTGCCTCGGCCACCAGGCGCTGGTCGAGGCGTTCGGGGGACGGACGGTGCGGGGCGAGCCGATCCACGGTAAGGACGCCGAGGTCGAGCACGACGGCCGCACGATCTACGACGGCCTGCCGAGCCCGCTGGTCGCCGGCCGCTATCACTCGCTGGTCGCCGACCCCGAGCTGCCGGATGCGCTCGAGCTCAGCGCCAGCCTCGGCGACGTCGTGATGGGCGTCCGCCATCGCGAGCTGCCGGCGGAAGGGGTGCAGTTTCACCCCGAGTCAGTGCTCACGCCGCACGGGAAGCAACTGTTGGCGAACTTTCTAAATGAGTAGCTCGTTACTCATTGCTCGTTGCTCGGAGAACCGGCTGCTGGTCCGCAGCAACGAGGAACGAGGAACGAGGAACGAGGAACGTGCCTAACGACATCGTCACGCGAGCGATCGACGCCGTCTGCGCCGGCGACCATCTGACCACCGATCACGCCGCCGCTGTCCTGGCCGAGATCATGGAGGGCCGCACCGCAGAGGTCCAGACCGCTGCGTTTTTGATCGCGCTGCGGGCAAAAGGGGAGACCGTGCCGGAGCTGGTCGGCCTGGCGCGCACGATGCGCTCCCTGGCCGACGAGGTGCCGTCCGGGCGCGACGACCTTGTCGACACCGCGGGGACGGGGGGCGGGCCCTCGACCTTCAACATCTCGACCGCCGCGGCGCTGGTCGCGGCGGCGGCGGGGTGCGCGGTCGCCAAGCACGGCAACCGCTCAAGCACGAGCCGCAGCGGCTCCGCCGACGTGCTGGAGGCCTTGGGCGTCTCGATCGAGTTGGGCCCGATGGAGATCGCTCGCTGTATCGACGAGGTCGGATTCGGGTTCATGTTCGCCCCCCGCCACCACCAATCGATGGCCAACGTCGTCCCGGTCCGCAAGGAGCTGGGAGTGCGCACGATCTTCAACTTCCTCGGACCGCTCACCAACCCGGCCGGCGCGACGCGGCAGCTGCTCGGGGTCTCCGACCGCCGCCACCAGGAGACGATCGCCGAAGCGCTTCTGCGCCTGGGTGCCGATTCGGCGCTCGTCGTGAACGCCGAGGACAACCTCGACGAGCTCTCGATCTCAACCCGCACCAGGGTGATCGAGGTGGGGGACGGTCGTACGGAGGAATGGTTCGTCGAGCCGGGTCAGTTCGGACTGGCCGAGGCCCCAACCGAGGAGATCGCCGGTGGAGAGCCGGCGCAGAACGCGAAGCTGATCCGCTCGGTGTT
Source organism: uncultured Solirubrobacterales bacterium (assembly GCA_963740555.1). Taxonomy (GTDB): domain Bacteria; phylum Actinomycetota; class Thermoleophilia; order Solirubrobacterales; family 70-9; genus Mayfieldus. The sequence goes on from CAVUES010000015.1 coordinate 99,785, forward strand.
CGAAGGTGCCGCGGGCCCGGCCCGCGACGTCGTGCTGCTCAACGCCGGTGCGGCGATCTACGTCGGCGGCCAGGCGGGCGACCTGGGCGCCGGGGTGGAGAGGGCGCGTGAGGCGATCGACTCGGGGGCGGCATCGAGCGTGCTTGAGGGATTGATCGAGCAGACCGGCAAGCTCGCCGGTTAGCATCTGCTCCGCACGATGAGCCTGATCGAGCAGCTCATTTCGACGGCCACAGAGGGAGTCGAGCGGAGACGTGAGCAGGTCCCGCTGACCGACCTCGAGAGCCGGCTTGAAAGTCGCGGTGAGGACCGGCCGTTCATGGAGGCCCTGGTTCGCCCCGGTCTCTCGCTGATCGCCGAATTCAAGCGCCGCTCGCCGAGCGTCGGAGCGATCGAGACCGACGCACCGGTGGCCGGGACGGTGCAGGCGTTTGAACGTGGTGGCGCCGCCGCGCTTTCGGTGCTCACAGACGAGGCGCACTTCGGCGGAAATTTGGACGACCTGCGGGCCGCGCGCGAGGCCTGCGACCTTCCAATCCTTCGCAAGGACTTCGTCGTCGATCCGTACCAGCTCTACGAGGCGGCGGCCAATGGGGCCGATGCGGTGCTGGTGATCGTGCGGGCGCTCGACGACGAGCAGCTGGCGACTCTGCACGCCGAGGCTCTGGCCCTCGACCTTGACCCGCTGGTCGAAGTTCACGATGACGAGGAGCTGGAGCGGGCGCTGGAGCTAGACGCGGCCGTAATCGGGATCAACAATCGCGACCTCGAGAACGGGCAGGTGGACATCTCGACCACGTTCGAGCTGATGCCCGACGTCCCGGCCGGCAAGACGGTGGTTGCGGAGAGCGGGATCTCGGATCGCGGCCAGCTCGAGGAGCTCGACCGGGTGGGCGTCGACGCTGTGCTGATCGGCGAGGCGCTGATGCGCGCCACCGATACCGAGGCGAAGACGCGCGAGCTCGCGGGCCCCGAGGAATCGACCCGCGAGCAGCCGCTTCCCTAGCCGAGCGAGCTTCGTTATTTAGCTGCGCTTAGGACTCTCTTTAGCGGCGGATCACGGCCTCGGGCGATCATCGCGGCGATGGTCGAGAAGACAAAGAGCTTCTCCCGCACCCCCTTCGGAGCCGGAGTGGTCGGCGGCTTGGTGGTCGCGCTCTTCGGCTGGATCGCGATCGCCGCCGGCCTCGTCCACGCGTCCTCGAGCAACGACACACTGCCGCCGCCACTCACTCCGGCGCCGGTCAATGCCAAATTGACCAGGGGCCCCGGCGACACGGTGGCGAAGATCTACAAGGCCGACTCGGCCGGGGTCGCGTTCATCCAGGCCCAGCAGGCCACCAAACCGTCCTCTCCGTTCGACTTATTCGGCCCCCCCCGAGGCGGGGGCACCGCAACCGGGTCCGGTTTCGTGATCGACACCGACGGGCACATCCTCACCAACAACCACGTGGTCGCCGGGGCCCAGACGATTCGCGTGAAGCTCGGCAGCAGCAACAGGAGTTACGACGCCCAGGTGGTGGGAAGGGACCCGGCCACAGACCTCGCGCTGCTGAAGATCGACGCGCCTTCATCCGACCTGCATCCGCTACCGCTCGGCGACTCCTCGAGCGTTCAGGTCGGTGACCCGGTTGTGGCAATCGGCAACCCCTTCGGGCTCGACCAAACAGCGACCACGGGGATCGTCTCGGCCCTCCAGCGCCAGATCCAGGCCCCCAACGGGTTCGCGATCTCCAACGTGATCCAGACCGACGCCTCGATCAACCCGGGCAACTCCGGCGGTCCGCTGATCAACTCCTCGGGTCAGGTGATCGGCATCACGTCTCAGATCGAGACGGGCGGCGGCAACGGCTCTGTGGGTATCGGGTTTGCGATTCCCAGCAACACCGCGCACCAGGTCGTCTCCCAGCTCGAGCGCAACGGCAAGGTCGAGCACGCGTTCCTCGGCATCACCGGGGCGACGATCAGCCCCGACATCGCGCAGGCGCTCAATCTCCCGGTCGACTCCGGAGTTCTCGTACAGCAGGCCGTCAACGGTGGCCCGGCGGCGAAAGCCGGGATCCGCGGCGGTCGCACCGCCGCGACGATTCAGGGGTCCAACATGGAATTGGGCGGCGACATCATCACCGAGATCAACGGCCACAAGATCAGCTCGATGGACCAGGTGGTCAACATCGTCAACTCCGCCAAGCCCGGCGACACCCTCGACGTCACCGTCCGCCGCGGCGCCGACACGAAGAGCCTCACGGTCACCCTCGGCGACCGCCCAAGCAGCGTCGGCGCCAGCGGCTCTCCTCTGGGGCGTTAGCGCCCACACAAACAATTGCGGCGGCTTCGCCGCCATTGGCCCACCCCTTACCCTTGACCTGTGAAGGTCAAGATCTGCGGCATCACGAATCTCGAGGACGCGCGCGAGGCCGTGCGGCTCGGGGCATGGGCAATAGGCCTCGTCCATTACGAGGAAAGCCCACGCAGTTGCGACTCCGCGACCGCGGCCGAGATCGGCGCCCAGCTGCGCCGCCAGTGCGAGGTGGTCGGGGTATTCGTGAACCCGAAGCTCGAACAGGTCGAGGTCGCGGTCGCCGACGAGGGCCTCTCGATCGTGCAGCTCAACGGCGAGGAGGGCCCGTCCTTCTGCACCGAGGTCGCCCGCCGCACCGGCGCCAAGGTGATCAAGGCGATCCACGTCTCCAGCGCGGCGGACGTCCGCGGGGCCGACCACTACCGGACCGACTTTCACATGTTCGACACTCGCCACGGCGATCTCCGGGGCGGGACCGGGGAGACGTTTGACTGGGATCTGCTTGCCGCCCGCCGCTCCGAGATCCCGACGATCCTCTCCGGCGGACTGCGGCCGGACAACGTCGCGGCCGCGACCGAGGTCGCCCATCCCTTCGCGGTCGACGTAGCGAGCGGCGTGGAGGCAGAGCCCGGTCGCAAGGACCACGAGCTGATGGCCTCCTTCATCGAGTCGGCGCGCGTCTCACCAGCCCCGGCGAAGTGAGCGCGAGGCTCAAGCGGGGAGCATTGTCGATGGCCGAGCGCGAACAAGAGTGGTTGTGAGCACGGCGATCGAGGAGCGGTTCGGGCCCTACGGCGGGCGCTTCGTCCCCGAGACGCTGGTGGCGGCGCTCGATGAGCTGACTGAGGCATGGTCGCAGGCGCGAACGGACCCCGAGTTCAAATCCGAGCTGGGGCGGCTTCATCTCGACTTCATCGGCCGCCCGACGCCGCTCTACCGCGCCGCCCGGCTCTCCGAACGGGCCGGAAGGACGGTCTACCTGAAGCGGGAGGACCTCGCCCACACAGGCGCCCACAAGATCAACAACGCCGTCGGCCAGGCGCTTCTGACCCGCCGAATGGGCAAGCGCCGGGTGATCGCCGAGACCGGCGCCGGTCAGCACGGCGTGGCCACCGCGACCGCATGCGCGCTGCTCGATCTCGACTGCGTCGTCTACATGGGCACCGAGGACATGCGACGGCAGCACCCCAATGTCGAGCGAATGAACCTCCTCGGCGCCGAGGTCGTGCCTGTGCAGGCCGGGGCGAGGACCCTGAAGGAGGCGGTGAGCGCCGCGATCCGCGACTGGGTCGCAAACGCCGCCGACACCCACTACGTGATCGGGTCGGTGGTCGGCCCAGCCCCCTTCCCGGCCCTCGTCCGCGACCTGCAGCGGGTGATCGGCGACGAGGCTCGCCGCCAGGCGCTGGAGGCGGAGGGAACGCTTCCGGCGCGGGTAATCGCCTGCGTGGGCGGCGGATCGAACGCGATCGGGACCTTCACCGCCTTCCTGGAGGACGAGGTCGAGCTGATCGGGGTGGAGGCCGGCGGCGATGGCCTCCAGAGCGGGCGCCACGGAGCCTCGCTGGTCGCCGGGCGCACCGGGGTGCTGCACGGCTCGCTGTCGTCGGTGCTCAGCGACGAGGACGGTCAGATCCTCGAAGCCCACTCGATCTCGGCTGGGCTCGACTATCCGGGGGTTGGCCCTCAACACGCCCAATTGCGCGACAGCGGTCGAGCCCGATACGAGTCGGTCACCGATGCCGAGGCACTGCTCGCATTTCGTGAGCTCTCGCGCCTCGAAGGGATCGTGCCGGCGCTCGAGGCCGCGCACGCGATCGCCTGGCTGCTCAACGATTCTGGGCAGACCAGGGCCTGAGCAAGGTGGGAACCAACCCGGCACGCCCGGAAGCAAAGCTGAGGACGTGCCGGGCTATGACGTTGTTTGTTTGTCTGGCCGCGGAGACAAGGACCTCGCGGAGGCTCTCGACGCCCTGGAGAAGCTCGATGGCTGACGCGACCAGGACCTCGACCGGTGTGGAGACGGTCGAGGCCGCCTTCGCGGCGGCGCGCCAGGAGGGTCGCGCGGCGCTGATGCCCTACATGATGGGTTGCTTTCCCGATCGCGAGGGAGCCCTGGGGGTGGCCCGCGCCTACGCCGACGGCGGGGCCGACCTGGTCGAGGTCGGCGTGCCCTTCTCCGACCCGCTCGCGGACGGGCCCGTCATCCACGCCGCGGCAACCGCGGCGCTTGAGAACGGAGCCGACCTCGACGGCTCCCTGGAGGCATGTGACGCGCTCGGCGAGGGCGTTCCCTCGGTCGCCATGTGTTACGTGAACATGGTGCTGGCGCTCGGGCCGCGCCGCTTCGCCGGGCGCCTCGCGGCGGTCGGCGCCGCGGGCGCGATCGTTCCCGACCTGCCGCTCGAGGAATCGGGGGAGGTCGGAGAGGCGCTGGAGGCCGAGGGTCTGGCGCTCATTCCCCTCGTCGCGCCCACCACGCCGCCCGAGCGTCGCCGTCGCATCTGCGAGTCGGCGCGCGGCTTCGTCTACGTCGTCTCCGTCGCCGGTGTGACCGGCGAGCGCGACGAGCTGCCGCCCGAGCTCGCGGAGCTGGTTCGGGCCACACAGGAGGACGCTGAGGTGCCGGTCGCGGTCGGCTTCGGCATCGGGACGCCCGAGCAGGCCGCCGCGGTCGGGCAAATTGCCGATGGCGTGATCATCGGCACACGCCTCGTGCGCGAGGTTTCCGAGGCCGCCGACGCATCGGCCGGCGCCGAGGCCGCAGGTGCCTTCCTGCGGGAGGTTCGCGCCGCCCTCGCAGGTAGATGAGCCATTCGACGATCCACGCACGCCATCGAATCACTCATCTAGGATTCCCGCCGATGCCCCTTGTCGTGTCCCTCTTTTTGGCCCTGTCGGCGATGGTGATCTCCTACGCCTTCGGGCAGGGAGGCCCGGTCGCCGGCCTGGTCTTCTTCACCGTTCTGCTGATCGGAGTGCTGGTCAAGCTGACGCAGCCGCTCCGAGAGCGGCTGCGGTCCTAACGGCTGCCGGCTGGCGCGCTAGGCGCGGGTTGCGACAACCCGCAGGTAATCGGGCGAGACGACCAGCGCCGTGTCGCCGACGACGTTGGAGCGCTCCAGCAGTTCCCGCAGGTCCGACTCCAGCGCCTCCTCGCCGTCCTCGCCAACCCGCTGGAAGGCCATGATCGTAGGGCCGAAGTATGTGCGGAAGAACTCGATCCAATGGTCGACCGAGCGAAAGCCCTGTCTAGACCGTGGCACGTTCGATTTCCAGCGAGGAGACACGATCCCCAAACAGCTCCCGCAGCCGGTCCTCGGTACCCCAGAGGATCGGAGGGTCAACATTGGGTGGCATTGGCGCGTGCTTGGCGGTGGTCATGAACATGTCGCCCACGAAACCGTCGGGCACCCAATTTGCCATCCCGATCCGGCCGCCCGGCTTGCAGACTCTGAGCAGCTCGTCCGCCGTGCGCTGTTGATTGGGAGCAAACATCGCGCCGAACGACGAAAGAACGACGTCGAAGGAGGCGTCGTCGAAGGGCAGGTTCTCGGCGTCCCCCTCGACGAACTCGATCTCGAGGCGCTCGGCCGCGGCACGCTCGCGGCCTCGCTCGAGAAGCTCGGGCACATAGTCGAGACCAATCGTGTTGCCCCAGGCCCGACGTGCCGCCGGGATCGTCGTGTTGCCGCTGCCGCAGGCGACGTCGAGGACGCGTTCGTCGGGAAGGACCTCGACAGCCTCACACAGCTCCTCGCCGACAATGCCGACCGTTCCGGCGACCATCGAGAAGTCGCCCGCCGACCAGATCTTCTGCTGCACCTGCTTGACCGCTTCCAGGTCGATCGTCTGCTCGTTCATCGCTCCCCTTCTCCGTGTTGCTGTCTCACCCTAGCTGGCGAGCCTAGGGAGCGCCGGCGCCCGATGCTGTGCGCTTGCTCACTCCCGGTGAGCGACGCCGATACAGTCGCGGCATGCGAATAGGCGTGCTCACCGGCGGTGGGGACTGTCCCGGGCTCAACGCAGTGATCCGGGCGATCGTTCGCAAGGGCGTCGCCGAGTACGGGCACGAGTTCATCGGCTTCCGCGACGGCTGGCGCGGTCCGCTGGAGGGCGACTACCGGCCGCTGGGGGTGCCCGAGGTGAGGGGGATCCTGCCTCGCGGCGGCACGATCCTCGGGTCCTCGCGCACCAATCCGCTTGAGAACGATGACGGCGCGGAACGGATCGTCGCCAACCTTGCCGCCGAGCGGATCGAGGGCCTGATCGCGATCGGGGGCGAGGACACGCTCGGGGTCGCCAGCAAGCTCGGCGAGCGGGGAGTCGACGTCGTCGGCGTGCCGAAGACGATCGACAACGACCTCGGCGCCACCGATTACACCTTCGGCTTCGACACCGCGGTCAACATCGCGATGGAGGCGATCGACCGCCTCCATACCACCGCCGAGAGCCATCAACGGGTCTTGATCATCGAGGTGATGGGGCGCCATGCCGGCTGGATCGCCTTTCACTCCGGCCTGGCCGGCGGCGCCAACGTGATCCTGATCCCCGAGCAGCAGTTCGACATCGAGAAGGTCTGTGCCTACATCGAGCGGCGCTTCGAAAGCCAGTACGCGCCGATTGTCGTCGTCTCCGAGGGCGCCGAGCCCAAGGGGGGCGTGCCGGAGGCGCAGGACGCCCCCCGCGACCAGTTCGGCCACGTTCGCCTCGGCGGCATCGCCCACTGGCTCGAGGGGGAGATCGAGCGCCGTACCGGCAAGGAGGCGCGGGCGACGGTGCTTGGGCATGTGCAGCGGGGCGGAACCCCGACGGCATTCGATCGTGTGCTCGCCACGCGCTTCGGTTTGCACGCGATCGACGCCGCCCATGAAGGCCGCTGGGGAATGATGACCTCGCTGCGGGGGACCGACATCACCCTTGTCCAGCTCTCCGAGGCGACCGCCGAGCTGAAGTTGGTCCCCGAGTCGCTCTACAGGGAGGCGGAGGTGTTCTTCGGTTGAGTCGGGGGTTGGCCGCGGTCGCCGCGATCGTCGTGCTGATGCTCGTGGGTGGCGGTTGCGGGGGTGGCGGGGGTGGCGGGACGGGGCCAAAGACGTTGACCGTCTACGTCAGCGCTCCGATGAACGGGGACCGCGCCGCTGCCGGTCAGGCGATCGTCAACGGCGCCAAGCTGGCGCTGGCCGACGCCGGGGGAAGGGTGGGCAGGCTGAAGGTGCGGGGGGTCTACCTCGACGACACCGTCGGGGGCCAATGGAACCTCGCCCGCGCCGCCGCGAACGCCCGCCGTGCGGCCGAGGACGTGACCGCGATCGGCTACATCGGCGACCTGGACTCGGGCGCGACGCGGGCCTCGCTGCCGATCACGAACCAGGCCGAGATCGTGCAGATCTCGCCCGCCAGCACGGCGGTAGACCTGACCCGCATCCCCCCGGTCGGCAACGCCAACCCCGACCGCTATCGGCCCAGCGGCCGTCGGACCTTTGCGCGCGTCGTGCCAGACGACGACGTGCAGGCGCGCGCCGCCGCCCTGTGGGCGAAGCAGCTGGGCGCGAAGCGCGTCGGCTCGATCACCGACGGCTCGGTCTTCGGCAAGACTCTGGCGGACGCGTTCGACCAGGAGGCGGCCCGCCTCGGGCTCGGGGCAGGAGAGGGCGGAGGTGTCGACCTCGACTATTACGGCGGTGGGCCGGATGGGTTCTCGAGAGCAACGAGCGGCCTACCGCCGCGCGCGATCATCGCTTCGGACACGCTCATCGGCCCCGCCTTGTCACGAAGCGCCTCGATCGCGCCGAGCCAGCTGCGCGTCACGTCCCCCTTCATCGCCCCGTCGCTTCTTCCTCCCGAAGGGCAAAGGTTCCTGCGCAGTTATGACAGGCGCTATGGATTTGCCGCCGATCCCGCCGCCGGCTATGGATACGAGTCGATGGCGCTGCTGCTGGACGCGATCCGCCGCGCTGGCTCAAACGGCGACGATCGACACGCCGTGACCGACGAAGTTCTCTCGACCCGAGATCGCCACTCGGTGCTTGGCACCTACTCAATCGACGGCGATGGCGATACGACGCTCAACGCGGTCTCCGGTTACCGGGTCAGCGACGGGCTCCCCGTCTTCCCGGTCAAACTGGACGCGCCGCGCTAACGCCGCAGGGACGGAAAGCTGCTGAAGGCCGCGCGCATCGATCGTGCCCCGGCGGCCTTGCGGATGTGGGGAAGCGAGAAGGCGTCCTCGAGGGTCCGCAGCAGCGAGTAGTGGTTGTAGGCCTTCGCGAGCCGGGCGCCGGAGCGGATTCCCGGGCCGACCAGGATCGTCGCGACTCGCCCACCTCTGGCCGCTCCGCAGCACCCCTTGTCGCTTACCCCCTCGTCGAAGGTGAGGACGAAGAACCCATTCGGGCCCAGTTCGGGCAGCAGCTTTTGCAGCAGGCCTCTCAGATAGCGGTCGCTTGCGCCGATCCCGCAGTCGTGACCGTCATGGCAGAGATCGGGCGTGATCCAGTTGAAGGCCGCCAGGTCTCCGCGAGCGAGATCGCCGTCGAGGCGGCTGCCCGGCACGATGTTCGCGCATCGCTGGGGGTCGCCGGTGATCGATGGGAAGTAGGCGAACGGGTTGTGCTTCTTCGCGTAGCGTCCGGCCATGCCGCCCGGATAGCAGCTGCTGGGCATTCCCTCCATGTACGCGCGCCAGGAGATGCCCGCGTCGGCCAGCTGTGACGCCAGGTTGGGGCCTCGGGCCGAACACGTCGTGCAATCGCTGTGGATTCCGAAGGTCGAGCCGCCGACGATCGCGAGGTAGTTGGGCAGCGAGGGATGGCTGATGGCGAAGTAGCGCAGCGCCAGCGCTCCGCGCCGGGCGAGCCCGTTGACGTACGGCGCTTGCTTGTTTCCGATGACCTGGCCGAACTCGCGGTTCTCGAGCACGATCACGAAGACGTGGGAGCCGCTCGCCGACGATCTCACGGGCGAGCTGGCCGATCGCCCCAGGGGAGTAGTGGCCCCATTGGCCTGCATGCGCGAAGCGCAGGCCGCGATCAAGACGGAGAGCAGCAGCGTGCCCAGGGCGGCGCTCGCCCGCACCCGCGTCTTCACAGCAGATCGCGGAGGGCTGGCTTCAGCTCCGGGTGCTTGAACGTGAACCCCAGGTCGAGCGCGCGACGGGGCAGCACACGCTGGCCGCCCCTGATCGTCTCGGCCAGCTCGCGTCCGCGCATGAGGCTGAGCGCGAAGCTGGGCACCGGTACAAGCGCCGGGCGGTTCAGCACCCGGCCCAAGGTCGTGGCGAACTCGCGGTTCGTGACCGGGTTTGGCGAAGCCGCGTTGAGCGTGCCATTCACCTCTTCGACGTCGAGCGCCCAGAGCAGAAGCGCGATCTCGTCGTCGATGTGGATCCATGACATGTACTGATCGCCGCCTCCGATCGGCCCCCCGACCCCTAGCTTGAACGGCGTCAGCAGTTGCTTCAGCAGGCCTTCTCGAGGGTCGAGTACGAGCCCAGTCCGAGCCACGACGACGCGGAGCAGACCGTCGGCCTCGTGGGCGGCACTCTCCCACTCGACCGCGACCTCGGCCGCGAAATCCGAGCCCGGCGGCGCCGACTCGTCGATGATCGCGTCGCCGCGGTCACCGTAGAAGCCGACAGCGGACTGGCTGACCAGCACCTTCGGCGTCGTCTCAAGCGACCCGATCGCCTGCACGAGATTGTGGGTTGCGGCGCGGCGGCTCTCCATGATCCGTCGCTTCGACTCCTCGGTCCAGCGCTGGTTGATCGGCTCCCCGATCAGGTTGACGACCGCGTCGACTCCCTCGAAGGCCTCGGCCGGGGGGCGCTCGAGCGTCGGCTGCCAGGCGAACCAGCGCACGGTCGGGTTGGTCGAGCGGGCTTTCTCGGGGTCGCGACTGAGCCCAACGACCTCGTCACCGCGGGCGAGAAGGGCGTCGCAGAGGGTCGATCCGATCAGCCCACTCGCTCCGGTAACCAGAACTCTCATCGATCCGTGTCCCTTACCCCGGGGAACCAGGAACAAGCAACAAGCAACAAGTCATCACACATCCACGGTCGCGAACGTCCCGGTTTCCGTCGAGATCCGCGCAATGCCGGCCCGATTCGCTTCCTCGACCACGGCCTCGGCGACCGCGGGAGCGACGTCTCGGTTGAAGACGCTGGGGATGATGTAGTCCTCGGACAGGTCTTCGTCGGTGACCACGTTGGCGATGCCCATTGCCGCCGCCAGCTTCATCTCCTCCGTGATTGCCGGGGCGCCCGCGTCGAGAGCGCCGCGGAAGATGCCCGGGAAGCAGAGCACGTTGTTGATCTGGTTCGGGTAGTCCGAACGCCCCGTGGCCATGATCCGGACGTGCGGCTCGGCCTCCTCCGGCATCACCTCGGGGTTCGGGTTTGCCATCGCGAAGACGATCGCGTCGTCGTTCATCTTCGCCAGCGCGTCCGCCGGGATGATTCCCGGTCCCGAGAGCCCGACGAAGAGGTCCATGCCCTCGATCACGTCGGCGGGCGGTCCGGTCAGCTTCTCTGGGTTCGAGTTCTCCGCGTACCAGCGCTTCATCTCCGACATTCCACCGCCGTTGTAGTCGGCGCGCTCGGTGGACAGCGCGCCGCTGCGGTCGCAGCCGACGATGTGGCTGACCCCCGACTCGAGCATCATCTTGGTCACCGCGACGCCCGCCGCACCGAGACCGACGACCAGAACCCGCAGCGACTCGATCGGCTTGCCGACGATCTTCAGCGCGTTGAACAGCGCGGCCATCACCACCACCGCTGTGCCGTGCTGATCGTCGTGGAAGATCGGGATGTCGAGCGAGGCCTTCAGCCGCTGCTCGATCTCGAAGCAGCGCGGGGCCGCGATGTCCTCGAGGTTGATGCCGCCGAAGGTCGGCGACAGCAGCTCGACCGTCTGCACGATCTGATCGGGGTCCTGGCTGGCGAGGCAGATCGGGAAGGCGTCGACGTTGGCGAACTCCTTGAACAGCATCGCCTTGCCCTCCATCACCGGCATCGCCGCCTCGGGGCCGATGTCACCGAGCCCGAGCACCGCCGAGCCGTCGGACACCACGGCGACGGTGTTGCGCTTGATCGTGTACTCGAACGCCTTCGAGCGGTCGGCGTGGATCTCCTGGCAGACCCGCGCCACGCCCGGCGTGTAGGCCATCGAGAGGTCGTCGCGGGTCTTCAGCGGATATTTGTTGTGCAGCTCGATCTTCCCGCCGCGGTGCATCTGCATCGTGCGGTCGGTGTACTCGAGCACCTTGGCGCCGCGCGTGGAGCCGATCGAGCGCAGGATCTGCTCCCAGTGCTCCCGGTCGCGTGCATCGATCGTGAATTCGCGCACCCGCTTGCCCTCGCCGCCGGCGCCGGGCACCAGGTCGACGCCCTGAAGCTGGCCACCGGCCTCGGCGATCGCGGCTGTGAGCTTGCCAAGCGGCTCCTGGCGAGCGTCGAGCTCGACCCGGATCGTGACGCTGTATTGGGCCTGGGCTGGCATCGGGCGTGGATCATCGCAAAGCGCCGGAGTCCCCCGATTACGGGGAGAAGCCGGCGACGAGGCCACTTATCGACGGCATGCGAGCGAAAGTCGCCTCGCCCGACCGGGTGGTCGCCGAGATTGCGGCCCGCCAGCACGGCGTCGTCACGGTCTCGCAGCTCACCACGCAGATGAGCCACGGGAGCGTTCGGCGTCGGGTCCAGGCAGGACGGCTGCACCGGATTCATCGCGGCGTCTATGCCGTCGGGCACCGGAGCATCGGCGATCACGGGCGATGGCTTGCGGCGGTACTCGCATGTGGCGAAGGTGCTGTCCTCAGCCATATGCCCGCAGCTGCCTTGTGGGGGCTGCTACAGGCGCCGCGTCGAGGAGAGCCTGTCGATGTGACGATGCCCGGGCTCGGTGGCAAGCCCAAGCGCCCTGGAATTCGTCTCCATCGCTCGCGCACCTTGGCGAGGACCAGGACCGTCCGCCGGCTGGGCATCCCGGTCACCACGCCTGCGCGCACGATCGCGGACCTGCGCCGTGTTGTTCCGGCCAAGCTGGTCGGGAGCGCAATCCGTCAGGCGGAAGTGATCGGCCTCGACATCCCCGATGATGTCGAGGCCGACTCCACACGCAGCGAGCTCGAGCGTAGGTTCCTCGGCGTTTGTCGCCGCCATCAGCTGCCTCCGCCGCAGGTCAATGCCCGGCTCGGCCGGTTCGTCGTCGACTTCCTCTGGCCGGACCAGCACCTGATCGTTGAGACCGACGGCTATCGATTCCACCGTGGCCGCCAGGCCTTCGAGGATGATCGCGCCCGCGACCTAGACCTCCAGCTACGCGGCTTCACGGTCTTCCGCATCACGTACCGCCAACTGACACAGGATCCAGCCGGGGTCGCAAGGGGGCTGCAGGCACTCCTATGATCGGCTGGTGGCAAAGCAGAACGCGCATCCCGAGCTGTTCCTGATCGACGGAAACTCGCTTGCCTACCGGGCGTTCTTCGCGCTGCCGGAGTCGATCGCAACCTCCGACGGGCGGCCGACCAACGCGATCTATGGATTCGCCTCGATGCTGGTGAAGATCATCACCGAGCACGAGCCGGGCGGTGTCGTCGTCGCGTGGGACGCCGGGATGTCGGGCCGCGAGAAGGAGTACAAGGAATACAAGGCGGGGCGCAAGCCGCGTCCCGATCTGCTCCGCGAGCAGTGGCCGCACATGATGCCGCTGGTCGAGGCCTTCGGCTATCAGAACGTCAAGGTCGACGGCTACGAGGCCGACGACGTGATCGCCTCGCTGGTCCGCCAGGCGCGCGAGCAGCAGATCCCGGTGATGGTCGTCTCCGGCGACCGCGACGTCTACCAGGTGGTCACCGACGGGGTGCGGGTGATGACCACCTCACGCGGGATCACCGACACCAAGGTCTACGACCGCGACGGGGTGATCGAGCGCTACGGCGTGCCGCCGGAGCTGGTCACCGACTTGATCGGGCTGAAGGGCGACACCTCCGACAACATCCCCGGCGTCCCAGGGATCGGCGACAAGACCGCCGCTCAGCTGCTGCAGGAGTTCGGCTCGCTGGAGGAGGTGCTGGCGAACGTCGACAAGATCTCCGGCGCGAAGCGCAAGCAGAACCTCATCGAGCATGCCGAGGACGCCCGCGTCTCCAAGCAGCTCGCGACCATGCACTACGACATCGAGACCGGTCTCGACTTCGAGCAGCTGATGGGCGCCGAGCCGGACTGGTCGAGCCTGCGGGAGTTTTCGCGCGAATTCGAGCTGCGGGTGATTCTCGAGCGGCTCGAGGAGGGTCTGCCCGAGGGCGCGCTGGTCCCGGGTCGCAAGATCGAGCACGAGGTCGAGGTGGAGGCCGAGGAGGGGTCGCCGGCGGATCTCGCCGCGGGCCCGGTTTCGCTCGCGATCGCCGATGGTAGTTGGGCCGCCGCCGACGCCAAGCGGGTGGTCACCGGGGAGGCCAAGGACCTGGAGGCGCTGGCCCGGGAGGTTGCGTCGCACCCGCTGGTCGCGCACGACGCCAAGTCGTTGGGCGGCGGGCGGCACGGATTGCTCGCCGCCGCGGCCGAGGCGGGGGTCGAGCTGGTTTTGGACCACGACACGATGCTGGCCGCCTACCTGATCGACCCAGCGCGTCGCAACTACGACCTGGTCGAGCTGGCGGCCGACGCGGGGATCGGACTGTCGGACGAGGAGCCCAAGCCCGACCCCAGCACGCCCGCATCCGGGCAAAGCCCGGATTACCGCTCGTCGCGAAGCGACTCGCTGGCGGAGGACGTGCCGAGCAAAGGTTCTGAGCAACTCGAGCTGGGCGACGAAGCCGAGGCTGGGCTCAAGCCGCCGGAGGAGGCACGGCTGGTCTCGGAGCTCACCGGGCTGCAGCGGCCTCGATTGGTCGAATGGGGGCTGGAGGAGCTGCTGCGGGAGGTCGAGCTGCCGCTGGTGGACGTGCTGGCGGCGATGGAGCGTGAGGGAGTGAAGCTGGACGCGGAGCGGCTGGCAGAGATCGGCGAGGGCTTCGCGGAGGAGATCGCGAAGCTCGAGTCCGAGATCCACGAGCTGGCCGGGCACGAGTTCACGATCGGCTCCCCACAGCAGGTTGCGGAGGTTCTCTTCGAGGAGCTCGAGCTGACCCGCAAGCGGCGCGGCAAGACCGGCTTCTCGACCGATGCCCGGGTGCTTGCGCAGATCCGCGACGAGCACGAGATCGTCCCGAAGATTGAGAGCTGGCGCGAGCTGACCAAGCTCAAGAGCACCTACCTCGACACGCTCCCCGACCTGATCGACCCAGGCAGCATGCGCATCCACACGACCTTCAACCAGGCCGCGACCACCACGGGGCGGCTCTCGAGCACCAATCCCAACCTCCAGAACATCCCGATCCGCACCGAGCTCGGCCGCCCGCTGCGCTCATGCTTCGTCGCCGAGCGCGGAAGCCGCCTGCTCTCCGCGGACTACAGCCAGGTCGAGCTGAGGGTCCTGGCCCACGTCGCCGACGAGCCGGTGCTGAAGGAGATCTTCGAGGCGGGGGACGACGTCCACGCGGCCACCGCCGCGGAGGTGTTCGAGGTCGAGCGCGAGGAGGTGGACATCGGCCAGCGGTCGAAGGCGAAGATGGTCAACTTCGGCATCGTTTACGGACTGACCGGGTTCGGCCTCGCCGACCGCTTGGGGATTCCGCAAGCCGAGGGGGAGGAGTTCGTCGCCCGCTATCTGGAGCGCTTCCCGGCCGTTCGGGTCTTCCGTGAGCAGATCATCGAGCGCGCCCAGGCGGATGGCTATGTGACCACCTTGATGGGCCGCCGCCGGCCGATCCCCGAGCTGCGCTCCGGCAACGTGCAGACCCGCCGCCTCGGCGAGCGGCTGGCCGTCAACACGGTGATCCAAGGCACCGCCGCCGACATCATCAAGGTGGCGATGGTGCATTGCCACCTAGCGCTGCGCGAGGCCGAAATGAAGACGCGGCTGATCCTGCAGATACACGACGAGCTGCTCTTCGAGGGCCCGGCAGGCGAGATGGAGGAGGCCGAGAAGCTGGTGCGCCGGGAGATGGTCGGCGCCTACGAACTCGACCCGCTGCTCGAGGTCGACCTCGGCGTCGGCAAGGACTGGCTGGACGCCAAGTAGGAAGGACGGCCCCAGTGGCCGCCCTTCCGTGAAACGGTCGTTTAATCCAGCCCGCGGATCAGGTCGTCGGCGGGAGCGATCCCACGCTCTTGCAGCCTTCCTGACCCCTGTCCAGCCGCACCCAGCTCCTGATGTCGCCAAAGGCGCCGAAGGTGACCCCGAGGCAGTAGCCGCCGCCATTGAGATAGCCCTGCCCGGCTGCCGTGAAGTCGAACCAGAGAGGACGCCCGCTGGTGTCGGTTCCATTCGGATTCGTGGCGGCCTTGCAGATCAGCTCGCCAGTGCCGCTGGGGATGTGGTTGCAGAACGAGGCGCGGGTGATGAAGAACGCGCAATAGGCGCGGTCTTTCGGAGTCCCGACGTTCCCATCGCCGTCAGCGTCCTGATTGCAGGTCGGGCTCTTCCAATCCCAGACAATGGTGTCGCTGACCTCATGCCAGAACGCCAGCGTGTAGTGGTCGTTTCCCACCTTGGTGACCTCCGCGCAACCGGTCGCCGCCGCTGCAGCACCACAGATGAACGTGGCGAGCGCGGCGTTGCGCAGCTTGCGGGTGAACTTCGTTCCAGGCTGTGCCATCTCTCTCCCTCGGTCGCTTGGCGCGACGCTATCCCCCAAATGACTGAGGGTCAACAGCGGTTACAGTCACTCTTCGAATAGTCAGTAATTAACCGGCTCCGGGTCAGTGCCTCGAGCGACTGAGGGCGGTCAGGCGAAGTCGTGCGGCACCGCGCCCAAGTCCCTCACCGTCGGTCGATTGGAGGCTAAGTAGACGTGGGAAGGGCGGCCATGGCGGCCGCCCTTCGGTGCGTGAATCAGGCGTAGCTTCGGCTTTGCCTAGTTATTCAGCTCGACCTTCTCGAAGACGGCGTTTCCGCCCTCGGTCTGGAGCTCGGCTTCCTGGACTGCCGCGCCCGGGGTCAGGTCGGCCGTGGTGCAGTTGGCGTTCTCGTCATTGGCATTGCCCGGCCCAGAGTTCTCGCTGCCTGGCCCGGAGTTGTCCTCCGACGATCCGTCACGGCTGTCGGCCTGGTTGTCGTTGTCCTCGTTCTCGTTCTCGTTTTCGCATTCGATCTCGGTCTGGTCGGTGACCATCCCGCTCATGGTGTCGCCGCCGAACAGGTCGATCACGAGGTGGCCGGTGCTGGAGTCGAACGAGGCGATCGTGCCGGCGTTCTCGTCACCGTCCTTGATGCCGTCGTTGTCGGTGTCGACGTCGCGGGGGTTGTCACCGGCCCGGAACTCGCCCATGTTGTTGAGTCCGTCCCGATCCTGGTCACGGTGCCCCTGTTTGACCCTCAGCGACAAATGATGATGTCGCTCCCAGCGGTCCCGGATGCCGTCGTGGTTGCGGTCCTTCGCCGCCGCCTGCGCCGGAATCGCAAACATCAGCACCAGACCGATGGCGGCGGCCAAAACCCCGCCAAGCCTTCGCGTCGTCATCTTCCCTCCTTGGTGGTCAGTCATTGAGGCAAGAACACGCCTGGCGACCAAAGATCACCCGTCGCTGGACGGATTGCTAAGAGAGCCGTCGTCGCCGGAGCTGGAACCGTCCAATCCCGAGTCCCCGGAACTTCCGGAGCCCAAGTCGCCCGAACCGGAGCCCCCCGACCCCGACCCGTCACCGGATGTCCCCGAGCTGCCACCGGAGGACCCCGATCCGGAGCTCCCCGAGTCGTCACCGGAGGCTCCCGAGCCGTGGTGATCTCCCGAGCTGCCGCCGCCGTCGGACCCGCCACCATCGCGCCCGCCGCTCGGGCCCGGCCCGCTTCCCGAGCCAGCATGGTGCCCGGAGGACTCGTCCGCCGGTCCGGGCCCGCTGCCCCCATCTTCGCCCGATTGCCGGCCGCCACCGTGATGGTCGAGTCCACCGCCGTGCTCGCCCTTGCCGGTTCCGCGATTCGAATCGGGGATGGTCGCTGAGCCCGATTTGCCGAGCGGGCCAGCCGGATCGGATCTCGCTGCGACCGGCGCCGCCGAATTGGAGCCGTGGTCCCGCGAGGAGTCGTGCAGCGCCACGCCGGTCACAACCGACCCGGCGACGAACACGGTTGCAAGCCCAGCCTTCATCGCCATCCCGGCGCCGGCGCCCCCGGCTGTAGCGGCGGCACCTCCACCGGCCGCGGCCAGCCCGCCGCCGCCGCCGCCACCGGAGGGTGCGAGCAGGAATTGCAGCAGCGGCAGGGGCAGCAGCATCCCGACCCCATCGCGCAGCGCCTGGCGTGCCCGGTAGATCGCCTGGCGCGCCGCGCCACCGGTCAGGCCCAGCGCCGCGGCGATCTCCTCGTGGCTGAGGCCCTCCAGCTCGCGCATCACGATCGCGGCCCGCTGCGGATCGGGGAGGGCCCGCAGGCGCCGCATCAGCTCCGCGACCTCCGCGCGACGCTCGGCCGCCTCGGGCGGAGTCTCGACGCCGTCGATTCCCTCATGCAGCGGGGCGGTCGCCGGCGGCTGGTCGCGCAGGTCGTTGAGCGCCGTATTGCGGACGATCCGGTAGAGCCATGGACGGAGCTCGATCTCCTTGTCGGTGTCGCGAAGCGCCAGGAGGGCCTTCGAGAACGCGTCCTGAGTCACGTCCTCGGCGCGGTGTGAGGGGACGATCGCCGCCGCGTAGCGATCGAGCGGCTTGCCGTATCGGCGCACGATCTCCTCGAAGGCGGCCTCGTAGCCGTTGCGCACCAGGGAGACCAGCCGCCGGTCGGGCTGCGTTCTCAGGGCTGGTCCTAGGAACAGCCGTGAGGCCACGCTGGTGGCTGGAGGTGGAGGCATTGACCTGATCGTGGCGCTGCCACTCCTGATATGACAGCGTCGCCTTTCGGGGGCTACGTAGAAAACACAGGCTAGGTTCAAAGATCACAATGCATGAACGCGATGGATAGGGGCACGGCGGTCCTCCTCACCGCCGGGGCCGGCGGCCTGATCGCCCTCCAGGCGCCGATCAACGCCGGGCTCGGCAAGTCGACCGGCGACCTGGCGGCGGCGATGATCTCCTTCCTCGTCGGAAGCGCGGCGCTGGTGCTGATCGTCGTGGTGAGCGGGAAGGCCGGGGGCGTCTCTCACGTCGGCGACGTTCGCTGGTACTACCTGCTCGGGGGACTGCTGGGCGCGGTCTACGTCGCCAATGCTCTCGTCGCCGTCAGCTCGATCGGAGCCGGAGGCGTGGCGGCGGCGACGATCGCGGGCCAGCTGACCACCTCCGTGGTCGCCGACCGAATCGGAATCCTCGGCCTCGACCAGGTCGCGCTGACGCCGGCGAGGGTGGCGGGCGTCGTCCTCTTGCTGGTGGGCACGTTTCTGGTCGTGCGCTAGTGATGTTGGGCCGCGGCGTTGCGCCGCGGCACTGGCGCGTCAGGCGGCCGAAGGCCGCCGCAAGTTATTCAGGCGGCGATGCGGGTCTCGCTAGGGACGGAGGTGCCCAGCGCGAACTCGGGCGGCGCGATGTTGAGGTAATGGGCGAACGACCAGTCGACGAACCGCTTGCTCGCCATCCCATTCAGCGCTGCCGCAAGCAATCGGGGCGGGACCCTCGGGATCAACTGCTGGACCCGCAGCAAGGACTCGAACTTCCAGCGATGCGAGTCGGAGAAGGCGGCGTAGTCGGCCAGGGCGTCGGAGAGAGGCTTGCCGCCGTCGTGGACCGCCCGCAGCTGGCGCCCACAGGCGATCGCGAAGTAGAAGGCGGTGCGGATTCCCTCCGCGGTCAGCGGCAGACAGTGTCCGGCCGAGTCGCCAGCGAAGAAGACGCCGGCGTCGACCGCCGGGCGCAGGCGGTGGGGGATCCAGTTGCCCTGGTAGCGCACGCTCGGTACCTCGAGGCGCTGGGCCAGCTCGACGGTCGGCTGCTTGACGTGAAAGTGGGGATCGAACGAGCCGACCCCTACCCGTAGCTCGTCGTCGGCCGGGAAGCTCCAGCCGTAGCCGGCGGGGACGACGTCACGTTCGATCCAGATCTCCAGCTCAGCGTCGCTTCCCCATGGGTGCACCTCGAGGCCCCGCGAGAGGCGCGCCTCGGGGGGCTGGACGTTGGCGCCCGAGCCGAGCACGCGACGCCAGCCCAGAGCGTCGACGACGAGCGGGGCGGCGAGTTCACCGCGATCGGTGACTACCCGGATCGAGCCGTCTCCGTTTGGCTCTGTGCCGCGACCCTCGACGGTCGCGGTCTCGAACTCGGCGTCGCACTGTTGCCAGAGCAGCTCGCAGAGGGTGCGGTAGTCGAAGGTCGAGAAATCCCAGGGAAGATCCATGCGGACGCTCGTGTGCGGGGTATGGATCACCAGCTCGCCGAACGTCTGCTTGATCGACTCCGGAAGACCAAGCGCGCCAAGCCAGGCCGTGGGCGCGGCGCAGGCAGAGGTCTGGCGCTCGCCGATCTCGTATCGGTCAAGGATCAGCACCCGTGCCCCTGAGCCGGCCAACTCCCGCGCCACCGTGAGGCCGGCGAAGCTGGCACCGCAGATCAAGACGTCGTAGGAGCCGCTGAGCAACGTACGGTCTTGACCGCGTTTGGTGGCGCGAACGGGCACGCGAGCAGTAAACAGCAATAGGTGCTTGGCTGATCGGTACTGCGCAAGCAGGTCGACGGAGGATCAGCGTTCACGTACTTGTGACTTAACGTCTGCCATCATCCGTCGCCGTGTCCACGCCTGAAACAGCGGTAGGGCCGGCGAGCGAAGGCCCGCCCGCACCGGTCTCGAGCGACTTCATGATCGAGGTCGACGGCAAGCTGGTCCCCAACTACGACGCGACGATGATCTCCTTCAAGGAGGGAGACGTGGTCAGCGGCAAGGTCGTCCGTATCGACAAGGACGAGGTCCTGGTCGACATCGGCTACAAGTCGGAAGGGGTCATCCCCTCCAACGAGCTCTCGATCCGCAGGTCGGTCGACCCGGGCGACGAGGTCTCGCTGGGCGAGGACGTGGACGCCCTGGTGCTCACCAAGGAGGACCAGGAGGGTCGCCTGATCCTCTCCAAGAAGCGGGCTCGATTCGAGAAGGCCTGGCGCCGCATCGAGGCCGCCGCGGAGTCGGGAGAGCCGGTCGAGGGCACAGTGATCGAGGTGGTGAAGGGCGGCCTGATCCTCGATCTCGGGGTGCGCGGCTTCCTGCCCGCGTCGCTGGTCGACATCCGCCGTGTCCACAACCTCGATGAGTTCATGGGCCAGAAGCTCGAGTGCAAGGTGATCGAGCTCAACCGCAGCCGCAACAACGTCGTGCTTTCCCGCCGGGCGGTGCTGGAGGAGGAGCGCAAGGAAGTCCGCGAGCAGATCCTCGGTCGCTTGCAGCCCGGCCAGATCGTCGACGGCAAGATCTCCAACATCGTCGACTTCGGCGCCTTCGTCGACCTCGACGGCATCGACGGCCTGATCCACATCTCCGAGCTCTCCTGGAGCCACGTCAACCACCCCTCCGAGGTGGTCGGGATAGGCGACACGGTGCGGGTAAAGGTGCTCGACATCGATCGCGACCGCCAGCGCATCAGCCTCGGCCTCAAGCAGACCCAGGAGGACCCATGGCAGCGGGTCGTCGACAGCCACCAACCCGGGGACGTGCTGGAGGGGAAAGTCACGAAGGTCGTCGCATTCGGCGCTTTCGTGGAGATCCTCCCCGGCGTCGAAGGGCTCGTCCACATCTCCGAGCTGGCCGACCATCACGTCGAGAACCCGAGTGAGGTGGTCGAGCCGGGCACGGAGCTGAAGGTGAAGATCCTCGAGGTCGACGAGGAGCGCCGCCGCCTCTCGTTGAGTATCAAGCGGGTCGAGGGCCAGGACCTGCCGATGCGCGACATCCAACTTCCCGAGGGCGAGGCGCCGCCAGCCGCCGGCGAAGGCGCCCCGGACCTCGACCTCTCCGAGGAGGTCTTCGCCGAGCCGCCCCCGGAGGTCGAGGGGGAGGCCGCCGCCGAGCCGGCCGCGGTGGCCGATGGTGAGACGCCCCCGGAGCCGGCCCCGGAGGCCGAGGCGCCTGACTCGACCCCCGACGAGGCCGCCGAGGGGGAAGACTCGCAGGACGCCGATCAGGCCGGCGAGGCCCACGAGGGCGAGTCGGTGACCGATCGCCCCGACTCGCCGGACGACGCCGAAGAGACGGCCGGCGAGGAGAGCTGAGGCCGGCGGCGATGGCGCCGCTGATGATCGGGCTGACCGGCGGCATTGCCGCGGGAAAGTCCGAGGCGCTGGCGGCATTCGGTCGTCTCGGCGCGGAGACGATCTCCAGCGACGCGGTCGTGCACGAGCTGCTCGACTCCGACGAGGTGCGCGATCTCCTCGTCTCGCGCTGGAGCTCTGAGGTCGCTCCCAACGGTGAGATCGACCGCAGCCGAGTGGGCAAGATCGTCTTCGAGCTGCCCGGGGAGCTGGAATGGCTGGAGGCGGAGCTGCACCCGCGAGTGGCGGAGCGGATCGACGCCTGGCGGCGCTCGCTGGGCCCGGGCACGGAGTTCGGTGTGATCGAAGTGCCGCTGCTGTTCGAGACCGCGATGGCCGACGCGTTTGACGTCACCGTGGCGGTGGTCGCCGACGACGAGACCCGGCGCCGGCGGGCCGAGCAGCGCGGCCACGCCCTGGTGGAGGAGCGCGCGGCGCGCCAGCTCGACCAGGACGAGAAGGCGGCTCGCGCCGATCACGTGGTCTACAACGAAGGCTCGATCGAGGACCTCGAGCGGGAGCTGTCCGGTCTGCTGACGAAGCTTGGCGCCCCGGACGGGAGTTCCGGCACCGAACCTGTACAAAGTTAGGTCGGCATGGAAGCAACCCGCAGCAGACATCGTTCTCCGCCCGGCCGCTCGGCGGCCCGGTCTCGGCCCCGTGGCCGGCAGGTCGCGCAGGTTCGCCGCCGAAGATGGGGCGTCGGAGTCGTCCTCGCCGTCGCCGTCGGGGCGCTGGTCGGGTATCTGCTTGCGTCGGGCGACTTCAACCGGGCACTGCGCGAGTTCACGCTTCCCCTGCGGCACGAAGACATCATTCGCCAGCAGGCGGCCGAGAAGGGTGTGGACGCCAGCCTGCTCGCTGCCGTCATCTACTCGGAGTCACGCTTTCACGACCAGACCTCGCATGCCGGCGCGCGCGGATTGATGCAGATCACCCCAGCCACGGCGACCGACATCGAGAAACAGAGCGGAGGGACGACGTTCCGGGTCGCCGATCTCTCCGATCCCCAGATAAACATCTCATACGGGACCTTCTACCTACGTGACCTGCTTCAGCGCTACCGGGGCAACGAGGTCGCGGCGCTGGCCGCCTACAACGCCGGCCCCGGCAACGCCGACTCCTGGGGCGGAAGCGGGATGTCGATCGACGACATCCCGACCAGCGAGACCCGTGGCTACGTCGCGGAGGTGCTCGGCAAGCAGCAGGACTATCGGCACAACTACGCCAAGGAGCTTGGCTACCGCTAGTGCCTTCTTGGCTACCGCTAGTGCCTGAACCTGTCCCTGCCGCGACCGCCGATCATCAGGTCGTGACCGTGCCCGCCGACCAGCAGGTCCTTTCCGGCGCGGCCGGCGAGGACGTCGTTGCCGGCGCCACCGAACACCCGGTCGTTACCGCCCCCGGCACAGATCAGATCGTTGCCGCCACGGCCGAGGATGTGGTCGTTGCCCCCGTAACCGGAAATCACGTCACGACGGCTGGTACCGACCAGCCGGTCGGCCCCCGAGGTCCCGGTGATGGTGGGGACTGCTGAGCCACATGGGGATCTGGCGTGGCCGATCTGGATCTCCTGCGTGCGGGAGCGAGTCTGGCCGTTGGGCAGGGTCGCGACGAGAGTGACGTCGTAGCTGCCGCGGGTCGTGTCCGGGGGCACCTGGAGGTTCACCCGCACCCTTGCCGTCCCCGCTGTGGGGGTCAGGTTGGCGGGGCGAGGGCTTGCGTCGCCTCCCGGCAAGTCTGTCGAGGCGCTGAGGTCGAATGTCGGCGCCGAGCCGACTCGTCCGGCGTAGAGGACCCTGAACTGCACCGGCTCGACCTTGCCTCTGCTCGCCAGGTTCGCGCTGGGGTCGTCGACTATCCCAAGGTCCTGGGTGGGCTGCTGGAGATTGGTGGTCAGATCGCCGATCGCGGGCGAGTCGACGCAGATGGTCTTGGTCGCCTGGCTGCCGGCGAGATTTGAGCCGCAATCGACCGCCGCGTTGGGATTGCTCGGCGTTGTCCTGGCGCCGGTCACGACCTGGTAGTCGAACGGGCCGGAGAACGGCTCCCCGTCGGGAGTCTGCCGCAGAGCAAACGTCGGGCTGACGGTGAAGGTCGGGCTGTTGGGAGCCGTGGCCAGGGCGGCGGAGCGGTAGCCGACCCATTTCTGCCCCGCTCCCGCGGGAGAGAGACGCTCGAGCTCCGTGTCATAGCTGGCGTCGCGACTTAGCGACAGGGGTTGGCCGGCGGTGGTGCTAAAGGCCTGCGGAACGGAGGTGTCATCTGGAATCCGGTATCCGACCAGGACCTGAAACCCCCCGCTCGTCGTGGCGGTGTTCGAGTTGCCCCGGTTGGGACAGCCGCTCTGCTGTGAGAAGCAGGCCGTGGTCGTGATTCTGACCGCGCCAATTGTGTTGAGCTGCTGAGAGGACTGGCTCACGATCACCACGCAGCCGCTGAGGACCAGTGTCGAGCCCAAGACCGTGGCGATCAGGAGCAGTTGGAGGGCTCGGCGCATGGCCTCGAAGCACCTTCTCTACTGGATCATTCGGTCTTTGCCGGGACCGGGCGAAAGCAGGTTGTGGCCGGCGCCGCCGGAGAGCAAATCGTTTCCGCGCCGGCCGGCAAGTTGGTCGTTGCCTGCTCCGCCACGAAGGATGTCGTTGCCACGACCCGCGCATATCGTGTCGTTGCCGCCGAGGCCGATGATCTGGTCGTCGCCGGCGTAACCCGCGATCACGTCCGGGCCCGGGGTCCCGACGAGGGTGTCATCGCCCCGCGTGCCGGCGACCGTTGGTGCTTGTGCGCCGCAGCGCACGGTGGTGGGTGTGACCAGGACGTCGTGGGTGCTGGACCGCGTCTCCCCGTTCGGCAGCGACGCGGTCAGGGTGACGCCGTAATGGCCGTAAGGCGTGTTGACCGGGGCGCGCACGATCACCCGCAGCTGGTTGTCCCCGTCGCCCGGGGTAAGGCTCGGGGCACTGGGCAGCGCGGTGGCGCCCGGAATATCGGTCGAGGCGCTGAGGTCGAAGGTGGGAGCCGGGTTGCCGTCACCCGCATAGTCGGCCTGAAACTTGACCCGAGCGACGTTGCCCTGGATCACGGACTGCGTCCCGGGGGCGTCGAGGAGGCCGAGGTCCTCGGTCGGCTGCGGGAGATTGGTGGCGATGGTGCTCGTGCTGTTGGGATCGGTGGCGCAGGTCGTGTCGCCGGTGTCGTCCGTGATCGGGCTGGCGCAGCTCACAAGACGAGAGGCCTGGTAGGTCATGTCAACGATTCGGTATCCGACCACGGTCCGGTATGTGAACGGGCCCTGGAAGGCTGAGCCGTCGCTGCCCTGCTGGAGGGTGAACTGGGGGGCGACGGTGTAGGTGTTGTGTGCGATCGGGAAGGTGACCGCCGGGGAGAGGTAGCCGACCCACTGCTGGCCGGTCGGCGGGGCGGACTTGCTCTGAAGCTCGGAGGTGAAGCTTGGGCTGAGGCTGAACGTGAACCCGCTGCCGCTGCTGGTCGCCGTCGTGGCGATGCTGCTGGGGGCGGCCGAGGTCGAGGGGATGCGATAGGCGAGCAACAGCTGAGCGGTTCCCGCGTTGGCGTCCGCTCCGGCCCGCGTGGTGATCTGGACGCTGCCGACCCCGTTGAGCTGGGTCGAGGTCTGCGACTCGATCAGTACGCAGCCGCTCATCGCGATCGCTATAGCGACGACTGCGCTGATGATCAGGAAGTGGCGTGTATGTCGGCGCATAACGAGTCAAGTCCGGATGGACACTCAAAACGTCTTTCGACGACTTCGGGCGGGTCCTTGAGACCTGGTAGAGGCCTCGAAGCACCGTCTCGACGGGAGGGGCTCGGATACCTTGAATTGGATGTACGAACGTCCAGGCCTCCGACTCGTCGCCCTTGGACTTGCGGTCGGCATGGTCCTCGCCGACTCCTCGATCGTCGTCCTGGCGCTGCCCGAGATCTATCGCTCTCTCAACGTGTCGGTCAACGCCGTGGTCTGGGTCCTGGTCGCCTTCAACCTGGTGATGGCGCTGTGCGCGGTTCCGGCCGCCTTCGCGGCCCGGCGGATGGGCCCGGCGCGAGCGACCGTCGGCGGCCTCGCCGTCTTCGGCGGCGCCAGCTTCCTCTGCGGGATTGCTCCGAGCCTCGCGGGCCTACTCTTCGCGCGCTGCGTACAGGCAGCCGGCGGGGCGGCGGCGGTCTGCGGCGCGCTGGAGCTGCTGCCCGCCGAGCTCGACTCCGAGCGTCGCGCCGCGCGGGTTTGGGCGACCGCCGGGGCGATCGGTGCCGCCTTGGGGCCGGCGGTCGGCGGGCTGCTCACCGAGCTGGTCTCCTGGGAGTCGATCTTCCTGGTTCAGGTGCCGCTGGCGGCGGCGGCGATCGCCGTCCTTCTGCCGGCCGCTGCGCGAGAGGACGCCGGCGTCGCGAGACAAGACGGACCGACCCGACCTGGCCGCCCGCACCTGGCCGCCAATGCCGCGCTCGGGCTGGTCGCCGCGGCGCTGGTCGCCGCCCTGTTTCTGATCGTGCTGCTGTTGATCGAGGGCTGGCGACTGAGCCCGATCGCGGCCGCCGCAACGATCTCTGTGATGCCGCTCGCGGCTCTGCTCGGGGCACCCCTGGCCCGATCCGTCCCCAGCCCCTCCGCCCGCGCGGCGGCGGGGGCGATCCTGGTCTGCGGGGGACTCGCGGGGCTGGCGTTTCTGCCGAAGGCGCTGATCGTGGCGACGATCCCGTCGCAGGCGCTGATCGGCGTGGGCCTGGCGCTCACGCTCTCGGCGCTCACCGAGGCGGCGCTGGAGGGCCGTTCGCTGCAGGCGATCCACGGAGGGTGGACGATCGCCGCGCGCCACGCCGGCGTCGTGGTCGGGCTGCTCGTACTCACCCCGGTGTTCACCTCCGACCTGGTCGAGCAACGGTCCGCCGCTGAGCAGGCCGGGACGGCCGCGCTTCTCGACGCCCGCCTGCCGCCGCTGGTGAAGATCGAGATCGCGACGCGGCTCGCCGATCGCCTCCACCACGAGCGCGGACGGGTGCCGGTCATCGGCCCGGCCTTCGAGCCGCCTCCGGGGGGACCCCAGGATCAGGCCGCGGTGGGCCGATTGCAGGACCGGCTCCAGGATCAGCTCGACCGCGCGGCAACCCACGCGTTCAGCAATTCGTTTCTGATCGCGGCCGCCTTCGCGCTCGCCGCGCTGCTGCCGATCGTCATCGTCAGGCGCCGGCCCCGGGAGCTGGAGCTGTGAGCGCGAGGCTCAACAAGAGAGCTTGGTGTCTGGCCGAGCGCGAACGGAGATTGCTCTGAGCGCGAGGCTCAACAAGAGAGCTTGGTGTCTGCCCGAGCGCGAACGGAGATTGCTGTGAGCGGGCGGACCCTCGTCGCCGCGTCGGTCGCCGCATCCGCGGCCCTCGTGGCCACGTTCTTGGCACTCGGAGGCAGCTCCTACGCTCCGGCCAAGGTCCGTGACCCCTGCACGCCTCGGGCATGGCCGCGGACGAGTGGATTGCAGGACACCGCCGAGCAGTTCACCCTCTCGGCCCTGGATGGGACGGCCTGCGAGTTGCACGTGTCGCGCGAGACCCTCGTCCTCGCCCTCGCCACTCCGGAGGGGCGAGATCGCTTTGCCAACGATCCTCGTCTTCAGGCCGCCGTGCGGGCGGGACTCGAGCGGGCGATCGACGACGGCGAGCATGCCGGTGCGTTTGACCCGGCGGTGGCCGACGGATTGCGCGAGCTGGCGAGAAACGCCCCGGTCGACCAAGTGGTGAGCCTGCTTCGCGACGCGAGCCCGATCTTCGACAACCTCTCCGGCCTGCTCGGGGGCTTCAAGGGATTGCTCCCCCCGGAGCTTCAGGGCTTGATCCCCTAAGTCCCCTCGCTGACCGGCGACCATCCGGGGACAGCCGTCAGCACACCGATCAGCCACCAGCGCGCCAGGGTGCCGTCGAAAGCACGGGGTGCCCCGTCGCTAAGGTTGGCCGGTGCCGGATTTCGTTCTCAACCCCGCCTACACGGCGACCGCCGACCAGCCGCAGGCGATCGCCGAGCTGGCCGCGGGCCTCGAGGGTGACGATCGTTTCCAGACCCTGCTCGGCGCCACCGGCACCGGCAAGACGTTCACGATGGCCGGGGTGATCGAGCGGGTTCAGCGTCCCTCGCTGGTGATCGCCCACAACAAGACCCTGGCGGCGCAGCTCTGCAACGAGTTCCGCGAGTTCTTCCCCGAGAACAAGGTCGAGTACTTCGTCAGCTACTACGACTACTACCAGCCCGAGGCCTACGTCCCGGCGCAGGACCTCTACATCGAGAAGGACTCCTCGATCAACGACGAGATCGACCGACTTCGCCACGCCGCCACATCGGCGCTCTTCGCCCGCCGCGACGTGATCATCGTCGCGTCGGTCTCCTGCATCTTCGGAATTGGCTCGCCGCAGCTCTACAACGAGCAGATGCAGCTGTTCAAGGTCGGCGAGTGGATCGATCGCGACGAGACGTTCCGCAAGCTCGTCCGCATGCAGTACGGCCGCAACGACACGACCTTGGGCCGCGGCACCTTCCGGGTCCAGGGCGAGATGCTGGAGATCCAGCCGGCCTACGCGGAGTCCGCCTACCGGATCGCCCTGTTCGGGGACGAGATCGAGGCGATCCAGCATTTCGACCCCTTGAGCGGCGAGGTGCTCGACGTGATCGACCACGTCTCGGTCTGGCCCGCGACCCACTACGTGACCAAGGACGAGACGATCGAGCGGACGGTGAGCGAGATCCGGGCCGAGCTGGGCCAGCGGACCTGGGAGCTCGAGAACGAGGGCCGCCAGCTCGAGGCGCACCGGCTGCGCCAGCGCACCATGTACGAC
The DNA here is from genome assembly GCA_963740555.1 of uncultured Solirubrobacterales bacterium. Lineage (GTDB taxonomy): Bacteria > Actinomycetota > Thermoleophilia > Solirubrobacterales > 70-9 > Mayfieldus. The sequence continues at coordinate 128,188 of CAVUES010000015.1, forward strand.
CTCGAGATGCTCAAGGAGCTCGGCTTCTGCAACGGGATCGAGAACTACTCGCGAATCCTCGACGACCGTTCGCAGGGCAGCCCGCCGCACACCCTGATCGACTACTTCCCCGACGACTTCGTCACCTTCGTCGACGAGTCGCACCAGACGATCCCGCAACTCGGAGGGATGTATGAGGGGGACCACTCGCGCAAGCTGACCCTTGTCGAGCACGGCTTTCGGCTTCCGTCGGCGCTCGACAACCGTCCGCTGCGCTTTGAGGAGTTCCTCAGTCGGATAGGCGCCCTGGTGATGTGCTCGGCGACCCCGGGCCCGTTCGAACGCGGCAAGTCGTCGAACGTCGTCGAGCAGATCGTGCGACCGACCGGGATCGTCGACCCCGAGGTCGAGGTGCGGGAGACCAAGAATCAAATCGACGACCTGATGAACGAGATCCGCCGCCGCGCCGAGCAGAACGAGCGCGTCCTGGTGACGACGCTGACGAAGAAGATGGCCGAGGACCTGACCGCTTACCTGTTGGAGTACAGCGTCCGGGTGCGCTACCTCCATTCCGAGGTCGACACCCTGGAGCGGATCCAGATCATCCGCGACCTGCGGCTGGGCGAGTTCGACGTTCTGGTCGGAGTCAATCTGCTGCGCGAGGGCCTCGACCTGCCCGAGGTCTCGCTAGTCGCGATCCTCGACGCCGACAAGGAGGGCTTCTTGCGCGGGGAGACGAGCCTGATCCAGACGATCGGCCGCGCCGCCCGCAACGTCGAGGGCAAGGTGCTGATGTATGCCGACCGCGAGACCGAGGCGATGCGGGCGGCGATCCGCGAGACCGACCGCCGGCGGGCGATCCAGGTCGCCTACAACGAGGAGCACGGAATCACCCCGGAGACCGTCCAGAAGGGGATCTCCGAGATGACCGAGTTCCTTGCCATGGAGTCGCGCGCTCCGGCCCGCCGCCGCCGGACCCGCGTGCCGGAGGGGGTTCAGACGCCCGAGGACCTCGAGCGGCTGATCGTCGAGCTGGAGGAGGAGATGATCGCCGCGGCCGAGGACCTCCGCTTCGAGGAAGCGGCCCGGATTCGGGACGAGATCAAGGAGCTGCGGCGGGACCTGGAAGGGATGCGGGCGGGGGCCTGAGCCCCAGCCCGCATCTCGATCGCAGCGCTAGATCTCGTCGTTGGTGTCCAGCGGCCGGTAGACGCTGATCTGCGGCTCACCGGCTCCGACGGCCTGCATCATCTTCGGGATCTCCTCCTCGTGGTCGAAGAACTCCCGAAAGCCGTCCTCGGATTCCCATTCGTCGACCACGACGATCTCACCGTCGCCGCCGAAGAATCGGTGATGGATCACCCCGTGCTCCCGGGCATGGTCGAGGATCTTCTGCATCACTTCGGAGTTCGAGTTCGCCCACTCTTCCACCTTGGCCGGGTCGCCCGACGCCTTCAGAATCATCAAAACGCTCATCAGTGCTCCTGTTCCTTTCTGCCTGCCCGTCGTCACCCTATCCGCCGCCGCCGGGGAATTGGATCAGCAACGAAAATCGGCAGTTTGCGGCAGTCTCTCCGCTAGGCTGGCGAAGCATGTCTCTCTCCCGTGAAGAGATCGTCAAGGGCGACTTCCCGAGCGCCCGCAAGGGCTACGAGCCGGCCGCGGTCGATTCGCATCTGCGCTGGGTCGCCGACGCGATCGAGTCCTCGCCGGAGCCGTCGCTGGCCGATGTTGCGGTCGAGAAGGTCGGCAGCATCATCGAGGCGGCGGAGGCGAAGGCGAAGGAGATCGAGGCCGACGCGCGCCGCGAGGCCGACGAGCTGTTATCGAATGCACGCTCCCAGGCGCGCGACCAGCTCGAACGCGCCCAGCGCTCGGTCGCGAAGCTGATCGGCCAGGCAGACGACCTGCGGGAACGAATCGGTGCGATGGCGCAGGACGTGATCGGAGAGGAGGGCACCCGGGCCGAGACCGAGCCGGGGCCGCAGCCGGTGCCCGAGCCAGCGCCGCCGCAGCCCGAGATCGACCCGAGTCCGGTGACTGTCCCAGAGCCGGCACCGCCGCGCGAGCCGGAGCCGGAGCCGCCCACGATCCCCGAGCCGCAACCGGAGCCACCGACCCCTGCCGCTGCCAACGGCGCCGACGATCAAGCGGCACGATTGGTGGCGATGAAGATGGCCCTCGACGGGTCCTCGCGCGAGGACATCGCCAAGCACCTGGGCGCGAACTACGAGCTCGACGACACCGACGAGTTGCTCGACGCGGTCTTCGAGCGCGCCGGCAAGTAGCTAGCTCTCCGGGGTTCCAGCCTCGCCGTCGGCGCGCGCCTCAGCGGCGTACTGGGTCATGTCCTGCGACCAGAACTCGACCACGTTGCCGTCCGGGTCGGTGACGTAGATCGCTCGGCCCGGCCCGAGCTGGATCGGCCCTTCCACCTCGATTCCCTCTCCTTCGAGCTGTTCCAGCAGCTCGTCGAGATCGCCGTCGTCGAGCTGGAAGGCGAAGTGCACGTGGGCCCCGCCCTGTCCGCCGGCAAGGCCGGTCTGCGGGGTCCACAACCCCAGCCGCGCCGTGTCGCCGATCAAATACCAGTAGCGCCCCTCGCGCCCCTCGCCGTACAGCGTCTCCTCGAAGCCGAGGACGTCGCGATAGAAGTAGCGCGCGGCATCGAGGTCCGAGACCTCGAGCACCAACTCTGAGATCCCGCTTACGGGGGGCGGCTCGGGCACCGCCGAAGCGTAGTCGCCGTGCGATGCTGGCGCCCGTGCTTCCCGAGCCCTACATGCGGCTGCTGCACGTGCGAACAGTGCGCCAGCCCCTGATCGGGAGCGTGATCGGGCGGCTGCCGATCGCCGCCCTGTCGCTGGCAACCGTGCTGATGATCCGCCATGCAACGGGCTCCTTCGCGATCGCCGGTGCGGTCGAAGCGTGTTTCGCGATCGCCGGCGCGATCTCGCTTCCGGTGCAGGGGCGCCTGATAGATCGTCTCGGCCAGACCCGCGTGCTGGTGGTCGGCGCGATCCTCAACCCGATCGCGCTCGTCGCCCTCGTTGTCGCCGCCCAAGGAGGCGCGGCGCCTCTGCCGCTGGCCCTTCTGGGCGCACTCTGCGGGGCGACGGTCCCGGCGCTGTCGTCATCCATGCGGACGCTTTGGGCCCACCTCGTCCCTGACTCGGATCTGATCAGTGCCTACGCCCTCGACGCCGTTCTGTTCGAGGTCGGCTTCATTGTTGGGCCGTTGCTGACCGCTTTGCTTGTCGCGGTTGCCTCGCCGGCGGTCGCAGTGCTGGCGAACGCCTCATACACATTGACCGGGGCGCTGATCTTCGCCCTCTCGCGGGCGTCGCGCTCTTGGCGGGGCCGTCCGTCGGCGAGTGGGTGGGCGGGGCCGCTGCGCTCGCCGGGGATCGTCGTGTTGATGCTCACCGAGTTCTGGTTCGGGGTCGCGCTCGGCGCGATGGAGCTGGCTGTCATTGCGTTTGCGACACAGCACGGCTCCAGCTCGATGGCCGGGGTGTTGATCGCCGTGCAGGCGGCCGCGAGTATGGCCGGCGGCCTCTGGTACGGAATCCGCCACCGCAGCGCCAATGCCGCCGACCGCTACCCACTGCTCTGTTTCGTGATCGCGGTCGGCTTCGCGCCGCTGCTGCTCGCCACGTCGATCCTCAACGCGGTGCCGCTGATGGTTCTGAGCGGCTTTGCCTTCGCTCCCGCCACCGCCGTCGCCTACAAGCTGATCGAGGAGTTGGCGCCGCAGGGCACGATAACCGAGGCCTCGACCTGGTTGATCACGGCCGTGGTGACGGGGGTAGCGGTAGGCAACGGGCTGGCCGGTCCACTGATCAGCGGCGGGCACGCCCACCGTGGCTTCGCAGTCGCGGTCGCCGCCGCCACCCTTGCCTGGCTCGCCTCGGCACTCGGGCGCGGTGCACTGCGCGGCGCCCCCGCGACCGCCTGAACCCGCCGCGACGAAGCTGCGCGCGGCTAGAGTCGCGGTGTGAAGCGAGCCTCGCTCGACGTCGTCACCCCGGGTGGCCGCAGCCTCGCGGTCGAGGTAGCTGGGCCCGAAGACGGCGAGGTGATCGTCTTTCATACCGGCACCCCGAGCGTCGGCAGTATTTTCGAGCCAATGATCGAGGCCGGGGCGGAGCGGGGGCTGCGCCACGTCTCCTACGCGCGCCCGGGATACGCGGGCTCTGACCGCCAACCGGGTCGCAGCCACGCGGATTGCGTCGCCGACGTCGAGGCGATCCTCGATCACCTCGGGGTCGATCGCTTCTATGTCACCGGCCACTCGGGCGGCGGCCCGCACTCGCTCGCCTGTGCTGCCCTGCTCCCGGACCGGGTCCGCTCCGCCGCGACGACGGCCTCTGTGGCCCCGTTCGATGCCGAGGGGCTCGAATGGCTGGCCGGAATGGGCCAGGAGAACCTCGACGAGTTCGCCGCCCAGCAGGCCGGCGACGCCGAGCTGCAGAGTTTCCTCGAGAAGTGGGCCGAGGTGATGCGGTCGGTGACACCGGACCAGGTGATCGACGCGCTGGGTGACCTGCTGCCCGATCCCGACCGCGAGGTGCTCACGGGAGCCCTCGCAGAGTTCTCCGCTGCTTCGATGCGGGCCGCCGTTGGTTCCGGAATCTGGGGCTGGTTCGACGACGACGTGGCGGTCCTCGCCGACTGGGGATTCGATCTCGGCGCGATCGAGGTGCCGGTGGCGATCTGGCAGGGCGAGGAGGACCGCATGGTCCCCTTCGCGCACGGGCAATGGCTCGCCGAGCACGTCTCCGGGGCCAAGGCCCACCTGTTGCCCGGCGAGGGACATATCTCGCTGGAGGTCGGGTCCTACGGCGCCGTTCTCGACGACCTGGTCGCTTCCAGGGCCTGAGCTTTCGTCCAACTAGCGCAGAGTTGCCTCCGAAGGGCAATTCGCGCGGACGCGGGGGCAGCTTGGGCGCCGCCCGGACCTATGTCAAACCGCAGCCGCCTTGCTGCCCAATGCTTTCAGCGCCTTTGCGCTGTCGGCCTGAAACTCGCCCCGGGTGAGCTTTCCACCCTCGAAGTGCATCAGGTGTAGGAATGGGGATTCGAAGCTCCCGCCCTCGCTGGTCCCCCGCTGGGTTCCCCTGACGACAACGTCATCGCCGCCGTCGATGAATTGCTCCGGCTCGACGCTGAACTCGCTCCAGTAGCTCGGGATCTGGGCGAAGTTCCCCATGATCGCGTCGCGGCCACGCGTCAAGCCACCGAGGGGAAGCTCGTCCGAAGTGAGCCATTCGGCGTCCTCGGCGAACATCTCTGCCAGCGCTTCCAGATCACCGCGCCCAAATGCGTCGTAGGCGGCACGGGCTGTATCAACGTTCGACATCTCGACCTCCTTGGGGTTCGTCCTGCCCCCGAACCGAGCCTATTCCGCGCAAGAACCGGTGTCAACGGCATCGGTTGGCGTGGGCGGAGCCTCAGGAGGGGAACAACCGTTCGCCCCCGTAGAATCGAAAGAGATGGCCGCTTCGAACAAAATAGTTGTCTCCGGCGCCCGCGAGCACAACCTCAAGGACATCGACGTCGAGCTTCCGCGCGACGCGCTGATCGTGGTCACGGGACTCTCCGGCTCGGGCAAGTCGAGCCTCGCCTTCGACACGATCTACGCCGAGGGCCAGCGGCGCTACGTCGAGTCGCTCTCCTCCTACGCGCGCCAGTTCCTCGGCCTGATGGAGAAGCCCGACGTCGACTCGATCGAGGGGCTCTCGCCGGCGATCTCGATCGACCAGAAGACGACCTCGCGCAACCCGCGCTCGACCGTCGGCACGGTGACCGAGATCTACGACTACCTGCGCCTGCTGTGGGCGCGAATCGGGATTCCCCACTGCCCCGAATGCGGTGAGGAGATCGCCGGGCAGTCGCTGGAGCAGATCACCGACCGGCTGATGACCCTCGACGCCGGGCGCCGTTTCCTGGTCATGGCGCCAGTCGTCCGGGGCCGCAAGGGCGAGTACGGAAAGCTGCTCGAGCAGATGCGGCTCGAGGGCTACTCGCGGGCCAAGGTCGACGGCGAGCTGCGACGCCTCGACGAGGAGATAAAGCTCGACAAGAAGTACAAGCACGACATCTCGATCGTCGTCGACCGCTTGGTGATGAAGCCGGACCTGAGGCGGCGGCTCTCGGAGTCGGTGGAGGCGGCGGCGGCGCTCGGCGCCGGGCTGGTCGAGGTCGAGCTGCTCGACGACGGCGAGAGCCAGAAACCCGCTCGCGGCGGACGCGATAGCGAGCACGCGAGCGGAAATTTGCTGTTCTCGGAGAAGTTCGCCTGCCTCAACTGCGGCACGTCGATCCCCGAGCTGGAGCCGCGGATCTTCTCCTTCAACTCCCCCCACGGTGCCTGCGAGCGCTGTCACGGGCTCGGCTTTCAGCGCGTCATAGATCCGGAGCTCGTGGTCCCCGACCCGACCCTCTCGCTGGAGGAGGGGGCGCTGCAGCCATGGCGAACTGGCCATACTCGCTACTGGAGGCGGGTGGTCGAGGCGGTCGCGGAGGCAAACGGGATCGACGTCAGCAAGCCATGGGCGAAGCTCAGCGACGCCGAGCGCGAGATCTTCCTCAACGGCACCGGCGACGAGCGGCACAAGGTGACCTACAGCAACCGCTTCGGGCGCCGGCGCTCCTACGCGGTCCGCTTCGAGGGCATCGTCAACAACCTCGAGCGCCGCTACGAGGACACCGACTCGGAGCGGGTGCGGGAGCGGATCGAAGGCTACATGGCCGAGCAGGACTGTCCGGCCTGTCACGGGGCGCGCCTGCGGCCCGAGAGCCTCGCGGTGACGATCGGCGGCCGCAACATCAACGAGTTCACCGAGATGTCGGCACGGGCGTCGCTGGAGTGGGTCGAGGAGCTGGAGCTGACCGAGACCGAGCGGGCGATCGCGCGCCTGATCGTTCGCGAGGTCAAGGAGCGGCTGTCGTTCCTCGACAACGTCGGGATCGGCTATCTGTCGCTGGCCCGCGCCGCGCGCACGCTTTCCGGAGGCGAGGCGCAGCGGATCCGGCTCGCGACGCAGATCGGGTCAAGCCTGGTCGGCGTCCTCTACATCCTCGACGAGCCCTCGATCGGCCTGCACCAGCGCGACAACGCGAAGCTGATCGGGACCCTGGAGCGCCTCCGTGACCTCGGCAACACCGTGATCGTCGTCGAGCACGACGAGGGGACGATGCGCTCAGCCGACCACATCGTCGACCTCGGGCCGGGGGCGGGCGAGCACGGCGGCCACGTCGTCGCCGAGGGGCCGCCCGCCGCGATCACCGCCGAGCCCGCCTCGCTGACCGGCCAGTACCTGGACGGCAAGCGGAGCATCGCCGTGCCGGAGGAGCGCCGCCGGCCGAGCGGCGAGCTGGTCGTCCGCGGCGCCCGCCAGCACAATCTGAAGAAGGTCGACGTCGCGATACCGCTGGGCGTCTTCTGCTGCGTGACCGGCGTCTCGGGGTCGGGCAAGTCGACGCTGGTCAACGAGACGCTCTACCCGGCGGTCGCCAACCGCCTGCATCAGGCGAAGCTGCGGCCCGGGTCGCACGATCGCATCGAGGGGCTGGATCAGGTCGACAAGATCATCAACATCGACCAGTCGCCGATCGGCCGCACGCCGCGATCGAATCCCGCCACCTACACGAACGTCTTCGACCACATCCGCCAGCTGTTCGCCCAGACACAGGAGTCTCGCGCCCGGGGCTACAAGCCGGGCCGCTTCAGCTTCAACGTCAGGGGAGGGCGCTGCGAGGTCTGCCGCGGCGACGGCCAGATCAAGATCGAGATGCACTTCCTGCCCGACGTCTACGTCCCCTGCGAGCAGTGCCACGGCAGGCGCTACAACCGCGAGACGCTCGAGGTCCGCTTCAAGGGCAAGAGCATCGCCGACGTGCTCGAGATGACGGTCGAGGAGGCCTGCGAGTTCTTCGAGAACATCCCCAAGATCGCCCGCCGGCTGCGCACGCTGCGCGACGTCGGCCTCGACTACATCCACCTCGGCCAGTCGGCGACCACCCTGTCCGGCGGCGAGGCGCAGCGGGTGAAGCTGGCCACCGAGCTCGCCAAGGTGGCGACCGGCAAGACTCTCTACATCCTCGACGAGCCGACCACCGGGCTTCACTTCGCCGACGTTCAGCGGCTGCTCGACGTGCTCGGGCGTCTCGTGGACGCCGGCAACACTGTGATCGTGATCGAGCACAACCTCGACGTGATCAAGACCGCCGACCGGATCGTCGACCTCGGGCCCGAGGGCGGGGAGGAGGGCGGCGAGGTGATCGCGGCCGGCTCCCCCGAGGAGGTGGCGGCGGTGCAGACCTCCTACACAGGCCGTTATCTCGCCGACCTGGTGGAGCCGAAGGTGACGCGGCGCCGCAAGCGGGCACCAAAGCGCACTCCAGTAGCCGCCTAGGCCTCGCCTAATCGACGGATGCGGCGGGGACGGGGTCGCGTGCGACCAGCAGCGACGCCCCGATCGCCCCGCCGAGGTCGCCGAGCTCGGCCATGTGGAATGCGGGCGGCCGGTCGGCGACGAACAGGTGCTTGTGCATCTCCCGCTCGATCTCGCCGGCGTATGCGTCCCCGAGCCTCAACCCGAGGCCGCCGCCGAGGATCACCGCCTCGACGTCGAGCAGGTTCTGGGCCGAGGCGATGCCGGTCCCCAGCGCCCTCACCGCGCGGCGGATCAGGCTTTCGGCCAGCGCATCGTGATGCTGCAGCGCGTGCTGCCAGACGGCGCTGGTGAGCCGATCTCTGCCCCGCTGCTCCATGATCTTGAAGAGGTCGGTCTCGACGCCGCTGCGCTCGGCCTTTCGCGCCTTGCGCTCCATCGCCGCCCGTCCCGCGTAGGCCTCCATGCAGCCACGGCGCCCGCATGGGCAGCGGGCCCCGTTGCGCTTCACGACCACGTGGCCGATCTCGCCGGCGGCGCCGCGCCCGATCCAAGGCTTGCCGTCGAGGATCAGACCGCCGCCGACCCCGGTGCCCCAGAAGACGCCGAGGATCGAGCTGTAGGGCCGACCGGCACCGAGATGAAACTCGGCGTCGGTGGCGACCTGCACGTCGTTTCCGACCCGTACCTGCGTTCCGAGCGCCGCGCTGAGTGTCTCGCCGAGCGGGAAGCTCCCGTCCCAGCCGGGGATGTTGCGCACGACCGACACGTTTCCGGTGGACTCGTCCGCGTCCCCCGGCGAGCCGACCCCGACCCCCTGCAGGGCGTCGGTCTCGACCCCAGCGCCGTCGGCCGCCTCGCGGAGCGCCTTCGCCATCTGATCGGCGACGGCCTTCGGGCCGCCCTCCTGCGGAGTCGGGTGCCGGGCCTGGCCGACGACGTTGCCGTCCTCGGTCACCACGGCGGTCTGGATCTTGGTCCCGCCGAGGTCGATCCCGCCGCGCATCTGCATTCTGGAAAGCTAGCGCTTGTGGCGGAATCGAACGGATGGCTAATTTGGTGGCGAAAGCGCCGCTGGTACGAGCGCAACCGCCGCCTGCTGCGGCGCTGGCGAATAAACCGCCAGATGGCTCGCGCCGGCGCCTACATCCGCTTCCCGGTCGAAGGCGAGGTGCTGGAGGCGCTCGACGAGGGACGGTTGCGGATCGGCGCCGGCACCCTGCTGGAGCCAGGCTGCTGGCTCACCCTCTCGCCGCAAGCACGGATCGAGATCGGGGAGGGATGCTTTCTGAACCGCAACACGATGCTGGCGGCACTCGACCGGATCGAGATCGGCGACCACGTGATGTTCGCCAACAACTGCTTCGTCGGCGACGCCGACCACCGCTTCGACGATCCCGAGCAGCCGGTGCCGTGGCAGGGATTCACCTCGAAGGGCCCGGTGAGGATCGGCAACAACTGCTGGTTCGGCGTCAACTGCGTGGTCACCAGCGGGGTGACGATCGGCGAGCGCTGCGTGATCGGCGCCAACTCGGTCGTCACCGAAGACCTGCCGCCGCGAACGATCGCCGCCGGCGTCCCCGCGAAGGTGCTGCGCGAGATCGAATTCGCGGACTGACTCCGCAATCCCGATCTCGGTTTTGTCCGGCCGGCTCGCGTGGCGGCATTTTGAGGCCCGTGATCCGGTGCTACCCTCGGCTGCGTGTTCAAATGGGGGTGAGTCAACTTGGCACTCCGCTGCGCGCATGGTCGCGCGTCGTGGTCGCCGCCGTCGCGGCATCCACCTGCCTCGCGGTTGCGGCTAGCGCCCAGGCGGCGCCGGTGATCCTCAACCCGCCGACGTTCGTTCGCCAGTGGGATCCGGGCCCGCCCAACGGCAGCAATACGGGGGCCAAGGCGATCGCCACCGATCCCTTCGGCGACGTCTACGTGCTCATGGCCGTATCCGGGAGCGGAGGCGGATCGTTCCGGGTTCAGAAGTACACGTACGACGGAAACCCGATCTCGAGTGGCTTCGACAACCCGCTGACCGGTTTCGTCAGCGGCGGGTTGGCGACCGATCCCGAAGGCCATGTGTACGTGGCGGCGACGGGGGCCGGCGGCGCCAACCTGCGCGAGTTCACGCCCGCGGGTGGAGAGCTCGCCGACTACAACGTGCCGCAGTTCCAGGGCTCCACCATCGCCATCGACTCCGGCGGTCGCTTTTACGCAAACGGGAGCGACGCCGGCGGAAAGCCGGCTCTGAACGAGTACAAGTTCTCCGGGGGCACGGCTCAGCTCGTCAACTCGACTCCCTACCCCGGCTCGCCAAGCGGCAGCTTCTTCCCCTACAACTTCATCGGGGTGACCACTGACGACGCGGGCAACGTCTACGCCAGCGGCGTGGCAACCGGCGGCCCCTTCCTCGCCAAGTACGGTCCCGGGCTCTCCGGCCCGACCGGCCATCTCGAGCTGTGCGCGGCGCCCGGTAGCTGCTTCGGCGGTTTCGGGCTTGCATTCGGCGCTTCGCTGAAAGGGGCCACTCCGTTCCCCGCCATCTTCGCCGGCGGTGGCTACGGGGGAGGCGCCGCCTCGGACAACTTCTACAAGGCCGGTGTCTATGCCACCACCGGCGACGTGCCGTCCGGAAGCAACAGCGACTACCTCGGCAGCTTCGGCCCCGCTCCCGTCCCGGGAGGTGCATCGGCCACGGCGCCCTATCTGGCCAGCTCGCCCTGCCGCAGCGCCCTCTACATCCTTGCCTCCGTCTTCGGCGGCCCGGGCGCGACCTACAACGGCAACGAGGTACAGCAGTTCGACACCCAGGTGCCCGGCGGCCCCTGCGCTACGCCGCCGGTTGCGCTCGTGTCGCAGTTCAAGAAGAAGTACCTACTCAAGAGGGTCCGCGTCTCTCCGACGCCCTGCACGCCCTGCGCCGTTCTGCTTCCCTCCGGTGCCTTCGCCCGCGACCGCAGCACGGCGGCGGCGACCGCCAGCAATGCCCGCCGCAAGCACAAGAGTCGGGCCGGGGTGGTGCTGAAATTCAAGAGCTCGAGAGCGGCCGACGTCACCTTCCTCTTCACCCGCGTGGTTCACCGGCGACACAAGAAGCCCAAGCGTCACCGGCTGGGCGGCTTCGTCTACGCCGCCAGCCAGGGAAGGAACTCGCTGCGCTTCACCGGTGTGCTGCGCAACAAGCGGCCGCTCAAGCCCGGCACATACCGGGTCGCCGCGACGGGCGGAATTGGCAAGTCACACTTCACGCTCGTGGTCGCCCACAAGCACCACAAGCACGCCCACACGCACTGAGTCTCCAGCTGGCTGGCCGCCCCCGCCCCGAAGCGGTCTGAATCGTGACTTCCGTTCGCACTGGCACCTACTCGATCGTCGCCCGCGATCCGGGTAGCGGCGCACTCGGCGTCGCCGTGCAGTCGCACTGGTTCTCGGTCGGGTCGGTCGTCAGCTGGGGCCGCGCCGGGATCGGGGCGGTGGCGACGCAGTCGATCGCCGAGCCGGCCTACGGCCCACGTCTGCTCGACCGCCTCGAGACGGGAGAGGCGCCGGGGGCGGCGCTCGACGCTCTGCTCGCCGAGGACGACGCCGCCCGTTTTCGGCAGGTCGCAGCCGTCGACGCTGCCGGCGGGGTCGCCGTTCACACGGGGGAGGGGTGCATCGAGTTCGCCGGCCACCGGATCGGAGAGGGCTTCAGCACCCAGGCGAACATGATGGCCTCCGCCGACGTGTGGCCGGCGATGGCCGAGGCGTTCTCGAGCGCACAGGGCCCGCTCGCGCGGCGGCTCCTGGCGTCGCTGGAGGCCGCGGAGGCGGCGGGCGGGGACGTCCGCGGGCGGCAGTCGGCGGCGCTTCTGGTCGTCCCGGCCGAGGGCGAGCATTGGCGCCGCGACGTCGAGCTCCGGGTCGAGGACAGCCCGGAGCCGCTCGACGAGCTCGGCCGGCTGCTCGATCTGCACGAGGCCTACGCGCTGGCATCCGAGGGCGACGAGCTGGTCGGTCAGGGGCGCGACGAGGAAGCCGCCGACCGCTATCGCCGAGCCGCCCAGCTCGCGCCCAGCAGCGAGGAGCTTCAGTTCTGGTCCGGGCTGTCGCTGATCAAGGGCGGCGACGTGGATGAGGGCGCCGCCGTGGTGCGGCGGGTCATCGACGCCAACGACGGCTGGCGCCAACTGCTGCTGCGGATCGACGAGATCGCCCCCGGAGTCGAAGAGGCACGCCGGGTGCTGGGTCTCGAACAGGAATAGCTTGCGGCTGCTTCGCAGCCCGACAGACACTTGCAGCCGCTTCGCGGCCTGACATGCACCTGCGGCGACACTTTGTGTCGCCGCCCTGCTATGCCGTGCCGCGACACTCTGTGTCGCGGCCCATCGCCACGTCAGGAGACGACCTGCACGACCACGGTCCGGTCGCGCGGCCGATCGTCGAAGTCGATCAGCACGAGCTGCTGCCAGGTCCCCAGCGCCAGCTCCCCGCCGCTGACCGGAACGGTCTCGGCGGCGCCGATCAACGATGCCCGCTGGTGGGCGTGGGAGTTGGTGTCGTGGTTGAGCCGGTTGTGCTCGTAGTCGCCCTGGGTCGGAATCAGCCGCTCCAGGGTCGTTCGCAGGTCATGGATCCCGCCCGGCTCGAACTCCATCGTCGTGATTGCCGCGGTGGAGCCGCGGACGAAGGCGGTCACCTGCGCCTCCGCGACGCCGGCGGTCCCGACGATCCGTTGAACCCCGTCGGTGATGTCGACGATGTCGCTGTCGCCCTCGGTGGACAGCCGCAGCTCGCCGGTGTGCACGGGCATCGCCGGTGAAACATTAATGCGCGAAGAAATGCTCGGCCACGACAAAAGCAGAGCCGGGCCCGCAGGCCCGGCTCTTTGCTGCGTTACCGGCCGTCCCGACCGGTGAAACGACTTGCTCGGGGTCAGGTGCCCCTGGGGTGGGCGGAGTGGCCGCCGCTCAGGTGCAGTGCTTCGAGCAGCTTCGGGATGTAGACGAGGCCGCCAACGCCGACGACTACATAAACGACGTTGAGCAGCGTCCCGTCACCGAAGATCTTGGACAGCACGTTGGTGTCGCCGTCCGTAAGCCCGATGACTCCCCAGTTGAGGGCCCCAAGCACCACAACCAGCAGCGCGAAGGGCTCAATCCTCTTGATCAACTCCATTTGCTTGCCTCCTGAAAGGGAAGAGGGATAGTGCGTGATGTAACAAGCATTACCCCTGCAAATGGGCGTGGTTACCGCTGCATGAGCGTTACCGGCGGCGGGTCCTGTCACGCGCGGGCGCGTTTGCGACCGTGCTCCACGGTCCGCGCGCGCGGGAATCGGGCCCGCCGCACCACCCGCCGAGAAACCGTTACGGCAGCGGTTCCCAGTCCCAGGCAGAGGCTGAGCTGAGGGAGTCCTGCTCCATGTAGTGGTGAAGCTGGTCCAGCTCGGCGGGGTCGATGGAGTAGATGTGCTCGGCACCGGGGAACTCGCCCGAGCGCACCTCGGAGGCATAGGCCCGTAGGCCCGCCACCATCGCCTTGCGAACTTCCGCGTAGCGCTTCACGAACTTCGGGACCCGCCCTTCGTAGATGCCGAGCAGGTCATGCAGCACGAGCACCTGGCCATCGGTCGCCGAGCCCGCACCTATTCCGATCACCGGGATCTCCAGCTTCTCGTTCACGACCTCGGTCACGGCGGCGGGGACCGCCTCGAAGACGATCGCGAAGCAGCCGACCGACTGCAGGGCGAGCGCGTCCTCGGCCAACTTCGCGGCCGCGGCCGCGGTCTTGCCCTGGGTCTTGAAGCCTCCCAGGGCCGACGCCGTCTGAGGGGTGAGGCCGACGTGGCCCATAACCGGGATCCCGGCGCGGATGATCGCCCGCGCGCGGTCCACGGAGGCTCCACCGCGTTCCAGCTTCACGGCGTCGCACCCGGCCTCCTTGACAAACCGCTGTGCGCTCTGAACCGCCAGCTCGTTGGAGGCCTCATAGGAGCCGAACGGCAGGTCGCCGATCAGCAGCGGCGTCTTCAGTCCGCGCCGCACGGCGCTTGCCATCGTCACCATCTCGTCGATCCGGATCGGTGCCGTGGCGTCGTATCCGAGAACGACCATCGCCGCCGTGTCGCCGACCAGCACGACGTCGACGCCGGCTTCCTCGACCGCAAGGGCGGAGGGATAGTCGTAGGCGGTGACCATCACGATCGGCTCCCCCTGGCGCTTCATCTCGGCGAGCCGCGGAACCGTCACCGGTTTCATGCCGTCCTCCCCGAGTCGGTGGCGGTGAAGGCGCCGGGGACTTCCTCGGAATCCCAGCCGGGCACGAACTCACCCAGAAGCACCGCGGGGTTGGAGTCGACGCGGACCGCCTGGTTGCCGGCATCGACGTGGACGACGATCGGCGAGTAGGTCTCGAGGTCGCTCGCGTCGTAGGCGGCAAACGAGGCCACGATCACCTTGTGTCCCCGCCGAACGAGCCGCGCCGCGGCCCCGTTGACCTGCATGTCGCCGGAGCCCGGCTTACCCTCGATCACGTAGGTGACGAAGCGGGCGCCGTTGTCGATGTCCCACACGTGCACCTGCTCGTTGGGAATCAGGTCGGCGCTTGCCATCAGCTCCGGGTCGACCGTGATGCTGCCGACGTAGTCCGGGTCGCAGTCGGTGACCGTCGCCCGGTGAATCTTCGATTTGAGCATCTGCCTTTGCATTGGTTCTCCGTTTCAACCCCCTCGGGGTTCGATCAAGTGGTTATCACCACGTTGTCGATCAAGCGCGCCCCGCCCACCCGGGCGGCGACCGCGACCAGCACCGGGCGGCCGTTGAGCTCCGCGACCGGCGAGAGGTCCGCGGCGTCGCGGGCCTCCAGGTACTCGGGCTCGATCTCGGCCTCGGCGAGGAGGCGGCGTGCCTCCGCTAGCGCCGTCTCCAGCGAGCCGTCGCGGGCCGAGTCCTGGGCGGCGCGAAGGGCGCGCGACAACGCCGTCGCCCGCTTGCGCTCGTCGCTATCGAGATAGGCGTTGCGCGAGCTCATCGCCAGCCCGTCGGGCTCGCGGACCGTCGGCAGCACCTCGATCCTCACCGTGTAGTCGAGGTCGCGAGCCATGCGCCGAATCACGATTGCCTGCTGCGCGTCCTTCTGCCCGAAGTAGGCAACGTCGGGCTGCACGGTATTGAAGAGCTTGGCGACCACCGTGGTGACGCCGCGGAAGTGCTCGGCGCCGCGCCGCGCGGGATCTCCACACAGCACCTCGGTCAATCCCTCGACCTCGACGTAGGTCGCGTAGCCCTCGGGATAGACGTCTTCGGTGCTCGGCGCGTAGATCAGACCGATGCCAACATCCTCGGCGAGCGTCGCGTCGCGCTGCTCGTCGCGCGGGTAGCGGTCGAGGTCTTCGCCGGGGCTGAACTGGGTCGGGTTCACGAACAGGCTCATCACCACGAGATCGCACTCGTCGCGCGCCGCGCGCAGCAGCGACAGGTGGCCCTCATGCAGATGCCCCATCGTCGGCACCAGACCGATCGTCTGGCCCGCCCGGCGCGGCTCGGCGAGCGCCTCGCGCACCGCGGACTTGGTTCGAACCGTCTTCACGCGGCCACGCCGTTCTCGGTCGCGGCCAGGGCCCGGGTGCGTTCGGCGAGGGCGCGGTAGAGCTCCAGGAGCTCCGGCATCTCCTCCTCGATCGCCTCCAGGTGGCGCTCAACGGTCGCCTCGTCTCCGCGCGCTATCGGGCCGGTCAGTGCCTCCGGGCCTCGAGCCGCCCAATTGGCGGCGCTGCGCAGCACCAACGGCGCCAGCAGCTCACGAGCGTCCTCGGCACCGGTGCGCTCGAGAAGCTGCGCCGCCGACTCCTCGAGGGCGACCAGGAAGTTGGACGCGATCGCCGCCGCCGCGTGGTAGGCGGCCCTCTGTTCTTCGGGGATTGCGAAGGGCCGCATGCCCAATCGCTGGGCCAGGGACTCGGCGAGTTCGGAGGCTTCCCGGGTCGAGCCGTCCACGGCGCAGGACGAGCCGATCAGCTCCGGGTTGTCGTCGGTGATCGTCTGCAGGGGATGGAGGCCGAACGTCTCCTTGCCGCGGGCGGCGGCCGCGTCCAGTGCCCGAAGCCCGATCGCGCCGCTGGTGTGGCCGACGAAGCGCAGCGAGGGGGCGGATGCGGTCGACTTGCAGGCCTCCTCGATTGCCGTGTCCGGGACGCAGAGCAGGGCAACCTCGGCGTTCTGACAGGCCTCCCCGGCGTCGGCGCGACCGGCGAGGGTCGAATCGATGCCCTCCGCCCGGGCGGCGCTGTGGATTGCACGGCCGACCCGGCCCGCTCCAATGATCGCGAGCGCCGGGATGTCGCGCTTGTCTCCGGTTTGTTCCCGTTCCAGTTCCCGCATGCGAGATACCAGACGGAGCTGGGTCAGCTCTCTTGGACGATTGGCCGGTCTCACCGGCCGGTCCATGCCCGAAAGGGTCACGGCCACGATCAATTATAGGAGTCGCGGGAACCGGCAAAGACGGTTGGTCGCCGGCGAGTAGGTTGAAGTCGTGGCCGAAATCGATTACCCAGATCCGCCGCTGACGGACGATCTGATCGCGCTGCGCGCGCCCCGCGAGCAGGACGTCGAGGCTGTGACCGCCGCCTGCCAGGACCCGCTGGTGGCCCGCTTCACCCTGGTGCCATCGCCTTACCGGGAGGACGACGCGCGCGAGTGGTTTCGGGACGCCGAGCGCCAGCGGCGCGAGGGGACCGGGCTGCATCTCGTCACCGTGGACGCCGTCGACGACGGCGCGCTGGCCTCGGTGGGGATCAACGCGATCACCTGGGCGCACCGGGTGGGACAGATCGGCTACTGGGTCGCGCCCGAGGCACGGCGCCGCGGGGTGGCGACGCGATCGGTGCGGCTGCTGTCGCGCTGGGCTCTGGGGTCGCTGGGGCTGGCCCGGGTCGAGATCCGCGTCGACGTCGAGAACGACGCCTCGCAACGGGTCGCCGAGGCGGCCGGCTTCGTCCGCGAGGGCGTGCTGCGCTCCCGGGCCGAGTCGAAGGGACGGCGCTGGGACGAGGTGATGTTCTCGCTGCTCCCCGCCGACCTCGAGGGCGAAGGGAAATAGCGCCAAATTGCGGGCTTTGGCGCGGGCGGCCCGGTCGGGTCTCGGGGCTAGGATCGAGGATGCGAGCGATGCCGATCTACGAGTTCGATTGCGGACGGTGCGGCGACCGCTTCGAGGAGTTGGTCAAGAGCGGCGCCTCGGCCCCTGCATGTCCGAGCTGCGGCTCGACCCGGACTCAGCGGCGCATTTCTTCGGTGGCGCCGCCCGGCCGGGTGCCGCGAGGGGCGAAGGTGCGCGATTCCGAATCGCGGCGCCGCGAGCGCGAGGCGGCCCGCGGCGAGCGGATCGCCGACGCGAAGAAGTCGAGGGGGTCAGGGTGAGCCCGGCTTCGGAGCAGCGCCGCGAGCAGCTTGTCGAGGTCTTCAACGAGGCCGCGGTTTGCGAGAAGTGCCCCCTTTCTGCGACCCGGACCAAGGTCGTCTTCGGCTCCGGCAACGCCGACGCCGACCTGATGTTCGTCGGCGAAGCGCCGGGCGCCGAAGAGGACCGTCAGGGCCTTCCGTTCGTGGGCCGCGCCGGCGCTTTGCTCACCGAGTTGCTGGAGGGGATCGATCTGCGTCGCGAGGACGTCTTTATCTGCAACACCCTCAAATGCAGGCCCCCCGGCAACCGCGACCCGCAGCCGATCGAGATCGAGTCCTGCGAGCCCTACCTGGCCCGGCAGGTGCAGCTGATCGAGCCGCGGGTCGTCTGCACGCTCGGCAACTTCGCCACCAAGCTGCTGACCGGCAGCCGCACCGGGATCAGCAAGGTGCGGGGTGCGCCGCAGGTCCACCGCCTC
The DNA here is from genome assembly GCA_963740555.1 of uncultured Solirubrobacterales bacterium. Classification (GTDB taxonomy): domain Bacteria; phylum Actinomycetota; class Thermoleophilia; order Solirubrobacterales; family 70-9; genus Mayfieldus. The sequence continues at coordinate 146,418 of CAVUES010000015.1, forward strand.
GGCGGTCGCACGGTCTTCGTGATGCCGCTCTTCCATCCCGCGGCCGCCCTGCGGACGCCTTCGGTGGCGGACACCCTGCGCTCCGACTTCGCCAGGCTGCCGGAGCTGATCGCCCAGGCGCTGCCCGAGGACGAGCCGCTTGCCGAGGCGGAGCCGGTCGGTACGGAGGCGGTACCGGAGGCCGACCAGCTCGGTCTCTTCGGTTGAGCGGCTCGTCGGAGAGCCTGCATAGCGGCTCGCCCGACGACACCGAGGCGATCGGGGCGCGGCTTGCTGTCGCCCTGGGCCCCGGCGACGTGGTGCTCGTCTCGGGCGAGCTGGGCTCGGGGAAGACGACCCTGATCCGCGGTGCGTGCCGGGCGCTCGGCGTCGAGGACCCGGTGACCTCGCCGACTTTCACGATCGGCCATCGCTACCGGGGAAACCTGCCGATCTCCCACCTCGACCTGTTTCGCCTCCAGACGCTGGAGGGCGAGGACCCCGGGCTGCTCGACGACTATCTGACCGCCGACGCCGTGGCCTTCGTCGAATGGCCCGCCGCGGCCGAGCCGCGGATCGACCGCATCGCCCAGCGGGTGCGGATCGAGCACGCGGGCGGCGACAGCAGAACGATCACGATCGGCTGACGATCGCCACCCTATAAAGCAGATGACCGCAGCGATCGAACGCATCGGGCAGATGTCCTTAGTGATCGGCTTCGACACCGCGACCGACGACACCGCTGTGGCGGCGGTCCGCGACGGCGAGCTCGTCTTCGCCCAATCTGTGAAGCCAGCCGCAGACGGACGGCCGGCGCATGCGACGAGGCTGCTCGCCGAGCTGGAGCACGCCGCCAGCGCCGCCGGCGGTTGGGATGCGGTCGGTCGTCTCGCGGTCGGCGTCGGGCCCGGGTCGTTCACCGGGCTGCGGATCGGGATCGCCACCGCCCGGGCACTGGCGCGCGAGCTTGGGGTCGAGCTGGCCCCGGTCGGGACCCTGATGGCGCTTGCACGCGGCGCCGCGCCCGCCGCCGATGGCCGCCAGGTGGTGGCGACACTCGATGCTCGTCGGGGGGAGGTCTTCGCCGCCCTCTACGACGCCTCCGGCGCGCCGGTCTGGGAGCCATTCGTCGCCGCCCCGGGAGCGCTCGCGGAACGGATCTCCCAGCTCGACGAATCTCCTCTGGCGGCAGGATCGGGGGCGCTACGATTTCGTGATGAGCTTCAAGAAAGCGGGGCCGAGGTTCCAGGCGACTCGGATCCCTCGCACCGGATCGCGGCACGGGAGATCTGCGCGATCGGCGCCCTTTCCAGCGCGTCGGCTCCCGAAGGCGTCGCTCCGATCTATCTGAGGCCACCGGACGCAGAGCGCTGGCGTGAGCGAGACAGCACAGACAACTGAAAGAGACCCCGAGCTCGGGGTGGCCGGCGGGCTGCGCATCCGCCGCCTCTCCTACAGCGACCTCCCCTCGGTGATCTCAGTCGAGCGGCGCTCGTTCCCGACCCCCTGGTCACTGGCGATGTTCGTGCTCGAGCTTTCGAAGCCCTCCGGCATATGCCTTGCCGCGATCGATGATGACGGCCGCCTGGCCGGCTATCTGGTCTGCTCGCGCTACGACACGATCTGGCACCTGATGAACGTCGCGGTGGACCCTGAGCGGCGCCGTCAGGGGATCGCGACGCTGCTCATCAACCGTCTCTTCGAAGAGGGGGGAGCGCAGAGCCCGTACACGCTCGAGGTTCGGGTGTCCAACCGCGAGGCGATCGTGATGTACGAGCAGTTCGGATTTCGCTCCGCGGGGACGCGCCGCGGCTACTACCACGACAACGGTGAGGACGCCGTGATCATGTGGTACGAGCGCGAGTCCGAGCCTGCCAGCGCTTTTGCCTAATCCCCTGATCCTCGCCCTCGAGACCTCCTGCGACGACACCTGCGCGGCGGTCACCGACGGGGCCCAGGTTCTGTCGAACGTGATCTCCTCGCAGGCGGCCGCACACGAGCGGTATGGCGGGGTCGTGCCCGAGGTCGCCTCCCGCCACCACCTCGAGCTGATCGGCCCCGTCGTCGATGCCGCTCTCGAGCAGGCGGGGGCGGAGTTGGGCGACGCCGATGCTGTCGCGGTCACCGCCGGCCCCGGCTTGATCGGGGCGCTTCTGGTTGGCGTCAGCAGCGCCAAGGCGATCGCCGCCCCGCGCCGCTTGCCGCTGGTCGCGGTCGACCACCTGCACGGCCACGTCGCGGCCAATTTCCTCGAGCCCGACCCGCTCGAGCCGCCGTTCATATGCCTCCTCGCGAGCGGCGGTCATACGCTGCTGGCCGCGGTGCGCGAGCCCTCCTCGTACGAGGTGCTCGGCGAGACGCTCGACGACGCTGCGGGAGAGGCGTTGGACAAGGCCGCGAGGCTGCTCGGGCTCGGGTTCCCCGGCGGGCCCGCGATCGAGCGTTTGGCCCGCGACGGAGACCCGGAGGCGTTCGACTTCCCGGTCGCGATGACCCGCGATCCGGGGCTCGATTTCAGCTTCAGCGGACTCAAGACCGCGCTCGTCTACCGCTGCCGGGAGCTTGGCGAGGCGGAAACCCGGCGTCGACGAGCCGACCTTGCGGCGGGGTTTCAGGCCGCGGTCGTCGGGCAGCTGGTCGCGAAGCTGGAGCGGGCCATCCGGCCGGGCGAGTGGCGGGCGGTCACGCTCGGTGGCGGGGTGGCGGCCAACGGCCCGCTTCGCGATGCCGTGTCTGACCTCTGCCAGGAGCGCAACCTGCGGATGAAGCTCGTCGCGCCCGAGCTCTGCACCGACAACGCTGCGATGATCGGGTCCGCCGCCCGCTTCACCGAGCCGATCCCGTACCCCGACTACCTCTCTCTGGACGCTGCAGCGACCGCCGCTGTGATCCGAGCAACGAACAACGAACAACGAACAACGAGAACCCGATGACCACCGTGACCCTGTACTCCCGCCCCGACTGCCACCTCTGCGACGAGGCTCGATCCGCGATCGTCGGGCTACGCGATCAGGGATTGCGATTCGAGCTGCGGGAGGTCGACATCGACAGCGACGAAGAGCTGCTCTCGCGCTACCTCGAACGGATCCCCGTGGTGACCGTCGAGGGGGCGATCGTCTCGGAGCTGATCCTGGACCTGGACGCCTTGCGGTCGAGGCTCGATACCGTACCCGCATGATGGAGCAGGGAACTGTCGAGCCCACCGCCGCCGGAGCCGGGCTCACCGACGGGGAACGACTGTCGCTCGGAGTCGCGGCACGGCTCTCGCGCTATCTCCAGGTCCTCACCCAGGCGCGCAAGATGGGACGCGAGACGATCTCCTCGCAGGAGCTCTCCGACTACACCCACATCAACCCAACCCAGATCCGGCGCGATCTCTCGGGGTTCGGCAAGTTCGGCAAGCGCGGGGTGGGCTACAACGTCGAGTCGCTGGTCGCCGAGATTCGCAAGATCCTCCGCACCTCCGGCCAGCACAACATCGCCCTGTTCGGCGCCGGCAACCTGGGCCAGGCGATCGCCAGCTCCGACATCTTCGCCGACCACGGCTTCCAAATCGTCGCCATCTTCGACGTCGACCCGAGCGTGATCGGGATGCAGGTCGGCGACCTGCAGGTGCGCGACTTCTCCGAGATCGAGCAGACGGTCGGCGACAAGGAGATCGTGGTCGGCGTCCTCGCGGTGCCCGCGTCCGCCGCTCAGGGGGTGGCGGACAGGCTGGTGGAGGCGGGGGTGAAGATCATCTTCAACTACTCCGAGCAGCTGCTCCAGGTGCCGCCCGAGGTCACCGTCCATACCTCCTCCCCCGCCGTAGACCTGCTCTACGCGCTGTACTTCTATCTGGCCTAACCCGGCATGGCCGACGACTCCGGCCTCGATCTGAACAAGGTCCGCGAGGTCTTCGAGGACTCGACCGACTTCACGATCGGGCTCGAAGAGGAATTCGCGATCGTCGATCCCGCCAGCCTGGAGCTTCAGCACGTCTTCGGCGATCTCTACGACCGCTGCCAGGAGAATCCCCTGCTCGCCGAGTCGGCGGCGGGCGAGCTGATCGACACGGAGATCGAGATCCGCTCCGGACGCGGCGCAACCTTCGCCGAGGCGATGGAGCGCCAGGCGAAGTGCCGGGCGGCGTTGTTCGCGCTCACCGACCGGATGGGCCTGGCTCTCGCCGCAACCGGGACGCACCCCTGGGCCGACTATCGCGACCAACGCATCATCGACACCGCGCACTACCGTCGCCTCAAGGGGGACCTCCAGTGGGTCGCGCAGCGCAACAACACCTGGAGCCTTCACCTGCACATCGGAATCCGCGGAGCGGATCGCGCGATCGCCGTATGCGACTGGCTGCGGGAGCGGCTGCCGTTGCTGCTCGCGTTGTCGGCCAACTCTCCGTTCCTCGACCGTCAGGACACCGGCCTGCATTCGGTGCGTACCGAGATCTTCACCCGTGTCTTCCCTCGCTGCGGGATCCCCTCGCCCTTCGTGACCTGGGCCGAGTACGCCGACTACGTCCAGACCCTCGAGCGGATGAACTCGATCGTCGAGTCGACGCAGCTCTGGTGGAGCGTGCGACCGCATCACCGCTTTGGGACGGTCGAGGTTCGGATCTGCGACGCGCAGACGCGCGGCGACGAGTCAACCGGTCTTTTGGCCCTGATAGCCGCCTGCGCCGCCCAGACCGCGATCGATTACGACCGGCATGGCTACGACGGGGCGGGAGGTCCGCTGCGCGATCGCGAGATCGAGGAGAACCTCTGGCGCGCGATCCGCTACGGGATGGACGCCAAGATGATCGACTACCGGCGTGGAACCGAGGTCGAGGCGAGGCGGATGCTGGAAGAAACGGTCGAGTGGACCGCTCCGGCCCGCGAGCGTCTCGGCGTCGAGGTGACGCTTCCGGAGGCAAACGGCGCGCAGCGCGATCGGCGGAGGCTGCAGGACGGGCAATCCATCGAGCAGATATACAAGGAGGGCGTGGCGGAGACCAAGCGCACCTACGGAGTCGAGGAGCTGGTCAAGTGACCGAAGAAGAAGGGACCCCGACGGAACCAACTGGGGGTGAGCAAAGTGGGCACCACCGTGACACGCCCGGAAGCGAAGCTGAGGACGTGTCACGTAGTGGTTCTGAGCAGAGTGAGCCCGACCCCGGCACGCCCGGACGCGAAGCGGAGGACGTGCCGCAATCGGAGGCTGAGGTTCGGGCAAGGATCGAGGAGCAGATCCGCAACCTGCGGGTCGAGGACCTGATGGTCGAGAGCGTCGTCAGCGTCCTCAACCTGACCGCACGCCGGATCGCCAAGGAGGACGAGCGCGACCTCGAACAGGCCCGAATCGGGATCGATGCGGTGAGGGCCTGGGTCGATCTGCTGCCCGACGACGCCGCGACGCAGATCCGAAACGCTCTCTCCGAGCTTCAGATGCTCTACGCGCAGGCCGCAGAGGGCGGCGAGAAGGGCGGAGGCGGGGGCACCCGAGAGGGTGAAGGACCGAGCGCTCAGCCTGCCCCGGACCGTGACACCCCCGGACGCGAAGCGGAGGACGTGTCACGTGGTCGTTCCGAGGCGCCGCCCCGCCTCTGGACTCCACCCGGCGCCAAATAGGCGACCCGCAAGATGACGCGTCTGCGGTGCTCGTAGATAGACTCCCGCGCCGCTACGGCTGGGTTCGAAGTCCGGCCGCCCGAACCCTGGAGGAGCAAACTTGACCGACTTCCTTACGTCGTACGGCCCAGTCGTCGCCCTCGCCTGCGCCGCCGCCGCGGTCGTCTACGGCGCGCTGATCACTCGACGCCTGCTGCGCTGCTCGCCGGGCAACGAGAAGATGCAGGAGATCTCGGGAGCGGTCCAGGAGGGCGCCCGGGCATACCTGACGCGGCAGTACACGATCATCGCCGGCGTCGCGGTGGTGCTGGCGATCGCGCTGATCCCGCTTCAGAACTACAAGACGGCGATCGGCTTCGTGATCGGGGCGACGCTCTCAGGCTCCGCAGGCTTCATCGGCATGAACCTCTCCGTGCGGGCAAACGCCCGCGTCGCGGAGGCGGCGCGGGGCGGCGTCCCGCCGGCTCTCGACGTCGCCTTCAAGGGCGGATCGGTCACCGGTCTGCTCGTGGTCGGTCTTGCCCTGCTCGGCGTCGCCGGCTACTACGGCATCCTCGTGATCACGGGCTCCAGCGACAAGGACGCCGTCGACGCCCTGATCGGGCTCGGCTTCGGCGGCTCGCTGATCTCCGTCTTTGCCCGACTCGGGGGCGGCATCTTCACCAAGGCGGCCGACGTCGGCGCCGATCTGGTCGGCAAGGTGGAGGCGGGGATCCCTGAGGACGATCCCCGCAACCCGGCGGTGATCGCCGACAACGTCGGCGACAACGTCGGCGACTGCGCCGGCATGGCGGCCGACCTCTTCGAGACCTACGCTGTCACCGCCGTCGCGGTGATGCTGCTCGGGGTGCTGACCTTCACCGAGCAGGCCCAGGTCGCGATCTACCCGCTGGTGATCGGCGGGGTGGCGATCATCGCCTCGATCATCGGCGCGCTCTCGGTGCGCACCAAGACGGACCGGGTCGAGGGCGCCCTCTATCAGGGCCTGATCGTGTCGGCCCTGATCAGCGCTGTTGCTTTCTATCCGGTGACCAAATGGCTGATGGACGGCCTGAACCTGAAGAGCACGGAACTGACCGCGAACGCGCCCGCTGTCGGCGACCTCTACCTCTGCGCGCTGATCGGGCTCGGCGTGACCGCCTTTTTGTTCGTGATCACCGACTACTACACCTCGACCCGCTTCCGGCCGGTGCGCACGATCAGCCGCGCCTCGCAGACCGGCCACGCCACCAACATCATCCAGGGGCTCGCGCAGGGGCTTCAGTCGACCGCCGCCCCGGCGATCGTGATCGCGCTGGCGATCCTCGGCGCCGATCAGCTCGCCGGCATCTACGGGATCGGCGTCGCGGTCATGGCACAGCTCTCGCTCTGCGGGCTGATCGTCGCCCTGGACGCCTTCGGGCCGATCACCGACAACGCCGGCGGTATCGCCGAGATGGCCGACCTGCCCGAGGAGGTCCGCAACGTCACCGACCCGCTGGACGCGGTCGGCAACACGACCAAGGCGGTCACGAAGGGTTACGCGATCGGCTCCGCCGCGCTCGCGGCACTGGTGCTGTTCAACGCCTTCCAGCAGGAGCTTCAGGACCAGGCCAAGGTCGGGCAGGTGATCGACTTCAAGCTCACGCAGCCCGAGGTCCTGATCGGCTTGATCGTCGGCGGGATGATGGTCTACCTGTTCGCCGCGCTGGCGATCGAGGCGGTGGGTCGCGCCGGCGGCCAGGTCGTCGAGGAGGTGCGGCGCCAGTTCCGCGAGAACCCGGGGATCATGGAGGGCACGCAGCGGCCCGAGTACGGGCGCACCGTGAGCATCGTCACCGCCGCGGCGCAGCGCGAGATGATCCTTCCCTCGCTGATCCCGATCGTGGTGCCGCTTGTGGTCGGCCTGCTCAGCGCCAAGGCGCTCGGCGGCCTGCTGATCGGCGTGATCGTGGTCGGGCTGTTCATGGCGATCTCGATGACCGCCGGCGGCGGCGCCTGGGACAACGCCAAGAAGCTGATCGAGGACGGTGCCTACGGGGGCAAGGGAACCGAGGCCCACGCCGCGTCGGTCACCGGCGACACGGTCGGCGATCCCTACAAGGACACCGCCGGGCCGGCGATCAACCCGATGATCAAGGTCGCCAACATCGTCGCACTGCTGATCATCCCGATCGTCCACATCTCCTAGAGGGCACAGATAGGCTCGGCCCGGTGAGCGCGAGGCTCGTCAAAAGAGCATTGCGCGGGGCCGAGCGCGAACATCAGTTGTGCGCGAGGCTCGTCAAAAGAGCATTGCGCTGGGCCGAGCGCGAACATCGTTTGTGATGGCCGAACTAGCGAGCGGGCCGATCAACGTCGCCGACTACGAGCGCCTCGCGTCGGAGGCGCTGGACGCGGGGCCGCTCGGCTACTTCTCGGGCGGGGCCTGGGACGAATTCACCCTGCGCGAGAACGTCGACATCTGGCGCCGCTGGCGGCTGCGGCCGCGGATGCTGGTCGACGTGGGCGAGGTCAGCACCGCGACCGAGCTGCTGGGCAGCGAGATATCGATGCCGATCGTCGTCGCGCCGGTCGCATTCCAGCGCATGGCGCACGATGACGGCGAGCAGGGGATGGCGCGGGCCGCGGCGGAGGCGGGCACGCTGATGTGTCTGTCGACGATCGCGACCGCCCGTCCCAGCGAGGTGGCCCAGGCGGCTCCCGGTGGGCACCGTTGGTTCCAGCTCTATTGCTTTCGCGACCGCGCCGTGACCCAGGCGCTGATCGACGAGGCGGTCGAGTTCGGCTATGAGGCGATCGTGCTGACGGTCGACGCCCCGAGGCTCGGCTGGCGCGAGCGCGACATGCGCGCCGGGTTCGTCGTTCCGGCGAGCATCACCGTCCCCAGCGTCGCCGCGGCGCTCGGAGCCGACCAGCCGATCGGGCCCGCGGAGGCATTCGCGCTCCTGGATCCGACCCTTACCTGGGCCGACCTCGAGCAGCTGGCCTCCGCCTGCGACCTGCCGGTGCTCGTCAAGGGCGTGCTGACGGCCGAGGACGCGGAGCTGGCGCTCGACCACGGGGCCGCCGGGGTGATCGTCTCCAACCACGGCGGTCGCCAGCTCGATGGAGTCGCGCCCTCCGCCGAGGCGCTTCCGGAGGTCGCGGACGCGGTCTCGGAGCGCGGCGTCGTGCTGGTCGACGGCGGGGTGCGGCGCGGCACCGACGTGCTGGTCGCGCTGGCGCTCGGCGCCGACGCGGTGATGGTCGGACGACCGGCGCTCTGGGGCCTGGCGGCGGACGGGCAGCAGGGGGCGCTGCGGGTGCTTCAGATCCTCCGCAACGAGCTCGAGCTCGCCCTGGCCCTGGCCGGCTGTCCTTCGCCCGGGGCGGTCACCAGCGAGCACGTCCGGCGCGCTCCTTAGACGGCGCCAGGCGTCCCTATAGTCGGGTTTGATGGCCCAGCGGATTCCGCGCGACGAGAGCCTCAGCCGCGTCTACGGCGTCGGCGCGCTGTTCTCGGCCGCCTACGGCAACGTCGGCTCCTCGATCTACTACGCGCTCGGCGTCACCGCCGCCTTCGCGCTAGGGCTCACCCCGGTCGCCTTCGTTGTCGCGGGGGTGATCTTCGCCTTCACCGCCGCCTCCTACACCGAGGCGACCGTCATGTACCCCGAGGCCGGCGGCTCCTCGAGCTTCGCCCGCCACGCGTTCAACGAGCTGGTCAGCTTCATCGCCGCCTGGGGCCAGATGCTCAACTACGTGATCACGGTCGCGATCTCGGCCTTCTTCGTGCCTCACTACCTGGCCGTGTTCTGGCACCCGCTGCACCACGGCCCGGGCGACGTGATCGGAGGCATCGTGTTGATCGCCGGGCTGGCGGCGCTCAACGTCAAGGGCAGCCAGGAGTCGGCGCGGCTCAACCTGGTGCTGGCGATCGCCGACCTCTGCACCCAGATCGTCCTGGTCGCGATCGGGATTGCGCTGGTGCTCAGCCCGACCACCCTGGTCGACAACGTCCACCTCGGCGTGGCGCCGAGCTGGGGCGACTTCGCGCTCGGGATCGCGGTCGGGATGATCGCCTACACCGGCATAGAGACGATCTCCAACATGGCCGAGGAGGCCAAGGACGCGCCGCGCACGATTCCGCGGGGCGTCGGCTTCACCGTGCTGGCGGTGCTCGGCCTCTACCTGCTGATACCGGTCGTGGCGCTCTCGGCGATGCCGGTCCACCACCTGCCGAACGGCGAGTACTCGACCGCGCTCGGCTCCAGGTTCGCCGGCGATCCGATCCTCGGCATCGTCGAGAACCTCGGCCTCGGGCACGGCCTGACCCAGGCGATGCGCTACTACGTCGGCGTCCTCGCCGCGGTGATCCTGCTGATCGCGACCAACGCGGGGTTGATCGGCGTCTCCCGGCTCACCTATTCGATGGGCCAGCATCGCCAGCTGCCCGAGCGACTGCGCCAGGTCCATCCCCGCTTCCGCACGCCGTACATCGCGATCCTCGTCTTCTCCGGGGTCGCGGCGATCACGCTGATCCCGGGTCAGACGAAGCTGCTGGCGACGATGTACTCGTTCGGCGCCATGCTCTCGTTCACGATCGCCCACGCCGCCGTGATCTGGCTGCGCAAGCGAAAGGCGGATCACGAGCGCGCTTGGAAGCCGCCGCTCAACTTCCATGCCTTCGGCTTCGAAATTCCCTTGACGGCGGTGCTCGGCGGGCTGGGGACGTTCTCCGCCTGGATCGTGGTGATGGCGCTGAACCCGCGCACGATGGCGATCGGCGCCGGCTGGATGGCGCTGGGAATCCTGATCTACGTCCTCTACCGGCGCGCTCAGAGCCTGCCGATCACCGACACGGTGAAGGTCGTCTTGCCGGAGCCGCTCGGCGTCGAGGAGATCGAGTACCGAAGCGTGCTGGTCGCGTTTCGCGACAACCAGCCGTTCTCCGAGCAGATGGTCGCCACCGCGATCAAGCTGGGCTCGAAGCGGCGGCGCGGGGTTCACGTGCACGCGATGATCACCGTGCCGACCCATCTTCCGCTCGACGCGGACTTGCCCCGTGAGGAGAGCGAGGCGCTCAACAAGATCGAGCGCGCAAAGCTGATCGGCGGGCTGCGGGTCACCGGCCACGCCGAGCGCGTGCGTCCCGGCCAGGCCGGTTACGCGATCGCAGAGGAGGCGCGGATGATCAACGCCGCCGCGATCGTGATCGGACTGCGATTCCGCAACGGCCACCCGATGTACGACGAGACCCTCCAAACCGTGCTCGCTGAGCGCCCGACCCGGGTGATCGTCGTCTCGGACCCGGAGGCGGAGGGAGTGCCGCGGCTGCAACCCGCCCTGACGCCCGGCTGAGCTGGGCCCGGCCGTGATTGAGCGAGCCGGGCGCGGCCGTAGAATCGCCCCAGCGATGCCGTCTCCCGAGGGGATCTACCAAGGCTCGGTCCGAGCCATGTCGGTGGTGATGGTGGGGCTCGGTCTCGCGATCCTGACCTTGACCCTGGTCAGCGGCGGGGGCCCGCTGTCGCTTGGCATCCTGCTCGGCCTTGCGTTCGTGGCGGTCGGGGTCGGGCGCCTCTGGATGGCCTCGCGGATGAAGAGGTGAGCCCGGAGGAGGCGAACGAGGCGCCGGAGGCGCGCGAGGCGGAGGAGGAGCGGTCGACGCCGTTAAAGCGCGCCGTGGGTGTTCCGTGGCTGTTCGCGGTCATCTACGCGACAGTCGGCTTCTCGATCTACTTCGCGCTCGGAGTCGTCGCTGATCGCGGGCTTGGATTCACGCCCGTGATCTTCTTGATCGCGGGCCTGCTTTTCGTGCTCACGACCCTTACCTACATGGAGGGTGCCGCGATGTTCCGCGAGCGCGGCGGCTCCTCGACCTTCGCGCGCTACGCGTTCGACGAGCTGATCTCGTTCATCGCCGGCTGGGCGATCCTGATCGACTACCTGATCGTGATCGCCCTGGCGGCGATCTCGGTTCCCCATTACCTGGAGCCGGTCTCGCCCCATCTGGGCGACGCCGGATTCGAGATCGCGATCGGTGGACTCGTGATCGCTGCCGTCTCGGTTTTGAATATCGTCGACATCAGCGGTCGCCCGTACCAGCGCCTGCTCGCCAGCTTCGCCCTCGCGGACGTCTTCCTCCAGCTCGCGGTGATCATCGTCGGGGCGATCGTCGTCACGCATCCCGACCGGCTTACCGACCAGCTTCACCTCTTTCACTCACCGGACCTGGTCGACATCGCCTACGCGACCGTGGTCGCGATGGTCGCCTATGCCGGAATCGAGGCGGCCTCCAACCTGGCGCCGGACATCGACTTCGAGCCCAAGGACCTGCGGCGGATCATCTCCACGGGGGCGCTTGCGGTGCCTCTGATCTATGCGGGCATGGCGGCGATCGCCCTGATGGCGGTGCCGGTCGTCGCCGGGCCCCATGGGCCGGAGACGGCGCTCGGCGGCCGCTACATCGAGAACCCGGTGTTGGGGGTCGTGTCGGCGTTTCACCCCCACTGGCTCTCCGTCCTGATGCGATGGATGGTCGCCCTGATCGCGGCGCCGGTGCTCGTGATCGCCGCCTACACCTCGATGCTGGGGGTCTCGCGCCACATCTACACGCTGGCGATCAACCGCCAGATCCCCAGCTGGCTGGGCAAGCTCGGCACCGTCCACGAGACCCCCTACGTGGCGATCGTCGTCGCGGCGGTGCTCTCGTTCGGACTGCTTGTCCCAACCGACGTCAAGCTGTTGGCCGGCATCTACGCCTTCGGCGCCATGCTCGCCCTCACGATCGCCCACCTCTCGATCGTGCGGCTGCGGATCACCGAACCGGAGAGGGAGCGGCCATTTCGAGGGCCGGGGACGATCCGCTGGCGCGGCTACCAGCTGCCGGGCCTGGCGATACTGGCGGCTGTTCTCAGCATCCTCGCCTTCGCCAGCGTTCTCGCCTTCCACAGCGGGGCCCGCTGGGTCGGGGGCGGCTGGATGGCGTTCGGGCTCGTCTCCTATTTCGTCTATAGGCGGCTGGTCGAGGGCACCAGCCTCACCAAACGCGTCTCGGTAACCGCCGAGGCGCTCACCAAGCAGGTCCCGGAGATCGAGTACAACCGGATCCTGGTGCCCGTTTTCGGCACCGAGCTCGACGACGACATCGTCGGTACGGCGGGCCGCCTGGCTGCGGCCGACGAGGACACCAGCGACGAGAGGCCAGGCGCCCGGCTCGACGTGGTCTATGTGGTCGAGGTGCCGATGACTTTGCCGCTCGACGCCAATCTGCCGCAGGAGCGCGAGAAGAAGGCACGCGAGGCACTCGAGCGCGCGAAGGAGGTCGGGGAGGAGTACGAGTCGGTCGAAGTGCACACCGCGCTCGTCCCCGCCCGCTCGATCGGCTCCGGAATCGTCGAGATGGCGCGGCGGACCGGCGCCGAGGCGATCGTCATGGGCGGCGAGCCTCCGAGCAAGATTCGGGGCGGCGCCGTCCTGGGTGGGATCGGGGCGGCGCGGCCCGACGAGGTCGGGGCGGCGACCGAATATGTGTTGAAGAAGGCGCCCTGCCGGGTTCTGCTGACCGCCCCGCCGGAGCCGGCTGGCGCTCAGAGCGACGGCGCCGGGCAGCCCGAAGCGGGCGGCGGCTGAGCACCTCTAGTATCCGACCCATGTTCATCCTCATCGTGGGCTGCGGCCGAGTTGGGTCGTCGGTGGCCAGGGAGATGCTCCAGGACGGGCACGAGGTCTCGTGCCTGGACGAGGACCCCGAGTCCCACGCGCGCCTCGAGCTCGGGATAGACCAGAGTTGGGAGGACCTCGGAGGTCAGTTCACGGTTGGGACGGCGCTTGAGATCGATGCGCTCAATGAAGCGGGGATCGAGAAGGCGGATGCGTTCATCGCCGCGACCGACGGCGACAACACGAACATCGTCATCGCCCAGATCGCCAAGCGGCGCTTCAACGTGCCAACGGTGATCGCGCGCATTCTCGACCCCTACCGGGCTGAGTGGTACGAGCACCAGGGGGTGCACACGATCTGCCCCACCAAGGTCGCGATCGAGATGCTCGAGAACAACGTGCGCGAGGCAGCCGCGAAGCACAGCGGCGGATCGAACGGGTCCCCGACGTCCGAACAGACCGGCTAGCGAGGCGACCGCGGATGTACATCATCATCGTCGGAGCCGGGAAGGTGGGTTGGAACCTCGCCCGCGAGCTGCTCGACAAGGATCACGAGGTGACGGTGATCGAGGACGACCGGCGCCGCTATCTGACCGTCGAGCAGGAGCTCGAGCACAACATCCAGTACGGCGACGCATCGGAGCTTTGGGTGCTCGAACGGGCCGGAATCCAGCGCGCCGACATGGTGATCGCCGTGACCGGCGACGACGAGGACAACATGCTGATCTGCCAGGTGGCCCGCGAGAAATACATGGTCGATCGCATCATCGCCCGGGTCAACAACCCGCGGAACCTCCAGCACTTCGAGCTGCTGGGGATAAAGCCCTCGGTCTCGGCCACCGGCCTGATCCTGAACTTGATCGAGCACGAGGTTCCCGAGTACGGCCTCGTGCACCTGCTCGACTTCCCCGAGGAGCGGCTGGAGATCATCGAGATGCTGCTCGAGAAGGACTCGCGGGTGGCGGGGCAGCGGGTTGGGGACCTGAGCATGCCAGAGGGCAGCCTGCTGATCTCGGTCCTGCGCGAGGGGCGGGGGTTCGTCCCCGGTCCCGAAACGGTCCTCGAGCCGGGCGACGAGATCCTTGCCGTCCTCGACCCTGGCCGCGAGGAGGATCTGAAGGAGTTTCTCGGCCCCGACGGAGCCGGGGAGGAGTGACTGACCGCGAGGTCGAGTTCCTGCTCGTCGGCGGCGGGATGGCCGGCGCGTTCTGCGCCAGCGAGCTGAGAAAGCGTGGGGCCGAGGGCGAGATCCTGTTGGTCGGGCGCGAGCCCGAGCTTCCCTACGAGCGCCCGCCGCTGAGCAAGGAGTACATGCGGGGCGAGGCCCAGCGCTCGGATGCCCACGTTCATCCGGCGTCCTGGTACGAGGAGAACGACGTCGAGCTGCTCAGCGGGCGCAACGTGATGTCCCTCGATACGGGCGAGCGTCGCGCGAAGCTTCAAGGGGGCGACGAGGTGAAGTTCGATAAGGCGCTGATCGCAACCGGCGCCAACGTCAACATCCTGCGCGTAGAGGGGGCCGAGAACGAGGGGATCCACTACCTGCGCGCGTTCGGCAACTCCGACGCGATCCGCGAGGACGCCGAGAAGGCCGAGCACGTGGTGCTGATCGGCGGCAGCTACATCGGCAGCGAGGTGGCCGCGTCGCTGACCGCGACGGGGACCAAGTGCACGATCGTGATGATGGAAGACGTGGTGCTCTCGAACAACTTCGGCGAGGAGGCCGGGCGCTTCTTCCAGGACGTGCTGGAATCGCACGGGGTGGAGATCCTCGGCGGCGAGTCGCTGCAGGCGTTCGAGGGGGACGGGCACGTGAAGGCGGTGATCACCGAGAGCGGTCGCCAGATCGAGTGCGACGCGGTCGTCGTCGGCGCGGGGGTGAGGCCGGACGTGATGCTCGCCGAGCGGGCCGGGATCGCGGTCGAGAACGGGATCACCTGCGACAGCAAGCTTGAGACATCCGTGGAGGGGATCTACGCCGCCGGCGACGTGTGCAGCTACGACAGCGTCGTGCACGGGCGGCGTCTGCGGGTCGAGCACTGGGACGTGGCGTTTCAGCAGGGCCGCGCGGCGGGGGCGAACATGGTCGGAGACGGCCGTGACTACGACGTCGTGCCGTACTTCTTCAGCGACCTCGCCGACTGGGCGAGCCTCGAGTACGTGGGGCCGGCGCAGGACCCCGACGAGATCGTCTTCCGCGGCGAGCGCGACTCGGGAGAGTTCTCTGCCTGGTACCTGAAGGACGGCAAGGTCGCGGGTTGTCTGAGCGTGGAGCGCTCCGAGGACCTGGGGCGGGCCCGCGAGCTGCTCGCCGATGGAACCGACGTCTCGGCCGATCGCGACAAAATCGCCGATGCGGACAGCGATCTGGGCGCGATCGGGTAGGCAAAAAGGTTCGCACGACAGGGTCGTCTGCGCTACAGGCGTGCCTATTCTGTGGCGATATCGTTGCCTTTCCAGTGCGCCCTGGTGTAATGGCAGCACGCCTCGCTCTGGACGAGGTAGTCGGGGTTCAAATCCCTGGGGCGCAGTTCGAATCCACCCCATCTGATAGGCGCGGTCTTCCAGCTCGCGGCTTTTCGTCCGATGGGAATGCGAACATCAGTTCGCATGGAACGTGTGGACACACGAGGGCGAGTTGCGGAGCTGTTGGAAGTTGGCTATTCCCGCAAGGAGATCGCTGAAGCGCTTCAGGTAAACGAGTCGACCGTCTCCATTCATGCGATCAGGCTTGGGCATCGAGCGGTGCACAAACCGACCGTCTATGACTGGAAGGCAATCCGCGCCTATTACGAGGAAGGCCATTCCAGGAGGGAATGTCAGGAGCGATTCGGCTTCTCGGCTGGCGCCTGGGATCATGCGATCGCCCGGGGAGACATTGAAGCTCGGCCACGCGAGGCATTCCGCTACACCCATGCAACGCGATATGCGGTTGCACGGCTTCACGAGGAAGGTCTTGCCCAGGTCGAAATCGCTTCTAGGTTGGTTCTCTCCAAGTCGACTGTGGCGTTCCACATTCGAAACCTCGGGATTCCGCCAGACCAGAGGTTCAATCGGCGCTATGACTGGGACGCGGTACAGCGAACAATTGAATCCGAAGGACTCGACCGCAGGCAATGTCAGGCGCGGTTTGGATTTTCGAAGCATGCCTGGTACGCGGCCATCAAAAGAGGTGACATCACACCGAAGCCGTACAAGGTCTCCATCGATGAGTTGTTGGTCGCAGGCCGCCGCCGCGGTCGCATGCATGTGAAAAGGCGATTGCTCCGGGCTGGCCTGAAGGAGAATCGTTGCGAGATCTGCGGCATCACGGAATGGAATGGCAGGCCCTTGAACATGGAGCTGCACCACATCAACGGAGATGGGAACGACAGCCGCCTTCACAACCTTCAGCTCCTCTGTGGTAATTGCCACTCCCAGACGGACAACTGGGGCGGGCGTGGGGTGAAGCGGAACGGGAACCAACCTGGGTAGCGGACGACTCCTCTGCCTCCCTACATCACAGAACGCGATGGCTCCGCGCAGCTGGCGGTACGGCTCACCGCACGTGCCTCGCGCGAGCAGATTGTCGGGCCACGCGGCGATGCGCTGGCCGTCAAGGTGAGCGCCCCGCCCGTCGACGACCGCGCTAACGCGGCGCTTCGAAAGCTGGTCGCGAAGGCAGTCGGAATTCCGCCCAGCCGGGTGCGCATCGTGCAAGGCGAGAAAAGCCCGAATAAACTGCTTCGCCTGGAGGGTGTCGGAGCAGTGCAGGCGGCCGAGCGCCTAGCCTAGGGAGCAGCCCTCCTTTGCTACCTTGCCGCCCTTCATGAAACGTGCCATTTGCCTCATGACCCTGGTCCCTGCGGCGGCCGTTGCCGGCTGCGGTGGCGGCGGCGATTCGACGCCGACGCAGATCGCAACCCCAACGGTCAAGACCCAGACCTCGATCAGCAAGGCCCAGTTCATCGAGGAGGGCGACGGGATCTGCGCCGAGGTGAACGCGGCGCTCGGCAGCCTCACCACGAGCAGCAGCACGAGCTCCTCCAGCGCGGCCGGGCAACGAGCCGCCCTCTACCAGGGGATGATGGAGCGGCTGCGCGGCCTCGGCACACCCGACGACCAGACTGGCCTCGACCAGGTTCTCAGCGCCGGTGACGACATCGTCACCGCCGAGCAGAAGGCCGAGCAGGCGGCCACGAACAACGACAGCGCGGCCCAGGCGAGCGCCGAGAGCGAGGCCTCGTCGGCCGAGTCTTCGTTCTCCAGCGCCGCCAGCGCCTACGGCTTCAAGGATTGCGGTGGCGGTCCGACGACGCCATCGAGCACTGCCACAGCGCCGTCCACCGCCACGGTCACTCCGGCGGCACCTACCACGACCCCGGCTCCCGTCGCTCCGCCGAGCGGGGGCACCGGTGGAGCGACGGGCACGACGGGCACCGGCGGCGGCGCCACCGGAACCGGCGGCGGCGCCACGGGAGGAACGTCGGGCGGATCGGGCGGGGTCGGCCCCGGCTAGCGGCGACGCCCGTCGCTTAGGCGACCGCCGATTCTTCCCAGGCGCCATAGAGCCGCGCGTAGGAGCCGCCCGCCGCGATCAACTCATCGTGGGTGCCGGACTCGGCGATCCGCCCGCCCTCCAGGACGACGATCTTGCCGGCGCGGCGAATCGTCGACAGCCGGTGTGCGATCACGATCGCGGTGCGGTTCGCGAGCAGCCGCTCCAGGCCCTGCTCGATCACCTTCTCGGTACGAACGTCGACGTTCGACGTCGCCTCGTCGAGGATCAGGATGCTCGGCTCGGCGAGCAGCGCCCGCGCGAAGGCGACCAGCTGGCGCTGGCCCGCCGATAGCTGGATCCCGCGCTCGCCGACCTCGGTGTCGAGGCCGTCCGGAAGCGCGGCGATGAAGTCGGTTGCGCCAACAGCCGCGGCCGCCGCCTCGATTTCGTCGCCGCCGGCATCCGGCCGGCCGAAGGCGATGTTCTCGCGCACCGTGCCCGAGAACAGGAACCCCTCCTGGGGCACGATCCCGAGCTGCCGGCGCAGCGCCCGCTGCGAGAGGTCGCGCAGGTCGTGGCCGTCGATTCGGACGATTCCCGTCTGCGGGTCGTAGAAGCGGGCCACCAGCTTCGCGAAGGTCGACTTGCCGGCCCCGGTCGCGCCGACGAGCGCCAGCGTCTGCCCTGGCGGAACCTCGAGGTCGACCTCGCGCAGCGCCCACTCGACGGTCTCGCCTCGCGCCTCGCGCTCGGGCGCGTCGTCGAGATAGGAGAAGGAGACGCCCTCCATGCGGATCTCGCCGCGCAGCCGTCCCGGGTCCTCGGCGCCCACCTTGTCGGTCATGTCGGGCGCTGTGTCGAGCAGGTCGAAGATCTTGTCGAGCGCCGCCATTCCCTGCTGGTAGGTCGTGTATAGCTGCGACAGCTGCTGGATCGGGTCGAAGAAAGTCTGCAGGTAGCCGACGAAGGCGACAATCGTGCCGATCTCGATCGCCCCGTCGATCGCCTGGCTTCCCCCGTAGAGGAGGATCACCGCGGTACCGAGCGCGGACAGCAGCTCGACCGCCGGGAAGTAGGCGGCGTTGAGATAGACCGTCTTCATGTTCGCGGCCCGGTTCTGCTCGTTGAGATCGGTCATCACATCGATATGACGCGGCTCCTGGCCGAAGCTGCGCACGACGCGAACTCCGCTCAGCGTCTCCTGCAGGTAGGCGGTGATCGCGGCGATCCTCTCGCGCGTCGCCCGGTAGGCACCGGCCGAGACGATGCGGAAGATCAGGCTCGCGATCGCGAGCAGCGGGAAGGTGAGGAAGACCAGCAGGGCCAGCTTCAGGTCGAGAAGCAACAGGATCACCACGACCCCGACCAGGGTGAGGGTGCTGGAGAAGAGCGTCGCCACGCCGTCGCTGAGCACCTGGTTGAGCGCCTCGATGTCGTTGGTCATCCGCGAGATCAGGACGCCGGGCCGGTTGCGGGTGAAGAAGCCGATCGACATCGCCTGCAGGTGAGTGAACACCCGCTCGCGCAGGTCCTGGAGCACCCGCGTTCCCACCCAGCCGACCAGATACGTCTGCACGTAGCTCGCGACTGCGTAGACGAGGGCGGCGCCGACGAAGGCAGCGACGATCCAATCGAGCCTCGAGACGTTGTCTGAATGGGTATGGACGGCGTTGGAAATCGTCTGCACCGCTCGACCCGCCAGGTAGGGGGGAGCAAGGGCGGCGCCGGTCGCCGCCAGAAGTGCCACGAGCATCAAGGTCACCTTGGCGCGGTAGGGGCGCAGCAGCCCGATCAGCCAGCGGACCTTGCGTCCGCGCCCGTCCTCGCCGCGGATCAGGCGCCAGAGCGCGGCGAAGAGCAGGAAGACCTCGCGCAGGCGATTGCGCTCCGGCGAGTAGGTCGCTTCCTCGCGCTCTTCATCAACAATTTCCGCCCGCGTGCTCGCTTCGCTCAGCGCTCGACCGGAATCATTTCGCGGCACCTCCTCCGCTTCGCGTCCGGGGGTTCCGCGGTGGTGCGCACCTTGCCGACGCCCAGGTCGCCCGTCTTCTTTGCTCACAGCTTCGCCACCTCCTCGCGCTCCTCGAGGTCGCGCTGCAGGAAGACCGAGTCGGCGAGCCCGAACTCGGCGATCTCGGAGTAGAACGAGCAGCGCTTCATCAGCTCCTCGTGGGTGCCCCGATCGACGATCCGGCCGGCGTCGATGACGACGATCTCGTCGGCGAGCGAGATCGTCGAGAGGCGGTGGGCGATGATGAACGTCGTCCGCCCCTCCATCACCTCGCGCAGGCCGCGCTTGATCGCGCGCTCGGTGCGCGCGTCGACCGAGGAGGTGGCATCGTCGAGGATCAGGACCCGCGGGTCGGCGAGAAGGGCGCGGGCGATCGCGATCCGCTGGCGCTGGCCCCCGGAGAGCGTCAGCCCCCGCTCGCCCACCCGGGTGTCGTAGCCATCGGGGAGGTCGCGGATGAAGACGTCCGCCTGGGCGCGCCGTGCCGCTTCTTCGATCTGCTCCCGCGTCGCCTCTGGATGCGCGTAGGCGATGTTCTCGGCCACTGAGGCCGAGAAGAGAAAGCTGTCGTCGGCGACGAAGGCGATCTCCGAGCGCAGCGATGCGACGTCGACCGAGCGCACGTCGGCGCCGTCGACGAGCACCTCGCCCTCCGAAGGGTCATAGAGGCGAGCGATCATCGCGACGAGGCTGGTCTTGCCCGAGCCGCTCGGCCCGACCAGGGCCACGGTCCTGCCCGGAGCCACCTCGAGGTCGATGTCGGTGAGCACCGGGCCCGCCCCGTCGTAGCGCAGGGTCACGCCGCGCATCTCGACCTTGCCGCCGCCGGCCGGGAGCGGGGGAGCCCCCGGTGCGGTCCGGATCTGCGGCTCGCGATCGAGGATCTCGAACAAGCGGTTTCCCGACGCGACCGCCCGCTGCGACATCCCCATCGCGATCCCCAGCATTCGCATCGGGGCGGCGAGCATCGCCAGGAAGATGTAGAAGGTCGTGAGCTCGCCGAGGTTGAGGCTGCCGTGAATCACCTGCCGGCCGCCGACCAGCAGCACCGCCGCGGTGCCGAGCTGTGGCAGCAGGCCGATGATTGGGGAGAAGAACGCCTGCAGCTTGGTCGAGTAGATGCTCTGGTCGAAGACGCGGCCGATCGCGCGCTGGAAGCGATGCAATTGGTGCTCCTCGCGCGCGAACGCCTTCACGATCCGGATCCCGGAGACGTTCTCTTCCGCCTCGGCGGTCAGCTCGGCGATCCGCTGCTGGACCTCCTGCAGCGCCGGCCGCGAGACCCTGTTGTAGCGCGCCGCCGTGTAGATCACGATCGGCGCCGGCGCCAGGGCGATCAGCGCCAGGCCCGGGTTGTAGACGAGCATCACCGCGGCGGCGAGGGTGATCGTGAGCAGGTTCTGGGTGATGAAGATCAGCCCGTAGCCGAGGAAGAAGCGGATCGACTGCAGGTCGACGGTCGCCCGTGACATCAGCTGTCCGGTCTGCTGGCCGTCGAAGAAGCCCAGCTCCAGCGATTGCAGGTGCGAGTAGAAGCGCTGGCGGAGGTCGAACTCGACCGCGAGCGAGACCTTGCCTGCGACCAGGCGCCGCACCACCGTGAGGCCCACGCGCAGGATCGCCGCGCCGACGATCGCGGCGGCGAGCGGCAGCAGGGCATCCTTGTTGCCGGCCTGGATCTCGTTGACCGTGTGGCCGATCAGAGGCGGGATCAGCACCGTCATCCCCATCGCCAGCCAGGCGAACGCCAGCGACCACCAAAGCTGCTTGCGATAGGGCCGCAGAAATCCCATCAGGCGGCGGTAGGTCCCGGTCCGCATCTCCTTAACTTTACAAAGTGAAGTAAAGGCCGGGTGTGCCCGGCGTCACCGTGGCGGGGCGATACTCCCCGCATGGATCGGCCAGACGCCGGCCTCTGCGACAGCTGCCGGCACCAGCGCATCGTCCGCAACACCCGCGGCTCGAGCTTCTCGCTCTGCGAGCGGTCGAGGACCGATCCTGCCTATCCGCGGTACCCGCGCGTCCCGGTCAAGCGGTGCCCCGGCTATGAGTCGAAGAGCTGAGCGGCGCCGCTACTCGATCCGGAAATGGGTGACCGTGTGGTACGGCGTCGGTGTGCCGTCGTTCTCTCCCAGCGTGATGATCAGCCGGAACAGCCCCGTGGGGAGGTTGTGGTAATAGATCTGCGGCAGGGTTGCGGGGGAGTATTGGCCGACGGCGTGCAGCCGCGCCGCCAGCAGCCCGTTCGGCCCGGCGAAGCGCGGGAAGTCGAACGAGCGCCCGATCACCCGCCCGTTGCCGAGTGGGCTGTTGGCCCTCTCGAGCTGGCTCTGGTCGGCGCTGTCGGGCACCTTGTTGAGCGAGAAGCGGAGCATCCCCTCGCCGAGCTGGGGGGTCTTTCCGAACTGCGCCGGCGCCAGCTTGAAGTTGTGCACCTTGACCTTGACCACGACCGCGTTCGTGTGTGGCTTTTCGCCATTGCGCGGAGAGAGCACGTCGATGTACGGGGTGCCCGGGATGTCGGGCTTGACGACGTGGCGCTCGGCGCCCTTCACGAGCACCGCGGCAGAGACGCTGCCGCCGATCAGCAGCACCGCTCCCACGATGGCGACGATTCCCTTTCGCATCGGCGAGAAGATTACGGGGGCCTCGCAGTCGCCGGATCGGATAGGTTGCGCCCAGCGCTGTCCGCAGGCGGAGAAGAGGAGCGATGGACGCCACCCAGCTGAAGAGAATCCCGATCTTTCACGACGTGCCCGACGAGGACCTGACGGTGATCACCACGTTTGCGACCTCCGACGAAGTGCCGGAGGGCGCGGTGATCGTCAAAGAAGGCGACTACGCGAACGCGTTCATGGCGATCGAGGAAGGGACCGCCAGGGTCACGCGCGACGGCGAGCACGTCGGCGACCTCGGCCCCGGGGACATCTTCGGCGAGGTTGGGTTGATCGAGAAGGAGACGCGCACTGCGACCGTCGAGGCGACCTCGCGCGTGAAACTGATCAAGATCGAGCACTGGGAGCTTCAGCGGATGAAGAAGAAGCTCCCCGACGTCTACGACCGGATCGCCCAGCTGGCCGAACAGCGGGCGACAAGCGACGACTAGCCCGGGTCGCCGTCCCGACGTAGAGCCCAGCTGGGCGGCGCTGCGCCCGGTCCTTATTGCCTTCCTGCTGGTCGCCGACCTCTTCACAGTCGCGGCCTTGGCGATCGCCAGGCCGTCGGGCTGGCTGCCGCCGCTCGTCGCCTTCTCGATCGTGCTCATCGGCCTGGTCGGCCTCGAAGCCTGGGCGCTCGCCCACCGTCACGACGACGATGAGCGGCGACCCAGCTAGCTGTCAGCTCTTCGCAGCGACAGCGCGCTGAATTTGCGCTGGCCTCTGCCTACCGGAGCGGTTGGGCTGGATACGTGGTCGTGCGCAACCCTTTACAGGGCCCGAACGGTTACTTAACATTGGGGTATCGGATCGACCAGGCAGGGACGCCGGTTGTCACTCCGCCAGTCCAACCCGGGCAAAGGAGGTCGACATGGCGACGATCGAAGCCCTGCTTCCCCACGCTTCGGCGCAGGGCGACCCGGCGGCCCGTGAGGAGCTTGCAAGGCGCCTGATGCCCTTGGCGCGATCGCTCGCGCGTCGGTACCGGTACGGCAGCGAGCCCTTCGAGGACCTGTTCCAGGTGGCGTGCCTCGGTCTGGTGAAGGCGATCAATCGCTTCGACCCCGAGCGCGGCACCAGCGTTGAGTCCTTCGCCACGCCAACCATCCTCGGCGAGTTGAAGCGTCACTTCCGCGACCGGGTGATGCCCATCCACCTGCCCAGGGGTTTGAAGGAGGACGTGTTGGACGTCAACGACGCCGCCGACGAGCTCGCGGGAGAGCTCGATCGCGAGCCGAGCGTCTCCGAGCTTGCCGATCGTGCCGAGATGAGCGAGGAGGATGTCGCGGAGGCCGTGAAGGCATCGAGGGCGCTGCGAACAGTTTCGCTCGACGCGCCGACCGGGCCCTTCGGCGACTCGCCATCGGTCATCGAGACGGTTGGCGACCACGACAAGCGGCTGGAGCTCGCGGAGGCTCGTACCGCGTTGTGGCGCGCCTTCCGGGTACTCGATCGGCGCGAGCGGCTCGTCGTCCATCTGCGCTTCGCGTCCGACCTGACCCAGCAGCAGATCGCCGAGAAGGTGGGCGTCTCGCAGGTCCACGTCTCGCGAATCCTCGAGGCGGCGCTTCGCAAGCTGCGCACGGCGGTGGGCGACGAGAAGCTCAGCGAAGCGGCGTAAATACGCGTTTAGCCCGACGCCGAGACGGGGAAACCATGTCTAGGGACACAGCGAGGCCCGCGCAGGTTGGACCGCTGGGCCTCGTGTGAGGCCGTCGAGCCTCCCCTGCCCAGCCGTGCCCGGCCCTGCGCCGGGCACGGTTCTGTTCGGGCCCGTTTGACGCTCTACGATCCTGCGCCCGGGCGATGAGGCTCGCTCATCATGCGCATTGCCCAGTGATAGTGGTTCGGTAGAGACACGAGCGCGCGGACGCGCCCAATGCTGGAGCGAACGGCTCCGCAGTTCTGCGCAATTGTCGGGAGGTGGTTGAGCGGGCACGGATTCGGCGGCCGGTGACCACGACCCGGCGCCCGGCCCACCGGAGTCCCTTAAGGTTCCGGCCGGGCCACGATGACAACGTTGCGCGGCGACTTTGAGACCGACCTCCCGACGCCTGACGCGCTCACGGCATGTGCCGAGGCCATAGACGGTCTTGGGTGGCAGATCGAAACGGTTGAGGTTGACCGCATCGTCTCCTACGCTGGCCCGGGCCACAGCCAGGGTGCAGCGAGGATCGACGTCCTTCTGAGCGCCTCGGGTCCCACCACCGATGTCCGCATCATCGGGACCGACACCGATGCCAACCCGCTCGAGATGGAGGAGCTGATCGCGGAGCTCAACCGGGCGCGCGATGCAATCAAGGCCTCGGTCGAAAGCGCAGATGATGAGGCGGGGCAAGACTCGCCCCTCGCCAAGGTGCCCCTCTTCCAGGCGCGGTCGCGCGAGGTCCAGCTGATTACAGCGGTCGTCGTTCCCGCTGTCTTCGGTGCCGTCGCCGGCATCATCCTGGGAATCTCCGCCCCGGGGTACTGGGCGATCCAGGCAGTGGCGCTGGTCGGGGCTGTTCTGGCGGGTCTCGAGCACCCCAATGCCAGGGAGGGCGCCCGCCGGGGTCTTGTGGGAGGCACGCTGTATGGCGCCTTCCTCCTCATCGCTCACGCGGTGGCCGGTACCGACGCGACCGTCAAGCTGCCGAAGTTCGCTCCCATCCTGGTGGTGTTCACGGCCCTCTTCGGAGTCCTCGGGAGTGCACTCGGAGGGCGCATTCGCCGCGGTGCGACCGAGCGTCAGACCGGCTCCAGATCCGTTTCCTCCTGACGACAGCATGCGAAACGGCTGGGATCATCGGCGTGGAGCTGGGGTCGTTGCTGTGCTCGTCAGCGGGCACTCTGGCGGAGCGGCCGCTGGCCGGCTGAGGACGTGTTCAGTGCAACGGCGGCGCGAATCAGCGCCTTCAACGCCTTTTCATCGATCTTGTCGCCCTCATGGAAATCGATGGCACGCCTGGTGTTGCCTTCGAGGCTGGAGTTGAAGAGGCCTGAAGGATCCTCCAACGAGGCGCCCTTGGCGAAGGTCATCTTCACGACATTCTTGTACGTCTCACCAGTGCAGATCATTCCGGCGTGCGACCACACCGGAATCCCTGGATGAGACTGCTTTCTCCACTTCCACTCCTCGACCACTTCGGGGTCGGCCTGCTTGACGAGAGTTCGGACCCGAGCGAGCTTTTCGCCCCGCCAATCATTTAGATCCTTGATTCTCGCGTCGATCAGCTCGGAGAAAGTCTCTCCTCCCGTTCCCCCCTTCGAGCCGCTCTTCCTCTTCTTCATGGTTGTTGTCGCTCGTCCCGTCAGTTGAGTATCCGTCGCCGACCGCCTTGATGCATCGCGAATCTCATGAGGTGTCCGGTGGGCCCGAGGCAACTGTCGCAGCCGAGTTGATTCGGAGAGCCCTGCTCCTGCCTTTTGCGCGAAGCAGCAGCCAGCGACCTAGCGCCGTCCCTCGCGCTCCGCGAGCTCGATCACGAGCGGTATGCCGGTGTCGAACCAGTAGCGGTGCAGGTCCTGGATCTTCGACCGCGTTGGCAGGCCGCGCAGATGGAGGTGGCACTCGGCGTAGTCGAAAAGGTTCACCGTCTGGCACAGGGCCTCTCTCGCCTCGGCGAGCTCTCCCGCGTCCGTCAGCTCGCGCGCGACCCCGGCGAACGTCCCACCGCGAATCCGCAGCTTCACGTTCGGATTCGCCCGGATGTTCCAGAGCCATGCGGCGACGGCGGTTGGGCGCGACATCGCCAGCTCAGGCGGCCGGAGCTGGACCAGGTAGGCCCGGTCTCCCCGGCGGACGACGCGTATGCACTTCCGGCGCGCCTTCCCGGTCTTGCGCCCCGTCGTCGTTATCACACCGAACCCGGACTGCGGCAGCAACAGGAAGAGCGGCAGCGTCAGCGCGCTCACCACCCGCCCGTCTCGAGCGGAGCGGATGAGGCGCCTGTGCTTCGGAGCGTGTGCGGCAGCGGCCTCGCGGACCTGCGCGGCCTCACTCGTGTCAGTCGCGCCCATCACGAGTCAGAATGCTCCCACCCTCCGGCCTCGGCCGCGCTGATCTAGGCGGACGGATGGACCGCCACCTGCGTTGTTCCTTGTCGCGCAAGCACAAACGGCTGCTCGTCCGGGACGGGATAATTCTCCGTCGTGAAAGGAGGCGACCTCGACGACCTGTTATCGGAACAGATCTCGTACTACCGGGCTCGGGCGCCCGAGTACGAAGCTGGCACGCTCGATCTCCCGGGCGGCGACGAGATTGAGGAAGCGCTCGACTCGTTCCGCCCGGCCGGAGACGTGTTTGAGTTGGCTTGTGGCCCTGGCCAGTGGACGAAGCGGTTGCTCCGCCACGCACAGAGCGTCATGGCAATCGACTCCTCGCCCGAGATGCTGGCGATCGCATCGCGCCAGGTCGGGCACGACGACCGGGCCCGCTTCGTCAAGGCGGACCTGTTTCGCTGGCGGCCGGACCGCCAATTCGACGTGGTCTTCTTCGGCTTCTGGCTTTCACATGTGCCGCTGGAGCGCTTCGACGCCTTCTGGTTGATGGTCGCCGAATGCCTCACTCCGCGAGGGCGAGTCTTCTTCGCTGACGACGCGTACCGAACACCCGACGAGTTGATCGAAGGCGACTCGTCAACGACGATCCAACGGCACCTCGAGGACGGGACCGGTTTTCGCGCGGTGAAGGTCCCGCACACGGCATCCGGGCTGGAGCGGCGCTTGACGGAAATGGGGTGGCGGATCGAAGTCCGGCAGACGTCCGGCCCGTTCTACTGGGGCTCGGGCTCTCGCGCCTGAATCCGCCGCACCTTCGACGCGGGCGTTAGCGATCGGGTCGCTCGCTCGCTTTCGCGCGAAGCGGGAGCCGATCTGGGCGCCGCCCCGCCCTACCGTGTCGCGCGGTCTGCCCAGGGCGCCTCGGCTTGACCTGCCTGGCACACTGGCTTGACGGTTGCGGCTTAAGCGAGCGATCGACGAGCTCTAGTAACACGATGCGCCCGGCGCTGGCTTTCGCGCAAGGGAGCGACGCAACCTCGGGGTGAGATCGCTGGCTTCGGGCGAGCTTGGTCGCCCGCGGGGCAGGTTGCCGGGTGTGGCCGGGTCAGCGACCGAACCAGCGGGCGCGACGACTCGAGCCGAAGTCCTCCTTCTCGGCGACGAGCGCCCTCGAGGGTGCCTGGAAGGTCCCGGTCGGCTTCGGCCCCGAGAGGAAGTCCACGTCCACGCGGCCGACTCTTCCCGCTCCGAACTCGATGTAGCACGAGCCGAGCCCGTCATAGCCGGCGGGCTGCTCCCCCCGGGCGATCTCCGCCAGCACCTCCGCTGCGACCACCCGGGCGGCGCCCTCGGAGAACACCCCGGCCTTCGGCACACCCACCGTCGCCACGTCCCCCACGGCGTAGACGCCCGGGAACCGGGTCTTCAAGGTCCGCGACTCCACCGGTATATAGCCCTCCTCGGCCATGCCTGACTCGAGGACCACGTCGGGAGCCCGGTGTTTGGGAACGCCGAGAAAGAGGTCATAGGGAACCTCACTCCCGTCCTTTAGCAGCACGACCTTGCGGCCGGGATCAAGCGAAGTGATACGCGCATCGGGAACGAACTCGATGCCTCGCTCGGCGAAAGCCTCGAGCAGCGCTTCGGACGTCTGCGGTGACGGAGGCACGGGGCTTGGCAGCGGCATCAGGAAGGTGATCTCGCAAGCGTTTCGGACGCCTCGCTCTGAGAGGTGGTCGTGGAGGAGCAGGGCGGCCTCGCTCGGCGCCGGCGGGCACTTGAAGGGGGCGCCGCAGACGCCGACCACGGCGCGCCCCTCGGTGAAGCGCGGGATGACATCCCGCAATCGCTCCGCGCCGGCCACCGAGTAGAACTCGTTCCCGCCCTCGGCGAGCCCCGGTGTGGCATCCATGTCGTAATCGGCGCCGAGCGCGACGACGAGGATGTCGGCCTCGTACTCGCCGCCGTCGGTGCTGACCCGCCTCTCCTGCGGGTCGATCGCGGTGATCGTCTCGTGAACGAAGCGGACACCGGGCTTGGCGAAGTCGCTGTACGGGAGGCGGACCGCCTCCGGCGTCTCCCGCCCGAACATCACGTCGAGCTTTGAGTAGCCGAAGACGAAGGCGTCGCCCTCGTCGATCAGAGTCACGTCCGCGTCCTCGCCGAGTTGATCCGAGAGGATCGTCGACAGCACGAGGCCTCCGAACCCCGCCCCTAGTACGACTATCCGTGTCGCCACACCTGCGACCCTAGCGTGAGTAGGCGGTCAGGGATCGTGGGCGTCGGAATACCGTTTTCGCGTGGATCCGGTGAACAGCGGCCAACTCCTTCTCGCGCAAGGGAGCCGCCGTTCCGCGGAACCGCGCAGCTACTCCTCGTCGTCCAGAGCGGTAGTCAGGCGGGGCACCAGCGCTTTCTTCGTGTACACGGAGCCGGAGACACTCGAAGATCGGCGCGTGCCTGGCCGATAGAGTCGCCCGCAGGATCAAAGTCGATCTAGGAGTGATGTGATGAGCGAGGTTTACTCGAGTGGAGCCTGGACTGTGAGGGAGGGTGAGGGCGAGGCGTTCGTCGAAGCCTGGAGCGCGTTCGCCGGTTGGCTCAGCACCATGGAGGGAGCCGGCACCGCCCGGCTGACCAGGGACTTGAGCGACCCGCAGCGCTTCCTCAGCTTCGCCCCCTGGGAGAGTGCAGAGGCGATGCAGGCATGGAAGAGCGCACCTGAATTCCCGGAACGAATGGCCGCGGTGCAGAAACACGTAGCGGAGTTCACGCCGAGCGAGATGGAACTGGTGGCTGAGATCTAGACGGACCGCTCGGCGCGCCGGCAGAACGCCCCCGTTCTCGTCCCGAGGAGCAGTTTCCGCGCTCCCTTGTCCCGTGCTCCGTTGCGGGAAGCCGAGGAGTGAGGTGTGGCAGTGCTCCTCGTCGCGCAAAGCGACAGCGTTGGCCGAGGTCCTCAGCCGACGCAGGCCCAGCCAGACGGATAGGGGTCGCTCTTCACCTTCAGCCCACCGCCGGACGTGCGCGTGACGATCATCTTGTCGGTGCAGACCTGGGTGGCGCGGCGCACGTATGCGGCGCAGGAGACTTTCTTGCTCGAGAGCCTCGTGCATTGCTTCGCGCCCGAGGCGTCACAGGTGCCTGCACAAGCGTGATTGGCCTTGTTCGAGACGGCCTTGCGCGCCACGGGCATCTTCAACAGGCTCGCCATCGCGATGGACGCAGACAGCACCACGGAAGCAGCGAGCGCAGCCGCGAGTGCGAACAGGAAACACTTCATTGGGGGGGACCCTCCTTCTTCGGTGTTTTGCCCCTGATACCGGTGCCCGTGGAAGGGGCCCCTCAGGAACAGGCAAAGCTTCAGCAAAGGCTCCTTGGCCCGGGCACTGGCTTTACCTGCTCCTTACCCGGCGGCTGCAACGATCCCCCTGCTCCAACAAAGGAGAGACGATGGGCTCGGCAGCTACGGGCTGGGAGGCGCGATGACGGACACGATCCGTACGCATGGCTGGTGGCTGGCGAGCCGTGCCGCCGGGCTGGTGGCGCTGATGCTCGTGACCGTCTCCGCCGCGCTGGCGCTCATGGTGGCCGGGCGCATGGTGCACAGGCCGGGCCTCAGCGCGATTCATCAGCAGCTGGCTGTCATGGCAATTGTCGCCATGGCGGTACACGGCATCACGCTGCTCGGTGACCCCTGGCTTCGACCGGGCGTCGGCGGGATCACACTCCCCTTCACCATGGCCTACCGGCCGCTGTGGACCGGCCTGGGGATTGTCGCCGGTTACCTCGCGGCGGTGTTCGGCCTGAGCTTCTATGTCCGTCGGCGGATCGGGCCGCGACTTTGGCGCAGCGCCCATCGGCTGATCATCGCCGTGTACGTGCTGGCGGTGGTGCACGTGCTCGGCGCCGGCACCGACGCCTCTACCGTCTGGCTGCGTTGGTGGCTCGCGTTCACCGCTCCGGTGATCATGTTCCTGTTCGTGGTTCGGGTCTGGTCATCTCGGCGCCGCTCCTCCTCCGCGCCGCCCCCCGGCTCGCGCGGCATCGATCTCAGCCCGCCGCCTACAGGGTGAGGTTGGGGCCGCACCAGTTGGTCGGCTTCTTCTCGTGCAACGGGAGCGAATTCGGCTGGGCAAGACCTAGCCCGGAGCTCGGATCAGCCATGACGTACCGCACTCCAGGCATCCGATCCAGAGGCCGTAGGGCGTGTACATGAGCAGCCGCAAATGCATCGGGTTCGCATGGCCGCACGCATCCGCACCGTTCCGCTTCCGGCCCGGGTCCAGCTTCCGCTTGCTTCGGAGCTCTCTCAGCCCAGTTCCCTTCCGTTTGTAAGCCACGGTCTGATGGTTATCGGAAGGCGGCAAACGGAGCAGAAGCTCCGCACAAAGATTGGGCAAAACCAGTCGTCCTGCCGATTGGGCCACGAGCGGTTCACGGCAGCCAGTTGGGCGGCGGATACCGCAAATCGCGCAAAGCGGGAGCGAGCAGGTAGGCTCGAAACATCGCCCAGACAGTCCCTACTGAGGTCTTCGATCAGTTCACCGAGCGGTTCGAGTGCTGGAACCGGGGCGAGCTTGACCAAATGCAGGCCATGTATGCGGAGGACGGAATGTTTGACATCTCCGCTGTCTTCACCGATGTCGCGCCCGCGCGTGGCCACCAGAACATGCGTCGGCAGTGGGAAGAGGTGTGGGAAACTTGGGGCGGGCTCCGCCTCGACCCAGTCGAGGCGTTCGATCTCGGTGACGGGCGTTACGTCGTCGATGTGCGACTTTGGGGGAAAGGGAAGCGAAGCGGCGTCGAAGTCGATCAGCGCTTCGCTTTCCTCTACACCCTTCGTCCCGAAGACGAGAAGATCATCCGCGCCCAGCTCTTTTCGGACGTGGCAGCGGCGATCTCCGCAGCGGAGTCATCCGCCTCCCAGACTGCCTGATTCCCGCGTCCGCGATGTCGGGCCGTCGCTACCGCTCTTCGTGCATTGGAGGCATTTGCTCGACCGCCCTGCCGACCTGCTGAGCCACAGCGTGTGGCTCGCTGACGGGTCTGCGCGCGGATGTCGTCTACGACCTAGCGGAGGCGCCCCGTCCGACCGGCTCGTCGTGGTCGGCCTCCCGAGTTGTGCGAGGCGGGCGCTAGGCGGTTGCCGAGGCGAGCAGCACCACGTTCGCGAAGCGCAGCGGCTTCGAGCCACCCCCCGCATCCGCTGCGGCCTGCGTGATCGCGTCCCAGGCCTCTTCCTGGGCCTCGCCTGCGTGCCGCTCGATCATCGCCCGGATCGGGGCGGAGATCGCCCTGATGTAGGCGGTGAAGTGCTCCGGGGAGTCGAACTCGAAGGTGACCTCGTCCCGCTCCACGGCGACCTTCGAGAACCCACCTCCTTCGAGCAACCCGCCGATGGCAGCGGGGGTGGGCCGGGAGAGGGGCCCGGGCGTTTCGGCCGGGGGCGGGGGCACGTCCAGTCGCTCCATCGTCGTCCTCATCGGAATCGAGAGGAAGGGGACCTGATCGGGCTCGCCCCACGAGCTGATCGCCATCCGCGCGCCCGGCTTGAGGAAGCCTCGGATGCGCCCCGCGGCGGCCTCCGCGTCAGGCTCGAAGATGATTCCCCAGCGCGAGACGGCGGCGTCGAAGCTCGCGTGCGGAAAATCGAGGCTGGAGGCGTCCGACTCCATGAACTCGACGTTGCCCAAGCCGGCCGCCGCCGCGCGTTCACGCCCGAAGGCGAGCATCTCGGCGGAGATGTCCGTGGCCACAACGCTGCCCTCCGGGCCGGCCTTACGCGCGGCGGTTAGCGCCGGCTCGCCATAGCCGGCGGCGACGTCCAGGACCCGGCTCCCCGCCTGCACGTCAGCGAGCTCCACCAGCCGCTCGCTGATGTGCCCGGCGGCGCTGTCAGTGAACTCGCTCCACTCCTTCCATCCCACCGCAGCGGAGTCCCACTGCTTGTGCTGCGCCTCGCGGAAGTCGACCGGGTCGATCGCCTTGGATTCCATGCTCGCTCCTCCTTACCACCCCATTGCAGTGCACGGCGACGCTAACCAATTCGGGTCACCGGCGGACTCGCAGTGACGATTGCATCGGTTCCGCGTCGGCTCCGGATGACCAGCAGCACGAGGTCAGGTCGTCCCGTTGCGCCGGCGAACCGCAGCGCCTCCCTACGCGTCGTGAATGCGACCGTCTTCCACTGCTCCTTCTCGCGGAGGCTGTCGCATAAACCCCTGCTGTCCGGCCTGTTTTGGACCATCCGGACATGCCACAGAACTTCCTCACACATGACCGAGACCAACCGCTGCTGCTGCCGCCGGACCTGCGCGACTGGCTCCCAGAGGATCACCTCGCCTGGTTCGTAATCGAGACGGTCGAGGAGCTTGACCTCGAGCCCTTCTACGGCTCCTACCGCGCCGACGGCCATGGCGCAGCGGCGCATGAGCCGAAGATGATGGTGGGGCTGCTCGCCTATGCCTACGCGGTCGGCGAGCGCTCATCGAGAGGGATCGAGCGCCGCTGCCGCGAGGACGTCGCCTTCCGGGTGATCTGCGCAACAAGCGCCCGACCACGCCACGATCGCGCGCTTTCGCGCCGCACAGGAGGCCCTGGCCGACCTCTTCGGCGGGGTGCTCGGCCTCTGCGCCAAGGCCGGGCTGGTCGAGGTGGGCGTGCTGGCGGTCGACGGGACCAAGCTCGAGGCCTCGGCGTCAAACCACGCCACCCGAAGCTACGAGCAAATCGCCGCCGAGATCCTCGCCGAGGCGGGGCGGATCGACGCCGCCGAGGACGAGATCCACGGCGATGCGCGAGGCGATGAGCTGCCCGAGCACCTGACCACCCGCGAGGGCCGCCGCGCCTGGCTTCGGGAGGCAAAGGAGCAGCTTGAGCGCGAGCGCGCCGCGAAGGAGGAGCCGATCCCCCGCGACCGCGCCAAGCGCCTCGAGCTCTGCCGCGAGCGCCTTGTCGAGGACTGGCAGACGGAGCACCGCGCAAACCGCGCCTACGAGGCCTACCGAGCCCGCGGCGTGATGCGCGACGGGCGCCGTTTCGGTCGCCCGCCGGACCCATACTCACCGCCCGCTCAACCCGAGGGGAAGCTGAATCTCACCGACCCCGACTCCCGCAACATGAAGGCCTACCGCGGTTACCTGCAGGGCTTCAACGCCCAGACGGTGACCACCGAGCGACAGATCATCGTCGCCGCCGAGATCGCCCCCGACGGCCTTGACTCACCCAGCTTGGCCCGATGGTCTCGGCCGCCGAGCGGGAGCTTGAGCAGGTCGGGGTGAAGGAGCCCCCGAGGTGGTGCTGGCGGACGCCGGCTACTGGTCAAACGAGCACATCGACTCGCTGCGCGAGCGCGGGATCACCCCGCTGGTCGCCCCCGACGCCGACCACAGCAAGGGACCACGAAAGACTCGCCTCGGCGGGCCCTACGACTTCATGCGAAGAGCGCTCCACAGCGCCAAGGGCGAGGAGCCACTCCGGCGCCAGGTGATGGTCGAGCCCGTGTTCGCCGAGATCAAGCAGATCCGGCGCGCGGGGCGCTTCAAACGAGGGGCCGGGCCGCGGTCCGCTCGGAATGGCGCCTCATCGCCGCCACTCACAACCTCCTGAAGCTTTACCGCAGCGGTTTGGCCGGGGGAGCTGAGGGGGCGCTCAGCGGGTGGGAGGGGGGGGGGTCGCGCGTTGCAGAAGCGGTCCCGCGGGAGCCCCCGTTTCTCAGTCAGCGCGCTCTTCAGTACCGGTGGAAGTCCTAATTTTCGATTTCCAGGCCTCACTGGAGGGGGATACTGAGCGGAGCGTGCGCAGCTCATCCCAAGCGTCAGCTCGGTGCCTCCTATGGTGAGGCTTCCTATCCGGATTGCTCGGCGTGTTGCTGGCGCCCGCTATGCCGGCGCTGGCCCGCAGCGCCTACGTCGTCAACCAGAACTCCGACAACGTAACGGTGATCGACACCGCGACGAATACGACGGTGGGGGCGCCGATCGCGGTTGGCACCAACCCGATCGCGATCGCGATCACCCCGAACGGCGCCCGCGCCTACGTCACCAACGCAGTCTCCAACAGCGTCTCGGTGATCGACACCGCCACCAACGCGACGGTGGGGGCGCCGATCACGGTCGGCAGTGAGCCGGCCGCGGTCGCGATCACCCCGAACGGCGCCCGCGCCTACGTTGCCAACGCAGGCTCCAACAACGTCTCGCTGATCGACACGGCGACCAACACGACGGTGGGGGCGCCGATCGCGGTCGGCGACTTCCCGGAGGCGGTCGCGATCACCCCCGACCAACCATCGAAGGCGAGCCTCGGCTCCGCCGCAAAGGGGCTGAAGACGACGCTCAGGGCAAGCGGCTCAACGGACCCCGACGGCCAGATCGCCACCTACAAATTCGACTTCGGCGATGGACGGAGCGCCCAGACCAGCGCCGCCACCGTCCACCACAGCTACAAGAGGGTCGGCGAGTTCACAGCGCGGCTGACGGTCACCGACAACGAGGGCTGCTCGGGGGCGCTTGTCTTCAGCGGCCAGACCGCCTTCTGCAACGGATCCTCGAGCGCCTCGGTGACCCGCACAGTGGCCACCGACAAGCTGGGCAAGCTGAGGCGAAACACTGCCAACGGCACCGCGAGGCTGGCCGTCACGGTCCCCGGCAAGGGGACGCTGAAGCTGTCGGGCAGGGGGGTGGCAATGCAGCGCGCGACCGCGCGCGCCTCGAGCCTCGCCAAGGCCGTGCACCGCAAGGGCACGGTGAAGCTGCGGATCAAGGCCAGGGGCAAGGCAAAGCGCAAGCTTGAGCGCACGGGAAAGGTCAAGGTCAAGGTCAAGGTCACGTTCACACCCAAGGGCGGCACCCCGAACACCCAGACCAAGAGGAGTCAAGCTGGTCAAGAAGCGTTAGGTCGGGGCGGCCCCGCCGTCCTCTATCCGGTCGGTTGCCGCTAGGCGGCCGACCGGCAGGCCAGGTGCACCACCCCGCTGTCGTACTCTTCGTGGGACCGGAAATCGGTCGCGCTTTGCCGCATCCCGATCAACGTCTCGGGCGTGGGCCAGCGGTTGACCGTGACCGTGCGTCGGTGCGTCAAGAATCGGCGTGTTGGCGATCCCTCCGCTACGCACGGATTTCCCCGTCTTCAGCACGCGGACTTTGCGGCGGACCCAGAATCCGCGTGTTTTGGACTTTCCAAAGGTGCCAATTTGCAGGTACTTCATGCCGGAGGAGGGACTCGAACCCCCGACACGCGGATTATGATGACGGCGAGGCGGGGTCATCTGAGGCTGAGTAGGCACGGCTCGGGTGCGGTGAGGTGCCGTCAGTTCGGTTCGAAGTCGGGAGTTGGACGCACAGTTCGACGCACGGTTTGGGAGCGATCAGCGGTAGCTGAACGTCTTTTCGAGGCGACGCTGTCGCCAGTGGGAGGGAGTCAGCTGGGGAGCCAGGACGTCGCTGGTTCAAATCCAGTCGCCCCGACTAGGCGAAGCCGCTTCGGCGTTTCCGTCGATCGCGGTGGGTTCGGCATCCTGTTCTTGTCGACCACTCCGTCAACACTGGGACCAGCGGACATGCCTGCCCAAGGTAGCGGGGCCCCCGAGCCGCGAAAGGCCCTGGTCACAGGCGCCACCGGCTTCATCGGAAGCCGACTCGTTGGCGCCCTTGGTGACGCAGGGTGGAGCGTCAGGTGTCTGGTTCGGGATCGAGGGCGCGTCAGCAGCCTGGCCAAACGGGGTTTTGAGATCCGCCAGGGGGATGTGCTCAATGCGGACTCGCTGGTTGGCGCCGGTGAGGGCGTTGATGTCGCCTACTACCTGATTCACGCCATGGGGCGTGGTGGGAAGGCCGACTTCGCCGAGCGGGAGCGTCGCGGGGCGCAAAATTTCGCCGAGATGGCGAGCCGCGAGGGGGTCGGCCGGGTCATCTACCTGGGCGGATTGGGCGACGATCCGAAGTCAGAGCACCTGCTCAGCCGGCAACGGACGGCGGAGATCCTCTCAGAGCTCGGGCCGCCGCTCACTTACTTCCGAGCCGGGATGGTCGTTGGAGCCGGCAGCGAGTCCTACCGTACCCTTCGCTATCTGGTCCAGCGGCTGCCGCGATGATCGCGCCCGCCTGGCTCGCGACCCCAACTCAACCGATCGCGCTCGACGACGCGATCTCCTATCTCTCCCAGGCGCCGAACGTCGCGTCTTCGGAGGGCCGCGAGATCCAGATCGGAGGCCCCGACGTTCTGTCTTACGGCGAGATGCTCGACTGCATGGCGGAAGCTCTGGGCGTGCGCAGGCGCCCGAGGCTGCCGGTCCCGCTGCTCACGCCGTGGCTCTCCTCGTTGTGGATCGGCCTGGTGACTCCGGTGGATTCGGGAATTGCCCGGCCCCTGATCGAGGGTTTGTCCACGCCGACTACGGTCACCGACCCATCGGGTGCATCGCTGTTCGCCATCAGCCCAATGCCATTCCCGACTGCTCTGCGCAAGGCCTTGGCCGAGGACGCCGAAGCATCGGTGCCGATCCGGTGATGAGGATGCGAGCCGATCCAGCCGATGCGTGGCGCGGACGGGTCCGCCTGTTGACAGAACACGTGAAGAACGTCTCGCGCACGGGCTCGGCGAGCTCGGTTCAGGAGGCGGAGATCCTCTTGCCGGAGACAGTCTCATTCTCGAGCCGGGATTTCCTGCATCGTGCCGCGCGAGCATATTGGCAGTTCATAAGCCGGGTCTCGCTGGGCCTCATTCGTGTGGTCTATGCCGAGAATCACCAGTCGGTAGTCCTGTTCGCCCGGCCGTTTTCACTGCTTCGGTTCTGCCTGGCGGACTACGAGTTGGGCGAGGACCGGGGCGCCGTCACTTGGGCTATTGACCGCGGCCTGCTCGTTGCACGCGACGGGCGGAGGCGGGGCTTCCTGCGGATGTCAATCGAAAGGATGAACGACGATTCCGCCAATGGCCGAGTTCTGTTTCACGTCCGGATGGAGGTTCAAAATTTCTATCCGTGGCTCCGCGGAAATGGCCGTTTAGCGCGGTTCGGCACCTGGTTTTACAGCCAGACACAACTGCGGATTCATCGGATTGTGACGAGAGGGTTTCTTCGGTAGCTCGCAACCTTGACCTTCCACTGTCTGAGATCGGCCGGATCCATTCCGAGATCGATGGGACACGGTAGTACCGCTTTGGTACCGACCGATGGGTCGTATGTGTCCAGATTGTTCAGATGCGTGGACGCAATGGACGATCTGGACGCTCCTGGAAGCATCGACACCTGATTCGCTCGGCTGGGGGCCGAAAGGTCGCTGGTTCAAATCCAGTCGCCCCGACTGTTTCAACTCCGCCGTCAGGCGCAACACACGCCTTTCGAGCGCCGCATGGCCCCGCACGCCAGCGCATCGCGCCCGGCGAGTCAGACACACGCCAGACATATCTCGGCCGTCGCCAGACACAAGAGCCGATGTCAGTCGACGTGCTGTTAGCGGTGACTGCGCTGGTCAAAGAGCGCTCGCGCTTTTCCTTGCAGGGACAGCCGGCAGAGCTGGGCAATTGCTTTTCGCGCAAAGCGGCAGCGCCTGGAGCATGAGAAATCTGATTGTTGTTGCGACGCCGGCGGTCACTCGCACCGGATGCCAATCCTATGATCGTCACGATGTCGCCAACGGTTGCGTGGAGCGGTGGCTAAATCTCCAGGTCCGCGAGGCTTGCGCTCCGCCCGACCGCTGCAGGACCCGCCGACGAAGCGAACTCAGGTCTACGACCGCATTCGCGACGGCATATTGAGTGGCGAGTTGCCGCGGGAACGCGCCTGTCGCCTTCGGCCTTATCTGAGCAGTTCGGGACCAGCACGATGCCGGTGAGAGAAGCGATTCGGCTACTCGAGGACGACGGTTTGGTCGAAACCTCTGCTCGACGGTGGAGCCGTGTAGCCATGCCGGGCCTCGAGCTGGCGAGCGATCTTTACCCGATCGTCGGGTTGCTTGAGAGCTTTGCGGTCGAAAATGGAGAGCCCCCCACGACTGCCCGACTGACAAAAATGCGCACCGCCAACCGCGATCTGCGCGCCGCCGGGCGCGAGGAGGACGCCGCCGGTTGCATCGATGCCGACACCCGCTTTCACTCCGCGATCGTCGTTGGCGCAAACAACAAGCCCCTCGAAGAGATCATCGATGAGCTCAAGGCGCGGATGCGCCTCCTGGAGGGCGCGTTCTTCTTCCATGGCGATCGAGTGGCGACCTCAGCGAAGCAGCACGATGAGATCGTCCGCGCGCTGGCGGCAGGAGACCTGAAAGCAGCGGCCAAGGGCGTGAAGCAAAACTGGGAGTGGGGCCTCAAAGGCGTCAATGAGGCTCTGGCACGCCGCAGTTAGCCGTTATGGGGAAGCGCGACGAAGCTCGGCGATCACACCGCCGGCAAAAGCGATCATCGCATCGCTCGCGTCAGCGAGCGAACCGGTAAAAAGCGCTGCCCACGCGCTAGCCCCAGCCCCCGCGGCCTCCGTGACCATGCGCCGAAGCGACGCCGCGCTGCCCGAGGCCACAAATTTGGAGAGCTCGTCGGTTGGCACATCTGATGCTGACATCCGCCCTGACTTGATGCCCTCGGCAAGCTCGAATGGCATGCTCATCTCCTCTAAAGCCGTATCTGCTGTCGATGCGATCAGCATCGTCGCGAACTCACGAGCGTGGTTTGAGATCGACTGGCCATCTTCCAAGATCTCGGTCACCTGCCAACTGACGTAGGGGAGATCGAACCGCTCTCTTCCCTCGCGGCGACTGCCTGCGTCTAAGAATTGTCTTGCCAGCGAATCCCGGCGGGGGTCGGCCGGGCTTCCACAATGACCCCATCCGCGATTCTGCCGGCCGCATGTTCGAGGACTTGCGGGCCACGGGTTCCGATGTAGAGGTCGAACTCGGCGGGCGATTCGAGCTCCAGGGTGACGTCGAGGATCGTGAAGTCGAGCTCGGGGTCGTCAACGGTGACCGATTCTCCGCGGGCCAGCCTCTTGATTGCGTCGCTTGCGACCCGGAGATGGCGGGGTCCGCGGCGAATTTGCATTCCCAGAGGGGCCAAGACGTGCTCCGGGTTAGCTGTCCCAAGCCGAAAATCCAATCGCGCCGCGGGTAAAGCAGGGTAAGGGTGCTCATCGCTCGGGCCAGTTGCGACGGATGACGGGTGTAGGGGTTGGTCACCGCCAATCCGAGCGGAATCGAAGTGCGCTCGGCCAGATCGGCTAGAACCACAAACGGATCCAGGTGGAAGGTCTGGTCCGAGATCCAAAAGCGGTCAAAACCGAGCTTCGGCCAGGGCTACGACTTCGCGGATCTCCTGCGGGTCGCGCGGAGGGAGCAGGCAGACATGAAACTCGATCTCTGACACGAGCTAGTCCGCGCTTCCCGTGAGGGCGTACTGCCGTAGTGCGTCGGCGTCAAGATCGTTAATCCCGAGCCGAGTTGCGTTGAGCTCTTCGCTTGCCAGATCCACTTCAGTTGCGATCGATGCCAGGTTCACAAGCGATTCCATCGTCTTCATGTCAACACCGGTGGTCGCGGCCAGAGCAGCCATCGGCACAAGGCCGTAGCCGATGTCCTCCCTGATGTAGCGATGGTCTAACGAGGACGGCGCCTGGATCAACTGATTCGGTGGACTCTCCAGGACGGCGCGATGCGTATCGCCGGACTTCTAAGCCTCTTCGGTCGTATAGCTCTCTTCGTAAAAGAGCTCCAGGAACGTCGGGCTCCAGGCCAAGGGCAGCGCCAATGGCTATGCGCTCGGCGTCGGTTGGGCGATGATTAGGCTAAAAGATGGGGTGGTGCTCTCTGAGTAGAAGAGAAACGCTTCGATGGCTTCGATCTGCGTTGCGTTGAGGAGCATCGGGCTAGGGTGCATCAACGCGTTGAGGTTGTTTAGCGATGTCTACAGGACTGAGGACGCGGGCGAGCGAACTGAAAGAGTTACTGAATAGAGCTAACATCTCATCAGTTCGCGATGCTGGAAGCGCGGCGAAGAAGCTTCTCGGAGCGCTTCCAGACGGTTACCTCGGCAGGCGCTGTGATCTGGCAGATGTAGGGCAGCGTGTTTGTCTCGGCGATGTTGCGAGGGGGCTCGCCACGCACACGCGAGACAACTTGCGCGAAGAACATCGCGCCTCCCGTGTGCCCCGGGGCCAGAAGGAGACTGTGATTCCGGGTCAAGTGGGGGGCTATCGCCTCGGCGTAGTACTCAAGCGTCGACGTCGGGACTATCACGACGATCTGCTCTGCGCCGCTAACTGCTTCTCTCAGATCGAAAGAGAGCTTGTGTATCTGCTACACTTCGCGGTCTTCGGGATCTATGAATCTATAGCTTTGAGCTGTTGAAGCGGTTCGAGGCGAGATGGTGTTCGATTGAACTGGGTCAACTCTCAGCTATTCAGGGTCAGTTCGACTGCTGCTGCGCTATTGCTGTTCTCAGCTCTGATGATCGAGATCGCTACAGTCTATGATGTGTGTGCTCTCGACGGTGTATTGCTGCACCTTCTCGATGTCGATGTCGATCTCTCAACTTGGCTTTTGCGGGACTGGCAAGCTACTGTCGCGGAAATCTATCGGCTCGGCTAGTACGTCGACGGTGTATGTGTCTACGACTACTTGAGTCGATTGCTGACTCTCTAGGCTGCTGATAG
Source organism: uncultured Solirubrobacterales bacterium (assembly GCA_963740555.1). Taxonomy (GTDB): domain Bacteria; phylum Actinomycetota; class Thermoleophilia; order Solirubrobacterales; family 70-9; genus Mayfieldus. The sequence goes on from CAVUES010000015.1 coordinate 187,390, forward strand.
GAATCTCGCATCTCTCGCTGAGGCTCTATATCGCGCTGGCGAGATGAATGTTAGCGAGATTGCTAACGCTTGTCTAGTCGGAGCTATTGACGTTGATCGCGATGCTGTTCGCTAGGGCTACTGCGTCAGCTAGCATGGCTCTGTGTATTCTGCTGACTTTGATCTAGTACACGGACAACAGTGACGATGCGCTGCGCTGCGCGATCTCTGCGATGTCGAACGCGTTCTAAGCGGACTCATCGACTATCTGCGGCCGTCTACGCGCTGTCTGAGATCTGCTATCGCTTCGATCTCGCAGAGACTGCTAGACAAAGCGCAGTGACAGATCAAGAAGGCTGAGAAGAATGCGCTGTGCTACTGAGACCGAACTATGAGACTTATTTGCATCGACTGCGATGTCGACAAGGTCTATGACTGCTGAAAAGACTTAGCGAATGAGATCTACGTCGAGCTAGAGATCTACGCTGATCTACAGCTAGATCGCTAGTACGCTCTCTACGGTGACAGCAAGAGCTTCTGTGACCGCTTCGACTACGAGCAACAAGCTGATGCTGTGAGTGATCGGGATCTCAGTCCGGTGTTGCCCACCGAGCAGCTCGTAGACCGGGATCCCGGAGTTCTGGGCCACGAGGTCGAGGATAACGGCGTCGACCGCCATCTTTGCGTACGGATGTCCGCGCACGGCCTTATCCATCTAGGCGTAAAGCCGGCGGTGCTGGCGCGGATCAGCGCCCTTAAGGACCGGCCAGAGGAGGTCCTCGATTACATGCAGGACGGTCGTCGGCGTCTCGCCGTAATAGCGACTGAAGTCGCCGCCCCACTGCGCGAGAACTGTCGCCTCGCCCCATCCGCTTAGACCATTGTCGGTCCGGACCGTGACCAGCACGTATGAGCCAGAGGAGTCGTCAACGCCGCCCAGCGGTGAGGACGACGCATCGGCAGATTCACCAAGGAGCAATCGATCGCGATGATCCTCATTGCGTTGCCACCGCGATCAGCTCGGCGTCGTCGCTGGCGTCGGTCAAGCGCTCATACCCTGTTTCGGTCACCACCACTTCGTCCTCGAGTTGGAATCCCCAATAGCGCTCGGGCAGCATCAGGTACGGCTCGATGGCCAGAACCATTCCGGCCTCCAGAGTGGAATCGGAAAACCGATCGATGTAAGGGGCCTCGTGGATGGTCAGGCCGAGTCCGTGCCCGAGAAAGTCGATCGGCTGATAGCCAAACGCTTCCAAGCCACGGGCATACGCGTGGTAGATGTGCTGCGTCGAAGCGCCGGGCTTGATCAGCTCAAACGCCTGCTGGCGCAATTCAAGGAACTTCTCCCAGATCGACTTCTGAGCGCTGGTGGGGTCACCCACCACCGCGGTGCGTGCACAGTCTGAGAGGTAGCCATCGGTCGCAGCCACGATGTCGGTTCGGATCATGTCGCCTAAAGCAAGGCGGCGATCCGTGGGAGCAGGATTCGCGTGCCAGCTTCGGTCACCGCTTCCGACGATCAGCTCCTTCAGCGTGTCGGCTTGCCGGGAAAAGAGTCCAGACGCCAAGTGCGAGGCGACGTCGAGCTCGCTGTCGCCGGCTTTACTTTCGGCGAGCGCCACATAGTGCATCTCATGGGCGGCACGTGCCAACGTCCTCAGGCGCGCAATCTCTGAAGGGGTCTTGATCACGCGAGCCTGCGACAAAAGCCGGCGGCAAGCCCGGATCTCGAGACCGGGCAAGAGATCACGAAGGCGCTGATAGTGGTCGTGTGAGATGAAGTCGGCTAGAGCTAAACCGCCCCCCGAGCTCCAACAAGTTCGTCTAGCGAAGACGCCAGTGCCTCAACCGGGTCGTCTGTGAACTCGTTGTAGGACGCCACCTCCTCGAGCGCGGTCTCGACGCGGGCCAGGCTCTCCTCCATGTCGACGACGATGTGGCGGCTTCGTCCCCCCGCGGTAACGATCGCCATCACAGGCCGCTCGCGCATTCCCAAGACTTGAGAGGGAACCGGGAACCCGCCTGCGTACGTGGCGTTCTCAGGGCTCATCGCGACGAGAGCATCGAGGCCATCTTCCGCGGCCAGGGCCACCAACCTCGCGACTACGTCTCCGGACTCCGTCACCGGCCTCCTTCGCCAGATCGGGTGGCTAGGTCTTCCCCGAAAACTACTGCAGGAGAACTGACATCTAAGATCTTAGATGCTAACGTAGCAGCGCCTTTGGTCGACGCGAGTGGCCTCATAGAAGCGGTTGGGGTGTTAACCCCGTCCAAGGCTCGAGCTCGAGCCTGGAAGACGCGTCCTGATGAAGCGCGAGGACCTTGGCCCGACCGGATCGTTTAAGTGGCGGGGTGCCTTGACGGCATGCCACGCATACCGGGCTGACGGCGTGGCTGGGGTAGTCACGGCGACCACCGGCAACCACGGAGCGGCTGTGGCCTGGGCAGCGCAGCGGCTTGGAATGACAGCGCATGTCGTCGTGCCGCGCGACGCAGTCGGCTGCAAGCGCGATCTGATCACCGCAAACGGCGCGCAGCTGCATGAGGTAGGCGATGACCTGAAGGGCGCCGGCGACTTTGCCACCGAGCTTGCGAAGGAGCGCGGAATCCCCTACTTCGCGGATGGTGGCTCGGAAGCCCAGCTCGAGGGGGTCGCGACCGTAGGCGATGAACTCGCAGCTGCAGCTTCGTTGGACTTGGTCTTTGTGCCAGTTGGGTGTGGCGCGCTATCTGCGGGAGTTGGCGCGGGACTTGAGCGACGATCGTCGCGGGCACGGATCATTGGCGTGCAGTCGGTCCACTTCTCGCGCCTGGCGGCGTCATTCCACGACCAGCCGTACGTCGCCACTGGTCAGACGACCTTCGCCGACGGTCTGGCTGACGACCGTCTGATCGAGCCCGCTTTCTCCGCGTCCAAGAGCTGCCTCGACGACGTCATCACGGTCGATGAGGAGCAGCTGCGCGATGCTCTGCGGCAGCTTTGGCAGGGGGCGGGCATCAAGGCGGAGAGCGCCGGGGCGGCCGCACTAGCTGGGCTCCTCGCCTACCCGACCGACGAACTCACTGGGCGCGTGGCCGTAATCGTCAGCGGCCGCAATCTGGACCCCGACATCTCTAAAGAGCTTCTGGGTGACTCCGCGCCGCCGGTGTCGCAAGAGGCGGTAGAGCGGTAGGCAGGTGGACGCACTCGCCACAGCCAAGCCGCGCAATCGACTCGTCCGTCCCAAGCACGAAGTGCATGAGAGGAAAGGAACCAATGGAGGTCTCTGCTACTCAGGCCGTAAGTGATCAAGATGGATCGACCGGACTGGAGGAGGGGGCGATCGGCCTCCGCCAGGTGTTGTTCCAGTCGATCACCCAGATGGCACCTGGTGCGAGCGTTGTGTTCGGAATCGGGATCATCATCCTGTACTCGGGGGCAGCGTCTCCGTTTTCCCTCTTGATTGCGCTCGCTGGAGGGATCTTCGTCGCAATCGCCGTCGGCCAGCTTGCAACTCGCATCCCCAGCGCCGGTGGCTTTTTCTCTTACACCAGCGTCGCCCTAGGAAAGTGGGTCGGCTATTTGCAGGGTTGGCTCTACAGCCCCATGTACTTCCTCTTCATCTGCGCCAACACCCTGAGCTGGGGACTGATCAGTCGAGACTTCATGGACAGCTATCTCAACATCAAGCCACCGATCTGGCTGATGATCGTCCTGCTCGTCGCCACGGTCGCCTTCTTGGCCTATCTCGGCGTTCAGGGCTCGACGAACGTCACCGTCATCCTCGGAATCGCCGAGCTAGCGATTCTCTTGGTCATTACCATTCTGCTGATAATCAAGGCGGGCTCGGCTAATACCCTCTCGGTATTCGATCCAGGTCGAGCCTCCGGTACGAACCCGTCTCATTTCCAGGCGATCTTCCTCGGCGTCGTTTACGCGTTTGGCCTGCTGCTCGGCTTGGAGGCCGCGGTTCCCCTCTCCGAAGAGACACGGAACCCGCGTCGGACGATTCCTCGCGCTGTGGTGCTTGCGACGGTCGCGATCGGCGCCTTCTACATCCTCGCCCTATACGCGGCAGTCGTCGCCTGGCCTGATGCTCTGCCGAAGTTCTTCGATTCCGCGAATCCCTGGAAGGAGATGGCCGATTCCCGGCTTGGAACCTTCTTTGGCTTCATGGTCCTGGTGGCGATCTTGAACAGCCTCGTAGCGGTTTCGCAGGCCGGCTTCAACTCGCAAAGCCGCGTCCTGTTCGCTTCTGCGAGGGCGCGGGTTGCTCCACCAGTTCTCGGCAAGCTCCATCCCAAGCGGGACACGCCATACGTCGCCCTTGGCGCGGTAGCCATCGCAACCCTGGTCGCCGACCTGATCGCGTCAGAGGTGTTTGGTGATGCCTTTTCCGCTTTCATATTCTTCCTCACCCTTGCGACGATTACCTACTTGATCCAGTACCTGATCATCGCGGTGGCTTGTTTGGTCTTCTTCGCGACCAAGGGCCGCGATGAGTTCAATATTGGCCTGCACGTCGTCGCACCAATCCTCGCCGGCGTCGTTCTTGCCCCCGCCCTGTGGTATTCGATGAAGGACTTGACCTACCCGGCTAACTGGGCGGTCCCGGTGATCGCGATCTGGGCCGGACTTGGGGTTCTTGCGCTGATCGTCATGCGCCTCCGTGGAGCCGATCTGGGTGTCGAGGAGAACCGCCTGGCTGCGGCAATTCACGGCAGGGAAATAGAGGAGGAGCCTCAGATGGTTCCCCGCGCAGAGGAGGCCTGAACGTCATGGGAGACAACGGCGCCCGCGACAGAGAACCCTCCTCCGAGATTCCGGCGGCGGCAGCAGCAGCGCCGCAGCTCGGAGAGTTCTCGGAGGCCTGGGTCCACGAGCGGGGTCGCAGGCTGTACGAGGAGGGTGAGGCCAAAATCGATCTCGATCCCGGAGCTACCGCGCTGCTGGTCGTGGACATGATCGATGAGTTCGTCAAGCCGCACTGGGCTCCCTATTGGGTCCCGCAGGCTACGGAGGCAGTCCCCCGAATCCGTCGGGTGATCGACGCGTTCCACCATGCCGGTCTGCCGGTCATCTATCTGGCCTATGAGATCGGTCAGAAGGGGTTGAACACGCCTGTGACGGACAAACTAGTTCCCACGACCATGGATTGCGCCCCGTGGGTGAAGGATCTCTGGCAAGACGTCGTCATCTATGAGGATCTTGCCCCCGAGGAGCAGGACATCGTCGTGCTACGGCACTCCTACTCAGGGTTCTACGCGAGCGAGCTGGAACCGATCCTTCGCTCGCTCGGGGTGACAACCGTCGTCGTCTCTGGGACGTTGACCAACTTCTGTTGCGGGGCAACCGCAAGAGAGGCGTTCTGGCGTGGCTTCGGCGTGATCTTCGGTTCGGATATCAACGCCACCGACGATGACGCCATGCATGAGGCCGAGGTCCGCGTGCTGCGGCGTGGTTACGCGAGGATCATGACCGCGGACGAGATTGTCTCCGAACTCGTGAGCGCCCCAGCTGCGTCGGCGGCCGAATCAAGGCTCTGAAAGCTCGGACATGGAATTTGGCCGCAAGCTGACTGAGCGACCTGCACCCTCATCCCAGTCATGGAGCGGCGCTCGAGCGGTGCGCCACGAGTAGCGCGTCTTCCTGAACGCGTGCCTAAAGGCGCGACTCGAGCGCCGGAGGCGGAGTACTTGCTACGCCGTCGAGCTTTCGGGTCACCCAGGCCGGCCGGCGCGAGTTGAAGAAATGGCTTGGAAACCCGACAGCTGAGTTCACCGAGCTTCGAGATGTCGGGCTCTTACAGCTCTTCCTCGGGGCTGACCCAAAAGACCTGGCGAAGGTTCAGCTCGAGGTCCACGAAAAGAGGCTGCAGAGTTACGAGGAGTTGGGCCGGGGCTTGGGCGCGAACTGGCCCGAAGGCGTGCGCTTGGTCTTGGAGGCGGGTATCGGCCACGAGCGTGAGTGAGTGCGCTTCTGGCGGAAAGTCTCGGAGCAAACGTCGGATCACGCCTAGCCACGCCTGAGTACGCGTGCGTGGATCAAGGAACACGCAATCCCTCGGACTGCGCTTGCTTTCGCGTGAAAGGAGCACTCCGAGAGAAGCAACTCCCTTGCCCGACTAGCTCGAGCAACTTGATCTAGTCGGTTACGCGGCAGTGCCGGTATCTCGATCTGCCTCCCAAATGCCGGTCAGGCTCCCCGGACAGCCCTTTACCGCCACCGCATCACCCCCTCACGCACTATCACCTGCGATGAAGCCAACCCGTGTGAGTTCGACGCACAGTTCGACGCATGGTCTGCGATCGAGCCGGATTCGCTAACCGACCCGACCTCAAACGACCGGAGCGAACTCAGCCGACCTCAGCGAACGAATTGCCCCAACACGCGGACTCTTGAGGCGGACTCAGAATCCGCGTGTTTTGGACTTTCCAAAGGTGCCAATTTGCAGGGACTTCATGCCGGAGGAGGGACTCGAACCCCCGACACGCGGATTATGATTCCGCTGCTCTAACCAGCTGAGCTACTCCGGCGGGGGAGGCAATCGTAGCGGCGCCTGTTGCGGCTTCAGGTTGTACGGTTGGTGCGTGGTGGAGAGAGTTTCGCTGGCTCTCGGAGGCGCCGGCAGATATCTGGGAATCGCTGCTGTGATCGCGGTGGGGGCGCTCGCCGCCGCCTCGCGTGCCGCGGCCGATGAGCCGTACGCGCCGCTCGATCAGCCGGGGCCGCCGCTGAGCATCCCGCAGGGCAAGCTCGACGCTTCGATGACCTGCACCGCCGGGGTGCGCAACGCCACTCGCGAGCCGGTGCTGCTGAATCCCGCGACCGGGGTGACGCCGGACCAGAACTACTCCTGGAACTGGGAGCCCGCGCTCGACATGCTCCACATCCCGTGGTGCGCCTACACCGCGCCCTACAGCACGCTCGGAGACATCCAGGACTCGGGCGAATACCTCGTCTACAACATCCGCAGGATGTACGCGATGGCGGGGCGCCCGATCGCCGTGATGGGGCACAGTCAGGGCGGGATGTCGATGCGCTGGCCACTTCGCTTCTGGCCCGACACGCGGTCGATGGTCGACGACGTGATCGGCTTCTCGGGCTCCAACCACGGGACCACCGTCCAGCCTCCCAATGGCTGCTCGGGCGGCTGCCCCCCGGCGGACTGGCAGCAATTCGCGGGCTCCAACTTCATCAAGGCGATAGACAGCTACGCCGAGACCTTCGCGGGGATCTCCTACACGGAGATCTACACCCACAACGACGAGGTCGTCCAGCCGGCCAACAACAACCAGAACGCGAGCGCCGCTCTGCACACTGGCGGCGGGCAGATAACCAACCTGGCGACCCAGGACGTCTGCCCGACTGATCCCTACGAGCACCTCGGGATCGGGACCGAGGACCCCGTGGCCTACGCGCTTGCGGTCGACGCGCTCACCCATCCCGGGCCGGCTGACCCGAGCCGGATCAGCCCGACGGTCTGCGCGCAGGTGTTCCAGCCCGGCGTAAATCCCGCGACGGCCAACTTCTACGAGCAGCAGCTCGCGGCGGCCCCGGGTCTGATCGCCGTCGCGTCGCCGGTCAACCTGGTGGGAGCCCCGGAAGTGAACCAAGAGCCGGCGCTTCGCTGCTATGTCTTCGCGAGCTGCCCGGGGTCGCGCTTCGCGCCCAAGCTCCACGTGTCGGTGCGCCCGCGGCGTCCGCGTGCCGGGAAACGCCTGCTGCGCTTCCACGTCTGGGTGGTCGAGGGACGCACCCGGGCGATGGTCCGCGGCGTGCGAATCAAGCTCGGGCGTCACAGGCTGCGCCGGGCGACCAACTTGCGCGGCGTGCTCAAGGTGAGGCGCCGCCTGCGCCGCGGGGGCCGCTACCGCGTCGTCGCCAGCCGCGCGGGCTGTGAGCCCGGGCGCACCCGGCTTCAGGTGCGAGGCCGCGGGCGCCGCTAGCCCGCCGCGTTCAGGGCCTCGATCTCCTCTTCGCCGAGCTCGATTCCCGCCGCCGCGACGTTCTCCTCCAGATGCGGCACCGACGAGGTGCCGGGGATCGGCAGCATCACCTTGCTGCGTGCCAAGAGCCAGGCGAGGGCGATCTGCGGCGGGGTGGCGTCGTGACGCTCCGCGGTCTCGGCCACCAGCCCGCCCGGGTCGGCGAGAGAGCCGGCCGAGAGCGGGAACCAGGGAATGAAGCCGATACCCAGCTCTTCGCAGCGGTCCAGCACGTCCTCCGAGCCGCGGTCGGTGAGGTTGAAGCGGTTCTGGACGGTGGCGACCGGAACGATCTCGCGCGCGGTCTCGAGCTGCTCGACCGAGACGTTGGAAACGCCGACCAGGCGGACCTTGCCCTCGTCGCGGAGCTCCTTCAGGGCGCCCACCGACTCCTCGTAGGGCGCCTTGGAGTCTGGGGCATGCAGCTGGTAGAGGTCGATGCGATCCACCCGCAACCTCTTCAGCGATCCCTCGCAGGCTTCGCGCAGATGTTCGGGCCGCCCGTCGGGCGCCCATTGGCTTGGACCGCCCCGCGTCAGCCCGCCCTTGGTGGCGATCACCAGGTCGTCGGCGTAGGGGTGCAGGGCTTCGGCGATCAGCTCCTCGCTCACGTAGGGGCCGTATGAGTCGGCGGTGTCGATCAGGTTGATGCCGAGCTCGAGCGCCCGGCGCAGGGTGGCGATAGCGCCGTCGCGATCCTCGGGCGGTCCCCATATTCCATCGCCGGTTATCCGCATCGCCCCGAAGCCGAGGCGGCGAACGGTCAACCCGTCGCCGAGTGTCAGCGTGCCTGCGGTCTCGTCGGTCATCTCGATCGTCTGCGGTGCCATGGTCTGCTCCTTCCCGTCTCTGCCGTCTCTTCAACATAGCCAAGCCCGCCCGTCCGCCCGCGGAATAGCCTTGAAGCCGTGACCCTGCTCGCCGTCCCCAACTTCTCCGAGGGCCGCGACACAGCGGTTATCGCGGCGATTCGTGCCGTGCTCGACGTCGACCGAGGCCTGCTCGACCGTCACTCGGACCCCGAGCACAACCGCACCGTCTACACGCTCGCGGGAAAGGACCGGGCACTGGGAGAGCGCTTGATCGCCGGCGCGAAGGTGGCGATCGAACGGATCGACATGCGACGCCACCGGGGGCTTCATCCTTGCATCGGGGCGCTAGACGTGTGCCCTCTGGTCTGGCTCGACGCCGATGGGCAGGAGCCGGCCCGGGCTCGAGCGCGCTCTGTGGCGGAGCAAATCGGCGCCCTGGGGGTGCCGGTCTTTCTCTACGGGGAGCTGGCAAGCGATGAGAATCGTCGCGAGCGCGCCTTCTTTCGCAAGGGGGGCCTCGATGCCCTGCGCGCGCGGATGGCGTCCGGGGAGCTGGCGCCCGACTTCGGACCGTCGGTGCCCCACCAGACGGCCGGCGCGACCCTGGTCACCGCGCGCCCGCCGCTCGCCGCCTTCAACGTCGAGCTCGACACCGCCGACGCTGCCGTTGCGCAGCGGATCGCCGCCGCCGTGCGTGAGGCCGGCGGCGGGCCCCCAGGAGTGAGGGCGATCGGGCTGCCGCTCGAGGGCGGGCGCACACAGGTGTCGACCAACGTCCACGATCCGATCGCCGTGCCCTTGCGCATCGTCGTAGCTCGCGTGACCGAGCTGGCGGCCGAGCAGGGCGCCCGCCCCGTCGAAGCGGAGATCGTCGGCCTGGTGCCGGCGGCGGCGCTGCAGGGCTTCCCGCCCGAGCTGCCGATTCGCGATTTCGACCCCGAGCGCCACCTGATCGAACCTCGAATCTCGCAGAAGTAGGCGCGCAAGGGCTGCAAACCGCGCTTTCTTGGGCACGATTGGGCAATTCTCAGTAGGGGGTCTGTGAGACGTCCGTCCAAACTCTCAACCCCTACCAAAAACAGATGTCAAGTCCGCATGCCCGGGGGTCGAGAAGCCCCGCATGCGGAATAAAGCGAATCACCTCAATGCCTCGGCGCGACGCCTGCGGATCGGCCTTGCGGTCGCCGCTGGCGCGCTTGCAGTCTGTGTCCTGCCGGCAACAGCCCTTGGCTCAGTCTCTGACACAACCCAGTTCTCAGTCGTCGCTGGTGGACTGAATCTGACCAGCGCCCCCAATTACCCCGACATGCCCGCCCTGACCCTCAACGGCCAGTCGCAGACGACAAACGCCCAGATGGGCAACTTCACCGTCGCCGACGGGACCGGCTCGGGCTCGGGCTGGAACGTCACCGTCCAGGGCGACAGCTCCGGCGGCCACAGCGTCGTCTTCAAGCAGTACTGCCCAGCGGTCAGCGCCCCCTGCGGCCCCGATGCGGCGGGCTATGTGACCTCCGGTGCCACCCTGGCGGCCAACTCGCTGACGCTCAACAGCACGGGCGCCGGCTTTACGGCCCAAAACGGCACCACCGGCACCGCCCCGACCCATTCCTGCAACTCGGGCTGTTTCGTCGACACCGCTTCCCCCGTGAAGCTGGTCTCGGCGGCCGCCAACGCCGGCATGGGCACCTACCAGGCAAACACCTACTCGGCGACCAGCCTGGCGCTGAACACGCCCAGCACGGTCAAGGCGCTGCAGTCCGGCGAGGTCTACCGCCTCGACCTGCTCACCTCCCTCAACAGCGGACCCTGATTTATTCGCCGAGGCAAATCCGCTAATGAAAGGCCCGCTTCGGCGGGCCTTTCGTTTGCCGCGATCCAGCCCCGGCGTCGTCGCTCTCGCTTCGCGTAGGCTCCGGTCATGGCGCAGACCAGAAAGCGCAGACGCCGCAAGCACCGCGGGACGCAGGGCGGGCGGATCGACACCAAGCGCCGCGGGCGGCCGCGCTCGCGAGCCGAGGCGCGGCAGCGCGCCCGCACGAAGAAGCGCCCTCCCCGCGCCGATCTGCCCCCGACCTGGCGCAACGCGATCATTCGCGGATTCGTCATCTCGGCGCTTCTGATCGCCACCCTGCTGGTATTCAGAAGGGCGGTCGTACCATCGGTCGCCTTCGGCGCCGCCATGTTGGCCTTCTACATCCCGATGGGCTACCAGATTGACCGATTCATGTGGCGGCGCCGGCAGCGGGCGAAGATGAAGGACGACTGATGGAGGTCCAGTCCTTGACCGTCGGCCCCATTGCCGAGAACTGCTACCTGCTCCGCGGCGGCGATTCCGACCGCGCGTTGATCGTCGATCCCGGCGACGAGGCTGAGCGGATCCTTCAGCTGGTCGATGACCAGGGCGTTGACGTCGAGGCGATCCTGATCACGCACTGCCATTTCGACCACATTGGCGCGGTCGCGCCGGTTGCCCGCGAGACCGGCGCCAAGGTCTACTGCCCGCAGATCGAGGTGCCGATCCTGGCCGACATCATGTCCTGGGTGCCGGGGCGGGCGTTCGGGCCCTTCGAAAGCTACGACGCTGACGAGACGGTCGCCGGCGGCGAGACCCTGGAGCTTGCCGGCTTCGAGCTGGACGTGATCTTCACGCCCGGCCACAGCCCCGGCCACGTGACCTATTCGGTGCGCGGTGAGGAGGCGATCTTCTCCGGCGACGTGCTGTTTCACGGATCGGTGGGTCGAGTCGACCTTCCCGGTGGCGACTGGGACACGCTGCTGGGTTCGATCCGCACTCTGGTCGACGCGCACCCGCCCGAGACCACTGTGTATCCGGGCCATATGCGAACCACGACCCTCGGCGCCGAGCGCGCCAGCAACCCGTTCCTGGCCGAGCTTGCGTCCTAGGGTGATCCCGTGAGCGGCGGCTTTCAGGCTCCGAAGGGGACCTTCGACGTGCTGCCCGAGGCGGCCGCCGCGCGAACCCGCCTCGAGGAGGCGGCGCGCTCGATCTTCGACCGGGCCGGTTACGGGCGCATCGAGACGCCGATCTTCGAGGACACCGAGCTATTCGAGCACGGGGTGGGGCAGTCGACGGACATCGTCAACAAGGAGATGTTCACCTTCGAGGACAAGGGCGGCCGCAGCATCACTCTGCGCCCCGAGGGGACAGCTCCGATCTGCCGCGCCTACGTGGAGCACGGCATGCACAAGCTGCCCCAGCCGGTGAAGCTCTGGTACTCGGGGCCGTTCTTTCGCCATGAGCGGCCGCAGGCGGGGCGCTTTCGCCAGTTCAGCCAGGTCGGCGCCGAGGCGATCGGCACCGACAGCCCGCTGGCCGACGCCGAGCTGATCAAGCTGCTCGACGACCTGCTGCGCGAGCTGGGGGTCCCCGGGGTCGAGCTTCGTTTGAGCAGCCTTGGCTCGCTGGAGGCGCGGGCTCGCTACCTCGAGCAGCTGAAGGGCTATCTGCACGAGCACGAGGGCGAGCTTTCGAAGGACGTGCGCGAGCGGATCGACCTAAACCCGCTGCGCGCGTTCGACGCCGATCACGAGGGAACCCAGGCCGTGATGGCGGAAGCCCCGAAGCTGCTCGACCAGCTCGACGACGCGGACGCGAGTCACTTCGAGCAGGTGCGCTCGCTGCTCGACGCCGACGGTGTCTCCTATTCGCTCGACCCGACCCTGGTGCGCGGGATCGACTACTACACGCGCACGATCTTCTCCTTTGTCTGTGAGAGCCTCGGTGCGCAGTCGGAGGTCGGAGGCGGGGGGCGCTACGACGGGCTGGTCGAACAGCTCGGCGGGCCGCAGACACCGGCGATCGGCTGGGCGGCGGGCATCGAACGGATCCTGCTTACGCTCGACGAGGAGGCCGAGCCAAGCACGCGCGACGTCTTCGTGGCGGTCGCCGACGACGAGCAGCGTCCGCGCGCGTTTGCGATCGTTTCCGCTCTTCGCGTCGCCGGGCTGTCGGCGGAGATCGACCTTGCCGATCGCAGCCTCAAGGGTCAGGTGCGGCAAGCGGATCGGGTGGGAGCCCGGCAGACGTTGATCCTCGAGGCCGACGGCTCGGCCCAGCTGCGCGACATGCAGAGCGGCGAGCAGCGTGAGGTCGATCCCGCCCGCGCTGTCGACGAGCTGGCGAGGTGAGATGAGCGGCTTTCCGGTCCTGCGCCCGAACGCCTATCGCGACACCTGGTGCGGTCAGGTGTTGGCGGATCGCGTCGACACCGATGCCCGGGTGGCCGGCTGGGTGCACCGGCGCCGCGACCACGGTGGCCTGATCTTCATCGATCTGCGCGATCGCACCGGGCTCGTGCAGCTGGTCTTCAACCCCGACGTCGCCGGAGGCGCCCACGAGCTCGCGCACCGGCTGCGCCCCGAGGACGTCGTCACGGCAGCGGGCAGGGTCCTACGACGCTCCGAGGAGACGATCAACCGCGAGTTCTCCACCGGCGAGTTCGAGATCCGGGTCGACGAGGCGGAGCTGCTCGCCGACTCCGCGACGCCGCCGTTTGGGATCGAGTCCTACGGCGGCGAGGCCGGCGAGGAGACGCGGCTTCGTTACCGCTATCTCGACCTGCGGCGCGAGTCGATGCGCGACGCACTCGCGCTGCGCCACCGGGTCACCACGCTGATGCGCTCGTTCCTGAGCCGCGAGGGCTTCTATGAGATCGAGACCCCGGTGCTCACCCGCTCGACCCCGGAGGGGGCACGGGACTTCCTGGTGCCGAGCCGGCTCCAGCCCGGGTCCTTCTATGCCCTGCCGCAGTCTCCGCAGCTGTTCAAGCAGCTGCTGATGGTCGCCGGCTTCGAGCGTTACTTCCAGATCGCCCGCTGCTTTCGCGACGAAGACCAGCGCGCCGACCGCCAGCTCGACTTCACCCAGCTCGACATCGAGATGTCGTTCGTGACCATGGAGGACGTCCTCGACCTCAACGAGAGCCTGATCTCCGAGCTGCTCGGCGAGATGGGCATCGACGTCGACGTGCCGTTCCCACGGCTCGGCTACGACGAGGCGATGGCTCGTTTCGGCAGCGACCGGCCCGATCTTCGATTCGAGCTGGAGATCGCCGATCTGACCGACCAGCTTCGCGCTACGGAGTTTCGCGCCTTTCGGGGCGTGATCGACGAAGGCGGGACCGTCCGGGGGCTTAACGCGGGCAAGCGGGAACTGTCCCGCGCCGAGCTGGACGGCCTGATCGACGAGGCCAAGGAGCTGGGCGCCAAGGGCCTGGTCTGGGCCTTTCGGGAGGGCGACGGCTGGCGCTCGCCGGTCGCGAAGTTCCTCTCCGCGGAGGAGCTGTCGGCGCTCAACGACCGCCTCGGCGCCGAGCAGGGCGACCTGCTTCTCGTGGTCGCCGACACGCCTCGCGTCACCGCCGCGACCCTCGGCGCTCTGCGCGGCCGTCTCGCGGCGCGCTGGGAGCTGATCCCCGCGGATCGCAACGTGCTCACCTGGATCGTCGACTGGCCGCTGATGGAGTGGGATGAGGAGGAGGGTCGCTGGGACCCGCTCCATCATCCCTTCACCTCGCCGGCCGGTGACTTCGATCCGGACAAGCCGGGCGAGGCACGGGCGCTCGCCTACGACATGGTCTGGAACGGGGTCGAGCTGGGCGGAGGCTCGATTCGCATCAACCGCCCCGACGTCCAGAGCAAGGTCTTCGCAGCGCTGGGAATCGGCACCGAGGAGGCCGAGGAGCGCTTCGGTTTCCTGCTCGAGGCGCTTCGTTTCGGCGCCCCCCCGCACGGTGGCATCGCCTACGGGCTCGATCGCTTCGTGGCCCAGCTCCATGGCTCAGAGACGATCCGCGACGTGATCGCCTTCCCCAAGACCGCGTCGGGCAGCGATCCGCTGACCGGGGCGCCCGCCCCGGTGGAAGAGCGCCAGCTGCGCGAGCTTGGACTGTCCTTGCGCGCTCCGCGGCGCCCGAACGGCTGACGGCTTCGGGCGGCGGTGCTACTTTCTGGGAGAGGCCCGAGCCCGTACGCCAGCTGCCTCGTGTAATTGACCCAACACAATCGGCCCGGGAGTCGCTTTCCCTGCGCCCTGTGGGGCGCCGGGTAGACACCCACCTTCTATGAAGGGATCAAAGCCGGAGGCAGCAACGGCGGGCTGGGGCCTTACCTGCGATCGCGCCGAGCCGCTGGCGATGCGTCAGACGTCGGGAGGTGCTGAGCGCCGACCTTCTCCAGCGCCTCCTCGACCCAATCTCGCACGGTCGCGTGATGCAGCTCCCATGCCTCCCAGACGGAGCGCCCCCAGGTCTCGACCGCGTCGCAATGAGGCATCTCGCGGCGCATCTCGAGGACGTCCTGCACGGTCAATGCGGCGTCCGTCTGCGGCGGCTTCAGCCACTTGAAGCCCGGCTTGGCGACAAGGACCCTGTTCTTCATCGCCGTGGCGGAGCGACCGTCGAAACCGCGCTCGAGGACCAGGTAAAGACCGGAAAGAGAGATGGCGACCGATTGGATCGAGCCCGCCTCGCGCTGGCCGGGGTGCTGGGCCGCGTACGCGTCGACGGTGGTGCGATGGCACTCCGGGTAGCCCAGTTCCCGGTATTCGTGTCCGAGCAGCTCCCCGTAGAGCGCCCAGCAAGCGGCGCCGGCGCCGATGTAGGGATGGGTCGGGCCGTCGCACTCGCCGAGCACGACCCCGCACCCCGGACAGGGCGCCTCTCCGTTCATCCACTTACCCTAAGACCATGCGCGGATCGATGTCGCACCTGCTTTGGTCGGACTCGTCACGACGCGGGCCGGCGATCGAGGGCGGGTTCAGCGGCGCCGCCGGGGGCTCGGCGTGCGGTGACTTCGCAAGGTTCTCTCTTGCCGTCGAGGAGGGAATCGTCGCTGGGGTCAGCTTTGATACGGAAGGCTGCGCGGCGACCGCTGCCGCCTGCGCGGCGGCGGCCGAGCTGTCCGAGGGCCAGCCGGTGCTGGAGGTCGCGCGAATCGGCACCGGCGACCTAGACGCCGCGCTGGGTGGCCTGAGCCCGGCGATGCGACACGCCGCCGGCCTGGCGGCGGACGCGCTTCACCGAGCGCTTGGGGCGGCGGCCGCGTCGGGCGTGGCGCTGGCCGATCCGGCCGAGGGTCGCGTGCTGGTGGCGATGAGCGGTGGCGTCGACAGCGCCACAGCGGCGCTGATCGAACGCGAGCGCGGCGCTGAGGTGGTGGCGGTGACGCTGAAGCTCTGGGCCGACCGGCAGACCGATGGCGCGCGCAGCTGCTGCTCGCCGGAAGCGGTCGTTGCAGCCCGCGAGCTGGCCCACTCGCTTGGGGTCCCGCACCTCACGCTCGACCTGGAGCAGCGCTTTCGGGCCGAGGTCGTGGACCGGTTCGTCGCCGGCTACGCGGCGGGACGAACGCCGAACCCCTGCGTGCTGTGCAACGGTCAGGTGCGGATCGAGGCGATGGTCGATCTCGCCGCGAGGGTCGGAGCGAGTCATCTCGTCACCGGGCATTACGCCCGCATCGTCGACGACGGCGAGGGGCCGCTGCTGTCGGCCGCTGCCGACCCCGCCAAGGATCAGAGCTACATGCTCGGCGCCCTGCGGCCCGAGCTGCTCGGGCGCCTGCGGTTCCCGCTCGCCGAGATGGAGAAGCCGGCGGTGCGGGAGATCGCCGCTCGTCACGGGCTCGGGGTCGCGCGCAGGCCCGAGAGCCAGGACCTCTGCTTTCTCGCCGGCCAGGGCAAGGGCGCCTTCCTGCGCCGGCATGGCCAGCTCTCCGATCGCGAGGGCGAGCTGGTCGATCAACAGGGACGGACGTTGGCGCGCCATCGCGGCCATCACCACTTCACGGTCGGCCAACGGCGCGGGATCGGTGTCGCCGCCCCGGAGCCGCTCTACGTGCTGGCGACCGACGCCGCCCACAACACGGTCATGGTTGGGACGGCCGCGGACCTACAGACGCACCGGGTCACGGTTCGCGACGCGGTGCTTCACCGCCCTGGCGGGCGCGTGGACCGGGTGCGGCTGCGCTACCACGCGCGACCGGTGGCCTGCGCGTTGCCGGCGGCCGACCGGGGCCGCCACGAGCGCCTCGAGGTCGAGCTGGCCGAGCCGGTTGGCGCGGCCGCGCCGGGCCAGCTCGCGGCGTTGATGTGCGGCGAGACGATCGTCGGTCACGGGACCATTTGTTGATCGGCCGCGAAACGAAGTGGAGCGGCACATGCATGTCGGGCCGCCGAAGGCGGCCGCAAGTGGTTCTGTAAAGGCCGCGACACGAGGTGTCGCGGCAGTGGCATGTCAGGCGGCCGAAGGCCGCCGCAAGTCATTCAGCGAAGCAGAGAAACCGCCCGCGCCGCGTCGCTCCCGGGCGGAAGCACCGGATAGATCACCGCGTCGATGACCCCCTCGCGGGCGATCAGGGTGAGCCGCTTGCAGCTCGCCGTGGAGGTCGCGGAAAGCGTGATTGGCCGCAGCTCCGTGCCCCGCAGATGGCCGGCGGCGCCGTCGTCCTCTGGGACCGGCAGATCGGGCGGCAGGTCGTGGAAGCTCTCCATCCCCTTAGATTCTGACTTTGTGAAGGCTCCGGAGATCCGCGACACCTATCTCTCCTACTTCCAGCAGCGCGACCACAAGGTCGTGCCGTCGGCATCGCTGGTTCCCTCGGTGCACGATCCGTCGGTGCTGCTGACCACTGCCGGGATGCAGCCGTTCAAGCCCTACTTCCTGGGCCAGGCCGAGCCGCCATCGCGGCGGATCACGGACGTTCAGAAGTGCTTTCGCACCACCGACATCGAGGAGGTCGGCAACACCGCCCGCCATTTGACCTTCTTCGAGATGCTCGGCAACTGGAGCTTCGGCGACTACTTCAAGCAGGAGTCGATCGAGATGGGGTGGGAGCTCTCGACCGAGGGCTTCGGCTTCGACCCGGAGCGGATCTGGGTGACGGTGTTCGAGGGCGACGAGGAGCTCGGCCTTGGACCCGATACCGAGGCGATCGAGATCTGGGGACAGGTCGGGGTGCCCGAGGGGCGGATCGTGCGGCTGCCGCGCTCGGAGAACTTCTGGCAGGCCGGGCCGACCGGACCCTGTGGCCCCTGCTCGGAGATGTACTTCGACCGCGGCGACGAGTTCGGCGCGGCGGACGAGCGCCCCGGCGACGACAGCGACCGCTACGTCGAGTACTGGAACCACGTCTTCATGACCTACGACCTGGCCGCCGACGGATCTCTTTCGCCGCTGCCGATGCCAAACATCGACACGGGCATGGGGGTGGAGCGGATGGCGATGATCCTCCAGGGGGTCGATTCGGTCTTCGACACCGACCTGCTGCGACCGCTTGTCGACCTCGCGGAGGAGATGTCGCGCCGCGCCTACGGGCAGGACAACGCGACGACGCGGGCGATGCGGATCATCGCCGATCACTCGCGCGGCATGACCTTCCTGCTCGCCGAGGGCGTCGTCCCCTCCAACGAGGATCGCGGCTACATCCTGCGCAGGATCATGCGACGGGCGATACAGCAGGGCCGTGTCTTGGGCCTCGAGTCGCCCTGGCTGCACCGCTTCGCCGAGCGCACGATCGAGGTCATGGGGGACGCCTACCCCGAGATCGAAGCCGAGCGCGAGACGATCGCGCGCTGGGTGGGCGACGAGGAGGAGAGCTTCGGACGCACTCTCGAACGCGGCACCCAGCTGCTCGAGCAGCTTGTCGAGGGGGCGAAGGAGTCCGGGACGTCGTGGATCGACGCTGCCGACGCCTTCAAGTTGCACGACACCTACGGCTTTCCCTACGACCTCACCAAGGAGCTGCTCGCCGATCAGGGGCTGTCGGTCGACGACCAGGGCTTCGAGGAGCTGATGGACGAGCAGCGCAGCCGGGCGCGGATGGGGATCGCCGACGCCCATGGGTCCGAGGATCGGCACGGCAAGGTGCTCAGCTTCGCGTCCTCCGCGCCCCCGACCCGCTTCGTCGGCTACGAGCGGCTGCGGGCGACGACGGGGGTCAGCGCCGCGAGCGGCGAGGATGGGCGAGCGCTGATCAAGTTGGAGGAGAGCCCCTTCTACGCCGAGGGCGGCGGCCAGGTTGCCGACACCGGCCAGCTGCGCTGGGATGGGGGCGAGGCCGGGGTCGCCGACGTCTACCGAATCGGCGAGGACCAGGCGATCGAGGTCGAGCTGCGGTCGGGCGAATTGTCGGCCGGCGAGCGGGTAGAGGCGGAAGTCGAGCCCGAGCTGCGGCACGCGACGATGCGCAACCACACCGCGACCCATCTGTTGCACGCGGCGCTGCGCCAGCGGCTGGGGACTCATGTGCGCCAGGCCGGCTCCGCCGTGCGCCCCGACAAGCTGCGCTTCGACTTCACCCACGGCCACGCGCTCAGCCCCAAGGAGCTGGCCGATATCGAGGACCAGGTCAACGACTGGGTGAAGGCGAGCCGTCCGGTGCGCTGGATCAACATGGAGCGGTCCGAAGCCGAACGGCTGGGGGCGATGGCGCTGTTCGGCGAGAAGTACGGAGACTGGGTTCGCGTGGTCGAGGTCGAGGACGTCTCGCGCGAGCTGTGCGGCGGCACCCACGTGGCCAACACCGCCGAGATCGGGATCTTCACGATCTCGACCGAGGGATCCAGCGCCGCAAACGTGCGGCGAATCGAGGCGCTCACCGGCCCGGCGGCGATCGACTGGTTTCGGGAGCGGGTCGCCGAGCTTCGCCAGACCGGCGAGCTGCTCGGCTCGCCGCAGGACCCGCTCGGCGCGGCGCGCCGCGCCGCCGAGCAGCTCGAGGCGCTCAGCAAGGGCGCCCAGGCGGCGCAGAAGGACCGGCTCGCCGACACCGCGAGGCAACTGGTCGAGTCCAGCGAAGACGTGAATGGCGTGCGGCTGGTTGCCAGCGAGGCGCCGATCGCCGACCAGAAGCTGCTTCTGGAAATGGCCGACAGGGTCCGTCAGTCGCTCGGCGACGCCGCCGTGGTGCTCGGAGGCGCCGAGGATCGACGCGTCGGCATCGTCGCCTGCTTTGCCCCAGCGGTGGTCGAGCGCGGCCTCTCCGCCGCCGAGGTGGTGCGCGAGGCCGCGGCGCTGGTCGGCGGCGGCGGTGGAGGTCGCGACGAGGTCGCCCAGGCCGGCGGCAAGGACCCCACGAAGCTCCCGGAGGCGATCGCCGCCGCGAGACAGGCGATCGAGCGAAAGCTCGGGGGATGAAGCGAGCAGCGATGCGGATCCTGGCCCTCGACTACGGCAGCGCGCGCATCGGTTGTGCGATCTCGGATCCCAGCGAGACGCTGGCTCGTCCGCTCACCGTCCTCGAGCCCCCCGACCCAGGCGCAGTGGCCGAGCTGGTCAGCGCCAACGAGGTCGGGCGGGTCGTGGTCGGGATGCCGGTGCATCTGAATGGGCGCGAGGGTGAGCAGGCCGAGGCGACGCGACGGTTCAGCGCCGAGCTCGAGCGCCTGCTCGACGTCCCGGTCGAGACATACGACGAACGGCTGACCACGCGGATGGCGGAGGCGAGCCGTCAGGCTGGCGCGCGGGCGCCCGAGGACGCAATCGCGGCCGCGCACCTGCTCGAGAGCTACATGGCGAGCCGCAAACAGGGGGAGGGGGCATGAACGACGACTGGACCCCCGACGACGCCTTCCTCGATTCGGACGATCCCGAAGCCCAGGCTCGCGAGCAGCGCCGCCGCGAGCGAGAGGCGCGGCGGCGCGAGCGCCAGTCCAAGCAAGCCCCCAAGGATCCGCAGCGACCCGGCGCGTCCGCGGCCGAGGGAGCCGCCACCGGGGCCCCCGAGGGGGTGCCGCCGGCCGAGCAGCGCCTGCCCAGCAGCCCGGCGCAGGAGCCGTTCGCCAGGCGTGTCGCCGCGATGCGAACGCGCCTTGGTGGAACATGGGCGAGCCGCCCGCGGCGCCAGCCGCGACCGCCACGCGAGGGCCCCGGGCGCGGCGCCGGACTGATCGAGGCGGCGGTCGCCAACTGGCGTCGCATAGCCCTTGCGATCGTCGCGGTCCTCGTCCTGTGGTTCCTCGTCGCGCTGTTCCAGCCATTCCACGGATCGCAGGAAGACCCGGTGGTGGTGACGATCCCCAAGGGAGCCAGCGCCAGCGAGGTCGGCGATCTGCTGGACAGCAACGGGATCGTCTCCAGCAGCACGCTCTTTCAGATCCGGGTCACCCTCGCGGGCAAACGCTCCGACCTGCTTCCAGGCACCTACACGCTGCACCGCAACGAGAGCTACGGCGACGCGATCGACGATCTCACGACTCCTCCGGAGCAGCGCAGCACGGCCACCGTGACGGTCCCGGAGGGCCTCAGTCGCGCCCAGGTGGCCCCGCTCGCCAAGCAGGCCGGGCTGAAGGGCCGCTACGTAAAGGCGAGCATTCGCTCCAAGTACCTGCATCCCAATGACTACGGGGCGCAGAAGCGCGCTCGCAACCTGGAGGGGTTCCTGTTCCCCGACACCTACGAGCTGAAGTCCGGGGCCCCGGTCTCAGACCTCGTCCAGCTCCAGCTTCAGGACTTCAAGCGCCGCATCAAGCACGTCAACATGAGCTATGCGCGCTCCAAGAACCTCACCACCTACGACGTCTTGATCATCGCCTCGATGATCGAGCGGGAGGTGCAGGTGCCGAGCGAGCGCAAGCTGGTCGCAGCGGTGATCTACAACCGGCTGCACCGGGGGATGCCGCTGGGAATCGACGCCACGACGCGGTTCGCGGTCGGTAACTACACCGAGCCCCTGACCGAGGCGCAGCTCAGCAGCCCGTCGCCGTACAACACCAGGCTGCACGCGGGATTGCCCCCCGGACCGATCGGCAACCCGGGGCTGGCCGCGATCCAGGCGGCCGCGAAACCTGCCAAGGTCAGCTACATCTACTACGTGGTCAAGCCGGGCACCTGCGGCGAGCACAGCTTCTCCTCCACCAGCGCCCAGTTCGCGCGCGACCAGGCCGCCTACCAGCGGGCACTGAAGGCGAAGGGCGGCTCCCCGACCAGCTGTCCGGGTTGATGAAGCGTCTCGCAGTCCTCGGGTTCCCGATCGACTTCTCGCGCTCGCCGGCGATCCACAATGCGGCGTTCGCGGCGCTGGACATGGACGGCGAATGGACATACGAGGCGATCGAGGTCTCCCCCGGCGAGTTCGAGCAGCGGGTCCGGGCGATGGCGGGCGAAGGGTTCGTGGGAGCGAACGTGACCGTCCCCCACAAGGGAGCCGCGCTGCTCGTGTCAGAGCGCCGTTCCGGGGTCGCGCGTGAGATCGGGGCGGCCAACACACTCACCTTTCTCGAGGGCGAGATCCGCGCCGACAACACCGACGCCCAGGGCTTGATGGAGTCGTTGCCCGAGTCTCCAGCGGGTCGCCGCGCCCTGGTGCTCGGCGCCGGCGGCGCCGCTCGGGCGGTCGTCTGGGCGCTGACCCGGGCGGGGGTCGAGGTTTCGGTATGGAATCGCACCCCCGAGCGGGCCGCGAAGCTCTGCGCCGAGCTGGGGGGAGCGGTGGTCGAGGACCCTGGACGGGGCGACTTCGAGCTGATCGTCAACTCGACCAGTGTCGGGATGCATGGCGAGGATCCCTTCGACGACCTGCCGCTCTCGCGCGACTGGTTCGGCTTCTCCCAGACAGTGGTCGATCTCGTCTACGGTGAGCGCCAGAGCAAGCTCCTGACGGTGGCCGGCGAAGCCGGCGCAAAGGTCGTCGACGGGCTCGAGGTGCTGGTGCGGCAGGGCGCCGCTTCATTTCGGATCTGGACCGGGATCGACCCGCCGATCGACGTGATGCGCGACGCGGCCCGCGGCTAACTCGAGCCAACCACGGAGGTCTGATCCGGCTCAGCCGAGGGCCTGGCGGACGGCGACGAGCACGTAGATCCATGTGGCCGCGTCGAGCGCGATCAGCACCACTCGCCCGCTAGTCCGATCCCAGCGTTGGGCAAGCACCATGCCGGTGCGCCACCGCCCCCCTGAGGCCTGTGGTTGCCGCATGCCCGCAAGCTTAGGCGGTCGGATTGCTAACTTCAAAATGTGACTGGAAACATGCGTCTACTCGACTCAAGATCGACAGACGGCGACTTCGGCCGGTCCGCGGCCGACGATCGGCCGTCCCTGCCCGACGCGGAGGCCTTCGACGCCTATTCGCGCACCGTCTCCGGGGTGGCCGAGAAGCTGGGCCCGTCGGTCGCTCATCTGACCGTCTCACGTCGCACCCGCCGCGGGCGCCGCATGGACGGGGCGGGCAGCGGCGTGGCGATCAGCCCCGACGGTTTCATGCTCAGCGCCGCCCATGTCGTCGACGGAACCGACGGTCGCGGCCGGGCGTCGTTTCCCGACGGTCGCGAATTCAGCTTCGAATTGATCGGCGCCGATCCGCTGTCCGACCTCGCGCTACTGCGGGCAGAGGCCGCCGACCTCGTCTCGGCGACCCTCGGCGACGCGGAAGAGCTTCGGGTCGGGCAGCTGGTGGTGGCGATCGGCAGCCCGAACGGATTCAGTGGCTCGGTGACCACCGGCGTCGTTTCGGCGCTGGGGCGTTCGCTGCCCACCCGCACGCGCTCCGCCGGGCGCCTGATCGAGAACGTGATCCAGACCGATGCGGCGCTCAACCCCGGCAACTCCGGGGGAGCCCTGGCCGACGGGTTGGCGAGGGTGGTCGGGATCAATACCGCCGTCGCCGGCATCGGCCTCGGCCTCGCGGTGCCGATCAACGACACGACCCGACGCATCGTCTCGGAGCTGATGAGCGAGGGGAGGGTGCGGCGCGCCTACATCGGGATCGTCGGTGGCTCGCGCCCGCTGCCGCCGCGGTTGGCGACCGAGCTCGGCCGCGATCAAGGTATCGAGGTGGTGGAAGTCGTCGACGGCAGTCCCGCGGCGCGCGCCGGCCTTCGGCCAGAGGACCTGATCGTCGAGGTCGATGGAGTGGCGCTCAGCGACGTCGGCGATCTCCAGCGCCTCATGGTCGCCGAGCGGATCGGGCGCGACCTCGCGACCCGCGTCTTCCGCGACGGGAGCACGACCGAGTTGACCCTCGTCCCTGAGGAGTTGCAGGCGTAGAGACTCCGCAGCGCCCGGTTCCCGGCTTTCCGACCAGCAGCCAACCGGCGAGCCTGTCCGAGTCGGCGGCGCGGACCGGGAAGGTGCCGATCCGGGGGGCGAGCAGGTCGAATTGCGCGGGGGCGAACGGAGTGACGGCGCTGTCGAGTCCCAGTGCCGGGATCTCGATGTCGTCGCCAAATGGCGCCGCGACCTCGAGACGTAGCTCGTCGCCGCGTTCGATGCGCACGGTCTTCGGCGGCAGGTTCGAGATCCGCAGGCGGGAAACGAGGAGAAGACCGGAGCGGGCGGGAGGCGGCGGGGCCTTCGGCTTCTTCGGCCGGTGCCCCCGCTTGGCGTGCGCGGGGTTGGCGGGATTCTTGTCCGGGGTGGGGAGGAACGCCGCGGCCAGGGTCGAGATCACCAGCAGGACGAGCATGACAACGACCAGTCGGCGGGCAGCCACGCCGATAGCCTAGATCGATGTCTTTCCGCTTCGTAACAGCTGGTGAATCGCACGGTCCCGGGCTGACGGCGATCGTCGAGGGCATGCCGGCCGGCTTGGAGCTGGACCGCGCGGCGCTGGACCGCGACATGGCGCGCCGCCAGCTCGGCCACGGACGCGGCGGGCGGATGAAGATCGAAAGCGACACGGTCGAGGTTCGCTCCGGAGTCCGTCACGGCCGCACACTCGGTAGCCCGATCGCGATCCTGGTCGCCAATCGCGACTACGCCAACTGGGAGGAGCGGATGGGCCCGTGGCCGGTCGACGGCGACGTCGACGAGGTGCACCTGCCCCGACCGGGCCACGCCGACCTGCCCGGGTTGCAGAAGTTCGGCTACAGCGACGTCCGCAACGTGCTGGAGCGCGCCAGCGCCCGCGAGACCGCCGCCCGCACCGCCGCGGGATCGATCGCCCGCGCGTTTTTGACCGCCCTCGGGGTCAGCGTCCACAGCCACGTGATCCAGATCGGCTCGGTGAAGGCCCCGGAGCGCGAGGACCTGGCACCGTCCGACTTCGACGGCGTCGACGACGACCCGGTTCGCACGCTGGACCCCGAGACGAGCGCCGCGATGGTCGAGGAGATCGACCGGCTCCGCAAGGCCAACGAGAGCCTCGGCGGCGGCTTCGAGGTGCGGGCCTTCGGACTAGTGCCGGGGGTCGGCTCGCACGTCTCCTGGGCGGAGAAGCTGGACGGGCGGCTCGCCCAGGCGATCGTCTCGATCCAGTCGATCAAGGGCGTGACGATCGGCCCCGCCTGGGACGTCGCCGCGAGCCCCGGCTCCGAGGCCCACGACGAGATCTTCCACTCCGACGAGCGCGGCTTCTACCGCGAGACGAACCGGGCCGGCGGCCTGGAGGGCGGCATGACCAACGGCCAGCCGCTCGTCGTGCGGGCGGCGATCAAGCCGATCTCGACCCTGACCAAACCGCTGCGCTCGGTCGACACGGAGAGCAAGCAGCCGGCCGAGGCGCTTCGCGAGCGCACCGACTCCACCGTGGTCCCGGCGGCCGGCGTGGTCGGCGAGGCGATGGTCTGCCTGACCCTGGCCGCCGCCTATCGCGAGAAGTTCGGTGGCGACCACATCGACGACGTCCTCGGCGCGCTCGCCGCTTACAAGCAGCGCATCGGGTGGCGAGATTGACTCGCGGCCGAGCGCTCGTCTTCATCGGTTTCATGGGGGCGGGCAAGACGACGGCGCTGGCGGCCGCGCGCGAGGCCGGATTGGAGACCACCGAGGTCGACGACCTGATCGAGCGCGAGATCGGGACCTCGATCGGCGATTTCTTCGAGCGCCAAGGCGAGCCGGAGTTCCGCCGCCGCGAAGCCGAGGTCGTGTTGCCGCTGCTGGAGGGGGCGGACGGAGGGGCGATCGCATTGGGCGGCGGCAGCGTTCTCGCCGCAGGCGTACCCGAGGCCCTGCGACGGCACCTTGTCGTCTGGTTGCAGGTCGACGTCGAGGAGGCGTGGCG
This sequence comes from uncultured Solirubrobacterales bacterium, assembly GCA_963740555.1. Taxonomy (GTDB): domain Bacteria; phylum Actinomycetota; class Thermoleophilia; order Solirubrobacterales; family 70-9; genus Mayfieldus. The sequence continues at coordinate 213,102 of CAVUES010000015.1, forward strand.
GCGCGTCCATGGGTCGGACCGGCCGCTGGCCCGCGACAAGGCCGCCTTCGAAGCCCTGATGCCGGTCAGGGAGCCGATCTACGAACAGCTCTCCGACGCGGTGCTGCCGCCGGCCGACCCGGGCCTTGCCGCGCGGGCGATGCCGGCGCTCTTGGCCCTGTTGCGCCAGCTGCCCGAGGACACGCGGATGGTCTGGGCCACGAGCGCTTCCGGCGAGTACCCGATCTTCGTCGGCGAAGGCGCGTTGGATGGTGGCTACTGGCCGCTCGAGGGCCGGCGTTTCTGCGTCACCGACGCGACCGTGGGGAATCTCTATGCGGGGCGGATCGAGCCCCTGGCGGGTCAGGTGGCGGTCGAGCCCGGCGAGCGGGCGAAGACGCTGGCGGAGGCCGAGCGGGTGCTGCGGGAGCTGGCGCAGCTCGGAATGACCCGCTCCGATCACGTCGTCGCCCTCGGCGGGGGCGTGGTCGGCGACCTCGCCGGCTTCTGCGCGGCGACCTATCAACGCGGCGTCCCCGTCGTGCAGGTCCCGACAACCCTCGTCGCCCAGGTCGACTCGGCGATCGGGGGGAAGACCGGGGTCGACCTGCCGGAGGCAAAGAACTACGTCGGCGCGTACCACCTGCCGGCGGCGGTGCTCGCCGACACCGCAACCCTCGCGACCCTCCCCGAGGAGGAGCTGGCCGCGGGGTGGGCCGAGGTGATCAAGACCGGCCTGCTGGCCGGCGGACGGCTCTGGCAGCGCGTGCGCGCGATCGGCGCGCCCGAAGCGTCGGCAATCGGCGACCTGGTCTTCGACTGCGCCCGCTTCAAGGCCGAGGTGGTGGCCGCCGACGAGCGCGACTCCGGCCGCCGCGCGATCCTCAACCTCGGCCACACCGTCGGGCATGCGATCGAGGCGGCGACCGGATACCGGCGCTATCGGCACGGCGAAGCCGTCGGGCTGGGACTGCTTGCCGCCCTGCGGCTCTCCGACGCCGACGAGTTGCGGGAAGAGGTGGGGGCGATGCTCCAGCGGGCCGGGCTTCCGACTCGGATCGACGGCGACGTCGATTTGGGCGAGACCGTGGAGGCGCTTCAGCGCGACAAGAAGCGCGACGCCGGCGGAGTTCGCTTCGTACTTCTGTCTGGCCCGGGCGAGCCGCAGGTGGGCGAGCGGGTCGCGCCGGATAGGGTCCGCGAGGCGATAGAGGAGCTGATCGGTTGAGCGCGCGCAACAGGGTCGAGGTGCTTCACGGCGTCAACTTCGATGTGCTAGAACGGCGCGACCCAGAGATCTACGGCGGGCTCTCATTGACCGAGCTGGAGGTTCGGATCAAGCACTGGGCACGCGAGCTCGATCTGGAGGCGCGCTTCTTTCAGAGCAACAGCGAGGGTGAGTTCGTCGAGCATCTGCACCGGATTCCGGAGATGGTCGACGCGGCGTTGATCAACGCGGGTGCATGGACCCACTACAGCCGCGCGATCGGGGACGCGCTGGAGCTTGCCCGGGTCCCGACCGTCGAGGTCCATCTCTCCGACGTCGAGTCGCGCGAGGATTGGCGACAGGTGTCGGTCTTCGAGGGGATGGTGCTCGCGCGAGTCTCCGGCAAGGGCCCGGACGGCTACCGCGAGGCGCTCGAGATCCTGGCTAAAGAGCTGCAGGTGACATGAGCGTCGAGCGTGCGGACCGGCTCGCCAAGCTGGTCTCCGAGGAAGGGCTGGAGCGGCTGCTGGTCACCAACCTGGTCAACGTCCGCTACCTGACCGGCTTTACTGGAACCAACGGCGCCTGCATCTGCGGTCCCCGCGACCGCGCCTTTCTGACCGACTTCCGCTACATCGAGCGCGCCGCGTCGGAGATCGGGGGCTGGGAGCTGGTCGCTATCAGCGTCGAGTGGACGACGGGGCTCGCCGAGCGTCTCTCCGGTCGTTGCGGCTTCGAGGACCAGCACGTCAGCGTCCGCGAGCTTCGCGAGCTCACCGAGAAGGCTCCGGAGGGCTCGGAGCTGGTGCCGTCCGGGGGCCTGCCCGAGAAGCTGCGACGGGTCAAGGACCGCAAGGAGCTGGTGGCGATCGCGGAGGCGGCGAAGCTGGCCGACGACGTCTACGAATGGACCATCGAGCAGGGCTTGGGCGGCAAGACCGAGCTCGAGGTCGCTCGCGCCGCCGTCGCGCGGATGCGTGAGCTGGGCGCCGAGCCATCCTTTCCCCCGATTGTCGCGGCGGGCTCGAACGGTGCCATGCCGCACGCCGAGGCGGGCAAGCGGGAGATCAAGGCCGGCGACATGGTGGTCTTCGACATGGGCGCCGAGCTCGACGGATACTGCTCCGACTGCACCCGCACGTTCGCGGTTGGCAAGCCATCCGGGCCGGCGCAGGAGGTCTACGAGATCGTCCTCGAGGCGCAGACGAAAGCGCTCGATGCGGTGGCGGCGGGAAAGACCGGCAAGGAAGTCGACGCGGTGGCGCGGGGGATCATCTCCAGCGCCGGTCACGGCGAACACTTCGGCCATGGCCTCGGCCATGGCGTCGGGCTCGAGGTCCACGAGGCCCCGCGTCTCTCGCAGCGCTCCGAGGACATGCTGGAGACCGGCGAGGTGGTGACCGTTGAGCCGGGGATCTACCTGCCGGCGCAGTTGGGTGTGCGGATCGAGGACCTGGTCGCGGTCACCAACAACGGCCACCAGAACCTCAGCGGCCTGCCGAAGGAGCTGCGAAGCGTCGAGTAGATCGCCGCCGGCCCGGCCCGCCATCGCGGTCGTTCGGTGCTAGAACACCCGATCATGGAGGGCAGCGTCAGGACCGATGAAGAGCTTCGCGACCTCGCCGTCCGGCGGCTGAAGAAGAAGCGCGACTTTCGCTCCCACCTCTTCATGTACGTCGCGGTCAACGCGATGCTGGTCGTGATCTGGGCGGTCACCGGCACCGATAACTTCTTCTGGCCGATATTCCCGATCCTCGGCTGGGGCGTTGGAGTGGCCGCGAACGCCTGGGACGTCTACGGTCGCGGCGAGATCACCGAGGACGAGATCCGCCGCGAGGCCGATCGCCTCCGCGGATAGATTTTGGGCGGCGTCACAGAGTGTCGCCGCAGGAGCATGTCAGGCCGCGAAGCGGCCGCATTCGTGACAGCCGGGCGGCTCCGGCCCTGGCGCTGGTACTGCTGTCGATCGTCTCGATCCAGTTCGGCGCCGCGGTCGCGATCTCGATCTTCGATCGGGTCGGGTTTGCCGGGGCGGTCCTGTTGCGCAACCTGCTCGCCCTGCCGGTACTGGCCGCGCTCTGGCGACCGTCGCTGCGTGACCGTGCCGGCTCGGACCTCTGGCTGGTTGCGGCCTTTGGCGTGGCACTCGGGGTGATGAACCTGTCGATCTACGCCGCGTTGGACCGGATCCCACTGGGGGTGGCGGTGACGGTCGAGTTCCTCGGGCCGCTCGGGGTCGCGGTGTTCAAGGGCCGAGGCCCGCTGTCGTTGCTCTGGGCCGCGCTGGCGGCGCTCGGGGTGACCGCGCTCGCCGGTCCGCTCGGCGGCTCCACGGATTTGCTGGGCATCGCGTTTGCCGCTGTGGCGGCCGTCTGCTGGGCCTCCTACATCCTGCTCGGCGGCAGGGTCGGACGGGCCTTTGCCGGCGCCTCCGGCCTGACGATCGGGGTGGCGGTCGCGGCGCTGATCCAGCTGCCCGCCGGCCTCGCTTCAGGGGGCTCGGAGCTGGTCGCGCCGGCGGTGCTCGGAGCCGGCGCCGCGGCCGCGGTCCTCAGCACCGTGATTCCCTACGCGGCCGAGATCGAGGCGCTGCGGCGAATTCCCCCGGCACCGTTCGGTGTCCTGATGAGCCTTGAGCCCGCGGTCGCTGCGCTCGTCGGGTTGATCGCCCTCGATCAGAGGCTCGACGCCGCCGAGATCGCCGGAATCGCGCTCGTCGTCGTCGCCAGCATCGGGGCGATCCGCACCGCGCGTCTACCCGCCCCGGTGGTGGACTGACAGCTGCGGCTGAACCGGGTGTGTCCGCGGGTCGTACTTCCACCCGAGGGGAGACAACCCAGCTTTCAAGGGGGAGACGCACCATCACCACCACCATCACCACAGCGGCCAGGTCATGACGCCGGGCCATAGGTATTAGCTCGGCGAGCCGCTAGCCGCCTGCCAGCTTCGCCTCGAGCGTGACCTCGACCGCGGCGAGGGCCATCGACAGGCGCTCGACGTCGCTAGGCTCGGGGCCGTGATTTCCACCAACCAGTTCCGCAACGGCTCCCACATCGAGATCGACGGGACCGTGTACCGGATCATCGAGTTCCAGCACGTAAAGCCGGGCAAGGGCGGCGCCTTCGTGCGCACCAAGGTGCGCAAGGTCGATGACGGCAGCGTCCACGACAAGACCTTCAGGGCCGGCGAGAAGTTCCGCCCCGTGCGAACCGAGAGCCGCAAGATGCAGTACCTCTACGACTCCGGCGACGCGGCGGTCTTCATGGACAGCCGCGACTACGAGCAGCTGGAGCTGCCCCGCTCGCTGGCCGGAGACGCGATGCGCTGGATGCGACCCAACGACGAGGTCGACGTGCTGTTCGTCGACGAGAGCCCCACGGACGTGCAGGTGGCGAGCGCGGTGGAGATGAAGGTGACCAAGACCGAGCCCGGCGTCAGGGGCGACACCGCTTCCGGCGGTGGCAACAAGCCAGCCACCCTGGAGTCCGGCGTCGTCGTGCAGGTCCCCCTCTTCGTCGAGGAGGGCGACACGGTGCGCGTCGACACCCGCAGCGGCGAGTACGTCTCGCGCGCCTAAGCTTTAGCGCTGATGCGCCGCTCCGACCAGCGCCGTAATGCCGTCTTTGCCTGCTATCAGTGGGACGTCACCGGGCGCCCGCTCGCGGAATTGATCCCCGTCGACGCGAAGCCGTTCACCCGCGAGCTGGCCGAAGGCGTTGAGGAGCATCGCGAGGAGCTTGACGAGGCGATCGCGCGCCACGCGAAGGGATGGTCTCTGGATCGCATCGCGCCGCTGGATCGAAACGTGATGCGCGTGGCCCTATACGAAATCGCCTACCGCGACGACGTCCCGACCGAGGTTGCCCTCGACGAGGCGATCGAGCTGGCGAAGGAGTACTGCGGGGCCGACGCGCCGGGCTTCGTCAACGGCGTCCTCGGTGCCGCCGTCAGGGAGCGGGAGGCGGTCGCCCAACACGAAGGGACCGGGTCCCCATGAGCCGTCTAGAGCAGATAGGCGAGCGCCTGCGGCAGATCACCGCCGAGCTGTCGAACCAGGAGGTCGACGACGAGCGGGCCGGCGAGCTGACCAAGGAGGCGGCCGGGCTTGCCGCCGAGGCGTCGGAGGAGGTCAACCGGGCGCTGCGCGAGGCGTCCTCAGATGAGTGAGTACCCCGAGGATCTCCGCCAGCTGGTCGACGCCCACCTGGACGGCTTGCGCTTCTCCGCGATCGGCTCGACCGCCGGCCTCGAGGACGCGATGCGCTATTCGCTGCTCGCCGGCGGCAAGCGGATTCGGCCGGTGCTGGCGCTGGGCACGGCACGCGGCATCGGCGCCGACCCGGAGGCATATCTCGTCGCTGCCGCGGCGATCGAGCTGATCCACACCTATTCGCTGATCCACGACGACCTACCGGCGATGGACGACGACGAGCTGCGCCGGGGACGGCCGACCTCGCACGTGAAGTTCGGCGAGGACGTGGCGATCCTGGCCGGGGACGGCCTGTTCGCGGAGGCGGTTCGCCTCTTCTGCAGCCAGCCCGGCCCCCCGGATCGCGTACTGACCGCGCTTGGCGAGCTGACCGCCGCGACCGGCGTCCGGGGCATGGTCGGCGGCCAGTACGTGGACGTAACCCAATCCGACCTCGACGCCGATGCCCTGCGGGCGCTTCACGGGCTGAAGACCGGGCGGCTGATCGGCGCCAGCGTCGGCGTCGTACTCGTTCTCGAGGGCGTGGGCGAACCTGAGACAATTCCGTACCGCCGTTTTGCCGACGAGCTCGGCGTCCTCTTCCAGATCGTCGACGACATTCTTGACGTGACCGGAAGCGACGAGGAGCTCGGAAAGCCCCACGGCTCCGATGAGAGGCATGGAAAGGTCACCTACGTCAGCCTCTATGGACTCGACCAGGCGCGCGAGCTGGCCACCGAATCGCACGCAAAGGCCCGTGAGGCACTTACCGAGGCCGCGCCCCGAAGCGACGACCTCGAGCTGATCACGGACTTCATCTACACACGCCACGCATGACCCAAGACCCAAGCAACGAGAAACGAGCGACGAGCGACGAGCTCCTGGATCAGATCGACGGTCCGGAGGACCTCAAAGGCCTGTCCGACGACCAGCTCCAGGATCTCGCAGAAGAGATTCGCGGCTTCGTGATCGACGTGATCGGCGAGATCGGCGGCCACTTCGGCGCCAACCTTGGAACCTGTGAGCTGGCCGTCGCGCTGCACAGCCTGCTCGACTCGCCGCGCGACAAGATCCTCTGGGACGTCGGCCACCAGGCCTATCCGCACAAGATCCTGACCGGGCGCCGCGACCAGCTGTCGACGATCCGCCAGTACCAGGGCCTGGCGCCGTTCTGCTCGGTCTTCGAGTCCGAGCACGACATCATGGGCGCCGGCCACGCATCGACCTCGATCGGGTACGCGGTCGGGCTGAAGGAGGCGATGCGGGCGGGGATCGGCGAAGACGGCAAGGTGGTCGCGGTGATCGGAGATGGCGCGCTGACCGGCGGTGTCGCGTACGAGGCACTTCACAACGCGGGGGGGCTTGAAACGCCGATCGTGATCGTCCTCAACGACAATGGGATGTCGATCTCGCCCAACGTCGGTGCTCTGTCGCGCCACTTCCAGCGCGTGCGGCTCAATCCCGGCCTCTACCACGCTCGCGAAGGGGTCGAGGACCGGCTCACCAAGCTGCCGCTTGGCGTCGGGCGGCGGATCGAGCGCCTTGGTCCGGAGGTCAAAGCGGCGATCAAGTCCTACCTGGCCCCGGGTCTTCTCTTCGAGGAGCTCGATCTCGCCTACATGGGGGTGATCGACGGCCACGACGTCCGCGCGCTTCGAAGAGCGATCGGCGAGGCGCTTCAGGCCGACCGCCCGGTCGTCGTCCACATCCACACGGTGAAGGGCAAGGGATTCGCGCCGGCCGAGGAGGGCGGTCTGGAGGGGATGGAGAAGTGGCACGCGGCGAAGCCTGGATCGATCGTCGACCGGGAGCCAGCGGACTTGAAGCCAGTTCCGGTCAAGGAGTCGAACTCGCCGGAGTCGATCGCGCCGGAGAAACTCGAGGCGCCGGAGCCCCCCGCGCCCCCTCAGTACACAGCTGTGTTCGCGGACGCACTGGTCGCCGAGGCGCAGCGCGACAAGCGGGTGATCGGGATCACCGCGGCGATGGCGGGGGGGACCGGGCTCAACAAGCTCTGCAAGGAGGTCCCCGAGCAGTACTACGACGTCGGAATCGCCGAGCAGGACGCCGTTCTGTTCGCGGCGGGCCTGGCGCTTCAGGGCGCGAAGCCGGTATGCGCGATCTACTCGACCTTCCTCCAGCGCGCCTTCGACCAGCTGGTCCACGACGTCTGCCTTCAGGAGCTGAACGTCGTCTTCGCCATGGACCGAGCGGGACTGGTCGGCGACGACGGGCCGACCCACCACGGCGCCTTCGACATCTCCTACTTCCGCCCGCTGCCCAACATCACCCTGATGGCGCCCCGCGACGAGGCGATGCTCGTCCACATGCTGCGCACCGCGCTGGCCCACGACGGGCCGATCGCGCTGCGCTATCCGCGCGGCGCGGCGGAGGGAGTCGGGGTCCCCAAGAAGCCGAAGGAGATCCCGATCGGTAGCGGCGAGCTGCTCGCCGAGGGCGAGCGGGTGGCGCTGCTCGGCTACGGCTACGGGGTGCAAGTCGCGCTGGGGGCCGCGAAGCTTCTCGGCGAGCACGACCTCAGCGTCACCGTCGCCGACGGGCGCTTCGCCAAGCCGCTGGACACCGAGCTGGTGCGGCGCCTCGCCCGCGAGCACGAGCTTGTGGTGACGATCGAGGAGAACGTTCTGGCGGGCGGCTTCGGATCCGCGGTCCTCGAGCACCTGGAAGATGCGTTCACCGATCCCGGCTCTCGCGCGCGCGTGATGCGGATCGGACTGCCCGATCGCTACGTCACCCACGGCAAGCCGGCGCTGCTGCGGGAGGAAGTCGGCTTCACCGGCGAGTCGGTCGCCGGACAGGTGCTGGCGGCGCTCGGGATGCGCGAGACGGTCAGCGGTTAGCCGGCAGGTTAGGTCGAGGTGGCGAGCCGCGCCAGGGGCGGAAGACGCCGGACTGAGCCCAGCGCAGCGAGCAGCCGCGGCGCCAGCGCGATCGCCGCGATGTCGAAGAGCACGTAGATGCTGGCGATCCCGCTGGGCGGGTTACCCGCCCCCACCGGGGTGCCGGGGATCGTCTCGGCCCATTGCCAGGCGCCGATCGAGGTTCCGTACAGCTCCAGGAAGGCGACGACGATGAAGACGCCCGCGTAGAGGGTAGGCGCTCGCCCTCGTATGAGCATGTAGACGAGCCCGGCACCGGCGAGGGCTCCGAGGAGGTCGGTGCGCTCGAGCAGCGCCAAGCCGACGGTGGCCCAAACGACCACCAGCGACGCGGCGGCCGCGACAAAGGCACGCGCATGGCGCTTGACGAGAGCCGATTGGCTGATCCGCAGCCCGGCGAGATAGACCAGGCCGTGGCCGGGGGGGACGAACGCGGGCAGGTTCTCGAGCCGGTAGGTGTAGGCGCCGAGGACGATCGAGCCCATCACCTCGGCCCCGGTTGCGACCAGGACCACGAGAGCCACTCGGCTGCGCTCCTCGTTGCTCAGCGGCCCACAGGCGGCGAGCAGCACCACCCAGGTTGCGGCTCCGATCGCCAGCTGCCCGGCTTGAGTTGCGTGGTGGTCCAGGCCGAGGAAGGCGACGATGACCAGCAGCACGGCGCCCGCGAAAGCGAGTGGGTCGGTGAGTTTGCTGGCCACCGACCTCTTATTCGCGCTGCGCTGAAGATCAGATCACTCAGTCGCCAGAACGCGCTCGCAGAAATCACGCAGTGCATCGGCGAACTCGTCGCTTGCGGCCGACGTCCTCTCGATGCTCGCCTGTACGACCGGGGGAAAGCCGTGATCGCCCCCTCTCGGCTCCGCTGCGGACCGCCGTTGGCTGCCTGAAACAGGTGCTGACTGCCGCACAACTGGCGCACGAATGCCGCCTCTCGACGCCGCTGCTTTCGCGCAAGGCGGCAGCGAGGCACACGCCGCGTAGGCCGCGGTTCACGTCTTCAAGCTGTCACCCAGGCGCGGATCGCATGACCCGCTGGCTCGCGCGGGCCGGGGCTACGACCAGAACTCGTCCCAAGCGTAGAGGTCCTCAAAGTGCTCCCGGCCGTCAACGACCCGGCCGTCCTTTAGCTCGAAGACGATGCAATTGTCGACATCCAGACGCTTGCCGTCTCGCTCCGCAGTGCTGCGCTGGAGGCCTATCACGCGGCCGTCATCGCCTGCGAACAATTGCTGCAGCTCGGCTTGGAAGGTGCCACCCGTCTTCTCACCGATCTGGCCGAAGTAGGCGAGAGTCGCATCGCGGCCCTGGTAGTCGTCGGCCATCGAGCTCCGCCCCGGCAGGTGCCACACGACATTGTCGTCGAAGAGTTCGGTCAGCGTGTCCATGTCGGCCGAGTTGAAGGCGTCGTAGGCGCGCTGCATGATCCCTACGTTTTCATCTGCTGTCATGTTTCCTCCTGGTCGCTGCTCTTTAGTTCGAGTCTCAGTGGACTGGAGCCAAGGCTCCGATTCGGGGTCTGGGCCTAGGAGTCGTACTGACCGCCCAACTCAGCCGGCTGGGGCTTACTCTTGTGCCCGGCTTCTTGCATGATCGGCGGGACCTCGGGATCGGAGACAAAGTTCTGAAAGCCCTCCTCGTCCCAGTCAAAGAGCACCCAGACCCGGTCGTCCTCATTGGGATCGCGAAAGACGGTTGCACCCTTGGACCCGTGCTGCTTTCGTTTTTCAGCGCCCTTGGTTGAGAAGATATTCAAGAAGCGGTCGAAGTCCTCGACCGTCGTCGTTGCCAGCATCATCTTTCTCTCCTCCTCTATGGGAAGTGTCGTCGCGTTTTTGCGACGACACCGGCACAGTATCCCGGCAACCGCGAACGCTTTCTTTTGGGCGCCGCGCACCCGGGCTGCGGCTGGCGGTCACACTGGCGAACGAAGGCTCCGAGAGAATTGCGCTTAAGGAGAAATAAGTGCTTTGGATGGGGCTGCGAAAGCCAAAAGAGACGCCCCGCACTTGGCGGGGCGCTCTGCTGCCGATCAACGTGACCTTCGGCGTCTCATGCAGCAAGGGAACCAGGCCTTCCCGAAGCACGAGCGGCAACCTGACGATCAGCGCGCCGGGCTCCAGCCGGCTCCCGATCGCCGGCAAGAAGCAAGGTCTGTGCGCCGTCACCGTCACGGCCGCCTACAGCGATGTCAACGCGGCGACCGCGGGCGGGACGATCGACGTCAAGATCACCGGCAAACGCCACAAGCGCCACTAGTTCAAGTTCCACGGCGCCAGCACGTTGGACTGGAGGCGAAAAGCCACTGCTGCAGATCCAGGTGCCCCGACTGAACAAAGGTGGGCAGGGGTCTAACCTGCCGCCATCTGGTTGGTCCGAACAGGAGGATCTCGATGAACAGCAAGGCCATTGCCATCGCCGCAGTTTCGCTTGGCGTCGCCCTGCCGACGGCGACCGCGCTCGCGGCGTCGATCAGCAATACGGGGACGGTGAAGGGGGCAATGGATTCCGTCGTCAGTCTGAAGGTCGTGACAAAGGGCGGCAAGGCGAAGAAGCTCAAGGCCTTCTCGGTGCAGAACGCACCGGCGCACTGCGACGGCGGCGCCGGTCAGGTGAGTGCGAGCTTCGGCAAGGCGCTCACGGTTGCAAAAGACGGCAAGTTCAACGGTGAGGTGACCAAGTCCAGCGGGCCAGGGGGGTCCTTCAAGCTCAGTGGCAAGGTCAAGAACGGCGGTAAAAAGGTGACCGGGACGCTCAGCATCGACAAGAGCTTCCCCCCGCCCATGGGCGAGTGCAATACCGGCAACAAGAAGTGGACTGCGAAGGCGGGCTGAGCAACCCCCCGCGGGATCAACGCGCTGTTCGCTCCGAAGATGGCCAAAAGGCCTCGAAGCTCCACCTCGTCGACAGAAGCTTGCCGATGCGGACAGAGACGAGGGCATGACACCTGCGATGAAAACCGAGGCACTCCGGCCGTCCTTTGGACACCGAGTCTGAAAGATCCAAAAGAGACGCCCCGCACTTGGCGGGGCGCTCTGGGGTACTACAGGGAGGAGAGATGTGGGTCCGCGTGCATGGATTTGCCGAAAATCGCTTGATCAAGGCAAATCGGGACCGCCATCGACCGCTACAAACCGCTTGAATCGGGTGCTGACTGGCGCACAACTGGCGCACCGAATGCTTGCATTGCGCTGGCTCCGCGCCGCGATTCACTAGCGCGGTCCGCTGTCGATCGCTACCGCTTTCTGCGGAAAACCGACGAAACCTAGGACGGTCTACTCTCTTTAACAAGGCTGTTCGACGTTCGAGCGGGACTTGGATGATCCCGCGGAGGAGAGATGGTGGTCGGAGTTGACTCGGAGACCCTGGATTTCACTCTCGAGTCGATCGCCGATTTCGCCCGACGCGAGCTCCCAGACTCGCTGCTGGTAGAGCTCGACGAGCGCGACGAGTTCCCTGAAGAGGTCGTGCGCCGCATGTGCGGCGAGGAGCTTGGAGTGCAGCTGCTGTTCGTGCCCGAGGAGTACGGCGGGATGGGCGGCGGCGCGCTCGACGTCTACCGGGTCTGCGAGCGCATGGCATCGATCGATCTCGGAATCGCGACGTCGGTGCTGGCCACCTTCCTCGGATCCGATCCGATCACCGTCGGCGGGACCCCGGAGCAGAAGCAGCGCTGGATGTCCCGCATCGCCGAGGAGGGGATCCTGATGGCCTACGGCGCCACCGAGCCGGACGCGGGGAGCGACCTCGGTGCGCTGAAGACGGTTGCCAAGCCCGTGCAGGAGGACGGCAAAGCGGCGGGCTACCGGATCACCGGCGCCAAGCAATGGATCTCGAACGGCGGCGTCGCGGAGCTGGCGAGCGTGCTGGCGCTGGCGCCAGGGGGGCCGAGCTGGTTCGTTGTCGAGTCGGGCACCGAGGGCCTCAGCCATGGCAAGCCCGAGGACAAGCACGGGATCAGGCTCAGCAACACCGCCGCCCTGGTGCTCGAGGACGTCTACGTGGACGGAGGCGCCCTGGTCGGCGGGACAGAGGGACAGGGCCTGACCCAGGCCCAACAGGTCTTTGGCTTCACGCGGTTGATGGTGGCGGCCTTCGGCCTCGGCGCGGGTTGGGCGGCCCTCGACCGGGCCATCCCCTATTCGCAGGAGCGCATCCAGGGTGGTGGGCCGCTATCCGAGAAGCAGGGCTATACGCACAAGCTGATCGTTCCTCATGCGGTTCGGCTCGAAGCCTCGCGCGCCGCGATCGAGGAGACCGCGGAGCGCATAGACGCCGGCGAGGGTGCGCTCAACACCGAGGGCGCGATCGCCAAGTACCTGGCCACCGAGGCCGGAAACGGCGCTGCGGACGCTGCCATCCAGGCCCTGGGCGGCTACGGCTATACGCACGAGTACATGGTCGAGAAGATCAAGCGCGACGTTCGCATCACAACGATCTACGAGGGCACCTCAGAGATCATGGAGATGACGATCGCCCGCGACCGCTGGCAGCAGCACCTGAAGACGCGGGGCGACCACTTCCACGCCGCAGCGCGCGAGCTGGAGGCGCTCGAGTCCGCGCACCCGGGGGTCGGCGCCGGCACCGCTGCGCTGGCCGGCCACGCACTGGCTGAGACGCTGGAAGCCTGCCGCCTCGGGCGCCTGACCCGCAACCAGCACGTGCTGCTGCGCCTCGGCGAGCTGATAGCGCTCATGGAGGGCGCCGGCGCGCTGGCGCGCCGGGCGGCGCGGGCGGCTGCCGGCGACCTGGGTGAGAAGGCGTCACGGCGCTTCGGTCCGGAGGGGCTGGCGACGATGAGCCGGGTGAACGCCCGCGAGGCCGCCATGCGGGTTGCCGGCGATGGGTTGCGCCTGGTCGTTGGCGGCACCGGAGACGACGCTGCGGCACTGGATCAGAGCCTGGGCCTGGGGGCGATCCACAATGCCCAGGCCGGGCTGCTGGCGGACCTCGACGCTGTCGCCGATGTGCTGTATGGGAGGAAGGACGCACGATGACCGGCTCTGCGGAGAAGGCCATCGCGGTCGTGGGCGTGGGCGCGATCCTGCCGGATGCCCCCGATGCGGCTTCCTTCTGGAGCAACCTGACCGCCGGGAAGTACTCGATCACCGAGGTGGAGGGCGAGCGCTGGGACCCCCAGCTCTATTACGACCCCGACCCCAAGGCGCCGGAGAAGACCTACTCCAAGATCGGCGGCTGGGTTCGGGACTGGGAGTGGGAGCCTCTCGCCTGGCATCTCCCGATCCCGCCGCGGGTCAGCGACGCCATGGACGACGCCCAGAAGTGGGGCGTGGCCTGCACGCGCATGGCGTTGCTCGACTACGGCTGGCCGGAGCGTCCGCTGGACCTCGAGCGCACCGCGGTCGTGTTTGGCAGCGCGATGTCGGGCGAGAAGCACTACCTCACCGCGCTGAGACTCACCTGGCCCGAGCTCGAGCGCGAATTGGCGCACGGCGAACACTTCGCCGGGCTGCCGGAGGAGCTGCGCCGCGAGATCGCAGAGGAGATGCATGCGGGGCTGGACGAGCGCCTCCCCGCGGTGACCGAGGACACGATGCCCGGCGAGCTGGGCAACTGCCTGGCGGGGCGGGTAGCCAACCTCTTCGACCTTCGAGGCCCCAACTACGTCGTCGATGCCGCCTGCGCATCGGCGATGGCGGCGATCGATGCCTCGATCGAGGGGCTCGTCGAGCACGAGTTCGACGCCGTGATCGCCGGCGGCATCGACCGCAACATGGGTGCCTCGACGTTCATCAAGTTCTGCGCGATCGGCGCCCTCTCCGCCACCGGGACGCGCCCCTACGCGGACGGCGCGGACGGCTTCGTGATGGGGGAGGGTGCCGCCTTGTTGGTGCTGAAGCGGCTCGCCGACGCGGAGCGCGACGGCGACCGGGTCTACGCCGTGATTCGTGGCATCGCCGGCTCCAGCGATGGCAAAGGCAAGGGCATCACGGCTCCGAACCCGGTCGGGCAGAAGCTTGCGGTTGAGCGAGCCTGGCGCAACGCGGGGCTTGACCCTTCGCAGTGCTCGTTGATCGAAGGCCATGGGACCTCCACCCGGGTCGGCGATGCGGTGGAGCTCGAGAGCATGAGGGATGTCTTCGCAGACGCCGGCCTGCGACCGGGGACGATCGCGCTTGGGTCGGTGAAGTCCAATATCGGCCACCTCAAGGGCGGCGCGGGGGCGGCCGGAATGCTCAAGACGGTGCTGGCGCTCCACCACAAGATGATCCCTCCCTCGCTGCATTTCGACCGCCCCAACCCGAACATCGATTGGTCCTCGAGCCCGTTTGCCGTCAACACCCAGCTGCGCGAGTGGGAACTCCAAAACGGTGGCCCCCGCGTCGCCGGCGTGAGCGCCTTTGGCTTTGGCGGCACCAACTTCCACGCCGTGCTCGAAGAGCACGTGCCCGGGCGGCTGACCGGCAACGGGCGCGCCCAGATCGCCGTGACCGAAGATGTCGAAGGGTCGAGGGGCCAGCTCCACACCAGGCCGGGGAGCGACGCCGAGGCTCCGGCTACGGTTGCGGGCAAGGCACCGCTGCGGGGTGCGCTGGTGATTGGCGCCGATGACGAGGCCGGGCTGGAGTCCAGGCTCGCGGAGGCGCTCGCCGGCGCCGAGGCGGGCGACGCCCCCGCGCCCGCGGCGCCCGACGAAGCTTCGCTTGCTGCCGCGATGCGGGTGGCGATCGACTACGGCGACGCGCCGGAGCTGGCGGAGAAGGCCGCCCAGGCGCTGAAGGCGGTCCGCTCCGGCAACCCGGCGAGCTGGAAGGCGCTCCGCGGGCGTGGAATCTTCCGCGGGGCCGGCGAAGCCCCACCCGTAGCGTTCCTCTACACCGGACAGGGCTCGCAGTACGCGAACATGCTCGCCGAGCTGCGGGAGGTGGAACCGATTGTCGCGGCGACGTTCGACGAGGCCGATCGGATCATGCGGCCCCTGCTGGACGGACGGGCCTTGACCGATTTCATATTCGTCGATCCCAAGGACCCCGAGGCCGTCGGGAGGGCCGAAGCCGACCTGATGCGGACGGAGATCACGCAGCCTGCGGTGCTGGCAGTCGACCTCGCCCTTACCCGGCTGCTGGCCGCGTACGGCATCACCCCCGACTTCGTGATGGGACACAGCCTGGGCGAGTACGGCGCGCTGGTCGTCGCCGGCGTGCTCTCCTTCGAGCAGGCACTGGAGGCGGTCAGCGCTCGCGGACGCGAGATGGCCGGGCTCAAGCGGGAGGATACGGGAGCGATGGCGGCGGTCTCCGCCCCGCTGGGGGAGGTGGAGGACGCGGTGTCCCGGGTCGACGGCTACGCCGTGCTGGCAAACATCAACTCGACGGCGCAGGCGGTGGTCGGCGGCGCCACCGAGGCGGTACACCGGGTCGCCGAGCTGCTCGAGGAGGGCGGGCACCGGGTTTGGATCTTGCCAGTGAGCCATGCCTTTCACACCGAAATCGTCGCCGGCGTATCAGAGCCGCTGCGGCGGATGCTGAGACGGCTCGACCTCTCGCCGCCGCGGATCCCGGTGGTGGCGAACGTGAGCGGTGCGCTCTACCCGACCGGGCCCGGCGCCGAGGAGGAGATCGTGGACATCCTGGGGCGCCAGGTCGCGTCCCCAGTCCAGTTCGTCAAGGGGCTGCAAACCCTCCACGAGCAGGGCGCGCGGGTGTTCGTGGAGACCGGTCCGAAGCGCGCCCTGCACGGCTTCGCGTCCGACGTGCTTGGTGACGACTCGCTTGCCCTGTTCACGAACCACCCCAAGAACGGTGACCTTCCGTCGTTCAACCAGGCGCTGTGCGGTCTCTACGCGTCAGGCCTCGGTCGCGGGCGGGAGCCAGCGGTCGCGGGGGGCGAGGCCGGCCCGGCGCATGCTGCCTCTGCGCCCGCCGCCCGCAACCGCGGCGAGCCCCCGACCCCGCCCACGCCGCGCGCCAGCGGCTCCGGCGACGACACGCTTCGTGAGCTGGGCCGCATGTTCGTCGAGTTCATGGATCACGGGCGCGAGCTGCTCGACGGCGGCGGGCGCCCCGGCGGCGACGAGTCGGTGGTGATCACCGGCGCCTCGCTTGGGCTTCCCGGCACCGAGCAGACCTTTGCCGAGGAGAACCTCGCCCGCATCCTGCACGGCGAGCAATTCATCGACCTGATACCCGAGCACCTGCGCCATGAGATTCTCGACAAGCACATAACCCGCTTGGTGAAGGGCGATGGGGGCGAGGCCTCCTTCGAGGAGATAGACAGCGCCCACGACGTGATCAAGCTTGCCGCCCGCGCGGGTGCGCTCGACCTTGCGGATGAGTTCGGAGTCGACCCGGACCGCGTCGCGGCGCTGGGGCGGGACACGCAACTGGCGATCGCCGCCGGCATCGACGCCGTTCGCGACGCCGGGATCCCGCTCGTCCAGCACTACAGGACGACCACCACCGGCTCGCAGCTGCCGCATGGCTGGGCGCTTCCCGGCGAGCTGCGCGACGACACCGGCGTGATATTCGCCTCTTCCTTTCCGGGCCTCGGGGACTTCGCCGAGGAGCTGAATCACTATTGGGCCGACCGCTCGCGCCGCGATCAGCTCGAGGGCCTGCTGTCCCTGCGTGCCCGGCTGGCCGGCGAGGAGGGCGACCACAGCGTGGTGCTCGCCGAGCTCGATCGCCGCATCCACGACCTGCGCCTGGAGATCGATCAGCATCCCTACCGCTTCGATCGCCGCTTCCTGTTCAGGGTGCTGCCGATGGGCCACTCTCAGCTTGCGGAGCTGATCGGCGCCCGCGGTCCCAACACGCAGGTGAATTCGGCCTGCGCGAGCACTACCCAGGCGGTGGCGGTCGCGGAGGACTGGATCCGGGCCGGTCGCTGCCGGCGGGTGGTGATCGTGGCCGCCGACGACGCCACCTCCGAGGACCTGCTGCCCTGGCTGGGAGCCGGGTTCCTCGCCTCGGGAGCGGCTGCGACCGACGAGGAGGTGTCGGAGGCGGCGACGCCGTTCGACCGGCGGCGCCACGGGATGATCCTCGGGATGGGCGCGGCGGCGATCGTCGTCGAAAGCGCCGCGGCAGCCCGCGAGCGCGGCATCCAGCCGATCTGCGAGCTGCTGGAGGCGGCAACGGCGAACAGCGCCTTCCACGGGACCCGCCTCAGCGTGGAGCACATCGGTCAGGTCATGGAGGATCTCGTGGCCCGGGCCGAGGCCAGCGACGGCACGTCGCGGCACGAGATGGCCTCCGAGATGGTCTTCGTCTCGCACGAGACCTACACGCCGGCGCGCGGGGGCAGCGCCGCGGCGGAGGTGCACGCCCTGCGTCAGGTGTTCGGCGCTGACGCCGACCGGATCGTGATCGCCAACACGAAGGGCTTCACCGGCCACCCGATGGGAGTCGGGATCGAGGACGTGGTCGCGATCAAGTCGCTGGAGACCGGCATCGTGCCGCCAGTCCCCAACTTTCAGGAGGTCGACCCGGAGCTGGGAAGCCTCAACCTCTCCAAGGGCGGCAGCTACCCGGTGCGTTACGCCCTCCGTCTGGCAGCCGGCTTCGGATCCCAGATCAGCATGATGATGCTGCGCTGGACCCCGGTGCGCGACGGCCGCCGCCGCAATCCCGAGCAGCTCGGCCACGCCTACCGCATCGCCGACGAGGAGGCCTGGACAGGGTGGCTGAGACGGATCAGCCGCCAGGAGGACCCGCGGCTCGAGGTCGTCGACCATCGCCTGCGCGTCGTGGACCGGGGGCCCGCTGCAGCGCCGCCGGCGCCTTCCGAGGTTCCGGCCGTCGCCCCGTCGGAGACCGAGCCCGAGCCCGTGTTGGAGGCGCCGCTCTCGCCGGCCACCGCGCCCCCCGCATCAGCGGAAGCCGCCGCGCAACCTCCACCGCCAGTAGCGGCGGCCGAGCACCCTGCGCCCGCGGCTGAGCAGCCGCCGCCCATTGTCGCCGAGCCCGCGCCCGCGGCGCCCGCGTCCGGCGACGACGTCCAAGCGCGGGTGCTGGAGATCGTCGCCGCGGAGACCGGTTACCCGACCGACCTGCTCGATCTCGATCTCGACCTGGAGGCCGACCTCGGCATCGACACCGTCAAGCAGGCAGAGGTCTTCGCGACGATCCGCGAGGCCTACGAGATCCCCCGCGACGACAACCTGAAGCTCCGCGACTACCCGACCCTCACCCACGTGATCGAATTCGTTCGCGAGGGGGCCGGGATCGCGGCGCCCGCCGAGCAGCCGGCCGCCGCCGCGGCTCCCGTGGCAGAAGAGCCGGTGCCGGCCGCGCCCGCGGCACCCGGGCCGGATGACGGGGTCGAAGCGCGGGTGCTTGAGATCGTCGCCGCGGAGACCGGCTACCCGACCGACCTGCTCGACCTCGATCTCGACCTGGAGGCCGACCTCGGCATCGACACCGTCAAGCAGGCAGAGGTCTTCGCGACGATCCGCGAGGCCTACGAGATCCCCCGCGACGACAACCTCAAGCTCCGCGACTACCCGACCCTCACCCACGTGATCGAATTCGTTCGCGAGGGGGCTGGGATCGCGGCGCCCGCGGCCGCCGAACCTGCTCCCGTCGCAGGGCAGCCAGCTCCCGCCGCCGAGGCGCCGCCGCCCGCCGAGCCCGCGCCGATGGTGCCCGAATCCGACGACGGGGTCGAAGCGCGGGTGCTTGAGATCGTCGCCGCGGAGACCGGCTACCCGACCGACCTGCTCGACCTCGACCTCGACCTGGAGGCCGACCTCGGCATCGACACCGTCAAACAGGCAGAGGTCTTCGCGACGATCCGCGAGGCCTGGGAGATCTCCCGCGACGACAGCCTCAAGCTGCGCGACTACCCGACGCTCAACCACGTGATCGCATTCGTTCGCGAGGGGGCCGGGATCGCGGCGCCCGCCGAGCAGCCGGCCGCCGCCGCGGCTCCCGTGGCAGAAGAGCCGGCGGCTGCCGCGCCCCCGCCTACCATCGAGGAGCCGGCACTTCCTAGGGAGGAGCCGGTACCCGCGGGCGAGGAGCTGGCACCCGAGACTCGGTTCAAGCGCCGCGTGCCCGTCCCGGTGCTGCGGCCGCCGCTCGAGTACTGCGTGCCGACCGCTGTCGAGCTGGGAGCGGGAAGCCGCGTGATCCTGAGGCGCGACTCCGGACGCGTTGGGGGGGCGCTCGCGAAACGGCTCGGGAACCTGGGCGTCGAGGTGCTCGAGATCGAGGGGTCCCCGGACGTCGAGGAGGTCGAGCAGCAGATCGAGGCATGGAAGGCAGCCGGTCCGATTCACGGCGTCTACTGGCTGCCGGCCCTCGACGAGAAGCCTCCCGCGGAGCTAGAGCCCGGGCAGGTGCACGAGGCGCTGAGGCTGCGGGTGAAGCTGCTCGTTAGCACGATGCGCGCGCTCGCCGAACAACCCGACGGCCTCCAGGCCTTCCTGATCAGCGCCACGCGCCTCGGCGGCCGTCACGGCTACGACGACGCCGGCGCGACCTCGGTCCTTGGCGGCGCGGTGAGCGGCTTCACCAAGGCGCTTGCCCGCGAGCGGCCCGATGCCCTGATCAAGGTGGTCGACTTCCCGCCCAGTCGCAAGACCACCGGTATCGCCGACCTGCTCGTCGAGGAGTCGCTGCGCGATCCCGGCGCCGTCGAGGTCGGCCACGCCGATGGCCTGCGCTGGACAGTCGGCCTTGCCGAGCGCGAGGCGACCCCCGACCCGGAGCGCGCGCTGGGGCCGGACTCGGTGCTGGTGATAACCGGCGCCGCGGGCAGCATCGTCTCGGCGACAATCCGCGATCTGGCGCAGGCCGCCGCCGGCGGGACCTTCCACCTGCTCGACCTGGTTCCCGCCCCGGATCCGGACGACCCCGACCTCGAGCGCTTCGTCGCCGACAGGGAGGGGCTCAAGGACGAGCTGGTCCAGCGCATCAAGGAAAGCGGCGAGCGCCCGACCCCGAAGCTCGTCGAGCGCGAGCTGGCGCGCATCGAGCGCGCCCGGGCCGCCCTCGATGCGATCGAGGGGATCCGGGCCGCCGGCGGCGAGCCCCGATGGCATCAGGTCGACCTCACCGACGCGGCCGGGGTGGGCGAGGCGCTTGCCGAGCTCCGCGGCGGCCACGTCGACGTGGTTCTTCACTGCGCCGGCCTCGACGTCAGCCACTTCCTGCCCGACAAGCCGCAACACGAGTACGACCTCGTGTTCGACGTCAAGGTGGACGGCTGGTTCGCGCTGCTGCACGCACTGCGCGACTCCGAGATCGCGACCGCGGCGGTGTTCAGCTCGATCTCCGGCCGCTTCGGCAATGCCGGCCAGACCGACTACGCCGCGGCCAACGATCTGCTCTGCAAGAGCCTCTCGAACTTCCGCCGCTCGCGGCCGGACACCCGCGGCGTGGCAATCGACTGGACTGCGTGGGCCGGCATCGGCATGGCCAGCCGCGGCTCGATCCCGAAGATGATGGCAGCGGCCGGTATCGAGATGGTCCCGCCGGAGGTCGGCGTGCCGATCGTGCGTAGGGAGCTGACGGCGGCCGGGGGCGGCGGGGAGGTGCTGGTGGCAGCTTCGCTCGGGGTCCTGACCGAGGAGCGCCATCCGACCGGCGGCCTCGACCCCGACCTCGCAACGGCGGGCGCCGGTGCGCCGAAGGGGCCGATGACGGGGCGGATCGCAGCCATGACCCTGCGCGACGGCCTCATCGTGCACACCAACCTGGACCCGTCCCGGCAGGCATTCCTCCACGACCACCGCATCGACGGGACTCCCGTCTTGCCCGGGGTGATGGGCATGGAGGGCTTCGCGGAGGCGGCCCGGGCCCTGCTGCCCGACTGGCACGTGATCTCTTTGGAGAACGTCGAGCTTCAGGCGCCGTTCAAGTTCTACCGCGACGAGCCGCGCGGCCTAGAGCTGCGAGCCCTGCTCCGGGATGGCGGCGACGGAAGGCTTGAGGCGGATTGCCGGCTCGTTGGCCGACGCACGCTCCCCGGCCAGGGTGAGCAGGAGACCGTCCACTTCTCGGGAAGGGCGGTGCTCGCTCGCGAGGTCCCGGAGGCGCCGCTCGCCGAGAGATCCGGCACCGAGGAGGCAGCCACCGGCGCGACCGTGGATCGCGAGGCCGTCTACCGGGTGTACTTCCATGGCCCCGCCTACCAGGTCCTGGACCGCGCGTGGCGCGGCAACGGGACCGTCGTCGGTCGCCTCGCGGACGAGCTTCCGCCCGCGCACGAGCCCCCCGGGGAGCCGACCGAGATGCTGCCGCGGCTGGTCGAGCTTTGCTTCCAGACCGCCGGGGTGTGGGAGCTCGCCACCTCAGGGCGAATGGGGCTTCCCACGCACGTGGATCGTGTGCAGAGGTTCGCCGTCGTCGAGGAGCGCGGGCCGCTGTGGGCGGTGGTCCGGCCCCGCGAGGACGGCGCAATTGACGCCGAGGTGGTCGGGCCCGACGGCCGGGTGCGGGTGCGTCTCGAGGGTTACCGGACCATCGCGCTGGAAGGCGGCCTCGACCCTCAGGTGCTGGAGCCGATCCGCGCCGCGATGGGGTAGGGGCCCCGCCCAGGCCGATGGCCGCAAAGCGACCCTTCCACCGCCTGGCGATCGTAAACCGCGGTGAGCCGGCGATGAGGCTCGTACACGCCGTGCGAGAGCTGAACGAGCAGGGCGATGAGCCGATCCGGTTGATCGCCCTCTACACGGAAGTCGATCGGCAGGCGCTATTCGTCCGCTCGGCAGACGAGGCCTACTGCATTGGCCCCGCGACCTTTACCGCCGGGGACGGCAGCCGCCAGGCGGGGTATCTCGACTACGAGGCGCTGGAGCGGGCGCTGCGCGAGACCCGGGCCGAGGCCGCCTGGGTCGGATGGGGCTTCGTGGCCGAGCACCCCCGCTTCTCCGAGCTCTGCGAGCGGCTGGACGTGGTGATGGTCGGCCCCGACGCGGCCACGATGCGGCTGCTGGGCGACAAGATCAGCTCCAAGAGGCTGGCCGAGCGCGCCGACGTGCCCGTCGCTCCCTGGAGTGGCCCGGTGGAGACCATCGAGGACGTCGTCCGGGGGGCGGAGCGGATCGGCTACCCGCTGATGGTCAAGGCCAGCGCGGGCGGTGGGGGACGGGGGATCCGCAAGGTGCTGGGCGCGGGCGAGCTTGCTGCGGCCTTCGAGCGCGCCAGCGCCGAGGCGCTGCAGGCCTTCGGCGATTCCACCGTGCTCCTCGAGGCCCTCGTCAGCCCCGCCCGCCACGTCGAGGTGCAGACGATCGCCGACGGCGCCGGCGGCGTTTGGGCGGTCGGAGTCCGCGATTGCAGCCTGCAGCGGCGTAACCAGAAGGTGATCGAGGAGTCGCGATGCCCGGCCCTCGACGAGCAGCAGGAGAACGAGATCGCAGAGGCCTCCAGGCGCCTGGTGCTCGAGGCGGGCTACCGCGGCGCGGCAACCGTCGAGTTTCTGTACGAGCCCGGCGTGCGCCGCTTCTGGTTCATGGAGGTGAACGCGCGGCTGCAGGTCGAGCACCCGGTCACCGAGGCCGTCACCGGTCTCGACCTCGTCAAGCTGCAGCTGCACGTGGCCGCCGGTGGCCGGCTCGAGGGCGAGCCTCCGCCTCCCAGCGGTCACGCGATCGAGGCGCGGCTGAACGCAGAGGATCCGGCTCTCGACTTCGAAGCCGCGCCCGGCAAGGTCGTCCTCCTGCGTCTGCCGAGCGGCCCGGGCATTCGGGTCGACTCCGGGCTTGTCGCGGGCGACACCATCCCTCCGGAGTTCGACTCGATGATCGCCAAGGTGATCGCGACCGGACGAGATCGCCCGGAGGCGATCGCACGGCTCCGCCGGGCACTGCTCGAGACCACGGTCGTGATCGAGAACGGCACCACCAATCTCGGCTTTCTGCTCGATGTGCTGTCACACCCCGATGTGCGCTCCGGGGACTTCG
Source organism: uncultured Solirubrobacterales bacterium (assembly GCA_963740555.1). Taxonomy (GTDB): domain Bacteria; phylum Actinomycetota; class Thermoleophilia; order Solirubrobacterales; family 70-9; genus Mayfieldus. The sequence continues at coordinate 236,249 of CAVUES010000015.1, forward strand.
ACACCACCTGGCTCGACCGCGTGCGGGCCGGCGGCGACCAGGACCGGCCCCGCCACGCGGACGCGGCTCTGCTCCAGGCCGCGATCGAGCTGAGCGACGAGTTGACCGCCACCGATCGGGCGCGCTTCTACGCCTTCGCGCGGCGGGGGCGGCCCCTGGCCAGATCCGAGGTGGGCCGCCGGGTCGAGCTCCGCCACCGCGGCGAGACCTACAGCTTCCGCGTCTGCCAGCGGGGGCCGCAGCGCTACCAGCTGACGATCGACGACTCGACCATCGAGCTGGACGTCGAGCATCTCGGCGAGCACGAGCGGCGGCTGGTGCTCTGGGACAGGAGCTGGCGCACAGCGATCTCGCATCAGGGCGCCGACCTGCTGGTGGAGGTGGACGGCCTGCCCCATCGCATCTCACACGACGAGGGAGGAGCGGTTCGAAGCCACGCTCCCGGAGTGGTCGTCTCGGTCCCGGTCGCGGTCGGCGACGAGGTGGAGGCCGGCGACGTCGTCGCTGTGATGGAGAGCATGAAGATGGAAAGCTCGCTGGTCGCGCCCTACCAGGGCCGCGTGCGCAAGGTCATGGTCGGCCCAAACGTCCAGGTTGACGTCGGCACTCCGCTGGTTCAGATCGAGCCCTTCGACGAGGGGGGCGCCCAACGTGCGAGCGGCGAGCGGGTTGCGTTCGTGGACGCCCAGCACCGCGCCTCGACAGGATCTGAGCGACACATCGAGGACCTTCGCCTCCTGGAGTCGGCGGTTATGGGCTATGACGTTCCCGGCATGGCGGTCGACGATGCGATCGCTGATCTGACCAGCATCTCCTCGGACCCGGCCGAGAGCGCCGACCTGATCGCCGGCGAGGACCGGCTGCTGCGCCTGTTCGCGGACGTGCGCGCGCTCTCGCGTCCAGCCCACGACGCCGACGACCCGGCGCAGGTGCTGCTGCGCAGCCCCCAGGAGTACTTCCACTCGTTCCTTCACTCGCTCGACCCGCAGGCCGAGGGGTTGCCGGAGCGCTTCACCGCGCTGCTGAGGCGGGCGCTCGCCCATTACGGCATCGAGGACATGGATCGCACTCCCGACCTCGAGGACGCCTGCTACCGGCTGTTCCTCTCCCAGCAGCGACTGGGGCCGCAGCACACAGCGGTGCTGGCGATCCTGGACCGGCGCCTGGAGCATGCGCACGAGCTCGCCGGACGGGTCCCGGACGATTTCTCGGAGACGCTCGGCCGCCTTGGGACGGCAGCCGAAGGCCGCGCCCCGGCGATCGCCGACCTCGTGCGGCAGGTCCGCTACCGCTACTACGACGAGCCGGTGATCGTCGCGGCGCGCGAGACCGCCTACGCGGTAGCCGAGCGCCACCTTGACGCGCTCGCCTCGGCGCCCGAGCGGCCGGACCGCGAGCAGCGGATCGGCGCGCTCGTTGCCTGCCCGCAGGCTCTCGCCAGCGTCCTCTCGCGGCGGCTGCGCGCGGCCGAGCCGCGCCTGGGGCCCGCCCTGCTCGAGGTGATGACCCGCCGCTATTACCGGCCACCCGAGCTGGCGCCCTTCACCGAGGCGCGCAGCGTCGGCGTCTCGTTCATCTGCTCCGCCTACCGCGACGAGGAGGGCCCCAAGCGCCTGGCCACGGCGTTCGTGGAGCTGGGCGAGCTGGGCACGGCGCTGGAAGGGCTGCCCGCCCTGGCCCGCGAGATGGGCAAGGGCGAGACGCTTGTAGCGGACCTGTACGCCGAGCACGTCGGCCCGGCGCCGCCTCGGGACGAGCTGGCCCACCGCCTCCGGGGCGCTCTCGCCGAGGCGGGACTGCCGGCCGAGCTCGAGCGGATCGTGTTCGCCATCTCCGCTCCCGAGCGGGGCCGCGGCATGTCGGCGATCGACCTGTTCAGCTTTCGGCGAACCGGGGCCGGGCGGCTCGAAGAGGACGAGTCCCTTCGCGGGCTGCACCCGATGGTGGCCGAGCGCTTGAACCTGTGGAGGCTGTCGGAGTTCGAGCTCGAGCGCCGCCCGTCGCCGGAGGACGTCTACCTCTACCAGGCCACCGCGCGCTCCGATCCCCGCGACGAGCGCCTGTTCGCGCTTGCCGATGTCCGCGACCTGACACCGGTGCGCGACGACGACGGGCGGCTGATCGCGGTTCCGGAGCTGGAGCGGGCGTTGACCCAGTCGCTGGAGGCGATGCGCGACGCGCAGGCGCAGCGAGAGCCGCGCCGGCGGCTGTTCTGGAACCGGGTGCAGATGTTCGCCTGGCCCCCGATCACACTGGCCCCCGGGGACCTGCGGGCGCTGATCGCCCGCTACGGGAGGATCACCCGGGACCTCGGCATCGAGATGGTGGAACTGCGCGGGCGCATGCACGAGGACGGCGAGGAGCGCCCGCGCGAGCTGCGCTTCTTCAGCCCCACCGGACGCGGCGTCATCGTCGAGGTCGACGACCCCCCGAACCGGCCGCTGAGGCCACTCGACGACGGTGCCCGCCGCATCATCCGGGCCCGCCAGCGCGGCACCGTCCATCCGGCGGAACTGGTCAAAGTTCTGGCTCCTGCACGCACCGACTCCGATGGCGAGGGCCTGCCGCCCGGCGACTTCACCGAGCACGATCTGGACGAGTCCGGTCGGCTGGCACCGGTCGACCGCGGTCTCGCCCTCAACGAGGCGAGCATCGTCGTCGGGCTGGTCCGCAACCGCACCGAGCGCTACCCGGAGGGGATGCAGCGGGTCGCGCTCTTCGGCGACCCGACGCGGGCGCTGGGCTCGCTTGCCCAGCCGGAGTGCGAGCGGATCATCGCCGCCCTCGATCTGGCGGAGGAGCTGCGCGTGCCAGCCGAGTGGTTCGCGCTCTCCGCCGGGGCCAAGATCGCGATGGACTCGGGGACCGAGAACATGGACTGGATCGCAGCGGTGCTGCGGCGGATCGTCACCTACACTCAGCGCGGGGGCGAGCTCAACATCATCGTCACCGGCATCAACGTCGGCGCCCAGCCCTACTGGAACGCCGAGGCGACGATGCTGATGCACACGAGGGGGATCCTGGTGATGACGCCAGAGAGTGCCATGGTCCTGACCGGGAAGCAGGCGCTCGACTACTCGGGCGGAGTGTCCGCCGAGGACAATTTCGGCATCGGGGGCTACGAGCGGGTGATGGGGCCGAACGGCGAAGCGCAGTACTGGGCCCCCGATCTGGCGGGGGCCTGCCGGGTGCTGCTCGCCCACTACGACCACACCTACGTGGCGCCCGGGGAGCGCTTCCCGCGCCGGGCGGCCACCGCAGATCCCCCCGACCGCGACGTACGTTCCGCTCCCCACCACGCACCCGACTCCGACCTCGAGCGGGTGGGCGACATCTTCTCCGGCGAGCGCAACCCCGGCCGCAAGAAGGCTTTCGACATCCGCTCGGTGATGCGGGCTGTCGCCGACAGCGACGCCGCCCCGCTGGAGCGCTGGAGCGGCTGGCACGACGCGGAGACGGCTGTCGTCTGGGACGTCCATCTGGGGGGCCGGCCGGTGGCGATGCTGGGAATCGAGTCGAGACCTCTTTCGCGCTACGGCGGCATACCCGCCGACGGTCCCGAGCAGTGGACCTCGGGAACGCTGTTCCCGCAGTCGTCGCGCAAGATCGCCCGGGCACTGAACGCCGCCAGCGGCAACCGGCCGGTCGTCTTCATCGCCAACCTCGCTGGCTTCGACGGTGCCCCGGAGTCGATGGCCAAGTGGCAGCTTGAATACGGAGCCGAGATCGGCCGCGCGGTGGTGAACTTCCGGGGGCCGATCGTCTTCTGCGTCGTCTCGCGCTACCACGGGGGGGCGTTCGTCGTCTTCTCGCAGAAGCTCAATGAGGATCTGGAGACGGTTGCGCTGGAAGGTGCCCATGCTTCGGTGATCGGCGGAGCACCGGCCGCCGCGGTCGTGTTCGCCGGCGAGGTCAAGCGGCGCACCCGCGAGGACTCTCGCATCAGGGAGATCGACGAGCGGATCGAGTCCGCGGAGGGCTCCGAGCGCCAGCGGCTGCGCTCTGAGCGGGCCGAGCTCTGGGGGCAGGTGCACTCCGAGAAGCTCGGCGAGCTGGCGGCGGAGTTCGACTCCGTCCACAGCGTCGAGCGGGCCGTCGAGATGGGCTCGGTCAGCCGCATCATTCCGCCCTGCTCGCTGCGTCCATTCCTGATCGAGGCGGTGGAGCGCGGGATCCGCCGGACCGAGGACCGTCTCGCGGAGGACGATGACCGCGCCCGGCTGGCTGATTCGCTCGCTCGCTGAGACCCCGCCGGGCGACGGCTGGCTGAGTCCGCGCGAGCGCGCCGTGCTCGGGAAGCTGGGGATCGAGAAGCGGCGCAGCGACTGGCGGCTCGGCCGCTTCGCCGCCAAGGCCGCCGTCGGCGCCTGGCTGAAGGTCGAGCCCGCGCGGGTCGAGGTGCTGGCGGCCGGCGACGGAGCGCCGCAGGCCCACCTCGACGGGGAGCCCTTGCCGGTCGCCCTCTCGATCAGCCACCGCGCGGGCCGCGCGCTGGCCGCGGCCACCGGCACGCCGGCAGCGCTCGGCTGCGACCTCGAGCTGCTCGAGCGACGCAGCGACGGTTTCGTACGCGACTGGCTGGCTACGCCGGAGAGGGAGTTGCTCGAGACTCTGCCCGAGGAGAGGCGATCGCTTGCGGCGAACCTCATCTGGGCGTCCAAGGAGGCGGCGGCGAAGGCCCGCCGGGAGGGGCTGCGCCTTGACGTGCGGGACGCAGCAGCCCTGCCGCTGG